>CAWKLL010000024.1:0-492877 GCA_963850255.1 uncultured Gammaproteobacteria bacterium
CAGTGAGGACATTATCGCGATATGTGCGCCGAGCCGGCGCGAGCTGTCGATGACATAGCGGGTCAGCAATTCGATCGCGCCGGAGTTCGACAGGCCGCGACTCACGATCAGCACCAACGCGATAACAATCGTAGCGGGATGACCGAAGCCGGAGAATGCCAGCTCTTTAGGTACGATCCCCGTGAGCACCGCGACGAGCAGGGCGGTGAACGCAATAATATCGTAACGCCAGCGCCCCCAGATGAGCAGTACGAACACGGTGAACAGCAGCGCAAACAGGATAAGTTGGTCAGTCATGGTTCCATGTTAGCCGATGCAAATCGCCAGCTACTAATTAAAGGCGTCAGAGAAAAAACAAACTGAACTAGTTTGCAGGGGAGTTTCAAGTCTTGGCCGAAAGGGCCCTTTCCAACCTGCCGTAATCAAAAAAGGTGAAAAGGTACCGGATTTATTTTTCTGCTACGTTGCTTGCGGCTTCAGCTCCGGAAAAATAGACCCGGCACCTTTTTCGCGGCACCGTTTTGGCACCGACGGTGGGGCGAAGCCTATGGATTCGGACCAATGTTTTTTCGAACAATCACCTCGGAAATGCAGTGTACTGCCGCCCAAAAAAGCGCAGTTCAGGGGGGCAGTTTCAATAAGTCAGTCCGTATACTGAGCGGGAATTTTGTTCGGAACTCGTAACGTGATTTTTACTCGGCTAAAGCTTGCTGCCTTTTCAATTTTTGCGCTTGCCATCCCCGGCCCGGCTCAGGCACAGATCGACGATGACCAGGTCGGCGCCTGGTATATGTATTTTTTTGATGCGCCCCTCAGGGGTTCCCAATGGGGCTTTCAGGGCGACATTCAATACCGAAACTGGGATTTTGGCGGCGATCTCGAACAGCTGCTATTGAGAGGCGGTGTCACCTGGCGACCAAAGTCGGGCGATGCACTGCTTACCCTGGGCTACGCAAATATCACCAGCGGGGAATTTGGCTCCTCCAGTAGCACGGTTTCAGAGAGCCGAATTTATCAGGAAGCCGCGCTGCCTCAGAAAATCGGTGAACGCATCTATCTTCGGCACAGGTTCCGCTACGAGCAGCGCTGGGTCGACAATCAGGATTTTCGCACGCGCTACCGCTACGCCATTTTTATGAATATCCCGCTTAATCAAACGAACCTGAAGAAAGGCGCCTGGTACCTGTCCTTTTACAATGAGATTTTTCTCAATGGCCAACGTGATATCGGCGACGGTCGCAGTGTCGAGATTTTCGACCGAAACCGCTTGTACGGCGCGCTTGGTTACAGCTTCAGCGACAAGCTGCGCTTACAGGCAGGCTATATGCAGCAGTATTCCAATGCCTTCAACAAAGGCCAGGCTCAGCTAAGCCTTCACCAGGCCTTTTAATCAAATCGCCTTGATCCAAGCTGTCGCTGTGGCAAGGCGCTATGGCGACGCCGGCAGGTAAACAGAGCATCCGGGACGGCCGTTCGGGAATGTCCCGCTATAAAGTTCTGATTTATTTACTAATCCTCAAACCTACGCACTGCCTGGCTTGAGTCTGTCCGATGGCCCTGTAATAGAACCGTAACATTCCTGTAGCAGTATCGCGTTTTTCGTGGGCGCGTGGTCATGGCCACGCTAAACCCAAAGCAAAAACTCGATAACTGGAGAAGTACAGGTGAATGTCTACGGATTAGGTAGCGGCGTAAAGGCGCTGATTCTGACCGGGCTTTTGGTGAGCGTCGCAACTGCGGGACAGGCCTCGAATAAGGCGTTGCTGGACATCTTGCTGGAAAACGGCGCGATTACCCAGGAACAGTATCAGGGGCTGGTCAACAAGGACACGCTCACGACTGAAGACGTTCTCCAGCAGCCCGGCGCCGAACAACAGGCAGTCGTGCCTGCAAGTGCTGGCGCCGTTGCCGCGGTGGCGGATGAGGATACCGAAGCCTATATAGATATCGCCGTAGCCGATGCAGTGGCCGAGAAGATCGAAAGCGATTTCCCGGTTAAGGCCAGTTACGGGAGCAAGGGATTTCGCCTGGAAACCCGCGATGGCGACTGGCAGACCAACCTGCAGTGGCGCGCGCAGATGCGCTATTCCAACCCCTATGTAGGTGATCCGAGGCAGCTAGAGGATCTTGATGGCACAGGTGCGGGCAGCTTCGAACCACGCCGCCTGCGCATGAAAATCGGCGGCCATGGTTATAGACCCTGGCTGAAGTACTATTTCGAACTCGACCTGCAGCCGAATCGTGACCCCGATTCTGATGCGATCTCGGCGAGCGCCAGGGTCATCGACTACCGAATCGACCTGGCCAAGTGGGAAGCGCTTGGCTTGCGCGTCGGCCAATGGAAAATTGACTATAACCGTGAGCGCGTAGATTCATCCGGTCGCCAGCAGTTTGTCGAGCGATCAATCGTCAATCGAGTCTTTGCCGTCGATCGTCAGATCGGTGTGCAACTGCGCGGACGACTATTCAATAGCACCCCGGCGGACCTGCGCTACTACGCCGGCGTGTTTAACGGAGAAGGCCGAGGTGTGAGAAACGCAGACGGCGATGTGATGTACGTGGGCCGACTGCAATGGAATTTTCTCGGCCGCGATCTCGCCCTGCGTCAAACGGATGTGGAATTCACCGAAAAACCGACCGCCAGCCTTGCTATCGGCGGCATGACAACCACCGGGCCCTGCACGCGCTGGTCTTCGTCCGGCTGCGGCAACCTTGATGGCTTCGCCTCACCGCTGGTAGCAGAGGATGATCAGTTCAGGGTCAAGCAGGCTGTGCAGGAGTTCGCCTTCAAATATCGCGGCTTCTCGGTCCAGCAGGAGTATCACCGCAAGACTGTGGACGACCGCGTAGTTGGCGACGAGAGTGATCTCACTGGCGGCTACGCCCAGACCGGATACTTCTTTAACAACCTGTTCTCGTTCGTGCCCGAGCCACTGGAGCTAGCGGTTCGCTATGCTTTCCTAGAGGAACCGAATGAAGTAGATCGGCAACTTGATAACGAGCGCACGGAGTACACCATGGCAGCCAACTGGTTCTTCGCCGGCCATAACAACAAGCTGACGCTGGACTACTCCTACCTGACCGTTGATGACGGCCTGCTGAACGCTGACGATAGCGCTAACCGGGTTCGCCTGCAGTGGGATGTATCGTTCTGATTATTTGACTGGCAATCGGCCAGCAAGACATCAAGGATGACGGCATATCGGCAACCAGGTTTCATGCGCCGAGAGGGTACCCAGAGGCAGATTGCTTACGGTAATTCGGGGACGGTTTACTTAGCTTAAGAGCACCCAATCGTCGGGTGGATGACTCGAAAAAGCTAACTAGTTAACTGTCCCCGAAGTCCGCAATTGCACCCTGCGAACTGGTCCGGATGGAGCGCTTAAAGCGCAATCCACCCGGACCAGCCGGCAAAGTACGTCGGTTACCCGCAATGCGGCACGCCTGCAAGCAAGCGTCGCGGACTAAACAACCTGGGGTTCTCCCGTCGGGGTGTTTTTGCTACCTGGCTCGGCCAGTATCAGGGCAACTGCCGCACGCAGGGCTTCGAGTCGAGTCTTGAAGCTGGTGTCGACGGGCAGATCTTTAAGCGAGTTCAGACTGACCAGAGTATTGCGTACGTCGGCGTTCATGCCAGTCTCGTACACCCGCTTACCGGCGTCGTTAGCGTCACGAATAATCGTTTCAACGGCTCGCGCTGCTGACAGATCTACAAACGGAACCCGGGAGAAGTCCAGGATTATTGCCCTGGTTTTTCCCTTGACCCGCTCACGAACCTGATGACCAACATCGGCTGCTGCGCCAAAGCTCAGCGGCCCGCCGAAATCAAACATCGTGACTCTGCCATGAACTTTCTCAAGCAGGTCATTTTCTTCTTCGGTAGTGACTAGATTGCTCGTATCTTCACCACTGAACTGCTTCAACTGCTGGTCGGCGAGTTGCTTGATAAATGCCAGTGCAGCAAGCACTACGCCCGCAGCGACAGCTGATATCAGATCCACGAACACCGTCAGCAGCAAGACCATGGCCATCAATACGAGATCGAGTCGAGGTCCATGATGGGAGCGCTTCAAGTAGCCGACGTCGATAATGTCATAGCCGACTTTGATCAGAATGCCGGCCAGAACCGCGTGGGGAATCTTTGAAGCCAACGGCGCCAGGCTGATCACAATAGCGACCAAGAGCACGGCATGGATCATTCCGGATATCTTTGTTTGACCACCGGTTCTGATGTTTACGACGGTACGCATAGTTGCGCCGGCGCCGGGAATCGCGCCAAACAATCCAGCGATCGTATTGCCAATTCCCTGACCGATAAGTTCTTTATCGGAGTCGTGGCGGGTTCGCGTCATGTTGTCGGCGACAAGAGAAGTCAGCAGACTGTCGATCGCACCTAAGACCGCAAGCAGGACGGCTGCCTCAAGCACAATGGCAAACGTTGCTGCGGTAAATTCCGGCATGATGAAGGACGGAAAGCCGGTGGGTATGTCACCCAGAATCGGCGCTCCGCTCACGAACAAACTCGTCACTGTTCCAATGACCAGCGCCGCCAGCGGGCCGGGAACGAACTTGCCCCATTTGGCAGGCCAGGAAAAAATGGTGACCAAGGTCACCACTCCGACCAGAAGCGCCGCCATATTGGGATCCATGACTGCCCCTGGAATCGCGGTTAAGGCAGGGATGGTGCCGCCACCATCCGGCTCATGACCAAACAGACGAGACAGTTGCAAGGCAATGATGATGCAACCGATGCCACTCATGAACCCGGAAACCACCGGATAGGGGACCAGGCGAATGTACTGACCCATTTTGAATACGCCGAGCAAAATCTGCAGTACGCCGGCCAAAACCACGGCAGCAAAAACTAGCGCCAGGTTACCGGACAGCGAGGCGAAAACAGCGGCAAATATTACGACCATCGGCCCGGTCGGGCCCGATACGTTGGAACCCGTACCGCCAAACAGCGAAGCAAAGAAGCCGACAAATATTGCTCCCCAAATACCGGCAATAGGTCCGGCACCCGAAGCTTCGCCAAAGGCCAGGGCCAGCGGCAACGCGATAATGCCGGCGGTAAGGCCGCCAAACGTGTCGCCACGTATGTTGGACAAATCAAAGAATTTCATTTCATGCTTCTCGTCTGAGGTTCATCAAGCGGCACAAGTGGAAGAATGGGCTAGCGCAGCGACTTCTTTTGCGTAGTGCACATCAACCGATTCAAAACGATTCTTTACCTCGTCAAAGGCTTTGACGTCGCCGGTCTTGATATCGTAGACCCAGCCGTGCAGCTGCAAATCACCCTTGGCCAGCCGGGCCGCGACACTCGGGTGCGTCTTCAGGTGCTGTAATTGCAGAATCACATTCTGTTCGAGCAGCATCTGCATGCGCTGCTCCTCGCCCTCGGGAGCCAGTTGGTCGACGACAGCCACGGCCGCTCTTGAGTAGTCAAGCCACTCCTTGACGTGCGGCAGGCTACTGAGCGAGTCGATATCCATTGCGCCCTTCATGGCACCGCATTCGGTATGTCCACAGATAACAATGTGCGGCACATTGAGAGCAGCGACAGCAAACTCGATGGATGCCGTCATGCCCCCGGTGTGGGTCGTATGAGGCGGTACGATATTGCCGGCATTGCGGCAAATAAATAGTTCGCCCGGATCCGTTTGAGTAATCATTGCTGTTTCGATACGTGAATCCGAGCATGTAATGAACAGCGCTTCCGGCGCCTGGCCCTTGCTCAGCTTTTCGAACAGATCTTTTTTCTTCGGATAGACTTCATTTTGAAATCGAATTACTCCGGCTGCGAAATGTGGCATTTTTTCTACTCCAATTAAGACTAGGTAAACAGGCTATTGCGCGGTCTGGTTTTTTGATGCTGAGGTCCAGAGATCGCGTGCTTTACTAATTTCCGACTTGCTGATTCCGCTAATACGACCTTCTACGAAACTAAGTGCGTCGATGATCCAGTTGGCAATATCTGGCTGGACGAGGTGGTAGTAGTGATGTCGTCCTTCACGCCGTTCCTGCACGATGCGATTTGCCCGCATTAGCCCAAGGTGTTGTGAAACTCTTGGTCCAGGGAGATCGAGACTATCAACGAGCGTGTTGACATCTTTTTCTCCGCCGCCCAGCTCTTCGATAATTCTTATGCGGTCAGGGTGCGCAATTGTCTTGAAAATATCGGCCAATTCTTTGGCAACGACTTGGCGGTGTGGCATAGGAAAGCTCCAGAAAATTGGCCGCTATCTTCAAGTTATCTACAAATATTAATATCTGCGAATCTCTATAGATATGAATCTAACCATAGCTCGATAAGGATGGCAACCCCCTTTCGGCCAATTTCGCCGTCCACCCAGCTCAGTGCAGACAGGCTCTTGTATATAGGGCCGATTCTTCCGACGGTATCTTGGGGGCAATGATGCTGCTCAGCCTGCCTGGCAATGACCGCTTATCGGTCCGTTTCCTGCTCGTTATTTCGATGCGCCGCATAAAATGAAGGCGACCAGCATGGCTTCCCCTATGTGATTAGCGGCTTCGATGTCGCACGGGCTCTTTTCAGAAATTGCGCGGCCAAGGGATAATCCAAAGATGCGATTTGATGTAATTCTGGACCCTGACTCCTCACCTCAGGAAGTCTGTGAACTGGGCCTATTGGCAGAAAGCTATGGACTTAATGCCGTTTGGACCTCCAATTACCCTTCATCACGGGACCCTTTCATCAACCTCTGCCCGCTCGCCTTGGCTTCGAGCAGAATTCGGCTCGGTCCCTTGGTCGTTACACCCTATGAACTGCATCCTTACAAGATTGCCAAAGCCTTGGCCAGTTTGAATGAATTGTGTGGTGGCCGCGCAAATATCCTGACGGGTGGCCCCACCGGAGTGAATGCCACCATGGGCATGGACCTGTCACGAATGGTTGGCCGAACCCGGGAATGTGTTGAGATTCTGCAAGGCGCCAATCCTGATGAGCCACTCAACTATCAGGGAAAGATCTACCAGGTATGGGGCTACCAACCTCGTTGGGCAACTGATGAACCGCCGCGCATTTATGTGGGTGCTAATAAGAAGCAGATGCTGCAGATGGCCACCGGAATTGCAGACAACATCATGTTGGGCGACACAACCTGCGAACGTCTGGAATCAAGTTTAGAGCTCATCGAAAAAAACCTTGCGTCTCATGGGCGCCGTAGGCAGGACATATGCGTTAGTTGCCTGGTGGCCTGGCATGTTAGAGAAGACAAAAAGGAATCATTCAGTGAAGCGAAACGCTACCTCGCCCTGCGAGGCATGCTCGACCCATGGTTCCTGAGCAGCTTTCTCAACGATGAAGAATGTCAAATCGTTGATAAGAACCGCGAGAATATCTTCAAGGCCTATAAACAGAAAACCGATGTCATCGAAGGAGTTCCGGCCGCAATAGTCGACAAGTTGGTCGATAAGCTAACGATGTCCGGTGATCATTCGGACGTCCCTCAGCATATCGAAACACTGCAGAGATATCGTGACATGGGCCTGGACGAAGTAGCCTTCAAGCTGCATGAAGATCAGGAAGCCGCAATACGCGTCATCGGCGAACATGTGTTGCCCGCATTTCAGGCGGATTAAGTTGCAGTAAATTGACTACTTCAGGTGACGGCGATCACCGTGTATCGGGATACCAAGGAAGCTACCCGGGGATTAGAATTGGACTACCACATGTCCGGGAGACGTAATGGCTACTGCGCTACAGACAATCAGGAAAATCACCTCGCCCGTTCCGCTGCCGTGGTTCCGTTTTATGCGCAAGAAAGGGCCGATGAATGAGTACAGGCGCCACATTTTTGAGCAGAACCTTAGACTGGGGCGCGAAGGGGGAATAGGCAGACGTGTGCGTTACGGCATTCGCTGGCCGTTTATTTCGGCAGTGAATGCCTGGCGAGGTTCGCGAGATCTGGGTGATTCCGTAAGGCGAGCGGGAGGCCCGACACGCACCAGTCAATTCCTGCAGGCCTGGTGGCTAAGTTTGAGCCAAAACCTCGGCGTCCCCAGCTATTACAACTTCCGATTGTGGGATTCGGCGCGGCGAGCTCGGGCTGAGGACTGGCTTCAGGATCGCGACAACGGTGCCAGTTTTGCCCTGTTGCAACCAGTCAAGGCGTTCAGATCATTCGAGGACAAACTCAAATTTCACGCCCATTGTCGTCAGCTTGGCCTGCCGACAGTGCCAATACTTGCCCAAATCAGCAGGCGTGCCGAGCCACAGTGGGTCGACGCGCAAGGCTTGCCCGAAGCGGACCTGTTCATCAAGCCGGCTGACGACGGTTGCGGTGTCGGTACCGCACGCTGGAGCTTTGATCCGGCCACGAAAAAATGGTCGCGCAAGGCAGTGCAGCTCGACGAGGATTCGCTGCTCAAGGAGCCGCAACTGTTCGACTTCGAGCACGTCAAGGGTGACGGCTCGCGGCTGCTGATTCAACCCCGCATAGAGAATCATCCGGCCCTTGCGAAGTTTAGCCAGGGCGCACTGTGCACGATGCGGATAATTACCTATCGGATCGGCAACGCACAGAGCCGCCTGTTTGCGGCAATTCTGCGCATGCCAACGGGCGATGCAGAGATCGACAACTACTCAGCCGGCGGACTGTCGTCGCCGCTGGACAGCAACGGGCGCCTGGGCCCGGCGTGGAAGAAATTCGGCATCGAGCCCGTCCACAGGCATCCGGACAGCGGCGCTGCCATAACAGGGGCGATGATCCCGCAGTGGCAGGATTTGGTTGGCCTGGCGTTGCGCGCTCACGATGCCATCGTAGACAACAGCTTTATAGGCTGGGACGTTGCACTGTCTCCCGAGGGTCCACTGCTCGTCGAGGCCAACCAAAGCTGGAGCGTCGAACATTGGGAGATCGCCCACGATGGCCCGATCGTTGATAGCGAATTTCTCGATATTATCCAGCGCATCGATAGCTGCAAGGGCAAGCCAACTGAATTTGCGAAGAACAGCGGATCTGCCTGATCGTCTACAGTGCTCAGCGGTCTGTACCTGAAGCAGCACTGCTCGGGATAGGGTAGTCAGCATGTCCAGGCCAACCGCCACGGGTCAAACCTCGCCGCCACCCAATCTTTCTACAGGCCGGTATTTTTGCCCCGTAGCGCTGCCCTGGTTTCGCTTTCTGCGCGATGACGCAGGGCTGAATCCGATCCGCAGAAGACTTTTTCTGAATCGAGAAAATGTCGGCCGAGGCCGCTCGCCCCTGCGGATCGCGAGCTACGCCTTGCGCTGGCCCGTCATCGCTGCCTATAAAGCATGGCAGGGCACTCGCGTGGCGGGTCGCCGGCTGGTCGCCAGAGGCGGACCTTCCAGGTTCGCGCAGCTGGGACAAATGATCTACCTGGCACTAAGCAATAATTTTACCGCCAACAGCTACTACCGTTTCGGCCTGTGGGAGCACGAGCAACGGCAGCATGCGGATGCACTCCTGCAGGGAATCGAAAGTCACCAGCTTCTGTATCAACTGCATCTGAAACACGATGTCAGTTACCTCGACGACAAAACCGAAACCTTTCAGCGTTGCGATGCGGCCGGGCTACCGACGCCGCCGGTGCTGGTGGAACTACGCAAGGATGCCGCACCGCGCTGGTTAGCGGCGGCCGCACTGCCGCCTGCAGACCTGTTCATCAAACCGGCGGACCTGGCCGACGGTCGGGGTGCCAGCCGCTGGCGCTATGACGGAACCAACCAGCGATGGAAGAACGGTGAAATCTCGCTCAACGCCGACGGGCTGCTAGCCTGGGAGCATCAGAGTGGTGGCAGTAGCCGACTGATTGTCCAGCCTCGGGTAGAGAACCATCAAGATATTCAGGCCTTGAGCGGAATTAGCCTGTGCACGCTGCGCGTAGTCACCTATCGTATTCCGCTGCAGCCGAGCCGGTTTTTTAGAGCCATGTTCCGGATGCCCGTCGGCAATGTGATTACCGACAATATGGAGACCGGTGGAATCGCAGCGCCACTGCTTAAGCACGGCCACCTGGGCAGAGCACGCGACCTGGAAACGCAAGCGTTCAGTCATCATCCTGACACCGACGCCAGGATTGAAGGTGTCGTATTACCCGGTTGGCGTGACATGCTGGCGCTGGCTACCCGGGCTCACGACACTATCGGCGTGGATGGAATAATTGGCTGGGATATTGCCTATAGCTCAGAGGGGGCGATCTTGATTGAGGGCAACCCTCGCGGCAGCCTCGAGGGAATACAGACAGTCTACGGAGAACGGTTCGGCGAGACTGAGTTCCCGGAACTGATTCGACAGCTTGGATTCCTGGATTAATGCGGAAAGAGATGCATAGCGAAAATACTCAACCCGATGCCAGTATCCGTAGACTCGAACAAGCGCGCTACTTCTGCCCCGTGGCTCTGCCCTGGTTTCGCTTCATGCATGACCAGGGCCCGGTCAGTTGTTTGCGACGACGCGTATTTCGATCCAGGCAATCCGTCGGGCGCGCCGGGTCACCGCTGCGGTTTGCGAAGTATGCGCTGCGCTGGCCGCTGCAGGCCGGCGTGAACGCCTGGCGAGGGGCAGGCAGCAGCATTGGTCGCCAGGTCACCGAAAGCGGTGGGCCGAGTCGCACTCAACAAACCTG
The DNA here is from genome assembly GCA_963850255.1 of uncultured Gammaproteobacteria bacterium. Taxonomy (GTDB): domain Bacteria; phylum Pseudomonadota; class Gammaproteobacteria; order Steroidobacterales; genus J054. Next base: position 10,615 of record CAWKLL010000024.1, read on the forward strand.
GCAACTTTTCAAGCTCGGTATCGGCAATAACATCTCAGCGAGCAGCTACTACGTCTACCGGCTGTGGCAGAGCGATCATTATGCCGATGCGGATAAGTATCTGCAGAACACCGAAGGCGCGCAGTTGTTTGAAGACCTGCATTCCGGGCAGCCCATCGAACACCTTGAGGACAAGACTGTGTTCTTCCAGACTTGCCGTGATGCAGATCTTCCCTGCATACCCATCATTGCGGAGCTGGACGGAAACCAGCCGCGCTGGTTCGGCGAAGCTGTGTTACCGGCCACTGACCTGTTTTTCAAACCGCCCGACCGAACCAGCGGCAGGGGCGCGAGTCGCTGGTCTTACAACGGCGAACAGCAGAGGTGGTGCCTGGGCGAAGATTGCCTTGATCAGGCAGAGCTGCTCGCCTTCCCGCACCCGCGTGCCGGCAGCCGGCGCCTGATCATTCAGCCGGTCATCAGCAATCACCGCGAACTCAAGGGATTTACCAACGGCGCACTTGGCAGTCTGCGGGTCGTTACCTACCGTCTACCGGGTTCAGCGCCCGGCCTTTACCGATCCGTATGGAAAATGCCGACCGGCAATGCCATTACCGACAATATGTCGCAGGGCAGCCTCGGCGCGCAGGTTTCCCCGTCCGGCATCCTGGGTCGCGGGTTATCTAAGTACCGGCTTGAAGTTCATGACAGCCATCCGGACACAGGCGCGCGCATAACCGGGCAGCCCCTGCCGGGCTGGCGGGGCATGATCGACCTGGCGCTGCGTGCACATGCGCAGATCGGCATCGACGGCATTTTGGCCTGGGATATCGCCAGCACCGACAACGGCCCGGTGATTGTCGAGCCGAATCCCCACTGGGGCGTGGAACTGATCCAGGTGGCGTGTGAAGAGGCGATAGGCCGGACGGAGCTGCCGGAACTGTTACGTGGCCTCGGTTACCCGGGCGGTGGCGACCGCTAGCTATAATCAGCCAGCCCCGCTCATTTCTGCCCTTCGCACAGAATGGCCCGACCGCGCAGCCCGTTCGGACGTAGTCGGCGGCAATTTCTGCTATCATCGCGCGCCTTCCGAGTTTGATCGGAAAATTCATTAACATCATGCGCTTAGCGGCCGACTAGCTGGCCTCGCGGAGTCCTGCTCCGTTCGCGCACTCCTGACAGGACTACCAGCGTGATTTCTACTGCGAATTTGTCGATCCAGTTCGGCGCCAAACCACTGTTCGAAAACGTCTCCGTGACGTTCGGTAACGGCAATCGCTATGGCCTGATCGGCGCCAACGGCTCGGGCAAATCCACCTTCGTAAAGATCCTCGCCGGTGAACTGGAACCCAGCGCAGGCAATGTTTCCTGTGATCCGGGCGAACGCATCGGCCAGCTGCGCCAGGACCAGTTCGCCTACGAGGAATTCCGTGTTCTCGACACCGTAATCATGGGCCACGAAAAACTTTGGGAAGTGAGCCAGGAACGCGATCGAATTTATGGCCTGGCGGAAATGAGCGAAGAAGAAGGCATGCGCGTTGCCGACCTTGAGGTCGAGTTTGCCGAGCTCGACGGCTACACCGCCGAGTCCCGTGCGGGCGAATTGCTGGAGAACATTGGCATCCCTGTCGAGCAGCATGACGGGCCCATGAGCGCGATCGCACCGGGCTGGAAGCTGCGCGTGCTGCTGGCACAGGCATTGTTTTCGGATCCGGACATCCTGTTGCTGGATGAGCCGACCAATAACCTCGACATAAATACCATTCGCTGGCTGGAAGGCTTCCTGGTCGAGAGCAAATCGACCATGGTGATCATTTCGCATGATCGACACTTTCTGAATAGCGTATGCACACACATGGCCGATCTGGACTATGGCAGGGTGCAGCTGTTTCCTGGCAACTACGACGAGTACATGATCGCGGCGACGCAGGCACGCGAACGCATGCAGTCTGAGAACGCCAAGAAATCGGCCAAGAAGGCTGAGCTACAGGCCTTCGTGAGCCGCTTCTCTGCGAACGCCTCAAAAGCGCGCCAGGCTACGTCGCGCGCCCGCCAGCTGGAAAAGATCGTACTGGAGGACATCAAGCCTTCAAGTCGCGTGAGCCCCTTTATTCGCTTCGAACAGGAAAAAGAGCTGCGGCGCGTTGCCCTCGAGGTCAAAGGCATCAGCAAGGGCTTTGATGAAGGGCCGTTGTTCGAGAATTTGAACCTGCATATCGATGCCGGTTCGCGCGTGGCGATCATTGGCCCGAACGGCATCGGCAAGACCACGCTGGCACGCTGCCTGGTTGGTGACCTGGAACCCGACGCCGGTGAGGTCAAGTGGGCTGAGAATGCCAGGCTTGGCTATTTCTCACAGGATCATGCGCATGAGTTCGAAACCGACATGAGCCTGTTCGACTGGATCACCCAGTGGCAGCCGAAAGGTTCTGACGAACAGCTACTGCGCGGCACGCTGGGGCGCATGCTGTTTTCCCGCGACGACAGCGACAAGTCGGTCAAGGTAATCTCGGGCGGCGAGGAAGGTCGCCTGCTGTTCGGCAAACTGATCCTGCAGCAGCCCAACGTAATGGTCCTGGACGAGCCGACCAATCACCTGGACATGGAGTCCATCGAAGCGCTGAACATCGCGCTCGAAAACTATCCTGGCACGCTGATTTTCATCAGCCATGACCGGGAATTTGTCTCTTCGCTGGCCACACGCATCATCGAACTCGGCCCGGACGGCGTAACGGATTTCGGTGGCACGTATGAAGAATACCTGCGCCTGCAGAACGGTGAGCGCGCACAAGTCGCCTGAGCTCACTAAGTCTGAAAGGCGGCGGTGTTCTTCTCTGAGTACTGCTCACGCAGCGGCTCAAGATCAGCTCCGCTGAACGGCTGACTTTCGGACGGCTCGCCGTTCAAGGCTAGAAAACCCGGCTGCGATCCGACATATTGATACCTGACCTGCGCGATACGCGCGATTACTGGGGGGTAATGTCATGGGTCGCGAAGTCACACTAAGCCGTCGCGGGTTCTTACGCAGTACGGGTCTGGCCAGCGCCGCAACGCTTACCGGGCTGCCAGCCGCAACCGTACTGGCCGATTCTGAAGCGCCCCGCTTCACAGCACCTGTCGGTGAACCAGAAGCCATAGCTCGCAGCGAGACATTCTGGCGCAAGGTGCGCGGGCTCTACGATGTCGATACCGAGATCACCAACCTGGAGAATGGCTACTGGGGCATGATGCCACGTCACCTAATGGCCGAATATGAAACGCATACGGAAAGCGTCAATCGCGCCAATGCCAGCTATGCGCGCAAACAATTTTATGTGGACTATCGCGGCTATCGGCAACGGGCGGCGGCCGAGCTGGGCGTGCAGACCGGCGAGATCATGTTCACCCGCGGCGCCACGGAAGCGCTGCAGAATCTGATCGCCAACTACAACCTGCTCAAACCCGGCGATGCGGTGATGTATGCCGATCTTGATTACGGCGGCATGCAGGAGACCATGGACTGGCTGGTCGAACGCCGCGGCGTATCCGTGGTCCGCTTCAATATTCCCGAGCCGGCCAGCTATGACGCGGTGCTGTCTACCTACGAGCGTATGCTCAACGACAACCCCAAAGTGCGGCTTTTATTGCTGACGCATGTGAGTAACCGCACCGGGCTGGTCATACCCATCGCGGAAATTTCGGCGATGGCGCGGGCGCGCAATGTGGATGTGATTCTCGACGCGGCGCATTCCTTTGGCCACCTGGACTTCAAGCTGGCTGACCTGGATGTCGATTTCATGGGCATCAATTTCCATAAATGGATGGGCGCACCATTGGGCTCCGGGCTGATGTACATCCGCAAGGAACGACTCAAGGATATTGACCCCTGTTTTGGCAACCGAAGTTTTCCGCCCGACAATATCCTCTCCCGCGCCTCCAGCGGGACCTCGAATTTTGCCGCCTTCATGGTGATTCCGTCGGCGCTGGATTTTCACCAGCAACTGGGCCCGGCCAACAAGGAGGCGCGACTGCGCTATCTGCGCAACCGCTGGGTCGACGGCGTGGGCGATCTCGAGCAGCTGGAGATTCTGACACCGGATGATCCGCGCATGACCGGCGCCTTAACATCATTCCGCATCAAGGGCCGCAAGAGTCGCGACGAAAACCGGGCCATCGTCGACGAACTGCTGGAAAAGCACCGAATTTTCACCGTTTGGCGCGACGGTGTGGCGGCTGGCGATTGTGTGCGGGTGACACCGGGCGTTTTTACCCAGGTGGAAGACGTGGATCGGCTGGTAGCCGCGCTACGCAAGATCGTCCCGACCTGACAGTTCGCCCATCCGCGGCTTCGCGCAATCGAGGATGGATTATGTGTACGTCGCCGCGAATCGGATTATGCACCGCCTTTGATTCGCTTCGTGCGTTACCGGTGCGTGAAAGTGCAGTAGCCCCAACAAAACTATTTGGAGAGCGATCTGTTTAATAGCGTCTTGAGCAACTAAACAATCGCTGGAATCGCGACCGCGGGTTGCAGCGCTGCGGCGGCCGCCTGGTCAATCGGAAGACTCGTCTCCCAGAATCGCGCAACAAAGCGGCGACCGCTGTAAGCTCGCGCCGCGTCCGTGAACAGCCAGACCGCCGGCGGGGCCATGATGGCAGGGTCGAGCAACTGACCATCCGCGCCCCGACGGTCGTTCCCGCTGCCGGGCAATAATGCGGTGTTCGTCGCGCCGCCAGGCAACAGAATGTTGACGTTGACACCCGTGCCATCAAAGATCCTTTGCCCAGGCCGATGAGCAGGCGTCGACCGCGGCTTTCGACGGACCATACGGCGAGTAGCCGCGCCTGATCATCGTCATCGGGCTGGTCGAAATATTGACGATCATGCCGGCGCCCTGCTCAACCAGGTGTGGTGCCACAGCCCGCGCCATCAGGTACGTACCGTTCACATTCGGTGTCGATGATCGCCTGCCAGGCGTCCGGGTCGGATTCCCAGAACCGGGTCGGGACCGTATTGAAGGTCTCGCTGATCAGCCGCATGCCGCGACCGGCATTGTTAATCAGTCCGTAGATTGATCCGAATTGATCCAGCGCAAACGCCACAACCCTGTCGCAGGCTTGCCGGTCGGTGACGTCTGCGCGCAGCGATTTCAGCCGCTCGGGGCCGGCTATCTCTGCAGCCTCCCGGCAGACCTGTTCCAGTTCGTCAGCGGCGCGCGCACCGGTAATGACGACCCTTGCGCCGGATGCAACCAGCGCAAGTGCCATTACACGGCCAAGCCCCCGACCGCCGCCCGTAACGATGACGACCCGGTCTTTCAGGGACGGATCGTCGTGCTTATAGATTTTTTGCATGTAAATGGCGCCGGCGGAATGGCCTATCCCGATTTAGTGCTTGCCCGAGCGGCACTGGAGTGGAAATTCATTACCACTGAGTATGTTCCTCAAGGCCGAAGCTCGTTCGCAAGCTTCGGCAGAAATGCTTTGCCGGCGAGTTATTGGATTGTCGGTGGCATGTACCAGATCGGTGATGTCCAGGCCAACTCCTGAATGGTTTTGGGCGCGCTGTTCACGCAGGTCTCGGGTCGCATAGCGCTCGGCAGGCTGGCGCACTGGGCCCAGCTCCATCGCAGCGTGGGAACCTCGACGACTCTCAGGTAGTAGTACGCGGCTTCCGCCGGATCAAAATCTTCATCCTCGAAAACCGCGCAGAGCGATGATGCGCCGTCACCACTCCACTGACCGGTCTCGAGATCAACGGCGCCCTGCTCATTTTCCTGGCCCGCTACATCCAGCACCTGGTATCGCGACCGGCCCGCGGAGTCGACCCAGCCCTTGATGATCTGCAATTTCTGCAGCGGTGCACCGTTCGGATCTCTTATGGCCGTTGCAAGCAGTTTCGGCTTCGAACCAGGCGCACCCGCAGGTAAGTCACCGCCCATCGGCACACCAGCTTCGTAGCCATGGCTGACCCGATCGGCCAGCTCGCAGGCGTTCTCATCGACATCCCAACCGCCGAAAAGGCGCGGTTTGATACGCGTGCCCGAAGTACCGAACACCTCCCGGCGGCGCAGCGCCTCGAACAGCGCATCACGCGAGTTCTCCACCGCCCAGATCCCGGCCAGGCCGCCGGGGTTGGCGTCGATGGCCAGCGGCGAGGTAGTCGCCTCGCGAAGCCTGGCCGGCAACTCCGCTTCGCTGACCAGGTGACCGCGCCATTCCAGTTCGCCGGTGGCCCCCGACACACTCGTGTGTGTATCGGTCGACGCGATGGCCCCGAAGCGGTAGGAATTTACGCCGATCACGGCGTTGTCCTGCAGCCCGGTCAGCAGCGCGCTGCGAAAGAAATCATTCTTCGAGATGCAGCCGATCCGGGAAAAGCCTCGGCGCCCGACCTCACCTTCCTCGCAGAACCCGACCTCGAAAATCTGACCGCTGAAGTCTGTGCGCTCGCCCAGTGACCTGACCTGCTCGATTTCGCAAAGCTCGTCCGGTTCGCCGAGGACGTCGGGGAAGCCGTTGAAGCACTCTGAATTACCCTTGTGCTGGAAAATCTCCATCACGGGCTCCATCGCGTTCCTCAGTTCCGCCATCTGCCGGGCTTCTTCAGGAGATTCAAAGGCCTCGACATATGAAGGGAACATGACCCCGGATGCGAGGTTGGAGTTATGCGGAATGGCCAGGACGTCACAGCCGGGTGTGCCTTCCAGGCACTCGGCCGAGAGTTGCGTCCACAGTTCCCGGTCCGTTGGCGCTTCGATGAAGGAGATGGCCCGGTCGGGCACCCGGTTATTCCGGAATATGACATTGCGATGGGCATTGCTGGCGTCAGGCGTACCGGTGTACTCGTAACCAATGAGCGCTGTGAACTCGCAGCGCGACGAGCGGTCATAGGCGGCCTCGGCCATGTCCCGGGTCTTCTGCCACAGTGTGATCGACGCATCGAAACATTCGGACCCATTCTCACCACAGACTTCCGGTAACCGTTCCGGACGCGTCGCGATGACAATCGGTATCAGCGGCGACATAACTTCGACACTACCGCCACGCAAGTACTGGCAGGCCTGCTCGTCGTAGACACCGCTGGACGGGTCCGTGCACAGTGTCATTTCGCCGAAGAACTCCGCGTGATCGGTGACCGCAGCGAAGTCCAGCGGCGTGTCGAGCTGCGTGCTGGCTCGCGGCCGGCCGTTCGCATCGTAGGGCGGAATCACGATGGGCTTGCCCCGTGCAAAACGATAGGCGTCTTCCGGCGTCGTTTTCAGACCGAACGGGCGGGCATCGTAGGAATATCCCGTATGGATATGCAGATCACCAAAGTACGCGTTGCGGGTCGCGCTGCGAGAGTCGCAGACTTCACGATCCTCAGTGTAAGTGACCAGATTTTCTGTCTGCGCCAAATTCACCGCGGTCGCAGCCGGCGGAAGAATTTGTTCAGTTTGTCCCGTAACAAGAACGGCGCACATCAGAACTGCTATCAGAAGACGATTCATAGGTGCTCCGTTGGGGATGGTGCCAGGGGGCCGAACCGAGGTTCAGCGAAAAAATCGGTTCGGCCCCTGGTTATTTCTTGTTAGCGGTCAGATTTTCGCCGGCTTACGCTCCTTCATGTAAACCTCGAAGGACGACTCACTGTCCATATCCTCGTCGATCTCGTTGACCAGGTACTCGGGGAAGTTCTTCTCCGCATAGGCCAATACATCTGGCGAAACTTCGTCGAGACTTTCCAGGCTCTTGGTGGTGCAGCGATAGAACAAGCGGCCTTCCGCCTGCCCCATCATCTGCCAGGGGAGCCACGGGGCCAGGCGGACCCATGAGCCGCTGTGGCCTACGCGGTCCAGGGAAGGGTCGCGAAGCTTGTCGGAGTCGACGACGTACTCGAACATCTCGCAGATAGGCAGACGTTCGCCGCTGGACTCTTTTACCCAGACCTTGGGATCCAGCAGATTCGGCACTTCACCGCGAAAATCCAGCCAGACAGAAGTCTGGTTACCCATCTCCGTCCAGTTAAGCACAAAGGGGTTGGTCGGATCGTCCGACGCGCGGTAGTTGGGAAATTTGAAATCCATCCGGCCTGCCTGGTCACCCACCGGCGCCGATGAAAAGAAATTGGGCCCGAGGAAGCCCTTCACCATCCGGTTATGGATATGCATGACGCGATTGGTTTCGCCGGTGTAAGGATTCGTCCAGGTGTCGATTACCTGGTTGGTCTTCAGGTCTTTATAAAAACCGACTTCCTTCCAGTAGCTGATATACGAGCCGTTATCCTGGCGCACTGTGTAGCCCAGACCGAATCCTTCGAGACCAAACAGGGCATCCGGCGTCTTGTTCGGCAACATGCCGAAGACGATGCCGGAGTACCAGCCGTGCACCCAGTCCCGATCCTTCAGCGAGTTGCTGACCTTGACGTACGCTTCCAGGTTGTCGTTCGGGTTGGACCAGTCATAGCCCTTCGACGACTTGGCAGCCACCGTGCCAGGCAGAGCTGCAGCAGTAGCAAGTGCTGTACCGCCGAGCATCAGGTTACGGCGAGACAGGGGTGAATCAAAACGATGCAGCATGGCGGTCTCCAAAACAAATTGACGTTGAACCAAAAAACATTCTGGCCCTATGTACGCATGCTGACAACTAAGATTCCCCGCGATTAAGGCCTTCATCCATAAGGAATGATCGTTCTGCCATAAGCTGTTTGTATGGTTGCGGCCAGGTCAATGCCTTACGCCGATAGCTAACACTTGCTGTGAATAGCCTGTGGACAGTCGCGATGCTCTTTAGGAAGCGGGCGCGCGCGTTCAGGTCCTGGGAGGATTCGATCGCATCGGCGGGCGACTGTTCAGCCGCTTTGATCTTCCGGGGCATCCGGAAGTCGGTGGCAACACTATTGCCTGCGGCTATGCCCCAGTCATAGATAGAGCGCGGCAGAAAAAGCAGGCGCGCACTCTGGCCTAATCGACGACGTTAAATGGAATGCGGAAGGTTACGTCGGTATCCGGCGCCGCATCGGTGGCCCCGATGCCGATAGCAAGGTTCAAGGGTGCCCCACCCGGCAATTTAATCGAGTAACCGATAATTAGTTTACCGATGGTCACATCGCTGCCAACCACTGTCTGGGGGCGGGCATTGCCGATACTGGTTTCACCAAAGAAATCCAGCTGATAGCTCAGGCTGAAGGAAGACTGATCGTTCAGGCCGATACCCATACCGAAGTTGAAGCGCCATGCATCGCCGGGATCGACTACGCCGAACCCGCTGGTAACTTGGTTGCCTTCCACATCAGTGGATGTAAACGTCCCCTTGTCATCTTTTATGGTCCACAAGTAGCCGACATTGCCAAAGAACACTACCGGGTCAGTGGGATAGATAAAGGTCAGGCTGGGGTTCACGCTCCAGAAACCGGATCCGGTTGCCAGTTCGCCGGTAAAGTCAGGCTCGTCAACCAGGCTTTTCTTGGTTGCGATTTCAAACGGGTCCGTGCCCGTCACCGATTTGACGCGCAGGTTGCCAACCATGAACGGCCAGCCCAGGCCCCGGTTGAACTGGTAGCGCAGGCCAAGTTCCATATCGCCGATGCCGCTGCCTTCGGCGTTGAAAACGCTTTCCCCGCTGCTCTGGATGAGGATTTCACGAGTGCGGGTCTGGTCCGTGCGGGATACGAAGGAGCCCTTTAGCTCAGCCTCCAGGCGCGGTGTGATGCCGTAGCGCGCTGTTAAAGCGCCTATGAAGGTTTCGCGGTCAACGCCGCGCAGATCCACGTTGCCGATCAGCACTGCCGGCAGGATCCCCAGTCCGTCGAGGGAAACCCGATTGACCGTGCTTTGCACATACTGGATGGTCGGCTCCACCACCAGGCGTCCTTTGGGTGTGAGCACTCCGCCGATATCGGCGTTGATGCGCGGCAGTTCGGGCATCTGAGCCTGCTGGCTCTCAAACTCGCGTTTTTGCTCCTCGCCAGCTTCTGCGGGCGTGGCTGTGCTCTTGCCCGTCGCGTCGGTTCCGGCGCGATAGTCATCAAGATTACTAACCCGATGCATCATCAACTCGAGCTCGCGCCGCTGTACTTCGACCTGCTGCATGCGCTCCAGCAGATCACGATGCTGAGCATTGATCTGCGCCATTTTCTCGGCCAGCTCTTCGCGCAGGACCTGCGCTTCGGCCAGTACCGGCGCTCCGGGCTCCGCCGGCCTTGGTGCCGAGTGCGCTGCTACCGGTAGCAGCATCGCTGCAATCGTCAGTCCGAGAGTCTTGTTCACATCCATGTCATTCTTCTTATTCTTGTTGCCAGCTGTATGCGCGCTACCGTCTATGGCTGCATCGCTACGCTATCCGTAATTGCATCAAATGCTGCCACGTCACTGATCGCCGTTGCTGCATTGCCGATCGCAACGTCGAAGACGCTGGTCGTCGCAATGTTCTGGTTGTCCAGCGTGTTCTGAATGATCGTGGCTATACCGTTAGACAGTGAGTTCATCACGGCCGGGGCCACGCTATTGCCGGCGCCGCTCTGGATCAGCATCGTATTGGCAGCCCCAAGGTCATTCATGCTCAGAGCGTCCAGACTGTTAAAGCGCAGTGAGCTCGAGTACTGCTGAACACCATTTACGCTGGCGGTTCTGGTCAGGCCGATGGCAATGTTCAGGTCATCACCGAAACTGATCGCACCGCGCATTTCGCCGAGTTTTTTATCGGCAACGGCGGCCAGGCTGCCGGAACTTACCCAGTCATTCTCGTCCGTGCGTGAATAGGGCTCAGTCTGCGGGGCGGCTTCGGAAACCTCTTCTGCCGGCTGTAGCTCAGTAGCCGGAGCGGCCGCACTCTCTTCATTCATGCGATCCATCAAGCCCTGCAACTCTATCCACTGGTTTTCGAGCTGCTGACGCTGCATTTCAAGTAGCTCACGCTGCCCGGTCAGGGCTTCGATTTCGGCGACAAACGTTGCACGTTGCTCACCAAAAGATGCCTGCTCGCGCTCGAGCTCACGTCGCTGTTGCTCGAGCTGGGTGAGCGCTCGTTGCAACTCCGGGCCATCTTTTGCCACCAGGGAGCGTTGCGCCTCGAGCCGTTGCTGCTCGGCGTCGAGGCTCGCTAGCTGCGCCGCCAGATCATTCCTTTGCAAATCGAAGCCCTGGCGCTGCATTTCCAATTCGCTTTGCTGCAGGCGAATGGCCTCCAGATCCCCGCGCAGGGCGCCGCGTTCGTCGGCCACACGCTGCCGCTGCATTTCCAGCTCTCGACGTTGCTGGCTCACCAGCGCAAGCTCACTGGCGAGCTCAGAATTCATGCGCCGCACGCCTGCCAGCTCAGATTTAATGCTCGCCTGCAATTCGTTGTCCGTGCCCCCGAACGGCAAACCTTGCTCGGAAAGGTAAGCGATGCCGACAGCAACCGTCGCTACGACAACCAATCCAGCGCCAATGCTTTTGATCGTTCGGGCCTGCCGCGCGCTGCGCCTGGCCCGACCCTTCGGTGCATAGGTCGCTACCAGCAGGTCCACATCGGATCTGCGCGCCGACTCGAGCACACCGCCGGCATCGCGATTAGCGGCCCATCGGCGTTCCGCGCGATTTTCTGCAGTCTGTATTGAGCCTGTTGCCATGAATCAATAACCTAGTTGAAAGAGACGTCCAGCAAACGCGGCATAGTGAGCGACAAGCTCTCTAGACTGACGCGATCGACGGCTTTACCGAGAGGTGCACGAGCCAGCAGTTGCCACTCCTCATCGGCGTTGAAATAGCGTTTACCTACTTCGGACCTGTTGCGGATGATGAACAGAATGCCGTTATCCCACATGCTTTCGAACTCTGAACGGCTAACAAAGCGCAGTCCGAGTGCCGGGTCACCGACGAGAACTTCGCCGTTCTCCAGACCCTTGACCACGACGAAATGCCGGTAGCCTCTGACGTTGATCAGTGCGATCGCCGGCACGCCAACCTCGGCCAGGGTAGCGAGATCTGACTGATAACCGTCAGCCTGCAAGCCGTGACCTTCAAGATAGGTTTTCATATCCAAAAGCGAAAAGCCGGCTTGCCGAATCTTCTCTGCGTTACCGTTCGCATACATGTACGCGAACGCGCTTTGTTCGCTGGTAGGTTGTTCGTAGTGATAGGTAAGCAATGTCGCTAGCGCTGCAGAGCCGCAGCTGAAGTCGTACTGCTGCTTGATCACTTGTTGGAACTTGCGTTCCTGAATTGATTTGACCGAAACGTTGTTGACCCCGGCGATTCCGGGTAGCCAGACTGTGCCTGCACTCGCGGGAGATGCGACGGCAAAGCTAAGGCAGACAATCAGTGCGTGAGCAATTCGCCAGGCGATAGTTTGATCGGCACTTTGCTGACGTCGGATGCTGGTTACACCCTTGTTGTTCTGTTCTTCCATCGCTGTTCCCTCAGCGGCAGATCCGTGCGGCTTGATGACTGCCGCCATCCCCGCCGTTGACACCTGATCCCTGGAAGGTCCATACCGGTGTCTCGGCTTGTAAACATTTTAAGCGAAGCCTGCGTCTTATTTTTTACATCGCAACATAACAGCGTATTTAGATCAGGGCTCAACGGTTATGTTTACGATCGTCGCGTTCTGGATCAGGACATTGTTCCCGGTATTCTGAATCGAGCTAATGAAGCCCGATGCAGCGCTAAACGCATCGCCGCTGATAGCGTTATCTCCGCTCACCGTATTTATGGCGGAATTGTCGGAAACAACACCTGTCAGGTTCTGGTCGTTGATCACAATCTTGTCGACTTCGATCATTGCTTTTGCACGTTGAGTTTCCAGGTCCGTATCCGACACTGCTTCGGCGCTATCCAGTGAGCTACCCAATGAAACCAATGCCGAGGCGCTGATGACTGTTGCCGGGGCAGCTTCATCTTCATCGCCGGCGACTGCCGCCCTGGCCAACATTAGACAAAGCAACAGAACAAGGGCCGCAGGTATCAGGCTGCCCGCCAAAAGGTCGGCGGGGTGGGCGGTATACGCCCACCCCGCTGTCCTGCTTTTTTCTGCTCTGCTCATGCGTCTTACTGCAGGTCAATATTGGCCTGGACCGTCACGCTCTGCTCTATCAGGGCGTTGTGGCCGGCCTGCTGACCCACCACGCTGATGCCAGCCGCGTTCTCAAATGAGTCGCTGATGCTGTTACTCGTGGTATGCGTCGCATGATCGCCGCTAATGCTAACGGTGTTGCTTGAGACCGTGCCTGCAAGAGAAGACACGTTAGCTGCGATCGAACCCAGCGAGACGCTCTTGTCGACCGTCGCCGTGCCACCATTATTGGCTGCGGCGCCGCCGCTGCTGGCGTTGGCGGTGCTGTTGTTGTCCGTCACGCTGTGGTCAGAATCATCGCTGTTATCGATGTTAATAGTGCTGCCATTGTTGGCCGCAATTCCATCGGTCTCAGCAGTCGCACTGCTGTTGTCCGAGCTATTGCTGTTGTCCGCCGTGGCAGTGCTGCCATCATTGGCTGATACCGCCTGGCTGCTCGCAGAGATGTTGTCGTTATCGGAACCGCTCGTATTGCTCGAGCTGTCGTTACCGTTGTCGTTCAGCGAGTCGTTGATACCAATAGCAATGGAGTCTTCCGTTGCAGCTACAGCCTGATTATCGGCCGTTGCGTCGCTTGTCTCGGTGGACACAGAATTATCGCTGTTGTCCGCCGTGGCTGTGCTGTTGTCGTTAGCGGACGCTGACTGATAAGACGCATCGGCAGACGTCGAGTCATAAGACTCATCGTTCGTCGAGTTGTCATTGCCATTGTCGTTCAAGGAGCCATTGAGACCGACCGCAATGGAGTCTTCAGTGGCTGCCACAGCCTGGTTGTCGGCGCTGGCATCGCTGGACTCGGAGTTACCCGAATCGACGTTGTCCGTCGAACTGTCGTTGCCGTTGTCGTTCAGGGAGTGGTTGACGGCAACACTGGTGGACGACTCATTCGCCGCGGCACCTTCGTTGTCGGCATTCGCGCCACTATTTTCGGAATTTCCCGAATCAGTGTTGCTGATGTCACTCGAACTGTCGTTACCGTTGTCGTTCAGCGAATCATTGATCGCCGCACTAATCGAGCTGTCGGCCGCCGAGGCGCTCTCATTGTCCGCCACCGATGAGCTATCCGCTGTGTTTCCGGAATTGTTATTGCTCATATCGTTGGAGTTGTCGTTACCGTTCTCGTTCAGCGAGTCATTGATCGCAACACTGGCCGAGTCTTCGGTAGCGGAGGCAGCCTGATTGTCAGCGGTCGCGCCACTGCTCTCAGTATTGCCCGAGTCTGCGTTTGACAGCGAATTGTCGTTGCCATTTTCATTCAATGAGCCGTTGACCGTGACGCTGGTCGAGTCCTCGGTGGCTGAGGCGGCCTGATTGTCAGCCGTTGCAGCGCTGTCTTCCGAGTTCCCGGAGTCGTTGTTGGTCATCGAGTTGTCATTGCCATTGCCATTGATCGAGTCATTGACCGCAACACTGGCCGAATCCTCAGTGGCAGATGAGCCCTGATTGTCAGCTGTCGCATCACTCGTCTCGCTGACCTGCGAGTTGTCACTCATATCGCTCGTATCGCTATACGTGCTGCTATCAGTACTCGTAGTCATGGAGTTGGACGTGCTGCCTTCATTGGCCATCGCCGAACCACCGCGGGTTTCGTTACCGTTATTGGTTGCAGTTGCCTCCTGGCTACCTGCGCCCCCGGCGGTATTGGTCGGGTTGGCCCAGACATTGCCACTGATTCCCAGCAGCGCCGCCAGCGTGGCAATCTTGATGTAGTTACCGTTATTCATTTTCCTGGCTCCTCGTTTGGAGTTTTTCATTTTTTGTTCCCTGGCTCAGCCGCTTACGGCGCGCCGGTGCCGGTGCCGCCCATGTTGGCCTGAACGTTCACGTTCTGATTGACCGCCGATGAGTGGCCCACATTCTGGGCAGAAACGCTCACGCCACCGGAATTGGTGAATGAGCCGCTGATGTCGTTACCGGAGCTGTGGTCTGCACCTTGCCCCTCAACACTCGTTTCGAGATTGCTGACGGTCGAGTCCAGATCGCTGACGTTAACAATGATCTTGCCGAGGCTAATGCTGGCGTCCACCGAGGCGTCGCCACCATTGTTGGCGGATGCACCGGCCGAATCTGCCTGCGCGCCGCTGGTATCAGAAGCCTCGCTGTGGTCCGACTCGTCGCGGTTGTTTACGTTGATCTCGCTATCATTGTTGGCTGCGATACCGGACTCGCTGGCGCTTGCGCTGCTGCCGTCCGAGCTATCGCTGTTGTCCACGCTCACCGTGCTGCCATCGTTGGCGGCGGCACCTGCGTCAGACGCGTCGACGGTATCGTTGGCGGACTGGTCGCGATTGGTCGAGGTATTGTTCAGGTTGCCGTTGCCGGAACCGTTCACAACTACCGCTGTGCTGTTCTCGGAGGCTGCAACTGCGTTGTTATCTGCAGTGGCGCTCTCGGAATCCGAGTAGCTTGAGTTGTCGCTATTGTCAACGCTAGCCGTGCTGCCCTCGTTTGCAGAGGCCGACTTGTTGTCAGCGTCGGTATAGCTTTCAGTCTCAACCAGCGTGTCCTGGGCATTGTCGTTCAGATTGCCGTTGCCGGAACTGTTGGCGACGATGGCCGTGCTGTTTTCAGAAGCAGCGACAGCCTTGTTGTCAGCCGTCGCGCTTTCACTATCGCTATTGCCGGAACCCATGTTCGAGGTCGAGCTATCGTTAAGATTGCCGTTGCCCGAGCCATTGGACACTACCGCCAGGCTGTCCTCTGAAGCAGCAGCGCCGCCATTGTCGGCCGTCGACATCTCAGTATCCGAGTTGCCGGAACCGTTGTTGGTCTCGCTGGTGGAGCTGTCATTCAGATTGCCGTTGCCGGAACTGTTGCTGACCACCGCAATGCTGTCATCAGCCGCTGACGCAGCGTTGTCATCAG
The DNA here is from genome assembly GCA_963850255.1 of uncultured Gammaproteobacteria bacterium. GTDB lineage: Bacteria > Pseudomonadota > Gammaproteobacteria > Steroidobacterales > J054. The sequence continues at coordinate 26,473 of CAWKLL010000024.1, forward strand.
CATCCGAGCTAGCCGTGTCGCTATTACCGGAGCCCATGTTGGTTTCGCTGGTGGAGTTGTCGTTCAGGTTGCCGTTACCCGAGCTATTGCCAACGACTGCCAGGCTGCTCTCGGAGGCAGCGGCCGCGTTGTTATCGGCATCGGCGGTCTCGCTGTCGTTATTGTTCGAGCCCTGATTAGTCGTCGAGTTGTCGTTCAGGTTGCCGTTGCCCGAGCTGTTACCGACGATGGCCGTGCTGTTTTCGGAAGCAGCAGCAGCCTTGTTGTCGGCGTCCGAGCTCTCGGTATCGACATTGCCAGACCCGGAATTCGAGCTTGAATTGTCATTCAGATTTTCATTACCGGAGTTGTTGCCGACAATCGCCAGGCTATTTTCTGAAGCCGCAGCGCCGCCGTTGTCTGCCGCAGAGGATTCGGTATCCGTATCCATCGAGTTATCGCTGTCGTTGATCGCGATATTCTCGTCATAGCTGGTACTGGAGTCAGTGGTGGCGCTAGCCATGGAGTTTTCATTCGCCATGCTAGAGCCGGTGCCAGTAACGTTATCGTCATTGATGGCCGAAGCTGACTGTTGATCTGCATGGTCATCCGCCGTGTTGGTCGGATTCGCAGCCGCCGTCATTGCAAGGCAAGACGACATCGTTATCACAGCCAGCAATGCGTTAGTTTTTTGAAGTTTCATTGCCTGCATCCCCGCTTATTGATCCTAGGATTTATAGTGCTTTTGCCTGAAGCTCCGCGCGACGTATTCTGTTTCCGTTGCGCGCGGTCCCATCGGCATGCTTGCAGCCTAGAGTCTTTCGCCAACCATGTAATTCCCGCTATTAGGCGCATGAATAGTGGTTAGCCAAATTCGGTACCCCCAAATTAGGTAGAAAAAATAACCGCTCCAACCCCGGCTGTGACCGGCGTCACAGTTTTACGATGCCGTGTTTAACTTATGCCCCGTGTGCTTGCGCTTGCAAAATTGACGCCGCATATTGGTGAACGAGAAAAAAAAGAAATGCCTCGTATGGACGCATAGCTATTCGTACAAGCGAGCCTTCGGAAACAATAAGAAGAACAAGAAGAGGGGTCCGCATGAGCACGGACGACTACAGTTCGCTAGCGCATCAAGACGTTAACGTCTTCGAAACTGACGAGCGCTATCACTTCAAGCTAAGTGCGATTTTGCGCAAGCGGCGCAAGCCTCTGCTGATCGTGTTTGATCAAAGTGGAGAGCTTCTATCCTGCTCAGTCTCAGACGATGCGCCTCCCTATGAGCATCGCTTATTGGACCAGGCCCTGGCAGAGGCGCGAGCCCTGCTTGACAACAATCGGCGCGACGCAAACCCGCGCCCACAATTGGTCGTAGCAAGGCCCGGCGAACGCTGTGCCCTGGTGCTCCTGGAGAACGAGTTCTACAGCCTCAAGGTCTTCCCCCTGCATGGCCCTATCGATGATGTGAGCGGAGAAAAATACGCCGCCCTCGCCGAGCCAGTAGTCAAGCCCCTTGCCGAGGGCGTCGATTTTAAAAGCGTAGGCGAGAAGTGGCACCTTTCTCCGCGCGAGCTCGACGTCGTCAAAGCACTGATGAACGGTGACACCGATAAAGAAATCGCCCGCGAACTACAGGTTAGTGTGGAGACGGTGCGTGCTTATCTGAAGTCGATACGCGCGAAACTCGGGGTCAGTACACGCACTGCGATCGTCCATCTCGCGCATATGATGAGTAGCGGGGCGCACCGCGACGATATCCATGCGGAAAACTAGTCGCAGAAAACAATAAGAAATACTTTGGAGAGTCGGGCCATGGCACGCAAGCGAAGAAACAATAAGAACCCGGATGTTGAGGGCAAGCTCTGCCTGGTAGCTGAACGCGATCCGAAAGAATCCGAGCAGCCGGAGGTCTTCGTGGTCCCGGCGGAGAACAGCGTGCTGATTCAGCACGAACCCGATACCAGCCTCGATGACACGGGGTCCATGATTCGCCCCGCCTTTGCTGAAGCTGTCGATGATGATGACGACGATGCCGAAGCCATTATGTCGCTGCAGAGCCTGGAGCGCGTTATTGGCGAACTACAAACGCGCTGGTCCGAGGTTGAAGTCGAACTGTCCGGGCGGGATATGGAGATCGCAAGGCTCGAGCAGGATCGTGATGTACAGCACGCGGCCTTTCGTTCCATGCAGATGGAGCTGGATGAAGGTCGTGAGCGGGAAGCAGAATTGCGTGGCCAGATCGATGTTTCTGCTGAGAAACTGAATCAACTGCGCGAGGATCTGGAACACAGCAACAGCAGCTTGGCGGAAAAGGATCAGCTAATCGCCGAAAGGCTTAGAGAGCTCGATGAACTGAAGGCTGAGTGGGAAAACACGCGACAGTTGCAGCAAGTGTTGAGTTCCCAACTGGCCGAGAACAAGCAGGAAACCGAGCAGGCGCATAAGCAGGCAGAGGCCCTGAACGCCACTATTGCCGAGCTGCGTGTCAACATTCAGGACCTTGAGACCTACATCGACGGCCGCAGGGGGGAATGGGGCGAGTTACATAGCGACGTCGAAAATTATCGCGATACCCTGGCCGGCATGAAGGCCGCTCTGGAGGAAAAGGATTCCCGGGTGCAGCAGCAGGAACAGGAAAAGATTGCGCTCAGTCTTGAAATTGTAGACCTGCAAAAGAAATGTGCAGAAATTGATGGGCGACGAGCCGAACGCGAGTCGGTCAACCAGGAGCTTCAGGCGCAGCTGGCGCAGCGAGTCAGCGAAATCGACGCCCTCCGTAAAGAACTACAGATGGCGGAGCAGTCAGCTGAGCCGATCCTGGCAGAGGGTCGCCAAAAGGCCGAACAACTCGCCGTGGCCCTGGCCGATGTCGAGCGCCTGGAAGTCGCGTTGCAAGAGGCGCGTGTTGGCGCCGAAGCCAGCGAAAAGCAAATCCGCAGCGCTGCCAAGCGTGATATCGCAGAAGCCGAACAAAAGCTCAAGGCAGCACAAGCCGAGCAATTGGAATTGATAGAACGTATGGCCGAGGCTGACGGCCTGGTCGATCGTTTGCTGGCAGAAGCCGCGGACGCCAAAGGCCAGTTTGACGAACTGACGCAAGCAGCGGCTCACACAGAGGCCGCCCTGGCGAGAGAAGTCGAGAAACGAGACAGCCTGCAAGCCGCTCTGGAAGACAAGCAGGCGGAACACGAGCAGCTTGGCGAAGAGTTCCGCAGCTATCGCGACGAAACCGACCGCGATATGGAGGGGCTAAAGCATAGCCTGGCAGATTCAATGCAACGCGTTGAAGAATTAGAGCGGCAACTTGCAACCAAGAGTACCGCTTTGCGCTCACTCAATCGAAATGTTGAGATCGTCGACGAGATCAAGGAGAGTGCGAAGCGCCTGGACAATCAGATGGCAACCGGTGCTGCGTCGGCTGGGTCGACCGAAAACGCTCGTCCCGCGGTACGGCGCTTAATGGTGGCGCTCAGCGGGCAAAAGAGGATTCGCTTTCCGATCTACAAGCAGAGCACGACCATTGGTCGCTCTCCCAGCTGCGATATTCAGGTTCGTCAGAAGTGGATCAGTCGGCAGCATGCACGAATCCTGATGGGCGAGAACGGCGTAATAATTGAGGACCTCGGCAGCAAGAACGGGATCATGGTCAACAATAAGCTGGTCCGCACTGCCACTCTGAGCGATCACGACTTGCTGGATATCGGCGAGATTCGCTTCCAGTTTATTGAGCTAGCGAATAGCGCTAACGAAGACGCTGCTTGAGAAATAGGGTCGCGGAAGACCCACCGCTCAGGTTTTGGCAGACTCCCGTTCCTTCATGTAAACCTCGAGGGAAGATTCACCGGGCATCTGCTCGTTGATCTCGTTCGCCAGGCACTCAGAGTAGTTCTTCTCCGCAGCGGCCAGAATATCTGTCGATACCTCCTCGAGGCTGGTCAATGTCTTGGTAGTACAGCGATAGAATGGCTGGACTTTGGCCTGCCCCATCGTCTGCCAGGGTAGCCAGGGGGCAGGCGAATCCATCCATAAGGAACAATCGTTCTCCCATAAGCTCTTTGTATGGTTGCAGCCAAGCCAATGCGTTACACCTGTATTCAACTTTTGCAGTGACTAGCGTGGGGGAATTTGCGATGCGCAGTCTTGCGAATCCTGGAGAAGCATTTTGGAAGTCGAGCTATTGATTTCACGCCGCTCTGTGTTGGCCGGACTCGCTGGCGCCTCACTGACTAATTCAAGCGTTTACGCCGCCGCCACAAGCGGGAAACCCGACGTGCTGGTGATCGGCGCCGGGCTGTCTGGCCTGCGCTCTGCGATGCTGCTCGAGGAAGCCGGCGCGAGCGTTCAGGTCCTTGAAGGGCGCGAGCGTATCGGTGGGAGACTGTTTACGCGCTTTGATCTTCCGGGGCATCCGGAAGTCGGCGGCAACACCATTGCCTCCGGCTACGCTCGCATCATTGATATGGCTCAGCAACTTGACGTAGAACTCATCGACTACGCGCCGCGACTGTTCTCAGGGCCGGCGCCCGAGCTGGTGCTGGCCGGACAGCTGATTACTGAAAACAACTGGTCCACGTCGCCGCTCAACCCCCTGCCGGTACCGCACCGTGCCTTGCTGCCCTGGCAGATTACCCGGACGCGCCTGGCCGGGACCAATCCGCTCAAGGCTTCCAGCGACTGGCTGTCGCCGGAACACCGTGCGCTGGATCAGCCGCTGGACAAATACATGCAGGCGCTCGGCCTGAGCGAGCCGGAAATCCGGCTCGGCTATGACACCAATCCTTACTACGGTGATTCTTCCGCCAGTGTCTCGGCGTTGATGTACCTGTTCAATGAAAAGTGGACAGCCGAGCAGGGCGACATCGGCCCGTCTGCCTACGCCGTGGCCGGCGGCAATCAGCGTTTGCCACAAGCAATGGCCGCTACTTTAAAGAATGAAGTGCGTCTCAATCACGAAGTCACTGCGATTGAGGTGATGAAGGATCGTGCCCGCGTACATATCAAGGATGGCGCGCCCATCGACGCCGGCCAGGTGATCTGCTCGCTGCCGGTATCCAAACTGCGCGACATCAGCATTCTGCCGCGCATGGAAGGCCCCCAGCGCCGGCTGGTCAGCGGCCTTCGATACATGCGCAACAGCCTGGTCTTCCTGGTCCCGCGCGAACCCTTCTGGGAAAAGGATGGCCTGTCTCCGTCCATGTGGACCGATGGCCCGGCCGGCGTCATCGTCGGGCAGCGCTTCGGTGACAACCCCAAGGAAGTCACAGGCCTGGTCGCCAATGCGCGCGGCTGGCGGGCTGATTACCTGGACCGTCTCGGCGCCGACGCGGCGGGTGCAGCCGTTATTCAGGAAATTGAACGCCTGCGGCCGGCCGCAAAGGGTGCCCTGGAATTCGGCGGTTTCCATTCCTGGTGGCAGGACCCGTTCTCGGCAGGCGACTGGGCGATCTTCGCGCCCGGTCAGATTAGCGACGGCTTGCCGCAGCTGGCCGACAGCCTGGGCCGACTGCATTTTTGCGGTGAGCACACGGGCCAGGCAAACCGTGGCATGGAAGCGGCCATGGAGTCGGCCGAACGAGCCGTTATCAGAGCTTTCGACTATCTGTAAGTAAGTTCGACCTGCTTAGTGGGGCAAGTATTGTGAAGAAATGGCTGCTTCCAGTCCTGGCGCTGGTGTTAATAGCGATCGCGCTGACTGTCGACTGGCGCTTCTGGAAACGCTGGTACACGATGCCGGAGGATGCCGGCGAATGGCCCGCCAGCTACTATCAACCCACGGTTCCGGTGCCGGGCGCAGAGCGCGACTTCTTCCCGTCAGTCACTGAGGTTCAGGCGCAAAGCATTGATCAGGCAGCGCTGGACGCAGCTGCGGTCTATGCAGAGGAACATAACAGCGCGGCGCTGCTGGTCCTGCACCGGGGCGTATTGCAGATGGAACGCTACTGGCAGGATATCGGGCCGGACTCGCTGTTCAGCGGTCGCGCCATGACGCGAAGCCTGCTACCGCCGTTGTTTGCCATCGCCATGGCCGAAGGCGATATCGCCAGTCTCGACGACCCCATCGGCAACTATCTGCCGGAATGGAAAGACGATCCGCGCGGCCAGATAACTATTCATCAGCTACTCTGGAACATCAGCGGGCTCGAGAATACCTTGCTCGTCGACGGCGGGCCGTTCTCCAAGGAAGTGCGGATCTCCATGGGCTCCGATTTTCGCAAGGCCGCACTCAGCTTTGAGACGGACCGTGAGCCCGGCACGCATTTCAGCTTCACCAACACCAATCCCCAGTTGCTCGGTGCTGTGCTTGAAAGCGCAACAGGGACAGACTACGAAACCTATCTGCAGGAGAAACTCTGGGCACCGCTGGGCGCCTCGGAGGGCGTCCTCTACATGGACCGGCCCGACGGTATGCCCGCGGTTTTTTGCTGCTATCGCGCGACGCCGCACGATTGGCTGAGGTACGGTGCGGCCTTATTAAAGGATGGGCTGGTCGACGGCCGGCAGATCTGGCCGGCAGGCTGGGTGGCGGAAATGACCAGCGGTTCGGCAGTCAATCCGAACTACGGCTACCAGATCTGGGTTGGTAGTCCGGACAACGGCATACGCGAATACATCCAGGGTAGCGGTCGGGCAGCGCCATGGGATGAAGCCATGGCGGATGATTCCGTGTTCTATCTTGAAGGCGGCGGATATCGGACCATGTACGTAATACCCGCACAGGAACTGGTGATTCTGCGCCTGGGCTATTTCGATGAAGACTGGAGGACTTCCGCCATTCCGAACTTTGTCCTGGCGGGGATTTCATCAGGGCAGGACGGAGAGGAAGCCGAACTATGACCGTGTTATCCCGACGCCAGGTTTTGTCTGGCATCAGCGTGCTGGGACTGGGTGCGGCCGTGAACTGGCGCGACGCCGGCGCGGCAGCCCATTCAAACTGGGTACCCGGTGCGCCTGACGCGCAATGGCGCAACATGATTCGCATGCAGATGAGCACGCGCCCGGAAGATATCCACTGGTGGTACACGGGCCGCATATACGCGCAGGTTGGCAACGAACAACCCCGGCACCTGTTCAACCTGGAAGGCACGGAAATTTACTGGGTGCGGCCGGTGGCCGATGGTTTCTCCGTCAGCAGCCGCACGCTGACGTTTTTTCGCGATCCGATGACGGGCGAAATGCTGCGCGAATTCAGCAATCCCTATACCGATCGAGTGACGCCTGTGCAGCCCAACCGACTGGGCGGCAAAGACGGCGCGATCTATACATCCGGCGGCTGGCGGTATGTGGGCCTGATGCCGGCGGATAAACCACCGACACCCTGGCAGATTGAATGGCATCGCTCGGGCGACCTGGTCTGGCTCACCTCCAGCCGCTTCTCCAGGATTCTGCCCCAGCCCTGGCTCGAAGCGATGAGCGTGTTCTGCCCACTGGATACATTCCTTGATTCGCGCGTCGGCAATCTGCCGACGCATTTCACCTCGACTTACCTGTCGCCGTGGATGGCGTGGATGGACATGGGCGAACGCCCGGGACACCTGGTGTGGCATTCGTCGGGGCGTAAACTGGCGTCCGTGGATGAGATTCCGGACGAGTACCGACGCCGGGCCGACGCCGAGTTCAACGGGCTGCTGACGGCAGCGCCCGATTCCTGGGACTAGTTTGACCAGTCGGCGCGAGATACTCGCCGGGCTGGCCGCCACGATCGTCGGTGCCGCAAGCCGGCCTGCGCTGGCATCAACAGACTACGATCTGGACGATCCTGCAGCCAGTCTCGAGGCCTATATCAAGCTGCGCGGCGACCTCAGCGGTCGCCCGGTGTTCGACATGGTGCAGGGCGAGGTACTGGGGCTGGTGGCCGGTGAGCCGGCACGCCCGCTGTTTCGCATGCTGGGCGCGCAGGTCAGTCGCTACCAGCGGAGCTCACCGCTCGAGTATGCAGCGAGCACACGTTATCTCGGTCTGCTGAACGACCCTCAGACGAATCGCCGGCTGCAAACCTGGGTCAATCCCTACAACGGCAAGACCTGCGAAGTGCCGATGACCCGGTATGGCCCGGCGGAGGTGCGTTTTCTCACTGACCGCATGCTGCCGGCGAATGTGGATGCGCCGGCAGACGTGTCTCAGGGCCCCCGCCCCTGGTATCTGATGGGCGATGTTGTGCACATGGTCGACCAGGTATTCAGCCCTGCGCCGGCCGCCGCGCTGCCCGATGCCGACTTCATGACCTTCTCGGGCAGCTGGTCGCGCCTGAATGATCCTGCGCTCACGCGGATACCGGCGCGGCTGAGCTTTACGGCTGTGGAGCACTGGCGCGACTGGATGGGCATGGATCAGCCAGGTTCCCTGTTGTGGCACGTCACCGGGGTTAAGCTTGGCGGGCCGGCGGAATATCCGGACGAACTAAGGACTCTGCTCGAACAGCAGGATCCGCCATTTTTTGAGGAGAATGATCTGTGAGACGTTTGAGCTTCAGTTTAGTGGGGTTGTTGCTGCTGGCCTCGGCTCCGGCTTTAGCCGAGTGGAACTACACCACCGTGGAGGGCAGCGGTGGCGTGCCGCTGAACATGGTCAGCGTGGGCGATCCGGCAAAGCCGGCCATTCTGCTAATTCACGGCATTGGCCAGAGCCACTACAGCTTTGTGCATCAGCTGAACTCCGATCTGACGGATGATTTTTACCTGGTGTCTTTCGATATGCGCGGCCACGGCGCATCAGGAAAACCCTGGAACGCCGAGGCCTATACCGATTACCGCCAGTGGGCCGGGGATATCGACGCGGTATTGAATGCCTCGGGGGCCCGGCAGCCCGTGGCGGTGGGCTGGTCCTACGGCAGCATCGTGCTGATGGATTACCTGCGTGAGTTCGGCACGGAACGACTCGCCGCCATCAACCTGACCGGCGCGCTGGGCGGCATCACACCGTTCCGCATGCCGTCGGCGGACGACCCTGCCTCAGTGAAATTTGCCGAGATTCGCAAACTACAGATGAGCAACGATTTTGCGGAACGTCAGCAGGCCGCCGAACGCATGGTTGACCTGCTAACCAGCAGCCCGATTCCGGCGCCCTATCGCGACGTATTCATGAGCGTCGGTTTCATGATGCCGATGTATGTGCGTACCGCCATGCTGGGGCGGCGGATCGACAACCAGGATCTGCTGGATGAGATGGAAAAAGTCCCGGTGCTGCTTTCCATCGGCAGCGAGGACAGCCCGTTTTCAAATGAAGATGGTGAGATGCTGGCCCGGCGCTACGCCAACTATACTTTCTCGCAATTTGCCGACACCGGGCATTCCGTGTTTTTCGAGCAGCCGGATCGCTACAACACCGAATTACGCGCCTTCGCCCTGCGCAGCCAGAAAGCTGAGCCGGCCGCAGTTTCTCAAATTATTCGCAGCGAGCATTAAGCATGATGGATTTCCTCAAACGCGCCTGCCGAGAACAGGCGACGGCAGCAGTTCCGCGCTTAAACCGCAGAGAACTGCTGGCCGGAGCGGGCGCGGCTGCCGGCGCAGCGACGATGCTTCCCGAGGTGGGCCAGGCAGCGCCGCTGGGCGCAGCGGCTACCACCCTGACGCGCGGCCAGCGCATGGAGTCGCGGATCTTCTCCTACGAAGATCCGCTTGAACACCAGGTGGCAAGTTACCGAATCCTGCGCAATACGCTGGACGATGCCGACGTATTGATGTGGTATCACTTCACCATGTTCACGGTGTCGGAAGGCGCCCGCCCCGAGGCTGTTGTGCGCTGGGAAGGCATCGAGTTTTCCCATCACCGCAAACTGCAGCAAGGCGTTTACCGGATTCACGGCCATAACTTGTCATTTCCGCGCGACATCAGCAGCGGGCGCTGGACTGACTCGGCGCTGAATCCCGTCACCGGTGAGACGGTCGCTGTACCGCCCATGGCGCTGACCGAGGACCCCGGCTACGTCTATACGCCCGAGGGCATGATCCCGCTGGACAACCCGGCCGCGCCGGCGCGAATTCGCCATGAGCAGTTCCTGATCGAGGACGACCTGATCAAAATCGAGCAGGTGCGCCTGCCGCCCGCTTCCTGGCCGGCTACCTTTGTGGAGACCTCTTCCAACTGGTCCAGCCGGCAACTATTCGAGGAAACGGACATGGCCTCGCTGCCCGCCGGCACCGCGGGCGGCTACATATTTCCCTGGCCCGCCTGGATGGCAATGGGCGACCGGCCGGGCCACATGTTTGCCACCTGGAGTGGTCGCAAGCTAACCGGCATCGAGCAATTGCCGGAACACTTCATCAAGCGCGCCGAAGCGCAGCACAGCGAGCTACTGGCCGTGGATCTGTCAGTCTTCGACAAACCGCTGCCGGAACCACTAGGAAGTCGCTTTTCAGGCGATTAAGTCGAGCAATCCCGGACCTATGACTTCCGAAGATAAGCTGGCCGGCAAAATCCGCTCGCTGGAGCGGCTAATCAACATTGCCGAGCTGCGTGCCCGCGCGCGCCGCGCGCTGCCATTACCGATTCGCGGTTACCTGGAAGGTGGTGCCGACGACGGCTACAGCCTGTCGCGCAACAGTGCCGCGTTCGCCGACTACGAGTTGCTGCCGCGCTACCTGGTCGACGTCAGCGAGATTGATCTGACCACGGAGGTGCTGGGTACCAAGGTCAGCATGCCGGTGCTGCTGTCACCGACGGGCATGTCGCGACTATTTCATCCCGAGGCCGAACTGGCCGTGGCGCGCGCCGCCGCGCGCGCAGACACCCTGTATTGCCTGTCTACCGTCGCCACCGAGTCGATCGAGTCCGTAGCGGCGGCCGCAGACGGGCCGAAGATGTTTCAGATTTATGTACTCAGGGACGCCGGTCTGAATGCCGAGTTCATTCAGCGTTGCAAAGCAGCCAACTACGCCGCGCTGTGCCTGACCGTTGATGTACCAGCCGGCGGTAATCGTGAAACAGACCTGCGTACCGGCATGTCCATTCCGCCGAAATTCAGCTGGCGCAGCAAACTGAGTTTTGCGATGCATCCGCGCTGGTCGTTCGCGCAGTTGTTCGGACCAAATTTTGACATGCCCAATGTAAGCCACCGACTGGGCGGGGATGCCACCGGCATGGCGGGCCTGATGGAATTTATTTTCAGCCGCTTTGACGCCAGCGTTAACTGGGACGACGCAGCGACAATGATCGCCCAGTGGGATGGCCCTTTTGCCATCAAGGGCATTCTGACCGCCGAAGATGCCCGGCGCGCAGCGGATATTGGCGCCACTGCGGTAATCGTGTCGAATCATGGCGGTCGCCAGCTCGATGGTGTGCCGGCAACCCTGGATTGCCTGCCGGAGATTGTCGACGCGGTGGGCGACCGGGTGGAGGTACTGCTGGATGGCGGCATTCGCCGCGGTACCGACGTGCTCAAGGCACTGGCGCTGGGCGCGCGCGCCTGCATGATCGGCAGACCCTATCTATATGGACTAAGCACGGCCGGTGAAGCCGGTGTCAGCCGCGCACTGGACATCTTACGTAACGAACTGACGCGCGACCTGGCGCTGCTCGGCTGCCAGACGCCGGCGCAAGTTTCCGCGCAGCACCTGCGGCGCGTTTCTGGTTGACGCACAGGCGGTAGTCACCGCCGCTCGCGACTATTCCAGCGACTGGCTGCACCTGCGTGTCGCCAGGGCCAGGAACGGATTCAAACAACGCCCGGACTGCCGCACCGAGGCGCCGGCAGATGGCATCATGCACCGCCTATGAACACCGCCAGCAATGATTCGTCCCCGGCGCGCCGTATTCGCAGCTATGTAAAGCGCGCGGGCCGGCTGACCGCCGGTCAAAGTCGCGCGATGCAGGAATTGTGGCCGCGCTGGGGCTTGTCGGCACCGCTGGAGCGACTCGACCTGGCATCGATTTTCCACCGCGAGGCGCCGACCTTGCTGGAAATCGGCTTTGGCAACGGCGAAGTCTTACTGGCCACGGCCGCCCAGCACCCCGAGTGGAACTGTTTGGGCGTCGAGGTACACGAACCGGGTATTGGCCATTGCCTGCTGGGCATCGAACAAGCCTCGCTGGAAAATCTCCGCCTGATTAATCAGGATGCGGTGGATGTCCTTGATGCCTGGCTGGGCGAGGATAGCCTGGCACGTCTGCATCTGTTTTTCCCCGATCCCTGGCATAAGAAACGCCACCACAAACGGCGCCTGGTGCAGCCGGCTTTTCTGGACCGGGCCGCACGCGTGCTGGTATCCGGCGGCCTGCTGCGCATCGCCACAGACTGGGCGAACTACGCTGAGCATATTCAGGCGCTGATGAGCACGCGCGACGACTTCGCCCTGGACGTCGATGACTTTCAGCGACCGCCGAGCAAGTTCGAGCAACGTGGCCTGCGGCTTGGGCATGCGATCAGCGAATTTGCTTATCGACGCCTCTAGCGCTTGGCGCCTGCCGGCAATTGCGCAAATCACCAGCCGCCAAGGCCGCCCGGCTAAGCGTATTTCTGTGAAAACTACGCAAGCCATGGATAGCTGGTAGTGCCGCGAGCCGTTCGTCAGCCCGTTGCCCGGCTTCGACCCGCAGTGCGTTATAAAGACACTGTCGGCCACTGGGGGCCGACCCCTGACTGGAGCTGATCAACCCTTATGGGATGATTTTTCCACAGGTGGGAAACTGGTATCGCAGGTCAGACCGGCGCGTTTTTGAAGTGGTCGCCCTGGACATCGACGAAAGTAATGTCGATATCCAGTATTTCGACGGCACCATCGGCGAGCTGGAATTAGAGACCTGGCATCAGTTGGTATTGGAAGCTGCAGCGGCGCCGGAAGACTGGTCCGGACCGCTGGACATGGATGATCCGGAACTGAGCGAGCGCTGGGAAGTGCGCCCGCAGGTCTGGCGAGATCATCGGAACTTCCTCGACCAACTGGACTAGCGTTAGCAGCTTGTTCCCCGCACGGGCGCGCCCCGACGCGCCGTGGTTAGCTTGTGCCGGCGGGCAGGCTGAAATCCAGATCCAGGTCTTGCAGGCTGCCTGGCGCACGCACCCGAATCTCATCCGCCACTACTCGCAAACCCAGTGCTATCAGCGCGCGCCCCAGGCAGGGACCCAGAACACACTCGCCGCTGCTGGGTTCGAACAATGCGCCGTGGCTGGAACAGCGCAATAGTGTTTTGTCCGGGGTAAAAAAATGCTCGGCAGGGAAATCCAGCGGGTGACGCGCATGCGGACAGACATTGGCGTAGGCGTAGAGCTGACCCTGCTGCAGAACCACCAGGCCACGAAACGGCCAATCACCCTCGCCCACCAGGAATCCGCGCACGCCGGGATCCGGCAGATCAGGCAGCCTGGCCACAGTCCATTCGGGCCATTCACTCATGCGCGCGATTATGGCGCGTCACAATTACAGCCAGCAGCACCGCTGGCAGACCCATAAGCGAGGCGTAGACAAAGAAATTGAACCAGTCTACTGCCTCGACAATCTGACCCGAGAAGCCACTGATGAATTTTCCCGGCAACGTCATTAGCGATGAAAACAGCGCGTACTGGGTGGCGGTATAGGCCACGTTGGTCAGCCCGGACAGGTAGGCAATAAATACCGTGCCGGTAAATCCCGCCGCCAGGTTGTCGGCGCTGATGGTCAGCACCAGGAACCATAGCTCAGGACCGTAAAGTGCCATGCCGGCAAAAAACAGGTTGGTAACAGCTAACAATCCGGCACCGAATACCAGCGGGCCGTTAAGTCCGTAGCGAGCCACCGCCACGCCGCCCAGCGCCGCGCCAAACAAGGTCACGGCCACGCCGAATACCTTGGTAATAGTGGCAATCTCGGCGAGCGAGAAACCCAGATCGATATAGAAGGGGTTGGCCATGACACCCAGCACCATGTCGCTGATGCGATAGACGCCGATAAACAGCAACAGCACCACGGCCCACTGACCGTTGCGATGAAAGAAATCTACGATGGGTCCGACCACGGCATCCTGCAACCAGCGACTGAAGTCGCCGATTACGCGCAGACGCTGAGCGTGCAGGCTGGTTTCGGGCTCACTAATCAGCAGAACTGTCACCACGCCAACGCTCATGCACATGGCCATGATCTGGTAGGCGAGTGACCAGTTGACCAGGTCGGCCACGATCAGTGCGCCGGCACCGGCCACCAGGATGGCGATGCGATAGCCGGCCTGGTAGCTGGCCGCCATGGCGCCCTGGACGCGCGTTTCGACGGCCTCGATCCGATAGGCATCAACGACGATATCCTGGGTCGCGGAAGCGAAGGCAGTCAGCACCGCAAACCAGGCGACGCGACTCAACTGCGTAGACGGATCGGCCGCGGCGATGCCGAGCAGACCGACGATGACGCCCAGCTGGGCGAGCAGCATCCAGCTGCGCCGGCGACCGAACCAACGCGTCAGCAAGGGCAGACGCAGATGATCGACCAACGGCGCCCATAGAAACTTCAGTGAGTAGGCAATGCCGACCCAGGCGAACATGCCGATGTCGGCCATGCTGACGTCACTAAGCGCCAGCCAGGCCGTCAGCGTGCCGGCCACCAGCAGAAAGGGTAATCCGGCCGAGAAGCCGAGAAACAGCATCGCCAGTACGCGCGGATGCAGATAAACGCGAGCCCCGGCCAGCCAGGAGTCGGCCGGCGTCTGCGGATCAGAAGTCATAGTCCATGATCAGCGGCGCGTGGTCCGAAAAACGCTTGTTCTTAAAAATTCGCGCCTTGCGAACGCTGCCGTCCAGATTGTCAGACATCACCTGGTAGTCGATGCGCCAGCCGACGTTGTTGTCCCAGGCCTGGCCGCGGTTGGACCACCAGGTGTATTGGTCCGGCTGCGGGTTTATCTCGCGGAAGGCGTCGCTAAACCCGGCCTGGTCAAACAATTCATCCATCCAGGCGCGCTCTTCGGGCAGGAAACCTGAGTTCTTTTGATTGGAACGCCAGTTGCGTAAATCAATCTGCTTGTGAGCAATGTTCCAGTCACCACAAATGATGGTGTCACGATCCTGCGCTCGCAGTTCACGCAGATACGGCATGAATGCATCCATGAATCGAAACTTGGAAGCCTGGCGGTCTTCGTTGGACGAACCGGACGGGGCATATAAAGAGATGACGCTGAGCCGGCCAAAGCGTGCTTCGAGATAACGACCTTCATCATCGAACTCGGCCACACCGAAGCCGCGAATCACTTCGTCGGGTTCACGCCGACTGTACAAGGCGGTACCGCTGTAGCCTTTGCGCTGAGCGTCCTCGTAGAAGCAATGCCAGCCGCGCGGAAAAAAACACGGGTCTTCAAGCTGATGAACCTGCGCCTTGGTTTCCTGGATACACACCAGGTCGGCCGACTGGCGCGGCAACCACTGATAAAAGCCCTTGCGCGCTGCAGCACGGATGCCATTGGTGTTGACGGTAATAATGCGCATCGGGACTGCAAAAAAAACGGCGGGATCGCTGTGCGATACTCTACCAGAAGCTATCCGTTACGCCGCACGAACCGCGCCATGTCTGACTACAAAAACGCGTTTATAGAATTATCACTGTCCGTCGGCGCGCTGCGCTTCGGCGAGTTCAAGCTGAAGTCAGGCCGAATAAGCCCGTACTTTTTTAATGCCGGGCTGTTCAACACCGGGCGATCGGCAGCCGCTCTGGGCAAATCTTACGCCGCCGCGGTGCAGGCCTCCGGACTGTCCTTCGAGCTGATTTTCGGGCCTGCCTATAAAGGCATTCCGCTGGCGGCACTCACCGCCGCCGCGCTGGCCGAGCAACACGCGCGAGATCTGCCCTATTGTTTTAACCGCAAGGAAGCCAAGGATCATGGTGAGGGCGGCAGTATCGTCGGCGCCGAACTGGCCGGCCGGGTGCTGATCGTCGACGATGTTATTACCGCCGGCACCGCCATTCGCGAGGCTATGCAGATCATTGCCGATGCCGGCGCCACGCCGGCCGGAGTGTTGATTGCCCTGGACCGCCAGGAGCGCGGCCAGGCCGAGCAATCAGCCGTGCAGGAGGTGGAAGCCCGCTTCGGGATTCCCGTGGTGAGCATCATTCGCCTCGATGACCTCATCGCCCATGTGGCAGAAGCCCCTGAATATGCTAGTTTTATTCCCGCCATGCTTGAGTACCGCAAACGCTACGGTGTGGACGGTCAGGCGCCGAATCCAGGTCACAGTTTGACCGGCTGACCAATGTCATAATTGCTAACCGAAGATACTGCTGGGAGGCTTTCTGCATGCGCAAAATGCCGGTCAAAATCGTACTGCTGATGCTGCTGGCCGGGCTGGTGGCAGGTCCTGTGCTGGCCAAGGAAGCCCAGCGCAAAGTCTATCGGTGGGTCGATGATCAGGGTGTCGTCCATTTTGGCGACAGCGTACCCGCCGAGCACGCCAGCAGTGATCGCCAGATACTCAACAAGCACGGTGTGCCGGTGGATTCCCAGGAAGGCCAGATCACGCCGGCCGAACAAAAAGCCAATGCCGTAGCCGCGGCAGAGGCAGAGCGCTTGCAGGCGCTGGAAGACGCGCGCCAGGCGCGTGATGCCACCCTGCTAAATACCTATTTGTCAGTCAGCGAAATCGAGCGACTGCGCGATCAGCGGCAGGAACTGCTCGACGGTCAGATTCAGTTGACGGAGCTGTACCTGGAAAGCCTGCGCGTGAAACTGGCCAAGCTGCAAAAAGATGCCACGCGTTTCCGCCCCTACAACAAAGACCCCAATGCGCCACCCTTGCATGAAAACCTGGCGCGCGAATTATCTGACACGCTGGACTCGATTATTTCCTACGAGCAGAGCCTGGAAAGCGTGCGCGAAAACAAGGCGCAGCTGGTCGCCAAGTTTGACTCTGATATCGATCGCTTTCGGGAACTGAAAGGCCTGGAATAGCCTGACCAGGGGCTTACTGCCCCGTATGGCCGAAGCCGCCGCTGCCGCGCAGACTGGCGTCAAATTCTTCCACGACCTGGAACTCTGCCTGAACCACGGGCACAAAAACCATTTGCGCCAGGCGTGCGCCCGGTTCAATCACGAAACTCTCGCTGCCGCGATTCCAACAGGACACGAACACCTGGCCCTGATAGTCCGAGTCAATCAGACCCACCAGGTTACCGAGCACGATACCGTGCTTATGGCCCAGACCCGAGCGCGGCAGAATGGTCGCGGCCAGCTGCGGATCTGCCATATGAATAGCTATCCCGCTGGGGATCAGCTGGGTTTCACCCGGTTCCAGTGTGAGCGGCTGATCGATACAGGCGCGCAGATCAATACCCGCCGATCCGGGCGTGGCGTAATCGGGCAGCGGAAACTCGTTGCCGAGTCGCTGATCCAGAATCTTCAGCTGAATGGGTCGACGGCTCATGCGGGTCAGGAAGCGCTGGGCTGACGCAGCGGTGTAGGCGCCGATGCGGTCTCACGGAAGCGCGCTGCCACCAACTCAACAAGCTCGGCCGCCAACGCCAGCTTGGACATGGCCGGCAGCGACTGCTGCGCATCCCGCCAGATCACCAGCGCACTGTTGTCGTCGCTGTCAAAACCCAGGTTCTCACCGACCAGGTTGGCAACGATCATATCCAGCTGCTTGCCGGCAAGTTTCTCGCGGGCATGCCGCTCGAGATGCTGGGTTTCGGCCGCGAAACCAACCGTGAACGGACCATTTGGCATGGCCGCCACCTCACGCAGGACATCGGGCGACTTGATCATATTCAGCGACATGCTGTCCTGGTGCTTCTTGATCTTGTGCAGGGCAATTTCCGCGGGACGGTAATCGGCAATGGCTGCCGCACCTATATAGATGTGCGAATTCTCGGCCTGGGCCAGCGTCGCGGCGCGCATCTGTTCGGCGGTCTCGACATCGATACGGTCCACGCCGGCCGGGGTCGGCAAGGCGACGGGACCGGCCACCAGGGTCACCCGGGCACCGGCAGCGGCAGCCGCGCGGGCAATGGCGAAACCCATTTTTCCGGAACTGCGGTTGCTGACAAAGCGCACCGGGTCGATCGGCTCACGGGTGGGCCCGGCGCTGATCAGGACCGACAAATTCTGCAATGAGCCGGTTTTGAAAGGTCGCTGGGCCAGCACTTCGGCGACAATCTCGGCGGGTTCGAGCATTCGGCCCGGCCCGTTATCGCCGCAGGCCTGCTCACCGCTGGCCGGACCGATCACCTGCACGCCACGCCCGCTGAGGGTGGCCAGATTCTGCTGGGTAGCCGGATGCCGCCACATGGCCTGATTCATCGCCGGGGCAATGACCAGCGGCGCATCGGTGGCCAGACACAGCGTGGTCAGCAAGCTGCCTGCCGCGCCCGCGGCGAGCTCGGCCATGATATTGGCCGTGGCCGGAGCAATCAGCACCAGGTCTGCCCAGCGCGCCAGTTCGATATGACCCATGGCCGCTTCGGCCTGCTCGTCCCAAAGCTCGCCACGCACCGGCTGCCCGGAGACGGCCTGAAAAACCACCGGTGAAACCAGGCGAGCGGCACTGGGTGTCACCACCACGCGAACTTCAGCGCCCTGCTCGCGCAGCCTGCGCACCACATCCGGGGTCTTGTAGGCGGCGATGCCACCGGTTACCCCGAGCAGAATTCTCATTGTGCCTTCAGAGCTCATGCTCAATTTCCGTCGTTGTTGGGCAAAGATTATCGCACCGTGGCCGATTCCGCTGTGATTTGTGGCCAGGGCGGCGAGATTCGCGGCTTGGTCAGCCCTGGCAGGGCGGCCAGAATGTGCGCATGGCGCAAGCTTCCATCAAGCAGTGGCCGATCAACGAGCGGCCCCGAGAGCGCCTGTTGCAGGGCGGACCCGCCGGGCTGTCGGATGCGGAAGTACTGGCTATATTACTGGGGCGCGGCATCGCCGGCCTGTCGGCGGTAGACCTGGCGCGGGCCCTGCTAAGTCGATTTGGCGGCCTGCGCGGCCTGCTCAATGCGGCTAAGGATGAGTTGCAGCAGGTCCATGGCGTCGGCCCCGGCCGCGCCGCCCTGGTACTGGCAGCCCGGGAGTGCAGCCGCCGCTATTTTGAAGCCACCCTGGTGCCGGGTCGCAGCATCGGCTCGCCCACGGACAGCCGGGAGTTCCTGCTGGCGCGACTGCGCGATCGCCCGCATGAAGTGTTCTGCTGCCTGTTCCTGGACAATCGCCACCGCGTTCTGGCCTTTGAGGAGCTGTTCCGCGGCACCCTGGACAACACCACGGTGTATCCGCGCGAGGTGGTCAAGCAGGCGCTGGCCCATAATGCCGGCGCCGTGATCCTGGCGCACAACCACCCGTCCGGGGTGGCCGAGCCCAGCGAGGCTGACCAGCTGATCACCCGGCGTATCCGCGCAGCGCTGGAACTGGTGGATATCCGGCTACTGGACCATTTTGTTATCGGTGACGGCCTGTGCGTCTCGCTGGCCGGGCGTGGATTGCTCTAGGCCGCATTGCGGCACGCCTTGCCTGAGGGCCGCCAGACTGGTATAAATGCGGCCCTTTCGCCGCTGCTGCTGCGGCCAAACCGCTGATTTAACAGAGGTTCAGAATGTCTCGCGTCTGTCAGATAACCGGCAAACGACCTATTGCCGGCAATAATGTATCGCACGCCAATAATCGAACCCGGCGTCGCTTTCTGCCGAACTTGCATAGCCATCGTTTCTGGCTGGAAAGCGAGAACCGCTTCGTCAAGTTGCGCATCAGCACAAAGGGCTTGCGCATAATTGACAAGCACGGCATCGAAAAAGTCGTGGCCGATCTTCGCGCCCGTGGCGAAAAAGTCTAGAGCGGAGCGTCAGCATGGCCAAGAGTAATCGCGAAAAAATCAAACTGGTGTCGACGGCCGAAACCGGTCACTACTACACGACCACGAAGAACAAGAAGCTGCACCCGGAGAAAATGGAAGTGCGTAAGTACGATCCCGAGGGTGCGCAAGCATGTTGCCTACAAAGAAGGCAAAATCAAATAGGCCGGTCAGTACTTTTGACCAGGCAAAAAAACCCGCCACACGGCGGGTTTTTTTATACGCCAGTGTCGCGCTGCTCAGGCTGTTGCCATGGCAGGCTGTGGCAGATATTCACGCAGGCGTGCCGAGAAATCCTGCAATGACTTGATACCGCTCGCCTCCGCCTGAACGCACCAGTCTTTCAACTGCGCCACCAGCTTGTCATTGCTGACGTTGGCCTGTTCCCACAGGCTCTGCAACTGCTGACGGTACTCGTGCACGGTGCGCAGGTTCCGGTTATCGGCCAACAGATTTGACAGGCGTGCCTGGGCTTCCGAATCGAGTAACTGCTGACGGCGGGTCAGCAGGGTGCGAGCGCGTCGCAGCTGCTCATGGCCGACGTTGCGCGCAGACGCTTCAAGCTCCAGTACCGGACGCACCACGGTACGTGAATAGTCACGCAGCACATGCATGCGATTCTGCAGCACGGCACGCACGGTATCCAGATCAACATTGCGCGGCTTGCCGGCAAAATGCGGTTGTGGAGCAACGCGGCGAATCTGGCACATTCTCAATGCCCGCAGAACGTTGATGTACATCCAGCCAAGATCGAATTCCCAGCTGCGCACGGAGAATTTTGCCGAGGTCGGAAAAGCGTGGTGATTGTTGTGCAGTTCTTCACCCCCGATGAACAGGCCCCAGGGCACCAGGTTGGTGGAGGCGTCATCGGATTCGAAGTTGCGGTAGCCCTTGGCATGGCCGAGGCCGTTAATTACGCCAGCCGCGAATACTGGCATGGCCATCATTTGCACGGCGAAAATCGTAATGCCGGGCAGGCCGAAAAAAACCAGGTTGAACGCCAGCATGATATAGACACCCAGCAGGCTGAAACGCGCGTAGATGTTGCGCTCGATCCAGTCGTCGGGGCAGCCGCGACCGTATTTCTCGAGAGTTTCCTGATTATCCGTTTCAACCCGATACAATTCCGCACCTTCCAGCAATACTTTGCTGAGGCCAAATACCACCGGACTGTGCGGATCGCCATCGCGTTCGCACATGGCGTGATGTTTGCGATGTACCGCCACCCACTCGCGAGTGACCATGCCGGAAGTCAGCCATATCCACAGACGGAAAAAATGGCGAACGGCGGGATGCAGGTCGATGGCGCGATGAGCCTGGTCGCGATGCAGATACAGCGTCACGCCCGCCATGGAAATCTGCACCATGACAATAGCCATGGCGATGTAGCCCCAAAGGGACAGATTTGCCAAACCGTACAGGTATTCAGTCATCGCTCGTCCTGCTCCTCGCAGCGGGAAGTGGCGGGAACTATAGCGGAAGGCCAGTGCCTCTCCAAGGAAACACAGCATGCCTGGCACATCTGTTTCCGGTCTTTCCTGCTTTGCAGCATGAGGCGCGTGTGATGCACCGATATGCCTGAATTACCGGAGGTAGAAACGACGCGTCGAGGCATTGCGCCACACCTGGAAGGCCAGCAAATCCGCCGGCTGCAGGTCCGCGAGCGGCGCCTGCGCTGGCCGGTACCCGACGGGATGGAGGCGCATCTGCGCGGCGCGAGGGTTCAACGTGTGCTGCGACGCGCCAAATACCTGCTGCTGGAAACCAGCCGGGGCACCGCGCTGATGCATCTCGGCATGAGCGGGTCATTACGCGTGATGCCACGGGGATCTGCACCGAACGTGCACGATCACTACGACATCGAGCTGGAAAATGGTGCGATCCTGCGCTTTTGTGACCCACGCCGATTCGGTGCGCTGCTCTGGGGCGCAAACCAGCCGCTCAGCCACCCCCTGCTGGCGCGACTGGGCCCGGAGCCGCTGGACCCGGCGTTTAACGGCAACTACCTGTATACGGCCAGCCGCGGTCGTCGCGTCGCGATCAAAGCGCACATCATGAACGGGCAGGTAGTCGTCGGGGTCGGCAACATCTACGCCAGTGAATCGCTGTTTCTGGCCGGGATCCATCCGCTGCGCCCGGCCGGCCGTATTTCCCAGGCGCGCATGCAGCACCTGGCCGACGCGATCAAGGAGACTTTGCAGGCTGCGATCAAAGCCGGTGGCACCACGCTGCGGGATTTCTACGGCAGTGACGGGCAGCCCGGCTACTTCAAGCAGGCGCTGCGCGTTTACGACCGCGAAGCCGAGCCCTGTGAAAAATGTTCCGGCGATATTCGCCAGCGCGTCATCGGTCAGCGTTCGAGTTACTACTGCGTAAATTGCCAGCGCTAGGCGCGCGCTGGCCTAGTAGACCCGGCCTTCCACTTCGCCGCGCGGATCCGTCGCGGCTTCAACGGCGCCGCTGGCGAAATCCCAGGTCACAACGTTCATGTTGCCGAACGGGCGACGACTTTTTCGCAGCTGGTGGCCGCGCTCGGTCAGCCCCGTGATCTGAGCTTCGCTAAACGCGCCTTCTTCATAGGACACTGAATCCGGATAGTACTGATGATGAAAGCGCTTCAGCGCAACCATCTCGGCGGCACTGGCGCCATCCATCCAGGCCATCGCAGCACGCAACACCATGGTGATAATGCGACTGCCGCCGGGTGTACCCAGGATGGCAACGCCGCGCTCGGATTCCAGAAACGTCGGCGACATACTCGACAACGGCCGACGCCCGGGACCGACAGCATTCGCTTCGGTGCCGAGCAAATTAAATCCGTTCGGCACGGCCGTTGCGATGGCGAAATCATCCATCTCATTGTTCAGAACGATGCCGGTACCTGGCGGGATAAAGCCGGCGCCATACCAGCCATTGATTGTTACGGTAGCGCCGACACGATTGCCGTCGGCATCCATAACCGAAAAGTGCGTGGTCTGATTCGACTCTGCACCCGCCGGCCATAATCCAGGCAGCTCGGCTGACGGCGTGGCGCGATCAAGACGTATGTTGGCGCGCTGCCCGGCGGCGTAATACGGATGACTCAGGCGCGTTACGGGGATCGACACGAAATCCGGATCGCCCATGTACAGTGCGCGATCACGATAGGCGCGACGCATGGACTCGATCAAAATATGCGCCTGATCAACCTCGTCCAGCTCTGACAGATTAAAGCCCGCGGCCATGTTCAGCATGTTGACGATGGCCACGCCACCAGAAGACGGCGGCGGCGCCGAGACAATCTTTACGCCGAGCATCTCGGCCTGGATCGGTTCGCGCTCGATCACCCGATAGTTTGCGAAGTCCTCAAGACTCCAGATGCCGCCCGCTTCTCGCGTACCGTTAACCAGCGCTTCGGCCAGCGGCCCTGAATAGAAACCGGCGCGGCCTTCATCGGCAATCCGCTGCAGGCTGCGTGCCAGGTCGGGCTGGCGAATGATCTGACCCGGTTCCGGCGATTCACCGTCGGGGTAAAAAACTTTGCCAAAGTCAGGCCAATTGTCCGCAGTCTTCCTGCGAAAGCGCAGCCCGGTAATCATCCGCGCGTAGGCAGGCACGCCCTCCTTCGCGTAGCGAATAGCCGGTGCCAGGCAAGTTGCCAGGTCGAGCTGGCCGTACTGCTCCGACAGGTGCGCCAGACCGGCCGCGTGACCAGGAATGCCTGCTGCCAGCGGGCCATTCAGCGACGCGCCACGCATGGGTTTGCCGGCATCATCGAGGTACATATCACGGCTGGCTGCCGCAGGTGCCACTTCGCGTGCATCAACAAATACATAGCGCTGTTCTTCGGCCAGGTAGAGCAGAAAGAATCCGCCGCCGCCAAGACCCGATGAATAGGGCTCAACGACGGCCAGCGCCGCTGCAACAGCAACGGAGGCATCAAAGGCATTGCCGCCGGCCGCGAGTATTTCTTCACCGGCAGCAGTGGCCAGCGGGTGCGCGCTGGCAATCGCGCTTTTGCCCGGAATTGCCGACGTCGCGCAGGCCGACAGACTGCAGAGGCCGAGAAGGAGTAACGCAATCCAGGCTGCAGAGACGGGCGCGCGGCAGAACAAAAATCGTCTCACTTTAACTTTCCTTGCAGGGCGCGCTGGACTACCGGATGTACAAAACTGCTGACATCACCACCCAGGGCGCCGACCTCGCGCACCAGCGTCGAGGAGATAAAGGTGTACTCAGCTTCCGGGCATAAAAATACCGTTTCCACATCCTGTTGCAGCTGACGGTTCATGCTGGATAACTGAAACTCATATTCAAAATCAGACACCGCGCGCAAGCCCCGGACCACAACCTTCAGGTCGTGAAGCGCGGCATACTCGACGGTCAGGCCAGAATAACTGTCGACAGTCACGTTCGGCACATCAGCAAGCACCTCGCGCGCCATGGCGGAACGCTCTTCCAGGCTGAACATGGTTTGCTTGTGCGGACTCTCCGCCACCGCCACGACCACGCGGTCGAAGACTCGTGCGGCGCGGCGCACCAGTTCATGGTGACCGTTGGTAATGGGGTCGAAAGTCCCCGGGTACATTGCGCCAACCGACATGAAATTAATCCCGCTGGGCCAGCGCAAACCGCACCTGGCCGGCCGTTTTATCGCGAAGCAGTTGCCAGCTAGCCGGCAGGGCCGGCGGCTCGGAGCTGCGGCGCCACTCCAGGTAAATGCGCGCGCCCGGCGCCAGCCAGCCGCGCTCAAGGAGTGTACACAAATCTCCGAGGCCCTTCTCTGCGTAGGGCGGATCCAGAAAGACGATATTGAACGGCGTGGCGCGACCTTCCAGGTATCGCCAGGCATCGGCTGAAATGACTTCCGCCGCATCCAGGTCGAGCCGATCGAGATTGTCGTCCAGTGCGGCGAGTACCCGCTGATCATGTTCCACCAGCACCGCACTGGCGGCACCCCGCGAAATCGCCTCTATGCCCAGCACGCCGCTACCGGCAAACAGATCCAGGCAACGCGCTCCGGGCAAAACCGGCATCAACCAGTTAAACAGCGTCTCGCGCACGCGATCGGGTGTCGGCCGCGCGGCGTCACCGGCCGCCAGCTGCAGGCGTCGACCACGCCACCGGCCGGCGATGATGCGCACACTGCCGCGAACTATTGAAGCTTTTCTTGGCATGCGCGAATTGTAGAGACAAGCTGCGAGCTTATCAGCGCACCACGAAGCGGGCGGTGTTGATAAGATGCGCGCCATGTCAGATTCCTCCAGTCAGCCAGCCCGTGCCGGTTTTTTTCAGCGCCTGAAACAACGCCTGAACAAAGGCGCCGGGCTAAGCCTGGGCGGCAAGCGCAAGCTCGACGCCGAGCTGGAGGAACAGCTGGAAACCCAGCTGTTGATGGCAGATGTCGGGCTGGCGGCCAGCGAGCAGGTAATCGCTGGCCTGAAAAAGCGTCTGCGGCGCAACGCAGCAGAAGATGAAGCCGGTATTCGCATCGCTCTGCGTGACAGCATCGCAGACCTGTTGCGTGAACGCGCCCAGGCCCTGCAAATCGGCGACGGACTGCGGCCCTTTGTGATTCTGATCGTTGGCGTAAACGGTTCCGGCAAAACCACCACCATTGGCAAGCTCGCGCATGAATTTAAAGCCCAGGGCCTGCAGGTCATGCTGGCTGCCGGTGATACCTTTCGCGCCGCAGCCATCGAGCAGCTGCAAGCCTGGGGTGAGCGCAACCAGGTGCCCGTGGTTGCCCAGCAACCTGGCGCTGACCCGGCAGCGGTAATATTCGACGCGCTGGAAGCCGCACAGGCACGCGGTATCGACGTATTACTAGCCGATACCGCCGGGCGCCTGCAAAACAAGGCAGGCCTGATGGATGAGCTGGCCAAGATCGTTCGCGTACTGCAGCGCCTGGAGCCCAGCGCACCGCATGAAACCATGCTGGTACTGGATGCCAGTCTGGGCCAGAACGCGGTCAATCAGGCGCGCGAATTTCACAAAACCGTCGGTCTGACCGGCATCACCATGACCAAGCTCGACGGCGGCGCCAAGGGCGGCGTGCTGCTGGCAATAGCCGAGGAACTGAAACTGCCGTTCCGCTATATCGGCATTGGTGAAGGCATCGAAGACATGGACGTATTCGATGCCGACCAGTTTGCCGCCGCGCTGGTGGGCGAGAGCGAGTCGTGATTCGCTTCGAGAACGTTACCAAGCGCTATGCCGGCGGTCGCGACGGGCTCAGCGAGGTCTCACTGCAGATTGGCGCCGGTGAACTGGTATTTCTGACCGGCCACTCCGGTGCCGGCAAGAGCACCTTGCTAAAACTGATTGCCCTGATTGAGCGACCCACTCGCGGCCAGGTTCTGATTGGCGGTCGCAATATCGGGCGGCTGCGGGACCGCGAAATTCCGCAGCATCGACGCGGCATTGGCATGGTCTTTCAGGATCACAAGCTGCTGCCGGATCGATCCATCATCGACAATGTGTCATTGCCGTTAATCATCGGCGGCGTCGGGCGTCGGGAAATTCAACGCCGGGCACGCGCCGCGCTTGACCAGGTGGGCTTGCTGGGTCGCGATCAGAATCGACCGGATTCATTATCGGCCGGAGAACAACAACGCGTCGGTATCGCGCGGGCCGTAGTCAGTCGCCCGCCTTTGCTGATTGCAGACGAGCCCACGGGTAATCTCGACCCGCAGCTTTCGCTGGAAATCATGCAACTGTTCCGGCGCCTTAACGAAGTCGGCGTGACCACGGTGATCGCCACCCATGACCTCGGCCTGCTGGACTCACTGGGTGGCCGGCACGTGAACCTGAGTGCCGGACGATTGGCCGCCTGAGCGGCAAGCAGATGGGCAACTGGCTAATCGCACACGCGCAAAACTGCCTGGCCGCGCTGGGCAAATTGTCACGCTCGCCCATCGGCAGCGTGCTGACCATCGCTGTTATCGGCATCGCCCTGGCATTGCCGGCAGGCCTGCATCTGCTGGTCCGCAACGGCGAAGCCGTGGCCGGCGGCTGGGACAGCGTGCGCGATTTTTCCGTCTATATGAAACCAGCCACCAGCCTGCAGGCCGCACAAGCCCTGCGTGCAGACCTGGCCGCGCGCGCGGATATCGCGCGGGTTGAGCTAGTCAGCGCTGACAGCGCACTGGCAGAATTCAGCAACAGCCCGGACTTCGCGGACCTGATTGGTAGCCTGGATGAAAATCCTTTGCCGCATACATTGGTGCTTCGACCGGACAGCGACGCCAGTGCGAATAGCCTGGCAGAACTTAAGCGTGAATTGGCCGCGCGCAACGATGTAGACCTGGTGCGCCTGGACACGGACTGGATCGAGCGCCTGAACGCCTTGCTGGACTTTGTTCGACGCGGCATCTGGCTGGCCGCTGTACTGCTGCTAAGCGCGGTGGTGGTGATCATCGGCAACACCATTCGCCTGGACATCCAGAATCAGCGCGCCGAAATTGAAGTCGCAAAACTACTCGGCGCAACAGATGCCTTTGTGCGTCGACCATTTCTCTACCTGGGTTTCTGGTACGGCCTGGGCGGCAGCCTGCTGGCGCT
The DNA here is from genome assembly GCA_963850255.1 of uncultured Gammaproteobacteria bacterium. GTDB lineage: Bacteria > Pseudomonadota > Gammaproteobacteria > Steroidobacterales > J054. Next base: position 53,717 of record CAWKLL010000024.1, read on the forward strand.
GCTGATTTTGACCCTGACCGTGCTCACACTGGGTGGTCCGGCGCAACGCCTGAGCGAGCTGTACGGGGGCGCATTCGAACCCCTGGGGACAGACATCAACACCGCGCTCGCGGTCCTGGGCGGTGGCCTGCTGGCCGGCCTTGGCGGCGCCTGGACAGCCGTCGCGCGACATATTGCTGCGATACAGCCAAAAGTCTAACTATTTGTTTTTAAAAGTTTATTAGCCAAGAAAGCAGCGGAACTTCCGGTCGTTTTAGCACTCTAATACCCCGAGTGCTAGAATACTTTCACAAGGAGGATGACCCGCATGAGCGAAGCGCTAACCGTATCCAACCGTGACCTGATTCTTGCCGGACCCATCGGCAGTCTGGAAAGCTATATCCAGGCCGCCAACTCTGTGCCAATGCTGAGTGCAGAGGAAGAGAAAGCCCTGGCGCGTCAGTTCCGAGATGCTGAAGACCTCGTTGCCGCCCGGCAATTGGTTCTCTCGCAGCTGCGTTTTGTGGTGCACATCGCACGCGGATACCTCGGCTATGGACTGCCGCTTGGCGACCTGATTCAGGAAGGTAATGTCGGGCTAATGAAAGCGGTCAAGCGCTTCGATCCTGAGATGAACGTTCGCCTGGTGTCCTTCGCCGTACATTGGATTCGCGCCGAGATTCACGAGTTCGTACTGAAGAACTGGCGCCAGGTAAAAATTGCCACCACCAAGGCACAACGCAAGCTTTTCTTTAATCTGCGCAAAGCCAAGAAAAATCTGGGCTGGTTAAGTGCCGCAGAAACCGAGGCTGTGGCCAAGGACCTCGGTGTCTCGGCTCGCGAAGTTAACGAGATGGAGATGCGTCTGGCCGGACACGATATGTCCTTCGACCCTGATCCGGGCGCCAATGACGAGGAAGCTTATGCGCCGGCTCATTACCTGCCCAGCCCCGATTCGGATCCGGCAACAGAAGTCGAAGCTGACGACTGGCAGGCAGACTCAATTCGCCAGCTGACTGCTGCGCTGGAGGAACTGGATCCGCGCAGCAGAGAAATTCTCCAGGCGCGTTGGCTGAGCGACAAGAAAGAGACGCTGCATTCGCTGGCGGATCGCTTCGGCATCTCAGCCGAGAGGATTCGGCAGCTGGAGCAGCAGGCTATGAAGAAGATGCGTGGTCAGCTGGCTGCCTGATCACAGTTATCGTTGAAAGAATTCGATGCCAGGCCCGTTTCTTAACGGGCCTTTTTTTGAGTCCATGGCGGAATGGGTCACTGATGCCCGGCAAAGGCGATGCGCTTGCAGATCAGCAAGCAACCCAGGCGCGGAAAAATGGCCAAGCTGCTCTGACCTTGCGACCGCAAGGTCAGAGCAGCGGGCCAGGATTCAGGCTGTCAGCGGCACAATGGTGATCTCGACGCGGCGGTTCTGCGCTCGACCGCTGTCTGTATCGTTACTGGCTATCGGCCGATCTTCGCCTGAGCCAATAACAATAAAGCGAGTGCCCAGAACTTCACGCGACTGGAAGTAGGAAACCACACTGTTAGCGCGTTTCTCCGACAGCAACTGGTTGTAAGACGCACTGCCCGTGCTGTCCGTGTGACCAGCAACTTCGATGAAAGTCTGATCAAATTCGTTCAGCACCAGGCCGACGGAATCCAGCACCTGGTAGAAGCTGGCCGAGATGTCGGCATTGTCCACCGCAAAGGTCACATTGCCCGGCATGTTCAGCGTAATGTTGTCACCCACGCGAGTAACGCTGACGCCAGTGCCTTCAAGACGCTGGCGCAACTTCATCTCCTGGCGATCCATGTAGTAACCCACGGAGCCACCCGCAAGGGCACCGACGCCGGCCAGGATCAGCGCGTTTTTCTTGCGCTCCTGAGAATTGTCGCCGGAGATCAATCCCACTACCGCGCCGGCAGCAGCGCCGATACCAGCACCTTTCACCGCATTACTGGTCTTCTGTTCGCCGGTGTAGGGATCCAGCGTGCTGCAACCTGCAATTATCAGCGCGCTACTAAGAACGGCGACAACCGCAGGTTTCATAAAACGACTATCCATAGCTCGACTACTCCTTTTCGTCCGCACAGATGCAACGGCCTTATGACACAGGCGCATCTCCGAAACAACGGCACAGTTCCGACCTGGTTGACGCCGAGACGAGAGCAGACCCCTCGGACTTGCAGCAAAGCGAGGCTAGGCGTAGCTTGCGGAGCCTATGAGTGATGTCAGTTCCGTCCAGCATTGGCTCGACGAATACGCCCAGGATCATCAGAATCCCACCAACCAGGTGATTCATAAGGTCTGCGTACCGATCATCGTTATCAGCCTGATTGGCCTGCTCTGGGCCATTCCGGTGCCGCGGGAATTTACCGCGATTTCGCCAGCCCTTAACTGGGGCACCACATTCCTGCTGGCCGCCATGGTGTATTACCTTATTTTGTCGCCGTCGCTGGCGCTGGGCATGGCGCCGCTGGTGCTGTTGGTGGTAGTCATCGTCAATTCACTCAACGGGCTGGCCTGGCCGCTGTGGTTAAGCAGCGGCGTGTTATTCGTGCTGGCGTGGCTGGGTCAGTTTTACGGTCACAGCCTGGAAGGCCGGCGGCCTGCGTTTTTCCGGGACCTGCAGTTTCTAATGATCGGACCCTTGTGGATTCTTGCCGACCTCTACCGGCGCCTGGGCCTGAGTTACTGATTAACAGCGTGGCGAGGCCGTTCGGCGGCACCTGAAAAATCTTGGCCAGCGATAAAGATCCCTATAGTCATCGCGCCGTCTGGCGCATTGCCGGACCCATGATTCTATCGGCCGTGTCTATCCCCTTGCTGGGGCTGGTGGACACGGCAGTGATCGGCCGCCTGGAGGCAGCGTATTACCTCGGCGCCGTAGCCGTGGCGGCGACAATTTTCAGCGCCCTGTTCATGAGCCTGAATTTTCTGCGCATGGGTACCACCGGAATTACCGCGCAGGCCTTCGGCGCACAATCGGACACCGGCCTGCGCGAGGCCCTGGGCCAGGCGGCCATCACCGCACTGGTACTTGCCAGCCTGATACTCCTGGCGCAATCGGCTCTACTGGAGGCTGCCCTGCGGCTGATTGCGCCCAGCGACGAAGTTAGCCAGCAAGCACGCCTCTACTACTCAATCCGAATCTGGAGCGCGCCGGCCTCATTGCTCAACTTCGTAATCGTTGGCTGGCTCCTCGGCCTGCAAAATGCTCGTGGCCCACTGCTGATTATTCTCAGCGTCAACATGACCAATATCCTGCTGGACCTCTGGTTTGTCCTCGGCCTGGGCTGGCAGGTGCGTGGCGTTGCCGCAGCCACGCTGGCGGCGGAACTGGTCGGGCTGGGCGTCGGGCTGACCCTGGTGCGCCGGGAACTGCACCGGCGCAAAGGCAATTGGCAGGGCGCGCGGCTTACGGATATTCGCCGCTACCGCCGACTATTTAGTGTCAATGGCTTTCTGTTTATACGTACGCTGACGCTGATGCTGGTGTTCGCATTTATCACCGCACAGGGCGCACGCCTCGGCGATGTACTACTGGCCGCCAACGCAGTGCTGTTGAATTTTCAGTATCTAATGTCCTATGCGCTGGACGGCGTCGCCCACGCAGCTGAAGCACTGGTCGGACGCGCGGCCGGGGCCCGCGATCGCGACGGACTGATGCTGGCGGTAAAACGCACGCTGCAATGGTCGCTGGGATTCGCGCTGTGTTTTAGCCTGGCCTATTTCCTCGGCGGCCGCGAGCTGGTTAATCTGCTGACCACGGTGCAGGCCGTTCGTGAGAGTGCATTGGAGTACCTGCCCTGGCTGATCATCTCGCCGCTGATTTCGGTATGGAGTTTTCTTTACGATGGCGTGTACGTCGGCATCACCCGTAGCCGGGAAATGATGCTGGTGATGGTGGGTTCAGCGCTGCTGCTGTTCCTGCCTTGCTGGCTGCTGTTCAGCGAACTGGGAAATCATGCCCTGTGGCTGAGCTTTACCCTGTTCATGTTAGGACGCGGCGTTGGTATGCACGTCTGGTTCCGCCACCTGGCTGCCGGCGGGCGCTTACCCCTGGCAGTGGAGACAAGATAGCAATGAGTTCAGAGAAAAACCCCTGGCGCACCCTCAGCGTGCGTGAGGTTTTCGACAATCCCTGGATCCGGGTCACCGCAGAAGACGTCATCAAGCCGTCGGGCTCACCGGGTATTTACGGCAAGGTCAGTTTCAAAAACCTGGCCTGCGGAATCATTCCGCTGGCCGAGAATGGCGATACCTGGCTGGTTGGGCAATATCGCTACACCCTGGACCTGTACAGCTGGGAAATCCCCATGGGGGGAGTACCTCGTGGCGCCGACGAACTGGCGGGCGCGCAGCGGGAACTTAAGGAAGAAACCGGGCTCAGCGCGAAACGCTGGCAACGCATTCTGGATTGCCACGTGAGCAACTCGATTACCGACGAGGCCGGCTGCATTTACGTGGCTGAGGATCTCAGCGAAGGCGAACCCGAATTCGAAGACACGGAAGACCTGCAGATTCGGCGCCTGCCGTTCAGCGATGCGCTGCAAATGGCCATGAGTGGCGAAATCAGCTGCCTGCTAAGTATGGCGGGCTTGCTCAAGGTTGCCAGCCTGCGCTGACCAAAAAGCAGTTTGCGCGGCGACTGCTGCGTAGCCAAAGCCATGAAGTCATCAGAGCCTCGCGTATAATCCCGGCCATGACTATTAAAGCTGTACTAATTCCCGGCGACGGGATCGGACCGGAGATTACCGCGGCGACCCTGCGCGTGCTGGATGCAGCAGGTGCGGAGATCGAATGGGTAGAACGTCTGGCCGGCGTAGCCGCGATGGAAGCGGGCGATGAGGTATTGCCTGAAAGCACCCTGAGCGCCATTCGCGAACACAAGCTGGCGATGAAGGGACCTTGCAGCACCCCCGTCGGCAAAGGCTTTCAGTCCGTTAATGTTCAGCTGCGCAAAGCATTCGATTTGTATGCGGCAGTCAGACCGGTTCGTAACCTGCCAGGCGTAGAGACACGCTTCAGCGATGTCGACATCGTGGTCATCAGGGAAAATACCGAAAGCCTGTATAGCGGCGTCGAGAACGAAATCACCCCGGGCGTGGTGATGAGCATGAAAGTCGCCACCGAGAAAGGCTGCAACCGAATCGCTCGCTGGGCTTTCAATTACGCGCGCAAGCGTGATCGCAAGAAAGTCACGGTGTTCCACAAAGCCAATATCATGAAACTGACCGATGGCATGTTTATACGCAATGCCGAGGAAGTGCATGCGGCGGAGTTCACCGACATCGAATACGAGACCGCCATTATTGACGCGGCTTGCATGCGCATGGTGCAAGATCCGACGCAGTTCGACGTGCTGCTGCTGGAGAATCTCTACGGCGATGTCGTCTCTGATCTTTGCGCAGGGCTGGTCGGCGGGCTGGGCGTCGTGCCTGGCGCAAACTTTGGTGAAGACGGTGCGATTTTCGAAGCGGTACACGGCTCGGCGCCTGACATTGCCGGGCAGAACCTGGCCAACCCCCTGGCGCTGATGATGTCAGCGGTAATGATGCTGAACTATCTGGCAGAGACCACCGGGGATGAACAACATAGTCGGGTCGCCCAGCGAATTAAGTTGGCGTACGACGAAGCGCTCACCCAGGGTGAAAAAACCCGCGATCTCGGCGGCAGCCTGGGTACCGGCGAATTCGCCGACGCGATTATTGCGCGACTTTGACGCTCGCCTGCTCTGCGGGCGGCAGAATCTATCCCAGCGCAGTACCCAAAGTGATCTTCGGCGCCGGCAGGTAGCTTTCGCCCGCCAGGAATTCATCGATGGCGCGGGCGGCCCCACGACCTTCGTTAATTCCCCAGACCACCAGTGACTGACCGCGGCGACAGTCACCTGCGGCGAATACGCCGGGCACGTTGGTGACGAAGTCGCCGTGTTCCGCGGCGTAGTTGCTGCGACCATCCAGTTCCACGCCGAGGGCGGCGGAGACTGAGGTTTCCGGGCCCAGGAAGCCCATCGCCAGCAACACCAGGTCGGCCGGCCAGATTTGCTCCGTACCAGGCACTTCGCTCATCTCGCGCTTGCCCTGGCCGATGGTCCATTTGACCTGCACTGTTTTAAGAGCTTTGACCCGGCCGTTACCGTCGTCAATAAATTCTTTAGTGACGATGCTGTAACTGCGCGGATCGGCGCCGAACCTGGCAATAGCCTCTTCGTGTCCGTAGTCGGTACGAAAAATGCGCGGCCATAAAGGCCAGGGATTATCTTCGGCGCGGCCCGCAGGCGGCTGATCGAGCAACTCAAGATTCACCATGCTCTTGCAGCCGTGGCGCATCGAGGTGCCGATACAGTCGGTGCCGGTATCGCCGCCGCCAATGACGACAACGTGCTTGTCCTTGGCGCTGATGTAATTGCCATCGGCCAGTTCGCTGTTAAGCAAGCTGGCCGTGTTCGCCGTCAAAAAGTCCATGGCAAAATGCACGCCGTCCAGTTCGCGACCGGGTACCGGCAGATCGCGCGGCCTGGTCGCGCCGGTGGCCAGCAACACCGCGGAATTTTCTGCCAGTAGTCGCTGGGCATCAACATTGTTGCCGACGTCGGCATCGGTAACAAACTCGATGCCGGCCTCACGCATCAGGTCGACGCGCCGATCGACCACGGCTTTGTCCAGCTTCATGTTCGGAATGCCGTACATCAGCAGACCACCGATGCGATCGGCGCGTTCGTACACCGTGACCTCGTGACCCGCCTTGTTGAGCTGGTCGGCGGCGGCCAGGCCGGCCGGTCCGGAGCCGACAATGGCGACCTCTTGCCCGTGCGTTCGCCGGCGCTGCTGGCTGACCCAGCCTTCGGCGAAGCCACGATCGATGATCGCGTTCTCGATGTTCTTGATCGTCACCGCCGGATCGGTGATGCCCAGCACACAGGCCCCTTCGCAGGGCGCCGGACAGGTGCGGCCGGTGAACTCGGGAAAGTTGTTGGTCTTGTGCAGGCGATCCAGGGCCTCGCGCCAGCGGCCCTGATAGACCAGGTCGTTCCATTCCGGAATCAGGTTGTCGATCGGGCAGCCGTCGTCGGACTGGCAAAACGGCACACCACAATCCATGCAGCGCGCACCCTGCCTGTTCAGGGCTGTTTCCTGTGGCGGCGTGTAAATCTCGTCGAAGTCGCTTCAGCCGCTCCTGCGCGTCACGATACGGCACCGTCTTACGCGGGTACTCCATAAATCCGGTGGTCTTACCCATAGTTACTTCCCAGCCACCACAAAGGTGCCCGTCTGATTCTCATGCAATGGTGGCTTCCATTTCTTCATCGTGCCGACGCCGCTCGGCCAGCACGCGTTTGTAATCGGTCGGCATGACCTTGACGAAGTCGCTCCAGCACATCGGGCCAGGCGTCGAGCACCTGCTCGGCCACCGTCGAACCGGTGAATTCGCGATGCAATTCGATCAGTTCACGCAGCTCGGCGATGTCTTCCTCATCCTCGACCGGATCCAGATCAACCATGCCCGGATTGCACTTGTCGGAAAAATCGCCGTCGCGATCCCAGACGTAGGCAATGCCGCCGGACATGCCGGCAGCAAAGTTACGCCCGGTGGACCCCAGGATGACGGCGCGACCGCCGGTCATATACTCACAACCGTGATCGCCAACGCCTTCGACCACGGCCCGGGCACCACTGTTGCGGACGCAGAAGCGTTCCGCTGCGCGACCGCGGAAGAAGGCACGGCCACCGGTTGCGCCGTACAGGGCGACGTTGCCGATAATCACGTTGTCTTCGGCAACAAAGGTGCTGTACTTGCGGTCGGGTAAACGATGATGCGACCGCCGGACAGACCCTTGCCCACGTAGTCGTTGCTGTCGCCTTCCAGTTCCAGCGTGATGCCCCGGCACAGGAATGCGCCGAAGCTCTGTCCGGCCGAGCCATGCAACTTGATGTGAATGGTGTCGTGCGGCAGGCCCTGTTCGCCCCAGCTCTTCACCACCGATTGCTGAGCATCGTGCCGACGGTGCGGTTGGTGTTGACGATCGGCAATTCAATTGTCACTGACTCGCCTTTCTCCAGCGCGGGCTGGGCCAGTTCTATCAGGCGGTTGTCCAGCGCCAGTTCCAGGCCGTGATCCTGCTCGGTCGTGCAACGCACACTCGGCATTCGGATGCGGCTTTTGCGCCGGCGCCAGGATCGGCGACAGGTCCAGGCCATCGATCTTCCAGTGGCTGATGGCGTCGCTCGGTCTCCAGCACATCGACGCGGCCGATCATGTCGTCGATGCGGCGAAAGCCAAGTTCCGCCATGATCTGGCGAGCTTCTTCGGCCACCATGAACAGGTAGTTCACGACATGTTCCGGCTTGCCGGCGAACTTCTTGCGCAACACCGGATCCTGCGTGGCAATACCGACCGGACAGGTGTTCAGATGACACTTGCGCATCATGATGCAACCCAGGGCGATCAGCGGCGCGGTCGAAAAGCCCATCTCTTCGGCACCCAGCAGTGCGGCGATCACGACGTCGCGACCGGTTTTCAGGCCGCCGTCGGTCTGCAGCACGACGCGGCTGCGCAGATCGTTCAGCACCAGCGTCTGATGCGTCTCGGCAATACCGAGCTCCCAGGGCAGACCGGCATGCTTGATGCTGGTCAGCGGCGACGCGCCGGTGCCGCCGGAATCACCCGAAATCAGAATGTGGTCGGCGTGCGCTTTGGCCACACCGGCAGCGATCGTGCCGACACCGACTTCCGACACCAGCTTGACGCTGATGCGGGCCGCCGGGTTGGCATTCTTCAGATCATGAATCAGCTGCGCCAGATCTTCGATGGAATAAATATCGTGATGCGGCGGCGGGCTGATCAGGCCAACGCCGGGCGTCGAATAGCGGATGCGGGCAATGATCTCGTCGACCTTGCGCCCAGGCAATTCGCCGCCTTCGCCGGGCTTGGCGCCCTGCGCCATTTTGATCTGCAGCTCGTCGGCATTGGCCAGGTACCAGATCGTGACGCCGAATCGCCCGGACGCAATCTGCTTGATCGCCGAGCGCCTCGAATCGCCCGTCGGCATCGGTTGAAGCGCTCCGGGTCTTCGCCACCTTCACCGGTATTGCTCTTGCCGCCCAGGCGGTTCATCGCGATCGCCAGCGTCTCATGGGACTCGGCCGAGATCGAGCCGAAGCTCATCGCGCCGGTACAGAAACGCTTGACGATTTCGCTGGCAGGTTCAACTTCGTCCAGCGGAATCGGCTTGTTAGCTGCGACGTCGAATCGCAGCAGACCACGCAGCGTGCAGGCATGGCGCGCATCGTCGTTCATCTGCTTGGCAAAACTGCTCGATAGGCGTCGCTGTTACCGGCGCGCGCGCCACCTGCAGCGAAGCGATAGCTGCCGGGCGTCCAGGCATGCCGCTCACCGGTGCTGCGCCAGTGGAATTCGCCCGGGTTGGGCAGATCCGGCAAGGTCTGTTCTTCGTCTTCCGGAAAGCCCAGGGCGTGGCGACGCAGGGCTTCTTCTTCCAGCACTTCGAAGCCGACGCCCTGCAGCCGACTGGCGGTACCCGCGAAACAACGCTCAATAACCTCGTCGGCGAGACCCAGCGCTTCGAAGATCTGCGCGCCCTTGTAGGACTGCAGCGTGGAGATGCCCATCTTGGCCATCACCTTGAGCATGCCCTTGGCAACGCCCTTGCGGTAAGCCGCGACTACGGTATGCGTCGTCCGGGAAGGTCTCCGCATCAAGCAGTCCGTCGGCGCGGGCCTGCCACAAGGCTTCGAATGCGAGATAGGGATTGATGGCGTCAGCACCGTAACCCACCAGCAAACAATGATGATGCACTTCGCGCGCTTCGCCGGTTTCCAGCACGATGCCAATCCGCGTGCGTTTGGCCTCACGGATCAGGTGATGATGCACGGCACCGCAGGCCAGCAAGGCACTCAGGGCAATACGCTCCGGGCCGATGTTGCGATCAGATAAGAACCACCAGGCTATAGCCGTCATCGATGGCCTGCTCAGCCTCGGCACAGATCCGCGCCAGGGCAGCTTCCATCCCCGTCCTCGGCGCCGACTTCATAAGTTATATCGATGCTGCGAGTCTTCCAGCCCCGATGATCCATGGCGCGCAGTGCTGCCATATCTTCGTTGGTCAGAATCGGATGCTTCAGGCGCAGGCGCTTGGCATGCTCCGGCAGGGTCTCGAGCAAATTGCCCTCCGGCCCGATGTAGCACTCCAGCGACATGATGATTTCTTCGCGAATCGAATCGATCGGCGGATTGGTCACCTGGGCGAACAGTTGCTTGAAGTAGTCGTAGAGCATCCGCGGCTGGTCGCTGAGCACAGCCAATGCCGAATCGTTGCCCATGGAACCGACCGGATCGCGCAGTTCACGCACCAGCGGCAGCAGCATGAACTGCATGGTTTCGGTGGTGTAACCAAAGGCCTGCATGCGAGCCAGCAGATCTTCACGCGAGTAGTTAGCTGGCGCATCAACCTCGGTGCAAATCTTTCAGCGCAATACGATTGTCGGCCAGCCATTCGGCGTAAGGTCGTCGGTTGGCGAATTCGCTCTTGAGATCCTGATCGGCGACAAGTCGCCCCTGCTCGAAATCGACCAGGAACATGCGACCAGGCTCGAGGCGGCCCTTGGCGCGCACATTGGCCGGATCGACCGGCACCACGCCGACTTCGCTGGCCATGATGACGCGATCGTCCTTGGTCAGGTAGTAGCGACTCGGCCGCAGTCCGTTGCGATCCAGCACCGCACCGATGTATCGACCATCGGTAAAGGCAATGGAAGCCGGGCCGTCCCAGGGCTCCATCTTGCAGGAGTGATACTCATAGAAGGCGCGCTTTTCCGGCGCCATCGATTCGTTCTTTTGCCAGGCCTCCGGCACCATCATCATCACGGCGTCCTGCAAGCGTGCGGCCGCTCATCAGCATGAACTCGAGCACGTTATCGAAAGCGCCCGAATCAGAGGTCTCGGCCTCAATGATCGGAAACAGGCGCTCGTGCTGCTCACCGAAAACGTCCGTTTTGATCATGCCTTCGCGGGCAGACATCCAGTTGCTATTGCCGCGCAGAGTATTGATCTCACCGTTATGCGACATGAATCGCAACGGCTGCGCGCGATCCCAACTGGGGAAAGTATTGGTCGAAAAACGCGAGTGCACCATGGCCAGGTGCGAGGTGTAGTCATCTGCCTGCAGGTCGGTATAAAACAAGCGCAACTGGCCAGGCGTCAGCATGCCTTTGTAGATCATTACCTTGGTCGACAAGCTGCACACATAGAAAGTCAGCGCCTCAGCCAACTGAGGGTCAGTGCGCAAGCGATGGCTGGCGCGTTTGCGAATCAGGTAAAGCTTGCGCTCGAAGGCATCGCCTTCAACATCGTCGGCAGCAGCTATGATCAAATGCTCAATGACGGGCGCAGCGGCCATGGCCGTGGGGCCGACATCGGCACCGATCGGGTCGGTAGGCACATCGCGCCAGCCAACCAGGGTCTGGCCTTCGTCGACACAAATCTCGGCCACAACCTGCTTGCAATGCGCGCGTTCGGCAGCATCGCGCGGCAAGAACACGACGCCGGCCGAAAAGCGCCCGGGCTGCGGCAATTCACTGCCCAGTTCGGTTTTGGCCACGCGCGCCAGAAACTCATGCGGCAGGGCGGTGAGAATACCGGCACCGTCGCCGGTGTTCTTTTCCGCACCGCGGGCGCCGCGGTGGTCCATACGGCAGGCAAGATGATCGGCATCGACGACGATCTGGTGGCTGCGCTCACCCTTGATATGGGCAACAAAGCCCACACCGCAGCTGTCGCGCTCAAGCTCAGGGTCGTAAAGGCCCTGGGCGGCAGGAAAACCTTGCCCGTTTCGTCTCATATTTGCGTTCTCATCGCCGTCAGTGCCGCCCGCGCAAGACCCGGGCCTGCCCGTCGGAACATCCATTTTTGCCGCAGCGGTTTTACCGGCCGACGGGGCATTTAGCCCCCGCGGCCCGGATTTCCGCGATCGTTGTCGCCCCTGCTGGCTGGGTCGGCGGTGGCCTGGGCCCGCGCCGGACCGCCACTTCGCCGAAGGGCTATTCTAAACTATTGTTTTTTCTGGGTTTTTAGCGGCTGCTCAGAATTTCCACTCAGGCGACCCAGAACCCTTAATTATAGGCTAGCAGGGCATGTTGCCTCAACGTCGATCAGAACGGCTATACAGCAAGGCCACCAGGGAGACCTGACCGCATCAATGGTTCATGCCATGATTAGCAAATGAACGAACAAGAGATCCAGCGGGTCCTGGACTTCTGGTTCACCGACTGTCAGCGCGACGCGCCTAATATTGATGCCCGCATGGATCGCTGGTTCGGCAGCGACGCAGCGCTGGACGAGCAGATCCGCGTGGAATTCTCTGAGATGCTTGAGCGCGCAGCTGCCGGCGAACTGGATTCATGGAGCAGCTCACCAACCGGGCGTCTGGCTCTGATCATCCTGCTGGACCAGTTTTCGCGAAATATTTATCGCGGCACGGCGCAGGCTTACGCCCAGGATCACAAGTCACTGAAGCTATGCGTCGAAGGCACGGTCGACGGCACCTACAAACAACTCAGCCCCGAACAACAGCTATTCTTCTTTATGCCGTTGCAACACGCTGAGTCGCTCAAGATCCAGGAAAAATCCGTCAGCGTCTATCAGGCCCTGGCCAAACGCGTATCCGAAACCCTGCGCGAGACCTTTAATACATCGGCGCATTTTGCCGAACTGCATCGGGACATCATTGCGGAGTTTGGCCGTTTCCCGCACCGCAACGGCGTGCTGGGTCGCGAGAACACTGCGGACGAGGAAGAATACCTGTCGGGCGAAGCACCGAACTTCGGCCAAAGTCAAAACCTGGAGACCATGCAATGAATTACCAGCCGCCGCGCCGTGTGGCGATTATCGGCAGCAGCCGCATTCCTTTTGCGCGCGCTAACACTGCCTATTCGGAAGAGTCCAACCAGGAAATGATGACGGCTGTCCTGAGCAGCCTGGTGGACAAATTCAAGCTGCAGGGCTTGCGCCTGGGTGATGTTTCGCTGGGTGCCGTAATTAAACATTCGAGCGACTGGAACCTGGCGAGGGAATGCGTACTGGGCACAGAGCTGTCGCGCGAAACGCCGGCATTTGATTTGCAACGTGCCTGCGGCACCAGCCTGGAAGCAGCCATACAGATAGGCAACAAGATCGCGCTGGGACAAATAGATGCCGGTATTGCGGCAGGTACCGACAGCATCAGCGACGCACCGATCGTGTTCAAAGAAGAATTCCGTGAAATTTTATTGCGCAGTGCACGCGGACGGAGTACCGGCGACAAACTGAAGCCCTGGCTGGATTTGCGGCCCGGACACCTGTCACCTGATTTCCCCGGCGTGGTCGAACCGCGCACCGGACTCAGCATGGGCGAGAGCACTGAACTGACCGCCAAGGAGTGGGGCATCACCCGGGAAGCTCAGGATGAACTCGCACTAACCAGTCATCAGCGCGCGGCCGCTGCATGGGATGATGGTTTTTACGACGACCTGGTAGTGGCGCACAACGGCCTGACACAAGACAACAACATCCGTCGTGATTCCTCCCTGGAGCGACTTGCCAAACTAAAACCTGTATTCGATCGCAGTGCCGGCACCATGACTGCCGGCAACAGCACACCACTAACGGACGGATCAGCCGGCGTGCTCCTGGCGTCGGAAGACTGGGCGCGGGAGCGGGGCCTGCCCGTGCAGGCTTACCTGCGTTACGGCAAGGTGGCTGCCGTCGACTTTGTTGATCGTGACGGTTTGCTAATGGCGCCTGCCTTCTCAATCTCCGACATGCTCAAGGACGCTGATCTGGGCTTTGCGGATTTTGATCTGTTCGAGATTCACGAGGCATTTGCCGCCCAGACCCTGGCCACGCTGGCGGCCTGGGAAGACGCAGACTTCTGTCGCCAGCGCCTCGACCGCGCTCAGCCGCTGGGCAGTATCGATCGAGACAAGCTGAATACGCGCGGCGGCAGCCTTGCGATGGGACACCCCTTCGCCGCTACTGGCGCACGCATCGTCGGTGGCCTGGCAAAAATGCTGGAACAGCGCGGCAGCGGCCGCGGATTTATTTCTGTATGCACCGCAGGCGGCATGGGCGTCACAGCCATCCTTGAGCGCTAGGCTCAAGACAGGCATACCCGGCGGCAGGCCAACCTGCAGCGCAGCCGAGCAGTTGGCTGCCAGCTGCCACAGCTCGGCAAAGAATTAGGACACGATAAAGGCCCGAAATGGATACGTTTAACTACTTTCTGGAGGCCGCCAACGGCATCCTCTGGCATAACTCGGTGCTGTTCGTGATCCTGATCACCGGCATACTGTTTACGGTCTGGAGCGGATTCTCCCAGTACCGCGCGCTGACCCATGGCTTCCACGTGCTGCGCGGCCGCTACGACAATCCCGATGATCCGGGCGCAATCAACCATTTTCAGGCCCTGTCCGCCGCACTGTCAGCGACGGTTGGTCTCGGCAATATCGGCGGCGTGGCACTGGCTATCAGTCTCGGCGGCCCCGGTGCGGTGTTCTGGATGTGGCTGGTGGGTTTTGTCGGTATGGCCCTTAAGCTCACCGAAGTCACCTTATCCATGCTGTATCGAAACACTGAGGATCCAGACAACCCGCATGGCGGCCCGATGTGGGTTATCAGCAAGTCGCTGGCTAGAAAAGGCCCGGGTTGGGCGCGCTTCGGCAAGGCCCTTGGTGCAATTTTTTGCGTCACGCTACTGATCTCGACTATCACCAGCGGCAACATGTTCCAGGCCTGGAATGTGGGCGAGCTGACAGAAGCCTATTTCGGTATTCCCAGCATCGTTTGCGGCATCGTGCTGGCGATCATGGTTGGCATGGTGATTATCGGCGGCATCAAACGTATTGGCGCTGTGGCCGGTCGGCTGGTGCCGGTGATGATTACGCTGTATTTGCTGGCCGCCTTCTATGTGCTGTCGGTCAACATCGCTGAGATACCGGCCATGTTCACCCTGATCATCACCGCGGCTTTTTCACCCACCGAAGCCACCGGTGCGTTCCTCGGCGGCACCATGGGCTATGCCTTCCTGTTCGGCATGAAGCGCGCGTTATTCTCCAATGAAGTTGGCCAGGGATCTTCGCCCATCGCGCATTCCGCCGCCAAAACCAACGAGCCGGTGCGCGAGGGCATCGTCGCCGGCCTGGAACCTTTTATCGATACCCTGGTGGTCTGCACGCTAACGGCATTGGTCATCCTCTCCACCGGTATCTGGAATCGTGATGCCGCTTTCGAACTGGAAAGCCTGCCGCGTGTGCAGGCCGGCGCAGAGCAGAGCTGGCAGTTCACGCCGACACCGCTACCGACCGCGGCCGGCAATAGCTGGCTTGAGAACGACAAACTTTTTGTCGTCGTGAATGCACACGACAATCCGCAGACACCTAATCAGCTTCATCAGCTGGACGGCACCGTAGTCGCGGCACCGGGCGGTGGCCTGATGATTGAATGGGTCAGCTTTACCAGCGCAGAAAGACCGGCTCTGCGCGACCGGCGAGTTTTCGAAACCCTGGTGGGCGCAACGCTGACAGCGCGAGCCTTTGATTCGGTAACGCCTGGCCTGGGCAAATGGCTGGTGACGCTGGCGTCCTGGCTATTCGCCTTTTCCACCATGATTTCCTGGAGCTACTACGGTGAGCAGGGCATGGTTTACCTGGCCGGCGAAAAATCAGTGCTGGGCTACAAGCTGGTTTACTGCCTGCTGAGCAGTGGTGGCGACCTCGGGATTTTTGAAAACCGATACCGAACTCGACAACCTGACCGGGATCGGCACCGGCGTCATGCTGTTTGCCAACTTGCCGATAATGCTATATCTCGGCCACCAGGCCATGCTGGCTTACAAGAACTACATTCGCCGACTCGACGAGGGCCGCCTTGGTCCTGGCCACGAGCCACCGAGCCTGGAAGATCTGATCAGCGGCAAAGACGTCGAGCGCTAACATCAACCACCGGCCCGCCACTGGCTGGCGATGACGGAACGGAGTAGGGCATGAGTCGCAGCCTGGCACGTAGCTGGCAAAGCGTGAAAGACATGGGCGGGACTTTCGGCCTGGCCGCCCTGGTGATGGCCGCGGGAATTTTTGCCGCATTTCAGTTTGTCGGCCCGCCTCCGCCTGACCGAATTTCCCTGGCGACGGGTCAGGCCGGTGGCGCCTACCAGGCCTTCGGTGAACGCTATGCGGAGCTGCTGCTTCGTGAGGGCATTACCGTCGAGCTGCGTGAAAGCGCCGGTTCCGTTGAAAACCTCCAGTTGCTAGATAACGGCGAAGTGGATATCGGCTTCGTGCAAAGCGGCCTGGCCGGCGAATTCGCCACCAGCGAGGTAGTCGGGCTAGGCACCCTGTATCTGGAGCCGCTGTGGCTTTTCTTGCGCAAAGACCTGGCACCGGACGATATTGGCAGTCTGGCAGGTCAGCGCATCGCCATCGGTGCCTCGGGTAGTGGCACCCGGGCCATTGCTTTCGAACTTCTTAAAATTAACGGTCTTGACGAAGGCAACAGCCAGTTGCTGGAGATCGGCGACCAGCAAGCCGCCAAATTACTGCGCGACGGGGGCGCGGACGCGGCGTTTTTCGTAGGCGCAGCAGATTCTGAAATTATCCAGACCCTGACTGACAGGGAAGACTTGAAGCTTTTCGATTTCAAGAGAAGCCAGGCTTACACACGAATTTATCGATTTCTGTCACCCATCCTGCTGCCAGAAGGCGTGCTGGATCTGGAGGCAAATCTGCCACCGCAGGACGTGCACATGATCGCGCCGGGCGCAATTCTGGCGGCTAACAGCAGTCTGCACCCGGCCCTGGTGGACCTGTTACTGATCGCAGCCGGGGAAATTCATGGCGGCGACAGCCTGCTCGCCAGGGCTGGCGATTTTCCCACGTCACGCTATGTCGATCTGCCGCTGAGCCCGGATGCCGAGCGACATTTTGAATTCGGCCCGCCATTTCTAATGCGTTATCTCCCGTTCTGGGCAGCCACGCTGGTAGATCGCCTTTGGGTATTGCTGTTGCCCCTGATCGGCCTGGCGATTCCGTTATTCAAACTGGTATTGCCGGCTTATCGCTGGCGAATACGCCGACGCCTGTTGCGCATGTACCGGGAACTGGACTCGCTGGATCCCGCCCAGGTGTCGTTGATCGATGACGACGATCAGCGCCGACGCTACGCGCGCCTGGAGTCCATCGATCAGGAAGTCGCGGAACTGGCGGTGCCGCGCGGCTATACCGACGACGTTTACAAGTTGCGACGCGATGTGGACCTGATGCGCAGGCGCCTGCACTCCGGGGATTCGCCCGATTGAGTCAACGATGAGTAGTTCGTTTCCGCAACACTGAACAGCGCAGCTTGTCACCCAAGCCAAGCGTTTGCTGGCAGTCGAAAGACCGTTGCCTGGCTGCGCCCCTGGGTTCAGGCGACCATTATTCCAACAGGGCGGCGACGGCATCGCCGATGGCCAGCGACGCGGTCAAGCCGGGCGACTCAATCCCGAACAGGTTAACCAGGCCGGCAAGCCCGTGGTCTGCGGGGCCCTGCAATACAAAGTCGGCAGCCGCTTCGCCCGGGCCGGATATTTTCGGTCGCACACCCGTGTAGGCCGGTTGCAAGGCACTGCTGTCGAGATCGGGATAGTAGCGCCGGATAGCGGTAATAAATTCGTCACGGTGACTGTCGTCAAAGTCGTAGTTCAGTTCATCGATCCAGCGTACGTCCGGCCCGAAGCGCACACCACCCGCCATGTCCAGCGTCACGTGCACGCCCAGTCCGCCGCCGCCCGCCTGCGGATAAACCAGGTGTCTGAACGGCGCCTTGCCCGACAGGCTGTAGTAGTGTCCCTTGGCGAGGAATGCGCGGGGCACCATCGCGGGGTCAAGCCCGTCGATACGGGCGGCCACAGCGGGCGCGTCCAGACCGGCAGCGTTTATCAGCTGGCGACAGGCCACGCGCGTGTCACCCGCGACGATCTCGAAGCCATGCTCGAGACAATGAACGGCATCTACCGGACTGTTAAACGCCAGCATGCCGCCCGCATCTTCCAGGTCGCCCTGCAGCGCGAGCATGTAACTGTGGCTGTCCAGTATCCCGGTAGACGGAGAAAACAGGCCGCCAACTGCGCGCACTGACGGCTCCATTTCGTGAACCTCGGCCTGGCTGAGCGGGCGCAAATCGTTGACGCCGTTTTTCACCGCCTGGGCCTGGTAGGCAGACAGCGTATCGAGTTCGTCCTCGGTCACCGCAACAATCAGTTTGCCGACGCGTCGATACGGCAAAGCCTTCTTTTCACAATACGCATACAACGCCTGTTTGCCTGCCACGCAAAGCTGCGCTTTCAGCGAACCGGTCGGATAGTAAATTCCCGCGTGAATAACTTCTGAATTTCGGCTGCTGGTGCCTGTGCCGATGGCATCAACGGCTTCGGCCACCACCACTTCGCGGCCAGCCAGTGCCAGGGCTCGCGCTACTGCCAGGCCAACCGCGCCGGCGCCGATGACAACACTGTCAACGCGCCCGGTCATGAAAACTTCAACCGTGCAGGGACTGCCCGGTGATGTAGTCGTGCAGCTGGTCGATAACGAACTGCTGTTCGGCAATCACGGCCTTCACCAGGTCGCCGATGGAAATCACGCCGATCACCTGCTTGTGATCCACCACCGGCAGGTGCCGCGCGCGTTTGTCTGTCATCAAAGCCATGCAGTCTTCGATACTGCGATCGGGCGCCACGCAGAGTACGCGCGTTGACATGATTTCGTGAACTTTGGCATCGCGAGACGAGCGACCTTCCAGTGCAACTTTGCGCGCGTAGTCGCGTTCCGTGACGATACCAACAGGCTTGGCTTCCTGCATCACCAGCAGGGCACCGATACGCTTGTTCGACATGATTTCGATGGCGGAAAAAATGGTCGCCTCGGGATCTACCGACCAGACGTCGTTGCCCTTGGTATTGAGAATATCCTGAACCAGCCGCATAAACGTTCCCCCCGTTATCCAGCGATAACGCAACGCGCGGATGAAATTCTCGACAACGCGTTGCGCGCAGCGGATTTACTATAACAGACACATCAGCAGCCTCAGCCACCCAGCGCCAGGATCAATAGCGCCGGCAATAACAGGAACGCCGCCAGGGTAGATACCAGGATGGCGCCGGCCACTTCTTCCGGATCGCGCTCGTAGCGCGCCGCCAGTAAATAACAGAACACTGCCACAGGCATGGAACTCTGGATCAGGATTACGCCGCGTAGCGTGCCTTCCAGGTTCAGCCAGGTCACGGTAGCAAGTCCCAAAGCGAAGCCCAGGCCCAGGCGCATCAGCGCGAGACCAGCAGCCAGGCCGGCACTGCGCACCCGAAAGTTAGCCAGCGAGTGGCCCAGGGCCAGCAACATCAACGGAATGGCCAGACCCGCAAACAGGTCCACGGTATTGGCCAGCCAAAGCGGCATGAACGTATCGGTAGACAGCAGCACCAGGCCAAAGCCGGCCGCGTAAATTATCGGTGTGCTCACCAGGGTTCGCCAGGCCGAGGCGCGACCCTGGAACAGTGGCCCGAAGACAAACTGGGTGACGGAACCCACCAGGTAGAAAGCCACGCCGAGAACCAGACCAGGCTCGCCAAAGGCGAACAGACACAGCGGCAAACCGAGGTTACCGGCGTTGCCGAACACCACCGTGGGCAGAAAGCTGCGCAACGGCTGTCCGGCCAGGCGCAGCACCACAGCGCCCACCAGGCCGGTGGTCAGCAGGATAGCCGCGGCGATAGCAACAACGCTAAAAAAAGACTGCGGCTCAACTTCGAGACCGGCCATGCCGCGCAAAATCAGGCATGGGGTGCCGATATTCATGATCATTCGGGTCACGAACTCACGTTCAAAAGGCAGGCCCAGGCGCGCCCAGGCGAAGCCGAAACCCGCGCAGATCAACACCGGCGCGATAATAGGGATAAGCTGTTGGTACAAGGAAATCGGCTTCCGGCTGGCCAGCGAATATTCTCTCATGAGCACACTGCAACAAGTCACCGTCGCCCGGCGCTACCTGCCGATATTGGCCCTGCTGCTGGCGGCCATCGGCAGCCCGGCATTGGCGGCGAACTATTCCATGCTGGCCACCGACAGCCGCCTCGAGTTCACCGCAAATCAGCAGGGTGCAGATTTTGTCGGACGCTTCGAAACCTTTAACGCTGCGTTGCGCCTGAACCCGGACGATGCCAGCGACAATTGCCTCAGCGCCAGTGTCGATCTGGCCAGCGTGAATACCGAGTATCAGGAACGTGATGAATACCTGGTCGGCGAAGAGTGGTTTAACGTCGCTGAATACCCCACCGCAGAGTTCCTGGCCACGGGATTTAAACCGGATGCCAACGGCGAGTTCCAGACCACGGCACAGCTGACGCTGCACGGCCAGACCCGCG
This sequence comes from uncultured Gammaproteobacteria bacterium, assembly GCA_963850255.1. Classification (GTDB taxonomy): domain Bacteria; phylum Pseudomonadota; class Gammaproteobacteria; order Steroidobacterales; genus J054. Next base: position 74,143 of record CAWKLL010000024.1, read on the forward strand.
AACTATCGATGCAGTTTCGCTTTGACGGCCAGCGGCTGACGGGCAGCACGATCATTGATCGCGGCGAGTTCCAGGTCGGCCAGGGCATGTGGGCCAGCGATGACATGGTCAGCGTCAAGGTGGGCGTACAGGTTGATGTGCGCTTTGTGCCGGAAGAATAACTCGCCACACTTCTATCCGTGGCCGCTCGTTATTACCATGGCGGCCCGAACCAGAAAAAAAGGGTCGATGATATGGGCAGCAATATCAGGCTGACGGCAGCGGATGGACATCAGCTGGAAGCCTACCGCGCAGATCCGCCCGGTGAAGCGCGCGGCGGTCTGGTGGTTATTCAGGAAATATTCGGCGTCACCGATCACATTCAGCGCGTCGCTGACGGCTATGCCGCGGAAGGCTATCGCGTCCTTGCACCCGCCATGTTTGATCGCATCGAGCCAGGCATCCGGCTTGACTACAGTGACGTGGAACAAGGCCGCGACAGCATGCTGCAACTCGACCAGGATCAGGCTGTGCTGGATATGGAAGCGGCCGTGGCAGCCCTGCAGGATTCCGGCAAGGTGGCTGTGGTGGGCTATTGCTGGGGTGGCGCGATGGCAGATCTGGCCGCCTGCGAACTGGATATCGCCGCGGCCGTTTCATACTACGGCGGGCGCATCACCAGCTGGCTGGAGCTAAAACCGGGCTGCCCGGTGATGTATCACTTTGGCGCGCAGGATCCCCTGATCCCGCCGGACGTGGTCGAGCAGATTCGCGAGGCGCGCCCGGAGGGCGAGTTTCACGTTTACAGCGAGGCAGGTCATGGCTTCAATTGCGATGAGCGTCCTGACTTCAAACCCGAAAGCGCCGCCCTGGCCCTGGAGCGCAGCCTGGCGTTTTTCGACCAGCACCTGGGCTAAGCGCCGCGGCTGATGGCTCAGCCGGCCTCGTCGGCGACCGGGTTCTCCAGTGAGCCGATGCCGCTGATAGTGACCCGCACGGTATCGCCGGGCTTCAGCCAGCGTTGCGGATCCCGGGCCGCACCCACACCACTGGGCGTGCCGGTGGAAATCACATCGCCGGGCTGCAACGGGAACATTTGCGACAGATAGGCAATTACGGCGGGTAAGTCGATGCACAGGTCTGCCACGTCGCCCTGTTGCATCAGCTCATCGTTCACGTGAGTTTCCAGTTGCAGGCGGGTGGGATCCGGAATTTCGTCAACGGTCACTAACCAGGGGCCCATGGCGCCACTGGCCAGAAAGTTTTTGCCGGCAGTAAATTGCGACGTATGCCTTTGATAGTCGCGCACCGAGCCGTCCATTAAACAGGTATAGCCGGCCACATAGTCGAGCGCATCGTCACGACTGACATGCCGTGCCTCACGCCCGATCACCAGCGCGAGTTCGCCTTCGAAATCATAGTGGCTGGACACCCGCGGCCGCAGCATCGTCTGGCCGTGACCCACCAGGCTATCGGGGAAGCGCACGAACATGGCTGGATAAGCCGGCGGTTCGCGGCCCATTTCGCGGATGTGTTCGAGGTAATTCATACCGATGCACAGGATGCGGCCGGGCCGCGGCACAGGCGGCAGAAACTCCACCGCACTCAGGGCCATGGCTTCGCCGGTATCCGAGCCGACCTGGGGCAAGCGACGGGCAGCGAGTGCTGCAGCCAGATCGGGGCAGGCAGCCAGAAAATCCCCGGCGACCGGGTGCACGGAGTCGCCGTCGACGACGCCGTAGCCTTCCTTGCCCTTGTGCTTAAAACTCATCAGACGCATGGCTTGTCTCTGCTACTGGACTGAACGCGATCCTATATCATTCATCAACAAAAGCCCCGACAGATCGGGCCGAACAGGTTTCCCCATGCGGCTTCAGGATTCACAGCTATTCCGCCAGCGTTGCTATGTCGACGGCGCCTGGGTCGAGGCGCAATCCGGCCAAAGCATTGCCGTAAACAATCCGTCGGATGGCGCGATTCTGGGTAGCGTCCCGAACGCCGGCGCCACCGAAACCCGCCGCGCAATCGAGGCGGCTAGCCACGCATTACCCGCCTGGCGGAGCCAGCCGGCCGGGGAACGCGCCGCCGTGCTGCGCCGCTGGCACGACCTGCTACTGGAGAACCAGCAGGATCTCGCGCTGATCATGACCGCGGAGCAGGGCAAGCCGCTCACTGAAGCACGCGGCGAGATTGCCTATGCCGCCAGCTACTTCGAATGGTTCGGCGAAGAAGCCAAACGCGCCTACGGCGAGGTAATCCCCGGACACCAGGCAGACCGGCGCATCGTGGTGCTTAAGCAGGCGGTAGGCGTGGTCGCCTGCATAACGCCTTGGAATTTTCCCACCGCCATGCTGGCGCGCAAAGTTGCACCGGCGCTGGCTGCCGGCTGTACGGTGATCTGCAAACCTTCAGAACTGACACCCTTTTCTGCGCTGGCGCTGGCGGAACTGGGCGAACGCGCCGGCTTGCCAGCCGGTGTGCTGAACATCGTCACCGGCGAGGCGGCCGCCATCGGCGGCGAGCTCACCGAGCACCATAGCGTTCGCAAACTCAGCTTTACCGGTTCCACCGCGGTGGGAAAATTGCTGCTCAAGCAGTGCGCGGATACGGTCAAGAAAGTTTCCATGGAACTTGGCGGCAACGCGCCTTTCATCGTTTTCGACGACGCGGATCTGGATGCCGCCGTCAGCGGTGCCATGGCCAGCAAGTACCGCAACGGCGGACAAACCTGTGTCTGTAGTAATCGCTTGCTGGTTCAGGACGGCATCTATGCTGAGTTTGTGAAGGCACTGGCGGCAGCGACGGAGCAGCTGGTGGTCGGCGACGGACTGGACAGCGACACGGACCTGGGTCCGTTGATCAATGCCAGCGCGGTCGAAAAAGTGGAAGCACATATTGCTGATGCCCTGGCCCGCGGGGGTCGCCTGGTCACGGGCGGCGGCCGCCATCCGCTGGGCGGCAGTTTCTTTACGCCTACGGTTATCGCCGAGGCCGGGCCAGATATGCTGGTCGCCCGGGAAGAGACCTTCGGACCACTGGCACCGGTGTTTCGCTTTACCAGCGAGCAGGATGCCGTGGCCATGGCTAACGCGACGGAATTTGGCCTGGCCGCCTATGTATTCACGCGCGATCAGGGGCGCGCATGGCGGGTGCCCGAGGCCCTGGAGTACGGCATGGTCGGCTTGAATACCGGCATTATCTCCACCGAAGTCGCGCCGTTTGGCGGCATCAAGGAGTCCGGACTGGGCCGCGAAGGATCGCATTACGGGCTCGACGACTACCTGGAGATCAAGTACCTGTGTATTGCCGGTGTGGATTGAACAAGCAATGAGAGACCTTAAAAAATGAAATCCGGCAGCGGCGGACCGCGCCTGATCCAGGGCCCCATCGGCGAGTCGATACGCTCGCTGATGCTGCCGATGTTAGCCGGCATGATCGCGCTGATTTCCTACAACATCGCCGACACCTATTTTGTCGGTCAGATCGGCACCCTGGAACTGGCAGCGATCAGTTTTACTTTCCCGGTGAGCTTTATTGTCGGCGCCATCACCATGGGCTTTGGCATCGGCACCTCATCCGTCGCCGCACGTTTGTTCGGTGCTAACAAGCGCGACGAGGTCGAACGGGTAACGCTGCATGCCATTTTGCTGGGCGTCGCCACAGGCCTGGTGGTGATATTGGTGGGCGTGAACACCATCGATCCGGTGTTTAGTGCACTGGGCGCCGATGAGACGACCCTGCCGATCATTCACGACTACATGCGCATCTACTACTGGGGCGGCATCTTCCTGGTTGTACCGATGATTACCAACTCGGTACTGCGCGCTTCCGGGGATGCGAAGACGCCGGCCAAGTTAATGACTGTGGCGGCGGTAACTAACATTGTCCTTGACCCGATATTGATCTTCGGACTGTTCGGCTTTCCGAAGCTGGGCGTCGAGGGCGCTGCCATCGCCACGGTTCTGGCGAATGCCGGCAGCATGTGTGCGTCGATTGGCGTGGTTTACTTCCGCGACAAACTCATTTCTTTCAGCGGGCTCGATCCGAAGCTGATCCTGGACTCCTGGCGGCGGATTCTGCACGTCGGCCTGCCGTCCATGACCAGCAGCCTGATCGCGCCCATGACCACCGCGTTCATCACCTACCAGGTTGCACAGTTTGGCCAGGAAGCCGTGGCCGGCTTCGGGATCGCTGCGCGCCTGGAAGGTTTGTCCTTGCTGGCATTGATGGCCCTCAGCGCCGCAATCACGCCGTTTGTTGGCCAGAACTACGGCGCCCGCGAATACCAGCGGGTGCACGACGGCATGCAGTGGTGCTACCGCTTCTCACTGGTCTACGGGGTTGTGGTAGCGGCTGTGCTGGCGATAAGTTGCGAGTTCATTGCGCGGCTGTTTACCGACAGCGAGCTGGCTATCAGCACCGCAACACTGCACATGCGTATTGTGCCGCTCAGCTACCTCGCGCTGGGTTTTGCAATGACAGTAAACGGTTCGTTTAATGCCATCGGCAAACCGATGCCGGCCATGTGGATTTCCCTGACCCGCACCTTGCTGGTCTACGCGCCGCTGGCCTTCATCCTGGCCAAGCTATTCGGACTGGTGGGCGTATTTGTTGCCGCCTGCAGCGCCAACCTCATTGCTGGCGGCGTCGGCTACACCTGGTTTCGCAGCGCCTTCCGCAAGCAGGTTGCCGAAGAACGGGCCGTGGCAGCCGCGCAATAAATCAGGTTTGAGGCGGCGCCGGAAAGCTCACATCCGGCGTGGCCTGATCGATGTCCAGGTAGATCTTCCAGCGACCGTCCGTATCGCGTTTATAGATCAACGCTGAACGGCCGGCGTCGCGATAAGTCTCACCGCCGTCGCGCGGGGCGCTGGTATACCAATACTTGCTCACCAGGTGCGCGGTGTCGCCGTGCACCTCAATTTCCTCAATTTCGAGCCTGAACTCAACCTCGGCGATCCCCATTGCGGGCGCGAAATAGGCGCGGATGGCATCGACGCCGCGCAGTGCCGACTGGTTATGCAGGGCTACCAGCGCATCCGGCATGTACAGGCGCATCAAGGCGTCGATATCGCCTGACTTGAAGGCGACGATCCACTGCTCAGCAGCAGCCTCGATGTCAGCCCGATCATCCGCCCGCGCTGCCGACCAGCTCAGGCCGCCCGCCAATATCAGCAGCACTATCAGGTGGTGGAAAAAATTCTGTCGCTGCACATCGCTCTCCCGGGTCGGCAAAATGGCAAGGAACAGACATGGTAACTTGCCAGGCAAGCCCTGACATCGAGGCAACATGCGAGCTTTTTCTGCTGTATTGCTGATTTTCCTGCTGTGCCCCGTGGTGGGGGCGGAGGAACAACGCCTGACACTGGTAAGCAGCTGGAATCGTCAGCAAAACTTTACCGACCGGTTCATAGACTACGTCGACGCCGTCAATGCCGCCGGTAAAGGCGTGGTGCAAATTGAGTTTTTGGGCGGCCCCGAAGTCATCCCCCAGGCCCAGCTGATGTACGCCCTGCGCCGTGGTGTCGTGGATATGGCTTTCGGCGCCATCACTTATTACCGCGGTGTCCTGCCCGAGGGCGATGCCATTTTTGCCTCCACCATTACACCTGGCGAGGCGCGCGCCAACGGCGGGCTGGCGGCCTTGCAGCCTTACTGGAAAGCGCGAATTAACTCCCACTTGCTTGGCTGGGTGCAATCGGGCGTGGGCGTAAATATTTACCTGACGGAGGCGCCGCGCTTTCAGGCTAACGGCATGCCGGACCTGAGCGGACTAAAGATTCGCACCTCGCCTTCCAACCGCGAGCTACTTAATGTGCTGGGTGGTCGCGCGGTGCAGATTCCGGTGAAAGAAATCTATACGGCTTTCCAGCGCGGCACCGTCGATGGCCTCGCCTTTACCACCACCGGTATTCCCGATCTCGGTATTGATCGCTTCGTGCACTACCGTATCGATCCGGCCTTCCTGCAAATGTCCATTTGCGTGCAGATCAACCTCGACAGCTGGGCGGCGCTGACGGTCGAGGCGCGGGAGATTCTGCAGAACGAAGCCATCCGCTACGAACCCAAAGGCCGTGCCGACTTTTTTGCCCTGCAGGCACGCGAACTGGCCATTCTGGATGAGCGCGGACTGCGCGCGGCACCCGTGGCGGCCGAATATGCTGAGGCGTATCGCGGCCTGGCTCACGATACCGTCTGGCAAAGAATGGCGCGGCGCGCGCCGCAGGCGGCAGCCGAACTAAAGCCCTATTTCTACCCGCAGGCTGTGCAGCGCGCGGCGAACACACCATGAGGCGAGCCTACGACGCATTCATCGAAGGCCTGGCCGGAGTTGCCGGGCTTTTAATCGCCGCCATGTGCGGCCTGATCGTCTGGGATGTGGCCGCACGCAATCTTGGCCTGCAGCCACCCGCATCCACCGTCGCGCTGACGGAATACGGCTTGCTCTACTTCACCATGGCCGCAGCACCGTGGCTGGTGCGCAGACGTGGTCATATCGTTGTCGAGATTTTTTATCAGCGCCTGCCGGCGCAGCTGGCGGCCGTGGGTCGATCGCGGCGTGCTGATCCTGTGCAGTGCCGTCTGTATCTGCGTCGCACTGCTGGCCGGGGTGCTGACCGTAGAAGCCGCGCAGCGCGGTGAGATCGACATGCGCTCTCTGGACACACCGCGCTGGGTGCTTGTTTGCGCCCTTGTGCCTGGGCTTTGGACTAATGGCCCTGGAATACCTTCGCCTGCTTTGGCTGGGGGAATCAGTCTGCGCAGCGAGCGACCAGCCGCGCGAGACATTCTAGGGTCGACGCATGACGGGTTACGCCACAGGCGCACTGATTTTCCTGCTGGTACTGCTGCTGATGGCCTGCGGCGTGCCGGTGGCCTTTGCCTTCCTGGGCGCCAATCTGCTCGGCGCCTTCCTGCTGATGGGTGGCTGGGTCGGCATGCTGCAACTGGTGGACAATTCCACCGCCCTGATCACCAGCTTCACCCTGGTCGCGGTACCGATGTTCGTGTTGATGGGTGCGCTGTTGTTTCACAGCGGACTGGCCCTGCGGGTCTTTGATGCCCTGGATGCCCTGTTCGGACGCATCCCGGCACGGCTTAGTTACCTGACCGTGGCCGGTGGTGCGACCTTTTCGACGTTGACCGGTTCGACCATGGCCAACACGGCCATGCTCGGTTCGCTGATGGTCCCGGAAATGACCCGCCGCGGCTATGCCCCGTACATGGCCATCGGCCCCATTGTCGGCACCGGCGGGCTGGCGATGCTAATTCCGCCATCATCCCTCGGCGTGCTGTTAGGCAGCCTGGCGCGCATCGATATAGGTGCGCTGTTGATTGCCGGATTGTTGCCGGGGCTGGTACTCGCGGTGCTCTACTGCAGCGTCATTTACCTGCAGGCGAAACTGCGACCCGACGCAGCGCCGGAATACAGCATTCCAAAAATCTCTCGGCGACAAAAGCTGGGCTTGCTGGTGCGCAATATTCTGCCGCTGGGCCTGGTGATTTTCGCCGTGGTCGGATTCATTTTGCTCGGTATCGCCACACCCTCTGAAGCTGCCGCCTTCGGCGTGCTGGCGGTGGCCGCCCTGGCCGCATCATCTCGATGCCTGACGGGTAATGCCTTGCGCAAGTCGCTACTCAGTACGGTCAGCGTCACCGGTACGGTATTTTTGCTGTTGATCAGTTCCTCGGTATTCAGCCAGCTGATGGCTTTTTCCGGCGCCAGCGGCCTGGTGGTGGACTGGGCCATCGGGCTGGAAGCCGGCACGCTCGCCAAGTTGCTGCTGATGTTTGGCGTACTGCTGCTACTCGGCATGTTTATGGATCAGATTTCCATCATGTTGCTGACCATCCCGGTGTTTTTCCCCCTCGCTGCCGCGATGGGTTTCGACAAGGTCTGGTTCGGCATCGTCGTCCTGCTGGCATTGCAAATGAGTTTGACCACGCCGCCCTTTGGCCTGCTGCTGTTCCTGATGCTCGGTGTCGCCCCGCGTGGCACAACTCTGCAGCAGGTGGCCCTGGCAGCCCTGCCCTACCTGGCCTGCGACACACTATTGCTGATGATTCTGATCGCTGTGCCCGGGCTGGCCTTGTATTTGCCCGGCTTTCTCTAGCCTAGAAAAACCCGCCGAAAAAAAAGCCCTCCTTGCGGAGGGCTTGCATGCCATTGACCTGTTGATCGGTTCTTCCGGCAGCTATGTTACGGGTGAGGAGCAAACACTTCGGGCCCGTTAGATTGGGGGTCTGTGTCGGGGGGACGGGGCCGCGCCGTATTCGATCCTTACGACTAAATTAACCTGGCACTGTTACAAACAGATGAAGCAGGATGATTAGTTGGCCGGTTTATGCCCAGCGCAGGCAATCACCGACAAATTCCGCCAGGTGCTGGCGCTGCCGTATAGCCCCGGGCACCAGGTTCTCGTGCAGCCAGCCCATGACGCCACCGGGCCAGGAGCCCTCACTGATCGGCAGAAACTCCTGCAAGCGACGATAGACGCGGACATCGGCGTCAGTGTCCGGCGCAAGCGCTGAGCCCTGGTCTTCAAAGGCATAGTCCATGATCGCCTCCAGCACCAGCCGGGTGCGTGCCGGAGATCGCAATTCGCTGGGCAGCGCTGAGTAACGCCGAAACAATATCCGCGCCCGATGTCCGCGCAAGGACACCACCGCGGCCAGCGATTCCGGCTGGGAGTTCATGATCCGGGGTACTGCGCAAGGCCAGCGATACACTTGGGCGCAATCTCGGTGCGCGCCTGGATCTCGCCGGAAGCAAGATCCAGCTTGATAATTTCGCCGCTAAACCAGTTGGCCACATAGGCCACCTCGCCGCGATCATCAGCCGCTACGATGGACCAGCCAAATCCCTCCAGCGGCCAGCGCGCCAGTTCCTTGCCCGACTGATCGAGAATATCCAGGCGCGCACCACGGGTCACCAGCAAACGTCCGCCCGGGGCGCTGGTCAGATCAAAAAACATCTCGCCGGAATCATTCGCGAAGGCCTGCAGGTCGGGCAACTGTTGGCCGGCCTGCAGATCAAATTGCATCAAGCGCGGCCCGGTTTCGGAGACATAAATCAAACGCCGGCCGTCATCGGCCAGGGTGGCGTGCGTAACGGCCATACTGCCGCTCATGCCGCCGTGCACCTCCGGGTCGAAAACCTGGCGTAGTTCACCGTCGGCATCGAAGACATAGATATCGCCGTCACCCAGTTTGTCGGTTTCACCGGGCAAGGGCTTGTGACGGGTGGTCAGCGGCAGCGGCTGATGGTTGCCCTCGAGACTCTCGGTAAACACCAGCTGGTCGTTGGCGGCAAAGTGCACGCTGGACAGCGCACGTTGCGCGAACTGGCGATTGGGCAACTGTCGGCCGTCGGGTGCCACGCGAATGGCAATCCAGGCCCAGGAATCGAAGGCCCACAGGGTGCCGTCGGGCGCGAAATTCAAGCCGGAGATCAGGTGCGTTGAACCATCAACCCAAAGAATGCCCCTGCGCTTCAGGTCCGCGTCGAACTGCAAGATGCGGCCCAGGCCGGCGTGATCATCTTGCGGATTATTGAGCAGCGTCGCGCCGACGAAAACATCGCCGGGCGCGAAGGCCTGCATTGTCGACGGGCGCTTGTCGTTATTTTCTGCCATCAACTGCGTCATGATCAGAAACGGCAATGCCCAACCGACGACCAGGCTTCTCAGAGCCGTTACCGATCGCTTCTTCCCCATGAGTCAGCAGTGTAAACCACGCCCGGAATCACTGCCTAGCCAACCGGATGGATACGCCGCCGGGCGGCAGTTGGTCTAGACTTATGTCAGCCGAATTCAAATTTTATGCGCATGAGCAACCACTGGCGTTTTCTGGAACTGTCTTTGCCCGCCCCTGACCTGGCCGCTTCGCTGGGGTTCTATAGAGACCTCGGCTTCACTGAGCTGACCACCGGGGACATTCGCAACTACGCGTATGCCGTCGTCAGTGACGGGCGTATAGCCATCGGCCTGCACTGCGCAGGCGCTGCCCGCGGCTGCCTTGAGTTTCGTACAAAAGGACACGGCCAACTGGGCGCGGCAACTGATGGCGGCAGGTTTCGAGCTGGAATTTCAACGCCTGGGCAGCGACGACTTTCATGAGTTCGGCCTGGCCGGGCCCGGCGGCACGCTGGCCGTATTGATGGAAGCCCCTACTTTCTCGCCATGGTCGGAAAACACCCTGCCGGTCACCGGGCAGGCCAGCTACCTCGGTCTGAATTGTGCAGATCTGGAGGACGGCATCGAGTTCTGGCAACTGGCCGGATTGACCGCTGACCACGACAGCGCCGAACCGGATCGTATCGAGATGGCCGCACCGGCGCTTAGGTTGCAGCTATCGGTGGGTCGCAGCGCGTTTCCGTGCCTGGTGTTTCCGTTTCCTGAACCGACACTGGTCACGAAGCTGGAGCGAACAGGCCTAACGCTGCGCGACGAAGGCGACAGGCGCGTGTTGATTGCACCGGAAGGCACCCGGCTGGAGTTCCCGGTAACCTGAAGGCTATCGCTAAGCTGGTAAACCCGTTGCTATGATCTCCGTCATCATTCCCGCCCTGAACGAAGCGCGCGCCCTGCCAGCGACCCTCGCGGCCCTGGCATCGCAAGACGGCGAATGGGAAGCGTTGCTGGTAGACGGGGGCAGTGACGACGACACCCTGGCCATTGCGGCGCAGTTTGCACAGCTACGCTGCCTGGTCTCAGCGCGTGGCCGCGGCGCACAGATGAACGCCGGCGCAAAGCAGGCCCAGGGTGAGCTGCTGTTATTTCTGCATGCCGATACCCTGCTGCCCGACGGCGCTATTAGCCGTTTAAACCAGCTCGAGTCGGACCCGACCTTCAGCAGCGGCGGTTTCAGTCACCGGTTTTCCGGCAGCCATCCCGCGCTGGGCTTCGTATCCAGGCTGCATAATTTTCGCTGCCGCGTGACACGGGTATTTTACGGCGACCAGGCCATGGTGGTGCGTCGTTCCTTATTCGAACAACTGGGCGGATTTCCCGAGGATGGACTGCTGGAAGATATTCGCTTGTCGGAACAGCTGCGCGAGCAGGGCGAGCCGCGCATCTTTGCCGAAGAAATCATCACCGACAGCCGCAAGTTCGAGCAGATGGGCCCCTGGAAAAGCCTGTTTCGCTGCCTGGCCATCCTGATCAGTTATGAATTGCGCCTGCCGTTGTTAGGTCGCAAATTTTTTGCGCCGATTCGCTAACCAGAAAATACTGTCAGTCGTCGCCGCGCAGCTGCTCCAGAATCGCCGGATTCTCCAGCGTGGAAACATCCTGGGTAATCTCCTCACCCCGCGCGATATTGCGTAACAGGCGGCGCATGATTTTTCCGGAGCGGGTTTTCGGCAGGTTGTCAGCAAAACGGATTTCATCGGGCTTGGCGATGGCGCCGAGTTGCTCACCGACCCAGTCGCGCAATTCACGCGTGAGCTGCGCCGCCTCCTCGCCGACCGGCCGTTCACCGCGCAAAACCACATAGGCGAAAATACCTTCACCTTTTACTTCGTGGGGGCGACCGACAACGGCGGCTTCGACAACGCGTTTGTGGGCCACCAGGGCTGACTCGACTTCCATGGTGCCCAGCCGGTGGCCGGACACGTTCAGCACGTCGTCAATACGGCCCATGATCCAGTAGTAACCGTCGGCGTCACGATGAGCACTGTCGCCGGCCAGGTAGTAACGATTGCCGAATTTTTCCCAATAGGTCTCAAGATAGCGCTCGTTGTCACCCCAGATCGTGCGCAGCATCGCCGGCCAGGGCTGCTTGATGACCAGGTAACCGCCCTGCTCGGGTGAACTGACCGGATCACCCGCTTCATCAACGATATCGACATCCATACCGGGCAGCGGCCGCGCGCAGGAGCCGGGTTTGGTTTCGGTGACTCCAGGCACCGGTGAGATCACGATGCCGCCGGTCTCCGTCTGCCACCAGGTATCGACGATCGGACAGCGCTGTTTGCCGATCACCTCGTGATACCACATCCAGGCTTCCGGGTTGATCGGCTCGCCGACAGTACCCAGCAGTCGTAGCTTGGACAGATCGAACTGGGCGGGAATGTCATCGCCAAGCTTCATTAACGCCCGGATCGCCGTCGGCGCGGTGTAGAACATCGTCACACCATGCCGCTGGCAGATACTCCAGAAGCGCCCGCCATCGGGGTAGGTCGGCGCGCCTTCGTACATGACAATGGTGGCGCCGGCCGCCAGCGGACCGTAAGCGACATAGGTGTGGCCGGTAATCCAGCCGACATCGGCCGTGCACCAGAACACGTCGTCCTCGTGCAGATCGAAAATCCATCTGGTTAGTGAGCTTGGCATGCAGCAGGTAGCCGGCACTGGCGTGCTGAATGCCCTTGGGCTTGCCGGTGGAGCCCGAGGTGTAAAGCAGGAATAGCGGATGCTCGGCGTTCAGGGCGACAGGTTCACAGCTGTCCGCTTGCCCGGCGATTACATCGGACCACCACAAATCGCGACCCGACTGCATCGGGCAACCGCAGTCGGCACGTTTCAGCACGATGACCGTGTTAATGCTCTCGCAGCCCTGTTCCAGGGCTTTGTCGGTAGCAGCTTTCAACTCGACGATCTTGCCGCCGCGATGACCGCCGTCGGCCGTGATGACCATCTTGGCACCCGCGTCCTCAATGCGATCACGCAGGGAATTGGCAGAAAATCCGCCGAACACCACCGAGTGCACCGCGCCGATCCGCGCGCAGGCCTGCATGGCGATCACCGCCTCGGGCACCATCGGCATGTAGATCACCACCCGGTCGCCGGGCCCGATTCCCTGGCTGCGTAAAGCGTTGGCAAAACGGCAGACGTCGGCCGTCAATTGCGCGTAGCTCAGTTTGCGCTTGTCACCACCCTCGCCTTCAAAAATGATGGCAGTCTTGTCGCCACGCTCAGCCAGGTGCACATCCAGGCAATTGCGCGAAACGTTCAGTTCGCCATCGGTGAACCAGCGATAGTTGGGCGCCTTGCTGTCATCCAGCACGGTTTCAAAGGGCGTGTCCCAGCTGAGCAGACTGCGCGCCAGTCCGGCCCAATAGGCCGGCGAATCTTCCGCGGCGGCCGCGTACATGGATTCAAGATCAGCGGCGCTAAATACCGCCGCCGCGGAAAACTCCGCGGCCGGTGCGAAGCGGCGCTGTTCGTTGAGGATGGAATCAATGCTCTTTTCGGTCATAGCCTGTCCCCGGGGCATCTTTAGTTTTCTGAATAGTGCCGATCATACCCAATGCGAAGAATTACGCCGGTGCGCCGACGCAATTTATTCGGCTTCGGGCGCTGTTTCAGCCAGCGCGCCTTCCAGCCGCTCGAGGGCGCCGGGATGGGTGGACAGCAAGCTGGTCTCACCGCTGTCTCGACCATAGCGCTGATCAACGCGCAGCAATAGCTCACCCAGCCGGCGCGGATCGATATCGTTCTGGCGCAGATAGGCATAGGCAACCTCATCGGCCTCACGCTCGAAGTCGCGTGAGTAAGCGGCGTTCAATAACAAGGTCGGGATGCCGGCCGCCAGGTTGGCCGCCGAACCGAGATCACCGGTAATCGCGACGATGAATCCGGCCGCCACGGAATTTTGCAGCAGCGCGCGCAGGGCATGGTGATTGAGCACATGGCCGACTTCGTGCGCCAGCACGGCCGCCAGCTCCTGGTCATTCTCGGCCAGCGCCACCAGTTCGTCGGTCAGGAAAACAATACCCGCGGGCAAGGCTATGGCATTCGCGCCCAGGGCTTCTGATTGACGAAAACGAAGTTCGTAGTTACCGCCATCACCGACATCGGTCAGAACATCGTTGAACACTGCACGCAAAGCGGTCTGGCGCTCGCTGGGCAGTTCGCTGGGCTCGAACAGATAACTGTCCAGTAGTTCAGCGCCTTCGCGGCCGATGGCCTGCTGCGCTGACTGGGGCATCAGGTCGGCAATCACTCGGGCTGCCAGGGGTAGTCCGTCCGTCAATGCCCAGGCTGTCAGGCCAATGATCAGCAAAAGGCAGGCCAGCACTGTGGTCCAGCGGCCTTCCAGCCAATGCAGCCAGTGCTTGCTCGGCCCGCCCAGCTGCGCGTAGGCCGCATAGAACTCATCGGCATCGGCAACTTCCAGCCGGCCACCGTCGGGCAGCTCGATTACAGCCGCGCAGTCGCCGACTCGATCAGCCACTGCCAGGTCGGCAACATCCCAGCTGCGCCGCTCCCGGCCACCGACCAGCTGCAGCACGCCCCAGCTCTGTAAATGTATCTCAACGGCCTGTCCCGCCGAGGTTTGTCCGTCATAGAGCAGCGCGCGCAAGACTTCAGAGCCCGAAATCGAAATCGAAGGCTTCGCCGATTTCCTCACCCAGCGCGGAAACGTCTTCGGCCTCGCCCGCCAGGACTTCGTCCAGGTTACCAACCGGCTCAAGGACCAGATTGGACAGCATGTAGCGCTGAACTCGCACGGTAGCCCAGGGGATCAGCAACCCCAGGGACAAAAAAATCAGTAACAGGTTGCTGACCTGGATAGTCACCAGGCTGGGCAGACTCCAGCCGCACTTGATCGTGTGCTCGCCAACCCGCAGTTTATTCAGCGTCACCCGTGTGATAGCCGCGTTGAGCGCAAAGAATATCGCCAGGTATAGCGGCGCAAGAATAAGTAGCGGGATGAACGAGAGCAATGATACGCCAGTCCCGGCTGGCCCCTGATCAGAGCCGCCCGCACCGAACAGGCCAAACAGCGGCAACAACAATAGACCGAGAAACAGGAACCCAATCAGCGAGAAAAGGCTCACGCCAAGATAGATTCGATAGAAGTCTCCTGCGCTGACCTCGTCGTTCATATGCAGATCGAGGCTGCCAAAACGCGAATTGTCCGCTAGCATCCGCGCGCGATGATAGCGAGCCCAGGGCAACGCCAGACCCAGCGTGATGATGCCTATGGCATAGAAGCCCAGCACAATCTTGTAGGCCTCACGATAGGCGGGCCGATACGAAAAGCGAATGTTGCGGTATGAGGTGTTGCGCAGCGCGAACATGCGCGAGCGTACTAACAGCCAGGGAAGCATGAGCATCAGCAAAACAAAAACCAGGGTCTCCAATCCCGGTTGCAGCCAGGCAGATACGACATAGGCGCCAAGCAAAACGACGGCGATCGCCCGGCCTTTGAGTATCGCCAACGGATCGGCGTGATAGTCAAAGGCGCCGCCAGCCAGCTGTGTGTTCCGATACAGGTACTTGTTACGGCGAACTTTTGCCCAGGGCGAATAGATGCCCAGTGTGACTATGGTCAGACAAAGATTGACGATCCAGATGCGAAAGTAGGCTGCAGCGGTTCCGCTGAAAGCGAAGCTTTCCGTCTGCGGCGCATTCGCTGTCGTCATGTTATCCAAGCCATCGCCCCCGTCGCTGATTGCGCTCAGTGTCGTCGACCGCCGCTGGCGGAAAACCTAGCCGACCTGAGACAAAAGCCTGTCAATTGTATCCAGCGCCTGCCCCGCATAGGCGCCCCCGAACAGGTTCAGGTGATTGAGTATATGGTACAGATTGTAGAGATCTGTACGCAGCTCAAAGCCGTCGGGCAGCGGCCAGGCCTCCTGATACGCGGCGTAAAATTCCGGCGGAAAGCCACCGAATAAGCGCGTCATGGCGATATCCGCCTCACGATCCCCGTAGTACACAGCCGGGTCGAATATCACCGGGCACTGGTCGGCTTTCGCGCCCCAATTGCCCGCCCATAAGTCACCGTGCAGCAGCGAAGGCGGCGGTGCTGCACCGAAGAAACGTGGCAACTGTTCCAGCAGTTGTCCGCCGCGCTGCTGCAGGCGGCCGCCATAGCCATGGGTCGCCGCCAGCCGCAACTGAAAGCCGAGCCGCTGCTCACGAAAAAACTCCGGCCAGCTATCGCCCGGTTGATTGGGCTGCGGACTGCGACCTATGTAGTTGTCGCGATGCCAGCCAAACTGCGGCTGGCTGTGACGATGTAGCTGGGCGAGTTTTCGGCCCAGCCTGGCTGCTGCCAGCGGCGAACCGGGTTCGAGCTGCAAAAATTCCAGCAACAAGTAGGCGCAGTCGCTGATTACGCCGCTGGCCAGTGTCGCTGGTACAGAAACCGCAGAAGCTGCCGCCAATGCGCACAGCCCGTCAGCCTCGGCCTGCAGCAGCCCTGCCTCAGCTGCCGGTAGTGTCTTGAGAAAATAGCGCTGCCCGCTCACCGCCCGCAGCCGATAGCAATGCGCAATAGAACCGCCGCCGACGTGCACCGAGCCGGCCGCGAGCTCGCCGGTAAACGGCTCCAGTGCGCAGCGTAGTTCCTGATTCAAGGCGTGCCGCTAGTACTGATCGGCAATCCGCTCAGCCTGGCGGCGCAACGAGGTGCCGAAACCCGCCGCATCATAGAAACGCGTGATCTCGTCCATGACCGGTGGCTGACGCTGCACGCTGGCTTCGCTAACATCCATCGGCGCATCACAGCGGATGCGCGCCAGCTCGCGGCACAACTCGGCCCTGTCACGATGCTCGGCAAGACGCGCGCCGAGCTTCGAGGCGCCACGCAGCGGCAAGGCCGCAACCTGTTCCAGGTTGGCGTAGATATCCTCCAGATCGTGAAATTTTTGCAGCAGCCCGGCCGCGGTCTTGGCGCCGACACCCGGCACACCGGGAATGTTGTCGACGCTGTCGCCGGCCAGGCCCAGATAGTCCGGCATCTGCTCGGCGCGCACGCCGAAAGCATCACTCACCTGGTGATGCGCAATGGTTTTCTGACCCGCGTAATCCCAGAAGCGATCGCCATCTTCGAGCAACTGCAACAAATCCTTATCGCGGCTGACGATGGTGACGGTATGACCGGCCCGTCGCACACCCACGGCCAGTGTGCCGATCAGGTCATCCGCCTCGTAACTGCTGTCGGCACATTCGCGCACGCCCAGGGCGCGCGTCACTTCGCGGCACAGCTGAAACTGACGCTTGAGTTCCGGCGGCGCCGGATCCCGGTTAGCTTTGTAGTCCGGATACAGATCGTTGCGAAACGATGAGGTCAGACTCACGTCGAAAGCGGCCGCAACATACTCAGGCTGCACCCGCTCGAGAAAGTCGCCGAGAAACCGCGTGTAGCCATACAGGGCATTCACAGGATTATCGTCCGCATCGACCATATCGTCCGGCATGGTGAACCAGGCACGAAATATAAAGATGCTGGCGTCGATGAGAAAAGTTTGCATGGCCGCTAATTATCCGCTTCTGCGCCCGCTGCGTCGCGCAGAAACACGCTCAAGGGATGTTGCGGATAGTCAGCGCGAAAAGCCTGCAGGCGCGACCAGGCCAGATCGAGGTCGTTGGCCTGATAGGCGGCCTGGATTTGCGCCAGGCCTTGCGACGAAATCTCATCGCTTGGCTGCGCGAATTCCGCTTTTCGCGCCGGCCTGTCCGCTGCACCGGGCGGCTCGTTCAAAAAGCTGATCGCGCGCTGCAACAGCTGGTCGTCACGCGGCAATTTCGCGGCGCTGGCTATATTGGCCACCGCCGCTGCCGACGGCGGGCTTTGCAGTCCAGCCTGGCCCGCGCGGCCCAGATCGACCTCGCCCGAATCCGGCCGCTGCAGTTGCAGCGTGCCGGCGTCAGCCAGGCCCGGATCGTCCATCGGCGGCAGGCCTGCCGGGGCCGCCAACTTTTGCTCACTGTCGGCTGATGCCATCGGCGCCGGCCGCTCGCGGGCGGGTGCCTGCGCAGGGCGAGCCTGCCGCCGCAGGCTGTCCAGTCGGCCTTCTGGCTCGCGACCGGCAGCAAAATCCTGGTCCGCGAATGCCGACTCTTCGGCGAACTCGGCCATCGGCGGTGGTTCGCCCAGCAGCGGGCCCTCAGGCTGGATACTCAGATTCACCACCACGGATACACACAACAGCACCGTTGCGGCGACGGCCAGGGCCGCGCCCCAGCGCCTGCCAGCCCGCTCCAGCGGAACCACTTTGGAAGATTCGCTGGCAGCGGCGAGAATTTTCTCATCCAGCTCCGTTGGCGGCTGTTCATTGCCCAGGCTGGCATAGCGCTTTGACAGGGGCGATTCACCGGCCAGGTAGTCGCGCAGAATTTTTTCGTCGCGCGATTCGTTCATGGCCAGGCACCCTGATCCAGCAAGGACTGGCGCAATTTGCCAAGCGCATAGCGCAGACGACTCTTGGCCGTTTCTTCAGGCACACCCGTCACCACGGCAATGTCGGCGAGACTCAGGCCGGCCTCCTCGCGCAGCAGAAAAGCTTCGCGCTGATCGTCGGGCAATGCCGCAATGGCGGTGCGCAAGGCCGCGGCAGCCTGCAGATTTTCTGCGCCTGCGTCTGCGCCACCTCCGGCGGAGGCCTGCTGATCGGGATCGATGGCGCCGGCACCGGTATCAGCCGGGCGACGTTGCTGGCGGCGATACTCATCTTTAAGGATATTGCGGGCAATTTGATACATATAGGTTGTGAAGCGTGCACGGGGCTCGTAGTCAAGACGAGCCTTGATAATGCGCGTCCACACCTCCTGAAAAAGATCGCCGGCGAGTTCGCTATGACCGCACTGGCGCAGAAAAAACCGGAACAGCGGCCCCTTGTGACGGGCGTAAAGACGCTGAAAGGCCACCGTATCACCGGCCCGGTAGCGCAGCATCAGCGCGTTGTCGTCCGGCTCTCCCGCCATAGCCGCCAGCATAAGCCAGCCGGCCGGGCGGGAAAACCGGCAGACGGGTCAGCGACGCGCCTGGGGCGGCGGGGCACTGACGGTTTGCAGGCTGTCAGCGAGTTTCACCAGGCCAAGAAACTCACCGCGATAGCCCTGCGGATCGTCACCGCGCGAGCGCGCGGCCAGGGCGAGGATATCGCTAAAGCCAAACTCGCCCAGGTATTCGCCACCGCGCAACAACTGGCCGAAGGCCGCCACGGAAGCGGCAAAGCGCAGTTCCGTGGATGCGCGTAGCTCAGCATCGCTGTCCGGCACTATCACCGGCGACTCGATCAGCTTGCTGCGATCGCCACCCGGCGCCTTGTAGCGCAGACGAACGAAAGCGGCTTCGCCCGATGACACCGGCAGCGGCGCTGCAGCACGGCCGTAGCGCAAGGGATCGATCAGGCGTGCCTCGCTGTTGCGCAGGCTCAGTTCATAGAGCGCGGTAACCGTGTGGCCGGCGCCGATTTCACCGGCATCGATCTGATCATTGTTGAAATCTTCACGACGCAGCATGCGGTTTTCATAGCCAATCAGGCGATACTCGGCGACCACCTCGGGATTGAATTCGACCTGGATCTTCACGTCCTTGGCGATGGTCTGCAGGGTGCCGGACAACTGCTCCACCAGCACCTTGCGGGCTTCATTCAGCGTGTCGATATAGGCATGGTTACCGTTACCCGCATCAGCCAATTGCTCCATCAGCTGATCGTTGTAATTACCGGCTCCGAATCCCAGCGTCGTCAGGGAAACACCCGCTTCGCGCTCGCGTTCGACCAGGTCCACCAGGGCATCGAAGTCGACGGTGCCGACATTAAAGTCGCCGTCCGTGGCCAGCAGGATGCGGTTAATACCACCCTCGACGAAGCCCTGACGAGCCATCGCATAGGCGGTGCGAATACCGCCTGCGCCGTTGGTGGAGCCACCCGCAGCCAGTCGCTCCAGCGCGCCCTCGATGCGTGCCTGCTGATTGCCCGGCGTCGGCTCCAGCACCACGCCGGCCGCACCGGCATAGACCACCAGCGAAACCTGATCCTGCGCCGTCAATTGACGGGTCATCAGGCGCAGCGCGCGTTTCAACAGCGGCAACTTGCTCTGATCCTGCATCGAGCCGGACACGTCGACCAGGAACACCAGGTTGGCGGCTTTGCGCTCGGCAGCCGCAACCTCGTAGCCCTTGATACCGATCTGCAGCAGCAAGCGCTCGCTGTTCCACGGCGCGCGAGCAATTTCCGTATTAATGCTAAACGGCTGATCGGCACTGCGCGGGCGCGCGTAGGCGTAGTCGAAGTAGTTGATCAGCTCCTCGACGCGCACCGCATCACTGGGCGGCAAACGCCCCTCGTTGAGGATGCGTCGCAGATTGCTGTAAGCGCCGGTGTCGACATCAATGCTGAAGGTCGATACCGGGTGCTCACTGACCAGGCGCAGCGGATTCGTGTCTATCTGCGCATAGTTCTCGCGGTCACGGGCTGTATAGGGATAAGCGATTGGCGGGGCGCAGCAATGCACTCCGCGGGACAACTTGGCGACGCCGGCCTGGCCGGTGGCGTCAAAAAGCGCCTGGCGCCGCACCTCGGGCGCCGGACTATCGACCCGCCCGAGATCGTGTTCACTGGTTTCACTGCCGAGTTTGGATTCCTCACGAATTTCATTCGGCGGCGTGTCAACAACGGCCGGCGGCTGAGGGTTTTGTTCACGACCGGCACAAGCGGCCAGCAGACTGGCGCAGAAAAGCAGCGGCAGCAGGCGCCGCGCGAATGGGGGTTTTTTATCAGAAGAATTCATGGCGTATTCGCCTCCATAAGGGTTCGGAGGCTATAAACGCCGGTGCAGGCGAAAAGGGGTTAACGGGCGGGAAAAAAATCGCCGCTGGTCTTAGCGCTGTCCGGCGCCCTCGCGCAGGTTGCTGCTCAGGCGCTCATGCAGGGGGCTGGAGCGCGGGATATGGGCGAGCAAAAACTCCATCTGATCGGTCAGCACGCGGCGACCTTTCAGATAAATGTACTCGGCATAGGTCGGCATAAAGGGCACCGCGATTAACTGCATGCTGGCCTGTTCGGGGGTGCGCCCGCCCTTGTGGTTATTGCAGCGACGACAGGCTGTAACCACATTGCGCCACAAATCCAGGCCGCCCTGGCTGATGGGGCGAATATGGTCGCGGGTCAAATCGCGCGTCATAAATCTTTGCCCGCAATACATACACAGGTGCCCGTCGCGACGGAACAGGGTGTTGTTATTCAGCGGCGGCGTATAACGCTGGCGCAGTTCGGCAATGCCGTGGGTGCGCCCGACGGTGGCGATGATGGAATTCACCTCAATGGAGCTGCGCTGCCCGGTGAGCGCGCAAATGCCGCCATAGATGCGATACAGCGGTGTGCCGCAGGTGTAGGCGACCTGTTCGGCGTGATACAGGCGCACGGCGTCCCGGTAGTCGATCCATTCCAGCGGCATGCCGGCAACATCCGTGCGCAGTACCTGCTGGGACAGATCCATATAGTGTCTGTCGGTCTTGTTCATGGCTTCAGAACCCATCTGGCAAGTCCCTCGCTGCTGCGAGGAAACTATCAGTTGGACTCTGTCCCGAGAGCCTGTTGCCGGCATTTCCTGACCGGCGGCCAGCACGAACACCCCGCTACGTTACCAAATTTACCGTTCCTGTCGCATATGTCATCATGCCGCCCCGTATGAAGCGCGGCTTTGGCAGCCTTTGCCGGTCGCGCTAACCTGCCCATCAGCTCGCAGGAGTTATTCATGGCACTGACCATTGGCGTGGCAAAAGAGACCATGCCCGGAGAGACCCGCGTCGCCATTGCGCCCGAGGTCATTCGCAAGCTCGTCAAAGACGGCATCCGCGTGGTTATCGAAACCGGGGCGGGCGCCGCGGCGCAGATGCCGGACAGCGATTTTGCCGGCGCGGAAATAGTCGCCGACGCCGCCGCGGTGCTGCAGGCCGCGGACCTGCTGCTGACGGTCCAGCCACCGTCGACCGGAGATGGTCGCAGGCCTGGGTGCCGGCAAAGTGGTGATCGGTTTCATGCAGCCTCATCGTCAGGCAGAAATGATCCGTGCCTTGTGTGACAAACAGGTGACCAGCCTTGCGATGGAACTGGTGCCGCGCATCTCGCGCGCGCAGTCCATGGACGCGCTGTCCTCGCAGGCCGCGGTCGCCGGCTACAAGGCCGTGTTGCTCGGCGCCGCCGCGCTGGACAAGTTCTTCCCGATGCTGACCACCGCCGCCGGCACCATCCGGCCCGGCCCAGGCTCTGGTGATCGGCGCCGGCGTCGCGGGCCTGCAGGCCATCGCCACCGCCCGGCGACTCGGCGCCGTGGTGGAAGCCTACGACGTGCGCAGCGCCACCACGCGAGCAGGTCGAGTCGCTGGGCGCCAAGTTCGTCGACACCGGCGTATCGGCGGAAGGTGAAGGCGGCTATGCGCGCGAACTGACCGCCGAGGAGCGCAGCGCAGCAACAGGCAGCGCTCGACGATCATATCGCCAAGGCCGACCTGCGTCATCACCACCGCGGCCGTACCGGGCCGACCGGCGCCGCGCATCATCAGCGCGCGAAACCGTCGAGCCGCATGCAGGCCGGGCGCGGTGATCGTCGACCTCGGTGCCGAAGGCGGCGGCAACTGCGAACTGACCCAGCCCGGCGAGACCGTTCGACGCAGGCAACGTCACGCATCATCGGGCCGGTCAATCTGCCGGCCAGCGTCGCCCGGCACGCCAGCGACATGTACGCGCGCAATCTTTTCAACTTGCTGAAACCCGGCCCTGGTCGACGGCGAGCTTGCCATCGACTGGGAAGACGAGGTGTTCGCCGGCTCGGTCCTGACCCACGACGGCGA
This sequence comes from uncultured Gammaproteobacteria bacterium, assembly GCA_963850255.1. Classification (GTDB taxonomy): domain Bacteria; phylum Pseudomonadota; class Gammaproteobacteria; order Steroidobacterales; genus J054. Next base: position 96,658 of record CAWKLL010000024.1, read on the forward strand.
GATCAAACACGAACCGCACCCGCGAAGCCCTCGCCGGAGGCCAGTCATGATTGAGTAAGCGCGTTTTGCCGCCCTGTATATCTTCATGCTGGCGGCCTTTACCGGCTACGAGGTCATCGCGCAAGGTGCCGGTGATCCTGCACACGCCGCTGATGTCCGGCTCCAACTTCGTGCACGGCATCGTGCTGGTCGGCGCCATGGTGGCGCTGGGCCACGCCGATACCACCGCTCGAGCAGGTGATCGGTTTCATCGGCGTGATGCTGGCCGCCGGCAACGCGGTCGGCGGCTACGTCGTCACCGAGCGCATGCTGGAGATGTTCAAGTCCAGCGGCAGAAGAGAAGGAGCCAAATGAGTGGCCTGCTTCACCGCGACACACGCTGATTGACAGTCAGCTACTACCTGGCGGCCTTCCTGTTCATCATGGGCCTCAAGCGGATGAGCTCGCCGGTCACCGCGCGCCAGCGGCATCGTGGGCCGGCGTCGGCATGCTGATCGCCACGGTGATCACCTTTGCCTATCCGGGCATGGACAACTACCTCCTGATGATCGCTGCGATCGCGATCGGCGGCGTACTGGCCTGGTGGACGGGCCAGCGGGTCGCGATGACCGACATGCCGCAGATGATCGCGCTGTACAACGGCATGGGCGGCGGCGCGGCGGCGGCGATTGCCGCGGTCGAACTGCCTGCGCGGTGGCGAACCACAGCGCAGTGATGCATGACCCTGGCGGTGCTCGGCGGCGTCATCGGTTCGGTATCGTTCTCCGGCAGCCTGATCGCCTTCGGCAAGCTGCAGGGGCTGATCAAGCGCTCATTCCGCTTCAAGGGCCAGCAATATCGTCAACCTGGCGCTGCTGCTGGTTACCGCGATCATCGGCATCGGCGCTGGTCGTGCTACCGACAGCCGACGCCGGACCAGCGTCGCGCTGTTCTTCGGCCTGGCACTGGTGCTCGGCATCACGATGACGCTGCCGATCGGCGGCGCCGACATGCCGGTGGTGATTTCGCTGTACAACGCCCTCACCGGCCTGGCCGTGGCCTTCGAGGGCTTCGTGCTGAACAACGCCGCAATGATCATCGCCGGCACCGTGGTCGGCTCGGCCGGCACGCTGCTGACGCAGCTGATGGCCAAGGCGATGAACCGCTCGCTCGGCAACGTGCTGTTCGCCGGCTTCGGCGAGACCGCCGGCCGCCGAGGGCGGCGACGTCAGCGGCACGCATGAAGCCCATCGAGGCCGCGGACGTCGGCGTGATGATGGCCTTTGCGCAAAAGGTTCTGATCATTCCCGGCTACGGCATGGCCGTCGCGCAGGCCCAGCACAAGGTCTGGGAACTGTGCCAGCTGCTGATCGAGCGCGGCGTCACGGTGAAGTTCGCGATTCACCCGGTCGCCGGGCGCATGCCCGGCCACATGAATGTGCTGCTGGCGGAGGCCGGCGTGCCCTACGACCTGATTTACGACCAAGATGAAATCAACGCGGAGTTCGAGAACACGGATGTCGCGCTGGTGATCGGCGCCAATGACGTGGTCAACCCGGTGGCCCGAACAGATCCTGCCAGCCCGATTTACGGCATGCCGATCCTGAATGCGGACAAGGCCAAGAACGTGCATCGTGATCAAGCGCGGCCAGGGCGCGGGCTTCTCAGGTATCGAGAATGCGCTGTTCTTCCTCGACAACACGCGCATGCTGTACGGCGACGGTCAGGCCATGGCCTCGGAACTGATTCAGGCCGTCAAGGAACTCTAGGCAAAAGCGAAGCTATCGTCCGCTGCCGCCCTTACCGGGCTGCTGCAGCGGGCCACGGTTTTGCTGGCCCTGATTCTGCTGCATGCGCTTCTGGCGTTTCTGCTGCAGCTTTTTCCGCTGATCCGGCGACATTTGCTGCCAACTGTTACGGATGCGGTCGCGCTGTTCCTGCGGTAGCTGCCGAAAGCGCTGGAAATTTTCCCGCACGCGCTGCTGCTGATCCGGAGTAAGACTCTGGTAGCGCTGAAACTGCCTTCGCAGCTGGGCCTTTTGTTCAGGCTTGAGCTGCTGCCAGCGCGTGAATCGATTACGCGCCTGATCGCGCTGACTGTCATCCATGCTGAGCCAGCGCTGGGAACCATTGGCCAGTCGCTGCTGCTGCTGTGGCGTCAGATTTGCCCAGCGGTCACCGACAGCGCCGAGCACTTTCTGTTGCTGGGCATTGAGTGAATCCCAGCTAATGCTGTCTTCTGCCAGGCCAGGGACCGGCATCAGTAAGTACAGGCAGCAAGCTGCCAGTAGCGCGTGCCTAACCCGCATCATCTTCAGCGTCCTCCGGCCGGGCCACTACGGGCTCGGGCAATTCGCCCACCGCGGCGGCCGGCAAGGTGTCGAAAAATTCTTCCCAACTCTCTTCACTCTCTAATGCGCCCAGAAACTCAAGGAACTCGACATCCAGCGCTTCCTCAGCCTGCGCCAGGCCGCCGAGCAACAAACCACAGCAAAGCAGCCGGAACAGACTCACCCGGCAGTACCGTCCGCAGCTGACAACTCCTCTGCCGACAGCCAGGCGAAAAACTCCAGATCTTCGAGCATCTCGAGATTCTCTTCGGCCATCAGCAACTCCATATCCTCAACGGGCGCCGGCATCGCTGCGACGGACGCCGGCTCGATTGCCGGAGCCTGCGGCAACAGACGCCAAACACCAACGGCCAGAACAGCCATGGCAACGGCTGTCGCAAAACCCCAGCCCGGCGCCAGACCCGGCTGCCGACGAACCGTTGGCAGCTCATCCAGCGCCGCCTGGCGAGCGCGATTCAGACGCGAACGGGTCGGCCCGTCAAGGGCATCAACGCTGTCACGCAACAGCGCGCTGGCGCGCTGTTCAAACCTGGCTGTGTCGCTGTTGTCGTTCATTCCCAATGCTCGCCGAGGCTCGCCCGCAGGCTATGCACGGCTCGAAAATAATGTGTCTTCACGCTGCCCGCGGAACAGCCCATGGCCGCGGCCGTTTCGGCGACGTCCAGACCTTCCAGGGCGCGCAGCATAAAAGCCTGTTGCTGACGCGCCGGCAATTCGCTTACCGCCGCCTGCAGGGCCGCCAGCGTGTCGTCCATAGCCGCCTGGCGTTCCGGCCGCACATGTTCTGCGGCGGCGGCGCGTGCTACCGGATCAGCATAGTCTTCATCATCGGCCGGCCGAAACCAGCTCAACACCCGATTACGCACACCCTGATGCCGTTGATGGTCGCGCAAGCGATTTTGCAGAATACGAAAAAACAGCGGTCGCCATTCGCTTTCCGGCCGCTGCGAGTAACTTTTTACCAGCCTGATCATGGCGTCCTGCACGATATCCAGCGCATCAGCCTCATTGCGTACCGCAACCTGCACGATGCGATAGGCCTTGCCCTCGACACCGGCGAGAAAGCGGTCCATGGCCTGGCGGGTGGCCTGTTGTGCGTCATCCGACCGGGAGCCCAGGATCGCATCCTCTCGCAGCGGCTTAAGTGCCCATTCATTCATAGAATAACTCCCGACCGCAAGACACGGAAAACACCTGCCGCAGTCTTGCATCAGGCAATATAACGCTCCGCTCGGGCCGTGGTTGACGCCGCGGGGCGACGGTCGGGCCCGTGGTTATGCACATTGCCCCCAGTTTCGTCTGAGTCTTAGCGCACATTCGCTTCTTGCATTGAAGCAAAGACTTTTAACCAATTGAAATTATTAGCAATAACAGGCTTCGGTCAAGATTTGACCAATTTAACAAAAAAGGCTTGGCAACACGCCTCGCGAGCCCTTTGACCCACGCTATCCACAGACTTATCCACAGCTTCTGTGGAAAAGTCCGCTCAAGCGCCAGCCGGGAATGTCTGCGCATGGCTGACGCCGACAGCATCCTCCAGGTCGCCCTGGATACACCGCTGATGCGTCTGTTCGACTACCTGCCGCCGACCGGCGCAGGTCCCCGGCCCCAGGCCGGTCAGCGTGTGCGCGTACCTTTCGGACGCAGCGAACGCATTGGCGTCATCGCCGCACTGGCAACGGGCTCGGAACTGCCGCGCAACAAGCTCCGCCGCGTCACCGCCGTGCTTGACACCGAACCTTTGCTGGACGAAACACTGCGTGCGCTGGTCGACTGGACCGCGAGCTACTACCACCACCCCATCGGCGAAGTTTATGCCGCCGCGCTGCCGCGATTGCTGCGCCAGGGTCGCGACCAGGCGCAACCGGAACAGCGCTGGTTCGCCAGTGCCGAGGGACTGAGCTGCGAGCTGGATACGCTGATGCGTCGCGCGCCCGTGCAGGCACGCATCCTGGCAGCCTTGCGCGAATCGCAACGGGGCCTGGGGCCGGGTGAACTGGACCTGGGCCGCGATAGCTGGCGACGTGGCATACGCGCGCTGCAGGAAAAACACCTGGCCGAAAGCCGCGTCCCGGAACCAGAGGTCGGCGCACCAGAGCCACTGCAGGCCGGGCCGGAATTAACCGCCGCACAGGCCAAAGCGGTGGCCGAACTGCAGGCCGGCGAGGGTTTCGTTGCCAGTCTGCTCGAGGGCGTCACCGGTAGCGGCAAGACCGAGGTTTATCTCGAATGCATTCGCACGCGGATCGCGGCCGGACAGCAATGCCTGGTGCTGGTGCCGGAAATCGGCCTGACGCCGCAGCTGCTGCAGCGTTTTCGGCAACGCCTGGGGGTGCCGATGGCGATGCTGCATTCCGGCCTCACGGACAGCGAGCGACTGCAGGCCTGGGGGCAGGCTGCCGATGGCTCGGCGCCGATCATTATCGGCACACGCTCGGCGATTTTCGCGCCACTGAAAAACCCCGGCCTGATCGTCGTGGATGAAGAACACGATGCCTCATTGAAACAGCAGGATGGCCTGCGTTATTCAGCCCGCGACCTGGCCGTGTGGCGAGCACGACAACTGAACATTCCAGTGGTGCTGGGGTCGGCCACCCCGGCACTGGAAAGCCTGGAGAACGTGCGCAGCGGCCGCTATCAATTGCTGGAATTACCCGAGCGACCCGGCGCCGCACAACAGCCACGGGTGCAATTGATTGACCTGCGCCATCAGCCGGCCAGGGACGGCCTCAGCCAGCCCCTGCAGACCGCCGTGCGCCGTCACCTGCAGGCAGACGGGCAAGTGCTGATCTACCTCAATCGACGCGGTTTCTCACCGGTTTTGATGTGCATCGCCTGCGGCAGCATTGCCGAGTGTCGACGCTGCGACGCGCGCATGGTCTATCACCGGCAGCGCGAACAGCTGGTCTGCCACCACTGCGGTTCAGTACGCGCGGCGCCACGCATCTGCGAGTCCTGCGGCGAAAGTCTGCAGCCGGTGGGTGAGGGTACCGAGCGCCTGGAGGCGGCGCTCCAGCAGCTGTTCCCCGAGTACCCCATGGTCCGCATCGACCGCGACACCACGCGCCGACGCGGCGAGATTGAACGCCGCCTGGAACTGGTGCGCAGCGGCGAGGCGCGCCTGTTGCTGGGCACGCAAATGCTCACCAAGGGGCATGATTTTCCAAACGTCACGCTGGTCGGCATCATCGATGCGGACCAGGGCTTGTTTGGTACCGACTTCCGCAGCAGTGAGCGCCTGGCGCAGTCTTTTGTGCAGGTGGCCGGCCGCGCCGGGCGTGCCGAGCGACCCGGAGAAGTGCTGATCCAGACGTCGTTTCCGGACCATCCGCTGCTCTTGCGCCTGGTCCGCGACGGCTACCACGCCTTTGCCATGCAGGCCCTGGAGTCACGCCGCGAAAGCGCCTGGCCACCTTATGCATTCCTGGCCCTGCTGCGTGCCGAAGCCGCGCAGCGCGAAGCCGTGTTCGAATTCTTAGAGGAAGCGCGCGAGCAGGCCGGGCGAAACCTGCCCGCCGGCATTGAACTGCTCGGTCCCGCGCCGGCACCGATGGAACGGCGCGCCGGGCGCTTTCGCGGTCAGTTGCTGGTGCGCGGCACGGGTCGGGCGCTGCTGCAGAATTTCCTCAGCCAATGGCACCCGACACTGGAGCCGCTGCGCAGCGGTCGTCGCGTGCGCTGGTCCCTGGACGTGGATCCGGGTGAGCTCTATTAATGCGCCCGGCAGCAAAAGCGCCTGCTCGAAAAGCCAATGCGGGCTAGAATGCGCCGTTTTCAGAGTCCCCGGTTGTGAAACAGCACCTGCAGCAATTGCTGGCCGACGCCCTGAAGGCGTTACCTGCCAGTGCCGAGCATCCCGAACTTGCCGACCAGCTCCCTGAGCTGGAGCGCACGCGGGATCGCCGTCACGGGGACTTCGCCAGCAACCTGGCCCTGCAGCTGGCCAAACCCCTGCGCAGCAAACCGCGCGATATCGCCGAGCAACTGGTCGCAGCGCTGCCCGCATCGCGCGCGGTCGCCGGCGTGGAAATCGCCGGTCCCGGGTTTATTAATTTTCGCCTGGCCGCGTCGGCCTTTAGCGCCGAGCTGCTGCGCGTGATGGAGCGCGGCAATCACTACGGCCACAGCGACATCGGTAACGGGCACAAAATGCTGGTGGAGTTCGTGTCGGCCAATCCCACCGGACCACTGCACGTCGGTCATGGTCGACATGCCGCTTATGGCGCCAGCGTGGCCAACCTGCTGGCGGCTACCGGGCACAGCGTGCATCGCGAGTACTACGTGAATGACGCCGGCCGACAAATGGACATCCTGGCCCTGAGCCTGTGGCTGCGCCTGTATGAGCTGAAAGGGGAAACGCTGCCGTTTCCGGCCAATGCCTACCAGGGCACATACGTGACAGAGATTGCCGAGGCGGCACTGGCTGAGGGTGTCGAAGCCCTTGTTACCGGACAGCGCCGGCCTGTTTGATGAGCTGCCTGATGACAGCGCAGAAACCGGCGACGCACGCCTTGATGAGCTCATCGCACGCGGTCGCGCGCGCCTCGGTGAAGACGGTTTCAGACAACTGCTGCGAATCGCCGCCGATGCCATTCTGGGCGACATTCGTGACGACCTGGCTGAGTTCGGCGTGGTCTATGACGAATGGTTCTCGGAACAGAGCCTGGTCGATTCGGGCGCACTGGCCCTGGCGCTGGAGCGCGTTGAAAGCTCAGGTCATACCTATCAGCAGGACGGCGCTACCTGGTTCAGGGCTACCGAGTTCGGCGACGAAAAGGATCGCGTGGTGGTCCGCGACAACGGCCGCAGCACTTACTTCGCCTCCGATATTGCCTACCATTTGCAAAAACGCGAACGCGGCTTTGACACCCTGGTCGATATCCTCGGCTCCGATCATCATGGCTACGTTGCGCGTGTCCGCGCCGGACTGCAGGCTATGGGCGAACCGCCCGAATGCCTGGAAGTAGACCTGATGCAATTCGTCGTGCTGTTTCGCGGCCAGCAGAAAGTGCAGATGTCGACACGCTCCGGTGAGTTCGTCACTTTGCGCCAATTGCGCGAAGAAGTCGGCGACGATGCCGCGCGCTTTTTCTTTGTTTCACGGTCGAATGAACAACATCTCGACTTCGACCTGGAACTGGCCAAGTCACGCTCCAACGAGAACCCGGTGTATTACATTCAATACGCCCACGCACGGGTTTGCAGCGTGATGCGCGAGCTGGAAAGCCGTGACCTGAGCTTTGATCAGGCGCAGGCGAGTGAGAATCTGGAGCAGCTGACAGCGGAACACGAGCAAGGCCTGATGCAAACCCTGTGCCGCTATCCGGAAGTCATCGAACTGGCCGCCCGTCAGCGCGCCCCGCAGCACGTGGTTCACTACCTGCGCGAGCTGGCCCACGATCTGCACACCTACTACAACGCGCAGCGCTTTATTGTCGATGACGACGCGCTGCGAAATGCGCGCCTGTTACTGATCCTGGCCACGCGACAGGTGCTGCGCAATGGCCTGAACATGGTCGGCGTATCCGCGCCGGCGTCGATGTAGATGGTTAAGAAGAAACGCAAGACCAAGCGGCGCGCGACCCGTCGGCGCAGCAACCAGCCCATGGCCGGCTGGGTCTGGATGCTATTTGGCCTGGCCGTAGGCCTGGCTGTCGCTGCCGCCATCTATGTGAACGATCGCAGCCCTCAGGGGCCCGTTGCCGCTACGTCGCCGGCGCCACCGGCCAAGCCAGCGCCAGCCAAACCCGCACCGGCGCCGGCCGGGCCGGTGGAAGAACGCTTTGACTTCTACGAAATGCTGCCGTCTTTCGAAGTGGTCATTCCGGAGGAGGATCTGGAAGCACGCCCGGACGTCGCCGCAACCCCGGTGAACAAGCCCGGTCCTTATGTGCTGCAGGCCGGGTCATTTTCCAGCAACGAAGATGCCGACCGCATGAAAGCCCGGCTGGCACTGCTGGGGATCATCTCGCGAATTCAGAAAGTCAGCATCGATGACAAGACCTTTCACCGGGTTCGCGTGGGCCCGGTTTCGGATTTGACGGAACTTAACCGGATGCGCAGCCAGTTGCGCGAAGCCCGGATTGAAGTGATGGTGATTCGCGTTGCTGAGTAGGCCGGCCTCGACCCTTATCGTCGTGTTCACCAGTCTCTGGCTGGTCGCCTGCAGCGCACCGCCGCCGGCACCGCCACCGCCGGTACAACAGCCCGTAATGGCAAGCCCGCCGCCGCCCCCGCCGACCGCTGAAGAGCTGGCCGCGCGGCGCCGTGCCGTGTTGGCCTGTGAGCGGATCAGTGTCGCTGCCGTCGGTGACACGATGCTGGGCAGCGATTTCCCCAAACCGCGGTTGCCCGAAGATGATGGACGCGGCCAACTGCGTGACGCCGCACCCTTGCTGCAAGCCGCCGAGATCGCTTTTGCTAACGTCGAGGGCGTTTTGATGGACGGCGGTGAGCCGGTCAAGCAGTGCAAGGACCCGTCGGCCTGTTATCTTTTTCGTTCGCCCGCGCATTTTGCGCAGACGCTGGCCGAAGCCGGTTTTAACGTCGTCAGCCTGGCCAACAATCACGCGCGGGATTTTGGTGAGGAGGGCCGCAGTGCCAGCATGGCCGCTTTGACTGACGCCGGTATCCTGCATTCCGGCCGTGAAGGTGACATCGCCAGCTGGCTAGTCGGTGAAATCCGCGTCGCCATGATCGCGTTTGCGCCGTTCAGCGGATCCTGGCCGATGCTGGATACCGATATCGCCCAGGCCGCAGTCACGGAACTGGCAGCCGCGCATGATCTGGTCATCGTTTCCTTTCATGGCGGCGCCGAAGGCGCCGACGCACAGCGCATTCCGTTCACCAGCGAAACCTACTACGGCGAAGACCGCGGCGATGTGGTGCGCTTCTCGCGCGCCATGGTAGATGCCGGTGCGGACCTGGTCATCGGTCACGGCCCCCATGTGCCGCGGGCCATGGAGCTTTACCAGGGCCGGCTGATTGCCTACAGCCTGGGTAACTTCGCCACCTGGTGGGGCATCAGCGTGACTGATGCCAAGGGCTATGCGCCCCTGTTACGCGCGCGCCTGGACGGCAACGGAAAACTGCTGGCCGGTGATGTCGTCTCCCTGCGCCAGCAACGTCCGGACGGTCCGCGCCTGGATCCGGCGCAAAACGCCTGGCGCATGATCAGGCGCCTGACGCGCGAAGACTTTCCGTCCGGCGATCTGCAACTGAATGAAGACGGCAGCTTCCAGCCGATTAACGTCAGGCCGGGGCGCTGCCCGCCATGAGTCGACCGTTACTGGATCGTTACCCGGCCCTGGCGGCGGCGCTGCCGCACCTGGAACTGGGTCGACTGCCCACGCCCATCGAACGAGCACCGGATGCGGAAGCCGAGTTCGACTGTGGCGAATTGTGGATCAAGCGCGATGATCTGTCCGGCGACGCCTATGGCGGCAACAAGGTACGCAAACTCGAATTTTTGCTGGCCGATGCGCAACAGCGCGGCTGCGACGCGGTACTCACCTTTGGCGCTGTCGGTTCCAACCATGCGTTGGCAACGGCTATCTATGCGCAGCAACTGGGTCTCAAATGTTACGCGGTTCTGACCCCGCAGCCGCCCACGGAAAAAGTCGCACGCACCCTGCGCTATCAGTTGAGCCTTGGCACCAGCCTGCACCCGGCCGAGAACATGCAGGACATCCGCGCGGTCACCGCGCAGATCCTGGCAGCACATCCCGGCGGGGCGCAGCGCGTTTATCAGATTCCCTTCGGCGGCTCTTCCTGGCTGGGCACCGTGGGTTTCGTCAACGCGGCTTTTGAACTCGCCGAACAGTTAGACGACAAGCCGCCGCCCGATTTTGTCTATGCGGCCACCGGCACCATGGGTACCACCATCGGACTGGCCATCGGTTTTCGCCTGCTTGGCTGGCCGACCCAGGTGATGGGCGTGCGGGTTGTGCCGCAGCCGGTGATGACACCGGAGTATTTCGATCGGCTATACACAGAAACCAATGGCGAATTGGCCAGGCTGGACGCGCGCATCCCGGTTTATGCCGATCCTCTCAAGAACATTACCGGGCTGGATGGTTTTCTCGGCGAAGGCTATGCGATTCCCACCGAAGCCACCCGCGAGGCTGTGCGCCTGGCCGGGGAACTGATCGGCCTGGGCCTGGAAACAACCTATACGGGCAAAGCCATGGCGGCCCTGATTCATGCTGGCCGCGCCGGCGAGCTGGCCGGTCGTCGCGCCATGTTCTGGCAGACCTACAACTCGCGAGCCTATCCGGAGATGCGAGCCGTCAATACGGAGCTGCCGAGCGCGCTGGCTGCCTACCTGGATATCTGACTTGTCTGGCGAAGGCTTTTGCCAGCAGCCGTGCTTACTCAGCCAGCCCTATTCATGGGCAATGGTCTTGTCCGTAAACAGGTAGTCCTTAAGCTCTTTATCAAAGCTCGGATCCTTGCGACGAATCCACTCCAGCACCATGGCCGCATGTTCTTTTTCTTCGTCGCGATTGTGCGCGAGAATGGCGCGCAGCTCCTTGTCCTTGCAGACATCTACGCGCTGGTTATACCAATCCACTGCCTCCAGTTCTTCCATCAGAGAGACGATAGCCCTGTGCATGTCGCGGGTTTCGTCACTCAGTTCTTCAATCGGTTCATGGTAGCCCTCGTTGGCCATGTTCATGGTCTCCTTCTATTGATTCGCCACGGCTCTGCGCATTAGTTTGTCAGGCTTTTTTGCCGGCCACTGGCTCCGCGATATTGCTGATATCAACCAGGTTCCAGGCCAGGCCGGAATTTCTGAACAGCCGCTTGCCGAGTTCTGTGTAGTCCGCCACATCGTGCTCCAGTCGTTGACCGACAACGATACAACGGAGCACGGCACTGCCGGTATTGGTCAGCTTATGCGCTGCACCCCCGGCCCGGTAACCGACAAAGTCGCCTGCGCGAATCACATGAGTTTCATCGCCAATAGTAGCTTGCGCTTCGCCCTCCAGAACATACAGGCACTCCTCTTCATGGAAGTGCACATGCTGCTCCGTCGAGTCATGCCCGGGCTGCACTTCAATAATGTGAAAGCCGATGGCCGAGAGGCCGGTCAGATCGCCCAGGGATTTATTACGACGGCGGGCATTCGGGTTCAGGAAGTGGATTTTATCGAGCCCCTGCATAGCCTCGATTTCCTTTCCCGTAACAATATATTTTTCCATACAGCACCAGTTTCGCCGGAATTGCAGTCAGTGTATTGCCGTTGCCGGCAGGCCCTTTGGCAGGCTTCGGCAAGCCGGGTCAGTCACACATAGTATTAAGCTTGTGAATAAGCATTACAGCACGGGAGTGCTGACAGCTAGCCGACAGGGTTTACCCGGTCGCGCGGCTTAGCCCGTCATCGCAGGAAGGCAATGCGAAACGCCCCGCTCTGCAGAGCAGAAACGCTAGCCGGACGTATCTTCGCCGCTGAAATCGCGGCTGCAACTGGGGCAGATAGGCCGGCCAAACAGTGCCTGGTAGAGCTCGGCGCGCATGATCGCGTCCCAGAACCAGTGCGCACCGCAGTCGGGGCAACGGATCAACAGCAAGCCAAAACCGTAGCCGCCGAAGGCCAGCACCGTGCCGACAGTCCAGGACATACTCAGAGAAGGGAAGGCGGGCAAAATACTGCCGGCCAGCAGCGCCAGCACAGCAATGACCAGCTTCCAGGTCTGGCCGGTATGCACAATGACCGAATTCTTCATATTTCAACTCTAGTCAGGCGGCTCGCCGGGCGCGCTGATACAGGTCTGATTTTGACTATACGCCGGCCACTTTCCGGCCGGCACAGGCTATGTGTCCTGGCCGTTCTGCGTTTGGTCGTCGCCGAGGTGGCGAAAATCAACACCCAGGGAGCGTAGTTTTCGATACAGGTGAGTGCGCTCCATACCGACGCGCTTGGCCAGCTGGCCAACCTTGCCATCACACAGCCTGAGCTGCTCGATCAGGTAGGCGCGTTCGAATTGCTCGCGGGCCTCGCGCAATGGTAAGGACAACAGGTCCTGTTTCACCAGGGGCTCGGCGGCAGCTTCGGTGACCGGTCGCAGGGCCGCTTCTACTTCATCGAGGCCAATCTCTTCCTCGCCGCGTTCCAGCAGCAGTCGCCGCACCAACTGGGTTAGCTCCTCGATATTGCCCGGCCAGGGATAGTTGCGCAGCCGATTCTGGGCAGCTACGCCAAAACGGCGGTAGGGCAGGCCTTCGGCCTCAACCATCCGGTCGACATATTGACGAAGCAGCTCGGAAACATCTTCCGGATAATCGCGCAGCGCCGGCACCGGTAACTGCAGCACAGCCAGCCTGGCCAGCAATTGGGGATTCAGCCCGGCCGACTCCGGCGAGCGCGCTGCATCGGCGGTAACCGAAGCGATGATTCGGCAGCTCAGCTTCACCGTCGCGGATTCACCCAGGCGGCTAAAACTGCCCTGTTCAATAACGCCCAGCAGCAAGCGCTGACCTTCGGGACACAAGCCCTGCAAATCATCGATGAACAACACGCCGGCGCTGGCGCGTTCGAGATAGCCGGCTTCACCGGCAGCATGGTCGGAGCCCAGCAAGGCGCGCGCCACGTTTTCACTGGGCAGCGAGGCCGCCACCAGGCGCACGAAGTCGCGATCCCGCCGATCACCGGCGGCATGAATAAAGCGCGCTGCTGCCTCACGGCCACTGCCCGGCTCACCCACCAAAACCACCGAGGCGGGATGCGCGGCCATCTCCTGCGCGCGTTCGCGCAGTTCTCGAATCACGGGGCTCTTGCCCACCGGTCCGGGCATGGCCGGGAACATTTGCCGGTGCGTCACCTGGCTGGCCGCCTCGCCCTCGGCCAGCGCGCGCTCAACCGTACGCAACAGTTTTTGCAGGGACAGCGGTTTTTCAACGAAGTCCACCGCGCCGAGGCGGGTGGCTTCCACCGCAGTCTCAACGGTGCCATGTCCACTCATGACCACCACGGGGCAAGGCGGTGCGCCATCCCGGGTCCATTCAGAGAGCAGTGTGATGCCATCCACGTCGGGCATCCAGATATCCAGCAATACCAGGTCGGGACTACCCTGGCCCATCTGCTCGCGGGCTTCGTTGCCATTCGCGGCAGTAGATACGGTGTAACCTTCTTCGGACAGGATCTCTTCGATCAGTCCGCGGATATCTGCCTCATCGTCAACGACGAGAATGTTAGACGCGGTCATGCGCGCTCCCTCCGGGATTCAAATAGTTTGCCTGGCTGATCGTTTGCAGCGTCCGGCAGATTTTGACGCAGCGGCAGTTCCACGGTAACCCGGGCCCCGCTGTCGGGCTGATTCTCGGCCAGTACCCGGCCACCGTGTTCCTCTACCAGCTTCTTCACTATAGCCAGACCCAGACCCGTGCCTTTGGTCTTGGTCGTAATGTATGGCTCAAATACCTGGTCAAGAAAGTCGGGCGCAAATCCTGGCCCGTTGTCAGCAATACTCAAGCGCAGCATCTGCGCATCGGTATCGACGCGGGTGCGAATCAGCAAGCGCGCGTCGGGCTGACCTTCCAGCGCTTCCAGCGCGTTGCGAATCAGGTTATGCAGCAATTGCCGCAGGCGCAAAGCATCGGCGGCAATCAAGCCAAGACGGTCATCCAGTTCCAGGATCAATTGTGACTGCGAATCCCGCGTCTTATAGAGATAGGCGATTTCACGCACCAGCTGATTCACATCCACGTCGCTGATCTGCAACTCGGGAGCACGCGCATACTCACTAAAGGCGTTCACCATATCGCGCATGGCTTCAACCTGCTGAACTATTGTATGCGTCGCACGCTCAAGCACCTCGGCATCGGCGGTTTCGAGCTTGTCCAGGCAGCGACGACGAATTCGCTCAGCCGAGAGCTGAATGGGCGTCAGCGGGTTTTTGATTTCGTGGGCCAGGCGACGGGCGACTTCGCCCCAGGCGGCATCGCGCTGTGCCTGTAACAGCGTCGTGATGTCGTCGAACACCACGACCCGGCCGGCGGCCTCAATGCCTTCGCGGGGCAAGGCCGTGCAGGCGCAGCTCAATATCCGCCGCCCGCCTTCGCCACGCAGGACCAGCTGCTCGCGCCATTCCTCATCGCCGGCCTGCTGATGATCCTGCAGCACAATGGCAAACTCGCGCAGCAGGGGATGGTCGTCAGCCAGATCTTCCAGGCTGCCGCCCACACCGGCGCTCAGGTTGACCTGCAAAATTGCGTTGGCCGCTTCGTTGGCCGAGCGAATTGAACCGTCGCCTTCCAGCGCGATGACTCCCGTGGACAAGCGCGCCAGGATCGCAGCGAGGCGCGCGCGTTCATCTTCGACCTGCTGGGCGCTCAGATCCGCCGATGCGCGGGCATCAGCCAGGCGTTGAGTCATCTCGTTAAAAGAGTCGATGAGAAAGCCGATCTCATCGTGATTGGCCATCGGCAGGCGCGTGTCGAGGTCGCCGCCGGCTACCGCGCGGGTGCCTGCAGCCAGGGACTGAATCGGCGCGACCAGGCGCCGGCCGAAAAAGAATGAGGCATATACGGCAGCCAGAAAGGACAGCAACACCACCAGTGTCAGGGTGACTATAAAGCTGTAGCGCAAGGGTTCGCGCAAAAAGGCCAGCTCGCCATAGCGCGTATAACTGCGCTCAACGGATCCGGCCAGGGCGCTGATACGGGCACCCACCGGGTAAACGACTTTTAGCGTCCACACGTCATCGCCCGGCCGGCCGGGCAGCAGCGTGACCGAGGTCAGAATCTGCAGCTGGTCACCGGCCGACGGATCCAGGCCAACGTAGCTGCCGATCTGCCGCACCTGCAGCGCCACATCTTCGGGCAGACGCGCCGGGAAGCGCGCGGAGGTGTCGCTAACACTGGTGGCGATGATGCGAAAGCCGTCACCGTAGACGGTTGCCTCGGCCGCTTCGGCGCGCCGGCGCAAACCACCGAGCATGGCAATCACTTCGCCTTCACGCAGGCCAGCTATCTCGCGACCCATGTTGCGCGTCTTATCCAGGTTTTCGCGCATGCGCACGTCCAGGGATGAGCGGCTCAGCTCCAGCGCGTCGCCCAGGCCGGACTCCACCTGCACGTCGAACCAGCTCTCGATGCCCTGGTTAAGAAACTGCACGGCGAAAAACCACACGACCAGCAACGGTCCGACAACTAAAACCACGAAAGCCGCGAGCATGCGGCCCTTCAGACGCGCACCCGGCACGCGCCGACGATAGTCGCGCAGCAGGCGGACCAGGCTGCCTACAATCAACAGCAACAGGGCCGCCGCGGCGCCCGCATTGAGCAGCAACAAGACGTCGTTGAGGCGACCGAATTGTTCCGGGTCCTGAGAGGTGCGACTCAGCAAGGCAAGGGCGCTGATCCCGAACGCCAGGGCGATCAGGGTGAGAACAGTCGAGAAACCGCGCCTTAGTCTCTTAGCATCCACGAATACCACTCACTTTGGAGTCGGAAACTATCACCCCAGAACGCGATCAGGCGCAGCGGCCCGGGCAGCGTGTTCTGGTCCAGTACTGCACGCATGCGAATTTCGTAACGGCTTTTTGGCTGTAACAGCGCGGCATCAATCACCGGCAAGGTACTGATGCGACCAATGTTGTTCAGCGCGGCAAACAAAGTTGCATGGGACGACTGTTCACCGCTGTTGATATTCTTGACCAGGTAGCGCTGGCTTAATGGCTGAAAGCTGAGCAAGTAACTCTGGCGCAGTGTGGCAATCTCGGGATCCGGCAGGAAACTGCGCTGGCGGTTCACATTGATCTGCATCTCAATGGTCAGGGGGACGCCGCTTTCCAGCGCTTCCAGCGCCTCGTCACTGAAGCGCAAATCCACGCGCGCGGTCAGGTAGTAGACATCGTCCTGCAAGCGGGTCGCCGCGCTGCGTATATCGAACTTGCCGTCCTGAGCATGGGCAGCATTCAGCAACAACAACACAGCCGCGCACAGCACCAGCCAGACTGCGCGATGCTGAATAGGTCGTGTTGCTGCGAATGTTGGCTGCATATCGTGACAAAGATTGGATTCGGTAAGCTGGCTCGCGGCTTTCGTCCCGCGCCCGCAGGCGTTTCCCTCAGACGGTCTGATCTGTTGTTTTTTCAACTACAGCATAATAGAAACCATCGCCATCCGCGTCGCCGGGCAACAACTGCAAACCCGGCGAATGGTCAGCTTGATGCGCCGCAGCCCCCAACCCCTTCATCGGCAGCGCCCGCGCATCGGCCCGGCTGGCCAGAAAATCCTCGATCACGGCCTGATTCTCAGCCCGCAGCACAGAACAGGTTGCATACAGCAGTCGCCCGCCCGGCGCGAGCAATGCCCACAGGGACGCCAGCATCTCGCGTTGCCGGCGCGCCAGTACCGGCAGATCGGCAGGCCGGCGCAGAAAGCGAATATCCGGATGCCGACGGATCACTCCCGTTGCCGAACAGGGGGCATCCAGCAAAATGCACTCGAAGGCCTGGCCGTCCCACCAGTCATTCGGTCGGCAGGCATCACCGAGCTGCAGCCTTGCGGTGAGCCCCAGGCGTTGCAGATTTTCCGCGACCCGGTCCAGGCGGCGACGATCGTTGTCGAGCGCGGTCAAGTCGAGATCACCGGCTGCAACTTCCAGCAAATGCGTGGTCTTTCCGCCAGGTGCGGCGCAGGCATCGAGCACACGCATGCCGGCCGTCGGCGCAAGCAGCGCGGCAGCCAATTGGGCCGCAACATCCTGCACGGAGCAATCGCCCTGGGCGAAGCCGGGAATTTCATTGACCGGCAGCGGCTGCTGCAGGCGCAAGGCATCGGCAAACCGGGTCGGTGCTTCACTGACGATACCCTGCTCTGTTAGCCGGGCCTGAAACTCATCTCGCTGGACCCGCAGCCGATTAACCCGCAGCCACATGGGCGGTTGCTGCTGATTGGCGGCGAGAATGCGCTCGAAATCTTCGGGCCAGTCCGCGCGCAACTGCTCAATCAGCCAGTCCGGATGCGCATAGCGCGCACTGGCTTGCTGCAGCGCGCGCGCCTGCAAATCTTCAGCCTCACGTTGAGCGCGACGCAGAACACCATTCACCAGACCAGCCAGGCGCGGACGCTCCAGCAAGCGGGTAGCTTCCACCGTGGTCGAGACCGCTGCATAGGCTGGCTCGCGACCTTCAAACAGCTGAAACAAACCGACTGACAGCAACGCGGTGATTACCTGGTCGCGACGACGCAGGGGCTTGGCCAGCAACTCATCCAGCCAGGCACTGTAACGGCAATGCCAGCGCAAACTGCCGTAAGCCAGCGCCTGCACCTGGCCGCTATCAGTGCTCGCATCGGCCACGCCGGCCAGCGCTGCATCAAGGTTACGGCCCTCATACAACACGGCTGCCACCGCCCGTGCCGCGGCGGCCCGGCTGGATGCGCCCGCCGCCGTCATTGGCCGAGCTGCTGCCCGACCAATGCAGCGCCGCGCGCAAAGTCGGCAGCAGGCATACGTTTACGCCCAGGCATCTGGATTTCCGTCAGATAAACGCTGCCGCGACCTGCAGCAACCCGCACACCGCCTGCGTCGACGGCGATAATTTCGCCCGGCCTGCCGCCGGTGGCAGGCAATTCGGCTGCAGCGCGCCAGATTCGTAATCGTTCACCGCCAAGCCGGGTCTCGGCCACGGGCCAGGGGTTGAAGGCCAGCACCTGGCGCACAATGACTTCGGCATCCAGCTGCCAGTCCACCCGGCCATCGGACTTACTGATCCGCCCGGCGTGACTCACGCCCACCGATGACTGCGGCTTGGCCTGCAAGCTGCCGGCCAGCAACGCGTCGAGCTGCGCTGACAGCAACTCGCCACCCATCACGGCCAGGCGATCCTGTAGCTCGCCGGCTGTCTCCTGTGGGTCGATGGCAGTAGTTTGGCAGGCATAGACCGGGCCGGTATCCAGGCCCGCTTCCAACTGCATCAGGCAGACACCCGTTTCACTATCGCCGGCGCGCACCGCAGCCTGGATCGGCGCCGCACCGCGCCAGCGCGGCAACAAAGAGGCATGCACGTTGACACAACCGCGCGTCGGCAATTCAAGCACGGAAGGCGGCAACAACAAGCCATAGGCAATCACCACCATCAAGTCGGGCGCCAGCTCGCGCAGCTGCGACTGCACGGCTTCAGGCTTCAGGGATTCAGGCTGCAGCACCGGCACGCCCAGATCGATGGCCAGGCGCTTGATCGGACCCGCATGCAGCCGGCGGCCCCGTCCCGATGGGCGATCCGGCTGGGTCAATACAGCCACCAGCTGATGCCGGCTATCGGCCACAGCCTGCAATCCCGGCAGGGCAAACTCCGGCGAGCCGGCAAAAATAATACGCCCGCGCTTTGGGGTCATGCCGAGCCTGGCCCCACGGGCCGCTTAGATAACCGGCACTGCGCTGGCCGGGACATCCCGGCGCCGCGCCTTGCTCAGGCGTTTGCGCAGGCGCTGACGCTTGAGTTCAGACAGGTAATCGACGAATAGCTTGCCCTCGAGGTGGTCCATCTCGTGCTGAATGCAGATGGCCAGCAAGCCATCGGCGTCCATTTCGAAGCTATTGCCGTCGCGATCCAGGGCGCGCAGGCGGATTTTCTCGGCGCGCGGCACCGATTCCGTGTACTCGGGCACCGACAGGCAGCCCTCTTCACTCTCGCAATGCCCCTCATTAGCGAGGATTTCCGGGTTAATCAGGGCCAGGGGCTGGTCGCGCTCCTCGGAGATATCCATTACCAGCACGCGGCGATGCACATCCACCTGGGTTGCCGCCAGACCAATACCGCGGGCCGCGTACATGGTTTCCAGCAGGTCGTCCAGCAACTGGCGGACCTCGTCATCGACGACCTCAACGGGGGCCGCCTTGGCACGCAGGCGTGGATCTGGAAATTCAAGAATTTGGAGCAGCGCCATGTTGCGTCCTTCACAGTTTCGGGTAAAGCGCTATGAATGGGCCGTATATTTATGATATATCGACTATAGACCGTCCAATTTGACCGCGAAATTCAGGGGTTTCTCGGGGTCAGGACGGCGTTGTTGTTGCACGTATCGGGGTGCGTCCGGGGATTATAGCAGTGGCTCGATCCGGCCCGACGCGGTTTAAACATAGGGATGGAGCATCCATGAACAGCTTGCAGGCCGTGCCCCGAGTGATTCGTTCGCTGGGCCTTTGCGTCGCCGTCGCCGCCTTGGTGCTGGTTTCAGCCGGGCTAAGTCCCGTCACCGGCAGTGCCATCGGCACCGTTATGTTTTCCCAGTCCGGCGGCTCCCCGGCGCTGAACCCGCAGCACCCGGATCGATACGTGGTGCAGCGCGGCGATACGCTCTGGGATATCTCCGCGATGTTCCTGCGCGATCCCTGGTATTGGCCGGAAATCTGGTACGTGAACCCGCAGGTCGCCAATCCGCACCTTATATATCCCGGTGACATCCTGACCCTGGTGTATGTCGACGGTCAGCCGCAGATCCGCCTGGAACGGGGTGCCGGCACTGAGCGCATGTCGCCGCGCGTACGCGAGTCTGATCTCGACGAAGCCATAACCACCATTCCCTTTGAAGTCATTGGTGCCTTTCTGCGCAAGGGCGTGGTCCTGCAGAAAGATGAACTGGAGCAGTTGCCCTACATCATGGCGCTGCGTGAACAACGTCTGATCGGCGCCGCCGGCAACGACCTCTATGTACGCGGCAATGTGAAGAACGAGTCCTACAGTGTCATTCACGTGGGCGAAAAACTCATCGATCCGGACGACAAGTCCGTGGTGGGTTACGAAGGTATTTTCGTCGGCGAGGGCAATATTCGCCGCGGCGGTGATCCCGCCACTTTGCGCCTGACGGAAAGTCGCCGCGAGGCACTGGAAGGCGACCGTCTGCTGCAGCTGGAATTCAATGTACCGCTGAACTTCTATCCACGCGCGCCGGAGAATCAGATCGACGGCCGCATCATCCATGTGGTTGACGGGATCAAAGAAGTTGCCCAGTACCAGACCGTCGTGTTGAACCGCGGCGCGCGTGACGGCCTGGAGCCAGGCCATGTGCTGACCGTCTGGACTACGGGTCTGGAAGTTCGCGATCGCATTGCTTCCGGACTAACTGGCGAGAAAGTGCGCTTGCCCGACGAGATGGCCGGTGATGTGATGATCTTCAAGACCTACGACCGGATCAGCTACGCATTGGTGATGCGCGCGAGCACTGAAATGTCTCGCCTCGACAGGGTGCGCACACCGATGTAAGCAAACTCCGCCGGCCTCGCGCTGCCGGCGGCCCAGGCAACGCCAGACTGACCCGGTCGAAAACCTCGACCGGGAGATACGGTGCACCTGCAAGATTGGCTGATCCTTTCCCAGCAAGACTGGCTGCACGGCCATCAACTAGACACTTTGCTGCAGAGCGTCGGCACGGTGCGCGGCCTGTGCCGCGCCCCGCCGGCGCAACTGCGCGCCGCCGGACTCTCCACCGTTGCCATAGCGCGACTCAAACAACCGGTAAAACAACACTTGCGTTGCGCCCGGCACTGGGCCGAGTTGCCCGGCAACCAGGTCATTACCTGGCTGGACGAAGCCTATCCCCCGCTGCTCCGCGAAATCAGCGATCCGCCCGCGGTGTTGTTCCTGCGCGGGCGCAGCGAGCTGCTGGTTTACCCGCAGCTGGCCATGGTTGGCAGCCGCCGGGCCACGCCAGGCGGGCGTGAAAATGCCGAGTCTTTTGCCCACGCTCTGGCCGGCCATGGCTTCGTCATAACCAGCGGCCTGGCGGCAGGGGTGGATACGGCTGCGCACCGCGGCGCGCTCAGGGCAGGCGGGCAGACCATCGCCGTGTGCGCGACCGGCCTCGACCAGGTCTATCCGCGCGGTAACCGCACACTGGCTGAAGAGATTGCCGCTCAAGGCACGCTACTCAGCGAATATCCGCCCGGCTGCGGGCCGCAGGCATTTCGTTTTCCGCGCCGCAACCGGATTATCAGCGGGTTAAGCGCGGGGACCCTGGTGATTGAAGCAGGTTGGCGCAGTGGTGCACTGATTACTGCAAGACTGGCCGGTGAGCAGGGTCGCGAAGTATTTGCGCTGCCGGGTTCTATTCATAACCCGATGGCACGTGGCTGCCATCGCCTGATACGGCAGGGCGCCAAGCTGGTAGAACAGGTGACGGACATTGTTGAAGAGCTGGGCGGTGCGCTCGGCGGGATTGCACAAACGATTGAACAAAATACATCACTTGCTGCAACGGGCAAACAAATATCGCCGGCCGACGACAAGCAAAATACCTTGTTAAATCACCTCGGCTGGGATCCCGTTTCTGTTGACCAGCTAACCACGCGCAGCGGATTGACGGCAGCTGAGGTTTCCTCCATGCTCATGTTGTTGGTGCTGACAGGACGGGTCGAACCGTTGGTGGGCGGTCGCTATCAGCAGAGGGAAGAAGGTCAGCTTAAATGAGTGAGACCGTGCTTGACGTGCTCATGTACCTGTTCGAAACGTATTCGGAACAGGACTTCGAGCAAGAGCCAGAGCCAGATCAAGGTGTGCTCCGCGAAGAGTTGTTGCAGGCCGGTTTCGGTGAACCCGAAGTCGACCATGCACTCGACTGGCTCGAGGGCCTCGGGTGCGCGTCAGGACGAACCGTTTGCGGCCGCACCGGCCGATCGCTCCGTGCGTCTGTTCAACACCTTTGAAATGTCGCGCCTGGATGCCGATTGCCGCGGCTATATCCTCTACCTGGAACAAATCGGCATTCTCACCGCAACCCAGCGGGAACTGGTCATTGATCGCCTGGTGGCCCTGGGCCCTGGCGATATCGACGTCGAGCAGGTCAAGTGGGTAGTGCTGATGGTGCTGTTCAGCCAGCCGGGTCAGGAGAAGGCTTTCGCCCGGATGGAAGACCTGGTGTTCGAGGAAAATACTGGCCTGGTGAACTGACCCTGCAAGCGCTTACGCAAAACAGTATTCTGTCGACCGCGGCCCTGCCGCGGTTTTGCTTTTTCAGATACGGAAAAACATGAGTCGCAATATCGTCGTCGTCGAATCGCCTGCCAAGGCGAAGACCATCGAGAAGTACCTCGGTAAGGACTTCAAGGTGCTGGCCTCCTATGGCCACGTCCGCGATCTCGTGCCCAAGGAAGGCGCCGTCGATCCGGAGCACGGCTTCGCGATGAAGTACGACGTCATCGAGCGCAACGAGAAGCATGTCGAGGCGATTGAAAAAGCGCTGAAAAAGGCTGACGCCTTATACCTGGCGACTGACCCGGACCGCGAAGGCGAAGCCATTTCCTGGCACCTGTTCGAATTGCTGAAAGAACGCGGCCTGCTGAAAGACAAACAAGTCCATCGGGTGGTGTTCTACGAAATCACCAAGCGAGCGATTCAGGAAGCCATTGATGAGCCGCGCGGCTTGTCCAACGACCTGGTGAATGCACAGCAGGCGCGCCGCGCGCTGGACTACCTGGTGGGTTTCAACCTGTCGCCGTTGTTGTGGAAGAAGGTTCGCCAGGGACTGTCTGCCGGCCGGGTACAAAGTCCGGCGCTGCGCATGATTGTCGAGCGCGAGCTGGAAATCGAAGCTTTCAATCCGCGCGAGTACTGGAGCATTGAAGCGCAACTCGGCGCCGACTCGAAAAACTTCAGTGCGCGCCTGGCCGAGTATCGCGGCGACAAGGTTGAGCAGTTTAGCTTCGTCAACGCGGAACAGGCCACCGATGTCCGCGAGTCATTGCTAACGGCTGCCGGCGGCAGCAACTTTGCCGAAATGGCGCCCCCGACCGGCGCCCGCCTGCGCGTCAATGCGATTGAGCGCAAACAGCGCAAGCGCAATCCGGCAGCACCGTTCACCACCTCGACGCTGCAGCAGGAAGCGTCGCGCAAGCTCGGCTTTAGCGCCCAGCGCACCATGATGACCGCCCAGCGTCTCTACGAAGGCATCGATACCGGCGAAGGCGCGGTCGGCCTGATTACCTATATGCGCACGGACTCGGTCAATCTCGGCAACGAAGCCATCGACGAAATTCGCGGCCTTATCAAGGATCGCTACGGCGAGGAAAATCTGCCGGAGGCGCCGCGGATCTTATAAGACCAAGGCCAAGAACGCCCAGGAAGCGCATGAAGGCATCCGCCCGACCAGCGTGTCGCGCACACCCGACGATCTTAAGAGGCACCTGGAACGCGATCAGTTCCGACTGTACGACCTGATCTGGAAACGCACCGTCGCCTGCCAGATGATCCATGCCGTGTTCGACACGGTGGCGGTGGATCTGCTGCCCGTGGACGACGCGAAGTCGGCCGCTTCCGCGCCAACGGCTCGACGCTGGTCAAAGCCGGGCTTCATGGCCGTCTACCAGGAAGACCAGGACGACGCAAAGACGACGACGATGAGAAGATCCTTGCCGCCGATGGAAGAAGGCGATGACAGTGAACCTCGCCGACGTTCTGGCCGAGCAGCATTTCACCGAGCCACCGCCGCGCTTCACCGAAGCCAGCCTGGTCAAGACGCTGGAGGAATACGGCATCGGCCGGCCCTCGACCTACGCCAGCATCATCTCGACGCTGCAGAATCGCGAGTACGTCGAGATGGACGGCAAGCGTTTCATTCCGACCGACATCGGCCGCATCGTCAATGGCTTCCTGACCGAGCATTTCACGCAGTACGTGGACTACGACTTCACCGCCAGGCTGGAAGACGAGCTCGATGCGATTTCGCGCGGCGAACGCGAATGGGTGCCGGTGCTGGAAGCGTTCTGGAAGCCGTTCAGAACTGGTCGAGAGAAAAGGAAGTTACCGTCATCGCGAGAAGAAGCCGGTCAGGCGCGTGAGCTGGGCACCGATCCTAAAAGCGGCAAACCGGTCAGCGTGCGCATGGGTCGCTATGGACCGTTCGTGCAGATCGGCACGCGCGACGACGAGGACAAGCCGAAGTTCGCCGGTCTGCGGCCCGGCCAGAAGATGGACACGATCACACTCGAAGAGGCGCTGGAGCTGTTCAAGCTGCCGCGCAAACTGGGCGAGACGCCCGAGGGCGAGCCGGTGTCTGCCAGCATCGGCCGCTTCGGGCCCTACGTGCGCTACGGCGACAAGTTCGTGTCGATTCGCGAGGAAGATCCCTACACCATCGAGCTGCCACGCGCGCTGGAACTGATTGACCGAGAAAAAGATCGCCGATGCCAATCGCGCTGATCCAGGATTTCGAGGACGACGGCATCCAGGTGCTGAACGGTCGCTACGGCCCGTACATCACCAACAAGGAAAAAAACGCACGAGTGCCCAAGGACACGGATCCGAAGACCCTGACCCTGGACGAGTGCGAAGAACTGCTGGCCAAGGCGCCGGTGCGTGGGCGCCGCGGCGCCAAGAAGAAAGTCGCTAAGAAAGCGGCCAAGAAAAAAGCCAGCGCAAAGAAAACTACGGCCAAGAAAAAGACCCAGAAGAAGAAAAAGAAGAAGGCTACGCGCAAGAAAGCGGCCGCCAAGAAGACCGCCACCAAGCGGGCTTCGAAAACCTCCGCGACGGACTCCGTCGAGACCAGCTAGTCCGGAGGCCTCGTGCGCAGTAAGGCACTGTTGGAACAGGCCGCCATCACGCTGCAAGCGGGTGGCGTCGTGGCCTACCCCACTGAAGCCGTTTACGGGCTGGGTTGCGACCCGGCCAACGGCGACGCTATTCAACGAATCTGTCGTATCAAGCAGCGGCCGCGGCGCGCGGGCTTGATCCTGGTGGCCGCGGAACTGGACCAGCTAAGCGGTTGGATTGATCCTCAGCCCGGCGAACTCGAGCAACTGACGCAGGACACGCCAGTGCCCACAACCTGGATCGTCACCGCCGGGCGACTGGCCGATGACCTGGTCACCGGCGGCCGCCGCCGGATTGCCGTGCGGTTGACGGAGCATCCGTTAACGGCAGAACTCTGCCTGCTGGTCGGCAGTCCGCTGATTTCCACCAGCGCCAACCGCCGCGGTCGGCCACCCGCCCGGCATGCGCTGCAGGTAAGGCGCTGGTTCGGCCGGGAAATTGACCAGGTACTTGCCGGCGCCACCGGCGCCGCAGCGCAGCCATCACAGATTCGTGACGCCCTCAGCGGACAGATCCTGCGCCCGTGAGCCGCGCTGGTCTCGGCAGATTCTGTAAAGTATCCTAGGAGCTCACGGAACAAGCAGCTCTAAGCAGTTGCTTCGGATAACAAAAATCTAAGTCCGGCGGACACTCGTCGGGGCATAGGCTTTCCGGGCCAGGGACTGATGCGGCAACTGCAAGCTTTTATTCAGGCGTTAATGACGATATTGGTCGCCGCTGCCATCGTGCCCGCGGCCGCCGGCAATCTGCGTCCGGCTCCCGTGGATGTATATCTCAGCAGCGGTGAAAGCCAGCTGCTCGAAGAACAGATTTACATTGTGCAACTGGCGGAACCGCCGGCTGTGAGCTACCGCGGCGGTACCAGCGGACTCGCGGCTACGCGGCCTAACCGCGGCGACGGCTTTAATGCCGATGACCCCAATGTCCAGCGTTACGGTCGGCACCTGGTCGCCCAGCACGATGCGGCGTTGCAAAGCGTCGGCGCCTACTACGAGAAGCTGTACAGCTATCGCTACACCTTCAACGGTTTCGCCGCACGCATGACCCAGCTGCAGGCACAGAAACTTCGTGCGCAACGCGGTGTACTAAACGTCTGGGAAGATCGCATACGTTATCTATACACCAATAATAGTCCGGGCTTTCTCGGGCTGTTCAATACCAATAGCGGTTTGCGCACCGGTCTTGGGCTGCAAGGCGACAACGTAGTCATCGGAGTTATCGATAGCGGCATCGCGCCCGAGCATCCCAGCTTCGACGACACCCGCGAGGCCGACAGGCCGCGCCTGTGCCGAAGCAGCTGGGCAGAAAATTCGCTGCTTGGATTATGGCTGTGTTATCGCTATCGCAAGCGCGATGACGAAGTGGTGTTCAGCCGTCCGGCCGATTGGCAGGGGCGTTGCGAGGCAGGCGAAACGCCGGCCGACCGCTTTACATCCGGCAACTGCAATAACAAGCTGATCGGCGCTCGCTACTACATCGATGGTTTTCTGCAAAGCAATCTACTGGATGAGAACGAATTTATTTCGCCCCGCGATGCCGACGGCCACGGCACCCATATCGCCTCCACGGCGGCGGGCATCGAAGTCGGTGCCAACCTGGCCAACAATGATGTGGCCCGGATCAGCGGAATGGCACCGCGCGCGCAGATTGCCGCTTACAAGGCCTGCTGGCTGGAACCGGGCCAGACCCGCGGAAGTTGCAGCACGGCCGACCTGCAGCGCGCTATAGAAGACGCCGTCGCTGACGGCGTAGACATCATTAATTACTCAGTCGGCAATACCGACATCAGTATCAGCGACCCCGACGACCTGGCGCTGCTGGCCGCGGCCGATGCCGGCGTTCTGAGTGTGGTGGCGGCCGGTAATGACGGACCGACGCCGGGGACCGTACTGTCGCCCGCCGGCGCGCCCTGGGTACTGACCGTGGGCGCGGCCAGTCGCCGCGGCACCAAGTTTCAGGAAGCGTTACGGGTGAACAGCCCGGCCAGCGTGGCTCGTGACTATGTACAACGTGAAGCGACATTTACGCCGCCGCTGCGCGATGCCGGCCCGATCACAGAGACCCTGGTTCTGGTCGATGACGGGGTATCTATTTTTGGCGGCGGCGCTTCCGGCACCACCTACGACGCCTGCGAACCGCTGACCAATGCCGCCGAAATGCAGGACCGTATCGCTTTCCTGCAACGGGGCAGCTGTACGTTCGAGGAGAAGCTGCGCAATGTGCAGGAAGCCGGAGCTATCGCGGCACTGGTGTTTGATACCGAGGTAACGCCGATCCTGATGGCCGGACCTCGCGATGTCATCGATATTCCTGCAGTAGCGATAGGCGCTGCCGACGGCCAGCAACTGCTTGATCGTCTGAATGCCGGCGATACCGTTGAGGTCACGCTGGACAAGGACCTGATCCTGCAGCGGACCGACAACGGCGACGTGATCGGCAGCTTTTCTTCACGCGGACCCAATCCGACGGCGCCGGATATTCTGAAGCCGGACGTCATTGCGCCCGGCGTCGATATCCTGGCCGGACAAACGCCTGACGTTGCCAATGGCATTCGCGGCGAGGAGTTCCAGTATTTGTCGGGCACCTCCATGGCAGTACCGCATGTCGCTGGATTGGCCGCCCTGCTTAAAGAACGTCACCCGGACTGGAGTCCCGCGGCCCTGAGCTCCGCCTTTGTGACCACCGCACGACAGGACCTGGTGCGCGAAGATGGCGAAACTCCCGCCGATCCCTTCGACATGGGTGGCGGCCATGTGGTGCCTAATCGCGCCATTGATCCCGGCCTGATCTACGATGCCGGCAAAGCGGATTTCGACGCCTTTTTGTGCGGCACGAACCTGCCGCGCGCCACCGAGGCCGAGTGCAGTGCGCTGGCTGCAGCCGGTTTCCCAACCGCGGCTGCCGATCTGAATATCGCCAGCATTACGCTGAGCGGGCTGGTCAGCAGCCGCAGCGTCACTCGCCGCGTCACCAATGTCGGCGAGCCCGGAATTTATCAAGCCAGTATCGTCAGCCCGGAAGGCGTTGACGTCACGGTCAGCCCTGCGGTGCTAAACCTGGCCAGCGATGAGACAGCCGAGTACAGCTTAACTTTCACCACCAGCGGCAGCGAACTCTACAACTGGAGTTTCGGGGAACTGACCTGGGATGACGGCGAGCACCAGGTACGCAGTCCGCTGGCTGTGCGGCCGGTGCCGTTCCTTGCACCGCTTGAAGTTAATGGTGAAGGCCTGACCGGTAACCTGCAGTTCAATGTAGAGTTTGGCTATACGGGCGACTATCGCACCATCGTGCATGGCCTGGCACCGGCGGATGTCGCCGCCGGCAGCGTGGCTGACGATCCGTCACGCAATTACGTCTTTCAAGCCGACAGCGGGGCGTTGCCGCCCAGCGTCGCGCGCTTCCAGTTCGAAGTCGGCGAGGATGCCGCCTACCTGCGCGCTGCCCTGTTTGACCGAGACACTGATGGTGACGATGACCTCGACCTGTATGTCTACTATTGTCCCGGCCTGGTGATCTGCTCGCTGGTCGGCGTCAGCGGCGAAGACAACTCTGACGAACAACTCGATGTGCTGTTCCCCAACGCCGGCGAGTACTTCATTGATGTACACGGTTTCCGCACCGACCAGAGCACGGGCGGACCCGGTGCAGACTTCGAATTGTCCGTCTGGACCCTGGGTAATATCGACAATCGCGGTAATCTGAACATCGTGGCACCGGCCGCCGCGGCAGCCGGGCAAACCGGCACCATCAGCCTCGACTGGGCCGGACTTGAATTTGCCCGCTACCTGGGTGGCATCAGCCACGACGACGACGACAATCCCGGCGACCTGCTGGAATTCACGGTCATCGCCATCGAGCCTTAAGACCGGCGTCGGCTTGCGGCAAGCCAGACTTCTGCGGATTCCGGATTGTCTGAACTGCGCGCGTCAGCCGGCCCAGAAAAATGCACTCAGGTTCGTCAGCACCAGTATCAGCAGCGCCGCCCAGGTAGACAGGGTGCCGTAAAAACGGCCGAACGTGCGCCCGGCGGATTGGCTCAATCCGAAAGCATGCAGGCCACGCCCGACAACCAGTAACAAACCGGCAGCGTGCACCAGCCAGATCGAGGCGCCCTGCAGCTCGGCCAGTACCAGCAGGATCAGCGCGATGGGCGTGTATTCGATAAAGTTGCCCTGGACCCGAATCGTGCGCGCCAGTTCCTCGTGGCCGCCGCTGCCGATTCCCACCTGGTAGGTGCGCCGCATACCAATAATTCGGGCGCTGAGTACAATCAATAAGACGCCGCAAAGACCGGCATATATTCCGCTAATCAGCATAGTCTGCTCACTCCAAATAGTCGTCTCAGGCCAGCGCCGCGCACTCGGTATGTCGATAGCAATCGACCATGTGATCGTTTACCAGCCCGGTGGCCTGCATGTGCGCATACATGATGGTACTGCCGACAAATTTAAAACCACGTTTCTTCAGATCCTTGCTCAAGGCATCTGAAGCGGGCGTGGTTGCCGGCGCCTCAGACTGACGACGCCAGTGATTCTGTACCGGCTTGCCGTCAACGAAAGACCAGATGTAGTCGCTGAATGAACCCCGTTCATTCTGCAGGTTCAGAAAAGCCTGCGCGTTGGTCACGGCGGCGGCGATCTTTAGTCGATTACGAATGATGCCCGGATTCAGGCGCAATTTTTCCTGGCGTTTGGCGCTAAAGCGGGCCACGCGCTCCGGGTCAAAATCATCAAAAGCTTCCCGGTAGCCCGCACGCTTGTGCAATACGGTGGCCCAGCTAAGCCCTGCCTGTGCGCCCTCCAGAATAAGGAACTCGAACTGCCGACGATCATCGCGCACCGGTACGCCCCATTCATGGTCGTGATAAGCCTGGTATTCGTCGCTCACGTCCAGGCACCAGGGGCAACGATCGGGCGACTTGGCGGTTGTTCTCATCGGCATCTCGATTTGTGGGGGTGGCCGCGAGCATGTTGCGCCCCGTTGATTATGGTAAAAAGCTACCAACGGGGCGTCCTGCAGCCACTATAAGGCCGCAGACGACAGCAGCAAACCAGCGCGGGGAGACTATCCAGAATGACGGACCTTTACGGGGTCATCGGCCACCCGATTGCGCACAGCAAATCGCCCATTATTCATGCCCAGTTCGCGCGTCAGACCCAGCAGGACATCAGCTACAGCGCCTTCGATGTGGCGCCTGCGGAGCTGGAGACGCGGATTGACGAACTGATGGAACAGGGGCTGCGCGGCTTCAATGTCACGGTGCCGCACAAGGAATCCATCGCTGAGCTGGTAGATAGCTGCGAGGAACTGGCCGAGATGGCCGGCGCGGTCAATACCGTGAGCCTGCAGCCCGACGGCACGCTACTCGGAGACAATACCGACGGCATCGGCCTGGTGCGGGACCTGGTACGAAACCTGGATGTGGAACTGGCCGGCACCGAGATCCTGGTGCTGGGCGCAGGCGGCGCCACCCGCGGCATCGTACCGGCGCTGCTGGATGCCGAACCCGGACGACTGCTGATTGCCAACCGCACGCCCGAGCGCGCCGAGGGCCTGGCCCTGCGTTTCAGCGACCTGGGCGAGGTAAATGCCTGTAGTTTCGGCGAACTTGGCGGCATCAGCTTCGATCTTGTCATTAACGCGACGTCGGCCGGACTACAGGGCGAGGTCCCGCCGTTCCCCGAATCGATCATTGGCCGCAGTACTATCTGCTATGACCTCTCCTACGCCATGCAGGACACGCCCTTTGTGTCCTGGGCCAAGCGCCTGGAGCCCCATGACGTGCACCAGGGCTGGGGCATGCTGGTGGAACAGGCCGCCGAGTCCTTCAAGATCTGGCGCGGGGTGAGGCCGGATACAAAGCCGGTACTGCGCCGCCTTCCCTGAACCCGGCAGGTTTTTCGTAGCATTTTCGCAACACTGCCTATATGCCTGTATTTGACATTCGGCGCCGCTTAGCGAATGATCCGCTCAGTTATTGTTGTTCAAGACCAACGACTTAAGGGAAGTAGCTGGTCTTGTTTCTACCCTTGGCTCATTCCAGGGGTCCCAAGGAGTCCTTAATGAAAGCGAATAAGCCTGTGCGCGGTCGTGTCATCGCGCGCCTGAATCCTGTGGCCGGCGCTGTGGCAGTTGCCGTCAGCGGCCTGGCGGCTATACCGCATATTGCACAAGCCCAGGAGGGCGTGTTCGACGACATCGTGGTCACAGCCACCCGCCGAGCGCAGGGCGTGCAGGACATTCCTTACAACATCTCGGCGGTTACCGGCGACAGCCTCGACCGCGATCGTATTACCGACATTGCCGGCCTGGCGAGGCGTGTACCGGGTCTGCAGCTGGTGGATCAGGGTCCGCGCAACCCGTCACCACTGATATTGCGGGGCATCAGCGTGGATGCGCTGACCGCCAGTGAGGCCCTGGGCAACAACAATGGCGGCACCGTCTCAACCTATGTGGGTGAGATACCCGTCTATATCGACCTGGTACCCAAGGACATCGAGCGCGTTGAGATTTTGCGCGGCCCGCAGGGCACGCTGTTCGGCGCCGGCTCGCTGGCGGGCACGGTACGTTATATTCCGCGCGCACCGGATACTTCAGAATTCACCGCCGACATTCACGGTCGCGGCTATGGCATTGAAGCAGGCGACGGCGCCAGCTTCGATATTGACGGCACGGTGAATATTCCGCTGGGCGAGGCCTTCGCCTTCCGCGGCACTTTGTCTTACATGGACCAGAAAGGCTTTATCGACCAGAACTACCTGGTCCGTCAGCCTGGTGTGTCCATTCCGGAACCCGACTTCTCAAACTCCGCCGAGGTAAACGCCAATCTTCGCCAGGAGAAAGACGTCAATACCCTCGAGCGGATCTATGCGCGCGGCGCGCTGCTCTGGGAGATCAGCGACACGGTTGAAACCACGCTGAGCTATCTCTACCAGAATCAGGACTCCGGCGGCCGGCAGATTAACCACTCCGACAGTCTCGGCGTAATCGCTGACAATCAGGGCGTGAACATACCCACCGGCTTTTACGAGAATGGCCACCGCGTCGCGGAACCGGCGGAGCGAACCAACCAGGTAATCACCCTCGACGTTATCGCCGACCTGGGCTTCGCGGAACTGACCTCCGCTACCGGCTATGTTGACTATGAAGAATCCAGCCAGCGTGACCAGACAGATCTGTTGCTGACGTTTGGCTATACCTATGCGGATTTCCCGAACTTCACCGCGTTTACTGACGATCCGCAGACTGAGGAAACCATTACCCAGGAGTTGCGACTGGTTTCCAACAATGACGGCGCGTTCAACTGGATCGCCGGTTTCTTTTACCGCGATACGCAAAACGATCAGGTCAGCCTCGAATTCACTCCCGGCCTGTATCAGTTTGCCGGTGTAACCGAAGTACCGCAGGTGGTGTCCGCGCTACGGAAGCAATGTCGAGTACATCCAGGATCAGTCCACCGATACCAAGGAATGGGCCCTGTTTGGCGAGGTCGAGTACTACTTCACTGACGCCTGGCAGGTCACCGCGGGTGTGCGCTGGTTTGAAGTGGATAACTCGTTCCGCAGCGCCATCGGCTTTCCGTTGTTCAACCAGGTACTGGCTATTGATCCCGACGATCCCGCCGAGCAGATCTGGCTGAACGAAAGTCAGTCGTCGGCAACCATCGATGATGTGATCTTTAAACTGAACACATCCTACGACTTCAGCGACGATCTTAAAGGCTACTTCACGTTCAGCCAGGGTTATCGCAATGGCGGCTCCAACGGCATCATCGATTGCAACGATATCCCGACGCCCAATCCGAACGTGGTCTGCGGCAATGGTTCGCAACTGGCCTTTGATCCCGATACGGCCGACAACTTTGAAATCGGTATTCGCAGCACCTGGCTGGACAATAGCCTGACGATTAATGCCGCGCTGTTCTTCATCGACTGGCAGGATGTACAGGTGGCAACCACCTCTGATGGCGGAAACTTTCCCATCACCGTAAACGGCAACGCGGCAGAGAGCACCGGCCTGGAACTGGAATTCAGCTGGCAGATTATCGACAGCGTGGCAGCCCGCGGCGGCTATGCCTACACCCAGGCAGAGCTATCGGAGGATGCGCCGCTGCTGGGTCTGGGTACCGCACGCTCGGGCGATCGTTTGCCCGGCACACCGGAACACCAGGGCTCCTTGTTCTTTGATCTGGATACGCCGCTCAATGCCGAGATTAGCCTGATCGGCAGCTATGGCTTCACCGTGCAGTCCGACGTACTGACTCAGCTGGGTAATGGCGGCGACTGCTGCCGACCGGACCCGGTTGATCCCGCCGGGCGACCCGGGCCGGGCGAGAAACTGGGTGGCTACACTATTCACTATGCGTCCATCGGACTGCAGGGTGACCAGTGGACCGCCACCTTGTTCGCCGACAACCTGTTCGACAAACAGGCCGTCACCGGTGTGCGTACAGACCGCAGCTACATCGGCGGTGCCGGTGGCGGCGCAGACTATGCGCTGCGCCGCTACTTCAACTATGTGCTGACACCGCGCATCGTCGGCCTGGACCTGCGCTATCGCTTCTAGCGTCGCGCTGCTTGATTCCCAAGCGATAACAGCCGGGCCTTGTCCCGGCTGTTATCATTTTGGCCGGGGTAAAACGGCGTCGGGTGCTTGTCGGAAATTTATTCACACAAGGTGACTGAAACGCATCGTGCAGCGGAGCGGGCGCTGCGACAGAAACGCTTTGCCGACAGCGAACAGCTGTGCCGAGAACTACTGGCGCAGGTACCCCGCGATGCGCATGCCCTGTATCTGCTGGGTATGACGGCCGCCGAACAGCGGCAGCTGCCGCACGCACTCAAAGCACTGCAACAGGCTGTGCTGCTGGAACCCGAGCGGGCCGATTACCTGGCCCAGTTTGCCCGCTGCCTGTCGCTGGCCCGCGCCGACAAGCAGGCGCTGCAAATCGGCACCGCTGCCATGCAACTCAACAGCAAGGACCCGCTGGTATTGGACACCCTGGGCTGCGTGTTCAGCCGTGCGGGCGATCATGAAACGGCACTGGTGAATTTTCGCCAGGCCACAGCGCTGCGTCCCGGCGACGCCAGCTTCCAGTTCAACCTGGCGGCGTCATTGAAATTTACCGGCGATCTGGACAGCGCCGAACAGGCCTATGAATCGGCCGTGGCCGCGGCTCCGAAAAGCCCGCGCGCGCACTGGGCGCTGGCCAACCTGCGCAGACAAAGTTCCGAGAAGAACCATATTGCGCGACTCGAAGCGCTACTCACGCGCAACAGCCCGGATGTCGATGACGAACTCTACCTGCGTTATGCACTGGCCAAGGAGCACGAAGATCTGGGCGACTACGCCGCCGCCTTCGGGCAATGGCGGCAGGCCAACCAGCGCAAGCGCGCCAGCCTGGACTACAACATCGAGCAGGACGCCGCCGTATTTGCAGCTTTGCAAACGCATGTTCGCGGCGATGCATTGCAGGGCCCGGGTTACGACAGTGAAGAACCCATTTTCGTGCTGGGCATGCCCCGCACCGGCACCACCCTGGTGGAGCGGATTCTTTCCAGCCACTCGCAGGTTTACTCAGCCGGCGAACTGGAGAACTTCGGCCTGATTATCAAGCGCGCCACAGGCACCCGCTCTGCGCGCATCCTGGACGTAGAAACCATTGAGCGTGCGCGCGATCTCGACTGGTCCGCCATTGGTAAGGAGTATCTGCAAAGCACTCGCCCGGCCACCGGCCACAGCGCGCATTTTATCGACAAGACACCGCTGAATTTTCTGCTCATCGGGTTTATTCAACGCGCGCTGCCCAAAGCACGCATCATCTGCCTGCGTCGCCATCCG
The DNA here is from genome assembly GCA_963850255.1 of uncultured Gammaproteobacteria bacterium. Lineage (GTDB taxonomy): Bacteria > Pseudomonadota > Gammaproteobacteria > Steroidobacterales > J054. Next base: position 131,366 of record CAWKLL010000024.1, read on the forward strand.
CTGGACACGGTGCTGAGTAATTACCGGCAGCTGTTTGCACTACATTTTTCTTACTACAACTACGCTTATGATCTTGAGGACTGCGCCCGCTATTACCTGTTGTTCGATCAGCTGATGCAGCATTGGGAGCAGCAGTTGCCCGGCCGCGTCCTGCGCGTGGACTACGAGCAGCTGGTTGCCAACCAGGAAAGCGAGAGCCAGCGTTTAATCGCACACTGCGGCCTGGACTGGGAAGACGCCTGCCTGGCGTTTCAGCGCAACCAGGCGCCGGTGGCCACAGCCAGTGCCGTGCAGGTACGTGAGGGTATTTACACGCGCGCCGTGGCGCGCTGGAAACACTATGAGGCGGCGCTGGAACCGGCACGAATTATCCTCAGCAACGCAGGCATCGCACTGCCATGAGCCAGATCGATTGCATTACAGCCGTTCTGTCTATCCCGACCGTCGAAGAAGATGGCGAATTACGAGACGCCCGTCCCGGTGAAGCATTGCTGGACGAGCATTTTGCGCAGCTGGGCGAGCGCTTCAGCGCGATGAATACCGCTGAGGACAATCAGCCCTGCACGCTGGAAATATTGCTGGCGGAGTTTCTCGGTCAGCCGGTGGCGGCCGATGCGGTGGATTTCACCTACTACGAGAAAAAGGGCCTGGTCTATCCGGCCATCGTGTTCAACACCGTCGGCCTCACCAGGCGCAGCGGTGAACCCCTGGCCGGGCTGATTACCGAACGCTTCCGCGATGATACCGCGCGCACCGAACTGGCCGGCCTGTTGGGCCAGGCCTTGCAGGTGGATTGGGTCAGCATTTTCACCACCTTCGGTGCAGCAGCGCCTGCCCGGCACGACGATTCCTGAGGAGCCGCGAATGAATATTGCCGACTACCTGGCCGGGTTTCGCGGCCAATCCAGCGCTGGTCTCGACCTGTTGATCGCGGCAGTGCTGGTGATCGCCGTCCTGCTCGGGGTCCTGCTGTTCATCGAACGACCCAAACATGCAGCCGATGTGCACAGCCCGAAGATGGCCTGGCTGCGGGCCGGCCTCTATTTTTGCGGCATCATCATATTTGCGTGGCTGAGTGGCGTACTGGCGGCCACCCTGGCGCAGCCGCTGGTCACGGCCGAGCAATGGGCCGACCCGCTCTGGCTGGGTCTCAGCGGCCTGTGTTTCGCCCTGTTTGTGTGGGGCTATATCTACTGGTGGCCGCGCGGCACGCTGACCCATGGCCGAGGCCGGTTTGTTTTTGCCAGCGGCCTGTTCGGACTGGTCTGGGGCAGCTGCGGTGCGCTGTTCCTGCTGTCGATTTTTGCCATCCTCGGCGGCTTTGGCCTGCCGGCCTGGGGCGCCGCTTTGTTAATGATGCCGGTGCTGACGATCTACAACATGAACTATCAGTCGGGCTGGTGGGATATCCACGTGTCGCCGCCGCATAACATTCGTGCCTGGAACAGCAAAAAAGTGCTCGGTGCGCATAACCCGTTTCTCATCGCCACGCTGCTGCACCTGGTGTTGTTCGGCAACCTGGCCTTGTTCATCGGCATCTACGCCCTGGCCCTGGCGGCCTCGGCCATTGCCATGCGCTTCCCGCCATTCTGGGAAGCCGATGGCCCGCAGGTGTCGCTGGAAACGGCCATCGGCGAATAAGCCATGGGCGGCCAGGTACTGGAGATTTCGCTGCCGGGACTGGCACTGGCCTTTGTGCCGGTGGCGGTGGTGATGGTCATCCTGCGGCGCTGGTCGCAGCGACCCGGCAATGTTGCCTATGCACTGGCGCGCATGCTGCTGCAGTTACTGGCCATCGGCTATGTGCTGAATTTCTTGTTCAACACGCAGCAAAGCTGGGTTATCGCCGGTGTGCTTACCGTGATGCTGCTGACAGCCAGCTGGATTGCCATGCGCCCGCTGGGTCGACGCAATGCGGCGATGTATCGTCGCGCCTTGCTGGCCATCGCACTGGGCAGCCTGCCGGTGTTGCTACTGATTACCCAGGCAGTAATCCAGGTGCAGCCCTGGTATTCACCGCAGTACGTCATTCCGCTGGGCGGGATGATTTTCGCCGGCGCCATGAATGCCGTCAGCCTGGCCGCCGAACGACAAATGGCCGAAGGGGAGGCCGGCAAATCGCCGCTACAGGCACGCAATGCCGGATTGCAAGCGGCGCTGATTCCGCTGGTCAATTCGCTGCTGGCCGTGGGCCTGGTTTCATTGCCCGGCATGATGACCGGGCAAGTGCTGGCCGGGGTCGATCCGCTGGTGGCAGCGCGCTACCAGATTGTCGTCATGTGCATGCTGTTCGGCGCCGGCGGTCTGTCGGCGGCGTGCTATGTTTGGCTGGCCAGCCGCGCGGCTGGTGAAACTGCCGGGTAAGCGCTCACCAGAGGATTAATCATCATGGGTTCCACCGGAATCGTCGGCCTGCTGATCCTGATTGCCGACATCTATGCCATCGTTAAAATTGTCCAGAGTTCCGCCGACACCGTAATGAAAGTCGTGTGGATTGTGGCCGTACTGCTGCTGCCGGTGGCCGGCCTGATCGCCTGGTTTATTTTTGGCCCCGGTGGCCGCAACGGCTGACCCTTCGCCTGCGGGCGCAGCACAACGAAAACATAGCCAATGAGTATTTCGGAACTGTTGGCGGCCAGCCTCGCGGTGGCCGTTGGCTCCATTGTGCAGGCCGCCAGCGGCGTCGGCGCCGGCTTCCTGATGGTGCCGATGATTGCCTGGATCAACCTGGAACTGCTGCCCGGGCCGATGATCTGCGGCAGCCTGTCGCTGTCCGGCATCATGGCCTGGCGCGAGCGCGGCGCCATTGATCGCGGCAATCTACCGAGTATTTTTCTCGGCCTGATACCCGGCTCCGTGGCCGGCGCCTGGGTACTCAGCCGGGTGCCCGCTGACCGTCTGGGCCTGGTGTTCGGCACGGTGATCCTGCTGGCCGTAGCACTGACCGCGTCGGGGCTGAAGATTCCGCTCAACCGAGTAAGCGCGCTGACCTCCGGCGCCATGGCCGGCGCCATGGGTGCCAGCAGCGGCATCGGCGCGCCGATTTTGGCTATCCTCTATCAGAACCACAGCGCAGCCACGGTGCGCGCCACGCTGGCCTTCCTGTATACCGGCGCCTCGCTATTGATCCTGGCGATACTGGCGCTGTTCGGTGAGTTTAGCTGGGCGGATCTGGCCAACGGCATCGCGTTGATGCCGGGTTTTTTATTCGGCTACTGGCTGGCCAATCGCTGGCGCGGGCAACTGGCCGGATTTGGTGCGCGCGGGCCCGTGCTGATCGTATCGGCGCTGGCAGCGGTAACCCTGATCTGGCGCAGTCTTTAGCCGGCGTGTTGTTGGCCTGAAGTACCGACTCGCCGCAGTTCCGCCGGCCGCGCTACGGGCCTCAAGATGTTCAGCGCAAAGTCACCAGCTCTTCAGCGCTGGTCGGGTGGATCGCCACCGTGTCATCGAAATCCGCTTTGCAGGCACCCATGCGCATGGCCACTGCAAAGCCCTGCAACATTTCATCCGCGCCCGGACCAATGAGGTGGATACCAATTACTTTCTGCGCCTTGCCGAGGGTCACCAGCTTCATGCGTGTTTTAGGCTTATGCTCGGTGACACCGTTTAACAGCGGCACAAACTCGGAAGTAAATACCTGCACTTCGTCGCCGTAATCGTCGCGGGCTTGTTGCTCGGTCATACCACAGCTGCCGATGGGCGGGTGGCTGAATACCACGGAAGGAATATTGCTGTAGTCCAGGTGACGGCCTTCCATGCCGCCATAAACCCGGTCGGCCAGCCGTCGGCCCGCGGCGATAGCGACGGGCGTCAGGGCATCACGGCCGGTGACATCCCCAATAGCAAAAATACCCGGCACATTGGTGGCCTGGTATTTGTCGGTGGGAATGAAGCCGCCCGCATCCAGTTCCACACCGGCCAGGTCCAGGCCGATGTTCTCCGTTTCCGGTACCCGGCCGATGGCCCAGATCCAGGCGTCGAAGGGCCCTTCCTCGGCGCCGCTGGCCATGGTCACATGCAGGCCATTATCGGCCTGGCGCAAATGCGGCTCGCTGGTGCCCGACCAGCAACGGATGCCGTCATGCTCCAGGGCTTCCATCAGGCCACGCTGGACCATCTCATCGAATTCGCGCAGCACACTGCCATAACGAAAAAACAGGGTGACTTCGGCGCCCAGTGCGTTGAGCATGCCCGCCAGTTCCACGGCGATGTAGCCGGCGCCGGCCACGGCTACGCGACGGGGCAGGTCTTCCAGCTCGAAAAAACCATCGGAAGTAATGCCCAGTTCGGCGCCGGGCAGATTCGGCATCTTGGGTCGCCCACCGGTGGCGACGATAATCTTTTCAGCAGTGAGCCGACGCTCGCCACTGACTACCGTGGTCGCATCTAAAAAGCGTGCGTCACCGGCAATGTATTCGATGCCCTTGTTATCGAGATTACGCGCATAGATGCCATTCAGGCGCTCGACGTAGGCATCACGTCGCGTTTTCAGGTGTGGCCAGTCGTGACCGATGTTCGTCGGCAGGCTAAAACCATACTCACGGGCATCGGTGAAAGCGTGCGCCAGACTGGCAGCATTCCACATTACCTTCTTGGGCACGCAGCCGACATTCACGCAGGTACCACCCAGCCGGCCGCGCTCAATGACGGCCGCTTTGGCGCCATATTCAGCCGCACGCTGGGCTGCCGCCAGGCCGCCGCTGCCGCCGCCGATTACCAGCAGGTCGAAACTGTCTGTCATGGATTTTTCCAGGGCCAAAATCGGGAATGGGAGTTTAAGGCAGCCCGAAGCGCTGTGATAGCATCGCCGTTTTCCCGAGTCACTCAAACGTGTCCAATCCACTGCTAGAACACGATGGGCTGCCTCAGTTCAGCGCCATCAAACCCGAGCATGTTTTGCCGGCCGTCCAGCAGGTGCTGGCTGAGAACAAGTCGCGCCTGGAAGAGATTCTGAGCAGCGCTGGCCAGTCGGCATTCGCCGGAGGTGTGCTGCCGCTGGAGGAACTCGGCGACCGCCTGCATCATGTCTGGTCGCCGGTCAGCCATCTGCACGGCGTGGCCAACACCAAAGATCTGCGTGCGGCTTACAACGAATGCCTGCCCATGCTGTCTCGTTACGAAACCGAGATGGCGCAGGACGAACGCCTGCACGGCATTTACGAACGCGCAGCAGGCAGCGATACCAGCCAGCTGGACGCGGGCGCCGGGCGCCTGCTGGAACTGGCCCTGCGCGACTTCCGCCTGGCCGGTGTAGATCTGCCCGGCGAACAGAAGCAGCGCTTCAAGGCTGTGGTGGAAGAACTGGCCCAGCTACAGGCACGCTTCGAGCAAAACCTGCTCGACGCCATGGCGGCCTGGAGCCATGCGGAAACCGAGCTCGAAAAACTCGCCGGTATTCCCGCCGCAACGCTGGAGCAGGCTGCAGCCCAGGCACGCGAAGCGGACCAGCCGGGCTGGCTGTTCCAGCTCGACCAACCCACCTATGTGGCCATCGTCACCCATGCCGACAATCGTGACCTGCGCATGCGCTTTTACCGCGCCTGGGCCACGCGGGCTTCCGATCAGGCCGACAGCAGCGACTTCGATAATTCGGAAAATATCGAACAGATCCTGCGACTGCGTAACGAGGCCGCACAACTGGTGGGGTTCGAGAACTACGCGGAATACTCGCTGGCCTCGAAAATGGCCGGTTCCGTCGGCGAGGTGCTGAGCTTCCTGGATGAACTGGCGTTGCGTTCGCATCAAACTGCACGCCGCGAACTGGATGAGCTGGAACGGTTTGCCGGTCGCGGCCTGGCCGCCTGGGACATCGCCTACTACTCGGAAAAACTGCGCGAGGAGCGCTACGCCGTATCCGACGAAGAGTTGCGTCCGTTTTTTCCGCTAGATGGTGTGCTCAGCGGTTTGTTCGAACTGGTGCAAAAAATCTACGGGCTGCGTATTGAAATCGACGACAGCGTAGACACCTGGGATTCGCAGGTACGTTTCTACCGGCTCTACGATCAGCAGGGTTCTGAGATCGGCGGTTTCTACACCGACCTGTTTGCACGCAGCAACAAGCGCAGCGGCGCCTGGATGGACGAGTGCATCAACCGCAAGGGTATCGACGGAAGTTCGCCGCAGCTACCCGTAGCCCACCTGGTGTGCAATTTTGCCGCGCCCACCGCCAGCACGCCCTGCCTGTTAAATCATGACGAAGTGCTCACGCTGTTTCATGAATTCGGGCATACCCTGCATCACGTGCTGACCCGCGTCGGCTACCCGAGTATCGCCGGCATTAATGGCGTGCCCTGGGACGCTGTGGAGCTACCCAGCCAGTTCATGGAAAATTTTGCCTGGGAACCCGCAGTGATGCGGATGATTTCCGGCCACTACCGCAGCGGCGAAGCCCTGCCTGAAAAACTGCTGGAGAAACTACAGGATTCACGCGTGTTTCAGTCGGCTATGCAAATGGCCCGGCAGCTGGAGTTCGCGCTGTTCGATTTACGCCTGCATGCCGAATACGACCCGCGCCGCGGCAGCCGTCTCAAACGTATTCTTGAAGACGTACGCAGCCGAGTGGCGGTGGTCCGACACCCCGAATACAACCGCTTCGCACACGGTTTCTCGCATATTTTCGGTGGCGGCTATGCGGCCGGCTACTACAGCTACAAATGGGCCGAAGTGCTCTCGGCTGATGCCTGGTCGGCCTTCCAAGAAATAGGCGTGATGGAACCCGAGGTAGCCGGGCGCTTCCGCGAACGGATCCTGGAGGTGGGTGGCTCGGTGGATATTGCCGAGGCGTTTCGACAATTCAGGGGCCGCGATCCCAGCATTGAGCCCTTGCTGACGCAATCGGGAATCCAGAAGGCAAACGCGAAATGATGATCGCCAGCTGGAACGTCAACAGCCTGCGGGTGCGCCTGGGGCATGTGCAGGACTGGCTGGCCAGCGCCCAACCCGACGTACTCGGTCTGCAGGAACTCAAGCTGACCGACGACAAGTTTCCGCATGACGAACTGAACGCCGCCGGTTATCACTCGGTAAGCAACGGGCAGCCCACCTATAACGGCGTGGCATTGCTCTCACGCGAGGAGCCCACCGATGTCAGTCGCGATCTGCCGGACTTCGAAGACCCGCAGCGACGCGTGATAGCAGCGACCTACGGCGACACGCGGGTAGTTAACTTGTATGTGCCTAACGGACAGAGCGTCGGCTCGGACAAGTACGCCTACAAACTGGACTGGCTCGACAGCCTGAGCGCCTATTTGCAGGCCGAGCAGGAACGCTATCCACGCCTGGTAGTCATGGGCGACTTCAACATCGCCCCCGATGATCGGGACGTTCATGACCCTGAAGAATGGCGCGACAAAATTCTCTGCAGCGGCCCGGAACGCGAGCGTCTACAGCAGCTGGTGGATTTGGGTTTGCAGGACAGTTTCCGGCAGTTCGAACAACCCGAAGCAATCTTTAGCTGGTGGGACTATCGGGCCGCGGGTTTTCGTCGCAATCGCGGCCTGCGTATCGACCTGCTGCTGATCTCACCCACGCTGCAACCACTCTGCACGGAAAGCGGCGTTGATAAAGAGCCGCGCAAGCTGGAAAGGCCCTCTGATCACGCCCCGGTCTACCTGCGCCTGGCCGGCTGATCACACATAATCCAGATAATCGCGTTGTCGCCGGGCTCAGCGACTGTCAGACTGATGAAAAGGATGCGCCGCGCCTGAATGGCCGTGGCGCCGAGTGTTCATGAGCCAGCCGACCATTACCCTGCCCTTTGACGCCAGCCGCATGCAGGACCGGCGCAGTGACTACGATGTCACCAACACCGTGCGGGTCAGTTCCACCGCGGCCGTGCGCAGTGCTGTACAAGAGCTGTTTCAGCAGGTTTTCCCGGGCGCCGCCTTCGACGCCATCTGGATGGCCTTCCACGATTTCGACCGACTGTTCGACGGCAACTACGCCGACTATGTTGGTTGCGACACGGTCTATCACGACAAACAGCACAGCCTGGATATCACGCTAGCAATGGCGCGCCTTTTGGCCGGCTATGAACTCAGCGTCGGCAAGGAAGATGCCCTGGGTCCGCAACGCGCCGTGCTTGGCCTGATTGCTGCCCTGTTTCATGATGCCGGTTACATACGCCGCAAAGATGAAACGCGCTGGCAGAACGGCGCGCAATTCACGCTGTGGCATGTCTCGCGCAGCGCCAACTTCCTGCGCGACTACCTGCCGCGACTCAACCTCGGTGACACGACAGTGCTGGCAACGCAGGTTGTCCACTACACAGGCTATGAGCTCAATCTGGACGAAATCGAACTCGATGATCCGCGAGACACCATAGTCGGTCACTTACTGGGTACTGCCGACCTGCTGGCGCAGATGGCCGATCGCTGCTACCTGGAAAAATGTCGCGATCGCCTGTACGCGGAATTCGTGATTTCCGGTGTTGCCACCGGGGATGGGAATCAGCAGCAGCAAGCCGTTCAATATACTTCGGGCATCGACCTGCTGCGAAAAACGCCTGGCTTCTGGAACACCGCAGTCAGCGAACGCCTGGAAAAGAAATTCAATCGCGCTTACCGCTATATCGAGCCCCTGTTTAATGGCGTGAATCCCTACCTGGGCTTTATTGGCGCCAGCCTCAGCTACCTTGATGACGTGATCGAGCAAGATGAATGGCAAGCATTGCGGCGCAAACCTCCGCTATACACGCTCGACCCGGATGTAATGCAGGCCGTGAGTGCCATGGTTAGCCAGCGCATCGCCGAGCAGACCGCACCGTTTCAGCGCTAGCGCAGCGCAGCCATAGGGCGATTGCATAGATCGGACGAGATACTGCTTTGCCGATCAAAAACTTACAAAGAAGATACGAAAGGCCAGAAACGCCAACTCCCCGGAAACAGCCGATATACATCGACTAGCGCCGAGATTTATCGACCACCCAACACATTAGTTTCAAACCAGCCCACTCTCAGTTCGTTGAATATCAGGAACTATTTGGATATGTTGATCCGATGATCAATAGCCCTAGCGAATCTACAGTGTTTGCCGAGTTTCAAAGCGGCTTCCACAGAATCAGCTGTTAGGTGCCATGTTGAAACTTAGTATGGATTCTGAGCCTGACGACGATCCCGCGTTTGTTGCGTTCGTCGAAAAGCTAATAGTTGGCGCACTAGCTGCCGGCGATACCGAGCATGCAGCAATCATCAAGATTGATAACTGGTTCGATGACAAATGGGCTGCATTCGGTGGCCAACTAAGAGACTATTCAGGCTTCGCGCAATACGCTTTTCTTCCGCAATATCCGGTAAGGCGTTTTAGTGGCAAAGCGTTACCACCATTCGCACGATCTCGGGTTAGTTATTTGCTGACGATCGGTCAACCTGAGAAAAACCTGGCTAGTGTTTTCTACTTTAGCGGCAACACCAACGCCAACCTCCGTGGAAGCTTCCTCGCTTCCGAATTCGACGATAGCTCATGCCGTTATGATTGGTATGTTGGATTCACAAAGATAGAAGATTGGCAGATGATTCGGCAAAAGAACATTTCACGGTCGGCGGTTGAAGCGATGGCGGGATATGGCACCTAACCAGCGCAAGCAATGGACGGCTCCGTCTGTCACACCTTTTGCCTACGCAAAAGCTGACGCCAGCCGGCCCCGCCACTGTTGCGGGCGTTAGAGGGCCCTATGAAACCCTGTCGCGAGTGTCAGCACGAAGTCTCAGCGCAAGCCATGGCTTGTCCGAATTGCGGCGCGCCTTACCCTGCAAAAGCGACCTGGGATGGCTGGGGCTATGAATTCAGGTCCAAGGCATCCATAGCAGGCTGGCCTTGGCTGCACATCTCATTCAAGTACCGTCCAAACAAGACCCCGGTGGTGGCGCGTGGCGTCATCGCCATCGGGCAGTTCGGCTGCGGTGTCGTTTGCATTTCCCAGTTCGGCGTTGGGTTGTTTAGCCTGAGCCAGTTCACTGTTGCTGGGTTTGCACTAGCGCAGTTCGCGGTCGCGTACTCGCTCATCGCGCAATTTGGTATTTATGTGGCGGATGGCTATGGCCAGTTTGTACTTAAGCTGTCAAAGCTGCTTGGGGCCCTCTAACCAGCGCAAGCAGTGGACGGCTCCGTCTGTCACGCCTTTTGCCTACGCAAAAGCCGACGCCAGTCGGCACCGCTACTGTTGCAGGCGTTAGGCGGCCAAGTATGAGCGAGCAACTCCATAGTTGGATAACGATTCCGGCGCTCTTGCTAGGTCTCGCCCTAACTTCAGGCTGTGCAACTGTTAGTCCGGCGTTGCATGTTGTGGGAGTCTACGAAGGCGGGCCAGAACCACAAGCTAACAACGTTGTTACTCGCACTGAAGCTTCTGGATCTTCTAGCCTCAAGAAAAGTAATGACAGAATGAAACTGCTTGAGCCGCGGGTCATCGCGCCGGGCGCACCGAAACGTGGGCCAACTGAATCTACCGTTGAAATAGCAGTCACCGATGCCAGTCAGCCCATTGTTCTGGCTCTAACCGCATACGATAAGACCCATTGGAAGATTGATGCCTTGCCAGAAGTGGTGTTCGAAAAAATTATTCTCGGTGGTTACCATTCGCAACGAGTTTCGGGAATCGATCCGAATGTGCCGATTGAGACCTACACCTATGACTCATCGCCCTGTCAGAGTTGTTGGCAAGGCTCCAAGTATTTTTACTCATATAAGAACCCGCCCCCAGAGCTTCGTCAGATTACAGGTCTTAAAGTTTCATCCTTTCAGGGGCGCTATCGCGCAAGCAGATTCTCTATTTTCCCTAACATGAAGATGTACGATAGTGAATGAACGTTTCAGCAAAGAATGGTCCGCCTAACCAGTGCAATCAAACCGCTCCCTTCGGTCGCTGGACGCAGCTGATGCTGCGCCCCTGTTGCGGGCGTTATGAGGCCAGTTTCGTGTCGCATCGAACTGACCGCAAATGATCCATTTGAGCCGCCTGCTTATCTGCACATTGAACAGGCGGATTGATTCCCGCTGCTCCCCTGGGGCATACCCATCAGCCTATGCGATTCAGCCTTCTTAGAACACTGGGATACTTCGCCGGCGGGCTCTGGACAGCCTGGGGCGGACGGAAGCGAATCGAAGCCAGGCAGCTCCGCAACCTGCGGCGTCTCGTGGAAAAAGCGCGGCGCGACTCCCCCTTGTTTCGCAGACTTTACGCGGATCTGGGACCATCAAGCGAGGTCGAACTGCGCGAATTGCCGGTGACCCGCAAACCCGATCTCATGAGGGAGTTCGACGACTGGCTGACGATTCGTTCTCTTCCCCTCGACAGGGCCCGCGATCATCTCCGGGATATCCGGAAGCTTGGCGTGCCTATCGACGATGTCGCCATTTTCCAGACCTCCGGGACATCAGGGGAACCAGCGGTCGTCGTATTGCCCTCATCCTTCCTGGAGTATTCCTTTGGAATTTCGATGGCGCGCTTCGATCGATACCAGTGGAAGCTCGTCCGGGAGATCCGCAAGCTCGGCGTGAGGGTGACGATCACCGGCGGCAACGGTCACTTTGCCGGCGTCGGGTTCAACAAATTGGTGAGACATCTGCATCCGAGACTGGCGAGGGGGCTGACCTTCATCGAGGCCGAGCAGTCGATCGGCCGGCTCGTTGAGCAACTCAACGCGATCCCGAAGGTCTCCTGCATCGTGACCTACCCAAGCATGCTGACCATCCTCGCCAAAGAAAAGGAAGCCGGGCGACTGCAGATCGAGCCGGTGGTCTTCAGTACGGGGGGCGAGACCCTCACGGATGATCTTCGCGAGCGGGTTCGACGGGCCTTCCCCTCGCTGAAATACGGCATTCTCGACACCTATGGCTGCACCGAGTGCCTGGTGATGTCGTTCACGTGCAGCCAGCGGGCGGAAGCATGTGAACGAAGATTGGGTCATCCTCGAAGCGGTCGACGAAGCGATGCGGCCCGTTCCCGATGGCACGCTGTCGGCGACCGTGCTGCTGACGGTGCTCGCCAACGACGTTCAGCCCTTCATCCGATACGACCTCGGCGACTGCCTTCGTTTCTACACGGACCCCTGCCCCTGTGGCTCGCCGTTTCGCAGTTTTCAGGTGGAAGGCCGCGAGGCGACACTCGTTCGCGTGGGCGAGTGTGACGCTGTCGCCGCTCGTCTTCGATCTGGAGCACGAGCACGCCCGGCGCATCCAGCTGGTCCAGACCAGCGAGAGAGATTTCGAGGTGCGAATCGAACTGGCCGATGAGGCGGCGGCAGGGGTTGTGTTTGAAGAAGTCATCCAGTCGGTGAAACGAGGTGTTTCGCGATAACGGCCTGGAGGACGTCGCGGTCACGGAAAGCCAGGCACCGCCCGAACTCACCGCGAGTGGCAAGTTCCATGAAGTATTGCCTTTGCGAGGCTCCGATTCGCGATCATGACTGACGAGGCTCCACTCCGCATCACGTTGCAGGTCGCGTTGGAGGATGGCACAGACCGCGGAAAGACCGCGATTGCCATAGTATGCGAAGGCAGTTGGCTTCGATGCAATTCGAACGAAGACTTTCGGAATTGATCGCGGACGTTCAACTCATCGGGGCCGATGACTCTTCTTGGCCCATTGCAGACGACCAGGATCTATTATGGAGAGGCTCACATTGAACCTAGAGGCGCATTTGCCCCGTAACCAGCGCAAGCAATGGACGGCCCCATCTGTCACTGTTGCGAGCGTTAGGCAGCCTAAGCTGTGCTTTCTCCCCTTGACATACCATATAAGGTATACATACTATTTATGGTATGTGGCAGATTCTAGAGCATCGCCGCGTCGTCAGGCGCTTAGCCAAGACCCCGATCGATGTCCTGAAGCGTTATGAGAAATGGAAAGACATCGTCACGATATCTGGGCCGCAGGGCCTGAGGGTCATTAAGGGCTTCAGAGATGAGGCGCTACGAGGTGATTGGAAAGGTCATCGCTCTTCTCGGCTGGGGGACCAGTATCGGGTCATTTACCTGGTAGCGGAGCAGGAAGTCGTGGTTAAGGTTATTGACCTGACTGCGCATGACTACCGGAGGAAATAATGATGAGTGAATTTCGGAAAGCGAAAAAGTCAGTTGAGGTTACGCCAGGTGAATCTGTAAAGATTCTCAGGGAACTTCAGGAGCTCAGCCAAAATGAGCTCGCACAATTCACTGGGATCCCCCAGTCTACGATCTCCGCGATAGAGAATGATCGCGTTCGGCTTGGCGTAGAGCGTTCGAAAGTCTTGGCGCGGGCTCTAAATTGTCACCCGGCAGTTCTGGTCTTCCCTGGTTGGGATGTCGCAGTTGAATCGGCCGCCTAACCAGTCGGTGAAGTGTGCGCTTGCTACGCAAGCGCCGGACGCTGACCGAGGCGTTGGTCGTGCATATGAACATCATCGATAGATTCGAGAGTTTTGCGACAGATTTCGAGGCAGCTGTAAAAGATGACGATTGGTCGAGACTTGAAAAGCACCTGGCAAACGACGCGACGTATCTAAATGTGGGCGGCCCTGACCCGAAATGCGAAGGACGTGAGGCGATTCTCGACTGCTTTGAAAAAGATGTTGCTAGCTTTGATCGGCGATTTGACCGACGTACACTCGTTGCCCTCACAAAACCAACTACTGACGGTGATCGTTTATCGCGGCGGTGGCGTTGTACATACTCGCTGGTCGGAGCTCCTGATCTCATTGTCGAGGGCGAGGCTAGATATCTATTCGAGAACCACCTGATCAAAGAGATAGAAGAAGAACCAACGTCTGTTTCCATGCAAAAGGTGGACGAATGGATGCGAGAATATGCCGACAAACTGCACGTTTAAACAGTTGAAACAGCTGGCCGTGATAGCCGGGCGTTCTTTTTCATTATCTACGTGCCGCAGCTGTTCAAGGCGTTACGGAGCCGAAACCTAGACTTGCCAACAACGATATGAAGGTAGTCGTTCATATAGTGCTAGTAGAGCTGAGGTAGTGACTATGGAAAATCAAATACCATTTAACGAAGCGATGTTTACCCTTGCCAGCGGCTGGCAGACAGTCTGGCTCTACTGGATGTCGTTTGCGATCATAGTCACGCCGCTGGTATTGGTTTTTTCAAAGGCTACGCGTCGTGATGCGTTGATCGTATTGCTGACGAATATCGCTATGCTCGTCGGCATGGGCTGGGTGTATGAGCAGATGGGCTACGTCCGGCTGATGGGCATAGTGCATGTCATTCTGTGGACACCGCTGTTGGTTTACCTCTTTCTCCGCGCAAAGAAGGGCGAAATGCCGCTGCTCTGTCGTCTGTTCATTTGGATGTTTGTAGCGACACTTGCAGTGTCTTTAGTATTCGATTACACCGATGTCGCTCGCTACTTGTTGGGTGAGCGCGATAGTATGATCTAGACGCTAATAGCTATTCCGCAGGCTAGTATGCTCCGTAACCAGCACAAGCAATCGGACCAGCCTTCGGCCGGCCGCTGTTGCGGGCGTTACGGGGCTTAGCTAAGACTTCAGTTTCTATAGCTTATGACGCACCTTGGCTGGTAATGCTTAATCGACGAGAGCTACGGTAATCTCACCGTTGGCACCGAGCGGCGACACATCCAGTTTTACACCCATGATTTCGGCGTAGGCCATGTAGCGCGGAATCGTGTAATTGCTGTGCACCTCTTCTTCCGTCAGGTTTACAAAGATGCCGACCTTCTGACTGGCCTCCATCACTCGGCTGAATGGCGTCGTGTAAGTGACACTGGTTGGGCTATTCCATTGCAAGTCATCGACCAGCTGAAAGAAACAAGTGGTCTGCTCGAAGATCGCCATTAGTGCGAAATCTTCGCGACCGGTCATTTTTATCGCACCGCCAATTCGTTTCATCATGAATTCCGTGGTCTTAACATCATTTTCGACCAACTGTTCATACATATCAGTCTCTTTGGCAAACGATACAGCCGTCAGATGAAGTTTTACCAGTGCATCGTTGAATTCATGCTGGTATGACGAGTTGTGATTCATCGTTTTGACCGCGGTCAGAAGATAGCGGCCCAGTTCTTCATCGTTCGATTTGGACAGATCAAGTTTGCCATCCAGTTCCTGAACCAGAGCAACAATGCCCCGGCCCAGCTCTGCCTCTTTGCCTTCAAGACCCGTCTTATGGTCCAGGCGATCCGCCATGAAAGCTTCCATCTGCTTCGGGTCTTTCATGGCTTCTCTGATTGCCGCATTGTGACTGCCGGCAAACGCGGACGAACTTACGAGCAAAAAGATTGCTGACGTAACTACTGGGCCGAATAATCGCTTCTTCACTATGCCTCTCCGTTGCCTTTGTGGCCTGTACAATACAGGCTGAAAACATTATGAAAACTTATCTAAATTCAGTGAACAAGACATACGATGCTTGCTTTCCTTGCAAGCTACAAAGTTTTTTGGGTTATCAAACTACTGGGCGGCCGCAGCCCCGGCCGTATTCTCGGGCTTCGGCGTAAACTTGCTCCCTCTGGGCCCCATAACCAATGCAATCAAGCCACTCCCTTTGGTCTTTGGGCGCGCGTGGCGGCCCGCCCCTGTTGTGGGCGTTAGCGAGCTGGGGAGCTATTTATCATATAGTGACGTGGGTTACGCCCGCGAAAGAACACAAGTGAAATGTGTCGGCAAGGGCCAGCTTGCAAAGAAGAAGCCCAGAAAATTCCCTGCTTCGCAGCTTGGAATAGCTCCGCCGTAACAGAAGACAAGGCCCCATAAAATTCGGGCGACGGATGGGCCTGTGAAATATCAGCCGAAAAATTAGAGACGTGAGTCAGGCCACTATTTAACTTTAAGCAACGAAATCTTTATCGATGCATCACGGCGAAAAGCTAAACAGTATCAGCCATCTGGTGGGAACCGCCTTTGCGTTAATCGCATTCGGTTCGCTGTTAACCGTCAGCCTGAGGATAGGCACACCAGAGGCCATCATCGGCTTTAACGTCTTTGGCATCAGTATGGTGCTGCTCTACACCATATCCACGGTTTACCACAGCATTCGTGAGCCTGGTCTAAAGAGTAAATTCAAACTGCTGGATCACATCTCGATCTATGTGTTTATTGCGGGCACCTACACGCCGATCATGCTGGTAAGCATGGGCGAAGGCAGAGGCATACTGATTCTCAGCATTGTCTGGGGGCTGGCTTTGCTGGGCATAGGCTCAGAAATGTTGCTGTCCGGGACGATCGTGCGGATCTGCCAAATCACCGCCTATTTGGGCATGGGCTGGGCTTGTGCGTGGGATTTTGACAATGTCAGAGCAGCGCTTCCGGCTCAAGGGTTCTATTGGCTGCTGGCGGGCGGCATCGCCTACACCGCAGGCATCATTTTCTATGTTCTCGACAAGTTTAAACGGCTGAATCATGCCCATGGCATATGGCACTTTTTCGTGATGGCCGGAACCGTCTGCCATTTTATTTGCGTAATAGCCTATGTCAGATAAGTACCGTCATATTGATAAGAATGATGCCGCGTATAACGTTACGAGGAGATGGGCGGTACAACGAAGACGCTTCGGTAACTAGCACAAGCAGTGGGTACAACGAAGACGCTCGGCCCCGGTCCAGCCTTCTGCTGGCCGCGGCTGTGGGCGTTGCGGGGCCAAGTTGGCACCTTCGCACGTTTACCCGCCAATGACCAAGCAGCGTCAGCCTGGGCAGGTAACGACCGAGCGAGGGCGCGTGTTTTACAACACCGCGTGACCGCACTGTTGGCTTGGATAGCGCGCCCAGCATAGTCGATACGGGCAAGAGGCATCACCTAATCTGTGTAAAGCTGCGTAAACTCACTTTCGAACCAGACCAGGTAATCCAGGCACGTCACTCACAGTGCGTAGTCCGCTGCCCGAGCCCACCATGAATATGCCAGTACTATTCGAGAACACCTACATCAACGAGACCGTGTGGATGGCGATCGTCTTCGCCGCTGTCTGGTTCGTCGTCAAAGGCATGATGTTGCTGGCACGGCGGCTTGGTCGCCTTCGCTGGAAGGAATGGATCGATGCCGGCCTGGACGCGGTCGATGGACCGCTACTGCTGGGACTTCCTTCGGCGGCAGTCCTGGCGTCGGTATCTGCCACGCGCTTTCAGCAAACCGCTATCGAAGCGATCCAGCACGGAGCAACCGTCGCCGTGATCGTGGCCGTGGGCTGGCTTACCGTTGCCGTCACACTGATTGCGCGCCGGGTAGTCGAACACCGCTATCAGATGGAGGTGGAAGACAACCGCAAGGCCCGTGCGATCAACACGAAATTTCGGGTGCTAACGCGGGTCCTGGTTCTGCTGGTCATTGTCGTGACAACCGGTGCGGTGCTGACCACGTTCCCCGCGATTCGCACGATCGGTGCCGGGCTTCTCGCCTCGGCGGGCGTTGCAGGTCTGGTCATTGGCCTCGCCGCGCGCCCGTTCGTCGAGACCGCCCTGGCGTCGATTCAGATCGCGCTGACCGAGCCGATCAACCTGGACGACGTGCTCATCGTCGAGGGAGAGTGGGGTCGCGTCGAGGAGATCTGCGCGACCTACGTCGTTATTCGCATCTGGGACGACCGACGATTGGTGGTTCCACTAAGCTACTTCCTGAATCATCCGTTTCAGAACTGGACGCGGCGCACCGCCGATATCACCGGGACCGTCGCGGTCACGGTCGACTACCGAACGCCCGTCGATAGCGTCCGCGAAGCGTTGCGGCCGGTCATCGAGAGCCATCCCGACTGGGACCGACGATTCTGGAACATCCAGATCACCGATGCCGATGAGCGCGGCATGACTCTCCGCGTGCTTTGCACCGCAGCCGATGCCTCGCGGGCCTGGGACTTGCGCTGCGACGTGCGCGAAGCGCTGATCGGCTGGCTAAATACGAATCACCCCGATTGTCTGCCTCGCATGCGCGCCGAGCTCGAGAAATCGGACGGGGAGGGATCGGTTGCGCTGCCTGGTTAGTGAGCGATGCAAAAGAGAAAAGATCAGATTTGCGCCTTGCTCAAAGGCATCGAAACGGGCGATGAAGCGTCGTTAGCCGTTGTCAGCCCCGACAAGTACATACAGCACAACCCACAGACTCACGAAGGAGGTGAAGGCCTGGCAAAATCACGCGACCTACTGGCCACGCTGCTGCACAGCCTGCAAAGCGACTGAGGGAGGATGGATACTCCAGATTGAGGATGGCCGCGGCAACGCTACCGTTTGGACTGCCCCTTTTGCTAAGGAGCAGGCCGCGCTCCACGCAGCACTTGAAGCCATCGACACTGAAGGTATCGAGTCCTTTAATGGGCCGGATAGCGATATGCGATTTTTGTTCGATGCTTGACGGATCAACGCATAACCAGTGCAAGCAATTCAATCGCTGCGCTCGTCGGACGCCGCTCGCGCGGCGCCGCTGTTGCGGGCGTTATGCCGTCAATACGTTCTCTGTGAACCCATTATTCCCTGTGCTTGGAGACTCTCAACCATTTTGAATTTTCTTTTTTTGGTGCTCGGCGTGGGCTTGCTTACCTTAGGTGGTGAAGCCTTGATTCGAGGCGCGTTATCTGCCGCGAGACGTCTCGGTGTAACGCCATTGCTAAGCGGCCTTGTTATCGTAGGCTTCGGAACTTCAGCGCCAGAGTTGGTGGTCTCTGTAAATGCAGCATTAAATCAGCAACCGGATATCGCTGTCGGCAACGTCGTGGGTAGCAATATCAGCAATATTTTGCTGGTTTTAGGGATATGCGCCCTAATCAGGCCACTGGCAGTCACGCCGTTGGCACTACGCCGAGACGCAGTCACGGTCGCAGCGGCAAGCATATTATTCCTGGTTTTGGTCGGTGGAAGTGCGCTGGGTGCTGTTGACGCTGTATTTTTCCTGGTGACCTTACTGGCTTACCTGGTATGGGCATATTGGAGCGAACGCTTCCATACCGCACCTTCTGCGGAACTTCACAAAGCCGAAGCCGAAGAACTTACCGCACTGCCGAAATCGGTGGCATTGACAGTAACGACCGTGATTGCTGGTCTACTGCTATTAATATCTGGATCACAGGTGCTTCTTATGGGGGCCGTCGGGATTGCAGATCACTTTGGGGTTTCCGAGGCAGTTATCGGCCTGACGTTGGTTGCAGTTGGTACCTCCCTCCCAGAGCTTTCAATTTCGGTGATCGCAGCGCTGCGTCGGCACGCAGATGTGGCTGTAGGAAACATACTTGGCAGCAACATCTTTAATTTGTTGGGTATTCTAGGTGTATCCTCGCTCCTTCAGCCACTTCCAGTCCATGTAAGAATTCTGCAATTCGACCAATGGGTCATGCTGGGGTCTTCTCTACTACTGTTACTGTTCTTGTATACCGGGCGCCGCTTAAGCAGGTTGGAAGGTGGAGTACTCCTCGCTGGCTACGGAGTTTATGTCGGCCTGAGTTTTACTGCATACGGTGGTTAGGACAGGATGAATGTATGCAGGTAAATAAGCTGCGTTGAACGGCCTAACAAACGCATGCAGCCGGACGCAGCAAGGTCGCGCCGCTGATGCGGGGCGTTATGGAGCAGCGTTAACCGCCCTAGCGTAACGTCGGCTTCCGACCCAAAGCGGACATTAGAAATGAGTTAAGATTTCGACTATACGTGAATGCTGATTCACGATACTAGAGACACGGTGTCGGAATTTACAATACCAGCGTGAGCCAAAGTGGCTATCAATATAGGCATCAATCCAATGATAAAAGAATGTGGTTATTTTGGGGTTCAAGGTTTTTGCAGGGATCGCTTAGCACGGTGTGGCGCTGTCATTTTTGTTAGCCTAATCGCCGCTTTCTGCGCGCCTCCTTCTACCGCGCTAGCGGCTGAGCTGTTGCCCGCGTATGAGGGCTTAGCTCAGAATTTTGTTCTCTGGAAAACAGGGCGCAATTTGCTAAGCGACGGCGAACGCCTAGTCAACGAGGGGCGTGAACTTGTTGCATTGGGGCGAGAGAATCTGAATACAGGGGCCGCTACGATTGATGCGGGACTGGAGCGATTGAGTGAGGGCCGGATGGAGATGGACCCTCTGTCATCCGAAGCGATTAGTGAGGAGGGACGTAATCGACCTTTGGAATCTGGAGCGCGCCAAATTCGTGAGGGGAATGAGCAAATACAACTCGGCAAAGAACAGATTGATCGTGGCATTATTAAAATTCGAGAAGGCCGGCTTAGGATCGATTCTGGACTGAGACTAATGCAAACCAGCGAAGAAGCACTTTCTTAGATCGGTCATTTTCTGATGATCCTCTGTGTAGGTACCGTGATTTTTTTCGAATGACCGCTTTTGGCCGATGGCGGAAACTCAGCAGTTCCTCCGCTGAACTAAATACTATGCAAATTCAGGCGGCGGAGTGCGTTGCCGCATAACCAGCGAAAGCATCGGACGGCTTTGCCTGTCACGGCCCTTGCTAGAGCAAGGCCCTCGCCAGCCGGAAGCCTCCGTTGTTGCAGGCGTTAGGCGTCAGATAGACCCATCGGCTCTATCTACAGACCGTTCCAGCAGCAAAGTTCTTGGTTTGATACTGGCTTTGGTATGCTCGATGATGTCTGGCTGCCAATCGGTGGGCCGAAAACAGCTGGTTCCGCCAGATCATGTCCGTCTTCTACATTCCGATCTACACTGCAGAAACGCAGATAAAGAGGGCGCGGCTGCATCACCATTCGTCAATGCAGACCAGGTTGAATCCGCGATTTTTGGTGCTAGCGTTCTTCTCAGCCTATATGGGTCCGAATGGGAGTGGAACGCACGCCAGCTAGCTGTCGAGCGAGATGCAGACCTGTCACTGATCAGGCCGTGCGACGGAGAGGGATCGTTTAAGTTTGCTCAAATAGAAGTGTGGCGTACACGGGGTTTCATCCCCCCAACGTTACAAGATAAACCCCGTCCAGAGAGCGGCACGCTCATGGCACCTTCCGGGGCAACGTATGGCATGCGACTGCAAAACATCTTTGAATGCTTTGAACAGGCTCGTGTCACAAGTGGCCCGATAACGATCGAAAACAAGCAACGCCTTCACGAATTCGATGCGACCAATTTATTTACTTCGGGTCCCTACTTTCCAGGGTACGCGAGAATCGACAGGTATTACCGGCCCACTGTCACAGGCGAACTGAGCCTTACCGGGATTCTATTGTATCGAGCACAAGCCGATTGGGCAGCTGGCATATATAGGGAGCTTTCGCCAAAAGAAAAAATGCCCTTTGCCGAGCGCTACCTAATATGCCTACTCGACCGTGGGTATAGTTGGTGATTTGAAGTTCGACTAAGCGGAGAATCCAAGTGACACCTAACCAGGCGATGAAGCGGCGTTAGATGGCGGAGAAAAGCTGCGAGAACTTTTCGATCCGCAGAGCTAACGCTACGCCACTCTAGTAGCGAAAGGGAGACGGCCCAAAATGTCCGGAGTCATAGAATCGGCGGCGTTGTTGCTGGCATTACTAAATCCGTTTCTGTTGGTCGTTTATCTGGTTGGGCCGATGAAACAGCTAGACCGCGGCGAATTCGGCAAAGTGCTTCTTAGGGCTGGGGCCATAGCAAGCGTAGTCTTCTGCGGGTTCGCTGTACTCGGCGATGCAATATTCGTCACGATCATTCAAGCGAATTTCGCGTCTTTCCAAATATTCGGCGGGTTAATTTTCGTGCTAATTGGGCTTCAATTTGTATTCCGAGGCCCTGCAGCCATCGAGATCATGCAAGGAGAAGCCGCCCATATATCAGGCGCAATCGCGATGCCCATTTTGATCGGACCGGGAACGATCAGCGCAAGTGTCATTATTGGGAAGCGTCTTGAACCCCTATTGGCATGCGGAGTAGTGATAGCCGCGGTATTTTTGTCACTACTAATCGTGCTGCTACTAAAACAATTGCACGACTATGTCCTCCCAAGGAAAGAGGCGTTAATCGAACGCTACATCGAGATCTTTGGCCGAATTACGGCATTGTATATTGGTACTGTGGCCATCGAAATGATCATGCGGGGACTAAGAACCTGGATGAACTATCCTTGAATAGTGTTGGGTCACCGTCTAACACGTTGTTCAACCGGACGCGCTACAGCGCGATTTACGTCAGTCATCCGGCCTAAGAGTTCTCGTCGTGACGATGGAATCTGCTCATCTTTGGTGGCGCGATTTGTAGAGGGCGTTAGCTGAACTGGGAACTGTTGGCGATGGTACCCCACAATTTCGTGAAGGTCCGGAGAGTGAAAAGGCCGGCTGACCGGAAAAGGCCAGCGAAAAAGTTTTTTGCTGGTCTATGCGGCAGTCCTTAGGGGGCAAAGACTATGAGATATGCTGCTTATGGTTCGAATCTACACCCTCTACGTCTTCGCAAGCGGGCGCCTTCAGCAAGATTTTTAGCTGCAACTACCATTCCTGGCTGGAGCCTGGAGTTTCATAAACGCGGCCGTGACGGATCCGGCAAATGCAACATCGTGGCAGCTGAAACCTCTGTGTTGTTCGCCTTGTTTGATATAGATGCGAACGACAGACCGAAGCTTGATGCAGCCGAGGGGCTGAATTTGGGCTATGAGGAAATCACCATGGACACTGGCAACTTCGGTCGATGCTTTTGTTACGTAGCCAGCAATACCCACATCGACGACGAGCTAAAGCCGTTTTCCTGGTACAAGGAATTGGTGATAGCTGGCCTGGAGTATCACCAGGCTTCGACAAAGTATCTGCAAAGGGTACAGTCGATTGAACACATCCCGGACGACAACGAAGCAAGACACAGAGAGAATATGGCTATTGTTGCGGAAGCCAGAAACGGCAGCTAGGCGCAATGCCATCCTGAGAGCTCCAGCACCATGACACCGACGGACAACGAGACCGTTCCCATGAATACGCCTAAAACGAGGGGTTGATCACCACGACGTTGATCGACTGCATCGCGGCAATGCCCTCCGGGGAGGGCACGCGCGCGAGAGCTTTCATCACGAAGCTCGAGAATGCAAAGAAAACGCCACCGACCAATGCGGATCCGAGTAGCGCCGTCGTTGCTGCAAAGCTGGTCAGGGAAGTCATGCTGCAAGCTTCCAGAGACCCGATGCCGCTATCCGGCGGGCATAGTCGGCAAAGTCGGTCGGCTCCCGTCCCAGCGCTCGCTGCACACCGTCGCACAGGTAGGCGTTACGACCGTCGAGCACGGTGTCGAACAGGTAGTTCAACAGCCAGACCAATTCTTCCGGTGCACCGGATTCGGCGATGCCGGCGGCAAATGCGGCTTTCGGTACCTGCACAAACACGACCTCGCGACCGGCGGCGAGAGATATCTCTTTGGCGACTTCCGTAAAGGTCAGCATGCGCGGACCGGTGAGTTCGTAGATCTCGCCGTTATGGCCATCCTCGGTCAATGCGGCCACGGCCACATCGGCAATGTCATTCACATCGACGAAGGGCTCCGGTATATCCGCGGCAGGCAGGGCGATGGCGCCGTCGAGCACCATGCCGAGAAAGTCGCCTTCCGAGAAATTCTGGTTGAACCAGCTGGCGCGCACCACTGTCCACTCGACGCCGGCTTCCCGGACGATGCGCTCACAACGCTGCGCTTCTTCCTCGCCACGACCGGAAAGCAGGACCAGGCGCTGCACGCCTTTCGCCACAGCTTTGTCGACAAAAGCCTGAACGGCCTCCGTGGCACCGGGAATGGCGAGATCGGGAGCGTAGGTAAGGTACGCCGCCGAGACGCCCGCCAGCGCCGCATCCCAGGTCGAGCGGTCGTTCCAGTCGAAAGGAATAACGGCGGAACGAGAGCCAACGCGGGTTTTAACGCCCTGTCTGATAAGACGCTCCGCGACGCGACGACCGGTCTTGCCGGTACCGCCGACGACCAGGGTCATGGGACTGAATGAATTCGAGGCTTGATCTGAGGCTTGCATAGCGTTCTCCTGAATGAACTTGACACTGTGTCAATTGACACGCTGTCAACTTATAGGCATCTTTACACCATGTCAAGTGAAAATCTGGAAACCCGCTCGCGAATCCTTGAAGCGACGGTTCGAATACTCGAGGAGCACGGCGGCCGGGGCGTGCGCATGGGCGACATCGCCAGGGAGACGGGGATCTCCCGGCAGGCCGTCTACCTGCACTTCGCATCGCGCGCTGAGCTGTTGACCGCCACAACCCAGTACCGTGACGAGGTTCTGAACCTGCAGGGTCGGCTCGCCGCATCACGCGCAGCCAGCAGCGGCGTTGAACGCCTGGCCCTATATATAGAGCTCTGGGGCAATTACGTGCCGGAAATTTACGGAGTCGCCAAAGCGCTGATGCTGGCGCAGGACACGGATAAGGCGGCCGCAGCGGCCTGGCAAGACCGTATGCTGGCGATGCGTGACGGATGTCGTGCGGCCATTGAGGCGCTGGATGCGGATGGCCAGCTCGCGCCAGGATGGACAGCCAAACGAGCCACGGATGTTTTGTGGACCATGCTGCTGGTGCCGAACTGGGAAAACCTCACCCTTGAATGCGGCTGGTCGACAGCAGAATACATCCGCTGGATGAAGGCCCTGGCCGAACGGACCTTTGTCAAAGAATAGGCCAATCTGGTTTTTATTGTGCTGCGAACAAGTGCTGCCGGCAGCAAGCAGCGATTAAATCCCCTGCAGGAATCATCCGCAGCGCCGGCGAAGCCTGTTTGTTAGGCCCTTTCCACAGGCCTACACTAACGGCCACGCAGAACAGCGCCGCACATCCCGGCTATGAGGAATCAGAAAGTGGCTAATCAAAAAATACTAATGGTGCTGACTTCCCACTCACAGCTCGGTGATACCGGTGAGAAAACAGGCTTCTGGGTTGAAGAGTTCGCCGCCCCTTACTACGTGTTTCTGGACACCGGTGCTGACATCACGCTGGCATCTCCCGCCGGCGGTATGCCGCCGATAGATCCAAAGAGCGAACTGCCTGACTTTCAAACCTCAGCAACGCATCGCTTTGACAAGGATGAAGCGACGCAGGCGAAACTGGCCGCCAGCAAAAAGCTCGCTGAAATCAATGCGTCTGATTTTGACGCGATATTTTTTCCCGGCGGCCATGGTCCGCTATGGGACTTGACGGACAACCCCACTTCCATTCAGTTAGTCGCAGCGTTCCTGCAGCAACAAAAACCGGTGGCCGCTGTTTGTCATGCCAGTGCCGCGTTTCTGAATGTGAAAGACAAAAACGGCGAGCCCATTGTCAAAGGCCGTTCAGTGACCGGTTTCAGCAACTCCGAAGAAGACGCGGTCGCATTATCTGATGTTGTGCCGTTCTTGCTGGAAGACGAACTGATCAAGAAAGGCGGGAATTACCAGAAAGCTGAAGACTGGAGCGCCTTTGCGGTACAGGATAATCTGATTATCACGGGCCAGAACCCCGCCAGCTCGGAGGCTGCGGCGGAGATGTTGCTGTCTCATCTGACTGCTGCGTCCAGGTAGGCGGCGGTAAGGGCTGTCGTCCCGCAGAGATTTGCATGGACAATTTGCCCGAAAGTGGTTCAATAATTTCCGCCTGCGGTTTTTTGTAGAATCCACCCAGAGCTTTGAACGACAACCGGACTTTCGGAAACATCTATTTTGAATAACAACGAAAACGGCCTCAGCGCCCCCGTCAGCGTCGTGGTCATTGGTGTCGAGAATCTTGATGCCTCGCTGGCCTTTTATTCGGAAACTCTTGGGCTGGAGGTCGCCGAGACGCTGACCTGGCAGGGCCCGGAGTTCGAGCAATACTGGCAGCTGCCGGCAGGCGCATCCGCCCGCTGCGTATTCCTCAAACATGGCGCCGACCCCGTCGGTCGCATTCAACTGATGGAATTCGATGCAGCCGATCGAAAGCTAGTCAGACCACCTGGCGTCCGTCGCGCCACGGGGCTGTTTAATCTGAATCTGTACACCCGTGATATCCAGCAGGATTATGCGCAACTCAAGGCGCAGGGATTCAAGTTCTGGAGTGAACCGGCTTACAACAACTTTGGTCCGGCCGTGGGCGAAACCATGGAGTTGGCATTCGACGGGCCCGACGGCGTAGTAATCAACCTGGTTGAAATGCTGACGACGGATCCGAAAACGCTGGTCGGGCATATTCGTGCCTTCGTATCCGAATATGGCCGCACAAAAACGGGCTTTACCGCGGTAGTCACCACAGCGCATAGCGTCATCGACATGGACAAGGCACTGGCCTTCTATTACGGACCGCTGCATATGAAATTGTTCGTGGAGTCGGTCCTGGAAGGCGCGGAAACCAATCGTGCCCTGAACCTGCCGGAGGAATCACGGACGCGCAGCGTGTTGGTCCAGGGTGCCCACGAGTACGGCAAGATTGCCCTGGCTGAGCCGATGAATTACGAAGTGCCGAATCTGGTACCCAATGCCGTGCCGCCAAACATCGGCTACCTGGCCCAGTCTTTCCAGGTCGCAGATATTGACGAGGCAGCCACCGGCTGTGCCGGGGTTGGCGCGGCACAGTTTTCGGCGCCGCAGGAGATCGATTTACCGGGCCGCGGCAAGTGCGCGTCCATGCTGGTCCGCAACCCGGGCAGCGGCGCACTGCAGGAGCTGTTTCAGGTAATTTAGCCCCACGGCAACATAAGCCGGGAAAACCGCGAAAAACCGGGCTTTGGCGGCCATAGCCGGCGAGGCTTTACGGACTGCGGTGGCAGGATGCCGGCGAAGAACGCTGGCCCGATGGAACCAAAACGATGATATTTGTCAAAAGCGCCGGGACGATAAAATCATAGGATCATAGCCGTCAGCAGGCTCGATCCAATGCCGGGGAATTCCCGGCCCGATCATTCACGAATAATTAATACTAGCGATGCACACCGACTTCCGCGCCCAGATCAGGAGAATCCGATGAAACTAGAGGTCATTCTTTGGGGTATCCCACAAGCCATGCGTGCCTGTGCGGCCGTGTTCCCCAAGTTCGCGGAGAGCCTCAAGGAGCGTGACGCCATCGCGCAGTTTCAGCTGAAAGACAAACCCGAGGGTCGCTGGATTCAGCTCAAGAACGGGCAAGATCACCACCGGGAGCGGCATTCATCGCAATCCGGATTTCACCATCTTTTTCAAGAACGCCAAGATCGCCGCGAGCTTTCTGACCCCGCCCTTCGACCAGCTCGAGCGCATCGACGCGGCGAAGAACTTCAAGATCACCATGGACGGGCCGGATGAACTGATCGTCTGGTTCATGCACGCGGTGGCGAGCATGGAATCGTATACCTGGAAGAGCGGCACCGACATGGGCAACGGTGTCACGCGCTACACCAACGGCACCAACGGCGGGCCGATCTTCGTCTACGTCAAAGACGGCAAGATCATCCGCACCACGCCGATCGATCTCGATGACGAGGATGCGGGCTCCTATGGTCCATCAAGGCCCGCGGCAAGAACATTCACGCCGCCGCGCAAGACGACACTGGCCGCGCACGGCACGTGCCAGAAGTCGATGGTGTATTCGAAGAACCGCCTCCTCTACCCGATGAAGCGCGTCGACTTCGACCCGAACGGCGAGCGCAATATCCAGAACCGCGGCAAGTCAGAGTTCGAGCGCATCAGCTGGGACGAAGCGATCGACATCGTCGCCAAGGAGATCAAGCGCTGCAAGTCCGTCGGCCCGGGCGCCATCGCGGTCGGCCAACGGTTCGCACCACCAGTGGGGCAACCTCGGTCACTACCTGAGCGCCTTCAACCGCTTCTGGAACCTGATCGGCGTCACCAAGCTGATGCACAACCCGGACAGCTGGGAAGGCTGGTACTGGGGCGCCATGCACCACTGGGGCAACAGCATGCGCCTCGGGCGCCGCCGAGCCCTACGGCACGGTCGAGGACTGCCTCAAGGAAGCCGAGATGATGGTGTTCTGGTCCAGCGACCCGGATGCGACCTACGGCTTCGAGGGCACGCAGCGGCGCGCTGGGCCAAGGAACTGGGCATCAAGATGGTGCACATCGATCCGTTCATGAACCACACGGCGGCCCACCTGGGCGGCAAGTGGATCTCGCCCAAGCCCGGCACCGATACCGCGCTTCGCGCAGGCGCTCTGCTACGTCTGGATCACCGAGGACATCTACGACAAGAAGTTCGTCGAGAATCGCACCACCGGCTTCGACGAATGGAAAGCGCTACGTCCTCGGTGAAGACGACGGCATACCCAAGACGCCCGAGTGGCAGGAATCCGAAACCGGCGTGCCCGCCCGCGACGTCCGCGCGCTGGCGCGCGAATGGGGCAAGAAGAAAACCTATCTCGGCGCCGGCGGCTGGGGTTGCGGCGTCGGCGGCGCCTGTCGCGGGCCCACCGGCACGCAGTGGGCGCGCATGATGACCATCCTCGGCGCCATGCAGGGCATGGGCAGCCCGGGCTCCAACTTCGGCAACCTGCAGTTCGGCGCGCCGGTCGACATCAACTTCTATTTCCCCGGCTACGCCGAGGGCAGCATGTCGGGCGACCTGGCCTACAGCGCCAACTCGACCAACAACTATCAGCGCATGCCGCACATCGTGACCATGAGCTCGGTCAAGCAGGTGATCCCGCGCATGTAGCTGCCCGAGGCGATCATGCACGGCAAAGCCATGGGCTACGTCACCGCCGTGGATTCGGTAGCGGGCCAGTTCTTCCCCATCGGCTACCCGTCGCCGGGCCACGCGCCGGTGGAGATGATCTACAAGTACGGCAGCGCGTCCTTCGGCACCATGGTGGACGCGAACCGCTGGGTGCAGCATGTACCAGCACGAGAACCTGAAGTTCGTCGTCAACCAGTCGGTCTGGAAGGAGGGCGAGACGCCGTTCTCCGACGTCATCCTGCCCGCCTGCACGGTGTTCGAACGCTGGGACATCGGCGAGTGGTACAACGTCGGCCCCGGCTACGTGCATCACATGTACTCGATGAACAACCACCGCGTGATCTCGATGCAGCACAAGTGCATCGAGCCGCTGGGCGAGTCCAAGTCCGACTACGACATCTTCCTGGCCATCGCCGAGAAGCTCGATCTCGGCGCGGTCTACTCGGAAGGCGGCAACTCGGAGCTCGAGTGGTGCAAGCGCGTCTTCGATTCATCCGACCTGTCCAAGCACATGTCGCTGGCGGGAGTTCCTGAAGAAGGGTTACTACGTCGTACCGCCCGGAGCCGGAAGGCTCGCGCGCGCCGACAGCGATGAAGTGGTTCTACGAGGGTCGCAAGAAAGATGTGCCCGAGCCCTATCCGCTGCCGTCGGACTACGTGAGCAACTACGGTGAGGGTCTGCAGACGCCGTCGGGTAAATACGAGTTCGTACCGACGACGCTGAAGCGCTTCGACGATCCGGAACGGCCGCCGGTGAACAAGTACATGCGCACCTTCGAGAATAAGGAAGACAACCCGGAGATGGCCAAGTATCCGCTGCAGCTACTGTCGTCGCATTCACGTTACCCGTTCCACGTGATGGGTGACGATGAGGGCAGCTTCCTGCGCGATATCCGCGAGCACCGTGTCAAAGTGGACGATCACTACTACCTGACGGCGCGGATCAGCCGTCAGGACGCGGAAGCAACGCGACATTGAGGACGACGATCTGATTCGCCTGTGGAATGAGCGCGGCTCCATCGTCTGCGCAGCGCAGGTTACCGATCGACTGCGTCCCGGCGTGGTCAGCGCTTCGACCGCTTCGGCCGAATATCGGCCGGCGGGCGAGCCGGGCAAATCCACGGACCTGGGCGGTTGCGTCAACATGCTCAACCCCAGTAAATCCATGACCAAAAAGACCCACAGTATCGCGCCGAACACGACCCTGATTGAGATGGAGAAATGGACCGGCGTGGATACCTGGAAGCCGGCGGAGGTCGCGTGATGTCTGAAAAATGGAACATGATCGTCGACATCGAGCGCTGCAATAACTGCCGCGGCTGTTTCCTGGCCGTAAAAGATGAACACACCGGCAATGACTTCCCCGGTTATGCGGCAGAGCAGCCACGACAAGGCCACAACTGGCTGGATATCAAGCGCAAGGAACGTGGCACTTATCCCATCGTCGATGCGCACTTCATGCCGGTGATGTGCAATCACTGCGATGATGCGCCTTGCATGAAAGTCGCCAAGCACGATGCAATCAAGAAGCGCGAAGACGGTATCGTCATCATCGATCCGGTGAAGGCCAAGGGCCAGAAACAGATCGTCGATGCCTGCCCTTACGGGGCGATTTCCTGGAACGAAGAAAAGCAGATTCCGCAGGCGTGGATTTTCGATGCACACCTGCTGGATGAGGGCTGGACGCAGACCCGCGCCGAGCAGTGTTGCCCGACGGACGTATTTCGGTCAGTGAAAGTCGAAGACCAGGAAATGCAGCGGATCAAGGAGCAGGAGGGGCTGGAAGTTTTACAGCCGGAGCTGGGCACCAAACCGCGTATCTACTACAAGAACATGCATTTGATGACCCAGTGTTTTGTTGGCGGGACCGTGGTCGCTCATGTGGATGGCGTGGAAGAGTGTGCCGAAGGCGCCGAGGTCATTCTGAAAAAGGATGGCAGTGAGATAGGCCGGGCAACAACGGATACCTTCGGCGAGTTCAAGATCGATCGGCTGCAGCCGAACAGCGGCCAGTACGAGCTGGACGTGAAAACAGGTGCCTCAGGCAGTGTTTCAACGAAATTCGATATGGGCAACGAGAGTCTGTACCTGGGGGTGCTAACGCCGGCGGCCTAGCGGCGGCCCGGTCAGGTGCTGTCGCGTCCGCCGGACCATGTTTCGGCTATCACAGGCGCAGTTGTTCCAGGTTGCTCGCCGGAATGAGGGCCGGTAATAACTCAGCTTGGGCAGCGTCTATCGAATCTGCTCGCAGGGCCTCAGGGCGCGCATCATGGGTAGACCCGCGTCTTTGTGTGTTTAACATAAGCTAAAAACCTCAAGTCGATTCAACGACATAACTTGTCATTCATGTTCTGTTAATTGTATTCTGTCAATTGCTGAACAAGAGAGTCTGACCCGGATAGACGCACCGGCCAGAACAAGAACGCTCCGTTCAGCAACCGATGACGCTTACCACGACGGCTATTGGCCGTCCGGTAGGCGTTTTTTTTTGGCGATGGGAAACATGTATGGCCCATCACCATAAAGGGGGTTGCAGCAAGTTTGCTCTGCGGCCGGGAAGAAGTCGGCTCATAGGGGAGTCGCGATTTACAGTGGGATTACAAGAATGAAGAACCAATTGCTAGCAGCAACGACCTTGTCGTTGACTATTTTCCTGTCGCTTGGCGCGCAATCAGTCAATGCACAAATAACCTTCGACTGCGACTGGGTTACCGGTGACGGTAACTGGAGTGATGGCGGCCAGTGGACCACCTGTAATTCGACTTTTCCTGACAATGATGGTGGCACCACGTACAACGCGAACAAGGATGCGAGCGGCACTGCCACGCTCACCGAAGCGATCACCATCGGCGAACTGACCTTTACGGTTGGCACGATCACCGGCGACTTCCTCCTGACCGTAACCGGCGTCGCCTCTACCTGGACCGGCGGCGGCATGAGCGGCACCGGCACCACGCAGTTCGATGGTGACCTGACGGTCGGCGAGAGTGGCCTCCAGGACTTCCGCGGTGGGCGCATCGTGATTACCAACGGCACCACCACCTGGAGCAATACGGCTAACAACGTGGGCCGCTTCCGCAGCGGCGGCGCTTCGACCATCTCCAACCAGGGCACCTGGCAGGACCAGAACGCCTTCAACAACAACATGAGCAATGACTTCGGTGGCACCGGCTCGACCTTTATCAACGACGGCAGCTACGTGAAGAGCGGCGCGGGTGAGGTCACCTTCAGCGCGGGCGCCGGCGGCGTTGCGTTCGATAACAATGGCTCGGTCGCGGTCAACAACGGCCTGCTGGAACTCAACGGCGGTGGCAACAGCACCGGCGGCACCTACACGGTCGCCAGCGGCGCCACGCTGCAGCTGGGTGGTTCACAGGAGATCGATGCCAGCTCGAGCATCTCCGGCGCCAACGTCATCCTTGGCGGCGCCAATGGCATCAGCAATATTGCTGCCAGCTACGACGTCTCCGACAGCACCTCGGTGACCCAGGGTACCCATAACCTGGATGGCCCGATTGCCGATCTCGGCTCGGCGCTGAGCGTCAGCGGCGGCACGCTGACCGTCAACGGCGCGGTGACCACCTTCAGCGACAGCGTCACCATCAGCAACGGCACACTCGACCTGGTGGCCGTGACCGATAGCACCAGTGGCTACGAGCAGACCGGCGGCACGCTGGACGGCACCGGCACGCTGACCGTAACCGGCGCTTCGTCGATCTGGACCGGCGGCGGCATGGCCGGCACCGGCACCACGCAGTTCGATGGTGACCTGACGGTCGGCGAGAGTGGCGTCCAGGACTTCCGCGGTGGGCGCACGTGATTACCAACGGCACCACCACCTGGAGCAATACGGCTAACAACGTGGGCCGCTTCCGCAGCGGCGGCGCTTCGACCATCTCCAACCAGGGCACCTGGCAGGACCAGAACGCCTTCAACAACAACATGAGCAATGACTTCGGTGGCCAGGGCTCGACCTTTATCAACGACGGCAGCTACGTGAAGAGCGGCGCGGGTGAAGTCACCTTCAGCGCGGGCGCCGGCGGCGTTGCGTTCGATAACAATGGCTCGGTCGCGGTCAACAACGGCCTGCTGGAACTCAACGGCGGTGGCAACAGCACCGGCGGCACCTACACGGTCGCCAGCGGCGCCACGCTGCAGCTGGGTGGTTCACAGGAGATCGATGCCAGCTCAAGCATCTCCGGCGCCAACGTGATCCTTGGCGGCGCCAATGGCATCAGCAATATTGCTGCCAGCTACGACGTCTCCGACAGCACCTCGGTGACCCAGGGTACCCATAACCTGGATGGCCCGATTGCCGATCTCGGCTCGGCGCTGAGCGTCAGCGGCGGCACGCTGACCGTCAACGGCGCGGTGACCACCTTCAGCGACAGCGTCACCATCAGCAACGGCACACTCGACCTGGTATCCGTGACCGACAGCACCAGTGGCTACGAGCAGACCGGCGGCACGCTGGACGGCACCGGCACGCTGACCGTAACCGGCGCTTCGTCGACCTGGACCGGCGGCGGCATGACCGGCACCGGTACCACGCAGTTCGATGGCGACCTGACGGTCGGCGAGAGTGGCGTCCAGGACTTCCGCGGTGGGCGCACGGTGATTACCAACGGTACCACCACCTGGAGCAATACGGGCAACAACGTGGGCCGCTTCCGCAGCGGCGGCGCTTCGACCATCTCCAACCAGGGCACCTGGCAGGACCAGAACGCCTTCAACAACAACATGAGCAATGACTTCGGTGGCCAGGGCTCGACCTTTATCAACGACGGCAGCTACGTGAAGAGCGGCGCGGGTGAAGTCACCTTCAGCGCGGGCGCCGGCGGCGTTGCGTTCGATAACAATGGCTCGGTCGCGGTCAACAACGGCCTGCTGGAACTCAACGGCGGTGGCAACAGCACCGGCGGCACCTACACGGTCGCCAGCGGCGCCACGCTGCAGCTGGGTGGTTCACAGGAGATCGATGCCAGCTCAAGCATCTCCGGCGCCAACGTGATCCTTGGCGGCGCCAATGGCATCAGCAATATTGCTGCCAGCTACGACGTCTCCGACAGCACCTCGGTGACCCAGGGTACCCATAACCTGGATGGCCCGATTGCCGATCTCGGCTCGGCGCTGAGCGTCAGCGGCGGCACGCTGACCGTCAACGGCCCGGTGACCACCTTCAGCGACAGCGTCACCATCAGCAACGGCACACTCGACCTGGTATCCGTGACCGACAGCACCAGTGGCTACGAGCAGACCGGCGGCACGCTGGACGGCACCGGCACGCTGACCGTAACCGGCGCTTCGTCGACCTGGACCGGCGGCGGCATGACCGGCACCGGTACCACCCAGTTCGATGGCGACCTGACGGTCGGCGAGAGTGGCGTCCAGGACTTCCGCGGTGGGCGCACGGTGATTACCAACGGTACCACCACCTGGAGCAATACGGGCAACAACGTGGGCCGCTTCCGCAGCGGCGGCGCTTCGACCATCTCCAACCAGGGCACCTGGCAGGACCAGAACGCCTTCAACAACAACATGAGCAATGACTTCGGTGGCCAGGGCTCGACCTTTATCAACGACGGCAGCTACGTGAAGAGCGGCGCGGGTGAAGTCACCTTCAGCGCGGGCGCCGGCGGCGTTGCGTTCGATAACAATGGCACTGTCAACGTACAGGCCGGCATCCTCAATCTCGCACTGGTCGATCAGTATGTCGGCGACACGCTGACCGGCGGCACCTGGATTGTCGGCGGCACCGGCAGCCTCGATTTCTCGGCCAGCAGCGGTGTCGACATCGTCACCAACGAAGGCGACGTGACGCTCAGCGGCCCAAGCAGCAGCTTCGACCGCATCAATGCGCTGACCACCAACAATGGCGCCCTGCGCCTGATCGGCCGGGATTTCACCGCGGTGGCATCCCTGACTGGATCGGGCACGCTGCAGCTGGAGGCCAGCACCATTACGGCAACCAGCCTCAGCATCGACTCCGGCGGCAGCCTGATAGGCAACGGCACGGTTTCCAGCACCACATCGGTGTCCGGTACCGTGGCGCCGGGGCCGGGCGCGGACGAACTTATTTTCGACGGCGACGTGAGTTTTGACGGTGGCCTGCTGGCGATCGAGATTGCCAGTACCTCGGTATTCGACCTCATCACTGTTCAGGGCGAGGCAGATTTCACCGCTACGAATATCGAATTCAGCTTTCTCGACAGTTTCCTGCCTGAGTTTGGCGACAGCTTCGACATCCTGACGGCTGATTCCATACTCGGGTTCAGTGAGCTTGGGTTCAGCGTAATCGGCTTGCCGAGCGACCAGTTCGAGCTCAGCCTGGTTGATCTGGGCTCAATCGAGGCGCTGCGGCTAACCGCAGTAATCCCGCTGCCGGGCGCCGTCTGGCTGTTTGGCTCGGGGCTGCTTGGCTTGCTGGCTGCGCGGCGGAGGAAGCTCTCGCCGACGGCCTGAATTCGTCAAGATCAGCGATCAGTCCGGCGGCACGCAGGGGTCGGGCTGAGCTTCAGTTCTGCAAGGGAATGAGAGCTGTCGGTGGATGAAGCGTCTTCACCGATCTGCAGAAGCAAACTTGCGGATATTGACGTTGTTGCCGCGCTTTTCGATGCATTGCGATCATTGATCTGGAAGCGTGCCGGGGCCAGACAGAAATCGTCGATGCCTGCCCGGACGGGGCGATCGTCTGGACCGAGGAACGGCAGATTCCGCAGACCTGAATTGTCGATGCACACCTGCTGGATGGAGGCGGGACCAAGACCCGCGCCGAGCAGTGTTGGCCGACGGACGTGTTCCGGTCGGTCAGGGCCAAAGATAAAGTTTTTGTCTGGGCACTATGACGCTGGCGACTTAGGCGCTGTGCCCGTCCCAGGCTGACTGATAGCAACGAATCTGCAGTGCGCTAAGCCAGCGCCTGCAGAAATTCCTTAAACGACGTACCCGGCCGGCCCATCATCTTCTGAAAGGTGTTGGTCTTGATGCCGGGTGTATTACCGTTCTCAATTTCCGCGAACAGATAGGCCACCGCGTCGGAGTGCCAGTCGTTGCGGTGATAGGGACGAATGGCTTCCTGGAAAGCCGCAGCGTCGCAGTCATCGTATTCGACTTCCTGACCAATGACTTCGCCAATAATCTTGGCGACGCCCTCAAAGGTCATCACTTCGTCGGGCCCGGTAATGTCATAGCACTGCCCATAATGCTGCGCGGAGTTCTCGTCCGTGAGCACATGGGCGATGAACTCACCGGCATCAGCGCAATCGGTCAGCGCTACGGTACCTTGACCCATGGGCATGGAAAGTTTGCCGCTGGCTTTGGCCTGCGGAACTGAGCCACGCAGGTTTTGCATGAAGAAACTGGGGCGTACAAAGGTCCAGTTCATGCCGGATTCCATGATGGCATCTTCAGCGGCGATGTGTGCCAGCGGAATCGGGCTGGTGGTGCCACGCACGGCTTCGGGTGACGACAGCTTAATAATCCACGGCAGGCCCGCCTGTTTGGCTGTTTCTACAAATGAAAGCTCCAGTCGTTGCTGCTCCTCACCGTTGGGCAGGATCAGCACTGCGCGGTCAACCCCTTGCAGGGCGGCCTGCACGGAGGCCGGATCATTCAGGTCGCCTTTGACCAGCTCGACGCCTTTTGCCGCCCAGTCTGCGGCTTTGTCGAGATCGCGGACCAGCGCGCGGAACTTGATGCCCTTGTTTAGCAAGGCTGTGGCCGTTGCACCGCCGTTATTGCCTGTAATACCCGTCAGCAAAATCATGAGTCTGTTTCCTTTCTGATAAGCAGCTCGCAATGGGGTTTTGGCCCGTCCGCTTACCCGTTGTTATTCGCGAGGGCGGCTATTGTACATGGCTGAAATGGCCGCGGTTTTGGGACAAAGGTTCCCCCGGCGGTCGCATCCTGCGATCATTGCCGCTGTCGCCTGGGCCATTCATTGGCGCGGGCGCGGAATATCCGCATACCTGGCTTTTGGAGTCTCGATATGAAGCGCTTTCTTTTTCTGTTTGTCCTGCTGCTGACCCTGGGCCTGGGCGCAACCGTTGCGCCGGCCGCCGACAAGGGCACCGTGGTAGTCGTGGGCGGCGGCCAGAGTGGTCGGCCACTGGCGCGGATCCTGGTCGAACAGGGATACACGGTTCGCGTAATGGTGCGCAATCCTGACCGCGCCAGCGGCTTGCCGACCGAGGCGACAGTTGTACAGGGCGACGTTACCAAGCCCGATAGTCTGGGCGCAGGGCTGAGTGGCGCAGACTTCGTGATTTCCACCATCGGCGCACCCTGCTTTCGCGATCGCGATCCGGATCCGGGTTCATTTCCTGAAGACGTGGACAATGAGGGTATCGCGATACTCTCCAAAGCCGCTCTCAGCGCCGGGGTTCGCCAGCTGGTTTTGATGTCGGCCATTGGCGCCGGTAACAGCGATCCAAACGACGGACTGAACAAGATGTGCAACATGGTTTTGGATGCCAAGGGCAAGGGTGAGGCAGCGCTGCGCGAGTCCGGCCTGGCCTACACCATCGTTCGACCCGGTGGGCTTAAACCGTTTCCGGGCCAGCCCGATTGCAGTGAGGGCGTCGAGCCTTTGCTTATGTATCCGGGTGATGAAGATGCCGGCGGCGGCGCTTTGTGCAGAGGCGACGTCGGCCTGGTCATGGCCGACGCGCTGGGCAATCCTGATGCGCTGGGCAAGACCATTAACCTGATCGGCGACAAGAAAAGCGAGCTGTCGGCGTGGCGGTCCGCATGGGCGAAGATACCGGCGGACTAGGAATCCCGGGACGAACCGTTCTTTCTAATCTGATCGGGTATCAGTGTTAAAGGCCAGGCGATGGATAATTCAGCAAAGTTCTGGGACAGGATTTCCACGCGCTATGCCAAGCGACCGGTTGCCGACGAAGCGGCCTATCAGAAGAAACTGGAAATTACTCGTCAGTATCTTCAGCCCGATATGCAGGTACTGGAAATAGGCTGCGGCACCGGGTCCACGGCGATTACGCATGCGCCGTTTGTAAAGCACATTCAGGCTTTAGATGTTTCCCCGAAGATGCTGGAAATCGCCCGCGACAAGGCGCTTGCGGCAAATATAGACAATATTTCTTTTACGGTTGCCAGCGTCGATGAGTTCAGCGCAGATGACAGCAGCCTGGATATGGTTCTGGGACTGAGTATTCTGCACTTGCTGGATAACTGGCAGGACGTAGTCAGCCGGGTCTACGGAATGCTCAAGCCGGGCGGCCTGTTCATCTCCAGCACGGCCTGTATCGGCGATTCCATGAAGTTCATGAAATTTGTCCTACCGATTGGAAACTTCCTCGGCCTGATTCCCACAATCAAGGTGTTTACCACCGACGAACTGCTGCAAGCGCTGAGCACGCCAGGTTTTCAGATTGAACAGCAATGGCTGCCGGCAAAGAACAAGGCGGTTTTTATTGTCGCGAAGAAGCCCGGATAAATCGGCTCGCGGCAATCCGCCGGCACGCCGAACGCAATACGCCAATGTTCACGAAATACCGGCTTTATTTCAGCGCTGGCTAAGCCCGCTAGTCTGGCTAAGCTTCAGACGCGACATCGATCACCAGCCGCTGCAACTCGCCCTGCTCACGCTGCCTGAGGCGAATGAGCAGGAATGCCGCGACCACAAATAGCCCGGCAACCAGGCCCCACCAAAGCCCTACGGCCCCGTATTCCAGAACGAAACCCAGGAACAGGCTGGTAGGAATGCCGAAGCACCAGAAGCCGACAATACTGGCAAAAACCGGCACGCGCGTATCGCCCAGTCCACGCAACAAGCCGATGGATACCACCTGCAGGCCATCGAATACCTGGAATACGCCGGCGATGGGCAACAGTAATACGGTGAGCTGCAGCAAGCTGATGTCATTGGTATAGATAGCGGCAAGACTATCGGGTGCGGCGATAAACAACGTCGCTGTGATGACCATGAAGCCAGCTCCCACCCAGAGCGCTGCGGCGGTAGCGCGGCGCACGGCCGCAGCATCGTTGCGGCCCACGGCGTTTCCAACAATCACCGTGGCCGCCGCAGCTACGCCCAGGGGGATCATAAAGGTGAGTGAAGCGATATTGATGGCGATCTGATGGGCCGCCATCTGCAACACGCCCAACCAGCCCATCAGGAAAGCGACGGTGCTAAAAGCGCCTATCTCGAGCATCATCTGCAGACCAATGGGCAGGCCGATGCGCAGCATGCGCAGTAGCGGCTGCAGTTCCAGCGCTCTCGAATCGAGCGGATGCAGGTAGGGTTTCAGATAGCGCCAGCCGAACATCAGCATCAGCACCGCCATCACCGTTCGACTCACCGCAGTTGCCCAGGCCGAGCCGAGCACACCACCGGCGGGAAAGCCCAGCTCGCCGAAGATCCAGGCATAGTTCAGCACGGCGTTAAGGAGGTTTGCCAATATCATGGTCGAAACCACCGGCGCCGTTTTGCGCGCCGCCAGCAAGGTCTGCCGCAACACTATGAACACATAGAAGGGCCAGACTGCGGGTAGCGTGCGATAGATGTAGCCCGCCGCCACCGGAATGACTTCAGCCGGCTGACCGACCAGGGCCAGCAGCGGTTCTACCGCCAGCATAGGCAGCGAGACAGGGACCGTCAGCAACGCCGCCAGCACCAGGCCACGTTGCAAACCGCGCTTCACGGCGAGTTCGTCAGCGGCTCCGAGCGCCTGCGAAATGATGGGGTCGAGCGCCATCAGTACGCCCATGCCGAAAATCGTGAAGGTGAACATGTAGATATTGGCGATGGCCACAGCGGCCAGCGCCACGGCCGACAAGCGACCGACCATGATGACGTCTACCACGCCCATCAGCATCAGGCCCAACTGGACTACGACTATGGGCATCGCCAGCTTTAGCAGCTCGGCAAAATCGGCGCGGGTAGGGCTGTGGTTCTGGGCAGGGACAGTCATGGCGGCGGGCTCGGATCGGGCGCGCAGCCTACCCTAATCCGCCCGACAAATCTGCCCGGGCAGTGGCCCGGCCAGGGCCTGATCGATCCTTTGACCAGGGTTCCTCGAGTTTCCACGGCGGCAGGACGCCCCTCCCTGGCGGCTGAAATAGTTTCAGGCGCCAGGCGTCGAGGCAAGCCTACGAGCTGCCGCTGATAAATTTCTTCCCACACGACTGGAATTCGGCTTGCTAGACTGTCTCAAAGCAGGCCATCTAGAAGCGCGCCCTGATGAATTTTTTGGCCGGTGCAGTCTCTGGGCTTTTCTGCACCGTGGCGTTAGTCGGCGCGGTGGTTTTTTCTCCGGCGCCTTTCCGCGTGTTGCTTTTGCTGGTCACTAAATCGCCGATTCAATTTCCGCCGAACCGGCGGCTGGTAGTCACTATGTACCTGCGACAATGATCGAACCCGCCATGGAATCGGATCTGGAAGAGATCCGCAGGCTAATTGAACAGTCTGTAAGAACTAATGTAGTGAGGTCGGAGGACGAGGCGATTTTTCTCATTGATGATATTTTCTCCAGTCTTGATTGGTGGCAGCAACATCCCGACCGGGCCTTGCATCTGATGTGCCGCGATGACGAACGCATTCTTGGCGTGTTGCTGATCAAAGACTTCTGGAACCTGACAAATCTGTTCGTGCTGCCGGAACGCCAGGGTGAGGGGATTGGGCGCAATCTGATTAACGCGGGTATTGAGGCCTGCCGCGCACGTGGCAAGAGATCAAAGATCAGGCTTTACTCCTCAACAAATGCGCTTGGCTTCTACCTGAATATGGGATTCAAACAAACAGGACCGGGCATCGATCGGCCCGGCGGTTGCGTACCCTTCGAATATGTACTCTAGCCCGGACCGATGACAGGCCAGGGCCAGCATTACGATCTTCTGCACGGAGAATATTTTCCATGATCGAGGTGACCATCTATGAGTACGAATAAACCGAGTGACGGCATCAAACGCGAGGGCCATTGCCTGTGTGGCGCCGTGACCATTACGGCCGAGCATTCCGGCAACGATGTCGGCGCCTGTCATTGCCACATGTGCCGCCGCTGGGGAGGCGGCCCTTACCTGGAACTTAACTGCGGTTCTGAAGTCGTCATTGACGGAAATGAACATGTCACCGTATTTGATTCATCCGCATGGGCCGAACGAGGCTTCTGTGGAAAGTGCGGCAGCCATTTGTTCTATCGACTGAAAGATGCGGACGAATACATGGTGCCGGTTGGATTATTCGAGAATGACGCAGGCCTGGTACTTGATCACCAGGTATTTGTCGACGAAAAACCGACCTACTACAGTTTTGCAAACAGCACGCTGGAAATGACCGGTGCAGAAGTATTTGCCAAGTTTGGCGCACCGGAATAGTGTCCGTGTGATGGTGGCTATGCCGTTGGTTTCCTGACGACGGGATAGCCGTGCAGGCTCAGAAAACCCTGCAAGCCAAGAAAATCGAAGTGGATATTGCCGGTGAAGATGCCGAGATCGAAATCGCGCGCGCACGCGGCATCGGCGATAAGCTGCTGCGCTTCGCAAACTTAATTGCCAGCCACTAGACAAAAACATTGTTTGACATAATCGCCTGAAATTGATGGCTGTCGGGGAGTTGTGATATTTTTTGGTCAACTCTATTCAGAACTAACTAAAACAACGCAAAAAAATTGAGGTCACAACATGTTCCCGATTGACGCAACCAGCCAGGAACACGCATCTGTTTTCTCCGCCCGACGGCTGGGAATTCTTGCTGCATTCAGCTTTCTAATCATCGCCGCCTTGGCCATTTCACCCAGGGCCAACGCCGTTACGCTCAGTTTCAGTGGTTCTTCTGAATTTAGCGTGATAGACGACGAGTTTGGTGAAGAGATCGGCGCCCTGTTTCTAAGCATCGATGGTTCCTTCGACTACGACCCGACAGGCGCGGAAAACCCGTCTAACCCGGGTGAGTATGTCGGCGTGGCCAGTAATCCATCCGTGACCATAAGTCTTGACGGCATCGGGTTGATTGGCGGCAATTCCCCGGAGCAGGATGCACTGGTCGAGAACTACGCTTTAAACAATTTCGGGTTCTTAACTACCTTTGACTTTGTGAACGGCAACGGCGACCAGAACGATATTGGCGAGGCTTTCGTTTCGCCCAATGACTTGTTCTTTAACTTCCCGTCTAACCCGGGCAACAACACCCTGGCATTGCTCGAAGTGCTAAGCGTCTCGATTTCGCCCCTCGATCCGTTCAACCCCGCGACCCTGGCTGGCGCGACCCAGACATTACTGGCTGCCCCGGATCCCAACGCAATACTCCTTGGGGTCAGTGTGAGCTACGCAGGACCGGTGCTGGATGGCGCACCCCTGGATAACGACCAAAGTCTGGATTTCGAGAACGTGGCCATCACTATTGTGCCGGTGCCTGCCGCCGTGTGGCTGTTTGGCTCGGGCCTCGCTTTGCTGGGCTGGGTGCGCCGCAGAAGCCTCTGAGCCCCGGAACTCTGCTAGTCTGAAACCCGGCCCGGTGCCGGGTTTTTTTTGCAGCGAAATACGCCCGCAATGCCCCCTGATGCAGGCGCATTTTCGCCCGTGGCCTGCCAGATGGAGGGTTCGATGAAAAAACTGAAAAACGAAAAGGAACTGGTCAAAAAGGCCATCGCGATTGGCGTCGCCTACGGTGAAAAGCGCGGCGCGGTGGAATGGGAAGCCACGGATTCAGCCAACGACAAGCTGGAATATATCTACCGGCTATTGGTACACGACAAACTGATTCAGCCAATGCCCGAAGAGCAGGTTTCGCAGGAAACTATCCGCCATCGCCTGGCGATCTGGGCGTCCAAGCAAAAATCTGACAATGTGTGAAGCGACCTATAGAGGAACGCACCGATGAAGAAGTTGGCCATCAAGAATTGGCACGAACTGGAAGATCGCGTTCCGGCACACGCAATAGTCTCCGACGTTGACCTGGTCGTGGTGCGCTTCGACGAGTCCGTCAGTGTGCTCTACGGTCGGTGTGCCCATCGAGGCGCGCTAATGTCGGACGGCCACGTCGACGGGCCCAACCTGATTTGCGGCGTCCACGGCTGGGACTACCGCCTGGATACAGGCGTAAGCCAGTACAAAAACACCGAGACCTTGCCAAAATTCAATGCCTGGCTGGATGACGGCCAGGTATTCGTCGACGAAGACGAGATCGCCGCCTGGGCGGATAGTCATCCTCAACCCTACAATCGTGATGCCTATCAAGGCGGGTACCAGGATCCGACAGGCACGGCTGACGAACCACACGTCAAGTTCATTCGGATGCTCGCCAATGACGGACTCAGCAAAGTAGGCCATCACGGTCCCGCCAGCGCGATGGGTGTGCCCAGAGACAGCTTGCCCAAGTGGGATGACCTGCAATTCGTTGTCGGCCAGCTGGCAAAACTGCCGCTACTTGACGATGAGCCGGTTGCAACCAAGCTCGTCATCGGACCGAACGCAAAAAAACCCTTAGAGCTCGACATTCCGCTGTTCGTATCTGACATGAGTTTCGGCGCACTTTCAGAGGAGGCCAAGGTCGCTCTCTCTAAGGGCGCCGAACTCGCCGGTACCGGTATTTGCTCGGGCGAAGGCGGCATGCTCCCTGAAGAACAAAGTGCGAACAAGCGATACTTCTACGAATTGGCGTCGGCACGATTTGGCTTTTCGTGGGACAAAGTTCAAAAGACCCAGGCCTTTCACTTTAAAGGCGGTCAGGGCGCGAAGACCGGCACCGGCGGCCATCTGCCCGGCGAA
This sequence comes from uncultured Gammaproteobacteria bacterium, assembly GCA_963850255.1. Classification (GTDB taxonomy): domain Bacteria; phylum Pseudomonadota; class Gammaproteobacteria; order Steroidobacterales; genus J054. The sequence goes on from CAWKLL010000024.1 coordinate 174,598, forward strand.
AAGGTAAAGGGAAAGATCGCCGAGGTACGCGGACTAAAAGAAGGGCAAACCGCGATCTCTCCGCCACGCTTTCCCGACTGGACCGAAGTTAGCCAATACCGTGATTTTGCCAGCGAAGTACGCGAGCGAACTGGCGGCATACCCGTCGGTTTCAAGTTGTCGGCTCAGCACATCGAAAAGGACATTGATGCGGCGCTGGAAGCCAGCGTTGACTACATCATCCTCGATGGGCGCGGCGGTGGAACGGGTGCCGCCCCGCTCATATTCCGGGACAACATATCTGTGCCGACTATTGCGGCGCTGGCGAGGGCACGAAGACACCTGGATTCGAGTGATGCAAAAGACATCACACTGATCATTACGGGTGGACTCAGGACGCCAGCCGACTTTGCGAAGGCTATGGCGCTGGGGGCTGACGGCATTGCCGTCTCCAATGCCGCCATTCAGGCCATCGGGTGCCTCGGCATGCGCGCCTGCCACACCAACAACTGTCCGGTCGGCATTGCAACACAGAAGCAACATCTTCGTGACCGATTGCCCGTTGACCTTGCAGCCGAACGCCTGGCGCGATTCTTCGTGGCTGCCGTGGAGTTAATGCAGGTCATGTGCCGTGCGACCGGCAACCGCGACCTCGGTGACATGTCAATCAACGACCTCACGACATTCAAGCGAGACATGGCGGATCTCACCGGAGTCGCCTATGGCGGTGTCTCAGCACGGTAGGACTGTTATGGCCGACAAAAACCAAAAGCTCGAGAGGCGCCGTGTTTCCGGTATCGATGTATTGCCCGAAGGTGCCGTAAAGACAGTGACTACAGGCATTCACTGCATCCGGACGACGGTTAGCTGGCAGAAACGTTACTCGACGGTGACGGACTTGGCCAGGTTGCGCGGCTGATCAACGTCGGTGCCTTTCAGTACCGCCACGTGATACGAGAGTAGCTGCAGGGGAATCGTATAGACCGCCGGGGCCTGGAAATAGGTCACGTGGCGGGGCATATGAATCACCGTCACGCCATCGCTGGACTCCATACCGGCATCGGGATCGGCAAACACAATCAGTTCACCACCGCGGGCACGCACTTCCATCAGGTTGGACTTGAGTTTTTCCAGCAGGTCGTTGTTCGGCATCACCGCGATCACCGGCATTTCGGCATCCACCAGCGCCAGCGGGCCGTGCTTGAGTTCACCAGCCGGCATAGGCCTCGGCGTGAATGTAGGAAATTTCCTTGAGCTTGAGCGCACCTTCCATGGCCACCGGATGCAATACACCGCGGCCCAGGAACAAAGCATGGTGTTTCTCGGCGAAGCGTTCGGCCAGCTCGCGCATCTCGGCGTCGAGATCCAGCGCGCTCTCGATCAGGCCGGGAATTTCTACCAGGCGTTTGACCAGGCCGCGTTCGCGCTCTTCTTCCATGCCGTGGTTCTTGCCCAGGGCAATGACCAGCATGCTAAGGGCGGTAAGCTGGGTGGTGAATGCCTTGGTGGAAGCCACGCCGATTTCCGGTCCGGCGCGGGTCAGCATGACCAGTTCCGACTCCCGCACCAGCGAGCTTTCCGGCACATTACAAATGGCCAGCGTTGACAGATAGCCGGCCTTGCTGGCCAGCCGCAGGGCCGCCAGGGTATCGGCAGTTTCGCCCGACTGGGAAATGGTTACCAGCAGCGTATCGGCCTGCACGACGGGATCGCGATAGCGGTATTCACTGGCAATATCGACGCTGCAGGGTATTCGGCAAATCTGTTCGATCAGGTAACTGGCCACGGTTCCCGCGTGGTAACTGGTGCCGCAGGCGACGATTTGTACGGCACGCACTTTGGAGAACACGGCCGATGCCGTCGGACCGAAGGCCGCATCCAGCAAGCGACCATTGGCAATGCGTTCTTCCAGGGTCTGGGCCACAGCGCGCGGCTGTTCGTGAATTTCCTTGAGCATGAAGTGCCGGTAGCCGGCCTTGTCTGCCGCATCGGCGGACAGTTCACTTTCCGTCTCGGGACGCACCACAAGATCGCCGTTGGCATCGTGTATTTCAACGCTGTTGGCCGACAGCTCGGCTACATCGCCTTCTTCCAGAAAAATAAAGCGACGGGTGACCGGCAACAGCGCGGCAACGTCTGAAGCCACAAAATTTTCGCCGATGCCGGTGCCGATCACTACCGGACAGCCGGCGCGGGCCAGCATCAGCCGGTCGGGGTCATCAGCCGACATGACCACCAGCGCATAGGCGCCGTCCAGGTCAGCAACCGTGGCGCGCACGGCGGCGGGCAGATCTTTGCCGGCAGCCAGATGGCTGTGAATGCGATGCACGATGACTTCCGTGTCGGTGTCCGTCTCAAACGTATAACCGTCAGCCTCAAGCTCGGCGCGCAGTCGCTCGTGATTCTCAATAATGCCGTTGTGCACGATGGCCAAACGGTCACCGGATACATGCGGATGGGCATTGTCCTCGCTGGGTATGCCGTGGGTAGCCCAGCGCGTGTGGGCAATGCCGATGCCACCGCGTATGGGTGATTCCTGCAGTGCGTTGTCAAGCTCGACCACCTTGCCCAGCCGTCGGCAGCGCTGGAGCTGACCGGCATCCACGGTGGCCACGCCGGCCGAGTCGTAGCCGCGATATTCCAACCGCCGCAGGCCTTCTACAAGCACCGGCACGACGTTGCGTTCAGCAACTGCTCCGACAATTCCGCACATTGTTATAAGACCCTGTGTTCCGGCCGGGCTGAAACCCGGACACTATCATCCTTTATTCTCGCAAAGCGCTAGTCGGCTTGCCGGGACACGCCTCGCAAAATGCCCGCTACTTTTTCTTAACCGGTCGCTGCCAGTCCGGCACGCTGAACTGCTTACTGCGTGCCAGGGTGAGTTGCTGCGGCGGCGCCGCCTTGCTGATGGTAGAACCGGCGCCGATGGTCGCGCCAGCGCCAATTTCCACCGGCGCAACCAGCTGGACCCCGGAGCCGATAAAAGCACCGTCGCCGATCACGGTCTGATGTTTGTAGGCCCCGTCATAATTACAGGTAATGGTTCCGGCACCGACGTTGACAGCGTCGCCGATCAAGGTATCGCCGACATAACTAAGGTGATTGACCTTGCTGCCCTTGCCAACGCGGCTTTTCTTGAGTTCGACAAAGTTGCCAAGCTTGGCGCGCTCAGCCAGTTCCACGCCGGGCCGCAGACGCGCATAGGGACCGACTTCACAGCCAGTACCCATGTGGGCTTCTTCAATGACGCAATTGGGATGGATGCGGGTACCGGCACCAATAGTCGAATCGCGAATAACGCAATTCGGCCCGATCTGCACACCGTCCGCCAGTTCTACATCGCCGAAGAACACGGCATTAACGTCGATAAACACATCACGACCACAGGTCAGTCTGCCGCGCACGTCGATGCGGGCAGGGTCCGCCAGGGTTACGCCGGCATCAAACAATTCGTCAGCGACGCGGACACGAAACAAAGTCTCGGCGGCAGCGAGTTGACGTTTGTCGTTAATACCGAGCACTTCGTCCGCTTGCGGGGCCTGCACGCTGGCCACGGCATGTCCGCCCTGCACGGCCAGCGCGACGATATCAGTCAGGTAAAACTCGCCCTGACTATTGTTGGCCTGCACCTGGCCGAGCAGTTCACTCAGCAGGCCGGCCGGGCACACCATCAGCCCGGTATTGATTTCCTGTACTTGACGTTGCGCGTCGGTGGCATCGCGCTCTTCAACGATACCGGTCATGGCGCCGTCGGCATCGCGCAGAATGCGGCCATAACCCTGGGGATCGTCCAGATGCGCGGTCAGCAGGGCGAGCTGCTGACCATCCCCGGCGGCCAGTAGCCGGCGCAACAGGTCGGCTCGCACCAGCGGCACATCGCCGCACAATACCAGCACTGCGTGGTCATCGGGAATATTCGGCAGCGCCTGTTGAACGGCATGTCCGGTACCCAGCTGCTCGGCCTGCTCGGCCCATTGCAGCGGCCAGTCAGCAAACTGCGCGCGCACGCTGTCGCCGCCGTGACCATAGACCACGTGAATCGCCTGCGGTTCCAGGCTGCCGGCCGCGTCCAGTACGCGTGCCAGAAGCGCGCGGCCAGACAGGGGTTGCAGGACCTTGGGCAGGGCCGAGCGCATGCGCTTGCCCTCGCCCGCAGCCAGGATGATGACGCTGAAATTCATACGTCCAGAGTCGCTCGGTGGGCTGTTGGGAGAGCTTACTTTAGCGGCTGGAAGCTGCCGTGTCTGCGGCGCAGACCTCAGCATGCGTCGCTGTGAACGCCGCTGCGCCGAAATACCGGCCGGCTGCATGGGCAGCCCGGCGGTGCGACGTCAGCGCTTGCCGCGCAGTTTTTGAGCAGCGCGATAACGAGCAGCGGCCTCAACCATTTGCTCCTGGGCGCGGGCCAGGTCTTCCTTGCCTTCCGCACCACGCATGGCTTCTTCCGCGGCCTGGCGGGCTGCCATGGCAGCGTCTTCGTCGAGCTGATCCGCATGCAGGGCAGTATCAGCCAGCACCGTCACCAGGTAGGGCTGTACTTCGAGAATACCGCCGGTGACATAGAAGAACCGCTCCTCCGCCTCGCCCGGCACCTTCACGCGTACTTCGCCCGGACGCAGGTCGGTCAGCATCGGCGCGTGGCGTGGCGCAATGCCCACATCGCCCATCTTGGCCGGCGCCACCACCATTTCGGCGGTGCCGGAAAAGATCTCTCCCTCGGCGCTGACGATTTCGACTTGAATGGTGCTCATTTGCGTTTCCGTTTACTGAAGGCGTCTTGGCAGCTGCCTCAGATCAGGTCAGGGTCTTGCTCTTCTCGGCAGCTTCTTCGATGGTGCCGACCATATAGAAGGCCTGTTCGGGCAGATTGTCGTACTCACCGTCGACGATGGCCTTAAAGCCGCGAATGGTGTCCGCCAGCGACACGTATTTACCGGGCTGACCGGTAAAGGTCTCAGCCACGGTGAACGGCTGTGACAGGAAGCGCTGAATTTTGCGCGCCCGCTGCACCACCAGCTTGTCGTCTTCCGAGAGTTCATCCATACCCAGAATCGCGATGATGTCCTGCAGTTCCTTATAGCGCTGCAGCACCGTCTGTACTGATCGTGCCGTGTCGTAGTGATCAGCACCAACGACGTTGGGGTCGAGCAGACGGCTGGTGGAATCGAGCGGATCCACAGCCGGGTAAATACCCAGCTCGGCAATCTGTCGCGACAACACCAAGGTGGCGTCCAGGTGAGCAAAGGTGGTGGCGGGCGACGGATCCGTAAGGTCATCCGCGGGCACGTACACAGCCTGGAAAGAGGTGATGGAACCGGTCTTGGTGGAGGTGATGCGTTCCTGCAGCACACCCATTTCCTCGGCCAGGGTCGGCTGGTAGCCCACCGCTGAAGGCATACGACCCAGCAGCGCCGAGACCTCGGTACCGGCCAGGGTGTAACGATAGATGTTATCGATGAACATCAGCACGTCGCGGCCTTCATCGCGGAAGTTCTCGGCAATGGTCAGACCGGTCAGGGCCACACGCAGGCGGTTACCCGGCGGTTCATTCATCTGGCCGTAAACCAGTGACACTTTGTCGATAACGCCGCTGTCGGTCATTTCGTGGAAGAAGTCATTACCTTCACGAGTACGTTCACCGACACCGGCGAACACAGAGTAACCACCGTGCTCCTTGGCGATGTTGTTAATCAGCTCCATCAGCGTCACGGTCTTGCCCACGCCGGCGCCGCCGAACAGGCCAATCTTGCCGCCCTTGGAAATCGGCATGATCAGATCGATGACCTTAATACCGGTTTCAAACAATTCGGTACTGGTGGCCTGGTCTTCGTAACTGGGTGGCTGGCGGTGGATGGGCAGACGCGCCTTCTCACCGATGGGGCCGGCCTCATCGATGGGGTTGCCGAGCACGTCCATGATGCGGCCCAGGGTTTTCGTGCCGACGGGCACCCTGATGGCGTCGCCGGTGTTGTCCACTGCGAAACCGCGCTGCAGACCCTCACTGGAGCCCATGGCAATGGCACGCACAACGCCGTCGCCCAGCTGCTGCTGCACTTCCAGGGTCAGATCCTGTTGTTCGATGCGCAGGGCATCGTAAATTTTTGGAATCGCATCGCGCGGAAACTCTACGTCCACCACGGCGCCGATTACCTGTACAACACTGCCAGCACTCATTGCTTTAACCTCTGTTTGGTTGGGCGGCCTGTCTGCTGCCCTTTTTCCAAGTCTTTAAATTCGTTCGCGCCCTGCGGCGCTCCTGTTTGTTCGTTGACTGCCTGCCGCGACTAAACCGCGGCCGCACCACTAACGATCTCTGAAAGTTCCTGCGTAATCGCAGCCTGGCGGGCTTTGTTATAGGCCAGCTGCAGATCGTCGATGAGGCTGCCGGCATTGTCCGTAGCAGCTTTCATGGCGACCATCTTGGCGGCCATTTCACAGGCCACGTTTTCCACCGCACCACTGTAAACCTGCGACTCGATATAGCGCATCAGCACGCTGTCGAGCAGTTCCGACGCCTCGGGCTCGTAAATGTAATCCCAGAATTCCGACAGCTCTGCTTTGTCGATGGGTTCAACGGGCAACAGCGTGTTGGTGAGCGCGCTCTGGGTCATGGTGTTGACGAACTGGTTGTGCACCAGGAATACGCGGTCGACCTTACCTTCGGTGTAAGCGTCGAGCATGATCCGGATAGCGCCGAGCAGATCGCCTACGCGCGGGTCCTCGCCCAGGTGAGTGGTCGCACCGACGACGTTAACGTCCAGGCGGCGAAAAAACTGCACGCCTTTGGCACCGATCATGCACAGGTCCGCTTCCACGTCCTTGGCCTGCCATTCGCGCAGATCACTGATCAGCTGGCGAAACAGATTGACGTTCAAGCCGCCGCACAGACCACGATCTGTGGTGATAACGATATAGCCCACGCGCTTGATGGCGTCGTTCCACCAGGAACGGGTGACGATAGTCCGGATTGGCCTGGAACAAATGTCCGATCAGCGGTGCGAATCTTTTCCGCATAGGGCTGCGCTGCAGCCATGCGCTGCTGGGTGCGACGCAGTTTGCTGGCCGCCACCATCTCCATGGCCTTGGTGATCTTCTGCGTGTTTTTTACGCTGCCGATCTTGGTGCGGATTTCCTTCGCGCCGGACATACTGATTCCTCGCTGCTGGGCCTAGTAGGCGCCGGAACGCTTGAAGTCTTCGACCACGCCTTTCAGGCCGGCGATAATTTCATCGTCCAGGTTACCCGAGCTGCTGATCGAGTCGATCAGATGCGCATACTTGTCGGCAGCATGGGCATGCAGCGCTGCCTCAAAGGCCACGATCTTCTCCACCGGCACGTCATCGAGATAACCTTCGTTGGCTGCAGAACAGCGACAGGGCCATCTGGCCGACGGACAGCGGCGCATACTGTTTCTGCTTCATCAGCTCGGTCACGCGCTGACCGCGCTCAAGCTGCTTGCGGGTGGCCTCGTCGAGATCGGAAGCAAACTGCGCGAACGCCGCCAGCTCACGATACTGGGCCAGCGCCAGATCGCACGCCGCCGCCGAGCTTCTTGATGATCTTGGTCTGCGCCGCACCACCCACACGCGAGACCGACAAGCCGGCGTTAATGGCCGGGCGAATACCGGCGTTGAACAGATCAGTCTCGAGGAAGATCTGGCCGTCGGTAATGGAAATCACGTTGGTGGGCACGAAGGCCGACACGTCACCGGCCTGGGTCTCGATAATCGGCAAGGCGGTCAGCGAACCGGTCTTGCCTTTGACCTTCCCGTTGGTGGCTTTCTCCACGTATTCTTCGTTGACGCGCGCAGCACGCTCGAGCAAACGCGAATGCAGGTAGAACACGTCACCCGGATAGGCTTCGCGACCCGGCGGGCGCCGCAGCAACAGTGACACCTGGCGATAGGCCCAGGCCTGCTTGGTCAGATCGTCATAGACGATCAGTGCGTCTTCGCCCTTGTCGCGAAAGTATTCGCCCATGGCGCAACCGGAATACGGTGCGATGTATTGCATGGCGGCCGACTGCGCAGCAGCAGCAGCCACGACAATGGTGTGCTCCATGGCGCCATGCTCTTCGAGCTTGCGCACCACGTTGGCGATGGACGAGTTCTTCTGGCCAACGGCCACGTAGATACATTTAACGCCGGTGCCTTTCTGGTTGATGATGGCGTCGACGGCGACCGCGGTCTTACCGGTCTGGCGGTCACCAATGATCAGTTCGCGCTGACCGCGGCCAACCGGGACCATGGCGTCGATGGCCTTCAGTCCGGTCTGCACCGGCTGGTCCACCGACTTACGTGTGATCACGCCCGGTGCGACCTTTTCAATGGGTGAAGTATGCGCAGCTTCGATGGGGCCTTTACCGTCGATGGGATTGCCCAGCGAATCGACAACCCGGCCAAGCAGGCCTTCGCCCACCGGCACTTCGAGAATGCGGCCGGTGGTTTTTACCGTATCGCCTTCAGAAATATGCTTGTAGTCGCCCAGCACCACCGCGCCCACTGAATCCTGCTCGAGGTTCAGGGCCAGACCGAATGAATCGCCCGGGAACTCGAGCATCTCACCGTATTGGGCGTCGTTCAGACCGTGGATACGGGTAATACCGTCGGTCACCGCGATAACAGTGCCTACGTCGCGCGCTTCGGCCGCGCTCTCAAAATTCTTGATCCGGTCCTTAAGCAGCTCGCTGATTTCAGAAGCCTTGAGTGCCATGTCTGTTTCCTCTTAGTGCACCAGCGCGCTGGCTAGTTTTTCCAGCCGGGTGCGAACCGATCCGTCAATTACGTGATCTTCCGCCTGCAAACGGGCGCCGCCGAGCAGGGTCTCATCTAATACAAAGTGCAAACGTATGTCGCGACCGAAGCGTGTTTTGAGCGCCGCTGCCATCTTGGCCTGCTGCGCTTCGTCCACCTGGGTCGCTGCCGTCAGCGTCACGTCGAGGGTGTTTTCCACCTCGGCGCGCAGTTTTTCGAATACCGCGGCAATCGCGGGTATGGCGGTTAGCCGATGATTCTCTGCCAGCAGTCGCAACAGGTTGCGCCCCTGGCCGCTTATCAGCGCGTGCGGCCTGGGGATCCTGCGCGCAAATATTCGCGATCAGCTCAACCACGCGATCGTGATCGACGCGCGGCGAGTCAAGCAAGCGGGTCAGGTCTTCGCTGGATACGACCTGGCCGGCCGTCGTCAGCAATGACGTCCAGGCATCGAAATTGCCGTCACCCTGGGCAAGTTCGAAGATCGCATTTGCGTAGGGCCGGGCCACTGCCTCGTTCTGAATCACCGCGTCGGCCTCAGATTTCTGCAGCGAGCTGGTCGAGCAGCTCGCGATGTGCGGCGCCGTCGATTTCGCGGGAGAGGATTTTTTCGGCGCCGGATACGGCAATGGCCGCCACCTGGCCACGCAGCTCGTCGCGGGCACGATTCACTTCCTGCTCTACTTCCGCCTGCGCAGAAGCAATGATGCGATCGCGTTCCTGCACAGCACCGCCGCGCGCTTCTTCAACAATACCGTTGGCGCGCTGGTTGGCCTGATCGACAATCTGTCGGGCCTGGCCGCGTGCCTCATCGACTATCGCGGCGATCTTGACCTCCGCATCTTCGAGGGAACGCGAACCTTTTTCCGCCGCCGCAAGGCCATCGGCAATCTGCGTTTGACGCTCTTCGATAATGGCCACAATCGGCGGCCACACGAATTTCATGCAGAACCAGACGAACACGAACATCGCGATCGATTGGCCAATGATGGTGAGATTAAGATCCACTGTATTCTCCGTCTGTTCCGAGAACCGCCGTAGCTAAAGCCGTCAGGGGCAAAGTTTGCCGGGCAGTTCGCGCAACGCAGATCGCGCCCGAAGACGCATCCGCGCTGTTAGCCACCCATGGCCGTTTGCAACTGACCAACGAAGGGGTTGGCAAAGGCGAAGAACAGCGCGATACCCACACCGATCATGGCCACGGCGTCGAGCAGTGCGACAACCAGGAACATCTTGGTCTGCAGCAGCGGTGCCAGTTCCGGCTGACGGGCACAGCCTTCAAGAAATCGACCACCCAGCAAACCCATGCCGATACCAACGCCAAGGGCGCCGAGGCCGATCAGAATCGCTACAGCGATCGCGGTAAATCCAATTACAGTTTCCATCACTTGCTCCTAAACAAGTTAAGTCGGGCGACTAATTAAACTAATGCTGCTCGTGTGCCTGGCTCAGGTACACGATGGTCAACATCATGAAGATGTAGGCCTGCAGCGTGATGATCAGAATGTGGAAAACCGCCCAGCCGAAGTGCAGGGGCAGCTGGTAGAGACCCAGCAAGGCGATCAGAATAAACATCAACTCGCCGGCATACATGTTGCCAAACAGTCGCAGCGACAGTGACAGCGGTTTGGCCAGCAGGGCGACGGTCTCGAGAATGAAGTTGAAAGCCATCACGAACGGCCAGAGCAGTATCGGCACGCCGAGGTCTTTCGGGTTAAGGGGGTTCATCATCAGGTCGCCGATGACGAAGCCTTTGATGCCCTTAACCTTGAAGCTGTAGTAAAGAATCAGCGCGAACACCGACAGCGACATACCGAAGGTAATGTTCGGATCCGTGGTCGGCACCACCTTGAGATATTCCACACCGCTCATGTGAAACAGCTCGGGGAGCCAGTCCACCGGAATCAGGTCCATCAGGTTCATCAGGAACACCCAGACTACGATGGTCAGGGCCAGCGGTGCGATCAGCGCGTTCTTGCCGTGGAAGGTATCGCGAACGCTGGTGTCGACAAACTCGACCAGCAACTCAACCATGGCCTGCAGACGGCCTGGATTCTTGAGCACAGCGCTGGTGGCGACTTTACGAAACAGGAACGCAAATACCAGTCCCAGTACTACCGAGAACACCATTGAATCGACATTGATTCCCATCAGATTTCCGGCGCACTCGTTCCAGACCCAACCGTCATCGGTGGGGCAAACCTGCAGGTTCTGCAGGTGATGCTGGATATATTCGCCGGAAGTCTTCTGACCTTCAGAAGCCATTTTTTATTCGCCACCCTGACCAGAATCGGCATCGCCCGCAGGCGTTCCCTTCTGCCAGGGAAAGTTCGTCCTTAATGCGGCCCAGTAGACACTTAGCGTCACCGCGTAGGTGACCATCACCGGAACCAACTCCACTTTCAAAACCTTGATCGCCGCGATGAACAACGCCACCGTTAAAACGATCTTCAATGCCTCGCTCACATAGACGCTGCCCATGTACCGCTCGGGATGCTCGCTGGCGTCGACTCTCAACATCCTCAGGGCCTGGTAGAGCCCGGCCAGAATGCCAATGCCGCCGCCGGCCAGTGCCGACCAGAACCAGCGCTCACCGCCAGCCAGCGTCATCAAAGCTGCCACCAACAAGGTCAGTAGCAGTTGCCACCCGGCTAACAGCCAGGCCGCGCGACGCACGCTGCGGAGTGCCAGTTCGTTACCCATCTCTGTGGGCTTGGGACAGGTACAAAAAAAATGCCACTTCGCGCTCCGGAACTCCGTTGGCGGGTGGCGGGCGAGCGGCAACCCGTGCCGCAAAGCCCGCGTATTCTAGGGGCATAGCCTTGGCCGTTCAAGCCTGAAGCAGGCCAAATGCCTGCGGAAAACCCCTAGCCCGGCGAGCGCTTAACTTATGTGCCCGAGGATGCCGTCCAGCTCCTCGAGATTGTTGTAGGTAATCACCAGCCGGCCCTTGCCGGCGGCGGAATGCTGGATCGTCACTTTGGCACCCAGTCGCTCGGCCAGATCGTCCTGCAGTCGGCGCACATCCGGGTCGAGACTACGCGCCGGCGCAGCCGGCTTGGCAGCGAGCATGCGGCGCACCAGCTGCTCCGTTTCGCGCACGGACAGCCCGCGACGGGCCACCTCAGCGGCAAGCTCGGCCTGGCTGCGGGTCGAAACCACCCCGAGCAGGGCCCTGGCATGGCCCATCTCCAGTTCCCCCGCCTCCAGCAGGGTACGGGCCTCCGGGCCCAGATCGAGCAGGCGCAACAGGTTACTGACCGCACTGCGCGAGCGACCGATGGCATCGGCGGCCTGCTGATGGGTGAGCTCGAATTCCTCGATCAGGCGACGGACGCCGCGCGCTTCTTCCAGCGGATTGAGGTCTTCGCGCTGGATATTCTCAATCAGCGCGATGGCGATGGCGGCGGAATCGGGTATTTCCCGCACCACCACCGGCACCTGCTCCAGGCCGGCGATCTGCGCAGCGCGCCAGCGCCGTTCGCCGGCGATGATTTCGTAACGCGTCTGGCCGTCGTCAGCCTTGCCGGCCAGCGGCCGCACGATAATTGGCTGCACCATGCCCTGGGATTCGATGGAGCGAGCCAGCTCCTGCAGCGCTTCCTTGCCGAACTGCTGGCGCGGCTGATAGACACCTCTCTGCAGCAGGTCGACCGGTAACTGGCGCAAGCCCTGTGCGGAACTCGGCGCTTGCTCGGTAATCTTTACGTCGCCCAGCAAGGCGTCCAGACCGCGACCCAGACCGGTTTTTCTTGCCGCCATTTTTGCCTGCCCCCGCGTGTTACCGGCGTTTATTCAAACGCCGGCATTGTAGTGCCAAACCCGGCTTGCCGCATGCCGCCGCAGCGCCTAGCCCGTGGCCGGCGCGGCCGCCGGCGGTGCTGCTTCGCGGCCAATCAGCTCGCTGGCCAGTTGCCGGTAGGCCTTGGCGCCGGTGGAATTGCGGTCGTGATACATAGCCGGCAGGCCAAAACTCGGCGCTTCGGCCAGGCGCACGTTGCGCGGTACCACGGTGTCGTAGACCTTGTCGTTGAAATGCTTGATCAGCTGCGCGGAGACTTCCTCGGCAAGCTTGTTGCGCGCGTCGTACATGGTGCGCAGCAGGCCCTCGACGCGCAGATCGTGGTTGACGGTATTGCGCACCTGTTTGATGGTTTCCAGCAGAGCCGACAAGCCCTCCAGCGCGTAGTACTCGCATTGAATCGGGATCAGCACGCTATCGGCGGCCGTGAGCGCATTCACGGTCAGCATGTTCATGGTGGGCGGGCAATCCACGAGGATGTAGTCATAGACCCCGCGAATCGGTTCCAGCGCAGTGCGCAGGCGCATTTCGCGACCGATTTCCTGCAGCAGGCGAATCTCGGCGGCGGTGAGATCAGCGTTGGCCGGCAACAGGGAGAAGTCCCCCGCCGCCACGGCCATGATCACATCCTGGGTGCGCGCCTCGCCCAACAGCACGTCGCAGGCACTCAGCTCCAGCTCGCGCTTGTCGACGCCGCAACCGGTCGTAGCGTTACCCTGCGGATCCAGGTCCACCAGCAATACGCGCCGATCCTGGTCGGCCAGTGAGGCCGCCAGGTTAACGGCTGTCGTGGTTTTTCCGACGCCCCCCTTCTGGTTGGCAACGGCGATGACCTGTCCCATGTCTTTCCCTGTGACCCAGCGGGGCACTCAAGCGCGACCTGCAATACTGCCAGTCGCGCGGCCGTCAGTCTCCTGCTGACTGCGCCACGCCGGCATGGCTGCGCTCCAGCACCAGCACATGCCGATGCACATCCAGGCCAGGCAGCGCCACGGGCGCTATTTCAGTGGCCTGCCAGCCCGGCGGCAGCGCGCCCAGCTCGGTTTGCGGCACGCGACCTTTCATTGCCAGCAGGCGGCCACCCGGCCGCACCAGGTGCGCACAATTCGCGGCGAACTCCGGCAGCGAACTGAAGGCGCGACAAATCACCGTGTCAAAGCCGTCGGGCGGCGCGTAAGCCGGCACGCGTGCCTGCACGGCTTCGGCATTGCCCAGTTGCAGCTCGCCGATGGCGTGTTGTACGAAACGAATTTTCTTGCCACCGGAATCCAGCAGCAGAAATTCACGCTCGGGCTCGACCATGGCCAGCGGAATGCCCGGCAGACCGGCGCCGGTACCGATATCGGCGATGCGCCGGCCGTGCAGAAATTCGCGCACGCTCAGAGAATCGAGAATATGCAGGGGCACCATCTCGGCCGGGTCGCGCACCGCGGTGAGATTAAAGGCGCGGTTCCACTTTTCCAGCAAGCGCAGAAAGTGCGCGAAATCGCCTACCAGGCGCTGATCGGCCTGTACTCCGACGGCCGGCAAGCCGGCACGCAGCAATGCCTCTAAATCAATGTTTTCAGCTGCCATGGCGAAAACTCCGCGAGCGCGCGGCAGCCAATGCAGCCTGCCTCAGCTCAGTCGGACAATGGTACGCCCGACCACGGTGGCGTCGATATAACGCTGAAACTCGCCCGGTAATTCGTCCAGGCTGACTTCGCGATTGGCAATGACATCGACATGCGCCGGCTTGAGATCCGTGGCGATGCGCTGCCAGACCTCACTGCGCTGGGCCAGCGGCACGCCGACGGAATTTATCCCCAGCAACGAAACGCCGCGCAGGATAAAGGGCATGACGGTGGTGTTGAGGGCGAAACCGGCAGCCAGGCCAATGGCGGCAATGTTGCCGTAGGGCTGGGTGGTGCGCGTCAGCCAGCCCAGCACGTCGCCGCCGAGGTTATCGATGGCGCCGGCCCAGAGGGCTTTTTCCAGCGGCCGGGTGCCGAGTTCCAGCTCACGCAGGTTGACGAAGTCGCTGGCACCGATACTTTTCAGGTAGTCGGCCGCGTCGGCCTTGCTGCTCATGGCCGTGACGCTGTAACCGGCGCCGCTGAGCATATCCACGGCCATACTGCCGACGCCGCCGGTGGCGCCGTTCACCAGCACCGGACCCTGATCGGGCTGCTGGCCATTTTGTTCCATACGATGAATCGCAAGGGCAGCGGTAAACCCCGCGGTACCGATGGCCATGGCGGTGCGCGTGTCGAGGCCCTCGGGCAGCAAATTGACCCAGTCGCCGCGCACCCTGGAATACTGGGTGAAGCCGCCGTCGTGGGTTTCGCTCAAGCCGCAACCGCAGACTGCCACCGCCGCACCCACGGGCACGCGCGCATCGGCAGACTCGACCACGGTACCGGCGATATCCACGCCGCCGACCAGCGGGTAACGCCGCAGGATCTTGCCACTGCCGGTGGCCGCCAGCGCGTCTTTATAGTTGATGCTTGAGTATTCGCCGCGAATGACAACGTCGCCGTCGGCAAGATCATCCAGGCCGATGGTTTCCAGGCGCGCATCATCGCCGCCTTTATCGGAATGAATACGAAAGGCTTTAAAGGCTTGCATGGGCTAAAGGCCGGTGCGGGGCGCGCCAGGCGCGCCGGATTTTACTTGCCGGTGTAGTCGACGGTGAACAGACCGGTCTGGGCGGCGTAGTAGGCAGAGATATCGGCAATGTCCTGCTTGCTGAGGCTGATCACCAGCCCGGCCATCACGGCATCTTTACGCTCGCCGGACTGATACTGGGCAATGCTGTGTTCCAGGTAGTCCTTGTGCTGGCCTGCAAGGTTCGGCCAGTTGGGCGCCGGGCTGATGCCCGATTCGCCGTGGCAGGCGGTGCAGACGGCGATCTTTTCCTTGCCCGCAGCGGCGCGGCCGCCGGTCACGATTTCACCTTCTTCAGGCGCGCCCTGACTGGCGAAATAAGCGGCGATGTCGGCCATGTCTTCGTCGCTGAGGGTCGCGCCCTGGGCTTGCATGGTCGGATGCTGGCGCATGTCGTTGCGATAACCCTGCAGCGCCAGCACCAGGTATTGCTCATGCTGGCCGCCCAGCATCGGCACCCGGTAGGAGGGATAGGCATTGCGGTAACCGGAAATGCCATGACAGCCCAGGCAGGTATCGGCCAGCACTTTGCCGCGCTCGGCGTCGCCGGCCAGGCTGGCGGTAGTGCCCAGCATGAGGCTGGCAGAAACGATGAGAGTCTTAAGCAGGGACATTCTGAACATGTAATTCTCGCTGGGGCCTTTACGGGCCATCTGGCGGATCGCTATGTTAGTGGCAGCCACCATGGTTTTCTAGTGGGACAATCGGCATCCGCCTGCGGATGCCGCGACCCGGGAGCAGAGAATGAAGATGCGACTAAGCCTGCTAATTGGCCTGATTCTGTTTGCGCTGCCGGCGCTGGGCGACGAACCGGCGCGCAGCGTCAGGGTCAGCGGCTCCGCCAGCGTTACCGCCCTGCCCGACCGCGCCACCCTGAGCCTGGGTGTCGAGGCCCGCAATGCCAGCCTGGATGCGGCCCGCCGGCAGGTATCGCGGGTTAGCGGCGATTTCCTCGCGCTGTGCAAGAAACTCGGCATCGCCGATGGCCAGGTGCAGACCACCGGCCTGAACCTGCGCCCTGAATACCGCTGGGACGGTGACAGTCGCGAACAGCGCTTCGTCGGCTATCTGGTCCAGCGCCAGCTGGTGGTCGCGCTAAAAGACCTGGAAAAACTGGGCGCGCTGATTGAGGGCGCGGTGGACAGCGGCGTAAACCAGGTCTCACCGCCGGCGCTGGACAGCAGTCGCCGCAAGGACCTGCAGCGCGAAGCCCTGGCCCTGGCTGCGGCGGATGCGAAAGCCAATGCGCGCGTTCTGGCCGAAAGCCTGGATAGCCGGCTGGGGCCGGTGCGCCAGATCGAGTCACAGGAGAGCTATGGCGGGCCGATACCGCTGCAGGGGCGTGCCATGGCGATGGAATCTGACGGCGCTGCGCAGACCTACCAGGCCGGCGAAATGCGCTTTGAAGCGCGCGTGAACGCGGTGTTCGATCTCAGCGAACGCTAGCTGGGAGCGTTCAAAGCGTCGCCAGTTCTTCGACCCGCAGGCAGGCCACACGACTGCTGCCGAAGTCACGCAGTTCAGGCCGCTGCTCTGCACAAGCCGACTGCGCGTAGCGGCAACGCGTGCGAAAGGCACAGCCGGAAGGCGGATCCACGGGTGAGGGTACGTCGCCCTGCAACGGCGCCTGCGCACGCGCGCGCTCCCGCTGCGGGTCAGGAATGGGCACAGCCGCGAGCAAGGCGCGCGTATAGGGATGGGCGGGCTGTTCCACCAGTGCGTCGGCCGGCGCAATTTCCACCGCGCGGCCCAGATACATCACCAGCACCCGGTGACTGATGCTGCGCACCACCGCCAGATCGTGGGCGATAAATATCAGCGCCAGGCCAAACTCCGCCTGCAGTGACTTCAGTAACGCAACGATCTGCGCCTGCACCGAGACATCCAGCGCGCTCACAGGTTCATCGCAAATGATCACGCTGGGGCGCGTGATCAGGGCACGCGCAATACCAATACGCTGACACTGCCCACCGGAAAACTCGTGCGGATAGCGGCGCAGGTGTTCGCGGGCGAGTCCGACCCGTTCGAGCATTTCCGCGACTCGCGCGGTGACCGCTTCACGATCAAGTTGCGGCTGAAAAGTTTCCAACGGTTCCGCGACAATGTCGCGCACCGTGAGGCGCGGGTTCAGAGAGGCCAGCGGGTCCTGAAACACCACTTGCAGGTTGCGGCGGGCGTCGCGCAAAACAGCACCCTGCAAGGAAAGAAATTCACGACCGAGCAAGCTGACGGTGCCCGACGACACGTCCAGCAGTCGAAGCATGGCGCGCGCCAGCGTCGACTTGCCACAGCCGGACTCACCCACCACACCAAGCGTTTCGCCGGGCAACAGATCCAGGCTGACGTTATCCACGGCGCGCAGCTGGCGCGCTTTAGCAAACCAGCCTTGCGGCGGCAGACGAAAATTTACGGTCAGATTGCGCGCCGACAACAGCGGTTCAGCCGCGGGCGGCGCGGAAAGTTCGGAGGGTGAATCCAGACGCGGCACGGCGGCCAGCAGCGCGCGCGTATAGGCGTGCGTGGGCGCACTAAAAACCGTATCCACACTGCCCTGATCACGCGTTTCACCGTTCTGCATAACCAGCAGGCGATCGCAGTTGCCGGCCACTACACCCAGGTCGTGGGTAATCAACAGCGTGGCGGTCTGAAACTCCTGGCGTAACTCGCGCAGCAATTCGAGAATCTGTGCCTGCACGGTTACATCCAGGGCCGTGGTCGGTTCGTCGGCAATCAGCAGACGCGGCTCGCACAACAATGCGGTGGCAATCATCACCCGCTGGCGCATGCCGCCGGAAAGCTCGTGCGGATACATATCCAGGCGCTCAGCGGCCTCGGTGATACGGACCGCTTGCAGCAACTCGGCACAGCGCACACGCGCCGGGCGCCCGCTCAAGCCGCGATGCTGGCGCAGCACCAGCTGCATCTGCGCACCAATGGTCAGGTACGGGTTCAGCGCCGTCATCGGGTCCTGGAAAATTATCGCCATACCAGCGCCGCGGATGCGCCGCAGTTGGGAAGCCTCCAGCGCCAGCAAATTCCTGCCTTCGAAGACTGCCTGGCCGGAGGCGCGGCCGTTATCGGCCAGCAGACCAAGCAGCGCCAGCATCGCCTGCGTTTTGCCCGAACCCGATTCACCGACGATGCCAAGCGTTTCCCCAGCCGCCAGGCTGAATTCAAGATCGCGCACCGCATGCACATCGCCGCCGGGGGTGGCGAAATTCACATTCAGATTGCTTACCTGTAATAGCGCCTGGCTCATTCAGGCACTCCGGTCGCGCGGGTCCAGCGCATCGCGCAAACCATCGCCGAGAAAATTAAAACAGAACAATGTCGCGGCCAGGAACACGGCCGGGAACAGCAGCAACCAGGGCGCGTTCTCCAGTTCCTGGGACCCCTCGTTAACCAGCGCGCCCCAGGAAGTCATCGGCTCCTGCACGCCGAGGCCAAGAAAACTCAAAAACGATTCCACCAGGATCACCTGCGGCACCGTCAGGGTGGCGTAGACGATGACCACGCCCAACAGATTGGGCACGATATGCCGGCGAATGATCCGCGCCGTACTGACACCGCCGGCACGGGCCGCATCGACGAATTCCCGCTGGCGCAGGCTGAGCGCCTGGCCGCGCACAATACGTGCCATGTCCAGCCAGTTGATCGCGCCGATGGCGACGAAAATCAGCAGGATGTTACGTCCGAACAGCACCATCAGCAGGATCACCAGGAACATGAACGGCAACGCGTAGAGGATGTCGACGATGCGCATCATCACCTGGTCGACGCGGCCACCAAAGTAGCCGGCCACGGCGCCATAAGTGATTCCGATCAACAGGGAAACGGCCGTCGCCACCAGGCCGACCAGCAAGGAGATGCGTCCGCCATATAAAGTGCGCACAAACAGGTCGCGACCAACACCGTCGGTACCAAACCAGTGGCCCGTGGACAGCGACGGTGGCACGGAAACATTGTCCCAGTCGGTGAAGTCGTAGCTGTACGGAATCAGCCAGGGACCGAGCAACACGACCACCGCCATAAACAGCAATACGAACAAGGCCGCCATCGCGGCACGGTTGCGCCGCAGTACGACCCAGGCGTCGGTCCACAAGCCACTGCCGGCATTGACGGGAAGCTGATCGCTCATGGACTTTGTTTCAGCCGCGGGTCGAGCCAGCCGTAGAGCAGATCAACGGCGAAGTTCAACGCGATGATCAGGCTGCCATAAAAAACCACCACGCCCATCACCAGGGTGTAGTCACGATTCAGCGCGCCCTGCACAAAAAATCTTCCCAGGCCGGGCACGCCGAAGATCTGTTCCACCACCACCGATCCGGTAATGATGGCGGCCAGGGCCGGCCCCAGGTAAGAAATCACGGGCAGCAAGGCCGGTTTCAGCGCATGCCGCAAAACCACCGTGTGGGTTGGCAATCCCTGCGCGCGCGCCGTGCGAATAAACGGGCTGCGTAAGACTTCGATCATGCTACCGCGAGTCAGGCGCGCAATGTAGGCCACCTGCGGCAGGGCCAGCGCGATCACCGGCAGTACCAGGTAGCGCAGCGAGCCATCCCCAAGCCCGCCGGCCGGTAACCACCTGAGATAGATGGCGAAGACCAGCACCAGCAGCGGTGCCATCACAAAATTCGGAATCGAAATCCCGGTCATGGCCGCCGTCATTACCGCATAGTCAGCCGGCCGGTTCTGACGTAAGGCCGCCGCCACACCCGCGCTGACGCCGAACAACAGGGCCAGCGCCATGGCCAGGCTGCCGAGTCGCAGAGAAACAGGAAAGCCCGTCGCGATAAGTTCCGTGACGGTGTAGTCGCGGTACTGAAACGAGGGCCCGAAATCGCCGCGCGCGATGTTCCACAAATAGGTGCCGAGCTGACTGACCAGCGGCGCGTCCAGGTTATAGGCCGCGCGCAGATTGGCCTCAATCTCCGGCGGCAATTGCTTCTCGGCATCAAAAGGCCCGCCGGGCGCCATGCGGATCAGCACGAACGCCAGCGTGATCAGGATCAGCAAGGTGGGAATGGCGCTGAGGAAGCGGCCAATGGCGAAACGCAGCATTTACAGCAACTCAGGGATGCGCAGGATTAGTGAGTATTGCACAGGGCCGGCATCAGTCGATTCTCTGTGTGCCGTTGCACGGTCGGAATGAAGCGCGACTCGCGCATGGGCAGCAAGGAGTCGGCGACAGCCTGAACTAAGGCGCCTGGATGGACAGGTCTTTGCTGTAGTGACGATCCATGATGTTGGGCGTATAGCCCTCGACCCAGGGCTTGACCAGGTGCTTGGAAACATAAACGTAAATGGGAATGATCGGCAGGTCATCGAGCATCACGCGCTCGGCCTCTTCAAGCAGCGCGCGGCGTTTTTCAATATCGGGCTCGGCGGCTGCCTGGTCGAGTAAACCGTCATAGCGTTCGCTGGCGTAGCCCGGGTTATTCATCTGGTTCGCCGAATGCAGCAACTCGGAAAAGCTGAAGGCATCGTCGTAGTCGCCAATCCAGCCGTCACGAAATACCTGGGTTTCGCGGCGATTGCGTGTATCGAGAAACACTTTCCATTCCTGGTTGGCCAACGAGGTTTGCACGCCGAGAGTTTGCTTCCACATAGCCGATACCGCGACAGCGATGCGCTTGTGATTTTGCTGCGTGTTATAGAGCAGCTCCACCTTCAAGGGATTTTCGGGCCCGTAACCAGCCTCTGCCAGCAGGCGCCGCGCTTGTGCATCGCGTTCGGCCTGGGTCCAGCTGGCCCAGCTCGCCTGCTGGGGTGAATAGCCCTGCACCGGCGGTACCCAGCCATAAGCGGGTATTTCACCGGCGCCGGTTACTTTTTGCGTAATGATGTCGCGGTCAATGGCCATGGCCAGCGCGCGACGCAGTTTCGGCTGATCTTTGAACGGCGGCCTGGTCAGATTGAAGCCGTAATAGTAGCTACCCAGATAGGGTGAAATTTTTAATTCGTCACCGAGGTTTTCGCGTACCCAGCCGAGCTGCTTGTAGGGCACGACTTCGGTGATATCCAGCTCATCGGCGCGATAGCGTTTGAGTTCAGCGTCCTGATTCTCAATCGGGTAATACCAGACCTCTTCGATGCGTGTGTCGGCATCGTCCCAATAGTTCGGATTCCGTTGCAGGCTGATATGCGACTGCACCACCCAGTCGCTCAAGCCATAGGCGCCATTGCTGACCAGGGTACCCGGTCGTGCGAAGCGTTCGCCGGCGGCGACCAGGCTGGGCTGGTGCACCGGGTAGGTGGTGGAGTGCGTCAGCAGGCCGAGCAGGTAAGGCGTCGGTCCGTGCAGGCGAATTTCCAGCGTTTGCGCGTCGAGGGCCACGACCCCGAGTTGTTCCGGCGGCAATTCCCCGCCGGCAATAGCCGCCGCATTCAAGATCGGATACAGGACGCTGGAGTACACGGACAAGGTCGCGGGGTCGATACTGCGACGCAGGCTGAACACGAAGTCCTGGGCCGTGACCGGATCGCCGTTACTCCAGCGCGCGTCGGCGCGCAGCTTGAAACGATAAGTCAGACCGTCTTCGCTGATACTCCAGGACTCGGCCACGCCCGGCACCAGGCTGCCGTCGGGTGCCTCGCTGACCAGGCCTTCGAACAAGTCGCGCAGGATATTGGACGCCGGCACGCCTTGGGCACGATGCGGGTCGAGGGTCTGCGGTTCCGCGCCGTTACCACGGCGCAGGATGTTGCCCGCCGGCGTCGCGGCTGCACGGCTGCCATCGGCCGCAGCCCCGGGTGCCGAGGAGTCGGGCGCACAGGCCACCAGGCTGGCGGCCAACAGCAAAACCAGCCAGCTGCGTGTCACGCGATGCGTCGCTCACGTTTTTTCAGGTGCACCAGCAGCAGGGAGATGGCGGCCGGGGTGACTCCGGCTACGCGCCCCGCCTGGCCGATGGTGACGGGTCGCGCTTCTTCGAGTTTCTGGCGCACTTCGTGCGACAGGCCGCGCACGCTGGCGTAGTCGAGATCTTCGGGCAGCGCCTGCTCGGCATAGCGGCGCTGACGATCTATCTCCACTTGCTGACGTTCCACGTAGCCCTGGTAGCGCGCATGAATTTCTACCTGCGCGTCGATCTGTTCCGCCAGCTCCGGGTATTCGCCGTCGATGGGTACACGCCGGCCTACCGCGGGTGAGCTGGTCAGCGTTGCGTAGTCCACTCCGGGTCGGCGCAGTAGTTGCAAGGCAAATTGTTCGCGCCGCAGCGGTCCACCGGCGGCCGCCTCGAGGGCCGGATCAGGGTCGGTCACGCGCAGCAAGCAGGCTGACAGACGCTTGGTTTCCGCCGTCACGGCATCACGCTTGCGACTAAAAAACTGCCAGCGCTCGTCATCCACCAGGCCAAGCTCGCGACCCTGCGGGGTCAGGCGCAAATCGGCGTTGTCTTCACGCAGTGACAAGCGATACTCGGCGCGGCTGGTAAACATCCGATAGGGCTCGGCGGTACCGCGCGTGATGAGGTCATCGACGAGCACACCCAGGTAGGCCTGATCACGACCCGGCGACCAGGCTTTGGCATCGCGCGTGCGTTGCACGGCATTGATGCCGGCGAGCAGCCCCTGCGCGCCCGCTTCTTCATAGCCGGTGGTGCCGTTGATCTGGCCGGCGAAAAACAGGCCCTCGATAGCGCGCGTCTCGAGACTGGGTCGCAAATCGCGCGGGTCGAAATAATCGTATTCAATGGCATAGCCCGGGCGCGTGATGCGCGCCTGCTCGCAGCCGGGAATGCTGGCGACAAAAGCTTCCTGCACGTCAAAAGGCAGGCTGGTGGAAATGCCGTTGGGATAAAGCTCGGCGCTGTGCAGACCTTCGGGCTCGAGAAAAATCTGGTGGCTGTCGCGCTCGGCAAAGCGCACGACTTTGTCTTCGATGGACGGACAGTAGCGAGGACCCACGCCATCGATGGCGCCGGTAAACATCGGCGAGCGATCCAGCGCCGCGCGAATAATGTCGTGCGTGCGCGCGGTGGTACGCGTGATGTAGCAATGGGTTTGCGGCGGATGCTGGTCGCGCCGGCCGAGAAATGAAAACACCGGCACGGGCTCATCGCCCGGCTGCGGCTGCAGCACCGAAAAATCTACCGTGCGTGCGTCGATGCGCGGCGGTGTGCCGGTTTTCAGTCGACCGACGCGCAGGCCCAGATCACGCAGGCGCGCGGCCAGTCCCACGGACGCCGGATCGCCGGCGCGGCCACCCGTATAGTTTGTTTCACCGACGTGAATGCGGCCGGCCAGAAAAGTGCCGACCGTCAGGACGACCGATGGCGCATAAAACTTCAGCCCCAGCTGGGTGACCACACCCGTGACGCGATGGTTCTCCACCAGCAAATCGTCCACACCCTGCTGAAACAACTGCAGGTTCGGTTGCGCGTCGAGCAGTTCGCGCACGGCCTGGCGATACAGCGCACGATCGGCCTGGGCGCGCGTGGCGCGCACGGCGGCACCTTTACTGGCGTTCAAGGTGCGGAAGTGAATGCCGGCGCGATCAATGGCCTGCGCCATGATGCCGCCGAGGGCGTCGATCTCGCGCGTCAGGTGGCCTTTGCCGATACCGCCGATGGCCGGGTTGCAGCTCATCTGGCCGAGGGTTTCCAGGTTCTGGGTCAGCAACAGGGTGCGCGCACCCATGCGCGCAGCGGCTGCCGCGGCCTCGGTACCGGCGTGTCCGCCGCCGACGATGATCACGTCGAATGTGTGCTGGGTTTGCATATCAATAGATTCTGGCTGGACGCATTCTAACCGCAGCGGCCGGGCGCCCGGAATTTGACGTAAGCGTCAGATCCGGCGCATAGCGGGAGCCAGGTCACGGACGCCGGGCCCGAGGGTTGCGATGCTGCCGGTAATAAATCGCCAACACCTCGCGGGTCGGACACCCGCCCCTACGCTTAGCGGCAGAAAGAAAAACAAGATGACCGCCAACCAGACGTCCCGCAGCGCCGCTGCCCTGCAGCCGGAGTTCGCCCGCAATCCCATGCAGCGATTTGTCGTCGCGTCCGGGCTATATGCACTGTGGACGGGGCTCATCTGGCTGGGGGTCACCCTCGGGCGCATTCAATTACCGCCCGAGGCGACGTTTTATCTGCTCGCCGGGGTGGCCGGTACCAATGCCCTGTTTCTGATGCTGGCGCTGTCAACGGCTCGCCATCAGCCGCCGCCCGGTCCGATGGTGGCAATACAGTGTTTAGTCGGACTGGGATGGATTACCGCGTTCACCGCGCTGCGCAGCGGCGGCGCCGAGTACTCCCTGGGCATGTATCTGACGGCCGTACTGTTTGCCCTGTTTCAGGTCGGTCAGCTGACCTTCGTGCGCCTGATCCTGCTGGCAGCCCTGGGCTACGCCGGGGCTGTACTTGGCCGGCTGCAGTGGCTGCCGGGCGAACCCAGCTTCGGGCCGGAGGCGCTCAACCTGGTGGTGTTTGTCGGCATCAGCTGCTGGCTTTTGGTCTTCGCTCAACATCTGCATGCGCTGCGCCAGCAGCTACATGAACGCAATGCCGAATTGCAAAGCATGGTGAAGAAAGTTTCGCGAGTCGCTGAACGCGACCATCTGACCAAATCGTTTAATCGCCACTACATCATGGAAACGCTAAGCCGTGAAAAGGGCCGCGCGGATCGCTCCAATAACCCAGTGTCGGTGTTCATCCTGGATCTGGATCATTTCAAGGCGATTAACGACGAGTACGGACACCTTACCGGTGATCGCATTCTCAAGGGCCTGGCCAAGCGGGTGCGCGCCGAACTACGCAGCATGGATGCGGTGAATCCCAGCAACTACCGACGCTCATTCGGACGCTTTGGCGGCGAAGAATTTATTGTGATTCTGCCGGGGACCGGCTTGCGCGGCGCATTGCATTGCGCAGAGCGTATTCGCGAGGTGATTGCCGAACGACCTTTTGATGAAACTTATCGCGTGACGATCTCCGCAGGGGTGACAGAATATCGGCGCGGCGAAACCGTACCGGAACTGCTGGCGCGTGCCGACGAGGCCCTGTACCGGGCAAAGTCCGAGGGCCGCAATCGCGTGGTAGCGGACGGCAGTATGCCGAGCCAGCCGGCCAAAGTTCTGGAGATGCACCCGGCGACACGCTGAGGCCATGGCCTGCCCGGCCGTTGATGCTAATCTCGGCGCCCTGAGTCGGGAGAAGCTTATGCTCCGCATTTTAAAATTCGGCCTCATCGGCCTGGTGATATTCAGCCTGCTTAGCGGGCTCGGTTTCTGGTACTGGGCTGATTCACGCACCGCGTTACCTTCGGCCGACGCGCTCGCGGATTTGGTCAGCGACGCCCAGGTGGCTATTTCAAATGACGACAACCTGGTCTTCACACCGACCAGCAGCCAGCCGCGCACCGGCGTAATTTTTTATCCCGGCGCCAGCGCCGACATACGCGGCTACACCAGTGTGTTACGCCGGGTGGCCGAAGAAGGCTACCTGGTGGTAGCCGTGCGTATGCCATTTAACATGGCCATGTTCGCGCCTGAACGGGCCAGCGACGTGATGCAGGCTTATCCGGACATCCAGCGCTGGGTACTTATCGGGCATTCCATGGGCGGCGCTTTCGCCAGCATTTATACGGGCCATCACCCGGAAAACGTCGACGGGCTTATCATCTGGGATTCTTACCCCACAGAAGGTGCGGACCTGCCGAGCACCGGCATCCCTGTCTGGCACATCCACCGTGCGCTTCCCGATGGCAGTGCGCCGGAGAAATTCGAAAGCCTGCATTCGCGATTTGGCGACGACAGTGTCTGGGTGCCGATACCCGGTGGCAATCACATGAACTTCGGCGGCTTCGAGGGTGGCGGCTACGTGGAACAATGGGAAGCAAGTATTTCGCGGAGCGAGCAACATGCCCTGGTCAGCCGCGCAACGCTTTCTGCCCTGAGAGCGATGGACGCGAGCTAGAAACGTGCCGCCGTGAACCTGCTTATTTACCGATACAAAAGTGCGAAAAAATTTCGCCGAGTAAATCGTCGCTGCTGAACTCGCCGGTAATTTCCGCCAGGGCATTTTGCACCGCGAGTAATTCTTCGGCCATAAGTTCAGCGGCGCGCTGCTCCAATAACTGTTCCCGTCCGGCATCGAAATGCTGACGAGCCCGGCGCAATGCCTGCAAATGTCGCTGGCGCGCGATCAGACTGCCTTCGCCCGGCGCTTCGAAACCCGCGCTGTTCTGCAGACGCGTAACAAGTTCGTCCAGGCCCAAGCCGGTCAGCGCGGAAATGCCCAGCCGGTTCGGGTCATCTGCCGCAATGCCCGACGGCTCACCGCTTAGATCAATTTTGTTGCGCACCACCAGGTAAGGCAGCCCGTCCGGCAGCTCTGCGCGCAGGCTGGCCAGCGCATCCGCCGGATCACTACTGTCGATCACCAGCAACGCGTAGTCGGCCTGGGCCAGCTGTTCGCGGGCGCGTCGAATCCCTTCGGCCTCGATCTGGCCCGGTGAGTCGCGCAGACCGGCCGTGTCGACAATATGCAGCGGCAAGCCGCCCAGATCGATCTGCTCGCGAACCAGGTCGCGGGTGGTGCCGGGCAGATCCGTAACAATGGCAGCGTCATAACCTGCCAGTGCGTTCAACAAACTGGACTTACCGGCATTCGGCCGCCCGGCAATGACTACGTGGATGCCGTCGCGTAGCAAAACGCCCTGGCGAATCCGCCCGGCCAATTCATCGAATTCCGTCGCGACCTGCGCAAGTCTTGCCTGCAAGGACGGGTCATCGAGGAAATCAATATCTTCATCGGGAAAATCCAGCGCGGCTTCCACATGCACGCGCAAGGCCGTGACCGCAGCATTCAGGCTCATTACCGCAGCAGCAAAGTCGCCGCGCAGGGAGCGCTGGGCCGCCCGGGCGGCGGCGCGTGAACCACTGTCGATCAGATCAGCCACGGCTTCGGCCTGGCTGAGGTCGAGCTTGTCGTTGAGAAACGCTCGACGCGTGAACTCGCCTGGCTCAGCCAGCCGCGCGCCTGCCTGCAGGGCCGCTTCCAGCAGCATGTCGCAGACTACCGGGCCGCCGTGACAATGCAGCTCCAGCACATGCTCGCCCGTGAACGAGTGCGGTGCAGGGAAAAACAGCGCCAGGCCCTGATCCAGTGTTGCGCCGGCCTGATCGCGAAAATCGCGCAGGCTGGCCATGCGCGGTGCGGGCAGCTCTCCCAGCAGGCTGCGCGCTATATCCGGCGTGGCCGGGCCGGACAGGCGCAGCACCGCGATGCCACCGCGGCCAGGCGGGGTAGCACGGGCGACAATAGTTTCTGCCAGCGGGTCGGGAACCTTGTTAGGCATAGCAGGTTCGAAGCCTTAGTCAGCTAACACAGTAAGCTTGAGTCCGGTTTTTGCAGGAGTAACACATGGCGCGTCTGAACGTTAACTTTCCCAACGCGGACGGCGAGCAGCTGGCTGGCATCCTGGATACCCCGGCCGGAGAAATTCGCGCCTGCGCCCTGTTCGCCCACTGCTTTACCTGCACCAAGAATATTCGCGCTGCCGCGCGCATCAGTGAAGCCCTGGTAGCGCATGGTATCGCGGTGTTGCGCTTTGATTTTACCGGCCTGGGTGAAAGCGAGGGTGAATTTGGCGCGAGCGGATTTTCCACCAATGTGGAAGACCTGATCGCGGCCGCCGACTATCTGCAGCGTGATTGGCAGGCACCGACCTTGCTAATAGGTCACTCGCTGGGCGGCACCGCGGTATTAATGGCAGCCGATAAGATTCCGTCGGCCCTGGCCGTAGCCACGCTGGGTGCGCCAGCCTACGCCGCACACGTTGCCCAGCACTTCGGCGAGAGTGTCGATGAAATCCGTGAACGCGGCAGCGCCACCGTAAACATCGGCGGTCGACCGTTTCAGCTGCGTCGCGAATTTATTGATGATCTTGAAGCGCAACCGGTAGAACCGCGGCTACGCGAGCTGAACAAGGCGCTACTGGTGCTGCACTCAC
Organism: uncultured Gammaproteobacteria bacterium; assembly: GCA_963850255.1. Lineage (GTDB taxonomy): Bacteria > Pseudomonadota > Gammaproteobacteria > Steroidobacterales > J054. Next base: position 202,738 of record CAWKLL010000024.1, read on the forward strand.
CGGTTGACACAATTGTAGGCATAGACAATGCATCGGATATATTTGCCGCTGCCATACATCCGAAGAGTTTTATCAGCCTCGGGAAGGCAGATCATTTGCTCAGCAAAGATACCGACGCCGCCTACGCCGCGAATATGATCGCGGCCTGGGCGGAACCTTACCTGCCTGCCGCAGACACAAAGAGTCCTGCTGAAAACAGTGAAGGCAGCGTTATCGCGATTACCAGCGCAGACGGATTCCGCACACCGATCATGGCCGGCGCACATCCGCTGCTGGCCGATGAACCCGTTTCATTCGGTGGCACTGACGCCGGCCCTTCACCTTATGGATTGCTCAGCGCAGCACTGGCCGCCTGTACCAGTATGACGCTGCAGATGTATGCGCGCCGTAAGAAAATCGCTTTACGCGAAGCGGAAGTCGCGGTGGATCACAAAAAAATTCACGCGCAAGATTGCGAGTCCTGCGAAAGCACCGACGGCCGGGTAGATAGGTTTAACCGGCGCATTCGCTTGAGCGGCGACATCAATGCGGAACAGCGTGCGCGCATGCTGGAGATTGCTGACCGCTGTCCGGTACACCGGACACTGCACGGCAAGGTCGAGGTGGTGAGCGAACTACTTGACTAAAGGCGCGTCTGCGCCCAGAACTTTGTTGATGCGCCACTGCTGGGCGATGGACAACACCGAGTTGGTCAACCAGTACAACACCAGTCCGGCCGGGAAGAAGGCAAACATGCCGGTAAAAATCACCGGCAGAAATTGCATGACCTTGGCCTGAACCGGGTCAGGTGGCGCCGGGTTAAGCTTTTGCTGAAACCACATGGCGCCGCCCATCAGTAGCGGCAGAATAAAGAACGGGTCGCGCGAGGAAAGATCTGTAATCCACAACATGAACGGTGCCTGGCGCATTTCGACGCTTTCCAGCAGGGTCCAATAAAAAGCAATAAAAAACGGAATTTGCACCAGCATGGGCAGACAGCCGGCTGCCGGATTCACTTTCTCTTTTTTGTAGAGATCCATCAGCGCTTTGCTCATGGCCTCGCGATCATCTTTGTAGCGATCCTGCAGCGCTTTCATGCGCGGCTGCATCTTGCGCATCTTCGCCATGGAGCGACCACTGGTTTCGGTAAGCTTGTAGAACACCAGCTTGATCATGAAAGTGACCACGATGATGGTCCAGCCCCAGTTGCCGATGAAACTGTGGACTTTCTCCAGAACCCAGAACAGCGGCTGTGCCAACAGGGTTAATAAACCGTAGTCAACGGTCAGGGCCAGGCCCTTCGCCGTCTCCTCCAGCTGAGACTGCATTTTCGGGCCGATAAACAACTGGTTTTTCAGTATTCCAGTAGCGCCCGGCGACACGCTAAGCAACTCGCCACCAATGGCAGTAGCGGTGTAGTCGCGACCATCAAACACCGCCTGATAGCTAACAGTCTGCTGAGCGGGCGGTACTACCGCAGCCAGGAAGTGATGCTGGATAGATGCCAGCCAGCCGTTGGTTGCGGTGCGTTCCAGCGGTTCATCGAGCAGATCATCAGGATCCAGTTTCTCGTATTTTTTACCGTCATAAGCCACCGGTCCGACATAGGAATAAGAGTCCACGTCGAACATGGAACGGTCCGGCGGCTGGTGGCGACGATAAATCTGCTGGTAAGCCACCGCACTGTAGTCCGCAGCACTGTCGTTGCGAATTCGATATTCAACATCGATGTTGTAGCGACCACGCCGAATGATGTAGACCTTGTCGACACTGATGCCGCTGTCATCGCGCCAGTTCAGCACCACCTCCATCTGATCCTGCCCATCGGCCAGCTGATACTCATCCTGAGCGGCAGTAAAGGCAACGCGATGATTAGCCTCGGGCTGGCCGTTGGCCGCGCGCAGGCCGGTCCGGAAGACATAGAGCGTCTCGGGTTCTTCATTCAACAGCGTGACGGGAACATCGGGCTGATCTTTCTTCAAAGGGTAGGCCGGCAAAGCCGCGCTGCGAATATCGCCGCCCGTGAGTCCGATTTTCAGATCCAGTACATCGCTGCGTACGCGGATACTCTGGCCCCGCGGAACAGGAGCGGAGTTTGCGGCTTCCGGCGTGGTCTCGTCAGCAACATTGGGCAATGACGGCAATGACGGAAGCTCGGCCGGATTTTCTGCTGTCGGTATTTCAGCTTGCTGTTCAGCTACCGGCGCCATCGGCGTCGCCGGATAGTCGCGCTGCCAGGCCTGAATGTTTAGCCAGAGGAGCAGCCCAAGGCCGACCCAGAGAAATAGGCGCAAGTTATCCATGCTTTCCTTGTTGCTTGTCCTTCGCAATGCGTTGCCAGTGTCGCTGCAAACTGCCATGCAGTTGTGCATTGCTGGCCTCGGCTGCAGCATCGCGTGCCATAACTACCAAATCGACGGCCGGCAAATTATCCCGATGTAGTCTGAAACTTTCACGAACCAGGCGCTTGATCCGATTTCGCTGGGTAGCATGGCGAATGCGTTTCTTGGCCAACGCCAGGCCGACGCGCGCATGACCAGACTCATTATCTCGATAGAGTATCGTGAACCACTGATCGGCGGAACGGCGACCACGCCGAAACACCGCATCGAACTGCGCGCCGGTGACTAACCGCAGTGGCCGTTGAAAGTTTGCACCGGACATACGCTGGGCCATGTTGGCCATGAGTGTCCCGGCTATCACCGCAGCAAGCCGGCCGCGGTATCTGGAACCCTGCGCAGGTCAGACGCTAAGACGCGCGCGGCCTTTGGCACGCCGGCGCTTAAGTATCGCTCGACCACCCCGCGTCGCCATTCGCGCACGAAAACCGTGGGTCCGTTGCCGTTTTGTACGGCTGGGCTGATAGGTGCGTTTCATGTGGAAAAAACCTGCTGAAAAACAACGGCATGGCCGTCGAAAAAGAGGCGCGAAGGTTACGCAGCCCCCCCCGTAGTGTCAATAGTCGTCAGCCTGTGGATAACTCTCCAGCGCGCGGGTAGACTTCGCTCTCCGCTCTGAACAAAATAACAATTAAGGTCCTGGATCCTAGTGCAGCCCCCCGTATGGAACCATTGCGTGCGCCAGCTTCGCGCGGACCTGTCAGAACAGCAATTTAATACCTGGATACGGCCCGTTCAGGCCGTGGAAGATGCGCGCTCCCTGCGCCTGCTGGCACCCAATCGCTTTGTTGTGGAATGGATCAGCAGCAATTGCCTGGAGCAGATTCGCAGCATAGCCAGCGATAACCAGGGCCTCCAGGTGGTGGTGGAAGTTGGCAGCCGGGAGGCAGAAGCCGCGGCCCTGCAGTCGGCCGCAATACCCATGAGCAGCCCGTCCTCTGCCCCGGCCACGCCGACGTTTAAGGCCTTTGCCGGTGGTCGCCTTAATCGCGATTACACCTTCAGTAATTTTGTCGAGGGCAAGAGTAATCAGCTCGCCCGCGCAGCGGCCATGCAAGTGGCCAGCAACCCGGGCGATGCCTATAACCCCTTGTTTATATACGGCGGGGTCGGGCTGGGTAAGACCCACCTGATGCAAAGCATTGGCCAGGTGATTCTGCAGGAACGGCCGGGCGCCCAGGTGGCCTATGTGCATTCGGAACAGTTTGTCAGCGATATGGTACGGGCTCTGCAGCACAACACCATTACTGAGTTCAAGCGGCTTTATCGCTCACTGGACGCGCTGCTGATTGACGACATCCAGTTTTTTGCTAAAAAGGAGCGCTCACAGGAAGAGTTTTTCCATACCTTCAACGCGCTCCTGGAAGGTCAAAAGCAAATCGTACTGACCTGTGATCGCTATCCCAAGGAAGTTGACGGACTTGAAGAACGTCTCAAGTCGCGATTCGGCTGGGGTCTGACCGTCGCCATCGAACCGCCGGAGCTGGAAACCAGCGTGGCCATTCTAATGAGCAAGGCAAGCGCGGAAGGTATTGATTTCCCTGAAGAAGTCGCCTTTTTCGTCGCGCAAAGAATTCGCTCTAATGTGCGTGAGCTGGAAGGCGCGTTGCGCCGTATCATGGCCACATCAGCGTTTACCGGTGAGGCGATTACTCTGGATTTTGCCAAGACTGCCCTGCGCGATTTATTAGCGCTGCAGGACAAGCTGGTTACCATTGATAACATTCAGAAGATCGTCGCCGAGTATTTCAAAATCCGCATTGCTGATTTGTTATCTAAACGTCGCAGCCGATCGATTACCCGGCCGCGCCAGATTGCCATGAGCCTGGCAAAGGAACTCACCAGCCATAGTCTTCCGGAAATCGGCGATGCCTTCGGCGGGCGGGATCACACCACCGTGATTCATGCTTGTCGCCGCGTGAAACTATTGCGGGAAACGGAAATTCGCGTCAGTGAAGACTATAAAAACCTGCTTAGGACCTTATCCACATGAGTTGTGGGCAAGCCCGGGTGTTTGTCATGGGGTAAGTTGTGGATAAGTTTCGGGGCCTAATTTCGACACAGTTTATCCACAGGCAGACTACGCTCAAAACCTGCCAGGCACACAGCGATATTTGACTATAAGATACTGAATTAAATAAAGATTTTAAAGTTATTCAGGTAAAAAGCCGTGCTTAATAACTACAATAATCTTTATATAAAGAAATATTATTATTAATAGGCTTACGAGTTAGCTAAATGAAATTCAGCATTTCCAGAGAAGCACTGCTGCGTTTGCTGCAGGCCGTAATGGGCGTCGTAGAGCGGCGCCAGACCATGCCAATTCTGGCCAACGTGTTGGTGATTGCTCACGACGAGGAGATCGCCATTACCGCCACCGATCTCGAAGTTGAATTGGTAGCGCGAGGTTCGGCAGAGGCTATCGAGGCTAACGGGGAAATCACCGTACCTGGTCGTAAGTTGCTGGATATCTGTCGGGCGCTGCCGGATACGGCAAAGATAAAGTTTGCGCTTGACGGTGATCGATTAGTTATTCGTTCAGGTCGAAGCCGTTTTGTGTTGTCGACTTTGCCGGCTGCCGATTTCCCGGTGATCGAGGAAGTACAGGATAGTCGCGACTTGCGTTTGTCGCAGACCGATGTGGCTATGCTGCTGGATAAAACGCATTTCGCCATGGCTCAGCAGGATGTTCGCTACTACCTCAATGGTTTGTTGCTGGAAACGGGTAATAACCTGGTGCGGGCCGTCGCGACGGACGGGCATCGCCTGGCGCTGAGTGAGATTGAGAGCGGTGCTGACCAGGGCGGTCAGCAGGTAATCGTGCCACGCAAGGGTGTACTCGAGTTGCAGCGGCTGTTAGGCAATGGCGATGAACTGGACCTGTCCATTGGCAGTAACCATATCCGTGCCCGGCTGGGTAATATTCAGTTCACTTCGAAATTAATTGACGGACGCTTTCCGGACTACGAACGGGTTATTCCGGTGCCGAATGACAACAATCGTCTGCGCGCAGGTCGGGAGGAGCTACGCCATGCCTTGCAGCGTGCCTCAATTCTGGCCAATGAAAAATATCGGGGCATTCGACTTGAACTGACCAAGCAGTCGCTCAAGATTCAAGCGAATAATCCGGAACAGGAAGAGGCGGAAGATGAGATTGAAGTCGAGTACACAGGCGACAATATCGAGATCGGGTTTAATGTGACCTACTTGCTCGATGCGCTGGCGGCGGTCGATGGTGACGAGGTAGAAATTGGCTTCATAGATTCCAATAGCAGTTGCCTTATATACGCACCGGGGGCCGCGCAGAGCCGCTACGTCGTCATGCCCATGCGGCTTTAGCGGGTTCCCGCCCCCAGTGGGGCTTTAGCCATGGCCGTTTTAGAGCTGCGCGTTCATCACCTGCGCTGTCTGGATGATGTACAGATTGAGCCTGATGCGCGGCTGAATGTCATCAGTGGCGCCAATGGTGCCGGCAAAACCAGTGTGCTTGAAGCCATTTACCTGTTGGGCCGGGGCCGCAGCTTCCGCGCACCCAGGCTGGCATCAGTGGTCCAGAGCGGGCAAAAGGAAGCAAGCCTGTTTGTGCGGGTTCAAGATAGCGACAAAACCGAGCATCGACTCGGATTGTCGGTTCAAAAGACACGAACCGAAGCTCGCCTGAATGGGGATACCGGCGCCAGTGGCGCTGATTTGATTGCTACGCTCCCCGTCCAGCTGATAGATCCGCAGATTCATGAGCTGATCCAGGGTGGACCTGCCGAGCGCCGGCGGTTTCTCGATTGGGGCGTGTTTCACGTGAAACATGAGTTTCGCATGGCCTGGGCACGCTACCGTCGCGCGCTGTCCCAGCGCAACGCAGCGCTGCGGCAGGCGCTGGATAGCGAGGCGGTTCAGGCCTGGGATGCAGACTTGCTCGCGGCAGCAGAGAGCATTGATCAGTGTCGGCAGGAGTATCTTCAGGAGGTTACGGGGATATTGGCCTCAACGACCCAACAACTGCTGGATTTGCCGACTACCTTTACCTATCAACGGGGCTGGAACGCCGATAAAGACCTGTCGGATGTCTTGCGCGATGGCCTGGATCGGGATAGGGCTATGGGCAGCACCCAGGCAGGTCCGCACCGGGCAGAGCTCCAGATTATTGTGGACGAGCACCCGGCTCGACATCGCTTGTCTCGGGGCCAGCAAAAACTGTGTGCAGCGGCTTTGGTCCTGGGCCAGGGAAAATTTGTGATCCAGACCAGCCAGAGAGATCTGGCGCTGCTGGTGGATGAGCCGGCCGCGGAGCTCGATACCGAGCACCTGGCCAGACTGTTTCAGGCCATTCAGGAGCTCGGCGCACAGGTCTTTATCACCGCCCTCGATCCCGAAGCCCTGGGCCTTTCCGGAGGCGGCCGGGTGTTCCACGTGGAACGTGGCAAGGTGGCTAATCTGGTATAATCGGCCGGCTGAACCACGGAGTATTTTATGTCCGGCACCGATCGCTACGATTCCAGTAATATCAAGGTCTTACGAGGTCTTGACGCCGTGCGCAAACGGCCTGGCATGTATATCGGTGACACCGATGACGGAACCGGACTTCACCACATGGTTTTCGAGGTGGTGGATAACTCCATCGACGAAGCCCTGGCCGGTCATTGTTCGGCCATCAAGGTCACGATTCACTCAGATGAGTCGGTCACTGTCTCCGATGACGGACGAGGCATTCCCGTCGAAGTGCATGAGGAAGAAGGCAGGTCTGCGGCCGAGGTGATCATGACCGTGCTGCACGCCGGTGGTAAGTTCGACGACAACTCCTACAAGGTTTCCGGGGGCTTGCACGGGGTTGGAATCTCCGTGGTTAACGCGCTCTCTGAAGAGCTGAAACTGACGATTCATCGCGACGGCAGTCGCTATGAGCAAATCTATCGCATGGGTGAGCCGCAGGGCGATCTGGCTCCGGTAGCCAGCAGCGAGCAAACGGGCACGACGGTGACTTTTCGCCCAAGTTCCAATACTTTCAATAACATAGAGTTTCACTACGATATTCTCGCCAAGCGCTTGCGGGAGCTCTCTTTCCTCAATTCCGGCGTGCGCATTCACCTGCAGGACGAACGCGACGGCAAAGAAGACGTGTTTGAGTTCCAGGGCGGTATTCGGGCTTTTGTGGAGCATTTGAACCGCAATAAGACGCCGATTCATCCCACCGTGCTGCACTTCAGCACCGAGAAGGACGGCCTGACTGTGGAAGCGTCTCTTCAATGGAACGATGGCTATCAAGAGGGAATGTTCTGTTTCACGAACAATATTCCCCAGAAAGACGGCGGTACCCATTTAGCCGGTTTTCGCGCCGCACTGACGCGCACGCTGAATGCTTACATGGAGCGCGAGCACACGGGCCGCAAGGAAAAGGTCAGCACCACCGGTGATGATGCACGTGAAGGTCTGACCGCGGTGTTGTCGGTCAAGGTTCCCGACCCGAAATTTTCCTCGCAAACCAAAGACAAACTGGTTTCTTCCGAAGTCAAAGGCATCGTCGAGGCTGCGGTCTCCGATCGCCTGGCTGACTTCCTGATGGAAAGTCCCCAGGAAGCCAAAGCCATTGTCGCCAAGATTGTTGATGCGGCCCGCGCTCGCGAAGCGGCACGCAAAGCACGAGAAATGACACGCCGAAAAGGCGCCCTGGATATCGCGGGACTGCCAGGCAAACTGGCCGACTGTCAGGAAAAAGATCCGGCCTTATCAGAATTGTTTCTGGTCGAGGGTGATTCCGCCGGCGGTTCAGCGAAACAAGGAAGGGATCGCCGCACCCAGGCCATTCTGCCGCTGAAAGGAAAAATTCTTAACGTAGAGAAAGCGCGTTTCGACAAGATGCTCTCATCTGCTGAAGTCGGCACTTTGATCACCGCACTGGGAACCGGCATCGGCCGAGATGATTTTGACATCGATAAATTGCGCTATCACCGCATCATCATCATGACCGATGCTGACGTTGACGGCTCGCATATTCGGACCCTGTTACTGACGTTCTTCTATCGCCAGATGCGCGAACTGATAGAGCGCGGTCATATCTATATTGCGCAGCCGCCGCTGTATAAGCTCAAGCGCGGTAAGCAGGAACGCTACGTTAAAGACGATGCGGAACTCAATGACTATCTTCTGACCCTGGCGATGGACGGCGCCGCTTTGCATGTGAACGCTGATGCGCCGGCTATAGCGGGTACCGCATTGGAGGCACTGATGCGCAGCTATGTCGGGGCGACGCAAATCATTGATCGTCTGAGCAGGCGCTACGATCGGCTGTTGCTGGAACAACTCATTTACACGCCGAAGTTCGACAATGATCAAGCCGATGACGATGCCTGGCTGCAGAGCTGGGGTGAACGTCTGGAAGAAGGACTGCGCCATTCGGTCAATGGTTCAGGTGTTCGCTATACCGTTTCCATCAGCGACCCTGCCGACGAACGCGCGGTGATTGTCAGCCGGCGTAAACACGGCACGGAAGAACCGATTCTGTTGCCGCTGAACTTTTTTCAGTCCGCTGAATATCGTCGCTTTGCCGAATTGGGCAGTGAACTGCACGAATTACTAGGCGATGGCGCCTACGTAATACGCGGCGAGCAAAGACGAGATGTGTTCAGCTTCAAGGAAGTCATGGTGTGGCTGATGGATGAGGCACGCAAAGGCCAGTCCTTGCAGCGCTACAAGGGCCTTGGAGAAATGAATCCGGATCAACTTTGGGAAACCACCATCAATCCGGAAAGTCGTCGCCTGATGCAGGTGCGGATTGAGGATGCTGTAGCCTCGGATGAAGTTTTTACTACGCTAATGGGTGATCAGGTCGAACCGCGGCGCGAGTTTATTGAGCTTAATGCGCTGGCAGCCGAAAACATCGATATTTAGGTCGGCTTAGCTATCCGGCGTCGCGCGTAATTCAGCCACGGTGTTTTCCATCCAGGTCTGAATTTCAGCGTTTACTTCTCGAACATTGCGCCCGGCCGGGTCGACTACGGGACCCATGACGAAACGCACAGTCCCGGGGCGTTTGTGCAAGCCGCGACGCGGCCAGAAATCTCCGGCGTTGTGAGCGATGGGCAAGATCAATTTGTTATCGCGCTGCGCCAGCAAAGTGCCACTCATACCATAGCGACGTGTTTCGCCCATCGGCAAGCGCGTGCCCTCCGGGAAAATATTTACCCACAAACCCTCGGCGAGCCGAGCCTTGCCCTGCTCGATCACCTGTTCGACTGCCGAACCGCCCGCGTTGCGATTGATCGCAATGGGTTTCATGGTTGCCAGCGCCCAGCCCAGGAACGGCACCCACATCAACTCTCGCTTTAGCACCCAGCTCTGACGAGGCAGGATTAAAAATTGCACGAAAGTTTCATAGGCCGATGAGTGTTTGATTAGCACTACGCAGGGTTCGGCCGGCAGATTTTCCTGGCCTTCCAGCTGATAGCGAAGACCGCAGAATATTCGCACTAAAAAAACCATCCCGGCGCACCAAGCCTTGGCGGTCACATAGGCAGCGCGGCGACCAAACAATCTCGCAAATAGCACCAGCAGCGCATACGGTGGCACCGATACAAACAATAGCGTGGTGAAAATAACTGAGCCGAGAACACCCACGCTTACGAACGCTCTGCTGCCGCTATCAGCGCATCCGCAGCAGCGGACAGATCGTCATAAACTTCGATTTCCGCCAGGTGCGGATAGTTCTGTTCGGTGTCGAGACCGTTGCCGGTACGGACCAGAATGGGGCGCCCGGCGACAGCGCGGGCGGCGTCAAGATCGCGCGCGGAATCGCCGATCACCGGCCTGCCAGCCAGGGATACGGCGAAATCCCGCTCGATCTGCCGCAGCAGGCCGGCAGCGGGTTTGCGACAATCGCAGCCATCGTTGGGATGATGCGGACAAAAGTAGATGCCCGCCAGCTGCCCGCCGGCCGCGCTGACTTCAGCGCGCATGCGTTGATGAATAGCGGCCAGCGCCTCGTGGTTGAACAGGCCACGACCCAGCCCGGACTGATTTGTGGCAACCACGATCTGGAAGCCGGCCTCAGTGAGGCGCCGAATGGCCTGCAAACTTCCGGGCAGCGCTAACCATTGCTCCGGGCCGCGAATGTAGTTGGCACTGTCGCGATTGATAACGCCGTCGCGATCCAGGACCACCAGGGTATTGTGGCGCGTTTCTGTCACAGGCAGTCCGTGGCCTTCAACGCGAGATCAGTGACAGGTCAGCGACATCGAGGAACAAGGCCCGCAGGCTGCGCAATAAGGCGAGCCGATTCGCACGCGCTTCGAGATCGTCGCTCATCACCATCACATCGTCGAAAAACCTATCGACAGGCTCGCGCAGACTGGCCAGCGCGAGCAAAATGCCGTTGTAGTCACGCAGTACTAGTCGATCCGCATGTGCGTCCGCGACATGCATCAGCGCGGTGTGTAAACGCACCTCGGCCGGTTCCTTCAGCAGGTGGCTGTGGATTTCAGTTTCGGCTTCAGCTTCCGCGGTGCGCAATATATTCGCGATGCGCTTGTTGGCCTGGGCAAGACTGTCTGCTGCATCCAGGCGCATGAATTGCTGCACCGCCTGCAATCGTTGGTGAAAATCCAGCGGCGAGCCCGGCGCGCGCGCGCGTACGGATTCGAACAGTTCGCTGCTGACTGCACCGACATCGGGCGCCTGCCCGTCCAGATAGTAGGCGCGCAGGCGATCGTTGATGAACGCGAACACATCCTCGGCCAGGCGTTCTGGGTCTTCGACACGTACGGGTTGCATTGCTATGGCTCGCGTTACGCAGTCGCGCAGGTCCAGCTCGATATGGTCTTCGACCAGGATGCGCAGCAGTCCCAGTGCCGAGCGCCGCAGGCCAAACGGGTCCTTGTTGCCTGTCGGTCGTTTACCAGCGGCGAAGATACCGGCCAGGCTATCCAGTCGATCGGCGACAGCCAGCACCGCGCCCACGGGGGAAGCGGGCAAGCGGTCTCCAGCGTGCCTGGGCAGGTACTGTTCTTCGATGGCCTGCGCAACGGCTGGCGGTTCACCATCGTGGCGTGCGTAGTAATAGCCCATACGCCCCTGCAACTCGGGGTATTCCCCCACCATGTCGGTGAGCAAGTCAGTTTTCGCTAGATGCGCGGCGCGCACCACCCATTGCTGGAATACGCTCTGGTCAAATGCCTTGTCATGCAATATGTCGGCCGCCAGTTCGTGGCCGAGGCTGGCGACGCGTGCGGACTTGTCGTGCAGAGAGCCGAGGTCTTTCTCGAATACCACCTGGTGCAGCGCCTCACGTCGCTGGCTCAAGGTTTGCTTGATATCCTGCGACTAGAAGAACACGGCATCGGCCAGCCGCGGTCGCACAACACGTTCATTGCCGGCCTGGACCTGACTCGGGTCCTTGCTTTCCAGGTTACTGATGGCAATGAAATTAGCGCGCAACTTACCAGCGGCGTCGCGCACTGGAAAATAGCGCTGATGATCCTGAAGCGTCGCAATCAGCACCTCTTCGGGCAGTTCGAGAAACTCTTCGTCGAAGCGCCCACTCACCGGTACCGGCCATTCCACCAACGCGGTAACTTCTTCCAGTACGTCTCTCTCGACAATCGCCTGGCCACCGAGATGTTCGGCCGCTGCGGCAACTAATTCTGCAATGCGCGCTTGCCGTTGCGCATAGTCGGCGATGACATGCCCCTGCTCGGCAAGCACCTGCGCATAGTCAGCGGGAGCGGTCAGGGTAATCTCTCCGCCGGAGTGAAAACGATGGCCACGGGTGCTGTTGCCGGCGACACAACCGAGTAACTCTGTGTCGACAACCTGGTCACCCAGCAGCATGACAATCCAATGCACCGGACGCACGAACTCCGCCTCACCGGCGCCCCAGCGCATACGCTTGGGAATCGGCAGGGCGGCTAATGCGGCTTTGACGATTTCCGGTAACAGGGCAGCGGCGGCCTGACCAGGCTGGGTGCCGCGATAGACCAGCCACTCTCCCTTGGGTGTCGACTGGCGTTCGAGCGCTTCGACTTCGACCTTGAAGCCTTCGGCGAAAGCCTGCGCCGCGCGGGTTGGCTGGCCGTCGGCATCAAAAGCGATGCGCACAGGCGGGCCGCGTTTTTCCACGCTTTGCTCTGCCGTTTCTGTCTGCAAGCCGCGCACCAGTAAAGCCAGTCGACGCGGCGTGGCATATGAATGATGACCTGAAGCGCTTAGCGAAGCATCGGCCAGACCTTTGAGCACCCCACGGGTAAAAGCTTCCGAAAGCCGCAACAGCGCCTTGGGGGGTAACTCCTCGGTCCCGATCTCTACCAGGAAATCTGCGTGGCCTGACATGATGATTAAACTCAGGCTGCGCTGGCGGCGTCGTGCAGCATCGGAAAGCCCAGCGCTTCGCGGCTGTCGTAGTACGCCTTCGCTACACTGCGGGCCATTTCACGCACGCGCAATATAAAGCGCTGGCGTTCAGTGACGGAGATGGCATGCCGGGCATCCAGCAGGTTAAAACTGTGCGAAGCATCCAGCACCTGTTCATAGGCTGGCAGGGTCAGGCCTGCGGCGATCAATTCGCCGCACTGGCGCTCCGCTTCGTCGAAGCGCGTGAACAGAACCTGGGTATCCGCATGTTCGAAGTTATAGCGCGACATTTCTACTTCATTCTGATGAAACACATCGCCGTAAGTGATGCGACCAAACTCGCCGTCCGTCCAGACCAGGTCGAACACGCTGTCGACGCCCTGCAGGTACATGGCAATACGCTCCAGCCCGTAGGTTATTTCACCGGTGACCGGACGGCAGTCGAGTCCGCCAACCTGCTGGAAATAAGTGAACTGGGTGACTTCCATTCCGTTGAGCCAGACTTCCCAGCCCAGCCCCCAGGCACCCAGGGTGGGTGATTCCCAGTTGTCTTCCACGAAGCGTATGTCATGAATCAGCGGGTCGACGCCCAGGCTGCGCAGCGACTCCAGGTACAAATCCTGAATATTCGCCGGCGAGGGCTTTATCACTACCTGGAACTGATAGTAGTGCTGAAGCCGGAACGGATTATCGCCGTAGCGTCCGTCGGTGGGGCGGCGACTGGGCTGCACATAGGCCGCGCTCCAGGGCTCCGGACCAATGGAGCGCAGAAAGGTGGCAGCATGGAAAGTACCGGCGCCCATGGGCATGTCATAGGGCTGTAGTACCGCGCAACCGCGTTCCGCCCAGTAGCGCTGCAATGCAAGAATGAGATCCTGGAATGTCTCTGGGGCAGCGGACACGGTTGACTCCACGGCTAAACAAGCAATTATAGCCATCTCGTAAAGCGCTGCGTCAGCGCGGTCCGGAGCAGATACTGCAGGCCGGGCAAGGGATGCACTAAAAAAGTGCAATCAGCCGGCTTTTTGCACTATTATTGTGCGGCCGCGCAGGTCAGAAATTCTAAAATACTAATATTAACAGGCACTTATATTGCCCCCTTTGTTGGCATGCTTCGTGCAACTGCATAGATCCTACTCCTCGGTGTCGCTACTGGTACCGGGAGCAGTCCAACCGGCCGGTGCGTTCGCTCGCGCCCGGCCTTGGTTCGTTCCCGAGCATTGTGGAGGAAAGCCATGAAACCCGCTGATGTACTCAGCTTGCTAAAAGAAAAAGAAGCCAAGTTCGTTGATTTGCGCTTCACAGACACCCGCGGCAAAGAACAGCATGTGACCGTGCCGGCCGCCACCATCGACGACGGCTTCTTTGAAGAAGGCAAGATGTTTGACGGTTCGTCCATCGCCGGTTGGAAAGGCATCAATGAGTCCGACATGATTCTGATGCCGGATCCGGACAGTGCGATTCTGGATGTGTTCACCGAAGATGCCACGGTCAATATTCGTTGCAGCGTCGTTGAACCTTCCACCATGCAGCCCTACGGCCGTTGCCCGCGCAGCACCGCCGCGCGCGCACTGGAATATCTGAAATCTACCGGTATTGCAGACGACGCCTACTTCGGCCCGGAGAATGAGTTTTTCATCTTTGATGACGTGCGCTACCACGCTGACATCCAGGGCGCGTTTTACAAAGTCGATTCCGAAGAGGGTTCCTGGAACTCCAGCGCGGAACGGGACGGCGGCAACATCGGCCATCGGCCTGGCATCAAGGGCGGTTATTTCCCGGTTCCGCCCGGTCGACTCATTGCATGACATGCGTTCTGCCATGTGCCTGGCCCTGGAAGATATGGGTCTGACCGTGGAAGTGCATCATCATGAAGTGGCCACAGCCGGCCAGGGCGAAATCGGTGTCGGTTTTAATTCACTGGTTAACAAGGCCGACGAGGTTCAGATTCTCAAGTACGTGGTGCATAACGTCGCCCACGCTTACGGCAAGACTTCGACCTTCATGCCCAAGCCGCTGGTCGGCGACAACGGCAATGGCATGCACGTTCACCAGTCCATGGTGAAAGACGGCAAGAACATTTTCAGCGGTGATGCCTACGGCGGCTTGTCCGAAACAGCGCTCTACTACATCGGTGGCGTGCTGAAACATGCCAAAGCCATAAACGCTTTCGCCAACGCCAGCACTAATAGCTACAAGCGCCTGGTCAAAGGTTTTGAAGCGCCCACACTGCTGTCGTATTCGGCGCGCAACCGCTCGGCTTCCATTCGGATTCCCTACGTTTCAAATCCGAAAGCACGCCGCATCGAAGTGCGTTTCCCGGACAGCACCGCCAATCCTTACCTGGCCTTCACCGCATTGATGATGGCGGGCCTGGACGGCATTCAGAACAAGATCCACCCGGGCGAACCCATGGACAAGGATCTTTATGACCTGCCACCGGAAGAGGAAGCTGCGTTGCAGACCGTCGCGTTTAGTCTTGATGAAGCCCTGGATGCGCTGGAGACAGATAGGGACTTCCTGACCGCCGGTGGCGTGTTCACCGACGACCTGCTGGACGGCTATATCGAGCTGAAACGCGAAGAAACCCTCCGCCTGCGTATGACTACGCATCCGGTGGAATTTGAGATGTATTACAGCCTGTAAGGGCTGAAAACGCCGGAGCGCGGGCCCGGTTCACAAAATGTCGGGTCCGCGCTAGTTCGGTGGGGCGGGTTGCGCTACATTTGGAGTATGCGCAGCCTTTTATTGATTGTTCTCGGACTGATATCCAGCGTCGCCCTCGCAGCTGAGGTCTATCGCTGGGTCGATGATCAGGGTCAGGTGCACTATTCGGATCGTCCGCTGGAAGGCGGCGAGAAGGTAGAAATCCGCCCACAGATAGAACTGGGTACCCCGGATGTTCAGCCACGCGCGCGTCGCGAGGCGTCGGCCGATTCGGCCGATACTGCAGCCTCAAGGTACCAGTCACTAGAGATCATTAGTCCTTCCCAGGAGGAGGTGCTGTGGAACATCGAGGGCCAGCTCGACGTGTCCATGCGGCTGCAACCGCGGCTGCAGGAGGGCCACAGCGTCGAACTGCTTCTGGACGGGAATCCGGTGGAAGGGATGCAGCGGGGCAGCCTGCAAGCCAAGTTGTCGGAGGTCTTCCGCGGCGTACACGTGTTGAGAGCGAGCGTGCGCGATCGGAACGGCCGCATATTGATAGAGAGCCAGCCGCGGACCTTCGCGGTGCAACAGACTTCCATCCTGAATCGAGCCGGCGGCGGTTAGACCCCGCTAGCATCATCGACGGTCTTTCCACTGCCATCGCAGTGGTTGACGATCAGGCCCGGGTCATGTTCATGAACCCGGCATCAGAATTACTCCTCGGTATAAGCGAACGCCAGGCCATAGGTCACTGCCTGTCAGATCTGGATCCAGGACTGGAGGTTTTGCTGGAGCTGGTTGAGCGCTCTGTCGGTAGCGGACAGAGTTTCGGACAAAACCTTGAATTGCAGTTGGCGCCGCTGGAACGCACCACGGTGGTCACGGCCTGTCGCGTCGGGCCACTGCAAAATCACGGCTCTTCTGCGACGCTGATAGAACTGCTGAACACCAGCCACTCGAGTCAACTTGATCGTGAGAAAACGCTCTTAAATCAGCACGGCGCCAGCCGCAAGATGATTCGCCAGCTGGCGCATGAAGTTCGCAACCCGCTGGGCGGTTTGCGCGGTGCGGCGCAGCTACTGGAAAGAGAGCTCGTTGATCCTGAGCAGCGCGAATACACTCAGGTGATCATTCGCGAGGCTGATCGTCTGGTAGATTTGACCGATAGTCTCTTAGGTCCGACCCGTGCGCCGGCTCATGAGCCGCTGAATATTCACGAATTGCTGGAACGCGTGGTGCTGCTGCTGGAAGCTGAAGTGCCGGCATCTGTTGGACTGTATCGCGACTATGATCCGAGTTTGCCCAGTTTGCTCGGTGATGCCGACCAATTGATTCAGGCCTTGTTGAATCTTGGTCGCAACGCAATTCAATCCGTCGGCAATAGCGGCACGATTGTTTTCAGAACCCGTGCGCTGACTAATTTCACCATCGCCGATACGCGCCATCGCCTGGTGCTAAGTGTCGAGATTGAAGATGACGGCCCCGGTGTGCCGGAGGATCTCCGCGATGCGCTGTTTTTCCCCCTGGTGACCGGTCGGGAAGACGGCACCGGACTGGGATTACCGCTGGCGCAGGACCTGGCCAGCCGCCAGGGTGGCCTGATCGAATTCACATCGGAACCTGGGCAGACAGTGTTTTATCTGCGCCTGCCACTGGAGACATGAGATGGTTGCAAGTCTGCCGCAACGAGTCTGGGTAGTTGATGACGACGAGTCCGTTTGCTGGGTGCTCGACCGCGCCCTGCGCGCCGAGAATATTGGCACTCGCCTGTTTGCCTCGCCGGCCGAACTGCTGGCCCGCCTGCCCAGCGAGCAACCTGATTTGCTGATAACGGACGTGCGCATGCCCGGTATGGACGGGCTGCAGTTAATGCAGCAGATAGAACAGCGAGGCTATGAATTTCCTATCATCGTCATGACCGCGCATGCGGATCTCGACAGCGCCGTATCCGCTTACAGCGGCGGTGCATTTGAATACCTGCCCAAGCCCTTTGATGTGGACGAAGCCGTGGCCCTGGTTGCGCGTGCCTTGCGACGGGGTGCGAGTAACGACAGCCGCGGGCCGGCGGCTGATTCGCCGTTGCCGTCGATGATCGGTAAGGCGCCGGCCATGCAGGATGTGTTTCGTAGCATAGGCCGCCTGGCGCGGACCAGCATGAACGTACTGGTGACCGGTGAGTCCGGCACCGGTAAGGAACTGGTTGCGCGTGCCCTGCACGAACACAGCCCGCGCGCAGGCCAGCCTTTTGTGGCCTTGAACACCACAGCCATTGCAGCCGACCTGCTCGAGTCAGAATTATTCGGCCACGAACGCGGTTCCTTCACTGGTGCGGATAGCCGTCGTATCGGCCGCTTCGAGCAGGCCGATGGCGGCACGCTATTTCTTGACGAAATCGGCGACATGTCGTCGGCACTGCAAACTCGGCTATTACGCGTGCTGGCAGAAAGCGAGTTTTATCGAGTCGGCGGACAAATGCCGATACGCGTGGATGTGCGGGTGATCGCGGCGACTAATATGGATCTCAACAAGGCCGTTGCCGAAGGGCGCTTTCGCGAAGACCTGTTTCATCGCCTCAACGTAATCCATATAGAAACCCCGCCTTTGCGCCGACGGCGTGAGGACATTTCCCCGCTGCTGAATCATTATCTGCGCAAGGCGGCGGACGAACTAGGCGCTGAGCCCAAAGGCATCAGCGCAGAGGCCATTCAGCTGCTGCAGGGTTTCGACTGGCCCGGTAATGTTAGACAGCTGGTCAACGCCTGCCGGCGCCTGACCGTCACTGCGCCGGGCCTGGTTATTCAGGCAGAAGACATTCCGTCCGAACTGGGCGGGCACAAAAAGCTCAGAGACAACCTGGATTGGTCGACAGACCTGGCACGCTGGGCAGAAAGGCAGCTGGATCTCGGCGAGCCCGCACCTTTGCTGGACACGGCGATACCCGAGTTTGAACGAACGCTGATTCGCACGGCACTGGCGCGTGCCCGCGGCCATCGCCAGGAAGCCGCGCGCATGCTGGGCTGGGGACGCAATACGCTGACGCGCAAGATTCGCGAACTGGAACTGGACGGCTAGGCGCGCCGGCGCAACTTATCCGCAGGCCGCCAGCTCCGGGCTTTCCAGTTGCAGACTGCCGACCAGGTCGGTCACGCCATCGAATCCGTGTCGATCGAGATAGGCCTCAATGCCGCGATTAATCTGCTCGCAAATCAGGGGTTCGTAAAACAGTGCGGTGCCGACACCTACAGTGGTGGCACCGGCAATGATGAACTCCAGCGCGTCGGTGGCGTTGCTGATTCCGCCCTGGCCGATGATCGGCACATTCAGTGGGCCGGCAACCTCGTAGACTTCCTTCACCTTAAGCAGTGCGATGGGTTTGATCGCCGGGCCCGACAGTCCGCCCTGGACATTAGCAATTATCGGGCGCCGGTTTTCGACGTCAATCGCCATACCCGTCACGGTATTGATTACCGCCAGTCCGTCAGCGCCGGCCTCAATGCAGCGGCGTGCATTTTCGCGAATGTCAGTCTGGTTGGGCGACAGCTTGGCAATAATCGGCTTGGAGGTCGCCGCCCGGCAGGCTGCGACTACGGTAGCTGACGCGTCCGGATGGTTACCGAAAGATATGCCACCTTCCTTCACGTTGGGGCAGGAAATATTGATTTCTATCGCATCAATGGCGGAGTCATCAAAGCGCCGGCAAACCTCGGCGTATTCTTCCACCGTCGAACCGCAGACATTGGCCAGGAATCGAGTTTCGGTGAAATCCAGCGCCGGCAGAATTTCATTCACCACTTTGTCGACACCCGGGTTCTGCAGACCAATGGCGTTGAGCATGCCCATGGGCGTTTCGTAGATGCGGTGGGCGGCGTTTCCCAGTCGCGGTGCCAAAGTGGTGCCCTTGAGGGCGATGGCACCGACCTGGCGATTCGAGAAGCCGGCGATGCGGGTGTACTCTTCGCCAAAGCCGACACAGCCGGATAGCAGGACAATGGGCGAGTCCAGCTGTAAGCCGCAAAATTCCAGTTTCAGTTTTTCGCCTTGTGCACTCATTGCCGATGTTTCACCTGATCCTTTTCCAGCCAGAGATACCGCCAAATACGGGCAATATCATACGCCTTTGCGCAAATACCGGAACGCGACTGCACCTGATCAGGCCCCTGGGTTTCGAACTGGAAGATCGCCAGCTGCGGCGAGCCGGCCTGGATTATCGGGAATACGCCGAGATTCGCGTGCACGAAGATTTGCCAAGTTGTCTGGCTGTGCTTGGTGGTGCAAACGTCTATGCGTTGACGACGCGAGGGGGCCGACGCTATAGCGACTGCCAATTTAAAGCCGGCGATGTGTTTCTGCTGGGCCCGGAAACCCGTGGCCTGCCGGCCGAGGTGCTGGACTCTCTGCCCGCGGAGACCCGTTTGCGGATCCCGTTGCAGCCGGACAACCGCAGCCTGAATTTATCGAATGCTGCCGCCATCGTGGTTTACGAAGCCTGGCGCCAGCTTGGATTCGACGGCGGCCAGTAGGCCGGCGACTGTCAGACGCCGCCGTGCGGTGACGGATCCAGCAACAGCTCCGCTTCAGGTTTCAGCGACCGCGACATCAGGCTCATGACGGCGTCGTGCACCGACAAGTCTTCGTAAAGAATGCGGTACACGTGTTCAATGATGGGCATTTCCACGCCTTCGCGCTGGGCCACATCATGCACGGCTTTCGCGGCGTACACGCCTTCTACCACTTGGCCAATCTCCGCAGCCACAGTTTCGGTGTCCTTGCCGGCGGCGAGCTCCAGTCCCATGCGTCGATTGCGCGACTGGTTGTCGGTGCAGGTCAGTACGAGATCGCCCATGCCGGACAGGCCCATGAAGGTTTCCGATCGCGCACCGAGCTTTACGCCGAGCCGGGTCATCTCTACCAGGCCGCGACAGATCAGGGCAACGCGCGTATTGGCACCGTAGCCCAGGCCGTCTGAGAGTCCGGCGCCGATGGCGAGGACATTTTTCACCGCACCGCCAACTTCCACACCGGTGAGATCGTCTGAGGTGTAGGCGCGGAAAGTCCGATCCGAGATACGTTCCGCCAGTGCCGCGGCGAAGCCAGCCTCGGTGGCAGCGACGGTCATGGCGCTGGGCAGGCCCGCACCGACTTCGCCGGCAAAGGTCGGACCCGACAACACCGCCAGGGGAATATCCTCGCCAAGTTCTTCTCGCGCAACCTGGTGAGGTAGCAGACCGGTTTTCTGTTCAAAGCCTTTCGTTGCCCAGGCCACGCGCTGATGTTTGCCCAGCCGACCCGTCAGCTGTGCGGCGACAGCGCGGAAAGCATGACTGGGCACCACGATCAGCAGGTCACGATGTCCGCTGATAACGCGCTCAAAATCGCCATCTACCGTCAGCGTTGCCGGAAACTCGACACCCGGCAGATAGCGCGCATTGGTCTTTTCGCTGGCTCATGCGCTGCGGTTCGTCTTCGGCGCGCCCCCAAAGCGTAGCGGCGCGCCCGCCGCGGGCCAGCTGCACAGCCAGCGCAGTGCCCCAGGAGCCGGCTCCCAGCACAGCGATATCAGCGGATCCCGACATGCCTTGCTTAAACCTCAGGCCGACGCAGCTTGTTGCTGATCGGCCTGAGCATACAGCGCGTCGAAATTAATCGGCTGCAGAACCAGTGGCGGGAAACCGCCTTTGCTGACGATGGAAGACACGGCTTCGCGGGCGTAGGGAAACAATGTATTCGGGCAGAATATTCCCAGCAGCCGACGCGTCTCATCGTCGTCGTAGCCATTGATATAGAACACGCCGGCCTGGTCCAGTTCGATCAGGAATACCGATCGCTCGTCAATCTTGGCGTGCACGCTGATATGCAGGATGACCTCGAAGCGGTTGTCGTCGAGCCGGTTGTTGGCATTTTTCAGATTTAACTGGACGTCAGGTTCGCCGCTTTCTGAAGTGAAAATGAGCGGCGTGTTCGGCGCTTCGAAAGACAAGTCCTTCACATAAAGTTGCTGCAGCAGAAATTGTCGTTCGTCCAGATTCTGGTCGCCGCCGTTTCCGGCGCTGCTGCCGTTGGTTTCGCTCATGCATTCCTCTCCGAAACAGTTTTAATCCGGGTCAGCCAGCAGTGCATCAAGATTACCGGCTGTCTGCAGGGCTTCCAGATCGTCATAGCCGCCGACATGCGTATCACCGATAAAAATTTGCGGCACGGTGTTGCGCCCGGTGCGCTGGCGAAGTTCTGCGCGCACCGATGGTTTCATAGTGATATCGATTTCTTCAAACAGCACACCCTTTTCTGAAAGCAGGGCGCGCGCCGCGGAACAATAGCCGCAGAACATTTGCGAATACATGATGACCTTTGGCTGGCTGCTCATCTCACCGGGCTCAGCTGGCTTTTCCGCTATCCAGCGGCAGGTTTTCGCGCTGCCAGGCCGCGAGTCCACCCTGCAGGCTGAAGGTGCTTTCGAAGCCCTCCTTGCGCAATGGATCCACGCATCGACCGCTGCTCATGCCATTGTCACAAACCAGCAAGACGGGCTTATTTTTCTTAAGTCGCTTGCCCTGTGCGGGGTCTATCTTGCCGCCGGGAAAATTCAAGGCGCCAATGATGTGCCCGAGGGTAAATTTGTCAGCTTCGCGCACGTCCACAACCCGGGCCCCCTGATTAATCAGGCGCACCGCCTGGGTGGGGCTGATTTCAAAAACAGACTGGGCTCGCTGACGGATTTCATAAAAGACGACGGCCAGTGCCATGAGAAAAGTGCCACTGACCAGCAGCAGGTTATTGTTAGTAAATTCGATTAGCTGATCCATAACCCAGCGCTCCCGGACGGCCCGGGATTATACCTGTCCCAGCGGCCGGCGCAGATCGGTAAACTTCGCTGCCATGAAGCCGCTGCTCCTGCTGTTCACCCTGGGTCTGCTGTTGCCGGTCACGCTGGCGGCCCAGGCAGACGATCCGGCCGTGGCCCAGCAACAGCTGGACACACTGCAGCAACGTATCCGCGTGGTCGAGCAGGGCCTGAAGCGGCAGCTCGCCGAGCGTGACAGCGCTGAAAACGAGTTGCGTGCCGTCGAACTGGAGGCACAGCAGCTGCGGCGCAAACTTGCAGGGTCGGAAGCCGAGCTGAAGACCGCCCGGCAGCGTCTTTCAGACTTGCAGGCGGCCGCAGATCGTCAGGCGGCGGCGCTGACCGAAGAGCGCGCCATGCTCGCCCAACAGCTGCGCCAGGCCTACGTTCTGGGTCGCGATGAATGGCTGCGCGTGCTGTTGTCGGGCGATGACCCGGTGGTGACCGGGCGACAGCTGGTCTACTACCGCTATATCAGCGCAGCGCGCAGCGAGGCCGTGGCAGCCGTGCGCGAAAGCCTGGCCGACCTGCAGCTTGCGCGCACGGCCGCTGCCGATCAGGCCGCGCGACTGGAGGCCTTGCGCCAGACCCAGGCCACCCAGGTCCGCGATCTGGACAAACTGCAGAGCGAGCGGGCGCTGGTACTGGCGCGTCTGGACGAGAAAATCGGCGCGCGCCAGGGCGAGGTAGCGGGCCTGCAGCAGCAGGCTAGCCGCCTCAGTGAGCTGGTGGCAGAGCTGACTCGTGCATTGGCCGATTTGCCGGTCGGCGACGATGGTTCCTTTGCCGCGCGCAAGGGCGAAATGAGCTGGCCGGTGCAGGGTTCGGCCCTGCATCGCTTTGGCCAGCGCCGTGCGGAAGGTCAGCTACGCTGGGAAGGCACCCTGATCGGCGCGCCGCCGGGCAGCGAGGTGAAAGCCGTGCATCGCGGTCGGGTGGTGTTTGCTGACTGGCTGGCCGGCATGGGCCTGCTGGCCGTGGTCGATCACGGCGACGGGTTTATGAGCTTGTACGCACATAATGAAGACCTGCTGCGCGAGGTGGGTGACTGGGTTGATATCGGTGAGATCATTGCGCATGCCGGCGACAGCGGCGGGCAGGCTGAAGCGGGTCTGTACTTCGAAATCCGTCGCAATGGGCGCCCCGTCGATCCGCGGCCCTGGATGAAGCGCTAAGCCATTGGTTTAAAAGACTAATTCTTCCCGGCCTGCGGATTAACGGAAAGCCAGTCCGATCGATACCCTGAGCATGGCTGTTATGCTATGTTGATCAAGGACTTCCAGCCATATCGGGGTTTGATGTCATTCCGTTTTAGAAGCGTGTTGGTGCTGCTGGTCGGCACCGTTCTGGGTCTCAGCCTGTCGCTGGGCGGGGGTGTGCTCGCTCAGCGTTCGGTGCCCCAGGAAGAAGAAAGCCTGCCCTGGGAGGAGGCCCGTCTGCTCGCCGAAGTGCTTGAGCGCGTCCGCCAGGAATACGTTGAACCTGTTGATGATCGAACCCTGATCGAGGCCGCGGTGCGCGGTATGGTGACGGATCTCGATCCGCACTCGCAGTTTCTTGATAACGACCAGTACGAAGAAATCCGTATCAGCACCACCGGTAATTATTCCGGCGTCGGGCTGGAAGTCAGCATGAGCGGTAGCGAAGTAACGGTTGTTACTCCCATCGATGGCACGCCGGCGCAACTGGCCGGTATTGAGACCGGCGACATTATTGTCAGTATCGACGGCCTGCAGGTCAGCGAGCATAGCGTTGACGACACCATCGGCCGTATGCGCGGCAAACCCGGAAGTCGCGTTGTGATCGGAATTTTGCGCGGCGATGATCCAGAGCCCATCGACTTCGAAATTATTCGTAGCCACGTGCAGGTGCATAGTGTGCGCAGCGAATTACTGGAACCCGGTTACGGCTATGTCCGTATCACTCATTTCAGCGAGACCACTTATCGCGATGTTCGACGCGCTGTCGGCGAGATGGAACGCGCCAGCCCGGGTGGCCTGACCGGCCTGGTGCTGGACCTGCGCAACAATCCGGGTGGTGTGCTTGATTCGGCCGTCGAACTTTCCGATGCGTTTCTCGATAGCGGCATCATCGTTACTGCCAGCGGTCGAGGCCGGGAATCAAATTTCTCCCATGAAGCGCGGCCTGGTGACCTGCTCGATGGTGCACCGCTGGTTGTAATGGTGAATGAAGGTACCGCCTCAGCGTCGGAAATCGTCGCCGGGGCGCTGCAGGATCATAGTCGCGCCACGGTGATGGGCAGTCGAACTTTCGGCAAGGGTTCGGTGCAAACGGTGATGCCGCTGTCTAATGGGCGGGCTATAAAACTCACGACGTCGCGTTACTTCACTCCGTCCGGAGACTCGATTCACGGTCTAGGCATTACACCGGATCTGCCGCTGGAAGACACCAGCCTGGCAGACGCGCTGGCTGCTGCCACAGAACATCGCACCGAAGCCGGCGCCGCGTTGTTGCAGACCGATGGCCAGCTACGCCAGGCCCTTGAAGTGCTGCGCGGCGGCCGCGTTCTGCACAGCAAAGCCGACTAGTCGTTAAACCCGTGACCGCGCGTCGACTCTCCGCCGGCGTTGCAGGCTTGCTGTTACTGATTTCCGGACTGGCACTGGCCGGCGACAGCCGACCGCGTATCGCCATCATTATTGATGACCTGGGTTACCTGCAGCATGCGGGTAAGCGAGTCATTGCCCTGCCGGGGCCAGTGGCCTGCGCAATTCTTCCGCATACGCCCTATTCGCGGCTGCTTTCCCGCCAGGCCGCGCAAGCGGGCAAGGAAGTGCTGTTGCATCTGCCATTGCAGCCCGTTGAGCAGCTGATGCCCGTGGGTATGGGCAACATCGATATCAACAATACGCATCGCCAACTGGCAGAAATTCTAAATGCCAACCTGGCTACAGTACCCGAGGCCATCGGCGTGAATACCCACATGGGTAGCCTGCTGACACAACACCCCGGACATATGGCCTGGCTAATGGAAGAACTTAGTGGGCGCGGAAATTTGTTTTTTGTGGATAGTTACACCACCGCGTCGAGCATCGCCCTGCGGCTGGCCCGGGAAAATGGTGTTCCGGCTGCACGACGCAACATTTTTCTCGACAGCGATGTGGATCCGCTGGCCTTGTCGCGCGAATTCAGCCGACTGAAAAATTATGCGCGACTGCACGGTACCGCTATAGCTATTGGTCATCCTTACGAAGTGACACTGGAATTCCTGGAACGTGCCTTGCCCGATCTAAAACGAGAAGGTTTCGACCTGGTGCCCCTGCGTGACCTGGTGCAAGCTGGGCCGTTGACCACCGCGCAACGGAACTAGCCGGTGTTGCAGCAACTTGTATACGTCGGTGCCGGCGGTTTTATCGGCTCAGCGCTGCGCTTCCTGGTGGGTGGCTGGGCCCAGCGACTGGCGCCCATGGGTGGTTTTCCGGTGGGTACCCTGGCGGTCAACGTCATTGGTTGCCTGGCGATTGGCCTGCTCGGCGGCCTGGCCGATCAGCGCCAGATGCTGGATGCCGGCCAGCGACTGTTTCTGATGGTCGGTGTGCTGGGTGGCTTTACTACCTTTTCGTCCTTTGCCCTGGAGACCCTGGGCCTGACACAGGACGGTGATTTATTGCGTGCGTTTTTGAACTGCCTGCTGCAACTGGTTTTGGGCCTTAGCGCAGCGGCGGCCGGTTACATGGCAGCGCGCTGGTTATGAGGAGTAGGCGATGAATTTTGAAAAAGGTCTGTTATTGCGGGCCTTTGTCGGCGAGGCCGATCGCCAGCAGGGCGAGCCGCTGTACAAGTGGCTGCTGGATCAAGCGCACCAGGCGGGCCTGGCTGGCGCCACGGTATTGCGCGGCATGGAAGGTTACGGCGCCGATGGCCAGTTGCATACGGCGCGCGTGTTGCGACTGAGTACTGATCTGCCCCTGGTGGTGGAGTTCGTTGACAGTGAAGAGAAAATTAGTGACTTTGCGAAGCTCGTCGATTCGGTCATGGACAAAGGCGTACTGACGCTGGAAAACATACGCTTCAGACGCTGCGCCGATGGCTCGGCCCGCACCGCCTGAGCGCGGGAGCTATGTTCTTTGCCTGGCCAGGTCGGGCGAGCCCGCAGATGTAAGGATTGGTGCGCTGGGAATACTGGCATTGCTACCCGGACTGTACTGTTATGCGGGCAGTGCTTTCGGACCGGGCGGACTGGCGGGGCGCCTGCGTCACCACTGGGCTATCAGCCCGCGCCCGCACTGGCACATCGACTATCTGCGCGCCCATTGTCGACCTCGCGGCGCCTGGTACGCGCTGGGTGAGAACCACGAACATCAGTTCGCGACAGTCCTGGGAGAGCAGGTGGAAGCAAGCTTGCCGCTGGCAGGCTTTGGCGCTTCAGACTGCAGCTGTCGCACACATTTGTACCGTCTGCCGCCAGGCACACCGCTGGCAGTGATCGAAGCTGCCTTGGCTGCTGCCGTCTCTGAGGATGTGTACTGGGCTGCGCGTAGCTGATAACGAAGGCGATGATTAAGCGAGTGCCGCGCGAATCTTCTCGGCGTGGTCGGCCAGCAGCGCCGGATCGGCCATGCCGCGAGCGTGGCTGCGCAGGCCAGTTTCGGTATGGCAGGGGATCAGGTGCAGGTGATAGTGAAATACCGTTTGTCCGGCCGCTTCGCCGTTTAACTGCATGATGCGTATACCGTCGGCGTGAAAGGCCTGGCGCACAGCAGCGGCAACTTTCCGCGCCGTGCTTAGCACGGCCGCACAGTACTCATCGTCCAGGTCGAAAAAATCCCTGGCCGGGCTGCGCGGCAGGATCAGGGTATGACCGTCGGCCTGCGGCATCACGTCCAGAATCGCCAGTGTCTGCTGGTCCTCAAAGACTACGTGGGCCGGTAACTCGCCGCGCAGAATTTTCGCAAAAATATTCTCGTTATCGTATTTCATGCCGGACTCCTGCTTTGGCATAGAATGCGTCAAGGTCCGCGGCCACGCAACGCGCTGCGAGGAGCAATGCAAGATGACAGATACACGCGGCCGACCGGATGCCAATCGCTGTTTCGTCTGTGGCCCGGACAACACGCAGGGCCTGCAGATCCCGTTTCATATGGAGGATGAAGTTTGTCGTGCGGACTTCACGCCGGCCAACTGGCATTGCGGCTACGACAATCAGCTGCACGGCGGAATTCTCTACAGCGTACTTGATGACGTCATGGCGAACTGGTTGTTCCTGCAAGGTCAGCGCGCACACACGGCGAAATGTGAGATTCGTTACCGCAAGCCGGTCACTCTCGGCACGTCATTACAGCTGGAGGGACGGCTGCTAAAACGTAAAGGCCGTCTGGCGGTATTACAGGGAAGCGCTCGCCGCGCAGACAACGGTGAGCTGGTGGCCGAGGCCGAGGCCACCTTCATGGTCATTCCAGAAGGCGCCTGACCCCGACCGCGTCAGGTATCAGGCCTTCGCCGCCGGCGGTGACTCGTAGGCAGCGAAATGATATTCGCCGGAACCATCGCGCAGCGGTGCGATTTCGTTCACGTACCTGGGGTCGTCAGCAAAGTTTTCCAACTCGGTCATGGACGGAAACTCGGTGACAATAACGATTTTGTCATCCAGCAAATCGCCACTAATCGCGCGCTTGGTCGGGCCGCGCACAATGTACTTGCCACCGTGCTCGTGCACCAGGTCAGCTGCAAGTGCCGAGTATTTTTTGAAGCCCTCATGGGGATTGGTGACCTTGCAAATGGAAATGATATAAGCCGACATAGTGCGTCTCCCTTAGCAATACAAATTATTGGTTAGCCATTATCTGCACAATCCGGCCAGCCGGCAATGCTGCACGAGGCTAGTCTCCATTCAGGCTTGCGATTCAGCCAGTTCGCGTTTTGTGGCGGCGCTCAGGCGACGCAGATGCCATTCGCGACTTTGTGCGCTGCTGCGGTCATCGGCGGTCTCGCGATAAACTAGTTCCACGGGTCTGCGGCCACGCGTGTACCTGGCTCCCTGGCCGCGATTGTGCTGGGCGACCCGCGCTTCAAGATCGCGGGCGATGCCGGTGTAGAAGGTGC
The DNA here is from genome assembly GCA_963850255.1 of uncultured Gammaproteobacteria bacterium. Classification (GTDB taxonomy): domain Bacteria; phylum Pseudomonadota; class Gammaproteobacteria; order Steroidobacterales; genus J054. The sequence continues at coordinate 231,001 of CAWKLL010000024.1, forward strand.
CGTCGGCACAGCGCAGCAGGTAGACATGCCAGCTCACCGATCGCTTAGCGCACGCCGCCCATGAGTTTTTTCAATGCGGGTGTGCACACCAACAACAGCAAACCGGTGCCGGCGGTGGTCAGTACGATCTGCAGGTAGAGGTCCGGCATCTGTGTAACGCTGTCGCCGCTAAGTTCGCCGGCCAGCAAACCCGCAAGCACGTTGCCCAGGGCCGCACCCACGAACCAGACGCCCATCATTTGCCCCACGTAGCGTTTCGGTGCCAGCTTGGTGGTGGCTGACAAGCCTACCGGGCTCAATGCCAGTTCGCCCAGTGTATGGAACAGGTAGGTGGTGATTAGCCAGAATGGCAGTACCGAATTGCCGGCGGCGACCAGTTTGGCGGCGAAAAACATCACGCCGAAACCGGCGCCGAGCATAATCAGGCCAAAAATGAATTTGACCGGCGTGGACGGCTCGAGGTTGCGTCGTGCCAGGTAGCCCCATACGGCGGCGAACACCGGTGCGATAAGGATGATCATGATCGGGTTGGTGGACTGCAACCAGCTGGCCGGCATCTCAAAATTACCGATCATGCGATCCGTATAACGGTCGGCGAACAGGTTGAGTGAGGAACCGGCCTGCTCGAAGCCGGCCCAGAACATCGCTGCGCCAAGAAACAGGGCAATGATCACTACAAGGCGTCTTTTTTCGTCGCCGTTCAAACCACCAAGAATAAACAGCCAGGCAAAATAGGCACCGGCCAGGCCGAGAATAACCGCGCTGGTATAGCGTGATACCACCACCGGATCCGGTCGCCATGCGCCTGATACCAGTAAGCCGAATGTTACCAGCACCAAAAGGCCGCCGGCCCAGACCATTCGCCAGCTGCGGCTTATGCGCTGACGTTCCACGGCGCTGTCCGGCTCAACATGGGGCTTTAGTCCGGCCTCGCCAAGCAGACCGCGCGAGCGACGGAACTGCCACAAGCCGAACAACATGCCGACGCCCGCCGCGGCGAAGCCATAGTGCCAGCCAAAGGTCTGGCTCTCGGCCAGGAAGCCGCAAACAATGGAACCGAAGAAGGCGCCAATGTTGATGCCCATATAAAAAATCGTAAATCCGGAATCCCGGCGGCCATCGCCTTCCGGGTATAGCTGGCCGACCACGGCACTGATATTCGGTTTCAGCAGACCGGTGCCGCAGGACCACCAGCATCAGGCCCAGGAAAAAGGCATAAACGGACGGGATGGCGAGGGTGAAGTGGCCGAGCATGATCACGATGCCACCAATCCAGATGGCTCGCTGCGCGCCGATCAATCGATCAGCGATCCAGCCCCCGGGCAAGGCCAGCAGATAGACTGCCGCGGTGTAGAGACCATAGATGGCAGTAGCAGTCGAGTCGTTCAAAGCCAGGCCGCCGCTCTCGACCTGGTCAACCATGAACAGCACCAGCAAGGCGCGCATGCCGTAATAACTGAAGCGTTCCCACATTTCCGTGAAGAACAGGGTGCGCAGGCCCGCCGGGTGGCCGGCCCACTGAGGTAGTGCGGCGCTATTGCTCTCGCTGCTCGACACCGACTAGCTGGCCTCTTCCTCGGCTGCTTCCTCAGCCGCGTCTTCGTCGCCGGATACCATGATGCGCGACATGATGATGCCGGCCTCGAACAGCAGATAAACGGGTACCGCCAGCAGCGTCTGGCTGATCACATCGGGTGGGGTCAGCAGCATGCCAAGGACAAAGGCGCCGAGAAATACGTAGGGCCGTTTTTTCGACAGGCTGTCAGCCGTGGTGAGTCCCGAGCCGACCAGCATCACCGTGGCGATGGGTACTTCAAAGGCCAGGCCAAAGGCGAAAAAAATCACCAAAATGAAATCCAGGTAGCTGGAGATATCCGTCATCACCGCGACCCCTTCCGGTGCCACCGCGTTGAAAAAGGCAAACATCAGCGGGAATACGATGAAGTAGGCAAACGAGACACCCGCATAGAACAGCAGGATGCTGGAGACCACCAGCGGTACGGCAAATTTTTTCTCACGCCGGTACAGGCCGGGCGCGACGAAGGCCCACAATTGGTAGAGCACCACGGGCATGGCAATGAACAGAGCGACGAACAGGCTGGTTTTAAACGGCGTAAGAAACGGCGAGGCCACCTGGGTCGCGATCATGGTGGAGTTTTCCGGCAACGCTGCCATCAGCGGTCGCGCAACGATGGCAAACACCTTTTCGGCAAACGGTGCCAGACAAATAAATATGAGTAACACGGCGCCGAAGGCTTTCATCAGCCGTTCGCGCAGTTCGATCAGATGGGAAACCAGAGTTGCTTCTTCAAGCTCCTCTTCAACGGTCTCGTTGTCGGCTTCGCTGGCCATTCAGCAGGCGTCCATAAGCCGGCCGAACTTACTTGCTGTCCGACGTGCTGTCGGTTGCAACGGTGTCTTGCGGCTTGTCGGCCACCTCGGCGGTATCGGTAGCGGGTTCGGCAATCGTATTTTCCGCTTCGCCTGGCTTCAGATCATCGACGCCGGGGCGCTTATAACTGCTGGCCTTATTCGGCGAGTAACCGGGCGTGAAAGGCTTGGTGATGTCCGTATCCAGTTCAGCACGCATTTGCGTGGTTAGCGTGCGCGCCATTCGCCGCGCCTGCCCGGCCCAATTACCGACCTGCATCGCAACCTTGGGTAACTTTTCGGGACCCAATACAACCAGTCCCAGGCCGAACAGGATAAACAGTTCCCAAAAACCGATATCAAACATATCGGTCAGGAGGCCTTGTTCTGCTCCGTTTCGCGCTGTTCGCTGGTTTCTGCGAACTCGGCGTCGGGTTCCTTGAGCTGCTTGTCGTCATCGTTGTCCGCATCGCCCATGGCTTTGCGGAAACCTTTGACTGCGCCGCCCAGGTCTTGTCCCAGGCTGCCGAGTTTCTTGGTGCCAAACAGCAGTACAACGATCACCAGGATGATCAGCAGCTGCCAGAGGCTTATGCCACCTAAACCCATAGTATTAACTCCATGTATACCGGCCGATCAGCGACCGTGCTCCGACCGCTAATAATACGTCAAAACGGCGCGTGTCCCGGAACACCGTGTGAAAACGTGAACTCAGTCGCCTGCCGGCGGGACTTCCAGCCAAAACGTGACCGGGCCGTCGTTCACCAGGCTGACCTGCATATCGGCGCCAAAACGGCCGCTGGCCACCGCCAGCGGCTGTTCCCGGGCCAGTCTCAGCAATTGTTCGAATAATTCTGCGCCGCGCTGCGGTTCCGCGGCTGCCGAGAAACCCGGTCGATTGCCGCTGCGAGTGTCTGCTGCCAGCGTGAATTGCGGCACCAGCAGCAGGCTGCCATGGGCCTGGCGCAGATCCAGGTTCATGCGACCTGACTTATCGGGGAATACCCGGAATGCCAGTATTCGCTCCAAAAGGCGGCTTGCCTGGGCCTTACTATCGCCGCGCTGCACCCCAACCAGTACCAGCAGGCCCGCCTGAATCTCAGCGATGATTTCCCCCGCGACTTCGACTCGCGCTTCACTAACCCGCTGCAGCAGGCCAATCATGGAATAGGTGTTCTGAGCATTGCCAGAGTTTATCAGTGGGTCTGTGGCGGGCTGAATATCCGATCCTGTGAGTATTCGCGCCGCATATAGGACATAAAATCCCACTCACACTAAATTTATATCGGTTATCGGGTTGATTAACCCATTTATTGCTATTTTTGCCTTTTCTGGCGTCGAAAAAGCCAATTTCCAGCGATTCTCATCACAGGATGGGAAAGTATTAGTTATTGTGGGGGAATATTGAGAATAATGCCCATTTTAAGGCTGTTAAGTGGGGCTTATTATAAAATTTCAGCGATTTCCAGAGCAGATTTTCCCGATGATGAGAAAAACTTCAAGAAACGTGGGGACAAGGATTTTCAAAACCCCGCCTAATAGATGGCCAGTGGGAATCTGCTCTACTTCCAGGGCCTGTTTAACCGGGCGAGTGTATTTAGACGCCAATCTGAACCTTCTCACCATGCTCAAGCCGGGCAGCCAGCCGGGCTGTCTCACAATCTCGCCCATGGCTTGGCCCACGATGATGGAACAGCTTCCTCGCCGCGACTACTATCACGCGTCAAGCTGAGTCACGGACTAACAGATGAAGCGCAGAGAGTTGCTTACGACGGCCGGCGCTGCGGCGCTGGCGGGTTGTGCACAGGAACAGACGGATTGCGGGCCTGATGGCGGTGAGCGTTTCAAATGGAAACTGGTCACTACCTGGCCACCGAATTTTCCAGGCCTGGGCACCGGCGTGGTGCGCATGACCGAGATGATCCGGCAGGCCTCCGGCGGAAGGCTGGATATTCGCGTATACGCTGCGGGCGAACTGGTACCGGCATTTGAAGTTTTCGATACGGTGTCCAGCGGCACCGCGGAAATGGGTCATGGCTCGGCCTACTACTGGAAAGGCAAGGTCGAAGCGGCGCAATTTTTCACTTCCATCCCCTTTGGCATTTCAGCCATGGAAATGAATGGCTGGTTGTACTTCGGCGGCGGACTGGAGCTGTATCGTGAATTGTATGCGCCATTTAATTTGCGGCCCTTTCCCGCGGGTAATACGGGCGTGCAGATGGGCGGTTGGTTTAATCGCAGAATCGACAGCATGGCTGATCTCGCCGGTTTGAAAATGCGCATTCCCGGGCTCGGTGGCGAAGTCCTCCGGCGCGCCGGCGGCACACCCGTCAATCTGCCCGGCGCGGATATTTTTACGGCCTTGCAAACGGGCAGCATCGACGCGACGGAATGGGTCGGGCCGTATAATGACATCGCATTCGGTCTGCATAAGGCAGCCGAGTACTACTACTATCCTGGCTGGCAGGAACCGGGCCCGGTACTCGAGTGCATCGTTAATCAACAGGCTTTCGAAAGCCTGCCCGAAGATCTGCAGGCAATCGTCCGCCTGGCCTGCAGTGCAACCAATGATCAGATGACGGCAGAGTTTGTGGCCCGCAATGCGCAGTCGTTACAGCAACTGCGCGCTGAGGGAGAAGTTCAAATCCTGCCGTTTCCCGATGAAGTCCTGCTTTCCTTGCAGCGAATATCCACCGAGGTGATCGAGGAAGTTGTCGCGCGCGATGAAAAGGCCGCGCGCATCTACGCCTCCTTCTCCAGCTTTCGCGACAGCGTTAGCGACTGGACGAATATTTCCGAGCGCGCGATGTTGCGCATCCGTCCTGATTAATGCTGCAGCCTGTGCAGATTTCCGGATTGAATCGAAGTTTAGCGGCAGCTTTGCTTATCGTGCTGGTTTCAGCCTGTGGCGGCGGCGGTTCGGCCGGCGACGAGCAGAATTCCAATCTGCGTATCTACCGGCATTCCACGAATGGCGCGCCAACGACCCTCGACCCGGTTCAGTCGGCTACGGCCTATGCAAACCTAATTGTAATTAACGTTTACGACACGCTTTATTCTTACAAGTACCTGGCCCTGCCCTACGAACTGAAGCCGAATCTTGCAGCGGCCATGCCGGAAATTTCGGCGGACGGTCTCACCTACACCATAAGGCTGAGACGGGGCGTCAAATTTATTGATGATCCGGTATTTGCTGACGGCAAGGGCCGGGAGGTGAATGCCGAGGATGTGATTTACAGCCTCAAGCGCCATTTCGACCCGGATATGCGGCCCCAGGGTGCCTGGCTCTGGCAGGGCAAGGTGGTCGGACTGGAAGAATGGAAACAGGCGGGTTCGGACTACGACCAGCCCGTGGAAGGTTTGCGGGCAGTTGATTCGCATACCTTGCAGATAACACTGGTACGGCCGTTCCCTCAGTTGCCCTATACCCTGGCTCAGGGCTATTCAGCTGTAGTTCCGCGCGAGGCGGTCGAGCGCTATGGCCGCGAACTCGGGCTTAATCCGGTCGGTTCCGGTCCCTTCAGGCTGCGTGCCTTTGATACCGCGAAGGCGGTGTTGGAGCCCAATCCGGACTGGCGCTGGGAGCCCGTTGATATTTACGCCGAGGGTTACGACGCGGATAAGCATGCCTTTACCGGCGTCGCGGCTATCCACGGTCAGCAACCGCCGTTTGTTGATCGCTTTGAAGTCGATTTTGTTCAGGATGCCGCTGCCCAGTGGAATTCATTCACCAAAGGCAACGAAATTCAGGTCACCACCTTGCCCGTGGAGCTGGCTGATCGAGTGCTCGCCAGCAAGCAGCCCGTCGCGCTCAGAGCAGACCTGGCTGAGAAGTATCACGTTAGCTCCGACATCGAATCCGGCTTTGTGTACCAGAGCTTCAATATGGATTTTGAGGAATTCGGCTATAACCCGGATCCGCAGCGGGCAAAGCGTAACCACGCTCTGCGTTGCGCAATGATCAAGACCTTCGACTGGCAGGCTCGCAACGACAGCTTCTACTTTGATCTGGGTGTGATATTTCCCGGCATCATCCCTCCGGTGGTGCCGGAGTTTGATCCCGGGCTTTCCCGCGATAGCGTAACCCGGGATGTGGACGGCGCACGTCGCTTGCTGGCCGAGAATGGCTGGAACGCCGAGACATTGCCCGAACTTATCTATGGCAGCACGGGTGGGGTACGTTCACGTCAGTTCTTCGAGCAGTTTCGGGCCTGGCTGATGCAGATTGGTTTTCCGCGCAACAAGATCATACTCAAGCAATTCGCGACTTTCGGCGATCTGAACCAGCAATGGCGAGAGAGTCGCCTGCCCTATATCGCGGTGGGTTGGGGTCTGGATTATCCAGACGCGCAGAATACCCTGCAGTTGTTTTATGGTCCCAACCGTGCACCCGGTTCCAACAGCTCAAACTATGACAATCCCGAGTACAACCGCTTGTATAAGGAGGCGTCAGTGATGCAGCCATCACCCGAGCGCACCAAGATCTATCGAAAAATGAACCAGATACTTATCGACGACTGCGTGACTATCGCCGCATTGTCGCGTACCCGCATACCAGTGTGGCATCGCGAAGTGGTGATGCACCCGCCCGGCGGCATGGTGGGCGGCTACTATTTTCCATTTATTGCCCTTTCCGATGGTCAGGGTGGGATACGCCAGCCGGTTGAGCAGGCGGTGGTGAACTAGTGGAGCTACTGCAGTACGCGTTGCGCAAACTGATCACCGGTATTCCGCTGGTTATCGGCGTCACCCTGGTGAGTTTCTTGCTGATGGTGTACTTCGGACCGGACAAAACCTTCGATCTGCTCGGCAAGAACCCGACGGCTGACCAAATTGCTGAAGTTAGAGATCAGCTCGGCTACAACCGCACATTCATGGTTCGCTACCTTGAGTATCTGCGGGAATTGGTGACCCTTGATTTTGGTCGCTCAGATTCCACCGGCGAAGAGGTGACGAGTTTGCTGGCGCGAACCGTTCCTGTGTCCCTGGCGCTGGCGCTGCCGGGCTTCATCCTGGGTAACCTGCTCGGCGTGGCACTGGGGTTGCTGGCTGCCTTCTACCGCGGGCAGAGAGCCGACAAGGCCATCATGGCCGGGGCCGCAGTCGGCATGAGCATTAGTTTCCTGATCGTAATCATCGCCTTTCAGATTCTGTTTTCGTCTAGCTTTGGTCTGAACCTGTTTCCGGTGCGTGGCTGGGATGCCAGTTCCTTAGGCAGTTATCTTGAGTATGTGACGGTGCCAACCCTGGCTACGGTATTTGTGGCGCTGGGTTACAACACGCGCTTTTATCGTTCGGTGATTGTGGAAGAAATGAACCGCGACCACGTGCGCACGGCGCGCGCCTTCGGCGTGCCCACCAGCCAGCTCTACTACAAACTGATTCTGAAAAATGCACTGATTCCGATCATTACTCGAATTATGTTCTCTATACCGTTGGTAATTATTAGCGGTAGCCTGCTGCTGGAAAGCTACTTCGGTATTCCGGGTATTGGCAAGGCCACTTATGACGCCATCATCACCGGAGATCAGCCGCTATTGAAAGCCGTGGTGGCACTGACCGCCATCATGCTGGTGGTGGTCCAGCTACTGACGGATATTCTCTATCGTGTTGTTGATCCGCGGGTAACACTTAGATGAGCGTGTCAGCAGAAAGCCTGGAGCCGGTCACGCAGCAAGCGCATTCTCCCGAGTCACTTTGGACAAAAGCCCTATACAAGTTTCGCCGCGATCGCACCGGCATGTGGTCTCTGGGCGTGGTGCTGCTTTACCTGCTGGTGGCCTTGGGCGTGGTGCTGGGCTGGTGGGCGAGCGGTTGGGCCGAACTGGAGGGGGGTAAATGGGAAGCGCCGTCGGCCCAGCATTGGTTCGGTACCAATATCATTGGCCAGGACATTTTTGATCGGGCTATTTACAGCACCCGTACTTCCTTCGAGGTCGGCCTGGTAGTGGCACTAATGTCTACCGGGCTAGGCGCCGTGCTGGGTGCCATGGCGGGATTCTTCAGCGGCAGCTGGATCGATGAACTGATTCTCTGGATTATGGGCGTGCTGGATTCGATCCCGTTTATCCTGTTCGTCGCGGCCATCGCGTATAGCCTCAAGGACACGCCTTATGCCATGCATATAGCGATGATTGCGACCTTCTGGATTACAGCGGGTCGTTTGATTCGTGGTGAGGTTATTAAGCTGCGCGGTCAGGAATATGTTGAGGCTGCGCACGCCATCGGGGTGCCGGAAATGACCATTATTTTTCGGCATATCTTGCCCAACACCACCCACATCCTGCTGGTACAGGCAACCATTACTTTCGTTGCGGCAATCAAGAGTGAGGTAATTCTCAGCTTCCTGGGGATCGGCGTTAAGGACAGTATGAGCTGGGGCCTGATGATCTCAGAGAGCACCCAGGAAGTATTGGCCGGTTTCTTTAATAATTTTCTGGCCGCATCGGTATTACTGTTCGGATTGGTGATGGCCTTCAACATGTTCAGTGATGCCTTGCAGGATGCGCTGGACCCGCGGACCGTTGCCGGTGATTGACGCGGCGCCGATACTTCGAGTGCGCGACCTGGTGGTTGAGTTCGACACGCCCCAGGGCGTAGTGCGGGCCGTGGACGGCATCAGTTTCGAAGTGCACGGTAACGAGACCCTGGGCATCGTCGGTGAGTCGGGCTGCGGCAAAACCGTGACGGGTCTGTCGCTGCTGGGCCTGATTCCGTCGCCACCGGGTCGCATCGCATCCGGCTCTATCGAATTTGCCGGTCGCGAGCTGGTGGGTCTGGACGAAGAATCGCTGCGCGCTATTCGTGGTGCGGAAATCTCGATGATCTTTCAGGAGCCGATGACCGCCCTCAACCCGGTGTTTACCGTGGCCAGCCAGATGACCGACGTGCTGATGCGCCATAAGGGGCTCAGCCGGACCCAATCGCGCCATGCCGCTATCGAAATGTTGGCCAAGGTCGGTATTCCGGCGCCGGCCAAGCGTGTCGATGAATATCCCCATCAGCTGTCGGGCGGCATGCGCCAGCGCGTAATGATAGCCATGGCATTGTCTTGCGGACCGCGGCTGCTGGTGGCTGATGAACCTACCACTGCGCTGGATGTCACTACCCAGGCCCAGGTGCTGGAGCTGATCAACCAGCTGCAGGATGAATTTCAGATGGCGGTAATCCTGGTGACCCATGATCTCGGGGTAGTTGCCGAGACCTGCCGGCGGGCCCTGGTCATGTATTGCGGCAAGATTGTCGAGCAGGCGCCCGTCACAGCGCTGTTCGGGCAACCGCGGCATCCTTACACGCATGGTCTGCTGGCTTCCATTCCTCGTATTCGTCCCGACAAGTTGCGCCATTTGCCGACCATAGAGGGCCGTGTGCCCGACCTGCTGCATTTGCCGCCGGGTTGCCGCTTTGCCGAGCGCTGCCAGCGTGCGACGGCTAACTGTCATCGCGAAGAACCGGCGTTGCAGGCTCACGGTACCGGCAGTTTTGCCTGCTTTCATCCCTGGGAAGTGGCTTCGTGAACGCCGGTAGCGATGTCTTGCTGCAGGTGCGGGATCTGAAGAAGTATTTTCCGGTTCGCGGCGGCTTGTTCCGCCGGGTGGTGGCCAACGTGCAGGCTGTCGATGGCGTGAGTTTCTCATTGCAGCGTGGCCGCACTTTTGGACTGGTGGGTGAAAGCGGCTGCGGCAAGAGCACCCTGGGTCGCAGCATCGTGCGCCTGCAGACGCCGACGGCGGGCCAGGTGTTGCTGGACGGCGAAGATATTACAAAGTTGTCGCGCCAGCAGTTGTTGCCTTACCGGCAACGCATGCAAATGATCTTTCAGGATCCCTACGCTTCGCTGAGCCCACGACGCACCGTTGCACAGACCGTGCGCGAGCCGCTGGATGTGCACCGGCTCGGCACTGGCGCGGAGCGTGAGACCCGGGTACGCGAACTGCTCGACGTAGTGGGCCTCAGTGCGCGTGCGCTGGACCGCTACCCGCATGAATTTTCAGGCGGACAGCGGCAACGTGTCGGCATTGCCCGCGCGCTGGCGCTAAATCCATCGCTGATTGTGGCGGACGAGCCGGTCTCTGCGCTGGACGTGTCGGTGCAGAGCCAGATTCTGAACCTGATCGAAGACTTACAGGCCGAGCATGGCATCGCGTTCCTGTTTATTGCCCACGACCTGGCGGTCATCCAGCATGTCAGCGATGTCATTGGCGTCATGTACCTGGGCAAGCTGGTGGAAATCGCCAGTTCCAGCGACTTGTATGCCGCTCCCCGACACCCGTATACGCGCGCGCTGATGTCTGCCATTCCGGTGCCGGAGCCGGGTGGTCGTCGCAAACGTATTGTGCTGAGCGGCGAAGTGCCCTCGCCGATGAATCCGCCGCCCGGCTGTCCGTTTCACACCCGTTGCCCGGATGCCATGGACAAGTGCCGTGTTTCGGAGCCGAAACTAAAAGACCTTGGCAGCCCGTCTTCGCCGCACGAAGTGAGTTGCCACTTGTATGATTAGCGGGTGGACCGTTTGCGTTGGCTGATCGTCGTTTCGGCGACGGCAAAAGCACAGCTTGGGACTGCCGTTAGCCGCGCGCAAAACTGCTAAGCTCGCTAAACACTGACGCTGATTGAGGAGGCCTGGCGCTTGAAAGTATTTCGACTGACATGGCTCTGTCTGTTGTTACTGGCAACCGTCCAGGTGCTGCAGGCGCAGGAATTTCGACCCTATCCCTCGCCCAAAGTCTCCGAGACTGACTGGCAAACCTATCTGTTTGCGGTACAGGCAGCGCAGCTGTCCAGTGAAGAGCGCATCCAGGCGCAGCACTTGCTCACCTACCAGAATAGTGACCGCACCATGCACTGGGCCTTCACCACGCTGGGCCATCCCGCGCATCCCAGCTGGATTACCCGGCGTCTGGTCACCAAGGATGGCAAGCAGAACATTCAGCAGGCCGGTTACTACGCCGGCTCAGAGGCAGATTTCGAGCGCTGGTTCCAGTTGGTGCTGGAACAGACCCGGCGTCGTGAGAGCGCGGCTAACTAGCCAAACCTGAGACTGCCGGGATTTCTTCGTGCGCTATGTCTACCGACGATGCAGATCGTTTGCCATCTCCGGATGCGGATGAAGCCAGAGCTTGTTGGCGCCTGGAATAGTCGCATGAGCGAGTTTACGGATTTTCTCCCCGAGGCTTTCGCTGAGTTCGGTGCAGTGCAAATCCGCCGGATGTTCGGTGGCCACGGTGTTTTCTATGATGGTCTGATGATTGGCCTGGTGGCGAGTAATTCGCTGTATTTGAAGGTCGACGCTCAATCACGGGGATTGTTCGAAGAACGCGGCCTGGAAGCCTTCACCTACGGCAAGGCCGACAAGCGCGTCGCCTTGTCCTACTACCAGGCACCGGAAGAAACTCTTGAAGACCCTGACAGTATGCGCGAGTGGGCCGAGCGCGCCTATGCGGCCGCACTGCGTAGTCGACGCTAGATGCGCTACAGACCAAGCTGCGTTGAGAAAGTTTTGTCGCTGCTACGCGTCCAAATGCCGGATTAGTATTCAGAGGTAGTTCATGAGCCAGACAGCACGCGTTTTAGTTTTCGCCGGCAGCAGCCGCAAGTCGTCTTACAATCGTCGCCTTGCCGCGCTGGCCGCCCATCTATATCGCGATGCGGGTGGTGACGCTACCCTGTTGAATCTCGCTGACTATCCGCTGCCGCTCTATGATGGCGACTTCGAGGCAGCCGAAGGCTTGCCGGCACAGGTGTTGCAATTGCGTGAACTATTCAGTGCCCACCAGGGTTTGTTGATAGCCTCGCCGGAGTACAACAGCAGTATTTCACCGCTGCTAAAAAATCTTATCGACTGGGTGTCGCGAGCGCCTGAGGGTGAAGAAAGCCTGGCGCCCTATCAGGACAAGTGCGCTGCCCTGCTGTCGGCGTCACCCGGGAGTCTCGGCGGCATTCGTGGTCTGGTGACCCTGCGCTCGGTGCTGGGCAATATAGGTGTCACGGTGTTGCCGGCACAATTCGCTCTGGCTCGGGCTCACCAGGCTTTCCGTGGCGAGCGCGAACTGGCCGATGCGGGTCAGCAGGATCGGTTGCAGAAGGTCGTGCTGGATTTGCATCGTATGCTTCAGCGCTTACATGGCTAAACATTAAGACTTTTAGAGAGATACTCATCATGCAACTAGAAGGATCCTGTCATTGCCAGTCGGTACGCTTTCGACTGGAGTCTCGTCACCCCTATCCGTTCAATTTGTGTTATTGCTCAATTTGCCGCAAGACTGCCGGTGGCGGCGGATATGCCATCAATTTGAGCGGTGATGCGACGACCCTCCAGGTCGAGGGTGCGGAGCACGTGCAGGTTTATCACGCCCGGCTGGTTGATGCTGCCAGTGGCGAGACCCGAGACAGTCGGGGCGAACGCCGATTTTGCTCGCGCTGCGGTAGTGCGTTGTGGGTCTTCGATCCGCAGTGGCCTGAATTGGTGCACCCGTTTGCATCTGCCATCGACAGCGAATTGCCCGTGGCTCCGGAGCGTACGCATTTGCTGCTGGATTCCAAGGCTAACTGGGTGCCGCTCAAGGCAGATCCGCAGGACAAGCAGTTTGCGCGTTATCCCGATGAGTCCATCGCGGCCTGGCATCAACGCCTGGGCCTGGAAGACGTTGTCGACTAGTCAGTTACCGTAGATTTGTGCCGGCAGCCAGGTGGCGATGCCCGGCCAGATTGCCAGTAACAACAACGCCAGTAACTGGATTGCCACGAACGGAATTACCCCGCGGTACATGTCGATGGTTCGCACCTCGGGTGGCGCGACGCCGCGCAGATAAAACAGTGCAAATCCAAACGGCGGCGTCAGGAACGAAGTCTGCAGGTTGATGGCGATCATCACACCCAGCCAGACCGGGTCTACCCCCATGGCTAGCAGCACCGGTCCGACAATGGGCACAACCACGAAGGTGATCTCGATGAAGTCGAGTACGAAGCCGAGTAAAAACATCAGCAGCATCACCACCAGCATCGCAGCGACCACACCACCAGGCAGTGACAGCAGAAATTCTCGAACCAGCTCGTCGCCGCCGAAGCCGCGGAACACCAGCGAGAACAGCGAAGCCCCAATCAGTATCAGGAATACCATGCTGCTGACGCGAGTGGTGCTACGCACGATTTCCGTCAGCTTGTTGCGATTCAACTGGCCCTTCAGCAGGGCCAGTACCAAGGCGCCGGTGGCGCCGACGGCGGCGGCCTCGGTCGGCGTAGCGATACCCGCCATGATGGAACCGAGCACGGCCAGGATCAGTGCCAGCGGCGGCAGTAGTACCTTGATGACGCGCAGCGCCAGGGCTGCGCCGCGGGGCGAGTTGATATTCTCATCGCGACCGGGCGGCATAGTGGCCGGTCGCCACACGGCCAGGATCAAAATCCAGCCGATGTACAGGCCGACCAGCATCAATCCGGGCAACAAGGCGCCCACGAACAGATCGCCGACCGAGACCGTATCGGGGCTGAAGATGCCCTGGCTGATCTGCGCCTGTTGATAGGCCGAGGCGAGCACATCGCCGAGTAACACCAGGATGATCGACGGTGGAATGATTTGCCCCAGGGTTCCCGAGGCGCTGATTATCCCCGTGGCGACAGCCGGCTCGTAACCCCGCTTCAGCATCGTTGGCAGTGAAAGCAGACCCATGGTGACCACGGTTGCGCCAACGATGCCAGTGCTGGCGGCGAGCAACATGCCTACCAGTGTTACAGCAATGGCCAGACCACCGCGCAGGCGACCGAACAATAGCCCCAGGGTATCCAGCAGGTCTTCGGCGATGCGCGCGCGTTCCAGGGTCACGCCCATAAATACAAACAGCGGAACAGCGACCAGGGTTTCGTTGCCCATGATGCCGAACAGGCGACTCGACATAGTGCCCAGAAAGCTTGTGTCGAATACACCAAACAGGGCGCCGCCCAGGGCGAATAGCAGTGCCGTTCCACCGAGCGTAAAGGCAACGGGAAAACCTGCCAGCATTACCGCGACGACAACCACAAACATCAGTAAGGCCAGCATCGACATGCGCCGGTTTAAACGGGATCCGGCCGTTGCTTGTTTTCCGCCGCCGTATCCGGCTGGCCTGACAGCAGCAGCAGGCTGCGGCCAAACAGAACGCAGCCCTGGGAAAATAGCAGGGCGGCGGTCAGCGGGATCATAGATTTCATGAGCGGCACAGCGGGGAACGGCAAACCACCGGCTTCCCGGGAGCCCTCGGTGATTCGCCAGGAAGTCTGCACATAGTCCCAGCTTCCCCAGCCCAGGAAAATCGCCAGCGGTAACAAAAACAGCAGGCAGCCGAGGGCATCAATCAAGGCTCGACCACGCGGTCCGGCCCGCGCGTAGAACACATCGACCCGCACCTGCTGATCCCGCGCCAGGGTATAGGCCGCCGCCAGCATGAACACCGCCGCGTGCATCCAGGTAACGCTTTCCTGTAGCCAGATCCAGCCACTGTCGAACCAGTAGCGCAGCACCACTACTGCAAAGGTCACCAGCACCATCGCCAGTGTGAGCCAGGCGACGGCCTGGCCGATGCGAAGATTGATTCTCTCCAAACGTGTCAGCCAGACCTGCACGTTGTTCTCAGGGACGCCAGAAAGTTCGCGAGACCAATACCAGCAGGGTAAAGATCTCCAGACGGCCAAGTAACATGGCGAGCACACAAACCCACTTGGCCACGTTGTTCAGGCTGCCAAAACCGTTGGCCACATCGCCGAGTCCCGGGCCCAGGTTATTCAGGCTGGCGGCCATGGCCGAAAAAGCCGTTACCTGATCCAGGCCCGTAGCCAGCAATACCGTCATCATTAACGCGAACAACACGACGTAGACGGCAAAGAATCCCCACACGGCTTCGACGACGCGTTGCGAGACCGCGACGCTGCCAAGTTTGACGGGCAATTCCGCGTTGGGATGCACCAGCCGCTGAACTTCACGCACGCCCTGCTTGTATAGCAGCAAAACGCGCACAACTTTCATACCGCCGGCCGTTGATCCGGCACAGCCGCCGATAAAACTCGAGAACAACAGCACAACCGGCAGTGCACCGGGCCAGGCCGCGAAGTTGGTGGTGGTGAATCCGGTGGTGGTTGCCACCGAGACGGTTTGGAACAGACCTGCAATGAGGGTCTCGCCCGGGCTCGAAAACACGTCCTGAAAATACAATCTCAGTAATACAAACAGCAGCAGACCACCCAGTACTGCACAGTAAGCTCGGAATTCCGGCTCATTAAAATAGTGGCGTACCGAGGTGCTGCGCCAGGCGATAAAGTGGAGCGAGAAATTGATCCCCGCGAGAAACATGAAAACAACGCCCACCAGCTCGATGGCGTAGTTGTCAAAGTAGCCAATACTGGCATCGTGAGTAGAGAAGCCGCCGATAGCGACGGTACTGAAGGCATGACATATGGCATCGAAGGGCGACATACCCGCGGCCCAATAGCCCAGTGCGCAGGTAACGGTAAGCCCAAGATAGATGTACCAGAGTGCTTTGGCGGTCTCGGTAATACGTGGGGTCAGCTTTGAATCCTTAACCGGACCCGGTGCTTCGGCGCGGTATAGCTGCATGCCGCCAACACCCAGCATAGGCAGTACCGCCACGGCCAGTACGATGATGCCCATGCCGCCCAACCACTGTAATTGCTGGCGGTAATACAAAATAGCCGGAGGCAGGTTATCCAGGCCGGTGAGTACCGTGGCGCCGGTGGTGGTGAGACCGGAAATCGCCTCGAAGACTGCGTCGGTCAGACTCATGGACGGCTGTTCGCTGAACAACAAAGGCGCCGAGCCGAAGCTGCCCAGTACCAGCCAGAATGCGGCCACGATTAAAAATCCGTCCCGCAAGCGCAGATCGCGACGGTCTTCGCGAACCGGAAACCAGATCGCCGCGCCGGCGGCGAAGGTCACGGCGAAGCCGGACAGGAAAGCAGAGTAAGCGCCGTCTGCATAAATCAGTGAGACAGCCACCGGCGGCAGCATGCTGGTGCTGAATAGCATCAGCAACAGGCCGAGAATTCTCTGAGTTACCCCGATGCGCATGCGGTAGTTGCTGGCGAGATCCGGCCGGCGAGCTTCAGAAGCCCACGTCTACCTGGAACAGGCGTTCGACTTCTTCCGTCTGGCGCCGGTCGGTAATAAACAGAATGACGTGATCCTCGGTCTCGATCATCGTGTCGTGATGTGCCTCCATGATGGCATCGTCGCGAACAATAGCGCTGATACTGGCGCCTGGCGGCAATGGAATGTCTTCGACGCGTCGGCCGACCACCAGGCTTTCCTCGGGCGATCCATGCGCCACGGCTTCGATGGATTCCGCCTCACCGCGGCGCAAAGAGTGAACCTTGACGACGTCGCCACGACGCACGTGCGCCAGCAGCGAACTGATGGTGATCTGCTGCGGAGAAATGGCCACGTCGATGGTGCCGCTCTCCACCAGTTCGGCGTAGGACGGCCGATTGATCAGCGCCATCACCTTGTTACAGCCCAGGCGCTTGGCGAGCATCGCGGAGAGGATATTGGCCTCTTCCGCATTTGTCAGCGACACAAACACATCGGCGCTGTCGATGTTCTCTTCCAGCAGCAGCTCTTCATCGGCTGCGTCGCCGTGCAGCACAATGGCTTTATTCAGTCGCTCGGAAATTTTTCGGGCCTGGTTGCGGTCGCGCTCGATGACCTTGACCTGGTTGGTGGTTTCCAGCGCCGCGGCCAGGCGGTAGCCGATGTTGCCGCCACCGGCGATGACCACTCGGCGCACCGTTTCCTCCGGGCGCCGCATTTCGTTCATAACTACCCGCGAATCGTCGCGGCTGGCAATAAAGAACACCTCGTCACCCTCGCGAATCAGGGTGTTGCCGTCTGGCAGCAGGCTCTCGCCATTGCGATAAAGGGCGGCGATGCGCGCTTCAACATTCGGGATATGCTCATGCAGATACTTGATCTGCTGGTCCACCAGGCGCCCGCCGGCCAGTGCACGGGCGCCAATCAGGCGAACCCGGCCATCAGCGAAATCCAGCACCTGGAAGGCGCCGGGAAAGCGGATCAACTGTTCAATATGCGCGGTGACCAGCTGCTCGGGACTGATGAACACATCCACCGGTACGGCGTGCTGTGAAAACAGCTTCTTGTTGAGGTCCTTTTCTTTGACATGCGCACTGATGTACTCGGCGCTGCGAATGCGAGCGATCTTGGTGGCCGTTTGAAAACAGGTGTAGGCCACCTGGCAGGCCACCATATTGGTTTCGTCGCTACTGGTCAGCGCGATCACCATGTCGGCATCTTTGGCGCCGGCGCGCTCCAGTACCTGTGGATAGGCGGCGTGGCCGACAACCGTGCGGATATCCAGGCGGTCCTGCAGATCACGCAAAACCGTCGGATCGGTATCAACGATCGTGACTTCATTGGCCTCGGCGCGGGCCAGTTGGTAGGCGGCGGTGGAGCCGACCTGGCCGGCGCCCAGAATAAGAATGTTCATGCTCTGGCGAGGTTCCCTGCGCGGGCAGGCGACATGTTACATCACTTCCAGTCGCGCATAAGACATCACCAGCCATTTGGTGCCGGCCGTCTCAAAATTAACCTGAACCCGGGCATGCGCGCCCGCCCCTTCATAGTTCAGCACCACGCCCTCGCCGAACTTCCCGTGACGCACGCGCTGGCCCAGCCGCAGGGCATTTTTATCCTCGGGGGCGCTGGTTCGGGTGCGCACCGTGCGCCGCTGCAGGGGCCGGCTGACCTGGATCCGCGGTCGCACCTCTTCGATCAGTTCCGAGGGTATCTCACTGATGAAGCGCGAGGGATGGCCGAAGCTGTCCACGCCATGCAGCCGCCGCTGTTCGGCGTAGGTCAAATAGAGGCTTTGCATGGCCCGGGTTGCGCCCACATAGCAGAGCCGCCGCTCCTCTTCCAGGCTGGCCGGGTCATTCAGAGAGCGTCGATGCGGGAACAGGCCGTCTTCCAGGCCGGTGATGAACACCAGCGGAAATTCGAGGCCCTTGGCGGAATGCAGGGTCATAAGCTGAACGCAGTCTTCCCAGGCGTCACCCTGGGTATCGCCGGATTCCAGCACTGCGTGGGCCAGAAAAGCCGCCAGCGGGGTCATGTCTTCCTCGGCTTCGTTGTTTTCGAAACCCCGCGCGGCGCTGACCAGCTCGTCGAGGTTCTCCAGACGAGCCTCGGCGCGTTCGCGCGGCTCCTTCTTGTAGTGACTAATCAAACCACTTTGACGAATTACATGATCGACCTGTTCATGCAGCTCCAGCCCCTGGGTTTCCCGGTCCAGGCTCTCGATCAGCTGCAGGAAAACCTGCAGCGCATTGGCTGCACGGCCGCTCAGCTGGCCTCCGGCCAGCGAACAGGCAGATTGCCACATGGAACTGGAATAGGCGCGCGCATAGCTGCGCACCACCTCTACCGTGCGCGCGCCGATCCCACGCGTGGGCAGGTTAACCACCCGCTCAAAGGACGCATCGTCGTCGCGGTTGGCCAGCAGGCGTATGTAGGCCAGTGAATCCTTGATTTCTGCGCGTTCGAAAAATCGCAGGCCACCGTAAACCCGATAGGGAATTTTCTCGCGCAGCAGCGCCTCTTCAAAAATGCGCGACTGCGCATTGGAGCGATACAGCACAGCCGTTTCGGTGCGCTGGTTTCCCTGCGCCACCCAATCCTGGATTCGGCCAATGACGAAAGCCGCTTCATCGCGCTCGTTATAGCCGTTATACAAGTGGATCGGTTCGCCATCATCGCCGTCGGTCCACAGCTCTTTGCCAAGGCGCCCGCTATTATTGGAAATAACCGCATTGGCGGCGCGCAGGATGGTGCCGGTGGATCGGTAGTTTTGCTCGAGCTTGATCAGGCGCGAGTCCGGAAAGTCTTTTTGGAAACGCATCAGATGCTCCATACGAGCACCACGCCAGCGATAAATTGACTGATCGTCATCACCGACCACGAACGGTACGCCAGTCTCGCCGATCAGCACGCGCAGCCAGGCGTACTGAATGGCATTAGTATCCTGAAACTCATCGACCAGCACATGACGAAAACGGCGTCGATAACGTTCCAGCACCTCGGGGTTATGCAGCCAAAGCTCATGGGCGCGCAGCAACAGTTCAGCGAAGTCCACCAGTCCGGCCTGGTCGCAGGCGGCCTGGTACTCGCGATACAGTCGAATTAACTGGCGACGATTGGGATCACCTTCGTCATTGATGTGCTCCGGGCGCAGGCCTTCGTCTTTCTGATTGTTAATGAAGTACTGGATCTCCCGGGCTATCCAGGTTGTCTCGTCCAACTCGAGGGTCTTTACCAGGCGGCGAATCAGGCGTTGCTGATCGTCGCCATCGATTATCTGAAACCCCTGCGGCAGCCTGGCTTCCTGCCAGTGTCTGCGCAGCAGCCGATGTGCCAGGCCATGGAAGGTGCCGACCCAGAGGTTTTCCACCGGCATGCCCAGCAGGGCTTCAATGCGATGACGCATCTCCGCAGCTGCCTTGTTGGTAAAGGTCACGGCGAGGATGCCCAACGGTGATACGTTCTCAACCTGGATCAGCCAGGCGATTCGATGCACCAGTACCCGGGTTTTTCCACTACCTGCGCCGGCAACCACCAGCATGGGTTCATCCGGCGCGGTGACAGCGTCGCGTTGAGCGTCATTGAGCGGGTCTATGAGGGGCGTTACATCCATACGCGCAGTCTAGCAACCGGTGAAGAAGTTGGTGAAAGGAAGTGTGCTGAAGCAGTCGATCAGGCGCGCTTCAGGGTGCAGCACAAATAACCAGGCGGCTTTCGTCGCCTGCCGGGTCGATTACGGCTTCGTTGCTGCAGTTGCTGAGATCAAGTGTTGAGACGATGGGGCTGTTCGTGTCATTGCAGGGCAGTTTGTTTTGCAGGTCGGGGACGCTTAGAAACACCGGCGGTGGTTTAAAGTTTACCGGCGGCAGACCCAGCGCCCTGCGCTGTGTACCCAGGTTCACGTAGCTACCGAAGCTCCTTTCACACACCCTTCGACGCCGGGTCTCGGATAGTCGATTGTGCAGGGAATCCAGCCAGTTCAGTAGTTTCTGATCGACAATCGGTTCGCCTGCATCGCGCACCGCTGCACTGGCATAGACAAAGGCATCCGCTAGCAGGCGGTCCGGGCTATTGCGGCCAAGAACTCTCAACTGGCGGACAAATTCAGCGTCGCTGCTAAAATCAGTCAGCCTGATATCGCTAAAGGTTTCTCGTTGTCCGGCAATCTGCAGCAGCGCAGCGCTGCCGCCCTGGGCTGCGGAACGCTGATACAGGGCAAGCGCGGCAAAAGGGTCCTGCATTGAACGCCTTAACCCGAGACTTAAGGTCGCGCCGGCATCGCCTGCTTCGGACAGGCTGGTGAGTGATTGCTGGTCCAGCCGGGAAAAATATTCCTCGCGCGAGTTGTCGGCGGTCACCCCGAACAAGGCCTGCGGGCCATTGAACGCTCGCTCCTGGAACCAGTCGGCGCTGTCCGCGAGCAGACGCGCGCCGTCGAGGCCGCGTGCGTCCAGCAGGGCGATGAGATCGGCGCTGCTGTTCAGCCGGGCCGGGCCGGCGATCGCCTGGGCTGCCACCGGCGGAGCGATAACAGTAGTGGGTTCCTGCGCTTTTTGCGCCGGGCTTGCTGCTGTGGGCAGGGCCAGGCTCTCTGGTTCGACGGCAAACTGCCGCACCACTACCAGCAGCGCGCCCAGCAGTGCGGTTGCGATGAGTACGGAGATATTGGTGCGCGACATGTCCTAGTCGTGATTCAACAGCGCGCGGGATTTCTCCAGTGCCGTGATGTGGTTGAGGTTGATGACCGCCAGCAATAACAGCGCGGCGACGCCGTTATGCAGGGTGGCCAGGCTGAGCGGTAGACCAAACCACACGATACTGATGCCGAGACTGATTTGTGCAGCCAGGGCCAGCATTACCAGAAGCCCGGCCTGGCGAATGTCATTGTGACGGCGACGCCAGGCCAGGAAAGCGATCAGGCCAATTACCAGACCAGCCGCTATGGCGCCCAGGCGATGGACATAGTGAATGGCTACCCGGGCCGGTGCCTCCAGCACGCCAAACTCGTAATCAACACCCAGACCTCGCCACATGACAAAGCCCTCGGCAAAATCTGCGCGCGACGGCCACCATTCTCCGCCACAGGTGGGCAGATCGGGACAGGCCAGCGCGGCATAGTTCGAACTGGTCCAGCCGCCCAGCGCTATCTGCCCAATCAGCACCAGCAAGGCGATCAGCGCGGGCACATAGGCAACGCGTTGTGGCGTTGTTTCCACGATCCGCCGGCGCCGGTGTTCGAGAATCAGCCAGAAAAGTAATGCCGCGGTGGTCAGACCGCCCAGCAGGTGAGCCATCACAATCAGCGGCTTGAGCAGCAGGGTTACGGTGAGCATGCCCAGCAGGCCCTGCACAATGACTACGCCCAACAGCACCAGCGGCAGGATTACGGGTTGCCCGAACTGCTCGCGATTGCGCCAGGCGATGGCCGCGATGAGCAGGATGACGAATCCCAGCGTGCTGGCCAGGTAACGATGAATCATTTCCCGCCAGGCCTTGCCCGCATCCATGACGCGTTCCGGGAAGGCAATCTGTGCTTCCACGCGCGTTGCTTCGTCGGCCGGGAGCACGATATAGCCATAGCAGCCCGGCCAGTCGGGACAACCCAGACCGGCATCGGTGAGGCGCACCCAGGCGCCGAGCACAATCACGCAGAGCACCAGCACGATGCCCGTATAAAGCAAACGCACGTAGCTGTTGTACATCTATCCGATCCTGGAAAGTTTGAGCAGTTTCTTCAGGTCCGTATGCATGGCGCGCATGCTGGTACCCGGGGGGAAACGCATCATCAGGTTACCGATCGGATCGACCACCAACACCTCGCCGGGCTGGCTGTCACCAATAATCTGCAGTAGCTCGGTCAGACGCGGCTCATTGGCCGGGACCACGTTCAGCAATGGATGTTGTTCCGTGAGGAAGCGTGCATTGGCATTGCCTTCGCTCACCAGCCAGACACGCTGTACCCGGTCGCGCTCGCTGCCCAGTGCTTTGCGTACCTGGCGGCTCTCCAGCAATGCATTCTGACATTCCTCGCCACAACTGCCCGGTGCTACCACCAGCAACGTCCAGGCCTCCTGAAAACGCGGACCGTCGGCGCCGCTAAGCAATGGCGTGGTGGGTAGCTGCAGGGGCGGTGAAAGCAATACACCATGCACGGCCGAGCCCGTCGGTTTCCAGATATTGCCGTAGTAAAGCCCAAAGGCGGCGGCTAGCGGGCCGAGAAAAAGCACAGCCAGCAAGATCAGCTTCCGGCGACCGCTATTGCGGCGGCGGATGAACTCCGCGTCAGTCGGGGCAGTATTCATGCGGTTCTCTTTACGTTGAGTAGCAAGTAAATCACAGCGATGGCGACGGTGAAGGCAAACCATTGCACCGCATAGCCGAAATGCGTGTCCGGGCCCATGACTACCGGCCGCCAGTCACGCAGGTAACCATCGGACTGATCCGGTGATAGTAATAACTGGAAATCCGGCAGGCGCGTATCCAGCTGCTCTGCAATTTCCGCGGCGGTCGGATAGAGCAGCCGGCGCGGCCAGGGGCTTTCCGGCACCGCTGCGCTGGCAGCCAGGCGAATTCCGGGGCGCGGCAAGCGGTCGATGCGCGCGCTAATCTGCCGCTCACCGCCGTCGACGGACACATCGGGCAGCTGTCGGCGGTCCGCTGACGCAGCCAACCAGCCCCGGTTGACCAGCACCGTGCCTTCAGCGGTTACCAGCGGGGTTAGTACCTGGTAGCCCGGTTTGCCCTCATGGAGCATATTGTCGAGCAATATTTGTTGCCCGGACAGATATTGCCCGCGCAGTTCGATCAGCTGAAAGCGCAATTGCTCGGCATTGTCGATTTGCGCCAGACTTTGCAGTACTCGGCCCTCGCCGCCCAGCGCGTATTCACTGAACAAGGCGCGCTTCTGGTCCGCGCGATCCAGTTGCCAGAATCCGGCAGCCACAAACAGCGAACCGGCCGCGAACAGCGCGGCGGTCGCCCACCAGGGTGGCCGGAATGTTAGAGTTGACGTTCCCAACAGCGGCCCGTCTCAGGTCCCGTTCATGCTGATAAAATTACTCATAGTTATCGTTCTCATCGCCATTGTCGCGAGTCTTGCTTACAGCCTGTTCTTTATGGTCAAGGACGAGCGTAATTCAAAAAAAATGGTGCGGGCCCTGACGGTTCGAGTCGCGCTGTCTGTGACGCTGTTCGTCTTGTTGTTACTGGCCTGGTATCTCGGTCTTATTCAGCCAAACGCTGCGCGGCCAGGCTGAACCCGGTTTTTCAGAGACGATGACGCCGGCGGTAAAGCCGGCGTCATTATTTTTTGCCTGCCGCTGAGACAAGCTTGTGTTGCTGCCTGTGAAGTTACAGCCAGTAAACGAATACGAACAGAATCAGCCAGACCACGTCCACAAAGTGCCAGTACCAGGCCACGCCTTCGAAGGCGAAGTGTCGGTCCGGTGTGAAATGTCCGCGCAGGCAACGCACCCAGATCACCGTCAACATGATCGCGCCGATGGTCACGTGCATACCATGGAAGCCGGTCAGCATGAAAAAGGTTGAGCCATAGATGCCGCTGCCCAGGGTCAGGTTCAGTTCCTGGTAGGCATGAATATATTCCTCGGCCTGCAGGCCGACGAACAGGAAGCCCAGCAGCCAGGTCGCCGCAAGGAAAATACTCAGAATCTTGCGGTTGCCATCTTTCAGGGCATGGTGGGCGATAGTAATGGTCACGCCACTGGTTAGCAGGATCGCGGTGTTAATGGCCGGCAGGCCCCAGGCACCGATGGTGCTGAAGTCGCCGCCGATACCTTTCGGACCATTGGTCGGCCAGGTGTTCTGGAACTCCGGCCACAGGAACAGGTTGGTGAAGAAATTGTTTCCCTCGCCGCCCAGCCAAGGCAAGGATAGCTGGCGGGCATAAAACAACGCGCCGAAGAAACAGACAAAGAACATGACCTCGGAGAAGATGAACCACATCATGCCGAGGCGGAATGAGCCGTCCACCTGGTTATTGTAAGTACCGCTTTCGCTTTCGCGAATCACTTCACCGAACCACAGGAACATCATGGCGATGACTACGGCCACGCCGGCGACTGCCACCAGGGTGGCGTCACCGCCATTCAGCCAGATCGATACGCCGATAAACAGCAAGGTCAGGCCGATGGAACCCATAATGGGCCAGCGGGTCCCATGCGGGATGTAGTACTTGTTCTCTTGAGCTTGTTCCATCTTGGCCTGTCCCCGGTTAACCAGTAGCGCCGGCCGTGGCAGCTACCTTTTGATCAGCAAAAAACGTGTAAGACAATGTCAGTCTGTCGATATGCAGTGGCAAGTCCGGATCCACCAGGAACTGGACACCCATGTCGCGGCCTTCTTCAGGCGCAAACTCCTGCGAAGTGAAACAGAAACACTCGGTCTTCTTGAAATACTGGTTGGCCTGCCCGGGCGCGATACTGGGCACGGCACGGCCGACCAGCTCGCGCTGCGTAAGGTTGCGGGCAAAAAAACTGGTGTCATACAGTTGCCCCGGCCTGACTTGAATACTGGCTACCGCCGGGCGAAATTCCCAGGGCGCGTATTGATTCAGGTTGGCGACAAACTCAACGGTAACGATGCGGTCGGACACGGTTGCCGTTTCTTCAGCCACGTCGGCAATGGGCGTCCCTGTGCGTACGCCAATACCGGTAACTTCGCAGAACACATCGTATAGCGGCACCATCAGAAAGCCGAAGGCAAACATGCCGGCGGCCAGCAGACCCAGGCGGCCGACCAGGGCAAGATTGCTGTGCCGGTTTTCGTTCATGCTCGCAGCACGCCCATCAGGATAAACCCGCCATAAAAACTCAGGGCAATCAGGCCAAGCAACAGCGCCGTGCGTCGCACGCGGCGGCGACGTTGCTGTTCATCATCCAGTTTTACCAAGGTATCTGCCATGCTGATGGTTACTTGTTAACGATGGGTGCTTCTTCGAAGGTGTGGTACGGCGGCGGCGACGGCAAGGTCCACTCCAGACCTTCAGCGCCGTCCCATACTTGTGCCGTGGCTTTTTTACCGCCGCGCACACACTTGATGACAACCACTACCAGCAACAGCTGAGCGATACCGAAGCCAAAGGCGCCGATACTGGAAATTGCATTGAAGTCGGCAAACTGCGTGGCGTAATCAGGAATACGTCGCGGCATGCCGGCCAGGCCCACAAAGTGCTGCGGGAAGAAGGTCAGGTTGACAAAAATAGCCGACAGCCAGAAATGCCATTTGCCCAGTGTTTCGTCATACATATGCCCGGTCCACTTCGGCATCCAGTAGTAGGCACCGGCAATGGCACCAAACAGCGCACCCGGCACCAGCACATAGTGGAAATGTGCGACCACGAAATAAGAATCGTGATACTGGAAGTCGGCCGGCACGATGGCCAGCATCAGTCCGGAGAACCCACCAATGGTGAAAAGGAACAGGAAGGCCAATGCGAACAACATCGGTGTCTCGAAACTCAGCGAGCCCTTCCACATGGTTGCCGTCCAGTTGAACACCTTCACGCCGGTTGGCACAGCGATGAGCATGGTAGAGAGCATAAAGAACAGTTGACCGGCCAGCGGCATGCCGACGGTAAACATGTGATGCGCCCAGACAATGAATGACAGGAAGGCGATACTCGCGGTGGCATAGACCATCGAGTCATGGCCAAACAGTGGCTTGCGCGAGAAGGTCGGAATCACCTGCGAGACGATGCCAAAGGCCGGCAGGATGATGATGTAGACCTCGGGGTGACCGAAGAACCAGAAAATATGCTGGAACAGCACCGGGTCGCCGCCACCGGCGGCCTGGAAGAAACTGGTACCGAAGAACGCGTCCGTCAGCAGCATGGTGACGGCGCCTGCCAGCACCGGCATCACGGCAATTAGCAGGTAAGCGGTGATCAGCCAGGTCCAGACGAACAGCGGCATTTTCAGCAGGCTCATGGTCGGCGCGCGCATATTCAAGATGGTCACGACGATATTGATCGCGCCCATGATCGACGAGATGCCCAGCAGGTGAATGGAGAAAATTGCGTAGGGCAGCGCATTGCCGGTCTGCAGTGAAAGCGGCGGATAAAGCGTCCAGCCTGAGGCCGGGGCGCCGCCATCCATGAACAGTGTGCTCAGCAACATGGTGCCGGCAAACGGCAGAATCCAGAACGACCAGTTGTTCATGCGTGGCAAAGCCATATCCGGCGCGCCGATCATCATCGGAATCATCCAGTTCGCGAAGCCGACGAAAGCCGGCATGATCATGCCGAAAATCATGATCAGCGCGTGCATGGTGGTCATCTGGTTGAAGAAGTCCGGGTTAACGAACTGCAGGCCGGGTTCGAATAACTCTGCGCGAATCACCAGTGCCATGGCGCCGCCGACGAACAGCATGGCCAGCGAAAAAATCAGGTACAGGGTGCCGATGTCTTTGTGGTTGGTGGTCATCACCCACCGCATCAGGCCCTTGGCCGGCCCGTGATCGTCGTGATGATCGTGGCTGTCGTGTGTCGTCGTCGTGCTCATGCTCTGCTGCTCCGTCGCGGCGTAGGTTCTGCGCCGCTGCCTGTTACTCGGTTAACTTGTTTTGCGTTGCTGACTTAGCGCTGGGCCAGCCGTGTATCAGTCTGTTGGCCGCTTAACCAGACCTGGTAGTCATTTTTGTCCAGCACTTCCACCACCACCGGCATAAATCCGTGGTCCTTGCCGCACAGCTCCGTGCACTGGCCGCGGTAGATGCCCGGTTCGGTTATCTCGAACCAGCCTTCGTTGATGAAGCCCGGAATCGCATCTTTCTTAATCGCGAAGTCCGGCACCCACCATGAATGCAGCACGTCGTTGGAGGTGATCAGGTAACGAATCTTGGTGTTGGCCGGAACAATCAGCGGCCGGTCTACTTCAAGCAGGTAGTTTTCAACTTCGAAGGGATCCGAGTCGGCGCCAAGCTGGCGCGCGGCATTGCTGGTCTGGGCCAGTGCGCTGTAGAAAGCGACATCTTCACCGACGTATTGGTAGTGCCATTTCCACTGGTAGCCGGTGATCTTGATGGTCATCTCGGTGTCGCGAGTGTCCTCGATTTCAATCAGGGTCTGCGCGGCCGGTATGGCCATTGCCACCAGCACGACTACCGGCAAAACTGTCCAGACGATTTCGGCTGTGGTGCTGTGATCCCAGGTGGCCGCAACGGCGCCCTGGCTATGGCGGAACTTGAAGATCGCATAAATCATCGCGCCGAAAACCGCGACGCCAATCACCACGCAGACCCACAGGATCAGCATATGCAGGTCATAGGTCTTGGGGCTGATGGTCGACACCCCCACCGGCATATTTAATGCCCATTCGGCCTGGGCCGCGTTACCAGCCAAGGTGAGTCCGGCCAGTGCCAGAAGCGCTTTTTTCATCATGCTGTTGCCCATCATCGGGTGTCTTCCCGTTTCTGTTCTGTTGCCCACGTCGGCAGGACCGACGTCTCCTTACTCGTTGCATCGGCCAGCGGAGCCGCAATGACTTTAGTCAGGCGCGCGCGCAAACCGTCACGTTCTTCATCCGTCAGGAACGACCCGACTTCAACGCTGCGACCCATGGACTTGAGCGACAAGCGGCTGGGCCAGTTGGTCGCTTCAGGCTGGTGCAAGTGCACCTGTGTCCATGGACGCTTGAATTCGTATTCATGCGACTGGTCACCGTGCATTTTGTGCACCGTGACATGGTTCTCGTCCACGCGGATCAGCTCGCGCATTCTTCCCTGGCGCATGCTCCAGTAAAGAGCGCTGCCCAGCGCAGCAAGTTCAAGCCCCGCAAAGGGCAGAATCGGCCAATAACCAGCCGCTGCGAAACTGCCGGCAATCCCCAGGGAGACCGCCGCAATCGAAAGGAAAAAAACGGTAGCCGAGCGGCGGGTCAGAGAACAGTTTGGGCGCAATTCAAAAAGGTGCACTGAATTAACCTTAAGCTTGTCCCCGCAACTCCCTGATCCATACCTCTTAAATAGCGGGCGAATGGTACTGAATCGGTTTCAGCGGCGCAATTGCGGTAGTCCACTAGAAAACCGAATAACTTATTTAAAACAGCGGCTTGGGTAATCAGGGCCGGGACTGCCCGGGCAGCCTTATCTGGTCCAGCGGCACTTCCTGGAATCCAGCCCGCTGGCGCTGGGCTGGTCGGGCAGTCCAGGCCTGACCAAATACCACTTCCACGGTAATCGGAAAGCGGCCGTCTGCACCGGCCTGCGCTGCCAGCGCCTGGCGCAGACGCTGGCTGGCAGCCCGGCTGGTCAGGCCGGGGTTGCAGCCCGGCATGGCATTCACGGCGCCGGCAGCGCGCAGATCGCCAATCAACTGGTCGGCATTGGCATAAGTGACGGTGATGACCTCCGTATCCAGCACCGGCTCGCTAAAACCGGCCTGTACCAGAAGATCGCCCAGATTATGCATATCCGGCTGCGGCGGCAGATGATGAAAGCCGTCGGCCGTGGCCCAGGCCCGGCCCAGTTCCGCCATTGACTCGCGACCTAAAGTGACGAAGTTCAGCAGACCGGGTGCTCTTAGTACCCGGCGGGCCTCGCTGAGACAGGCGGGCAGGTCGGGGCAATAGGCCAGGGTCAGGTTGGCGAAGATCAGGTCGAGGCTGGCGTCAGTCAGGGGCAGGCACTCGGCGGCGGCGCATAGTCGGTGCGCGCCCGCCGGGCAGCGCTGCAGGGTCGGGTGGCTGTGGTCCAGGCCGAATACCTGTGCGTCAGGATAGCGGCGCTGCAATTCAGCCAGAGCTGCGCCGTTGCCACAGCCCAGGTCGAGAACCTGGCGGGCTTCCAGGCGGGTCCAATCCAGGCGCTGGAGCAATTGCTCACGCAGCTGCGCATGCAGGAATCGGTCACTGTCAGGCCAGGCCAGCGCGCGTTGCTGGGCTGCGCGGCGGCGGCGTCGCTGACGAAGTTCGCTGTCCTGCATAAGCTGTAGCCGCGGCGAACGCGCGCCGCGCTAGAGGGCGGCGCTGGCGGCTTTTTCGCAGCTGGTCGGCGCAGCTTCCGGGCGCATGCCCAGTCGTTGCAATAGCTCCAGATCGGCATTGGCTTCGGGATTTGGCGTGGTCAGTAACTTCTCGCCATAGAAAATCGAATTGGCTCCGGCCATGAAACACAGCGTCTGCATGCTGACGTCCATCTCCGTGCGACCTGCGGAGAGACGCACATGCGCCGCGGGCATCAAAATTCTTGCCACGGCAATCACGCGCACGAAATCCAGCGGATCGACGGGATCTGCATCGGCCAGCGGGGTGCCGGGCACCCGCACCAGCTGATTAATCGGCACGCTGCCCGGATGCTCTGGCTGGGTAGCCAGGGTATGTAGCATTTCGATCCAGTCCTGGCGCGATTCGCCCATGCCGAGAATTCCGCCGCAACAGACCTTCAGGCCGGCATCGCGCACTACCTGCAGGGTGTCCAGCCGATCACGGTAAGTCCGGGTGGTGATGATGTTCGGGTAAAACGACTCGGAACTGTCGAGATTGTGGTTGTAATAGTCCAGGCCGGCGTCGCGCAGCTGAACGGCCTGTTCGCCGTCGAGCATGCCCAGGGTCGCGCAGGTTTCCAGGCCGAGATCGCTGACCGCGCTGATCATCTCAGCGATTTTTTTCAGATGCCTGGGTTTGGGGCTGCGAAATGCGGCGCCCATGCAAAAACGCGTGGCGCCGCTGGCCTTGGCATTGCGGGCCGCGTCCAGTACAGCCTCCAGCGGTGCCAGCTGCTCACCGTCAACGCCGGTGTCGTAGTGGGAGCTCTGCGGACAATAAGCGCAGTCCTCCGGGCAGGCGCCGGTCTTGATGCTCATTAAGGTGCTGATCTGCACTTCGGCCGGATTGAAATAGCGGCGATGCAGGCTCTGCGCTCTGAACATTAATTCCGGAAAAGGTAACTCGAACAGGTCACCTACTTCATCGATCTGCCAGTTAGTGCGAATGTCCTGATGCAGATCGGTGGTGCGGGAGTCAGTCATATTTCCGGGCCTTTGGCTGGCATTGGGGTCTGGTTGCAGGGGCTGCGTCGGCCCAGTATCGGAAGGCCCTGAAAGACTGTCAACCAGACATGCTCAGTAAAGTTGACCGTTGGCTCAGTCATTTCCTGCCCCGCCATTGCCTGCTATGCGGGCTGGATAGCGGCCATCGCAGTCTCTGTCGAGGCTGTCGCACCGATCTGCCCTGGTTGCCGCGGGGCTGCAGCCGTTGTGCTGCGCCGTTGCCGTCTTCCGCACCGCCGGGTCTGTGCGCGGCTTGCGACCTGGTGTTAACCGCTGTGGATGCCTATCGGGCCGCCCTGGTCTATGCCTATCCGGTGGATCAGTTAGTTGTCGCGGCCAAGTTTCGCCGCCGTCCAGAACTCGCGCGGGCGCTGGGCGACCTGCTGGCCTTGCACCTGAATGCCGAGTTGCCGGCGCAGCAGCGGCCCGACTGCCTGGTCCCCCTGCCCCTGCACCCCTGGCGACTGGCGCGGCGTGGCTTTAATCAGGCTTTGGAAATTGCTCTGCCGGTGGCGCGCAGCCTGGATCTGCCACTCAGCCGCCATGCCTGCCGGCGAGCTCGCAGCACCGCAGCGCAAACCAGCCTGAGCGGCGCTGCCCGACG
The DNA here is from genome assembly GCA_963850255.1 of uncultured Gammaproteobacteria bacterium. Taxonomy (GTDB): domain Bacteria; phylum Pseudomonadota; class Gammaproteobacteria; order Steroidobacterales; genus J054. Next base: position 262,057 of record CAWKLL010000024.1, read on the forward strand.
GCGTAACCCGGTCGGCGCGTTTGCCTGTAACCGGTCTTTTGCCGGACTCAGGGTGGCAGTCGTCGATGATGTCGTTACCACCGGCAGCAGTTGCAACGCGCTGGCGGTGGCGTTGCGCGCAGCCGGTGCGGCGCGGGTGGAAGTCTGGTCAGCGGCGCGGGTTGTTTCTCAGCCGGCCTGGAAATTGTAGTCCAGCGCAATGCCGGCGAACACGGCAGCGCCAACCCACTGGTTGTTCAGAAAGGCTTGAAAGCAGGCCGCCGGATCACGCTGCCTGATCAAGCCATGTTGATAAATCATCAGCAGGCCGGCAATGCCCAGACCCAGTAAATACCAACCGCCCAGTCGTGCAACCTGTCCGGCCAGCGCCAGCGCCAGCAGCAGTGTAATTTGCAGCAGCGTGACGATGAACACGTCGGCTCGGCCGAATAGAATCGCGGTGGAGCGCATGCCCAGGCGCAAGTCGTCTTCGCGATCGGCCATCGCATACATGGTGTCGTAGATCACGGCCCAGACCAGCACCGCCAGCCACATGAGCCAGGCCAGGCGCGGCACGCTGCCGGTTTGTGCGGCAAAGGCCATCGGCACAGCCCAGCCGAAGGCCGCACCCAGGACCAGCTGTGGTGCCGCAAAAAAACGCTTGGTAAAGGGGTAGATTATCGTTAGCAGGGCGCCGCCAATGGCCAGCCAGCGTGTCAGTTCATTGAGGTTCAGCACCAGTGCGATGGCGACCAGGCCCAGTGCGGCGAACAGCATCAGGGCTTCGGCGGGTGCCACGCTGCCGGTGGCCAGAGGCCGGTTTCGGGTCCTGGCCACTTCCGGATCGAGGTGGCGGTCGGCAAAATCATTGATCACGCAACCCGCACTGCGCATCACCACGACGCCGGCGACAAACACCGCGAATAGCATGGGATCCGGATAGCCCTCGCCGGCGATCCAAAGCGCCCACAGGGTTGGCCACAGCAATAGCCAGATGCCCACGGGTCGGTTCAGACGCATCAGGCGCGCGTATTCGCGCGTCTGCTTACGCAATTCACCGAGCAGGGAGTTGTTAGCGGGTTTGCTGCCGGAGCTGGCCATGCGCAGGGTCTATTAAGTTTGCTGCGCAAGCATAGCAGGCCGTTGCGGCTGCGGCTTCAAACCTGCACGTATTGGGCCGCACTGCCGATCCAGCGCTCGATTAACCGCTCGGCCGTCGTGGCATCCCGGGCCAGCAATTCGCGGGCCAGTTCCTGCACATCGGCCGCCAGGTCGGCGTCTCGAATCAGGTCGGCGATACGCATCTGCATCAAGCCGGTTTGTCGAGTGCCCAGTACTTCGCCCGGCCCGCGCAGTTCCAGGTCTCTTTGCGCAACCTCAAAGCCGTCGTTGGTGCGGCGCATGGTATCGATACGTTCGCGCGCCAGCCGCGACAGCGGTTGCCCATACAGCAACACGCAGGCGCTGGCCTCGGCGCCGCGGCCGACGCGGCCACGCAACTGGTGCAATTGCGACAGTCCCAGGCGCTCGGCACTTTCGATAATCATTAGCGTTGCCTCCGGAACGTCCACGCCTACTTCGATCACCGTGGTGGCGACCAATACCTGCAGTTCACCGGCCGCAAAGGCCTTCATGCTGCGGTCCTTCTCATCGGCGCGCATGCGCCCATGCACCAGGCCTACCTGTATATCGGGCAAGGCCTCACGCAGCATGGCGAAGGCTGTCTCGACCGCCTGTGAATCCAGTACTTCCGATTCTTCAATCAACGGGCAGACCCAATAGGCCCGACGGCCTTGCAGGCAGGCTGCGCGAACCCTCGCGACCACTTCGCCGCGGCGCGCTTCGTCAATGGCAACGGTGCGCACCGGCTGGCGACCTGGCGGCAATTCTTTAATTACCGAGGTATCCAGGTCCGCATATACGGTCATTGCCAGGGTGCGCGGGATCGGTGTGGCGGTCATTACCAGCTGATGCGGCTGGCCTTGTTCCGGGTTGCCTTTGTCCATCAAGCGCAGACGCTGATGCACCCCGAAGCGATGCTGTTCGTCAACAATCACCAGGCCAAGTTTTGCGTAGTCAACGCCGTCCTGAAACAGCGCATGCGTGCCGACAACAATTTGCGCGTCGCCACTGGCAATCTCTGTCTGCACCAGATCGCGTGCCTTCTTGCGTAAACTGCCGGTCAGCCAGGCAACCCGCAGATCCAGCGGATCGAACCAGCGAAAAAAACTTTCGCGATGTTGTTCCGCCAGCAATTCCGTCGGCGCCATGATTGCCACCTGGTAACCCTGGTCGACAGCATTTAGCGCCGCGGCCGCAGCAACTACGGTCTTGCCGCAGCCAACGTCGCCCTGCACCAGGCGCATCATCGGATGCTGCTCAGCCAGATCTGAATCTATGTCTGCCAGTGCAGCTGCCTGTCCGCCGGTCAGCGTGAAACCCAGTGAGTCGATAAACCGGGCGCGCAAGCTTGTGGGTATCGGTAGCGCCGGCGCCGACGCCTGGCGTGCCTGATCACGCACGCGGCGCAGGCTGAGGTGGTGCGCCAGCATTTCTTCCAGTGCCAGGCGTCGCTGGCAGGGGTGACGCCCGGCAGCCAACTCATCCAGTGCCGCTTCGGGTGGCGGACGATGTAGGTATAAAAGCGCCGTTGGCAAATCCGGCAGGCTGGCATCGGGCAAGAGATTTGCCGGCAGGTAATCGCGCATGCTCGGCAGCCAGTTGTCCAGCGCCTGATTAACCAGATTCCGTAACCGGGTTTGTTGCAGACCTTCGGTACTCGGATAAATTGCTGTCAGGCGGTCTTCAAGGACCGGCTGCAAATCGCCGGCCAGCACCCGGTATTCGGGATGCACAATTTCCAGCCCGCCAGGGCCGGGGCGCGGCATGCCGAAGCAACGGACACGCAAGCCGTTTTTAAGGCCTTGCTGTTGTTGCCGTGAGAAATAGAAGAAACGCAGCGTCAGCTGCCCGGTGCCATCACTCAGCCGGCATAACAAGCTGCGTCGCCGTCGGTAAACCACCTCGGCGAGTTGTACTTCAGCCTCAATCACGGCAGCCACGCCTACTCGCAATGCACCGATGGGTGTAATGCGCGTTCGGTCTTCATAACGCTGTGGCAGCAGGAACAGCAGGTCTTCAGGTGTGTGCACCTGCAGGCGCGCCAACTTTTCCAGCAGCGCCGGCCCGACGCCGTGCAGGTCGGTAAGCTTGGCTTCCTTGCTAATGTGTCTGCTGGCGCTGGTCACGGCCTTTCCCTGGCACGCGGCTTACAGGGCGAGAATGGCGTCGGCTTCTACGTCTGCGCCCTTGGGCAATGCCGATACCTGCACCGCGGCGCGGGCCGGGTAGGGTTCAGCCAGGTATTCCGCCATCACCGCGTTGACCTGTCCGAAATGTTCCAGGTCGACCAGGAACACATTTATTTTTACCGCATCATTGAGTGTGCCGCCCGCAGCCGCTGCGACGGCGACCAAATTGTCGAATACCTGGCGAATCTGCGCATCGATACCACCTTCGACCAGCGTCCCGCTCACCGGGTCCAGCGGAATCTGGCCGGAAATATACAGCGTGTCGCCGGCGCGAATGGCCTGCGAATAGGTACCGATGGCCGCCGGCGCGGCATCGCTGTGTATCGCTATGCGGGACATTAATTCTCTCCGGACAATCGGCTTAACTTCAACGGAATGTTTCAGGCGCAGCTGCGAATCAGGCGGCGCACCATGGGCATATGACGAATGCTGCGGATTACCTGGGCAAGATGCACGCGATTGCGAACCAGGATCGTGAATACCAGCTCGGCGATATCATCCTCACTGTCGTTCACCGAAACTTGCTCGATATTGCAGTCCGCATCGCCGATCCGTGCGGCCACTTCCGCAAGAACCCCAGGCGCATTGTCTACCTGGACGCGAATCTCGGCGGGAAATTCGCGCTCAATTTGTTTCTCCCAGCTGATCGCAATCCATTTGTTGGGCTGCTTGCGAAACTCGCTGAGATTGCCGCAGACATTACGGTGAATCACGATGCCGCGGCCGGCACTGAGGTAGCCCATAATCGGGTCGCCGGGAATCGGATGACAACAACGCGCATAGCTCACCACCATGCCCTCGGTACCGGCAATCATAATCGGATGGCGCTCGTTGTCGCCGTCACCTTCTTCCCCCGGTTTCGCTGCCAGCAGCGCCTGCGCGACCAGCGGCGCCGGTCGTTCACCCAGGCCGAGCTGTTCGAATAGCTCGTATTCATTGTTCAGGCCGAATTCGTCCAGCGTGGCCTGCATGGAAGCGCGTCCGGCCCGACGCAGAGAGCTGCCGAAGTCTCGCAGGGCCTGGTTGAGCAAGCGTCGGCCCAGGTCGCGAGCTTCGCCGCCACGCAGGTTTTTCAGATACTGGCGAATGCTATAGCGGGCCTTGGCTGTGGTAATGAAATTGACCCAACGCGGGTTTGGGTGCGCGCCTTTGGCGGTAACTATTTCGACGGTCTGGCCATTGCTGACAACAGTCCGCAGCGGCACCAGACGGCGGTCGATCTTGGCTGCGACACAGCGGTTGCCCACATCGGTATGTACCGCGTAGGCAAAATCGACACAGCTTGAGCCGCGCGGCAGGCGCAGGATTTCACCCTTGGGGGTAAACACGTAGACCTTGTCCGGAAACAGGTCGACTTTGACGTTTTCCATGAACTCTTCGGAGTTCGCCGCCACGCCAAGTTCGCTGATACTCGAGAGCCACTCGCGCGCGCGGGCCTGCGGCGGGACCAGCTTGCCGTCAGCCGACTTGTACTGCCAATGCGAGGCCACGCCGCGCTCGGCGATTTGATCCATCTGCACGGTGCGAATCTGTACTTCCAGGGGAATGCCATTGGGCCCGAAGAGCGTGGTGTGCAGTGACTGGTAGCCGTTGACGCGAGGTATGGCAATGTAATCTTTGAAACGTCCGGGCATTGGTTTGTAAAGCTGGTGTACCAGGCCCAGGGCGCGATAGCAGTTCTCCGGTTCCTCGACGATCAGCCGAAATCCGAATACATCAGCAATGTCGCTCAGCGAAGTTTGCTTACGCGCCATCTTGCGATAGATGCTATAGAGATTTTTACGTCGGCCATGAACTTTCGCATTGATACCGGCATTACTCAGTGACTTTTCCAGGCGCTCGGAAATTCGCTTGATAATCTGGCGCTGGTTGCCCTGTACTTTGCGCACCGAGCGATCCAGCACGCGGTAACGGAACGGGTAGGCATAACGAAAACCCAGTTCTTCAAGTTCGGTTTTGAGGGAATACACGCCCAGGCGATTGGCGATGGGCGCGTAGATTTCCAGTGTTTCTCTGGCTATGCGCGTTTGTTTTTCTGCCGGCAATGATTCCAGAGTCTGCATATTGTGCAGGCGGTCGGCCAGCTTGAGCAGAATGACGCGGATGTCCTCGATCATCGCCAGCATCATTTTCCGGAAACTCTCGACCTGCGCTTCAGAACGGCTGTCGAAACTCAGTTGGTCGAGCTTGCTGACACCATCCACCAGTTCGGCGATTTCCGGTCCGAACTGTGCCTGGATCTGTGTTTTGCCCGTCGGTGTATCTTCCAGCAGATCGTGCATCAGCGCGGCGGCGATACTCTGGTAGTCCAGGTGCAGGTCCGCGAGTATTCCGGCAACGGCCACGGGATGGGTGATATAGGCCTGGCCGGAATAGCGACGCTGACCCTCATGCGCGAGGATGGCGACTTCGTAGGCATCGCTGACCACGCCCAGCTGCTCGGCGCTCAGATAGTCGAGCTTTTCGAGCAGTCGCTTGAAGCCGGTAACCCGACGCGAGGTCGGCAATCTTCCACGGATGGCGGCAGCATAGTCCATGCCACCATATTAACGCAGGCAGGCCCGGGAACCGGGCCCTTTCAGGCTAGTTAGGGGCGAGCGGATCCAGGCCGGGCATCGGTGTGCCGGCAAGTATCTGCTCGGCTTCGGCGGTGCTGAGCAACTCTTCGGGCGGCACGTCGATATCGTCGAGAATATCCATGCCCACCAGACCATCGGCAACTTCTCGCAGCGCAACAACGGTGGGCTTGTCGTTTTCCCACTCGATCATCGCTTCGGCCCCATTGGCCAGGCGGCGCGCGCGCTTGGCGGCCACCATTACCAGGTCAAAAATGTTGTCAATGTTCTCGAGGCAGTCCTCGACGGTAATACGGGCCATGCTTGCCAGTCCTGTTCAGGGGGCGGGTAGCCTACCGCTGTTGCCGTCCGCTCGCAATGGCGTCGGTTCAGTCAGGGGCGCGGAGCAAGTGCTCAATACTTGCCCGGGTGGTGGCGTCGGTGGGCAGGCCACGGCCTTCGGCCACGGCCTGCAGCTGGTCCACGGCCTGCTCCAGGTCGTCATTGATGATCACGTGGTCGAATTCCTGCCAATGCGACATATCGCCCATGGCTTCCCCCAGCCGTCGCCGGATGACGGCCTCGCTGTCGGTGCTGCGGCCGTGCAGGCGCTGCTTGAGCTCCGCCAGGGATGGCGGCAGGATCATCACACTGCGACACTCGGGAAGATTGGCGCGCACCTGCCTGGCGCCCTGCCAGTCAATCTCCAGTAACACGTCATGGCCGGCCGCGAGCAGGGCTTCGACCTGTTTACGTCCGGTGCCATAGTGATAACCGAATACTTCTGCATGTTCGAGGAATCCGCCGGCCGCGCGCATTTCCTCGAAGGCTGCGCGATCCACGAAGAAATAGTCGTGACCCTCGCGCTCACCGCGCCGCGCCGGTCGAGTGGTGTGCGATACGGAAAATCGCAGATCAGGCCGGCGTTCCATCAGCCGCCGGACCAGGGTCGTTTTGCCCGCGCCGGATGGCGCTGAAATCACCAGTAACTGGCCACGTTGCGGTTTCGGGCGGAACATTCACTCGACGTTTTGCACCTGCTCGCGCATCTGTTCAACGACAACCTTGAGGTCGACGGCCAGGCGGGTGGTTTCTGTAGTCTGCTGACTTGGAGGCGAGGGTATTGGCTTCGCGATTGAGCTCCTGGATCAGAAAATCCAGTCGGCGACCCACGGGCACGTCTTTTTCCAGGGTGTCGCGGATCTCGGCTACGTGCGCCTCCAGCCGATCCAGTTCCTCGCTGACGTCGAGCTTGGTCGACAGCAAGGCCAGTTCCTGCTCGAGTCGTTCCGGATTGGCTTCGATATCCAGCGTAGCCAGTCGGTCCAGTTGCCGCTGGCGAATTTCGCTGAGCACGCTCGGCAGTCGCGCACGCACCGCAGCTACCTGGGTGAGGATATCGGCGCAGCGACTTTCCAGCATGGCTGCGATTTTCTCACCCTCGCGGCCCCGCGCCGCCTGTAGTTCGGCGACCGCGCTGGTCAGCGCTTCACGGGCGGCCGGGAACAGCGACTCCAGATCGGATGCTGGCGGCTCCTTCAGCACACCGGGCCAGCGCAGCAGGCTCAGGGGCTCCAGCGCCGCGGGTGTTTTCATCTCGGCCGCCACGGCCTCAGCCTGGGCTATGATTCGCCGCGCCGCTTGCTGGTCCAGTTCCGGAGCGGGTAGCACTGAGGCATCCAGACTAATGCTCAATGTCGCATCTACTTTGCCCCGCCGCGGCCCCGCCGCGACGATGCCGCGACATTCCTCCTCGATGCTGCGCAGTCCATCGGGCAGGCGTAGTTGCAAATCCAGATATCGATGGTTAACGGAACGAATTTCCCAGCGCAGACGGGCACCGGGTGCCTCAGCGCCAGTACGGGCAAAGCCAGTCATGCTGCGAATCATCGGTGTTGACCCTGGTAAATACGGCGGCAAAAATTAGACTGCATCACTCTAGCGGGAAACGTAAACTGTTACGGTGTGTCATGGCTATTGTAGTAGCCATCCGGTTCTTTGTATTCAAATCGCTGACTTCAGCAACCACGGAGTGACATTGTCAGTTGCGCGGAACACGCATCGACAGTGCGAACAAACTTGCAAATCGAACTCGCAGAAATCAGCCTGATTGGCGATCGGGGGGAAAATCAGGACCGTGTCTTGATCGCCACCGGCGAAGATTGCGTATTGCTGATTTGTATCGATGGTATGGGCGGACACGCTGATGGTGCCAAAGCCGCCGAGGTTGCCAGCCAGACCATCGCCCAGGCTTTCTCGAGAGTGGCGCAACCGTTGATCGATCCGCAGGGCTTCATGCATCTGGCTATCGGTAAAGCGCACAATAATCTGGTTGTCCTGGGCAGTGAGCAGTCCATGGATTCAAGGCCGCGGGCCACCTGCGCTATTTGCCTGGTCCAGGATGGCGCTGCTTACTGGGCACATGTAGGTGACAGTCGTCTTTACCTGGTGCGAGGCGCCACCGTGAAAGAACGCACCCGTGATCACTCCCATGTCGAGTTGTTGCTGCGCGAAGGCCTGATAGACGAAACGGAGATCGCTGATCATCCGATGCGAAACTATGTGGAATGTTGCCTTGGCGGCGATGCGCGTTTGCCGGGCATGACGATTACCGGTCAGAAGCGTTTGTTGCCTGGCGATACATTGCTGGCTTGCACAGACGGCATGTGGTCAGGACTCGACGATGCCAGCATCGCAGCCCTTGGCGACGCGCGAGGCCAAGTTGCCCGGGGCCTTGCGTCAGCTGGCTGAGTCCGCCGTGCGAGTCTGCGGGCCGTATGCCGACAATACCTCGGCCGTGGCACTGCGCATGCTGAACCCGACATGACGGCAAAACAGCGACCCAGCGGCAGACAGCCCGGGGAATTGCGCGCGCTCAGTTTCGAGCCCGGTTTTACGCGCTATGCAGAAGGTTCCGTGTTGGCCTGTTTCGGCAGCACCCGGGTTCTGTGCACCGCCAGCGTTGATACAGGCGTGCCGCCATTCTTGCGCGGCAAGGGACAGGGTTGGGTCACGGCCGAATACGGCATGCTGCCGCGCTCGACCCATACGCGCATGCGTCGCGAGGCCGCGGCCGGCAAGCAGGGCGGGCGAACCGTAGAAATTCAACGTCTGATCGGCCGATCCTTGCGCGCAGCGGTAGACCTTAATGCGCTGGGTGAACATACCGTGACGCTCGATTGTGATGTGCTGCAGGCCGATGGTGGCACGCGCACGGCTGCCATTAGCGGCGCTTTCGTGGCCTTATGTCTGGCCACCAACGCCTTACGCCAGCGCGGCGCGATCAAGCTTGATCCGATCCACGGTCAGGTGGCCGCCATTTCCGTCGGTATTTTTCGTGGTTTACCGGTTCTGGATCTCGACTATGCAGAAGACTCTGCGGCAGAAACCGATATGAATGTGGTGATGAATGACGCCGGTGCATTTATTGAAGTACAGGGTACTGCCGAGGGCCACGCTTTCCGGCGCGACGAACTGAATCAGTTACTGGACCTGGCTGCTGCGGGTATTCAGGAAATAATGGCTGCGCAGCGCCTGGCTTTGCAGGGCTCCGGCGCGGAAACCCCTCGGTGACAAGGCGGCGCCGGGTGGTTGTTGCCACTGCCAACGCCGGCAAACTTGGCGAATTTCAGGATTTGCTGGGTGCCCGCTGGGAACTCGTTTCGCAGGGAGAACTCGGCATCGAGAGTGTTGAGGAAACGGGTGACAGCTTTCGCGCCAATGCGCTGCTCAAGGCTCGTCACGCGGCCGCGCTTAGCGGCCTGCCGGCCATCGCCGACGATTCTGGTCTCGAAGTTGACGCACTGGGCGGCGCACCGGGCATATTTTCGGCGCGCTACGCCGGCCTCGATGGAAATGATCAGGCGAACAACAGCAAATTGCTGGAAGTGCTGGCCGACGTGCCGGCGGCAGAGCGCACGGCCCGCTATCAGTGCGTCATTGCCTATGTGCGAAGCGCCGATGATCCCGAGGCGTTGCTGGCCGAGGCCAGTTGGGAAGGCCATATCGCCAGTCGGGCTCGCGGCTCCGGTGGCTTTGGCTATGACCCGCTATTCATCGACGCTGAATCGGGCCAACATGCGGCTGAGCTCAGTGCTGCGCAAAAACACGCACGCAGCCATCGCGGCAAGGCCATCCGGGCACTGCAAAAACTGCTGGAATCGACGCTTTGAGGTCGGCCTGGCCGGATCTTTTATGCACAGCGGGACGGGTTTCCCGTGAATTCATGCAGATAAGTCGCTTCAGATAACATAATCAGTTCGGAAAACACTGTAAGTAGCTGTTTTATAATGTCTATGCGTGAATGAGCAAAACTTGACCAAATTGTCATTTTTGCTGCTAAGACAATTCGTTGGCGTTGCCGCCGGGCTTTCCTCCACAGACTTATCCACAGATTTTGTGCATAAGACCGCGCTGTCCGGGTGTCTTTTCGCGGACATTGAATGGTGCTGCCTGAGCCGTTAAGATTCGCCCCCTTTTTCGGCGGCCCCGGCCCCCGACCCCGGAAGACTCGATATGAAAGCTGACGCGCATCCCGATTACCAGGAAATCAAGGTCACCTGTAGCTGTGGTAATGAATTCACCACCCGCTCGACCCTGAACGATGAATTGCACATAGAGGTGTGTTCAGCTTGTCACCCGTTCTATACCGGCAAGCAGAAGATCGTTGACACCGCTGGCCGCGTGGACAAGTTCCGGCGCAAATACGGCATCAGCGGCTAGCTTGCGAGGCTTATCACGGCGGCTGAACTGCGGACGATATCGCCTGCGCCGTGCAAGAGTCCGGCACCTAACTTATAATGTTCTGCCCCGTCGACGGGGTCCTGCCGATGCAGATCGGGTCACAAGCTTGGCTTGATCCTGCCTAGATTCGGACGTGTGGGCCCGGGCCCGCGGGTTCTCCGAGCGCGATCTCCTGCCTGAGGGCGAGTAGCGCTTGTGTGTGTATAAGCCGGATAAGACCAGATGAGCGGAAAAAAGACCTTTCAGTTAAGCCCTGCCGACTCGGATAAGACACTGGAGTTGCCCGTGCGCTCCGGTACCGTCGGACCGGACGTCGTCGATATTCGTTCGGTGTATGCCGATCAGGGTGTGTTTACCTACGATCCCGGCTTCGCCTCTACGGCCAGTTGTGAAAGCAAGATCACCTATATCGACGGCGACGAAGGCGTGCTGCTTTATCGTGGTTACCCGGTTGAGCAACTGGCGGAAAAAAGTTCGTTTATCGAGGTTGCCTACCTGCTGCTGAACGGAAAATTGCCTGCTGCCCCGGAACTCGAAGAATTTGACGCATCGATTCGTTATCACACGATGATCAACGAAACCATGTTGCGGCTATTCCGGGGCTTTCATCACGACGCGCATCCGATGGCCATGGTGGCCGGCGTGGTTGGTTCAATGTCAGCCTTCTACCACGACACCACCGACATTCATAATGAACGTCATCGCGAAATTTTTGCCCATCGCATCATTGCCAAGATTCCGACTATCGCTGCCGCGGCCTACAAGCACTCCGTGGGTCAGCCATTCAGCTATCCGCGCAATGATCTGGGCTACGCAGCAAACTTGTTGCATATGCTGTTCGCGGTTCCCGCAGAGGAGTACCAGGTAGATCCTATCGCGGCAGAGGCGATTGATCTGCTGTTTACCCTGCACGCCGATCATGAACAGAACTGCAGTACCTCCACAGTTCGACTGGCCGGCAGCTCTGGTGCCAACCCTTACTCCGCTATTGCCGCAGGAATTGCTGCCCTGTGGGGTCCTGCCCACGGCGGTGCGAATGAAGCCGTACTGAAAATGCTGGAGCAAATAGGCACCGTCGATAACATCGATAAATATGTAGACAAGGCCAAAGATCGCAACGATTCATTCCGGTTGATGGGTTTTGGTCATCGCGTGTACAAAAACTTTGATCCGCGCGCGACTATTATTCGTGGCGCTGCGCACAAGGTGCTTGGCCAGCTTGGCCGTGTCGATACGCCGTTGTTCGACCTGGCGCTGCGTTTGGAAGAGTATGCGTTGAAGGATGAATACTTCATTGAAAAGAAGCTTTATCCCAACGTCGATTTCTACTCCGGAATTATCTATCGTGCCCTTGGCTTACCAACTTCAATGTTCACGGTGATGTTTGCCATTGCCCGCACCGTTGGTTGGGTCTCGCATTGGCGCGAAATGATTGTAGATCCCGAAGGCCGTATTGGTCGGCCGCGCCAGCTATATACGGGTCCGGTGCAACGCGACTACGTTGACGTTAAACAGCGTTAAGATTTTCGCCGGCGCTGGTTTCAAGCAGCGCGGCTAGCTCCCGTACCCCGGCGCGCTTCATGGGCCGGCCGTCCACCGGGCTGAGCGGCGGATGGCCGCGGCGTTTATCCGGGAACACGCTGACCAGGCATTCACTGTCGCCGACATAGACACGATACCCGGGCAACTGTTCATGCTCGCCACGACGCCAGCGATGACGTAATTGAATGCTGCGATACGCGTAGCCCAGTTGGTCCATTTCCAGCGCAACCTGTTCCGGCGCGTCTGCGAACAAGTGCAAATCAATGGCCGAGTGATCTGTCGCGCTGCCGGTCAGGACCCCGCCAACCAGGCGCGGATTAAACGTCTGCAGATGCTCCATTACCGCCAGTGCTTCGCGGCGCAAGCGCTCTATCAGACCCGTTTGTGTGTCAGCCTGAAAGATTCTCTGCCGCGCGGCCAAGGCAGTAGCTATCTCTTCGTTGCTGGGTAGCGGTGCATTATTGCGCAGGCCCAGACGCTGCAACGCGCGCGCTTTCGCGGACCGGAAGTCGGGCAGGCCATGCTCGAGCATCAGCCTGGCGGCTTCCTCGGCAATGGCAAGGCGCTGCTGTTCCGTACGTCGACCGTTACGTCTGGCGGGCATGAGCCTGATTCCCTGGCGGTATTAGGCAGCAAAACTCAGAATAGCGACTGTTCTTCCTCGCCGGCCGATTCCACCCCGGAAAAAATTGGCGAGGGGTCTTCGCTCAGACGGTCCGGTAAGTGACCATCCTCAAAAATCTCAAACATAGCGCCGCCAAAGCCGGCGGGCGCGATCAAGCCGGATTGCGGATCGATGCGTACCGTTACCACGCTGGCGGGCCTCTCGATGGTTGCGTCCGGTGACTCGTCCAGCGCCTCGGCCATAAAATACTTCCACATTGGCAGTGCGGTTCGGCTGCCCTCCTCGCCGGCGCCCAGGGAACGTTCCTGGTCAAAGCCGACCCAGGCCGTGGCTACCAGATCGCCATTAAAGCCGCTGAACCACGCATCCCGCCGATCATTGGACGTGCCGGTTTTGCCGGCAATATCCCTACGACCCAGGTCGCGCGCCCGGCGCCCGGTGCCGCGTTGAATCACATCACGCATCATGTCGTAGATCAGGTAAGCATTGGCGGCGGACACTGCTCGCGGAGCCGGATTGCTATAGCCAACGACAAAGCGCGGTGCTTCTTTGGCGGTCGGCCGCCAGCGTTCGCCATGCGCCATCATTTCGTCCACGTCACGATACCTGGGCACCTCTGCGTCTACGCGGTTAGCGCGTGTATTCGGCAGGATGGTTATGTTGGCGGTAGGCACAGTATCTTCCGCCGCGGCGTTCAATTCGCGCAGGGCCTGCAGCGCCGCTTCCTGACCGTCGGTTTCGCAATCTGCACAGACTATCTGCGGGTCTGCGCTGAAGGTCAGCTCGCCATTGGCATCGAAAATACGCTCGACCAGATAGGGCTGGGTACGATAGCCGCCGCTGGCGAAGGCCGCGTAGCCTGCGGCTACGTCGAGCGGTGCTGCACCGCCACTGCCAAGCGCTAGTGAAGAGTCGCGCGGCAGCGCGCTGGCCGGCAGGCCAAATTTACTAATATGCTGAATCGCATTGCCGATCCCGGTGCCGAGCAAGATCCGCACCGAAACCAGGTTTAGCGAACGCACCAGCGCCTCACGCAGTCGCGTTGGCCCGTTAAATCGTCGCGAGTAGTTTTCCGGTCGCCAGGTGGCTTCGAGATTTTCATCGTCGAAAACCACCGGCGCGTCATTGACCAGCGTGGCCGGGGTGAAGCCGTTTTCCAGCGCGGCTGAATAAATAAAGGGTTTGAAAGAAGATCCAGGCTGGCGACGAGTTTGCACTGCCCGGTTGAACTTGCTGGCGGCGAAATCAAAACCACCGCTCAATGCCACCAGCGCTCCGTCCCGAGGATCCAGCGCTACAAAGGCGCCCTGGGCCTGCGGCAGCTGCCCAAGCAGCCAGCCGCGTTCGGCGCTGTAGAGCAATTGCACAAGGTCACCGGGGCTAACGATATCTTTCGCGGCCGCCGGCGAACTCCCGATGACGTTGTCGTTAATATACGGCGCCCACTCCAGGCCGTCCCAGGTCACGCTGGCATAGCCATGCTCGCGCACATAGACCTCGGCACTGTTGTTGTCTTCGTCAAGCGACAGCACCATGGCCAGGTGCAGGTCCCGATAGTCTGGATAAGGCGCCATGACTCGCTCCAGCGCCAGTCCGCGGTCGCTAGCGTCCAGGTCCGGCGCCAGTTGATCCAGCACATTGCTTGCCACCGGCCCGCGATAGCCATGCCGGCGGTCGTATTCCAGCAAGGCCGTGCGCAGGGATACGGATGCCGCTTGCTGCAGCCGACTGTCGATGGTGGTGACCACTTTATAGCCCGCGGTATACGCTTCCAGGCCATAGCGCTCGACCAGTTCAGCGCGCACCATCTCACTGACATAGGGTGCCCACAGTGCCACCCGGGGTCCGTGCAAGCGCGATACAACGGGTGTGGTGACAGCCTGCTCATATTCTTCCGAACTAATGAAATCAAGTTCCTGCATTCGCCGCAGCACATAAGCGCGTCTTTCTGTCGATCTGTCGACGTTGCTTACCGGGTTGAGCACCGAAGGCGCTTTCGGGATCCCGGCAATGGTGGCCGCTTCGGCCACGCTGAGGTCCTGCAGAGGCTTGCCGAAGTAAACTTCCGCCGCCGCGCCCACACCATAAGCCCGCTGGCCGAGGAAAATTTTGTTCAGATATAGCGCAAGGATTTCCTGTTTGGAGAATTCCCGTTCGATCTGCAGGGCCAGGATCAGTTCCTTGGCTTTACGCACGAAAGTTCGTTCGCGGCTCAGAAAGTAAACTCGCGCCAGCTGCTGGGTGATGGTGCTGCCACCCTGGGCGCGCGAACCGGTGAGGGCCAGGTTCAGGGCCGCACGGGTAATGCCCTGATAGTCGAAACCCGGATGCTCGAAGAAGCGGTCGTCTTCCGCAGCCAGGAATGCCTGCACCACGCGCTCGGGTATATCGACGTATTCCACCGGCGTACGGCGTTTCTCGCCGATCTGATCCAGCAAGCGACCGTCGCGGCTATAGATTCGCAGCGGCGTCTGCAGCTGGACCTCGCGCATGGTATCGGCCGAGGGCAGTCCTGGCTCAAAAAAATAATAGGCGCCGGCCACGGTGGCCGCGGCTGCGATTGCCAGACTAATTGCCAGGCCGATGAGGACCAGCAGAGTTTTACTCCATAACTTCATGAAAAATGCTGGCTCATTCCCTTGCCTTGGTTGGACCGATTATGCATATTGACGCCTGTTTTTGGGCATACCCGTTGAAAGACGGGGGCGCAAAGCTACCGGTCTACGGGACCTGGAACTACGACGGAGTGCGTTTTTTCGGGGTTGGATCCTAAGATAGCGGGGCTGCCAGACCTAATCAGGGCCGATACGGCTGCTAGGGTTTGTCTCCCCTGCGATTCGGCTTCCAACCGCGCAAACCCCCTCCAATGTTGTTTTTTAGTCAAGATCCGGCCGCTAGTTGCGCTGGGATTTATTGGAGTAAATGGGACATGCGCCACAGTACTTCCCCTGTCGCCAGATATATAGTTAAATGTGCTAGCTCAGACTTTGGGCGACTTTTTTTACGCAAGCTGCGGAACTAGAAGGGAAAACAAGTGCTTTTCGGGTCTCGCTCCAAGCCAGTAATAGGGCTTGACATAACAACCTCCTCCATCAAGCTCATTGAGCTTGTTCAATCGGGGCGGGGTTTTCGTGTCGAGTGTTATGCCGCCGAGCCGACACCGCCGAACTCCATCAGCGAGAAAACCATCGTTGATGCGGACGCGGTCGGTGAGGCAGTACGTCGGGCCGTTAAACGTTCCGGCTCCGGCAGTGAAGATGTTGCCATTGCCATCAGCGGCGATGCGGCAATTACAAAAGTTATTCAGATGCCGCGCAGCCTCGGTGTCAATGACCTGGAAGGCCAGGTCGAGATTCAGGCTGACCAGTACATTCCCTTCCCCATGGAAGAAGTCAGTTTCGACTACGAGGTTCTCGGCCCGTCGGGCAATGACCCGGAGATGAACGACGTTCTGCTGGTCGCCACCCGCACGGAAAACGTTGATCAGCGACGCTCAGCCGTTGAGGCCGCGGGTCTCAAGGCCCGCGTGGTTGATGTTGAGGCGTTCGCGCTTGAGAACGCTTGCGCACTGCTCGCACATCAAATGCCGGATGGCGGCATGGATCATCTGATCGCGGTGGTGGACTTCGGCGCCAGCAACACCGCATTCAGTGTGTTGCAGGACATGCGGGTTATTTATACGCGGGACTTTTCCTTCGGCGGGCAGCAGCTCACCGAGGAAATAATGCGCACTTACGGGCTCAGCCTGGAAGATGCCGGTCGTGCGAAAAAGGAAGGCGGTTTGCCGAGCAACTACCAACCCGAAGTGCTCGACCCGTTCATGGACGACATGACCCAGCAGGTGAGCCGCTCGTTGCAGTTTTTCCTGGCATCCGGCGGTGGCCGCGAGCAGCCCGACCAGATTCTGGTGTTAGGCGGCTGCGCCAACATTGCCGGGGTTGCCGACGTGATCTCCAGCAAGGTGGGCATACCGACCGAGATCGGCGATCCGCTCGGGCAAATGAAAATCTCCTCGCGCGCCAAGTCTCAAGGCGTGCGCAAGGATGCAACCGCTTTGCTGACCGCCTGTGGGCTTGCCTTACGGAGCTTCGACTGAAATGCCACGCATTAACCTGCTGCCATGGCGCGAAGAGCAGCGGCTATTACGCCGCAATCAATTCTTTGCTGCTATGGGTGCTGCGGCCGTTGGAGCCGCGTTGCTGCTGTTGCTGAGCAACCTCGGTTTTAACTCCGTAATCGGTCACCAGCAGGATCGCAACCAATTACTGAAAGACGAAATCGCGGCACTGGACTTGCGCATTGCCGAGATTATCGATCTGGAAGAAAAGAAAGACAGTTTGCTGGCCCGCATGCAGATTATTGAGCAGTTGCAACGTAGCCGGCCTGGCATCGTGCACGTATTTGATGAGGTTGTTCGCACCATGCCTGACGGTGTTTATCTCACCGAGATCAAACAAATCGGGCGGCGGCTGGAGATTGTCGGTGCCGCAGAATCCAATACCCGCGTTTCGGCATTGATGCGCAACATTGACGGTTCCGAATGGCTCGGCAGTCCGGACCTGGAGGTTGTCGAGGTAAAGACCAATAGCCGTGGTGGCAACCAGAGCAGTGGCCGTTTTAGCGAGTTCACTATTTTTGCGCGACAGGCTGGTGGTGAAACTACTGACGAGGAGGAGTCGGAATGAACTTTCTCGACGAACTCCGCAATCTGGATTTCAATGACATCGGCCGTTGGCCACTCGTATTCCATGCATTGTTCATAGGCTTGTTCTTTGTAGTCGCCTCCGGTGCCGGCTTCTATTTTCTTGTCTACGACAAGAAGATGCCGCAGCTTGAGCGTGTAGAACGCGAAGAACTGGAGCTGCGCCAATCGTTCGAGTCGAAACAGCGTAAAGCAGCTAACTTTGATGCTTACCAGGCGCAGCTCGCTGAAATCGAAAGTTCTTTCGGCACCATGTTGCGGCAGTTGCCGGGTAAGACAGAGATTCCGAACCTGCTGGTGGATATTTCTCAGACTGGTCTGGCGGCTGGTTTGCAGGAAGAGCTTTTCCAGCCGATGTCGGAAATGCAAAAAGATTTCTACGCCGAAAAGCCGATCAAGATCAGGTTGCGCGGCGACTACCACGAATTCGGGCGTTTCGTCAGCGACATCGCAGCATTGCCGCGTATCGTCACGCTGCACGATATAGAAATTACACCACCGAATAACAGTGATGGCGGAGCGGACGGACTGATTCTGAACGTGACCGCCAAGACTTATCGTTACCTCGACGATGAGCAGGAAGCCGAAGCCGAAGCCGGCGCTGCGGGGCGCTGATAATGATCAGAAAACTGCATCTGGATAAATTGTTGTTGATCCTGTTGAGCGTCGGCATAGCCGGCTGCGGCGGGAACATGGATGACCTGTTGCAATACGTCGACGAGGTTAAAAAACGTCCGGGCGGACGCATTGAGCCCCTGCCTCAGATCAAGCCCTATCAAACCTTTAACTACAGCGCTGAAACCTTGCGTTCGCCGTTTGTGGCTGACGGCCGGCCAGCTTCGGCCAGCTCAACCAGCGGCCCGCGGCCGGAACCGAATCGCGCCAAGGAATATCTTGAGCAGTTTCCCCTGGACACCTTGGCCATGGTCGGAATTCTCGAGCGCGGCGGCAGCCTTTTCGGCCTGGTGCAAACGGGTGATGGCCTCGTGCACCGTGTGTTGCCAGGTAATTTTGTAGGTCAGAACGAAGGTCGGATTGTCGCCATTAGCGAATCCGAAATTGAGGTCGAAGAACTGGTTCCGGACGGAATCGGGGGTTTCTTCAAACGGTCTGCGGCCATAGGCCTGGACTGACCGGTGGCGGGACTGCGTCGCAGCGTCACCCCGGGGAGTGAGTGGGAGTACTTGAAGATGAGCATAGCTAGGCCTAATCAGACGCAGGCATCGTGGCATCGCCGCGGTCCGGCGCTGTCGGCACTAATCGCCCTGTTGGCCCTCGGTCTGATGACCGTTACGGGTGCCATTGCGCAGACCGCCGGCAATAGCCTGCAGGATGTGCAGGTACAGGCTTTGCCTGGCAATCGCATCGAACTGCGCCTGATCATGCAGGCGCCGCCGGCTGCGCCCCTGGCTTTCACCATCGAAGATCCGGCGCGCATTGCGCTCGATCTGCAGGACACCAGCCTGGGCTTGCCCAGCCGTCGTAAGGACGTCGGCATAGGCGTGCTCGACACCGTCCTTGCGGCCGAAGCCAACGGACGTACGCGCATAGTTTTAAATCTTGACCAGATGGTCGGTTATGAAACGCGTGTGGATGGCAACAGTATCGTCGTAACACTCGACAACGCTAGCTCCGGTGGTAGTGCCGGTCAGACCTTCGCCGCAGCGGCACCCGCAAAATCCAGCACCTCGTCCATGAGCGGTGTGCGTAGCATCGACAATGTAGATTTCCGTCGCTCCGAGAATGGAGCCGGGCGGGTAATCGTGACCATGAGCGAGCCTGGAACTGCCGTAGATGTGCGCCGCGAAGGTGACAAAGTGGTGGTGAATTTTGCCGGCACAGCGGTGACTGACGCGCAGACCCGACGCCTGGACGTGATGGATTTTGCGACCCCGGTTTCCACCGTCGATGTGCTGAGAGCCGGTGGCGATACCCGCGTGATCATCGCGGCTGGCGGCGACTATGAAGAACTGGCTTATCAGTCGGACAACATCTTTACCGTAGAGATACAGAAGAAGGTTGAACCGACGGCGATGGAAAAGCCGACCATGTTCAGCCCCGATCGCGACTACACCGGCGAGCGGCTGACACTCAACTTCCAGGACATCGAGACCCGCGCGGTACTTCAGCTGCTGGCCGACGTCAGTGGCCGCAATGTGGTGGTCAGCGATACGGTGCAGGGTAACGTGACGCTGCGTCTGCAGAACGTTCCCTGGGACCAGGCGCTGGACATCGTGCTGGCTGCCAAGGGTCTTGATATGCGCGAAAATGGCAATGTCATCATTGTCGCGCCGGCCGAAGAAATCGCGGCTCGTGAACTGGCGGACCTCGAGTCCCGTCAGGAAATCCAGTCCCTTGAGCCGCTTCAGGCTGAATACCTGCAGGTTAATTACGCCAAGGCCAGCGATCTGGCGGGTTTGATCGAAGGTCAGGGAGGCAATGCCTTGCTGTCCGACCGCGGCAGCGTAGGCATCGATGAGCGCACCAACACCCTGTTGCTGCAGGATACGGCTGATCGCATTGGCAACATTCGTCGGCTGGTATCTACGCTGGACATACCGGTACGCCAAGTATTGATCGAATCTCGCATCGTTATCGTCAACGACGACTTTAATCGCGATCTGGGTATTCGCTGGGGTGCCACCGCAGTTCGTGAGAGCGGCGACACCGGTTTGATTTCTGTGACCGGTACCGCTGAGGGTAACGAGACCGTGGTGCGCTCAGGCATCGATAATGTGAATGCGGGTGGCTCGCCGTTCCCGGTTACGCTGCCCGGCCTGGACGATCGTTTCATCGTTGATGTGCCGGTGGCTGATCGTGCCGGCCAGCTGGCCGTTGCCATTCTTGGCGATGATTTCCTCATCGATCTGGAGCTTTCCGCCTTGCAGGCTGAAGGCCGCGGCGAGGTGATTTCTTCACCGCGTGTGATTACGGCGAACCAGAAAGAAGCCGTGATCAAGCAGGGTGTCGAAATTCCGTATCAGGAAGCAGCGTCCAGTGGCGCCACGACCACGCAGTTTAAAGAAGCGGTGCTGAGCCTGACGGTGACACCGCAGATCACACCGGACGATCGGGTCATCCTCGATTTGCTGGTTACCAAGGATAGCGTTGGTGAAGTGATTACCACTGAACGCGGCGGTGCCGTGCCAAGTATTGATACACGCTCCGTACAGACCCAGGTACTGGTTGATAACGGCCAGACCGTGGTGCTGGGCGGCATCTACGAGACGGAGCAAAGTGAGAATATGACCAAGGTGCCCTATCTGGGAGATATCCCATGGCTGGGCACGTTGTTCAGGTCGACCCGTATTTCTACGGACAAGACTGAGCTGCTGGTCTTCGTAACACCGAAGATACTTAAAGAAGGCTCCAGCATTTACTAGGGAACAGGGGATGTTCGTTCGCGGAAACGCGACTGAGGGATCGATATGAAGAGGCTTCTTTCAATTGGGCTTGTCGCAATGCTGGCCACGCTGGTCGGTTGCGGCGGCAACGGCAATACCTTGTCCGACCCGACTGACGCGGGTGCAGGCACCAATACCAATAATCAGGTCGCGCTCATCGAGCTGGTAGCCAGTAATACCCAGCTGGGATCTGCGCCCGGGGCGCCCGCGGTGACTCTCACGGCGCAAGCCAAGGACAGCTCTAACGCGGTAATCGAAGGTTCCCTGGTTCAGTTCAGCGCTTCTTCGGGTTCTATTACCGTCACCCAGGCGACCACGGACGCGCTGGGTCAGGCAATTGCCGAATTGGGCAACGGCCTGAATTCGCAAAATCGCGATATCACCGTGACGGCGAGTGTGACCACAACCACGGGTACCGTGCAGCGTTCTATTATTGTGTCCGTTACCGGCACCCGTTTGCGCTTTATCAGTGGCCCGTCGTCGCTGGCTCTGGACGATACGGCGACCTATAACTTCGTGCTGGAGGATTCAGCTTCTGCCGGGATTGCCGGAGAGGTGGTTAATATTTCTTCTGCGCTGGGCAATGGTCTGTCGACGAACAGCTTGTTAACCGACAGCGCCGGTGCCATCAGTGTCGGTTACACGGCAGACAATGCCGGCGACGATACCTTGTCGGCTTCGGCCCTCGGTGAATCCGCCGGCGCACCGATCGCAATTTCCGACGACGCATTTTCCCTCGCGATCGAGAACGACCTGGTCGAAATTCCGCTGAATACGCCCACGGATGTCATCGTGACCTGGATCTCCAATGCGATACCCGTGGTGGGCAGTAACGTTGATTTTGCGACTACACGCGGTGTGCTGACGCCCACAACGGCAGCGACCATCGCCGGCGGTATTGCTACCGTGAGTATTCAATCTGCCACGGCCGGGCCCGCGACAATTAATGCCACGGGCCAACCCAGTGGTCCGACCACCTCGACAGCCGTAGAGTTTGTGGCCACGACGCCAGCCAACCTTGATTTACAGGCTGATCCGCTGACTGTAGGCACGGCTGAACAGGCCACCATCACGGCGACGGTCACCGATGCCAACGGCAATCCGGTTAAGAATCAGGTGATAGATTTTTCAATCCTGCTCGACCCAACGGGCGGCAGCCTGGCTTCACCTACGGCCAGCACTGACAGTCAGGGCCGGGCCAATACGGTGTATACAGCCGGCGGCACGCCCAGCGCTCAGAATGGTGTGCAGATTCAGGCCACGGTCCGCGGCACCGCCATTACCCAGATCGAGAATCTGACCGTCGCGCGCGCAGAGTTGTTCATCAGCCTGGGCACGGGTAACGATTTGTTTGAACCCAACTCCGCTCAGTTCCGTAAGGAGTGGGTGGTGCAGGTTACGGACGCTGACGGTAATGCCGTCTCCGGCACCAACGTGCAGGTCAGTATCAATTCGTTGCGCTGGATCCAGGGTTGCTACGTTGTTGGCGAAGACAATTGGGTCAAAATCACCACAGCGACATGCAACGACGAAGACGTAAATCGTAACGGCGTACTGGATACGGTACCCGCTGATGAGGACACCAACGCTAATGGTCGCATCGAGGCCGGTAATATTGCGCTGGTTGCCGCTCAGGGCGGTGGCGCCGGGCAGGCGGCCAACGTGGTGACGGACAACACCGGTTCGGCGCTGGTCGATGTGCTCTATCCGCAGAGTTATCACGGCTGGGTTGAGGTTGAGATCGAAGCCAAGGCTTCTGTTGCCGGCACGGAAACCCGTCGGACGGTTAGCTTTGTGCTGGACGCGAAGGCTGATGACATCACCAATACTCAGGCTTCGCCGCCGGGGGTAATAAGCCCGTTTGGGCGACAGCTGG
The DNA here is from genome assembly GCA_963850255.1 of uncultured Gammaproteobacteria bacterium. Classification (GTDB taxonomy): domain Bacteria; phylum Pseudomonadota; class Gammaproteobacteria; order Steroidobacterales; genus J054. Next base: position 284,794 of record CAWKLL010000024.1, read on the forward strand.
ATGGTGCGGAGCCTTTCTGCACCACAGCGCCGGAAGATCCGCAGCCGCCTTGTCCGGGCTTAGTGCCTTAGTTCTAAGAAAAACGCGTTGAGAAGCCGGCCTAGTGCCGGCTTCTTTTTGCCTGAGTGTCGCGGTTACTATCTTGTCCTGAGGCTTAACCGTCTCAGGACGGCCAGGGCCAGAGACTGACCCTGTGGGGCCAAACCTTCCGCCTGCCAACCGCGCGCGAGCATGCAGATTTGTCAGATCAAAGCCAAAACAAAGTGCCCCTTTACCTGGTGGGCCCCATGGGTTCAGGTAAATCTGCCGTCGGTCGTCGTCTTTCCCGAGATCTGGGTCGGGGTTTCGCAGACAGTGATGACGAGATTGAAGAACGCACGGGCGTTGAAATTGCGTATATTTTTGATCGCGAGGGTGAAGCGGGCTTCCGTCGCCGCGAGGAGGAAGTGATAGCCGATCTAAGCAAGATCCCCGGCCTGGTGCTGGCTACCGGCGGCGGCAGCATCCTGAGCGAGGCAAATCGCAAGGCCCTGGTGGCCGGCGGCACGGTGATTTATCTGCATACCAGCGTGGAGCATCAGCTGCGTCGCACTCGCCGCGGGCGGGAACGGCCGTTGCTGAATCAGGGCGATCCGCGCCAGGTGCTGGAGGATCTGATGGCGGTGCGAGAACCTTTGTATCGCAGCATCGCCGACCTGGTGGTGGAAACCAGCGGGCGGCGGGTGCCGGCGGTGGCGCGGGAAATCAGGCAGAAGCTTGATTTGATGATTAGCTGAGTCGAGCCGGCGCTGCCCCGGCTCGCGACTCCGCGCCACTTGTCCGGTCAGTGTGTTTCTGGACCCAAACGGGGTGGTGCAATGAGTAAGGGCTGGCACGACCATGAGTGAGGGCGTATCTTCCTGAGCCCGACGAGAGAGCCCATGATTACCCTGAACGTTAACCTGGCTGATCGCAGCTACCCGATCCTAATCGGCAGTGGCCTGCTGATGCAGCCTGGCATCCTGGACCCCTACCTGCGCGGGCGCGACGTAATGATCGTCAGCAACGACGTGGTCGCCCCCATCTACCTGGCGCCGCTGCGGCAACTGCTGGGCGATCGTAATGTGCAGACGGTGATTCTGCCGGATGGCGAGGTCAACAAGACCATGGCCACATTGCAGTTGGTGCTGGACAGGCTGGTGGAGTCTCGATTTGGCCGTGATTGCACAGTGATCAGCCTGAGCGGCGGCGTGGCCGGCGATATCGGCGGTTTTGCTGCCGCCATCTATCAGCGCGGCGTGGACTTTATCCAGGTGCCGACCACCTTGCTGGCACAGGTCGACTCTGCCGTCGGTGGCAAGACGGGCGTGAACCATCCCGGTGGCAAGAACCTGATCGGTGCCTTCCATCAGCCACGCTGCGTGCTCACGGATACGGATACCCTGCGCAGCCTGCCGGATCGTGAACTGTCGGCGGGCCTGGCCGAAGTCGTGAAATACGGGCTGATTCAGGACGCAGACTTTTTTACCTGGCTGGAAAGCCAGCATGCCGGCCTATTGAGCAGGGACGCGGCTGCCCTGGATTACGCGATCCGGGTTTCCTGTGCCGCCAAGGCTGAAATCGTCGCTGGCGACGAGCGCGAGCGCGGTAGCCGGGCGTTGCTGAACTTCGGTCATACCTTTGGCCATGCCATTGAGCGCTGCGTCGGCTACGGGGAATGGCTGCACGGTGAAGCGGTGGCAGCGGGTATGCTAATGGCCGCGAGATTTTCTGAGCGGCTGGGATGGCTGGATAGCGAGTCCGTCGAACGGACCCGCAAACTGCTGCTGCAGCTGAATTTGCCGGTGGCACCGCCGCCCACGTCTCCGCCGGAGTTTTTTAACGCCATGCGAATGGATAAGAAAGTGGTTGATGGTGAGATACGCCTGGTATTGCTCAAGGCCATTGGCCAGGCAGTGGTGACGGCGGACTATCCGCCGCATGAGCTGCTGGACGAATTGCGCGCCACGTTCATGGGCTAGCGGCAGCAGTTTTGGCAGAACGCAGAATTCATCACGTACATCCCGGCGAAGGCCTGGCACCTTACGCGGCCTGGGAAACGCTCAGCCGCGGTCGCTTGCATGCGGAAGAATCGCATCCCTATCGCAGTGAATATCAGCGCGATCGCGACCGGATCGTGCATTCCGCCGCGTTTCGCAGACTGGTTTACAAGACCCAGGTCTTCGTTAACCACGAAGGTGATCACTATCGGACGCGCTTGACGCATTCCCTGGAAGTGGCCCAGATTGCACGCACGGTGGCCCAGTGTCTGGGTCTGAACGAACAGCTGGTGGAAGCCATTTGCCTGGCGCATGACCTCGGCCATACGCCCTTCGGCCATGCCGGTCAGGATGCGCTGAATGCCTGCATGAAACCCTGGGGTGGCTTCGAACACAATCTGCAGTCATTGCGCGTGGTCGATGAACTGGAGGAGCGCTATGCCGATTTCACCGGCCTGAATCTGACCTTCGAAACGCGCGAAGGGATTCTCAAGCATTGCTCTAGAAAGAATGCCCGTGAACTGGGCGAACTGGGCGAGCGGTTCTTGCAGAAGCGTCAACCAGGTCTGGAGGCCCAGATCGCTAATCTTGCCGATGAGATCGCCTATAACAATCACGATGTGGATGACGGGCTGCGCGCCGGACTATTGACGGAAGACGAGTTGGCCCGCGTAGATTTATTTGCCGATCACTTAGCGGCTGTGCGTGACCGGCATCCGGGTATCGGTCGGCGGGCGCTGATCCATGAAACTGTCCGAGCGATGATCAACGAGGTTGTCACCGACCTTGTCGACAACAGTCGCGCCCAGCTGGAGAAGGTTCACCCGGCCGACATTGAGGCTGTTCGCCAGCGGAGTGGTTCGTTAATAAACTTTACTCGACGCACGGCCGGTCGTCACAAGGCGCTGAAGAAATTTCTGGGTAAGAGCCTGTATCGCCACGAGCGAGTGCAGGCCATGACCCGGCAGGCCGGTGAAGTTGTGAAGCGTTTGTTTACCGCTTACATGCACGATCTGAATGCTATGCCGCGCTACCACGCTGAACGTGCCCGAGCCGGTGAGGAGACGCTCGGCGAAGCCGGCCGTGCCCGCGCAGTGGCAGACTATGTGGCCGGCATGACCGATCGTTACGCCTTGTCCGCCGACGCGCGCATTACCGGTGCTGCGTCAGAGCTCCAGTTACCCGCGCAACTCGCAAAGGAATCCCATGACTGACGCATTGCCTGATCGTGACCGCCTGATTTTTGCCCTGGATGTCCCCGAGGCTGAACGCGCCCGTGCCCTGGTTGAACAACTGGGCGACGCGGTGAGCTTCTATAAAATTGGCCTGGAACTGATGATGGCCGGCGGCTATTTCGAATTGATCGACTGGTTGCTGGAGCGCGACAAGAAGGTTTTTACCGATCTGAAGTTTTTTGACGTGCCGGCCACCGTCGGTCGCGCGGTGGCGCGCCTGGCCAGCCGCGGCGTGAGCTTCGCCACCGTGCATGGCAATCAATCAATTATGGAAGCCGCTGCTGCGGCCAAAGGCGAGCAACTCAAGATTTTGGCCGTTACGGTGCTCACCAGCCTTGATCGCGGTGACCTGGATGATCTCGGCTTTAGCTGTGATGTGGGTGAGCTGGTGCTGTCGCGCGCACGGCGCGCACTGGAAGCCGGTTGCGACGGCGTGGTCGCATCGGGGCTGGAGTTGCCGGCCATGCGGAAAGCGATAGATCGCCGGTTGCTGGTAGTGACGCCGGGAATCCGACCGGTAGAGAATCGGCCGGCGGATGACCAGAAACGTGTGGTAACGGTGGAGCAGGCGTTTCAGGATGGCGCCGACTATATTGTTGTTGGCCGCCCGATTCGCGATGCCGCGGATCCGCGCGCTGCGGCTGAAGCGATGCAGGCGAGTATTGCGGCGACCTTGTCGGGCTGAGAATTTCTTCGTAAGTGCGCTTGCCGGCGCTATTTGCGGGCGTCACTTGGGGCAGGTGCGGGTGCTTTGTGGTCGGGGTATTCGGGACCCGCTGTGAATACATCCCTGTACGCTCGGCGGCCGCCATCCCTGGCGGCCGACGGTCCCGAATACCCCGACCGCAAAGCACCTTTAGACGTCTGCGTGGGTTTTCACGCGCGCTGGATCAGGCCTGCTGGCGACTAGACTGAGCAACAGTGCCTCGGCCGGCCAAGCAATGAGCGGTGGCAACGGCAAGCCTTTCTGTGTCAGTAAGCTTGACGGTCTGTGGGGTGGAATCTGTTTGGGACCGTCGGCGCCCAGGGACGGGCGCCGCCGAGCGTACAGGGATGTATTCACAGCGGGTCCCAAACAGGTTCCACCCCACAGACCCAACGCGCCTGCGTAAACGAACAATAGCCGGTGCCTTCGCGCCTTAGTGAGGGGATTCGGCGAGGTCTTTGATAACCGGTTCAAGGACCGGCCAGATATTGTCGAGGAGTTTCGGTTGGCCGGCTTCGTTGGGGTGAATGCCGTCGGCCTGCATCATGCTCGGGTCCAGAGCCACGTTTTCCATGAAAAACCCCACCAGCGGCAACTCGAAGCGGCCGGCCAGATCGGGATACATGGCGGAAAACTCGTCGGTATACAGGGCGCCGTAATTCGGCGGCATCTGCATGCCGGCAAGCACGACCCGGGCGCCGGCTTGCTGGCTCAGCGTGATCATCTGTTCAAAATTTTCACGCACCGCACTGACGGGCAGGCCGCGCAGACCATCGTTGCCGCCAAGTTCGATAATCACTATATCGGGCCGATGTGTATCGAGTGCGCGTGGCAGACGGCGTAGTCCGCCGCCCGTGGTATCGCCGCTGATGCTGGCATTGACCACGCGATAACCGTAACCTTCTTCAACCAGCCGCTCCTGCAGCAAGGCAACCCATCCGCGGTCCAGGGGCACGCCATAGCCGGCGCTGAGACTGTCGCCCACCACCAGGATGCTGCGGTCCTGGCTGCTGGCCAGGCAGCTGCCCGCAACCAACAGCAGTGCAAGAACGAAGTAGTGACGTATGGACCAGAACATGGATGATCAGATTGTATTGCGCACCGAAGGGCTCGGCCGCGAGGTTAGCAGCCCGGAGGGAACCCTGACTATCCTCAGTGACGTAAACCTGTCCATTAAGGCGGGTGAAGTAGTCGCGCTGGTGGGCGCTTCCGGGGCCGGCAAGACCACGCTGCTGGCTCTGCTCGCGGGTCTGGACCAGCCCACCCGGGGCAAGGTCTGGCTTAGCGGCGAGGAGCTCACGGCGCTGGATGAAGACGGCCGGGCCAAATTACGGGGTCGGCGCGTGGGTTTTGTGTTTCAGTCCTTTCACCTGGTGCAGTCACTGACGGCGCTGGAGAACGTGATGTTGCCGCTTGAACTGATGGGTGACAAAGACGCGCCACAGCGCGCGCGCGAGGCGCTGGACAGCGTGGGTCTTGGGCCGCGTGTACGTCACTATCCGCGCCAGTTGTCCGGTGGCGAGAAACAACGGGTGGCCATTGCACGGGCGTTTATCGGCAGCCCGGAAATTTTGTTTGCCGATGAACCGACGGGAAACCTGGACACCGCCAGCGGTGAACGGGTCATCGACTTGTTGTTCGAGCTCAATCAGCGTTCCAAAACGACCCTGGTACTGGTCACTCATGATCGCAGTCTGGCAGCGCGTTGCGATCGCATTATGGAAATGGAAGCCGGGCGGTTATTACCGTGAGGGCCATAGCCTTTGGCATGCGGGCCCTGCTGCGCGATCTGCGCGCCGGCGAATTGAGTGTCCTCATTGTTGCGGTGCTGGTGGCCGTGACCGCCATGACGGCCGTGGGCTTTTTCACCGACCGCGTGGGTCGCACTATTCGTGCCCAGGCAGGTGCGGTGCTGGCCGCTGATCTGGAGGCGCGTTCGGCCTCGCCGATTCCGCTGGTCTACCTGGACGATGCGCGTGCCCGCGGCCTGACGACGGCTGAAGTAATTTCTTTTCCGACCATGGTGCTGTCCGGGGAAGCCAATACGCTGGCCTTGCTGCGCGCAGTGACCGAAGGCTATCCCCTGCGCGGCGAAATGCAGACATCCACGGAGTTGTTCGGTGATGTGGTGATAGCCGAGGGTATCCCCCCGCCGGGTGAGGCCTGGGCCGAGCCGGGCCTGCTCGGGCGTATGAATATCGATGTCGGCGCCGAACTCACCATCGGCGAGTCCAGCGTCACCATTACGCGCGTACTGGAGTATCAACCGGGTCAGAATGTCGGCGGTTTTGCGGCGCTGGCACCGGGGCTGCTGGTCAACCGCAGCGACCTGGATGCTTTCGATGTGATTCGCCCGGGTAGTCGCATTACCTATAGACAATTGTATTCCGGCGATGAAGATAGCGTGGCGGCCTTGCGTGCCGATCTGAATGCGCGCGTCGACGGTGCGGTGCGGGTGCGCGGACTGGAGGATGCCGGCGACCAGATCAACGCGGCTATCGATAGAGCGCAGCGATTCCTGACCCTGGCCTCACTGGTGACCGTGATCCTGGCCGCCGTGGCCACAGCGATGGCCTCACGACGTTACGCTTTACGCCATCTCGACAACGTGGCGCTGATGAAAAGCATGGGTGCGACCCAGTCTTTCACCCAGATCAGCATGATGACGCAGTTGCTGCTGATTGTGCTGGGTACAGCCATTGTCGGCTCCCTGCTCGGCTATTTAGGCCAGCGGGTGCTGGTGGCGCTGGCCAGCGGCATCGTCAAGGTCGAATTGCCACCCGCCGATCCGGCCGCCGGCTCGCTGGGTCTGCTGACGGCCGCAACCATCACCCTGGGCTTCGCTATGCCGCACCTGTGGCAGCTGAACACAACTTCGCCCATGCGGGTGCTGCGCCATGATCTGCCGCCTCCGCGCCTCAGCGTCGGTCTGACCTATGGTATTGCCGTATTTGCTCTGCTGGCGATGGTTTTTGCCATTGTTCGTGACCTGCGCCTGGTTCTGCTGATCGCTGGTGGCCTGACCGCGGTGGCGGTGCTGGCCATGGCCAGTGGCTGGGTGCTGGTGCGGTCATTTGGCCAGTTTCGCGGCGCGGCCGGGGTTGCCTGGCGCTACGGGCTGGCGAACATCTCACGCCGCGGTACCGAAAGCATTGTGCAGATTGTCGCCTTTGCCCTGAGCCTGATGGTGCTGCTGTTGCTGACCCTGGTGCGCACCGACCTGCTGGACGAGTGGGCGGCCTCGCTGCCGGAAGATTTACCCAACTACTTTCTGATCAATATCGAGCCGGAAGAATGGCCGGGTGTGCAGGAGTTTTTCCGCACGGAAGTGGGCGTTGAACCGGAGTTTCTGCCTTTCATTCGTGGCCGGGTAACGCGTGTTAACGGTCAGCCCATTGACGAGGTTGAGTTTCCCGATCCGCGCGGCCAGCGTTTCGCGCGCCAGGAATCCAACTTTACCTGGGCCGCAGATTTGCCTGAGACTAATGAGTTGCGCGCGGGTCGCTGGTGGGGCGAAGAGGGCGCCAGCGCACGCGAAATTTCACTGGAAGCCCAGGTGGCGCAGAATCTGGGTGTCGGTGTTGGTGACACCCTGGGTATCAATGTGGGTGGTGAAGAGTTTGAAGCGCCGGTCACCAGTATTCGTTTTATTGAGTGGGATTCCTTTGCGCCGAATTTCTACCTGATGCTGTCACCTGGGCTGGCCGATACGCTGCCGCAAACTTACATTGCCAGCGTGTACGTCGCGCCGGAAAAGCGCCGTTCGCTGAATCAGTTCGTGCGCAGTTTTCCCAGCGTTACGCTGCTTGATCTTGACGTGATCCTCGGCCAGGTGCGGATGATTATCGATCGCGCTTCCATGGCCGTGCAGTACGTATTCCTGTTTACGCTGCTGGCCGGCATTACCGTGCTGCTGGCCGCGATTCAGATTACTCGCGATGAGCGCCGCTTCGAAAGCGCCCTTTTGCATACTCTGGGTGCTGACCGGCGCATGATCCTGCGCGGCATCGCCGTGGAATTCATCGCCTTGGGTAGCCTGGCCGGCATCCTCGCGGCCATTGGCGCAACCGGGGTCGGCCTGTTACTGGCCGAGCAGGTCTTTCAGCTTGATTACACCGTCAGCCCCTGGCTCTGGCTGGCTGGCTGGTTCGCCGGCGCGGCCATTGTTGGCCTGACGGGTACCCTTGCCACGCGCAAAGCTGTCACCGAACCGCCTGTCGCGGTGCTGCGCGAAGCCTGACTAGCGGTCGCCATTAACGCAGGCCGGAGCCGCCGCTTTGCGCCGCAGGTTCAGGCTACACGGTTGCGTGACTCACCGCGTTGGAATGCCGCTACATTCGCGGCCAATTCGTCCACCGCGCGCTGCCTGCTTTCCTGGGCCGCCCAGGCGATGTGTGGCGTTACCAGCAGGTTTGGCAACCGCGCTGCCACCAGCGGATCGTCGGCCGGCGGCGGTTCTGTCTCAAGCACATCGATACCGGCTGCCGCGATGCTGTTTGTGCGCAAAGCAGTCAGCAATGCCTCGGGATCGACCAGTCCTCCGCGGGCGGTATTGATCACCACCGCATCGCTGCGCATTCGCGCCAGGCTATCGGCATTGATCAGCTGTCGTGTTTGACTATTTAGCGGGCAGTGCAGGCTGATTACCTGTGCTTGCCCAAGCAGTGCGCCCAGACCTGCCCGGGCTATGCCCTGTGCATCGCTGGCCGCAATCTCATTGTCGGCAGGATCATAGGGTCGGCGGGCCGCCAGTACCTGCATGCCAAAGGCCTGGCCCACCTGGGCCACGGCGCTGCCCAGGTTACCCAGACCGATGATGCCCAGCGTTTTGCCGGACAGTTCACGGCTGGGAAAATCCAGCAGGCAGAAATGTGCATGGCGTGACCAGGCGCCGGATTGCAGCAGGGAACGCACGGCGCTCAATTGCAGGGTTAATTCCAGCAGCATACCGAACACATGCTGCACCACTGACGGTGTGCAATAGTCGCGAATATTGCAGACGGCAACGCCGTGTTCGCGCGCCGCGTCCAGGTCGATGTTGTCGGTGCCGGTGGCGGCCAGGCAGATCAGCTTCAGGCTATCGCTGCGGCTAATCAGCTGCCGGTCCAGCCGCACTTTATTGACCAGCACGATCTCAGCACCGGCAATGCGCCCGGCTATCTGTTCCGGGCCAGTCGCCGGGTGCAAGCTGAGCCCGGGCAGCAAAGCGGTCAGGGGGGCGGCATCTATGTCGTCCGGTCCGAGGCTCCCGTAGTCAAGAAATACTGCCGGCATTGCGATGCGTCTAGCCGGAATCCTGCATGCCCAGCGCGATGCCCGTTACGGTGGCGATCAGCGTATCCAGCAACGCGGGGTCCTCGCGGTCGCCGGCCCGCCAGCGTTTCAGCAACTCGACCTGTAGCAAACTCATCGGGTCGACATAGGGATTACGCAGGCGAATCGAACGCCGCAGGGTGTTCTGCTTCTGCAGCAAGACGTCCTGTTCCTTGATCTCCAGCAAGCGCTCCACGGTCAGGTTGAATTCCGTACGTATCAGCGGGAAAAAGCGGTCGTGCAGCTGCGGAGAAATCTCCGAGTAGCGCCGTGCGATTTCCAGGTCAGCTTTGGCCAGCACAATTTCCAGATCATTGAGCAGGGCGCGAAAAAATGGCCATCGGGCCTGGGTATCACGGAGCGTGTCGAGGCCAAATTCCCTGAAAATTTGTGTCAGCCCTGAGCCCACGCCGTACCAGCCGGGCAGGATGCAGCGAGTCTGGGTCCAGGCGAAATCCCAGGGGGTGGAGGTGCGCGGTACGCGCTCGCCGAGATCCTCTGCCTGCTCACCACTGGCCAGCTGCTGCATGATTTCCAGTACGTCGACAGGTGTGGTCTGGCGAAAATATCGGTAAAGGCTTCCTCGTCCTGAACCAGCGACTGGTAGCGTTCACGGCTCGCGGCGGTCATGCTTTCCATCATGTTGCGCCATTGATCAGCCTGGGGCGGTGGTTCGCCGATTAGCGCGGTGGCCAGTGCGACGGAGCCGGCGGCCTGTTCCAGCGTGCGCAGCGCCACACCGCGCAGGCCATATTTGGCATTGACCAGTTCGCCCTGTTCGGTGGCGCGCAGCCGACCGCGCACGGAACCCGGCGGAGAACCAAGCACCGCAGCGTGCATTTTTCCGCCACCGCGGCTGGTGGTGCCACCGCGGCCATGAAACATGGTGAGTTCGATACCGGCGTTCTTGATCGCGCGGGCCAATTCGGCCTGAGCTTTCTGCAGCGTCCAGCGCGCCGAGGCCAGGCCGCTGTCGCGATTACTGTCGGAGTAGCTGACCATGACAATCTGCTGATTGTCGCGTCGCGCCAGGTGCTGCATGTAGATCGGATCGCTCAGCAGTTGCTCGATGATACGGGCGCCGTTCGATAAGTCTTCCACGGTCTCGAAGTAGGGCGCGATATCCAGTGGCACGGCTCCGTTGCGTCGGCGCAGCTCACCCCAGCGAGCCAGCAGAATGACCGACAGGACATCGTCCACATCATGCGCCATGCTGACGATATACGGGCCAATAGCGTGCTGGCCAAATTTGCGTCGGCAGAAGGCTATAGCCTGAAAAATAGACAAATCCCTGCGCGATACGTTGTCCAGTTCACCGATGGGCGACTCGTTCTTTTCCAGCGCCTGCCGAATGCGTTCTGCACGTTGCGCCGCAGGTATGTCTTCCCAATCCTCCTGGCGAAGACAGCGGCCCACCACGCGGCGGTTTACCTGGGCATTCTGACGAATGTCCAGGGTAAGAAAATGAAAGCCGAAGGTTTCTACGCGTCGAATCAGCCGGCGAGTCGGGAACAGGCCGGCACTGCTGCCCTTGTGTTCTTGCAGGCTGCGGGCAATCAGTCGCAAGTCGGCCAGTAATTCATCGGCAGACTCGTAGGGAAATACATCGTCATCGTAGGTTGACTGCAGTCGTTGCATGATCAGCCGCAGAAACACCCGATAAGGCATTTGTCGATGGCTGGGCGGCACGGCGCTGAGGGCATTAGGGAAATGACCCGAATAGAGTTCAATGCGCGTGCGGATGTCAGGGTGCACGCCGACTCTGTCCTGGTTCTGGCTTAACTTGCGCGCCAGACTCCGGCACTCGGAGTGGTACAGGTCGAGGATCAGGGAGCGTTGCCGCGTCAGCGTCGTGCGAATGGTGCGCGCGGTGGTTTCCGGTCGAGCGTCCATATCGCCGCCGATTCCCGAAGCAAAGCGCAGAATGTTCGGTAACGGCAAATTTCTGGCCGGCTCACCGTAGGCCAGTTCCAGGGCCGCGGCCAGCGATTCGTAAAATACCGGCAGCGCCTGGTAAATCACGTCGGTAAAGAAGAACAGCACGTGTTCCATTTCATCCGCGCTGCTGCGGGCTTCCGCGGATTGCTCCTCCGTTTGCCAGATGATGGTCAGACCATCGCGAATACTCGACAGGTTGGCGGCCCGCTCCAGCGGTGGCAGCAGCGGGTTCTGCATTTCTATCAAACGCCGCACAATATTCTGTTGTTTGCGCAGAATGGTGCGCCGGGTCGGCAGCGTCGGGTGGGCGGTGAACACCGGCTCGATTTGCATCTTTCGTAACAGCGCAAGCACATCGTCCAGGCTCAGGCCGGCCTCGCGCAGCTTAAAGATCGTATCGTCGAGCCCGCCGGGCTGATGGTTGGTCGAGTCCTGCAGGTAGTCGCGACGGCGGCGAATTCGGTGCACCTGCTCAGCGGTATTGACCATCTGAAAATAGGTAGCAAAAGCGCGGATAAAGTCCCTGGACGCTTTGACGGACAATTGTCCCAGCAGAGCCTGTAACCGACCTCCTGCCTCCGGGTCGCCTTCGCGGCGCGCAATGGCCTCGGTACGTGCGCGTTCTACCGTATCGAAAAGCGCTGCACCGCCCTGCTCAAGCAGCAGTTCGCCGACCATTTTTCCGAGCGTATGCACGTCTTCGCGCAGACCCGTGTCTTTCTCCGAGAAACGGATATCCTGGCGACGCTCGGCTGGCCGGGCAGTCGGGTGCAGGCCGGTGGCATCAGAGGGTTTTGAAGCGGACATGCGTAATCTGGATCGCTCAGACAGCGTCAGACCGTCTGTTGGTCCATCTTAAGTCCCGGTTTGGTTCGATGGAAGTGAGCAAAGCCTCTTTTTGACGCCTAAAGCTGGCAATCACAGGCGTTTTCAGTTCTGATTTGGTGCCGGTCGGAGTCCCCCGGTATGCTAGCCCGGCATTCGAGCCGACCGCGAAGGAAATCCATTTGCCGCCGCTGCCCGACCCACATGCCCTGATCGTAATCCTGCTCACGGGCGTTACCTTGTTCCTGTTTACCAAGGATCGGATTCCGCTGGAGACCACCGGTCTCAGCGTGATGCTGTTATTGATCCTGCTGTTCTACTTTTTTCCCTACGCTGACGTTCGTCCGGCAGATTTTTTTATAAATTTCGGCAATGAAGCGCTGGTTACCGTTTGCGCTTTGCTAATTGTTGGTCGGGGTCTGGAAACCACGGGTGCGTTGCAGCCGCTTGGTAATTTTATGGCGCGCTTCTGGTCGGACAGTCCCAAGCTTGCGCTGATCGCCACCCTGGTCGTTGCCGCCGTGCTGAGCGCATTTTTGAACAACACCCCCATCGTGGTAATGCTGTTGCCGGTGCTGGTGGCCTGTTCGTTGCGCTCGCGCACACCGCCTTCGGGCGTGTTAATGCCCATGGGCCTGGCGACCCTGCTGGGCGGCATGGCCACCACCATCGGTACTTCAACCAACCTGCTGGTCGTCGGTATTGCTGCGGACCTTGGCCAGCGGCGGTTCGAGATGTTCGACTTCGCACTGCCGGTGCTGACAGCGGGCGTTTTTGGCTTGCTATTCCTTTGGCTGGTCGCACCACGACTGCTGCCGGATCGTAAGCCGCCGATGCAAGATACTTCGCCGCGCGTTTTTAACGCGGTTTTGAACATAAACGAAGAAAGCTTCGCAAACGGCAAGACGCTTTCGGAGATACTCGCGCGTACGGAAAATCGCATGCGGGTGGATCGTATTCAGCGCAGCGAGACCTTGAATCTGGCCAAACTGCCGTCGGTCAAAGTGCAGGCCGGCGATCGTCTTTACATGCGCGACACCTCGGACCGCTTGAAGGAATTTGAGCAGCTTCTGGGCGCCACGCTTTACAACGCCGACGATACCGACCAGCCGATCACTGAGGAGAAGCCGCTGGACAGCGGCGGCCAGCAGCTGGCCGAGGTTGTGGTGTCGCGCGGCTCGCCGCTGCACAATCGCACGCTGAATTCGGCCCAGTTCGGCACCCGTTTTGGCCTGGCGCCGATGGCAGTGCACCGGCCACGGGCATCGCGGGATCTGAGCGGTGACTTGAGCAGTGTGCGCCTGCGGGCCGGCGATGTGCTGCTGGTGCAGGGCGGCAAAGACGCCATTCGTCAGCTGCGCGAAAGTGGCTCCATGATGGTGCTGGATGCGACTACCGATCTGCCGCATACGGCCAAGGCGTCGCTGGCCCTGGGCATTATGGGCGCGGTGGTCGCGTTTGCTGCCACTGGCATCATGCCAATCTCGGTGGCCGCCTTGTGTGGCATCGCGGCCATGCTGTTGACCGGCTGCCTGCAATGGAAGGATGCCGCCGAGGCGCTGAATATTCCCGTCATCATGATCATTGTCGCCAGCCTGTGTCTGGGTTCGGCCATGATGGTTACCGGCGGCGCCGACTTCATCGCACAGATTTTCGTCGCCGCTACCAGCGCCTTGCCGACGCCGGCAATACTCAGTGGCCTGATTCTGATGCTTACGATTCTGACCAACGTGGTCTCTAACAACGCTGCTGCCGTTATCGGCACCCCGGTTGCCATCAGCATTGCGCAGCAGCTGCAGGCGCCCGTGGAGCCCTTTATCCTGGCCGTGATATTCGGCGCCAACATGAGTTTTGCTACGCCCATCGGTTACCAGACCAACCTGCTGATCATGAGTGCCGGGGGCTACCGATTCGGAGATTTCCTGCGCGTGGGCATTCCGCTGACAGCAATTATGTGGCTGGCCTTCTCACTGATTCTGCCGACGCTCTATGATCTTGGCTGAACAATAAACCCGCCCTTGACGCGCCCGGGCGCGACAGGGATACTCTCGCGCCATGAAGCGCATGATCGTCAAGCGAAATTGGTGGTGGAGCCTCTCCCAGGGGAAGGTTGCCGTCTAACGCTATTTGTTCGATCGGTTTAAGGCCCATCCCCGGTACTCGGTGATGGGCTTTTTTATTGCCTGCGAAATGTGTCAGTCAGCCAGCGACAACAACTATGGAACCTCCCTTTGAAATCAGTGCCGATTTAGATACGCCGGTATCGACGTATCTGAAACTTGCGCCACTCAAACCGCGCTATCTGCTCGAGAGTGTGGAGGGCGGGGCCTACCTCGCGCGTTATTCCTTCCTCGGCTTTGGCGAAGTGACCGAGGTTCGCCTGGATGCCCATGGCCTGCGCGTTGGTGATCGCCAGTCGCCGCGCCCGGCCAGCCGCGCGGAATTGCTGACGGCCCTGCGCGAAGCCCTGGCGCAGGCACCGAAGCTGTTGCCTGAGGTGCCGGAGCTGCCCTTTACGGGTGGCCTGGTGGGCACGGCAGCTTATGACCTGGTGCGCGATTTTGAACGCCTGCCAAATGCGCCCGCGGGCGCGGAAATACCGGCTGCGCCCGATGCCGCCTACCTGGCTACGGAATCTTTGCTGGTATTCGATCATCTCACTCGGCGCATCGCGCTACTGCATACCGGCAGCGAAGCGGACCGCCAGCGGCTGCGTGACGAGGTGATCCGGCTGTTGCGCGGTCCTGTGCCGCTTCCCGAGCGACGGGCCCGGCTGGGCGAGACCAGCCAGTCCCTGTCCGGTGACCAGTATCGGCAGGCGGTCGAGCACAGCAAGGACTATATTACTCAGGGCGACATCTACCAGATCGTATTGTCCGTGCGCTTTTCCGGCGAGCATCAGCTTTCGCCGTTCGAAACCTATCGCGCGTTGCGCCTGTTGAATCCGTCACCGTATATGTATTTCTTCGATCTCGGCGATCTGCAGGTGGTCGGTTCATCGCCCGAAGCGCTGGTGCGGCTACATGCAGGTCAGGCTTCGCTGCGGCCTATTGCCGGCACCCGCCCGCGCGGTGCGAGCCGGGCTGAAGACCTGGCCCTGGAAGCGTCTTTGCTGGCCGATGAAAAGGAAAATGCGGAACACGTCATGCTGGTTGACCTGGCCCGCAATGATCTCGGCCGGGTGGCAGCGGCCGGCAGTGTGCATGTTGATCCGTTTCGTTCCATCGAACGCTATAGCCATGTGATGCATATTGTCAGCGGCGTCCGCGGCCAGCTGGCCGAAGGTCAGGATGCTTTTGATTTGTTTGCAGCGGCGTTTCCTGCCGGCACGCTGGTCGGCGCTCCCAAGGTGCGCGCCATGCAGTTGATCGACGAGCAGGAGCCGGTCCGTCGCGGCGTATATGGCGGCACCGTCGGTTACTTCGCGCACAACGGCGACATGGACCAGGCCATCGCGATTCGCACCCTGGTGTTCAATGATCAGCAGTTCAGTTACCAGGCCGGCGCCGGCATTGTTGCTGACAGCGTGCCGGAAACTGAGTACCAGGAAGTCCTC
This sequence comes from uncultured Gammaproteobacteria bacterium, assembly GCA_963850255.1. Classification (GTDB taxonomy): domain Bacteria; phylum Pseudomonadota; class Gammaproteobacteria; order Steroidobacterales; genus J054. Next base: position 300,385 of record CAWKLL010000024.1, read on the forward strand.
GCCAAGAGCGCCATTTTGCGACGGGCGCTGGCGATGGCGGAGGAAGGCCTGTGAACCCGCGCCTGTTGTTGATCGACAATTACGATTCTTTTACTTACAACCTGGTGCAGGCATTCCTGATACTGGGCGCCGAGGTTGAAGTGTTTCGCAATGACGAAATCACCGTCGCCGAAGCGCTTGCCCTGAATCCCACTCACCTGTGCATTTCCCCGGGGCCAGGCCGTCCCGACGACGCCGGTGTATCGCTGGCCATGATCGCTGCCTTTGCAGAGCGTATTCCGGTGCTGGGCGTGTGCCTCGGCCACCAGAGCCTGGTGCAGCATTGCGGCGGCAAGATTGTTGCCGCGGGTCGCCTGATGCATGGCAAGACTTCCATGGTGGAACACGACGGCAAGACCCTGTTCGCCGGGCTCAGCCAGCCTTTGCAAGCCGGTCGTTACCATTCCCTGGCGGCCGAACGCGACAGCCTGCCGGCCGTGCTCGAAGTCAGCGCGCGCACCGCCGATGGCGAGATCATGGGCGTGCGGCATCAACACCTGCCGCTGGAAGGCGTGCAGTTTCATCCCGAGAGTGTGCTGACGCCGGAAGGCGATCAGCTGCTGAAGAACTTCCTCGCATTGCAAGCCAGTTGAGGAGCCGCCGCCTATGTCCCTGGATCTGAACAGCACCCTGGAAACCCTGTTGCGGGGCGAGAATCTTGACGAGCAGGCTGCCGCTGAGCTGATGCGCAGCCTGACTGATGAGCAGCTCTCTCCGGTGCTGTCCGGCGCCCTGCTGGTAGCGCTGCGCGCCAAGGGTGAGACGGCGGAAGAGCTGCGCGGATTTGCCCGCGCCATGCGTGCGCTGGCCAAACCCGTGCAGTTGTCGGCGGGCCTGGCGGCGGCCGACTGCGTGGGTACCGGCGGCGACGGTTCGGGCAGCCTGAATCTTTCTACCGGTTCGGCACTGCTGGCGGCTGCCTGTGGCGTGCCGATGATTAAACACGGCAATCGATCCGTGTCTTCGCGCTCCGGCAGTGCCGATGTGCTGGAAACTCTCGGTATCCCCCTGGCCCCTGATCCGCAGCAGGCGCTGGCTTGTCTTAAGGCCTGCGGTTTCGCGTTTTTGTTTGCGCCGTTTTTTCATCCCGCGATGAAGGCCATCGCACCGGTGCGAGGCGCACTGAAAGTGCGCACGCTGTTTAATATTCTCGGCCCCCTGACCAACCCGGCGGCGCCGCCGTTTCATGTGATCGGCGCTTTTGACTTGCCGCACGCGCGCCTGATGGCCGAAGGACTGTCCGGTCTGGATATTCAGCGCGCCTTTGTGATTCACGGCGAGCCCGGCTGGGACGAAGCCACCCCGGTGGGACCGTTTAAGTTATTTGATGTGCGCCCCGGGCAGGTAGCCGAGAGCGAGCGCGATCCGGCCGATTTCGGCTTGCCGCGTTGTCGCCCGGAAGATCTGGCCGGTGGCGACGCCGCGGAAAATGCCGCGGCCCTGGAAGCGGTGCTGACGGGTGGTGATACCGGCCCGCACCGCGATGCCTTGCTGCTCGGCGCCGGCCTGGTGCTCGAGGTTACCGGCAAGGCGTCTGATTTGTCCGCCGGCATTGATCAGGCGCGAACGGCCCTGGCCAGTGGTCAGGGCAGCGCGCTGCTGGAAAAACTGCGGGCCTTTGCCGCCGCCTGATCTGATGAAGCGCACAGCACAATCGGGCGCCGGCGGCTTTCTGGCCGAGATGGCACAAGCCTCGCGAGAGCGTCTGCAACTGGCTGTCGGCCGGTGCAGCGAAGCCAGCCTGCTGCAGCGTATTGCCGGCCTGCCCGAGCCCGCAGGCTTGCAGCTGTCCGCGCAGGGCTTCGACCTGATTGCCGAGATCAAGCGTCGTTCACCTGCCGCCGGGCAACTGGCCGGTAGCAGCCTGGATCCCGTGGCCCAGGCGCAGGCCTACAGCAGCGGTGGTGCCGTTGCCCTGTCGGTGCTGACGGAGCCGGCGCGTTTTGACGGCGATCTTGCCGACCTGGAACAGGTGGTGTCCGCACTGCCGCAGGTTCCGGTGATGCGCAAAGATTTTCTGGTCGATCCGTACCAGGTGCTGGAAGCGCGAGCCAGCGGCGCATCCGGTGTATTACTCATCGCCGCCATGCTGGATGCCGGCCAGTTGACTGAAATGCTCAGCGTGGCGCGCGAGCAGGGTCTGTTTGTACTGGTAGAGGCCTTTGATGCGGCGGATCTGGATCATTGCTTGCCGATCATGCAAAGCCAGTCGCCGGATGACGTTCGCGGGTCTTTGTTGCTGGGCATAAACTGTCGCGACCTGCGCAGCCTGGAAGTGGATTTTTCACGCTTTGAGGCCTTGGCCGGGCTGCTGCCCGCGCGCTACCCGCGGGTGGCAGAGAGTGGTGTTGGTACGCCGGAGGCCGCTGCCGGCGTTGCCAGGCTTGGCTATCAGCTGGCTCTCGTGGGGACTGCGCTGATGCGTGCTGCTGATCCCGGGCAGGCAGCCCAGGCGATGTTGCGTGCGGCACGGAGCCTGTGAGCCTGGTGGTAAAAATTTGCGGTTTGCGCACGCCTGAGGCGGTAGCGGCGGCCGTGGAAGCGGGCGCCGACGCGCTGGGTTTCGTGTTTGCCGTGTCGCCGCGGCAGGTCAGTGCTGCGCAGGCCCGGCGGCTGTGTGCGGGACTACCGCCCGACATAGTGCGGGTGGCGGTGATGCGCCATCCAACGGCTGAGGCCTGGCGCGAAATCCGCGACGAGTTTCAGCCTGACTGGCTGCAGACGGATGTGGACGATTTTGGCGGCCTGGAGCTGGCAGCGGCGACGGTCAGGATGCCGGTCTACCGAGATACGGCCGAAATGAATGCGGCGGCTTTGCAGGCAGAGCCGCAGATATTGTTTGAAGCTGCGGATAGCGGCGCCGGGGTGCAACCGGACTGGCAGCGGGCAGCGACCCTGGCGCAGCAAACCCGACTGATGCTGGCCGGTGGCCTGGACCCGGAAAACGTGGCTGCGGCGATCGCGGCGGTAAGGCCCTGGGGTGTAGACGTATCGAGTGGTGTTGAGAGCCGCCGTGGCGTTAAGGATTGCGCGCGCATTGCTGCCTTTGTGGCGGCTGCGCGGACAACGGAGCAATTGAATGCAGACTGAAATGACTGACGCGCAGCGCAAACAGCTGCTGGAGAAACTGCTGGCCGGCGAAATGCCGGATGCACAAGGTCGCTATGGGCCCTACGGCGGCCGCTACGCGCCGGAGACGCTGGTCCCGGCGCTGCAGCGCCTCGAAGCCGGCGTAAAGCAGTACCTGCATGATCCGGAGTACCAGGCCGAACTCGGCGCTGAGCTGAAGGGCTGGGTCGGCCGGCCGACGGCGCTGACCCACGCGCGCGGCCTGTCCCGACGCTGGGGCGTCGATGTATGGCTGAAGCGAGAGGATCTGGCCCATACCGGGGCACACAAGATAAACAATGCGCTGGGCCAGGCACTGCTGGCCAAACGCCTGGGTGCGCAACGGATTATTGCCGAAACCGGCGCTGGTCAGCACGGTGTGGCTACTGCGGCGGCCTGTGCACGCGTTGGCATACCCTGCGTGGTCTACATGGGCGCAGTGGACGTAGAGCGTCAGTCGCCGAATGTCGATCGCATGTTGCAGCTGGGTGCGGAAGTCATACCCGTAACCGGTGGCGACCAGACTTTGCGGGCCGCCATTGATGAAGCCTTCAGGGAATGGGTTGCTGATCCCGAGAAGAGTTACTACTTGCTGGGTTCTGCGGTCGGTCCGCATCCCTATCCTTACCTTGTGCGGGAGTTGCAGGCCATCATCGGTCGCGAAGCGCGCGCGCAAATGCTTGAGATGGCTGGCGGCCTGCCGGATGCGGCATTCGCCTGCGTCGGCGGCGGCTCGAATGCTATCGGCCTGTTTCACCCACTGCTGGGTGATTCGCAAACGCTGTTAGTCGGCGTCGAGGCCGGCGGACGCGGTGACGGCCTGGGCGATAATTCAGCCACCCTGGCAACCGGCATTCCTGGTGTCCTGCATGGCAGCTACTCCATCCTGCTCTACGACAGCGACGGCCAGGTGCAGGAAACGCATTCGGTTTCGGCTGGCCTGGACTATCCCGGCGTTGGCCCCGAACACGCGCTGTTGAAGGCTATTGGTCGGGTGCAATATGTTTCAGCCACCGACGATGAGGCGCTGGATGCGTTGCGCGAGTGCTGTGCTGCCGAGGGCATTCTGGCGGCTATCGAATCGGCGCATGCTTTTGCCGGCGCGCGCGAATGGGCCAGGTCTAACCCCGGCAAGCGTATCCTGATTGGTCTGTCCGGGCGCGGCGATAAGGACATGCCGACGCTCAGTAAATATATTGAACGCCGACCGCAGGCGAGGAGCGCAGCATGAATCGGCAGGCGCCCCATGCACGTATCAGCGCGGCCATTTTTGCGGCGCGCGAGGCGGGTCAAGTGGCCCTGGTGCCATTTATGACCGCCGGCTACCCGGATAAAGATCGCTTCATTGACACCTTGCGCGAGGTGGCCGCAGCCGGTGATGTGGTCGAGATCGGCGTGCCTTTTTCCGATCCGCTGGCCGACGGTGTGACTATCCAGCGCTCCAGCCATGCGGCGATTGAGGCCGGCGTCAGTCTGCGCTGGATATTGGCCCAGCTGACCAAGGCCGGCGATGTGGGTGCGCCGCTGGTGTTAATGAGCTACCTGAATCCACTACTGGCTTACGGGTATCAGCAATTGGCCGACGACGCCGTAGCTGCGGGTGTCTGTGGCTTTATTGTTCCCGATCTGCCGCTGGAAGAAAGCGGCGAATTGCTGGCCGCACTCGATACGCAGGGCCTGGCGTTGATCCAGCTGGTTACGCCGGCGACACCGGATGAGCGTATGCAGCGACTGTGTACCGCCAGCAAAGGCTTTATCTATGCCGTGACCATCAAGGGCATTACTGGCGGTGACCAGGCGATGCCGGCAGAGGTGACCACTTACCTGGACCGCGTAAAGGCAGCGGCGGGCGATTCGCCGGTCTGCGCCGGCTTTGGCGTACGTACGCCGGAACAGGTTCAGTCCCTGGGCGCGCATGCGGAGGGCGTGATTGTGGGTTCGGCGCTGGTCGAGCAGCTTGAAGCCGGGAATGGTCCCACCGCGTTCCTGAAACAACTGCGCGGCTGAGGGTTTTTTTGCGCCGGGGCCGCGCTGTTTTAGTCGCGCGGCCGGCCGGCGAGCAGACTGGCGATACCAACGGCGCCGACCAGCCAGCCCAGCCAGGCGGGTTGCGCCCCCAGCCCGATCAGCAAGGCCCCGGAAACCAGCGCCGCAGCGCCGGCGACTACCCGGAACTGGCGTTGTTCGCGGGCGCGCATCACTCTGGCGTCGGGCAGCGGCAATTTACCCTCGTTATCCAGCACCTGGTCTACCAGCTGGCGGGCGGCTTCCGGCAAACGTTCGAGCGTATAGCGGATGTCCGGCAGATCACGGGCTATGCGCTTGGCGGTGGCGCGAGGTCCCGTCTGCTCCGTCATCCAGCGTTTTAATACCGGTTGACCCGTTTCCCAAAGATCGAGATCGGGATAAAGGTCGCGGCCCAGACCCTCGATTTGTACCAGGGTCTTCTGCAGCAGAATTAATTGTGGCTGGATCTGCATTTCGAAGCGACGCGCTACCTGGAACAAGCGCATCAGAACCTGCGCGAAAGAAATATCTTTCAGCGGTTTGTTAAAAATCGGTTCGCAGACCGTCCGCACAGCCGACTCCAACTCATCAACCCGGGTGCCGGCGGGTACCCAGCCAGAGTCAACGTGTAACTCGGCTACGCGCTTGTAGTCGCGATCGAAAAAGGCAATAAAGTTCTCCGACAGGTAACGCCGGTCGCGTGCGTCGAGACTGCCGACGATGCCGAAATCCACGGCCGCATAGCGTGGGTTCGCCGGGTCGCTGATGTCGACAAAGATATTTCCAGGGTGCATGTCCGCATGGAAAAAATTGTCGCGAAAGACCTGGGTGAAAAATATTTCTACACCATTGGCGGCCAGCTTGGCGATGTCGGCGCCGGAGGCCCGCAGGCTGTCCATATCACTGATCGGTATGCCATGAATGCGCTCCTGCACCAGTACCTGTTCGCGGCAAAAGTCCCAGTAGACCTCGGGTACATAGATCAGCGGCGAGCCGAGGAAATTTCGCCGTAGTTGTGCCGCATTGGCGGCTTCACGCAACAGGTCAAGCTCGTTGTAAATAGTGCGCTCATATTCTGCGACCACTTCCACCGGGCGCAGGCGGCGGCTTTCGGCCCAATAGCGCTGGCAAAGTTTCGCCAGCGCGTACATCACTTCCAGGTCGGCCTCGATACGCTCGCGCACGCCGGGACGCAGCACCTTGACCACGACTTCTTCGCCGCTATGCAGCCGCGCCAGGTGGACCTGGGCAATGGAGGCGGCTGCCAAAGCCTCCGGGGTGAATTCAGCGAAAACGGATTCCGGGGCTTCGCCGTAGGCATCGGCGATAATTTTGTGGGCCTGTTCAGCGGGAAATGGCGGAACCTGGTCCTGCAGCATCGCAAGCTGCTCGCCGATATCCGGCGGCAGCAGGTCCTGGCGTGTCGAGATCGACTGGCCGAACTTGACGAAAATTGGCCCGAGTTCTTCCAGGGCTTCCCGGATGCGAACCCCCCGCGGCTTATCCTGATGTCGTTTTCGCCAGGTCGAGGGTGAGAGCAGAAAAAGAAAGCGCGCCGGCCTCAGCAAATGTGTCTCGGTAATCAGCTGGTCCAGACCATGGCTCACCAGTACGCGTTGAATGGTCAGCAGGCGCAGAATCAGGCGGGGTCGCATCATGTCCGGGGCTTTCAGTGTTGTTGTCGCGCGCGAACGCTGGCCAGGCGCGCTGCCGCACGATCTACGCCGGCGGCGAAATCGTCCACGGCATCCAGGTGCTCGCGCATTTCTGTCCGGGTCGGCAGGTCGTGGCGTTCTTCACGCAGATATTCCGACAAGCTGCGTCCCAGGCTGTTGCCGGCCTGCTTGGACCAGGCGCTTAATCCGCGTGCCGTATTGCCGAGCTGGTGTGCCGCAACGTCGCCCACCAGCTTGGCCAATTCTGCTTCAGGTTCCGGGCGCGCCATCTCCAGCAGCGCCTGAAATTTTTCGGCGATCTCCGTATCGCCGCTGATGCGCACGGTACCTTCACGCAACACAGCCTGCGCGTCGCCCAGTAGCAATCGGCCGAAGCCCAGCGCCGTGCCCTTAAGCTCGGCATCGCAGTCGCCAGCGTCGTCCAGCTCGGTGGCCAATTGTCCGTCCCTGGCAGCCAGGCAGACTCGCGTGCCCGCCGGTTCGAGTACCAGTGCAAGACGACGATTTTCCAGCTCTGCGCACAGACCCCTGGCGCTGGCGGAGGCCTCGATGCCACGGTTGAGCAAAGCCGCTACGGGTTCCAGCAGGCTGCTCATATCAGTAACGCTGGCCTATATGCAGGGCCACGATGCCGCCGCTAAGATTGTGATATCGGCAGTCTTCCAGGCCGGCGTCTTCGAGCATTTTCAGCATGGCCGCCTGGTCCGGGTGCATGCGGATGGATTCGGCCAGGTATTGGTAACTGTCGCGATCGCCGGCCACCAGCTGTCCCAGGGCCGGCAGGATCTGAAACGAATAAAGGTCATAAAGCGGCCGCAGAAATTCCAGTGCGGGTTTGGAAAACTCCAGCACCAGCAGTCGCCCGCCCGGTTTCAGTACGCGCACCATTTCCGCCACGGCAGCGGGTTTGTCGGTGACGTTGCGCAGGCCGAAGCCGATGGTGACGCAATGGAAGCTGGCATCAGCGAACGGCAGCTTGTTCCGCGTTTGCCTGGGCCAGGCTGAGATTGCCGAAAATGCCCTGATCGAGCAGCCGGTCGCGACCCTCGCCCAGCATGGCAGCATTAATGTCAGTGAGCACAACCCGCCCGCCGGGACCTACCTGGCTGCACATGCCGGCGCTCAGATCGCCGGTGCCGCCGGCCACGTCCAGGGCAAAATCACCGGGCCGTAAACCAGTCCGACCCAGGGTGAAACGCTTCCAGAGCCGATGCAGGCCGCCTGACATCAGGTCATTCATCAGGTCGTAGTTGCCCGCTACGGAATCAAAAACGCCACGCACCCGACGGGCCTTGTCGGTCCTGGCGACGGTCTCGAAACCGAAATGGGTGCTGTCAGTCTGGTCGTTCATGGGCGCTCCGGGCGGCACATTCTAACCGCTCCGGGGCCGATGGACTTAGAGGATATAACGGCTCAGGTCTTCATCCTTCACCAGTTCGCCGAGCTGCGATTCTACGTAGTCGGCATCCACGCTGGTTATCTCGCCGTCCAAATCCGCAGCCTCGAAAGACAACTTGTCCAGCAGCCGCTCCATCACCGTATGCAAACGCCTAGCGCCGATGTTCTCGTTTTGCGCGTTTACCCGGAAAGCGATATCTGCCAGCCGCTGCACGCCTGAATCTTCAAACTCCAGGCGCACGCCCTCGGTGGCCATCAGTTCGCGGTATTGCTCACACAGTGAGGCATCGGGTTCGGTGAGAATGCGCGCAAAATCTTCCGACTTCAGCGCGTGTAGCTCCACGCGAATGGGAAAGCGGCCCTGCAGCTCCGGAATCAGGTCTGAGGGCTTGGCCGTGTGGAAGGCACCCGAGGCGATGAACAGTACATGGTCGGTCTTGACCATGCCGTACTTGGTATTCACGGTGCAGCCCTCAACCAGCGGTAACAAATCCCGCTGCACGCCTTCGCGCGACACATCGGCGCCGGTGGTATCGGCACGGCGGGCGACCTTGTCCAACTCATCGAGAAATACGATGCCGTTTTCCTCCAGGTTCTGGATTGCTGTCAGCTTGATCTCATCGTCGTTGATCAGCTTGCCCGCTTCTTCCTCCACCAGTAGCTTGAAGGCCTCGGCGACGCGCAGTTTGCGTGCCCGCGGTCGGCTGTTGCCGAGATTCTGGAACATGCCCTGCAGCTGGCTGGTCATTTCTTCCATCCCCGGCGGCGCCATGATTTCCACGCCCATCACGGCGGCACTCACCTGGATTTCGATTTCTTTGTCGTCCAGTTTGCCTTCGCGCAGCATCTTGCGAAACTTCTGCCGGGTGTCGGACTCCGCGGGTTTCTCGGGCTGGCCCAGATTGTTGTTGGGCGGCGGCAGCAAGGCGTCCAGAACCCGGTCCTCGGCGGCGTCCTCGGCACGGTGACGAACCTTCTCCATCGCAATTTCGCGGGTTTCCTTGATCGCCACATCGGCCAGGTCGCGAATAATGCTGTCGACCTCGCGGCCAACATAGCCAACCTCGGTGAACTTGGTGGCTTCGACCTTGATAAACGGCGCGCGCGCCAGCTTGGCCAGTCGGCGGGCAATTTCTGTCTTGCCTACGCCGGTGGGGCCCATCATCAGAATGTTTTTCGGGGTAATTTCATTGCGCAGCGGCTCGTCGACCTGCATGCGTCGCCAGCGATTGCGCAAGGCGATCGCGACCGCACGCTTGGCTTCATCCTGACCAATGATGTGTTTGTCCAGTTCCTGGACAATTTCGCGCGGCGTCATTTGTGACATGGGAGTTCCTTGGCGTCGCTCAGTCCGCGGTCAGGGTCTCAACGACAATGTTGTTATTGGTGTAGACACAAATGGAAGCGGCAATCTGCAGCGACTTGCTGACGATTTCTTCGGCAGAGAGTTCAGTATTTTCCAGCAGCGCGCGTGCGGCTGCCTGGGCGTATGCGCCGCCGGAGCCGATGGCCATCAGGTTGTCTTCCGGTTCAATGACGTCGCCGTTGCCGGAGACAATCAGCGAGGATTCACGATCGGCGACGCAGAGCAGCGCTTCCAGGCGACGCAGGCGGCGATCGGTGCGCCAGTCCTTGGCCAATTCGATGGCGGCACGTGTCAGATTGCCGTATTGCTCTAGCTTCGCTTCGAACAGTTCAAACAATGTGAACGCGTCAGCGGTGCCGCCGGCAAATCCGGCAATCACCCGGCCCTCGGCCAATAGCCTGACCTTGCGGGCATTGCCCTTCATGATGGTATCGCCCAGGCTGACCTGTCCGTCGCCGGCTACCGCTACGGTATCGCCGCGTCGAACCGAAACGATAGTCGTGCCTCGATACTGTTGCATGTTGTTTCCTTTGGTGATTCGAACGTGAGACCGGGCTCAAAACCGCAGCCGACATTCTTTATTCACCTTTTTTCTTACGCCGTTGCGCACGCGGGTGCGCCTGGTCGTATATCTGGGCTAAATGCTGAAAATCAAGGTGGGTATAGATCTGCGTCGTGCTGATGTCAGCATGGCCGAGCAGTTCCTGAACCCCGCGCAGGTCGCGGCTGGACTCCAGCAGATGCGTGGCGAAGCTGTGCCGGAACAGGTGCGGATAGACCCGCTTGGGCAGTCCCGCCTGCGCGGCCCAGTGCTTCACGCGTTGCTGGACGACGCGCGGACTGATGCGTCGGCCGCGGGTACCGACGAACAGCGCCGTTTCATCGCTCGCCGCCATGCCCGGCCGGGACAACAGCCAGTCGGCCAGTGCCTGCCTGGCGTGGCGGCCAACGGGCAGTATTCTCGTTTTGTTGCCTTTGCCCGTGACCCGCACGGTGGCTTCGGCGGCATTCACGTGCTCGGGGTCCAGGCTGACCAGCTCCGCCAGGCGCAGGCCTGATGAGTACAGCAGCTCGAGCATGGCGCGGTCGCGGCGCGTGACGGGTTGGTCGCCGGTGATACTCAGCAGCCGGGCCATCTGGTCCACGTCCAGAGTATCCGGCAGCTTGCGCGCGGCGCGCGGTGCCGATACGCCGTTGCCGGGATTGTTCTTTAGCGCACCCTCACGCAACAGGTAATTGAGAAAGCTGCGCGCTCCGGACAGCCGTCGCTGCACGCTGCGCGGACTCAGCCCGCGGCCGTGGCTGGTCGCGGCAAAGCGTCGCAAATCGTGATTGCGCAGACTGGCCCAGTCGGAAATTTCACTGTTGTCGCAGAATTCCACCAGGCATTGCAGATCGCGACGATAGGCAGCGATGGTGTGTTTGGAAAGACGCCGCTCAAGCGCCAGATGATCGAGAAACTCGTTAACCCGGTTTAAGTCATCTGCATGCATGGGCAGGCTCGGCCGATGATGGCCGCGGCTGCGGCCTGGCTTAGCGACGCAAGGCGCAGCTAACCAGTTCACCCAGGCGGCTGAGAAAATCGATGCTCATGCCGGGATGAAAATGCTCGGCATCGCGACTGCCGATGGCCAGAAATCCCAGCTCAACGGACTCGCCGAGAGGCAGTAGGGCAACGGAGCCGACTTCGATATCGTCGTTACCGAACAAAAAATTACGCTGTGCGTCACGCACTCGGCCGCAGCGTGGCTTGTTGGCCTCGAAGAAGGTGCGGAATGGTGCCAGGCATTCATCGCCGCGGTTAAGGCAGCGTAAAAAGCCATCGCCAGTCAGTGCATCGGTATCGGTAAACAGCACCAGTGTCGCGCGATCGGCCTTGAAGCTGGTGCGCAGTTCCTGCTCCAAAAGGGCAACGATTTCTTCGCGGCTGTTTGTCTGCAGCAAGGCCAGCGACAGCGCATGAATCTTGCCGGCCAGCTGGTCGTTACCCTGGGCAACGTTCACCAGGTCACGTAGTTTTCGTTCCAGGGTAAGGTTGGTCTGGCGTAACACCGAGACCTGCTTTTCGACCAGCGAAACCGCAGCGTTGCCGGTGCGGTGTGGCAGGCGGAGGTTGCCGAGCAAGCTGAGATGACGCTCAAAAAAGTCCGGGTGGCCTAACAGATATTCGGCGACATCGACTTCCGAAAGACTGTGATCTTCAGCCTGGGGCTGCTTAAGTGTGCTCATAGTTCAATGTTTCCCTCGAACACCGTAACTGCTTCGCCGGTGAGCCAGACAGGCTCATCCGGGCCTTCCCATCTGACAGTCAGCGAGCCACCGGGCAATTGAATGCGCACATCTGCATCAAGCAAGCCTGCGCGCCGACCAACAACAGCCGCGGCGCAGGCGCCGGTTCCGCATGCGCTGGTCTCGCCCGCACCCCGTTCGTAAACCCGCAGAAGTGCGCGCCCGGGAGTGACCACCTGCATGAAGCCGATGTTAGCACGGTTGGGGAAACACTCATGGCTTTGCAAGGCCGGACCAAGGCTTGCAACGGGTGCCTGTTCGATATCCTCAACCACTATCACAGCATGCGGATTGCCCATTGAGACAACGCGCAGTTCAACGCGCTGGCCTGAAATTTCCAGCCAGTAGGAATCAGCTGCAGAATCCGTCAGGAACGGAACAGCGGCCGGACTAAAATCAGGCGCGCCCATATCTACGCTGACCTCAGCGTTTTCCAAAAAGCGCGCACGCGCCAGGCCACCCGCATGTTCGAGCAGCAGTTCGCCGCTGCGGGCCTCCGGTAGCAGGAAGCGGGCGATGCAGCGAGCGCCGTTGCCGCATTGCTCTGACTCGCTGCCGTCACTATTGAATATCCGGTAGCGGATGTCCGCATTGGAATCCTCCGGCGACTGCAGCCAGAGCAGCTGGTCAAAGCCTACGCCCGTACGCCGGTCGGCCAGTGCCTGGATGCGCTCGGCCGCTGGCAGGCGCAGGCCCTCGCCGGCGATGACCATGAAGTCATTGCCGAGGCCGTGCATCTTGGTAAATGGGCTGCGCATGCGGCTGTCCGGTTAGCGGGGAGCGGCGATTATAGGGTTCTGGCTGACCGCTGCGAATTACCAGCGTGGACTTTTGTTAAATGCATCGCTAAGTTTAGGGTCTCGCTGCAAAGCAAGGGGCTTATAACAATGCGACATATCATGGTCCTTAATCCCAAGGGTGGCTGCGGCAAAAGCACCCTGGCTACCAATATCGCCAGCTATTTCGCTGCCGAGCAAGGCCAGAAAGTGGCCCTGGTGGATTACGATCCGCAGGCTTCCAGCCTGGACTGGGTAGCGCGAAGACCGGCCGGCAGGCCGGAAATCATCGGTGTCGCCGGGTTCGAGGATGGTTTTCGGCATCTGCCACGCTCGGCGGACATTGCTGTTATTGATGCCCCGGCCCGTTCGCATGGCAGCGAGCTGACAGACCTCATCAAGCATGCTGAAACCATCGTGGTGCCGGTGCTGCCGTCGAGTATCGACATGCAGGCCGTAGCCAAGTTCCTGAATGAGCTGAAAACGGTGCCGAAAGTGGAGCAAAAAGGCGTGAAAATCGCCGTTGTTGCCAATCGTGTCCGGGAAAATACGCTTATTTTCGAGGAGCTGGACGAGTACCTGGAGAAGCTGCGGATCCCTTACGTAGCGGCCCTGCGCGAGGCGCAGAATTACATTCGGGCCTATACCCGTGGCCTGGGCATCTACGAGTTGCCTGAGTATCTGGCCTGGCCGGATCTGGAACAGTGGGAACCACTGGCCAGATGGTTGCGGACCTCACGCAGCCAGCCCTGACCGGGCCCGCCGCGAAAATCAGCTTTTCGGGTCAGCGGTGAGCTGGGGGATATCCGGGCTGCCGGCGTAGCCCAGGGTCAGGCCCTTGCGAAATGCGTCGGTGGCGGCGTTGTTGTCGCCCAGTTGCAGCATTAATTGCCCCAACACGTTGTAGGCCATGGGGGTGGGCTTGGCAGCCAGGCTGGACTCCAGGTAGCTGCGCGCCTTGCCCCACAATTTATTATTGATACAGGCGCGTCCGGCAGCCAGCAACAGGGTGGGCTCTTCAGGTCGTTGGCGCAGCCAACCCTCGAGGGTAGACAGTTGCCTTGCGCTGTCGCCCAATTCCAGCTCGCCATACAGCGCAACCAGCTCTTCATCCCAGTCGTTGCCCAGGCCGCGGCGGATTTCCTTCTCGGCTTCGTCGATGGCGTTGACCCGCACCAGGGCGCGGACCCGGGCGCGCACCAGGCTGCGCTTTTTACGCATCGCGCGCGGCATTGCCTGCCAATAGGTATCGATGGCAGCGCGGTCAATATCCGCGCCGTTGAGCAGGCCGGCATAAGTGTCAATATTCCAGAGTTCTAACTGCTTGGCTGAAACATTGGCCAATTTGCGCAGCCGCGGCAGCAGGTCCGCCAGAGCCAGCCAGTTCTGCTCAGCGTGACGCAGTTCGGCCAGCAAGCGCAGTGCCTGGGGATGCTTGGGCTCGCTTTCCAGCAGTCGCGACAGGCTGGCTAGCGCCTGTTCACTATCGCCGTCCGCCAACTGCAGCTCGGCCTGGGTCAGCAGCACGGCGTTAACCGCCGCTTCGTCCACTTCATAGGCCATGCGCAGCCAGCTATCGCGTCGTTCGCGGTCGCCTTGCATCTGCGCCGCGCGCGCCGCGGCCAGATAATTCAGCAACGGCGCCGGGCTTTCAGCGGCAGCCCGGGTAAGCAGGCGCTCGCCCTTGGCCAGCCGTCCCTGGGAAAGCGCAATCATCCCGGCGGTGGCTTTCTTTCCGGAGCGACGTTCGCGGGCACGTCCGGCTGCTTCGCCGAGGGCCCGCGGTGCGCGCCAGATTCTGACCAGCAGGCGCAAGGCTAAGTAAAAAAGCACCAGCACGAAGGCCAGCACGGGGACAGACATTTCTATCGCATAGCCGCGGAAATTTATCAGCACGTAGCCGTTGTCCTGCAACAGGAAATGCGCAGCCACAGAGCCCACGGCCAGCGTCAGGATGACTAACAGGCCAAACCTCATAGTTCGGGCGCATCCGTACCGAACCGCAGCAGCAGGTTCAGCGACGCTGAAATGTCGGGTAGCGATTCAGGTAACTGCGCGCCGGACAGTTCTGCGAGCTGTTCGCGGGCGACCTGCACCGAGCGGTCCTGCAGATCAAAATGTCGTTGCAGCCGTTCATCGACCCCCGCCAGGGCATCGCGATATAGCCTGGCATCGCCGCGAATCAAAGCCAGACGCGCGACATCCAGAGTGGTTTCCATACCGCGCAGCAGAATGGACTCTTCTATTTCGGTGCGCAGTGGCGCCACGACTTCGTCGGTTCGCTTAATGCGCACCACGCTAAGCAGTGCGTCTTTTATCGCTTGCCAGGCCCGTTGCCAGCCCGAAAGCGTCGTGTCCTGGCTCTCGTTTCGCCCATACTGCTCGGGTGTTTGCCGGGATAGTGGCAAGCTAACCAGCGAGCGTGACAGGCTGCCGATGCGCAACGCGATGCCCTCGGCATCGGGTCTGGGTACAGCGCGTAAAGCTGTGATTTCGTCAGCTAATACGCGCCGCACACGAAGCAGCCCCGGGTCACCGACATCGCGCAGTTTCTCGTCCGCCAGTTCCAGTGCCCGCAGGGCCACATCGGCATTCCTGGCCAGCCCAAGCTGCGCGTTGCCAATCCGCAGGTAGTACTCGGCTTCTGCCAGCAGCCAGGCCGAGCGGGCTTTGTCGGCCACACCGGGTAAGGCTTCCAGCACGCGCTCCAGGCGTTCAACGCGGGCAGGCATCAGGTCAAGTTGTCGGCGCTGACTACTTAACTGCTGCTCGAGAGAGCTGACATCGTCGGCCAGTTGCGAGTCGGCGTTACTCAGTTGATCGAGCTTGTCTTCAAGGCGCTCGACTTCGGCGACCCGCTCACGCAATTCCGCGCCGAGCCTGTCGGTAGCGTTATTGGTCTGCTGCTGGGCCTGCTGGCGGGTCCAGAGATAACCGCCGCCGGCGGCTGTCAACAGGGCGATCAGCAGCGCCAGCCAGCCGGGCAAGGAACTGCCGCCGCGAGACTTCTGCCTGGCGTCGTCTACCTCAGCCTGCGATGCTTTTGCCTCAGAGCCGGCATCAGGCTTGCTGTCAGCGGCAGCTTCAACCACTTGTTGTGACTCGCTTTCCTGGTTCATCTGGTTTCGCGCACGACTGCCTCGATGGCTCATTTTGCCAGCGAACGGCCGGCGTCGGTAGGCGTAGTTTCAGCGGCGCCGGCGCAGGGCGAGTTTTACGTCGGTTATATGGCGGCGACTGACCGGCAGGGCGTCCTCGCAACCCTTGAGCCATAGCTCATATTGGCCTGAGGCATTGCGTTCCATCCGATCGAGATAATCCACAGAAACCAGAGCGCTGCGGTGAATGCGGATAAAGCGATCACTGAATTCACCGGCCAGGTCTTTCAGCGGTTCATCGATGAGATCCTCGCCGCCGGTGTGATAGACCGTGACGTACTTCTGGTCAGCGCGGAAAAACATTACCTGCTCGACGGGGATTAGCTGCAGGCCGCTGATTTTTCGCACACAGATGTTTCGGCGACTGGCGGCACCCAGTTGCGAACCCGCCAGGCCGGCAAGCTGCGGGCGGCTAAGCCGGGCGGCCTGGCCGAGCGCGCGCAACAAGCGTTCCCGGCGCACCGGCTTTAGTAAGTAACCAATCGCCTGTGCATCGAATGCGTCCACAGCGTAGTTATCGAAGGCCGTGGTGAAAATAACCGCCGGCGAATTTTCGTCGGCGGAAAGGTGCCGCGCCGTTTCCAGACCATCCATTTCCGGCATGCGAATATCCAGCAGTAGCACATCAGGATGGAGTTCGGCGCACAGCGACAGTGCCTCCCTGCCATTGGCTGCTTCGCCGATCACCTCGTAGCTGTCCAGTTCATCAAGAATACGCCGCAGCCGCGCCCGGGCCGGTGCTTCATCGTCTGTGATCAGGACCCGCGTGGTATTCATAGCTGAATAATAACGGCAGCGCGCTCAGCTGCGGAACGGGAAGGCGATATTTACCTGGTAATGCAGTGAATCGATGGCCGTCGATAGTCCGGCGCGCTGGCCAAATGCGAGCTGCAGGCGCTCGCGAATATTGTCCACGGCAATTCGATTGCCCGGACTGGCACGATGGCTTTCAGGTGGCAAGGGATTGCGCACCGAGATATAGACCATGTCGCCTTTGCGACGGCCTTCCACTTCGACCACGCCAGGTGCCTGCAAAGTTTCGATGCCATGATAAATGGCGTTTTCCAGCAGCGGCTGCAGAATCAGGCCCGGTACCCGGGCCGCTTGAGGTAATTCGCTGACCTGCCAGTTAACAGTCAGACGCTCGCCCAGCCGTTGTTTCTCCATTCGTTCGTAAACCTGCGTAATCGCCAGCTCATCTGCCAGTTGCACCATTTCCTGGCCGTCCCGCAGCGAGGCGCGAAACAGGTCGGCCAGGTCCTCCACCGCCGCTTCGGCAGCGGCCGGATTGCTGCGGGTGAGATCCGCAATAGTGTTCATGCTGTTGAATAGAAAATGCGGGCGGATGCGCGCCTGCAAGGCGAGAATACGACTCTCGGCCTGACGTTCGACGTTGCGCTGCCACTGATGCGTGATATAGAAATAGCGCAGCAGCAGACTCGTGATTAATGCGCCCATTGCCAGGTTGCGCGAAAGAAAGAAGCCGTGGTCATCGGGGAACCACCCGGGTGCCAGCTCGCTTCCATATAGCTGGCCCAGCCAGTAAACCCCCTCCGAGACCAGCAGCACGACGGTTTGCACCGTGACCAAGGTCCAGATCGTGGCCTGCGGTGGCGGAAAACCAGACAGCCAGCGACGCAGCGCGCAAAGCACAGCCGCGCTGCTGAGTGACATCCATAGAATCAGGAGCGAGGTTTTCGCCAGGTCGGCAAAAAACATTTCCCAGCCGGACTGACGCGCCAGGGTCATGCCAATGGCCACCAGTTCTGCGCTCAGGACTACGCTCAGAGCCGCAGCGGGCGTGCAGAAATCCGGCAGGTATGTTTGATCCCTGTGGGGCCGGCGCTGGCTCTCGCTAGTCACCGCGGGTCAGCGTTGCTGGCAGCGGCTGCTAGTCACACCAGTCGGCGACTTCCTGTTCAGCGCTGGCTTTGGCTGCATCCATTTCTTCACTACTCAAATACTCGCGCTCGCCATCGGCCATGGGCCGATACAGGCGACGTGCGGTTGAGTAGGTCTCCAGGCGTTCGCGCGCCTGACTGCAATTGTCGCTGCGCTGGGCGCGGGTCTGTTCACGCTCCTGGGCAGCGCTTTGCGCATCAGCGGCGGAGTCATTGCGGCGCTTGGCGGCTTCCTCATCAACACTTGAACGTTGTTCAACACGCGCCTGCACGGCGCCTTGATCGGTGCGCTGGGAACGGATGCCGGTTAATTCCGCGCCAGCGTTACTGGGCGGGCGGTCGGTAAACTGCGGGACACCCTGTTCATCGATCCAGCGGTAGACGCTGACCTCTTCGGCAGCAGCCGAAATTGTCAGGCCGATCAAAACGATCGCGGTAATCAGCGCAACAGAAGCTTTCATGGGATTGCTCTCCTTGCCGGGTCAGGTCCCTGCCGGCAGCGGTTGAGAGTATGCAACTCGTTGTAGCGGAATGAATTGATGCCGTTCACGATCAGAGCTATCCAGCTATTCTGGACCATGCAGACATTATGTCGAATCGGACAAAAAAATGCCCGCGACCGAAACCGGCCGCGGGCAGGGGGTAGGAGCAGGACCCCTATGGGGCCCGGCTCCTGGGGGGTTATTCCGGCGCTTTGGTGAACTCGGGGTAGGCCTCCAGGCCACACTCGCCGATATCCACGCCTTCATACTCTTCCTCTTCCGAGACGCGAATGCCGATGATCGCGCGCAGGGCAAACCAGACCACGAAGCTGGTGCTGAATACCCAGGCAAAGATGGTGGCAATGCCAATCAGCTGGCTCACCAGCGACGCATCGGGGTTAGACAGGCAGACGGCCAGCAAGCCCCAGATGCCGACGACACCGTGCACGGAAATGGCGCCGACGGGATCGTCGATCTTGAACCAGCGGTCCATCATTACGATGGACGGTACGACCAGCAGGCCGCCGATCGCGCCGATAAAGGTCGCCAGCATCGGCGCGGGTGTCAGCGGTTCGGCGGTAATCGCCACCAGCCCGGCCAGCGCACCGTTAAGTGCCATGGTCAGATCGGCTTTGCCGAACCAGAAGCGCGCCAGGATCAGCGCCGCCACCAGACCGCCGGCAGCGGCCATGTTGGTATTGACGAAAACCAGCGCCACGGCATTGGCTTCGCCGACATCCGATACCTTGAGTTCGGAGCCGCCGTTAAAGCCGAACCAGCCCAGCCAGAGAATCAGGGTGCCGAGGGTAGCCAGCGGCAGATTGGAGCCCGGAATGGCATTTACCTGTCCGCTTTTGCTGTACTTGCCTTTGCGCGCGCCAAGCAGAATCACGCCGGCCAGCGCGGCTGCAGCGCCGCACATATGCACGACACCGGATCCGGCGAAGTCCAGAAAGCCCAGCTCGTCGAGAAAGCCGCCGCCCCATTTCCAGTAGCCCTGAACGGGATAGATGAAACCCGTGAGTACTACGGCGAAGGCGAAGAATGACCACAACTTCATGCGCTCGGCCACGGCACCAGAGACGATGGACATGGCGGTGGCGACAAATACCACCTGGAAGAAGAAATCCGACAGGTTGGAATAGTAGGGCGCATCGTCACCACCCGCGATCACGTCGGCGGCCGCATTGTCTGCGGCGGTCAGCATGCTAAGGCCCGGGATAACGCCGTTGCCGTCGCCATACATGATGCCGTAGCCGCACAGCATGTACATGATGCAGGCGATGGAATACAGGCCGACGTTCTTGGTCAGAATCTCCGCCGTATTCTTGGCGCGCACCAGGCCCGCCTCGAGCATGGTGAAGCCGGCGGCCATCCACATGACCAGCGCTCCACAGACAAGAAAATAGAAAGTATCCAGCGCGTAGCTGAGTTCCAGTACCTGATCCATTGCAATTCTCCTTGGTCAGTGTTGGTCAGACGGCTTCCGCGCCGGTTTCACCGGTACGAATGCGCACGACCTCGGCCAGGTCACTGACGAAAATTTTGCCGTCACCGATCTTGCCGGTGCGGGCGGTGTTGACGATGGCTTCCACCACTTGTTCGGCGATCTCATCGGCTACGGCCATCTCGATCTTTGTCTTGGGCAGGAAATCCACCACGTACTCGGCGCCGCGATAGAGTTCGGTGTGGCCACGCTGGCGGCCGAAACCCTTGACCTCGGTGACCGTTATGCCCTGGATGCCGATATCGGCGACGGCCTGACGGACGTCGTCGAGCTTGAACGGCTTGATGATTGCAGTAATGAGCTTCATTGATTCGACTCCTCGTCACTGTGTGCTCTGACGTTTGGCAGCGTTGCACGCGTCGCCCGAAAACAGGCGCACGCTGTGCTGCCGATCTATTTAGTTGCTGAAAGTAAGGAAAGTCTTAACCACGCCCGCATAGCAGCGGTGCCTTCGTTGACGGTGATGTCTGCAGCCATGGCGGGTGCAGGCATCAGCATCGTGGGTGCGGCGGACGGGTATTTGTGCATGTTTCTACTTCTATTGTTGATTGCGATGCGATGGGCTGAGTGCCACCATCACCCGCTACCCGAAAGCCTTTAAGCAGTTTCCGTGCCAACTCGGCATAGCGTTTGCGTTCAGAGGTTTACAGACGGGAGTTATTGAGGGGCAGCAGGCTCATGCACCAGTACGGTGCGCCGCAGGCGGGCTGATGCCATTTCATGAGGCAGGCGAGGGGCGCTTGATGGCCCCGACAACAGGTTGAACAAGCATGGAAAACAGTTTTGTCAGAGATCTCGCTGGACGCCTGGCGCGCAATGTGCCGCAGGGCCTGCAGACCGCCGGTGCTGACCTGGAGCGAAATTTTGAAAGCGTGTTGCAGGCCGCCTTTAACCGGCTCGAGCTGGTCACGCGCGAAGAGTTCGACGTGCAGCGCAAGTTACTCCAGCGCAGTCGCGAAAAGCTCGACGCCCTGCAGGCCGAACTGGACAAACTGCAGACCGCCAACACTGCCGGTAAACAATCCGCAACGGACTGACCGATGCCGCTGGCGACGGTACTGACGCGTGGCCAGCAAGGGCTGGACGCGCCGCAGGTCATTGTCGAGGTAGAGCCATCCGGCGGATTGCCCGGACTGATTATCGTTGGCCTGGTTGAAACGGCCCTGCGCGAGAGTCGCCAGCGAGTGCGCGCGGCCCTGCGTTCAGCCGGCTTCGAAGTGCCGCGCCGCAAGATTACGGTCAACCTGGCGCCGGCAGATTTACCCAAAGCCGGCGGGCGCTTCGATCTGGCCATCGCGCTGGGCATTCTGGCTTCGACCAGGCAGCTACCCCTGGAGTCACTGGCCGGTCGTGAGTTTTTCGGTGAATTGGCTTTTAGCGGCAGTCTGCGGGCGTCTCCTGCCCTGCTGCCGGCCCTGGCCGCGGCCCTGCAGGCCGGACGGAATTGCATAGTGCCGCGCGATTGCGCCGCCGAGGCCGGCTTACTGGCGGATTCTCGGGTGTCGCTGGCCGATGATCTACTGGCCGTGGTGCGGCATCTGCGCGGTGAAGCGGAGCTGATGGCAGCACCCCGCAGCGGTTTCCCGGCTGAGCAGCCTGGCGCTGTCGATCTGGGCGATGTCCGCGGGCAGCTGCGGGCCCGCCGCGCGCTGGAAATCGCCGCCGCCGGGGCCCACAACCTGCTGCTGCTTGGCCCGCCCGGCACGGGCAAAAGCATGTTGGCACGCCGTATGGCGGGATTGTTGCCAGCCTTATCTGAGGCCGCCGCCCTGGAGTGCGCGATGTTGCGTTCAGTGGCCGGCCGTCCGGCTGCGGATTTCACCCTGCGACCGCCACTACGCAGCCCGCATCACAGCGCTTCGGCGGTGGCATTGGTGGGCGGCGGCAGCCCGCCGCGGCCCGGTGAGATTTCGCTGGCGCACAATGGTGTGCTGTTTCTTGATGAATTGCCGGAGTTCTCGCGGCCGGTGCTGGAGGCGCTGCGTGAGCCCATTGAAGCGGGTTGCGTCAACATTGCGCGGGCCGGTTACAACGTCGATTTTCCCGCGCGCTTTCAATTGGTGGCGGCCATGAATCCCTGCCCCTGCGGCTATGCCGGCGATTTGCGGCGCGAATGTCGTTGCAGCCCGGCCGAAGTGGCGCGCTATCGCAACCGAATTTCAGGACCTTTTCTCGACCGCCTGGATATGCTGGTAGAACTGCAGCGCGAGCCGCTTACGGATGAATACCTGCAAGTCAGTTCGGCCGGGGAGGATTCGGCCAGCGTGCGCAGCCGGGTGACTTGCGCGCGCGTCCTGCAAATGCAGCGGCGGGCCTGTACCAATCGAAGTCTCAGTGGCAACGCCCTGCGCCAGGACTGTCGCCTGGATCGAGGCGGGCGACGGTTATTGTCGACGGCGGTGGAGCGCCTGTACCTGTCGGCCCGGGCTTGCGATAACAGCCTCAGGGTGGCGCGCAGTATCGCGGATCTGGCCGGCGAGCCTGAGGTCCGCGCCGCGCACCTCAGCGAGGCGCTGAGCTTGCGGGCCGGCTGGCCCGGGGAGGATGCAGGATCCGTTTAGCTCGACTCGTCGAGCATGTAGGTCATGGCGGCGAGGATTTCCTCATCGGAAAGATCCACGCGCCCGCCTTTCGGCGGCATATATCCGGCTTCGCCCTGATAACCGTTAATCACGTGCTGCTGGAGCGTTTCCATGCCCTGGCCGATGCGCGGTGCCCAGAGCGCGACGTCACCGGTCTTCGGTGCTCCACCGATGCCGGCGCCATGGCAGGCCAGGCAGGCGGCGTTATAGACCTGCGGACCCGACATCGCCACAGCCACCGGTTGCGGCTTGGCCACTTCGGCGTCGGCCTGGGCATTGTCCGGCATCGCCTGACCTTCGATGGCCACCGTACCCAACGGCGCAATGCGTTCCAGCACCTGCTCCTGGTAGGTCTTGTCAATCAGCACATAGGCTTCCTGGGTCTGACTGGCGACATAGCGGGCCAGCAGGAACAGGGCAAAGGTGATAGCCACCAGAATGCCGATGACAATAATGAAAAGGTCGAAGAACCGCTGGTCCTGATTGATGGTCGTATTCACTTATTTTTCCGCTGTCGGTATGGGCTGACCGAGCTTGAGTGGCCGGGAATTATAAAGAGATTACCCATGCGCTTAAAGCGGCGTCTTATCGCTGTGGCCTGACGGCAGCCGCAGCGGCGATGCGAAATCCAGCACCCCGGCCAACTCGCGCAGATTCTCAAGGTCAGTAATCCGCACGCGCTCGCTGCCTTGTCGCTGGATCAGGCCCTTCTGTTCCAGCTGGGTCAGGCTGCGGCTGACGGTCTCCTTTTTCAGTCCAAGAAAATCCGCAATATCAATCCGGCTCATGGGCAGGTCGACCACCGCCAGGCTGGGATCGTTGTCATCGGCAATGGCTGCGCTCAAACGGTAACGATGGCGCAGGTACAGTATGAATACGGCCAGGCGTTCCCGGGCGGTGCGCTGGCCGAGGCTATAGGCCAGGTCGACCAGGTTCTCCATCACCCGGAATATCATGGCTATAAAAGCCCGGTCTGCTTTGCTGTCGGCGGCCAATCGCTGGTCGAGGAGCTCGCGGGGCCGGCTAACGATGCGGCTTGCTGTAACGGCTTCGACGGTAAAAAAATAGCGGTCGGTGGCGGTCAGGCCGACAAAATTGTCCGGAAACAAAAAACTCAACACCTGCCGGCGACCGTCGCGGCCAAGTCGGCTGACCATCAGGACGCCGGAGACAATATTAAAAACTTCCTCGGCCGGTTCGCCCTCGTGAATCAGCACGTCACCCGGTGCCAGCTCGCGCTGCGGTGCCTGGTCAAAAACGTCCAGAAACAGGTCGTCGGCGGGCGCTTCTCTACTCATGGGTTTAGCATCCTCCGGCCGTCCCAGCGGCGCAAGCGCCGGTTCCCCGCATTAGCGACGCGGAGTACACTGACGCCCGCGAGCGGGTCGGCGCCCAAGCCTTGCATCAATTAGACTACGCCGAACGCGTGCGCCCGTAGCTCAGCTGGATAGAGCGCTGCCCTCCGGAGGCAGAGGCCGGGGGTTCGAATCCCTCCGGGCGCGCCATAAACGAAAACGGGGGCATAGCCCCCGATTTTGTTTGTGGGGAGTCCGGAGCCCGGTGAGAAGCCCAGGTTCGACAAAATCGCAGCGCGATTTTGGACGCGCGCAGCGCGCCCCGCAGGGGTGAGCAGTCGTACCCGGCTGCGAATCAATCCCTCCGGGCGCGCCATAAACGAAAACGGGGGCATAGCCCCCGATTTTGTTTGTGGGGAGTCCGGAGCCCGGTGAGAAGCCCAGGTTCGACAAAATCGCCGCAGCGATTTGGGACCCGCTAATCGTCTTCTGTTTGCGTGTCGCCCTGCCCGCTTAACAGCAGTGCGCGGCGGCCTGACGGTTTGCGGTCGCGGGGCTTGCGCCGCCGCTCCTGCAGCGGTGCCCGCGCCGTTGATGCCGACTTTTCCCCGGACTTGATGTCGCGTTTTTGTTCGGAGACCAGTCCGGACACATAGGAGTCCCAGCCAGCGGTGGCCTCGTAGATGTCAGCGTCATCGCCAGTCTGGCTGGCCTGATGTTTCTTGCCTTCCATGGCTTGTCCTTGGGAATTAGCTTCGCAGTGAAAACCTTACTCGCATCCCGGCAGTGTTGCGGGGTGCCTGGTTCACATTCTCAGGCACCGTTGCCGTTTCGGCCGGCGGACAATAATAATCGCCGAGCGCCGCTATGCAAGGGCTGAGCCTGCTGCGTGGCAGCGAAAGGGACGTCGGTTAAGATGCGGCTTAAACCCTGCGATGAGGAGCCGGGCGCGCGTGGGATTCTCTTTGTTTGGCGGGCTTGCCTGGCTGGTGGCGCTGATTGGCAGTGTACTTTGGCCAGGTTTGCTGGCCTGGGGTTACAGCCGTTGGCAGGCTGCGCGTATTGTCGATCGCGAGCGTTTTCTGCGTTGGGGCATTCCGTTGGCCTATATCGTGATTCTCGGGCTGCACGCTTTGCTGGGACTTTGGATACGTGCAGCCGCTGAAGCTGATCCGGCGGCGCGATCCTGGCTGGATTTATGGGGGCCGCTGATTGCTGTGTTGCTGATCGAGAATGGCCTGGCGCTGTTCGCGCTAAACCGCTTGCAGGTGTATCAGCGCGCAGTGCCGCGGCGCTGACAGATAAACTGGTGTGATGAAACAAACCAAGAAAGCGTTCCAGGATCTGATGCATGGCAATCATTGCTTCGGCTGTGGTGCTGACAATGACGGCGGCCTGAAGATCAAGAGCTACTGGCTGAATGATGATCAGTCCATTTGTCGATTCAAGCCGGCGAGCGCGCATTCGGCTGCAGCGGATTCCATTTTGAACGGCGGAATTGTCGCCACGTTGATTGACTGCCACAGTATTTGCACGGCCATGGCCCATGCCTATCGCGACGCGGGACGGGAGATCGGCACTACACCGAATATCTGGTACGCGACCGGTGCCCTGCAAATCAAGTATCTAAAACCGACGGCCTTGTGGGGTCATGTCGAATTGATCGCCCGGGTTGCCGAAGCCGGAGCGCGCAAGACGTTGGTTCACTGCGAGCTGAGCGGGCAGGGCGAACGCTGCGTAACGGCAGAGGTTGTTGCCGTGCGAGTGCCGGACAGCTGGCTGTCGAGTCACGCATGAGCGCTCAGCTGTTACCGGTAACCGCGCGCAGTGCCTGGAGTGAGGATGAAATCGCGGCCTATTTCCTGCGTACCCCGACGCCCCTGCGTCTGGCGGTTATGCACAAGGGTGCGCCGATGATTTGCTCGCTCTGGTATCTGTATGACCAGGGTCAGCTCTGGTGCGCAACCCAGGCAGATGCCTTAGTCGTGCGCGCGTTGCGGGCAGACCCTGCTTGCGGCTTCGAGGTCGCCAATAACCAGCCCCCGTATTGCGGCGTGCGCGGCCAGGGTCAGGTCGAAGTGCATGAGCACGGCGGGCTGGCGATGCTGGAGCGTTTGATCCTGCGTTATCTTGGCGGCACCGACACGAGTTTCGCGCAGTGGCTGCTAAACCGGGAAGAGCCGGAAGTTGCATTGGCTATTCGGCCGAGCTGGATTACTGCCTGGGATTATTCAGGCCGCATGCACGGCGCTGAAAAATAGGACCTGGGGGCCTTTTTGCATGTTGCTGACTCGCCGTCAGAAATGGACAATCCTGCTGATCGAAACCGGCGTACTGGTGCTGGCGGCCATCTGGCTCTTGTCAGGTATTGGCCGGCTGGCCGAGCCCTCGGCCTGGCTGCTGGCGCTTGTGCTGATAGCCCTCGGCGATCTTGCGACGGCCCTGATCATGCAGCGCATAGCGCCGACCCGTGTCCTCCTCGCGCCCGGTGAGGCCGGTCGCCATAGTGCTGCCGTACTGCGGGGCTTTGAGCAGAGCAACGCGGGCGTGATCCGGGTGCGCGGTGAAATCTGGCGTGCGCGCAGCCGAGACGGCCAGTTGCTGCGGCCTGGTGACCGGGTGCATATCCTGGCGCGAGACGGCCTGGTGCTGGAGGTTGAGCCCGCACGCGGCGCAGGCGAGTGACGCTGGTTTTTGCCTACCTGCATCATCTGGCGGCTTTCGCGCTGGTCGCGGCGCTGAGCGTTGAGCTGGTGTTATTGCGTCTTCCGCTGGACAGCCTCAACCTGATTCGCCTGCAACGCGTCGACCTGGTTTATGGCCTGGCGGCGGTGCTGATTCTCGTTGCCGGATTTGGCCGGGCTTTGTTTTTCGAGAAAGGCTGGGCCTGGTATGCGGCCAATCCGGCTTTCGCCTGGAAGCTTGCCCTGTTTCTGTTAGTCGGCGTTATTTCTATCTATCCGACCCTGCGCTTTATGCAATGGCGCAAGCAGTTGCGCCTGGGGCGGCGCGTGCAGGTATCCGCGCGCGACCAGGTCTGGTTACCGCGCGCGGTGACCCTGGAATTAGTTTTGGTGGCGGTAATCGTTGCCTGCGCTATTCTCATGGCCCGCGGTGTAGTTCTGGCAGCCTGAGGTTCAGGCTGGGAGAGTCAATGTGAGCGAACATGAAATCATGTGGATCGGCCGAAAACCGTCCTCTGAGCAAACCGGTCCGGTGGAGACCGAGCAGCCGGAGTACGCCGAGGCCGTGGTGGCAGCTTGTGCAGCAGCGGGTTGCGAGGTCACGCGGTATGTCGCGGCGCGCGGCGCGTTCGGTAGCTGGCTGGTCGAGCTGCAACTGCATGATGGTCCCGGACGTTTAATCTGGAACGGCAAAGACGGCGAGCTCAGCGTGGAAGCGCAACGACCCCCGTCGGCCTGGGATCCGCGTGGCACGGCCAGGCCCGAGGCGCGCGACTTACCGGCTTTGCTGGCGGCTGCCCGGTCCTTGCTGGAGGCGCCGGAAATGGGCAATCGGTAATCGCCGGTCTGGCCCGGGGCTGGTAGGATCCAGTCAGGCGAGGAGCGCCGAATACTGTTGCAGGAATCCGGAAACAGAAGTGGCCATGGAGGACAGCAGATCATTGCGACAACGCGTGGACGAGGCGCTGCCGAACTGGCGCACCTGGTATCCAAGCGTTTTCGATGCGGCGGTGGACCTGGGTCTGCTGCGCGCGCGGGTCTGTGCACCTTCCAGTTTGTTACTGTCCAACCGTCACGCGCGGGTACAAAGCGAGGCGGAACAGGCGCACCGCGAAAAATGGGGCGGCGCTGAAGACGGTGCGGATCACCCCGACGCCGGGAACGGCAAAACGCGCCGGCGCCGCAAGCGCAAAAACTGACGGCTTGGACTTGAACGAACGTATTCAGCGCCCGAGCATGCAGACGACCGCAGCAATCAAAGTGAATAGCGCCTGCAGAGGCCGGCGGATATGAGCCGCCAGCGTTTAGCCGCGTGCCTTGCCGGCTTGCTTTGCTGTTCGCTCCTGACGCCGTTGCAGGCCGCTGACCTGGCGGCGCGCGGTGCCAGCCTGCTGGCGCCATTTAAAGCGGAGCTAAAAAGTGCTTTGCAGACAGGTCTTGCCGAAGGACCCATAGCTGCCGTTGAAGCTTGTCGCCTGCAGGCGCCGGCAATTGCCGTGAACAACAGCAGCGCAGATATTAGTGTTGGTCGCAGCAGTCATCGTTTGCGCAACCCGGATAACGCGCCGAGTGCATGGATGCAACGTGTGCTGGATGACTACCTCAACGGCTCCGCTGCGCCAGCGCCGCGCTTGACCCATCTTGGCAATGGCCGTGTTGCCTACGCAGAGCCGATTCTGACCCAGGGGGTTTGCCTGGTGTGTCACGGCGCGCGCCTCGACCCGGCGGTCGCGGATATTCTGGCCCGGCGTTATCCCGACGATGCCGCCACGGGATTCGAAGCGGGCGAGCTGCGCGGCATTTTCTGGGTTGAATTTCCGGCCGCCATGGAAGACTAGGTGACGGTGGCGCCGGGTGAATGCGCTAAACTCCGGCTGCGCACTTCATCAGAGCCACGGCATGTCTATTGCAAAGTTCTTTCTGCTCCTTGGTTTTTGTCTATGGCTGGCGGCACCGTCGGCCGTGGCCGGCGATTGCCGTGCTGCGTTGCGACCACTATTGCTGACCAGCAATCCGCCGGCTAAAGATCTGGCCGGCGTGCGCAGATTGTGTGAGCAGGCTTACGAGCAAGGCGAGGTTGATGCCGGCTATCAGCTGGCTCTCCTTGACCTGGGCCTGGACGGCTGGCAACCGCAGCGCGCTGTCGATCTGATCAAAGCTGCGGCGCAGAGCGAAGTACCCGAGGCGCAATATTGGCTGGCCTGGCAATACGAAGATGGTCCGCTGCTGGAGAACGACGGCCAACTGGCCTTGCGCTGGTACCTGGCCGCTGCTGCCCAGGAGCATCGTCTCGCCTTGCAGCGCCTGGCCGATGCCTACGACAAAGGCGAGCTCGGCCTGACCGCCGATATTCGTCAGGCCACCGAGTACCGCGCCAGGGCCGAGCGCTGCGCTCAGCAGTCGGGATAGCCGGCGTGCAACGTCGCGACGAACTGCTGGTTGCCAACCGTGCCTGGGCAGCGCGGATGCGCGAACGCGATCCGGAATTTTTTAGCCGGCTTTCGCATCAGCAAGCGCCGGAGTTTTTGTGGATTGGCTGCTCGGACAGCCGGGTGCCTGCCAACCAGATCACGGGCTTGGAGCCGGGCGAAGTTTTTGTGCATCGCAACGTCGCCAATCTGGTGCCGGGTGAAGACCTTAACAGCCACTCCGTGATTCAGTATGCCGTCGAGGCACTGAATGTTCGCCATATCATCGTCTGCGGTCACTACGGTTGCGGCGGCATCATCGCGGCACTCAAAGATGAGCGCCTGGGCCTGGTCGACTATTGGCTGACGGGTGTTCGTACGCTGCGTGATCGCTATCGCAGGGTTTTGGATGCTCAGCCCACGGAAGCAGAGCAGGTCGCGATGCTCTGCGAGCTGAATGTCATCGAGCAGGTAATGAGCCTGAGCCGCACCCTGGTAGTGCGGCGTGCCTGGGAAGCCGGTCGCGAGCTATTTCTGAATGGCTGGGTGTATAGCCTCGAAGATGGTCTGCTGCGCGATCTGGATGTGACGGCTAACAGCGTCACCCAAGCTGAGGCAGGTTACCTCGCTGCCCAGCAACGCTATACCGTCAGCCACTGAGCTGTGTCCCTGGCCACCGGCCTGCTGCTACTGCTGGGCCTGAGCCTGGCTCTGCTGGGTCTCGCCGGTTTGCTGTTTCCTGCGGTTCCGGGCGCGCCGCTACTGTTTCTCGGCCTGGTGGTGGCGGCCTGGGCAGAAGATTTTGCTTACGTGGGGACGGGCACGCTGGTTCTGCTGGCGGTCCTGGCTGTGCTCACCTACGCCATTGATATCGGTGCCGGGATCCTGGGGGCTCGGCGCTTCGGCGCCTCGCCGCGGGCAATGCTGGGCGCAGCCATCGGTGCCCTGGCCGGACTTTTTTTTGGCCTTATCGGGGTCTTGATCGGGCCTTTTATCGGCGCCTGCGTTGGCGAATTCAGCCATGTCCGGCAGCTGGGCCGGGCGAGCCGGGCCGGTTTTGGCGCTACCCTCGGCTTGTTGCTGGGAATGGCCTTGAAGATCGCCGTGGCGTTTTCGATGCTCGGTATTTTTGCCGTCGCCCGTTTGAGTTGAGCCTGTTTGGTGACGTCTTCAGACCGGCAGCCGTTTCAACTTTACTATGAAAAACTGGTGCGCTTTGTTGCCAATACCATGGTTGATCCGCATCGTTACTTTGAACAGAAGCTGGTGGGTGAACTGCTCGCGGCGGCGGATATTGCGGCAGAGAACGAACAGCTGGAACTATTGCTTGGCTGGATTGACGACGGACTTGTGAGCAACAGTCAGCGCGCGCAATTGCGTCAACAGCTGGCCGCTGATGATCTGCCAAGTATGGATCTGGCCCGCAGTCAGCCTGCATTGCTGCGCTTATTGCTGAACGGCGCGCGAACGGCCGCCAGCGCCGCCCGTTTGCGCGCCGCCCTGGCCACTGGAAACTTTGATGCGGACGACCGACGCTTGCTGCAGCAGGCGCTGGCGGCCTGCCGGCAGGAGCCGTAGCTGTCGCTGCGTTATGATTGGTCAATAGCTAATCAGGAGACTGAGTCATGCCAGTCCGCATAGTGCTCGCGCTATTTCTCGCTACGCTTATTCTTGCTTGCTCGCCTGAGCCGCCTCCGCCTGGTTCCATAACCGGCACTGAACTCGCCGCGCGTCTGGCCGACAATAATCCGCCGTTGATTCTGGATGTGCGCACTGAGAAGGAATATGCGAGCGGGCATATTCCTGGTGCGGTCAACATTCCACATTTGCAACTGGCGGAGCGCATGAGCGAATTGCCTGCCGATACCGGCACCGAAATCGTTGTGCACTGTAAATCGGGCAAACGAGCCGAAAGCGCCGAGGCTGTGCTGCAGGCGGCTGGTTATTCAGCGGTGCGCGATCTCGACGGGCATATGCAGGCCTGGTCCGGTGCCGGCCTGCCGGTCATAGTGGCGGACAACGGCGAATGAACCTGGTGTTGCTGGTGCGCAACGGAGTGAAAGAATCGGCTGATAAAGGGCAATTCTTGAGAGGCCTGCAATGAGTAATAAGCCCGCCATCGAAATTGAGTACTGCACTGGCTGTCGCTGGCTGTTGCGAGCGGCCTGGCTGGCCCAGGAACTGCTCAGCACCTTCGAAGCAGACCTGTCCGGGGTGACGCTGAAGCCAGGCAGTGAAGGCGGCATATTCGAAGTGCGCCTGGACGGCGGGGCGTTATGGTCGCGCAAGGCAGAGGGACGCTTTCCGGAGGCCAAGGAGCTGAAGCAGCGCCTGCGCGATCGTATTGCGCCCGGTCGTGATCTGGGCCACGTGGACGACTGAATGCGTCCATACCTGCGCCAGCGGCGAATCGCTCTGCGCAGTCTGATTTTTCGCCAATTAAGGAGCTGCTCATGAAAGCCAGCTGGAATGGACAGATCATCGCCGAGAGTGACAACACCGTAGTGGTGGAGGGCAATCACTATTTTCCTGTCGAGTCCGTGGACGCGAAATTTTTACGCGACAGCGATACTCACACCACCTGTCCCTGGAAGGGCGTTGCCAGCTATTACCACGTGGTCGTGGATGGTCAGGAAAACGCCGATGCAGCCTGGTACTACCCGGAGACCAAGTCCGCCGCCGAAGAAATAAAAGGTCACCTGGCATTCTGGCGTGGGGTTAGCGTCTCTGCCTGAGGTCCCGGCATGGCCTTAACGGAGGTTCGCTTGCCGCTGCGGCTGGACGGCCGGGACTTCAGCCTGGCTGCCTGGCAGCGTGAAACCGGCAGCGATGAGCTGCTGGTTTGCGTGCATGGACTGGGCTGCAGCAAGCAGACTTTCGCCGACGCCTGGCAACATGATGAGTTGCGACACTGGTCTTTGCTGGCGTTTGATCTGCCCGGCTTCGGCCGCTCGCCACGGCCGCCCGACTACAGTCACGACCTGGCGGAACAGGCCCGCCTGTTGCAGGCGGTGCTGGATGCTCGGGCTTCGCGGCGCATCGTCCTGCTGGCCCATAGCATGGGTGGCACCCTGGCCCTGCTGCAGGGCCAGCGCGCGCTGGATCGACTGACTGCGCTGATCCTCGTTGAGGCGCGCTTGCTGACAGCCAGCTCCACGATCTCCGCAGAGGCCGCGCGCTTCGATTTTGAGGCCTTTGAGCGCACTTTCCTGCCCGCCTTTCGCGCGCGCGTGGCTTTGGATCCCAGCCAGGCTTTTGACCTGGAGCGCGCCGATCCCACGGCTTTCTACCGCAGCGCCCAGTCGCTTGGCTACTGGACCCGGCAGACGGATCTCGTCGCACGGTTTCGTCAGCTGAGCTGCCCGGCCTGGTTTATTTATGGCGACCGCAATGCCCATCTGGGCGAGCTGGCGGTGCTGCCACCGGAGCAATTGCTGACAGTGCCCGCGGCGGCTCACTTCCCCATGCAGGACAATCCGGAGGCCTTTTATGCCCGCCTCGGCGGCTTGCTGCAGCAGCTGTCCGGCTAGGCACGCAGGCTTGCTAGAATTGGCCCCTGATTTTGGCAGGAGCCGTTTCTAATGCGGGTTGCGATTACCGGCGATGTGCCGGACACGCCGGAACTGACGGCCCTTGAGCAGGCGGTGTTTACCATCGCCCTGGCCGCTGACGAGCTGGCCCCGTTGCGCGCCCAGGCCGCTGCTGCCCAGGTGGTGTCGCGCACCGGCAGCGGCGTGGGATTCGTGACCAAGCTGCGCATACCCGTGGAGCTTACGGCAGCGCCGCAGGCCTCGGTTCCAGTAGTTTACGCACAGCATCCGGCCCTGCCCGAGCCGGCCGAGTTTATGCTGCAGATCAAAGACGGTCGTCTGCATACTATTGAGGCATTTTGCTTCCAGGGCATGTGGCCGGGCGATGAGTCGGGCTTTGAGTTTTCCGGCAGGGCGCCACACTAAGCGCCGACCTGCCGAGCAGATGGCGCGCAAGCGAGAGAGAGGATCAAATGACTGGATACGGCAAACTTAATCTGGCGGGCATGCTGTTGTTACCGGCGTCTGCGGTGCTGGCGGCCCTGATTGTCTTCGGTCCGCGTGGCGACACATTGCTCACGACCGGTCTGATCAATGCAATCCCGATGATAATCGGCGGAGCGGTTTCCGGCTTGTTGTTGCGCGGCGCTAATCGTGCGCGCGCCGGACGCGGCATCGCACTATGGCCGACACTGATTCCAAGTCTGATGGGGGCCGGCTGGTATTTATTCCGGGCAGTCCTGCCAGAGACCGTTGCCCCGGGCCGTGAGTACCTGGCAGCACCGCAGTATTTGCTGCTCGGCGTACTGTGCCTTAGCGTTATCGCGTGGATTGGTGTTCGCCTGTCCCGCGCGCGCGCCAGTAGTTAAGCTGCCGATATGTCCGCAGTGACTCCCGGACGGGGAGCTTGGCCCGCTGCGCCTGCTTATCATCCGTATCAGGACCTGGGCGAGCTGGCGAATATTATTGTCGACGGTGCGCCGCTGAAATCCACGGTGCTGACGCTGTCGCACTGGCCGAATAATTCGACCCCGGAAATCCTCAAGCGCGATACTTCGACGGAAATTTGTTTTGCCTACCTGGATCATCCGGAATTTCATCTTGAGGTACCGGCCGTTTCCAACAATCACTTTGATGAAGATGGCTTGTTCAGCATGCTGGTGGTTAGCCAACCGGAGCTGGCCATAGCGCATCGACAATTACTCATCGACGCCTCCCGGGCGGGTGATTTCGGCTATTTTTCCAGTCGCGACGCAGCGCGCCTCTGCTTTGCCGTGGAAAGCTGCGCTGATCCGGCCGCATCCCCGCTGCCGCGGGAAGTCTTCAACGCCTGTCAGGCACGCCGTGTTGCGCCGCTTTACCGCGACATGCTGCAGCGCTTGCCGAGGTTTCTGGATGATCTGCCGGCCGCGCGCCAGCTCTGGCAGCAGCAGGATAGCCACCTGGAGCAAAGTCTTGAGCTGATCTCCGCGGGGCGGGTAAAGATCGATGAGTATCCGGCCGCAGACCTGGCCGTTGTGCATATTCCGGCTGACCTTAAACCGCTCACGGCGCGCCG
Source organism: uncultured Gammaproteobacteria bacterium (assembly GCA_963850255.1). Taxonomy (GTDB): domain Bacteria; phylum Pseudomonadota; class Gammaproteobacteria; order Steroidobacterales; genus J054. The sequence continues at coordinate 334,149 of CAWKLL010000024.1, forward strand.
TTATTTGCAGCCAGAGCGCGCGCCGATTCATCCCTTTGCGATTCATCAGCACACGCGCTGCAGCCGCTTGCTGCGCATGGAGAATCAGCGCTACAGCCTGCAATTTCGTTACGAAGGCTGGGTTCAGCTGGCTTCCCGGCGCCCGGCGTTGCGCGTTAGCCTGGAAGACTTTGCCGCTGAACTGAATGAGATAGAAACGGCACCGGGCACCTGGTTTGGTGAGGCCACTACAGAAGTTTCACCCAGGCTTTACCTGGATGGCGCGGATGCTTCCGGCATTTCTCCGCAGCGCTTTTTCGAACTGTGTCTGAGTTACCTGGCGGCGGCGCCGGTCGCCTGGGACCCTTATGACTGGCCACCCGCGGCGGATCAGCTCGAGTTCAAGGCGTCAGCCTGATGGCCCGCGCGCTGCGACCGTTCCATGTCGCCGTTCCGGTGCAGGATTTAACAGCCAGTCGGCGTTTCTACGGCGAGCTGCTGGGTTGCGCCGAGGGCCGCAGTGCCGACGACTGGGTGGACTTTGATCTGTATGGCCACCAATTCGTTTGTCACCTGAGCGCCGGCGATACGACCGCGCGGGGGCATAACCGGGTTGATGGTAAGGCCGTGCCCGTTCCTCACTGCGGCGTGGTGCTCAGCCTGGAGGAATGGGAGCTTCTCGCCACGCGCTTGCAGCAGGCCGAGATTACGTTTCTGCTTGAACCCCAGCGTCGTTTCGTCGGCCAGGCGGGTGAGCAGGCGACGCTATTTGTCGCTGACCCCAGCGGTAACGTGCTGGAGTTCAAGGCGATGGCAGATGCCACGCGTTTGTTTGCCCGCGATTGATGCGCATCCTCGGTATCGATCACATTGTTCTGCGCAGCGCTCAAGCCGAGCGCCTGGTCAGTTTCTATTGCGATGTGCTTGGCTGTAGCGAGGAGCGGCGCCTGCCCGCTGAGGTCGGCCTGGTGCAGTTGCGCGCAGGGGCTGCGCTAATTGATATCGTTTCCGCAGACAGCGACCTGGGTCGGGCCGGTGGGCCGCCACCCGGTGCTGACGGCGGCAATCTGGAGCATTTTTGCCTGCGCGTTGAACCCTTCGATCCGGCCGCGATTAGCGCGTTATTGGCGCAGGCGGGCTGCCGGCCCGAGTCTCCGCAGCGTCGTTATGGCGCCGATGGCTTCGGTCTGTCGGTGTATTTGCGCGACCCGGATGGCAACCGGGTCGAACTCAAGGGGCCCGCCGAGAAAAGCGGTTGAGGGCTACAGTTAGGCCCTGCCGGCGTCTTGCAGGGCCGCGCACTCCAGACATTCGGTGGAAGCCGGCATGGCTTGCAGTCGTTGCGGGCTGATGGCTTCGCCGCAATTAGCGCACTGGCCATACTGACCCAGCTCCAGGCGCTGCAACGCGGCTTCTATCTCAGCCAGTTGCTGGACGGCTTCTGTCTCCAGCGCTGAGACTACCTCGACATTACCCAACTGTGCCGCCTGTTCCGAAGAATCCGCTTCCAGCGGGTCGCGGGCATGCTGATGTATGCGGTCAACTCGGTTTGCCAGTTCCGCTTTTTGCGCAAGAAGCTGGCTGCGAATTTCGTCGTTGTTCATATGGTTTTCTCTATGTCTTTGGCGGCTATTCGTTTGCCTGGATGAGCATGGCCATTCTGACCAGTCCGGCCAGCGAGCGGGCGCGCATTTTTTCCATCACCCGGGCACGGTGAATTTCTACCGTACGCTGGCTCAACTCCAGGTCCATGGCGATAACTTTATTGGCCAGCCCTCTGACCACACACTCCATCACTTCTCGTTCCCGCGGCGTGAGACTTTCCTGACGCGCCTGCAGCTCGCGTTTCTGGTCTTCCTCGGAGCGGTGTTCTTCGTCCCAACTCAGCGCCTGGTTAATACGGTCGAGTAGTTCCTGGTCGCGATAGGGCTTTTGAATGAAGTCGAAGGCGCCATTCTGTAGCGCCTCCACGGCCATCGGCACATCGCCGTGACCGGTGACGAAGATGATCGGCAGGGTGGCATGGCGGTCGATCAGCTGGCGATGTAATTCCATGCCACTGAGGCCCGGCATGCGAATATCCAAAATCAGGCAACCATGCCAACTATCCTCGAAAGCCTCCAGGAAGACCTGTCCGTTCTCAAACAGCTGGCAGGGCATGCCAACGGAACGCAGTAGCAGACCCAGCGAATCGCGCACGGCCTGATCATCATCGACAACGTAAACGGTGGCTTCGGACATAACTTAGCTTGGATCAGCAGCCTCTATGCGGGTCGGCAGCAGCAGGTCGAAGGTCGCTCCGCAGACCGGATTGTTGCGGAACTCCAGACTGCCACCATGAGCCTTGATTATAGACCGACTGATCGCCAGACCCATGCCCATGCCGGTCTTTTTGGTGGTAAAGAAAGGCGTGAACAGCTGCTCAGCGGCCTGTTCCGAGACCCCATGGCCACGATCGGTTATCGCAATATGGACAGTTTCCGGGTCTTCTTTCCAAATCCGTAAGTCCAGCCGTCGATTGTTTTCGGGTACCTCAGACATGGCATCGACGCCATTGCGCAACAGGTTCAGTATCACCTGCTGAATCTCAACGCGGTCCACCCACAGGCTCGGCAGGTCCTTTTCGATGCGAATGCGCAGATCCGTATGATTGGCTTTCGCGTCGATGGCCGCCAGCGGCAGGATCTCACTGATCAGGCTGCGCACCTCCACAGATGCCCGCTGCGCCGAGCGACCCCGTGCGAAATCGCGTATTCGCTGTATCACTTCGGCGGCGCGATGCGCCTGTTTGTCGATGGCGCTCAGTGCTTTGGAGACTTCGTCGATACTGCTGTCGTCGCGGCCCAGCAGTCGCAGGCAAGCTCCCGTGTAGTTGGCGATGGCCGCCAGCGGCTGATTAAGTTCATGCGCCATGGCGGCTGCCATTTCGCCCATGGTGGTCAGGCGACCTACGTGATTAAGTTGCTCGCGATGCACGATGGCCTGTTCCTCGGCTGCCTGCTGGGCAGTGAGATCGCGAATCAGGCCAACGAAGTGCCGCTCATTGCCAAAGCGTGCTTCGCCGATGGACAGGGCAACGGGAAAAGTACTGCCATCTTTGCGTCGGGCAACAACCTCGCGACCGATGCCGATAATCTTGCGCTGGCCCGTCTCGAGGTAATGGTCCATATAGTTGTGATGGGCGCGGGCGTCGCGCTCATTCATGATCATGTCAACGGACTGACCGACAACTTCGTCGCTTTGGTAGCCAAGCATGCGTTCGGCGGCCTGGTTGAAGCGCAGGATGCCCCCGGCCACGTCAGTGACAATGATGCCGTCGACGGCGGCATTCAGCAGGGCTTCGAGTTCGGCGGCGCTGAAGTTCGAGTTGGCCGTCGACAGCGCCGCCTGATCTGATGACTGTTGCATTCAAACAAGATACAACGGCGCGCGGCAGGGCTGCCAGTATGCTGCTGCTGTCTGCCGGGAACGCCCGCGGTGCGGCTTAATCAGGTGCTATCGCTGATTGACTGGAAGTCAGACGCCTGGGCCCGATAAGTCACCTCACTGCGAAAACCGGGCGGTTTGACGATCAATAAATCGCAGGCCATGTGCTCAAGAATTCGTTCCGCCGTGCTGCCGACCACCGCTTGTTTCAGACGGCTGCGGGCCAGCGAACCCAGTACCACCAGTCCCGCCTGGAGCTGGCGTGACAAGGCCGGCAAAGTATCCACAACGCTCCCGGCCATCAGGTGTTGTTGCCCCGGCGGCAAATCTAGCCCGGCGATTAACTCGTCGAAGGCTGCTGCATGCTCGTGCTTCACTTTGGCGTTGAGTTCGGCGACCGGCACCGGTGTCGGCGACATAGCCAGGGCGCCGGCCTTGGCAATTGCCGGCATCGCGTCATAGGCATGATAAATATGCAGTTCGCCGCTCATAGCGGTGACCAGCGCGGCGGCCTGGGCAAGAATTTCCTTGTCGAGCGAAGCTGGTTTGTCGTTTTCGTTGAGCGGATCAACAGCGGCCATAATCTTTTGCGAGGGCATTGCACCGCCTTTAACCAGCCACAGCGGCACCGGGCAGTCGCGGATTAGTTGCCAGTCGGTATTAGTGAACAGCGTGCGTGAGAGCGCGTTGTGATGATGGGTATCTTTTAGCACCATAGCGGGCTCACAACGCAGACATTCACGAATGATCCCTTCGGCCAGTGGTGTATCCCAGACTGCCCTGACCGCCACCACATCAGCTTGTTCAGCATGCTCCGCGGCAATGCTGCGCAGGTAGCCGAGCTGATGCTGCAGATCATTTTCACGCAACTGGGCGCGTTCTTGACCGGCGAACAGCCGCTTGCCTGAAAAGCGCGAGTCGTAGTGGCAAATCAGCAGCTCCAGCGGGCATGCCAGCTGACGGGCCAGCGCGAAGCCGCGCTCAATCGCCGGTTGCACTGCGCTAGTGGGGTCAACAACGACAAGAATCCGATTATCCCGGCTCATGGGCAGCCTCCAATCTGTGGCAGTTTACTAGTTAAGACTATTCGTCGCTCCGGGCTCGGCCCGGAATGCGCGCTTGCGCGTATCTGACTGCGGCAAATGCGCATTGACCCCGGCTGGACCTGGTTGCTGGGAGAAGAATAGGCTGTGCCTATGCAGATCGAGCCGCCAGATAGTTCGGATAACAGGCTTCTGGGCCTGATATTGGCCGCCGGCAGCGGCTCCCGCTACGGCGCACTCAAGCAGTTGCTGCCCGTCAACGAGTTGCCCATGGTGGTGCGCGCGGTGCGCCTGGCGGCCGCTGTTTGTGATGCGGGCGTGCTGGTGGTCACCGGCGCCGGCCAGGCTGACATTGTTTCAGCCCTGGCTGGCGAATCGGCGCGTGCAGTCTACAACCCGGCCTGGCGTGAAGGCATGGGCGCCTCACTGCGACAGGGCGCTCAGGCAGCGCCGGCCGGACTATCGGGTCTGCTGGTGATGCTGGCTGATCAGGCCGCGCTGAGCGCTGCTGATATTCAAAACCTGCTGAACGCCTGGCTAGCGCAGCCGGAGCAGCCGGCGGCCGCCTGGTTCGGCGGCCGCCTGGGCGCGCCGGCGATATTCCCTGCCAGCTGGCTGCCGCGCCTGCTGGCTGCGCAGGGTGATCAGGGGGCCCGCAGCTTGCTGCGCGCGGGAATCGACGTCAGCCGGGTACCCATGGCCAGTGCGGGCGAGGACATAGATACCCCGGCCGACTACCTTCGCCTGGCCGGCCGCGAAGAATGAGTCGCGCTTGTCAGGCTGCCACCCCAACGGGTAACGTCCGCAAACCATGCACCAGATACGCGTTGATTATTTTGCCGTGCTGCGAGAGCACGTCGGCCTGCCCAGTGAGCAGCTGAGTACGCATGCCGGCACCGTCGGCGAGCTCTATGATGAGCTGCATAAGCGACATGTTTTTCCGGATATTGGTCCGCTCAAGGTTGCGGTCAATGATGAATTCGGTGACTGGCAGACGCCGCTGGCCGACGGCGATGCGGTCGTGTTTATTCCACCGGTTGCGGGCGGATGAGTGGTTTTAGCTTTGCAGATCAGGTGCTCGACCTTGAGGCGTGTCGAAGGTCTCTCGGTGATATCAGTTGTGGAGCCTATGCCAGTTTCGAGGGCTGGGTGCGCGATCATAATGACGGCCGCGAAGTCAGTGCGCTGGAGTATGAGGCCTACGAATCACTGGGTCTTAAAGAGGGCCAACGCATTATCGCTGAAGCCCTGGAGCGCTTCGAAATCGAACATGCCGCCTGCGTGCATCGGATCGGCGCGCTGGCCCTGGGCGAGCTGGCAGTGTGGGTAGGCGTGAGCGCGCATCATCGCGATGCCGCCTTCTCAGCCTGCCGCTACATCATTGATGAAACCAAAGTACGCGTGCCGATCTGGAAGAAAGAGCACTATCTGGCCGGTGATTCCGGTTGGGTCAACTGCGAAGCCTGCGCCAGTCACGGACATTCGCCACTGACCCGCTCTGCCTAGCTGCCGGCGCCGCGCCGCCGTCCGAACCCGCCTGTCAGAGATCCTGCTGTTCGCGCTCGACCAGTTCGTCAACCACCGCGAGCATGTCATCAAAGGATTTGATTTCCGGGCCATCGGTCAGGTATTTACCGTTTACGACGAGTACCGGCACGCTGCGAATACGATAACGCGCGGTCAGGCCCTTGGCCTTCTTCAGCTTGCTTTCCACCGCGAAAGAACGAAATGTCTTGTCGAAGCTGTCGGCATCGACATCGAATTTACCGAAAAACTCACGGATCTCTTCTTCGCTGGTTAAGGTCTTCCGCTCCAGGTGAATGGCCCGGAAAATTGCCGGATGCATTTGTTCCAGCTTTCCGAGCGCCTCGGCGGTATAGAAAATGCGCGCGTGAATTTCGTTGGTCGGGTTCCACATTACCGGCAGGCGCACAAATTTGACGCCGTCGGGTTTTTCTTCCTTCCAATTGTCGACATAGGGGTCGAAATTGAAACAGTGGTTACAGCCGTACCAGAACACTTCGGCCACTTCGACACCGTCGGCCAGGTCGGCGGTGCCCTGGGCGCTGGTCAGCTGGGAATAATGATCGCCTGAGGTATAGCGCCAGTCAGTTCTTGCTGCAGACGGGCTGCCGGCGGGCGCTTTGGCCACTGCAGCCATTAAATCAACGCTTTCGTCTTGCGCCTCGTCAGCTATTTCGCCGGCGGACTCGGTTACTGCCTCAACAGCGGCTTCTGCTTCGGCAGCAGCCTCCGCGACAGCGTCTGCGGCTGCTGCAGCGGGCTCGGCGACGGTTGCGGTTTCAGGTGTTGCGCTGGGCGGTGGCGTCGCATCTGCAGCGGTCGGGGTCTGCTCGTTGCCACCGCAGGCGATCAGTATTGCCGTCAGGAAAAGAGGCAGTAATAGGCGAATTCTCATAGTTTTGACCTCGGCGGCTGAGACTCAGCGCAAACCTTGAATGTAAGCTGACACGGCGGCGATGTCGTCGTCGCTAAGCGTGGCAGAGATACCGCGCATCATCTGGCCGGCATCGGATTTTCGTTCCCCACTGGCATAAGCGCGCAGCTGGTTAGCGGTATACGTGGCGTGCTGCCCGGATAGTGACGGATAGGCGGCGGCCGGATTGCCGCGACCGGTGGGGCCATGGCAGGCAATGCAGGCGCTGGTGCTGCGCTCACGATTTCCGCCCCGATACAGGCGCTCGCCGGCTTCTACCAGCTTGGCATCTGCTGCCCGCCGGGCTGCCTTTTGCGCTTTGTAATAGGCCGCCAGATCCAGCATGTCCTGATCGCTAAGGGCCATAACCTGGCCCAGCATCAGCGGATTATTGCGCCCGCCGCCTGGCTTGAAGGCCTTCATTGACTGCACGAAATACTTTTCATGCTGCCCGGCCAGGCTGGGCCATTCGGGATTCAGGCTATTACCGTCGGCGCCGTGGCAGGCGGCACAGGTGGCGGCCTTTTGCTCACCGCGTTCAGCCGAACCTTCGGCAGTGGCAGCTCCGGCGGCTAACAGCGTGGCCAGCAGCAAGGCCAGCTTCGTCAGCTTGCGGGTGTTGGAAATCGTCTCGGATTGGAACATATGCATGAGGTTACCGGCCCCTTTGGCGGGACAAAGTCTTGCTATAGTGCGGAAGGCCGCGCATTTTACACCAAACCCTTGGAGCCCCGTCCACCGGGCTAAATTTTCGCATGTCTGACTATAGTAATGCTGTCTTCCTGACCAGTGCCTTTCGGTCCGATCAATTTGTCGCGGACAGCGGGCGGGAAGTGGCCTTTGCGGGCCGCTCTAACTCCGGCAAGTCCAGTGCCATCAACGCCATCGTCAATCGGCGCGGCTTTGCGCGCACCAGTAAGAGTCCCGGTCGCACCCAGCTGATCAATTTTTTCCAGCTGTCCGAACAACGCCGCCTGGTGGATTTGCCGGGCTATGGCTACGCGCGCGTGACGCGGGCGCTGCAGCAGCACTGGCGGGTTCTGCTGGCGGACTATTTTGAGCAACGTCGCTCCCTGTCGGGTCTGATGCTGGTGGTGGACGCACGACGCGGTCTCGGTGATTTTGACTGGCAGATGCTCGACTGGTGTCGTGAGATTCATTGCCCGGTGCACGTGCTGCTGACCAAGGCTGACAAGCTCAAGCGGGCCGAGGCGGCCACAGCGCTGGCCGGGGTCAGGCGGGAGCTGGCAGATGAGGTCAGTGTGCAATTATTCTCAGCGCTTAAAAATCAAGGTCTTGGCCCGGCCCGTGCAGCGCTGGAGAACTTTCTGGCGGGCAAAAAAAGGGCCTCGGGCGCGGAGTACAGGGGTGCGCCCGAGGCCAATTCAACCGGTTTGGGGTGACCGGTATCCTGCCCGCTCAGGGAGGGTAGCGGGCGGCGCATCATGCGCCTGTAGATTTAGATTGGGTCTAAGCGCAAAAGTTCAAGGTCTTTTCGCTGTAGCGCAGCAGAACGCATCAGCGGCAGCAATTAGTGCGCTTCGTCCCAGTTTTTGCCGCTGCCGGCCGCGACCTTGAGCGGCACGCGCAAATCGGCCGCTGCTGACATCAGTTCAATGACCTGCTCGCGCACCGCATCCAGATCCTTGGCATGTACCTCGAGAACCAGCTCGTCGTGAACCTGCATCAGCAGGCGTGCGTCTACCGCGGCGCTGGCCAGCCAGTCGGCCACACTCAGCATCGCGCGCTTAATGATGTCGGCCGCGGTGCCTTGCATGGGCGCGTTGATGGCGCTGCGTTCGGCGTATTGGCGCCGCTGCGCTTGCCTTGATTCAATTTCTGGCAGATGCAGGCGGCGGCCGAAAACTGTTTCCACATAGCCCTGCTCATGCGCCTGCTCGCGCGTGCGATCCATATAGTCTTTCACGCCCGGGTAGCGTGCGAAGTAGAGCTCGACATAGCTTTGCGCCTCGGCACGCGAAATATTCAATTGCTGGGCCAGGCCGAATGCCGACATGCCGTAAATCAAACCGAAATTTATCGCTTTGGCGGAACGTCGCTGATCGTCGCTAACCTCATCCAGCGCTACCGCAAAAACTTCCGCGGCAGTGCTGCGATGAATATCCTGATCGGCGGCGAAAGCCTTCAGCAGGCCGGCGTCGCCGGACAGATGCGCCATGATGCGCAGTTCGATTTGCGAATAGTCTGCCGCCAGCAGGCGATAGCCGCGACGGGCAATAAATGCCTGCCGGATTCGCCGGCCTTCGGCGCGTCGGATCGGAATGTTCTGCAGGTTGGGATCCGACGATGACAGGCGGCCCGTGGTGGCCACGGCCTGGTGATAGGAGGTGTGAATTCTGCCGGTATCCGGATTGACCAGCGTCGGCAGCTTGTCGGTATAGGTGGACTTGAGTTTGCTCAGGCCTCGATAGTCGAGAATCAGTCGCGGCAACTGGTGCTCTTCGGCCAGCTCTGCCAGTACATTCTCCGCCGTCGATGGCTGGCCCTTGGGGGTCTTGCGCAGCACCGGCAATTTCAGTTCATCGTAGAGAATTGCCTGTAATTGCTTGGGCGAGCCCAGATTGAACTCGTGGCCGGCTTCGCTATGGGCTGCTGCCTCGATCTCCGCCATTTGCTGCGCAAATTCCTGACTCAGTTTGCCCAGCAATGCTGAATCCACCAGCACGCCGGTTTCTTCCATCCCTTTAAGCACCGGCACCAGGGGTCGCTCTATTTCTGCATAGACCTTTGCCAGGTCGCCGGTGTTCTGCAATTGCGGCCAGAGCGCCTCATGCAACTGCAGGGCAATGTCGGCGTCTTCGGCGGCATAGGGTGCCGCCTGGTCCAGGGCTACCTGGTCGAAGGTGATTTGCTTGGCGCCTTTGCCGGCGACATCTTCGTAGTGAATAGTTTCACGACCCAGGTACTGGCGGGCCACGGTATCCAGATCGTGGCGATTACTGGCGCTGTTGAGCACGTAGGATTCCAGCATGGTGTCCCAATGAATTCCGCGCAGTTCGATGCCGTGGTTATGCAGAACGTGAGCGTCGTATTTCAGATGGTGACCAATTTTTGCGCGCTGCGGGTCTTCCAGCCAGCCGCGCAGCCGCTCCAGCACCATCTCCCGGTCGAGCTGTTCCGGCGCGTCAGGCCCGCTGTGGGCGAGCGGCAGGTAGGCGGCTTCGCCAGGTGCCACGGCGAAAGATACGCCGACGATCTCGGCGCGCATGTAGTTCAGGCTGTTCGTTTCGGTGTCGAAGGCGACATACCCAGCGGCATCAATCCGCTTGAGCCAGTCGTCGAGACTGGCGCTGGTCTGGATGACGTCATAGTCGACGGCTACGGCGGCTGCGGCCGGGACAGTGGCTGCCTCGGTATCCGGCAGGGTCTCCAGCAAGCGCTTTAATTCCAGGCGCTGGTAGAGCTCGCGCAGGGTCTCCACATCGGCGGCGCCCGGAATCAGATCATCGAGGGCGTGTTCCAATTCGACGTCGCAGCGAATGGTGGCCAGTTGGCGCGATAGTTCCAGCGTCTCGCGATTTTCATCCAGGCGCTTGGCGAGGCCGGCGGCACCGCGCAACGGCAACTCGGCAACGCCGGCCAGGTCGGCAAGGATGTCATCCACATGGTCATAATGTTCTAGCAGGCCGGCAGCGGTCTTGGCGCCGACCTTGGGTACGCCGGGGATGTTGTCCGAGCTGTCGCCGACCAGTGCGAGGTAGTCGATGATCTGCTCGGGACGTACGCCGAAGCGTTCGCTGACGCCGGCAACATCTGTAGCGCGAGGATTGCGATCCGGGCCGCGCGGCATGGTATCGAGCAGGCTGACCTGCGCGTCGACCAGCTGCGCCATATCTTTGTCGCCGGTAACAATGGTGACCTGCATGCCGGCCTCACGGCCGCGCGTGGCCAGCGTGCCGATGACGTCGTCTGCCTCGACACCGGTGACCCGCAACAATGGCAGCCCGCTGGCAGCAACGGCGGCAAGCAGCGGATCGACCTGGGCGCGCAGGTCGTCGGGCATCGGCGGGCGATGGGCCTTGTACTCGGCAAAAATTTCGTCACGGAAAGTCTTGCCCGGTGCATCGAAGACCACACCGATATGGCTTGCGTCCGTTTCGCGCAGCAACTTGTTGAGCATGTTAAGCACGCCATGGATGGCCCCGGTGGGTTCTCCGGCCGCGTTGCTCAGTGGCGGCAGCGCGTGAAAGGCGCGATACAAATAGGACGATCCGTCCACCAGCAACAGTCGCCCCTGGCTAGCCATCGGGCGATGCCTGTCGCGATTCTTTATCGGTGGTATCAGGTTCCTCTGCTTCTGCGCTACCTTGCTCCTGCTCCTGTTCGGCGCGGTTTCCGGCGCCGGCAGATACAGACCGCCCTTCAGTCCGCAGGCGGTCAGGCAAAAAAACAGCGCGGCCACGGCCAGGCATCGCAGCTTAGTCGTCAAGGTCATCAGCCAGTTCTGCGGCGACGCGACGATAGGCATCGCGAAAGCTGACGCCTTCTTCGAGCACAATGCGATTGGCGTGACCGGCAGCATAGATGCCCGGATCAAGATCAATATTCTCCGGCACGAATTCCAGACCGCTAACCAGATGCGCCATGATGGCGGAGGATTCCTCGGCCAGATCAATGGCCCTGAACAGCGGCGCCTTGAGTCGTCTGCAGGTCGCGCTGATAACCCGATCCGAGCTTGGCCGGCAGATTGAGAATCTCCAGCAGCGCGGCCTGGGCGGTCGCCGTGGCGCCACGCACCAGCTCGAGCACGTCGGGATTGCGTTTCTGCGGCATGATGGACGAACCGGTGGTCATATCTTCGGGCAGGCGCACGAAGGCGAATTCCTGCGTGTAGAACATCAGCAAGTCACTGGCCAGCCGACCCAGATCCTGCAACAGCAGGCAGGCTTCGAAGACCAGCCCGGCTTCTGCCTTGCCGCGTGACAGTTGCACGGCTGTAACGGGTTCGTGAACTTCGTCAAAGCCCAGGCTCTCGGCTGTTTGCTGCCGGTCAATGGGCAGACCCGGCACACCGTAACCGGCCGCGCTGCCCAGCGGGTTACGGGAAATCCGCCGCCGACTGGCGGCGATGCCGTCGCCATCGTCGCCGATTTCTGCCGCGAATCCTGCCGCCCAAAGGGGCACCGAACTGGGCATGGCCTGTTGCATGTGCGTGTAGCCCGGCAGGCTGGTGTCACTCTCGCGTTCAGCCAGCGCGCTCAATGCGTCGGCTACCGAAAGGGCCGACTGCTCCAGGGTATCGGCGGCATCCAGCAGATACAGCCGCAAGGCCGCCAGCACCTGGTCGTTGCGCGAGCGGCCCAGGTGAATGCGCTTGCCGGCTTCGCCAACGCGTTCAGTCAGGCGCTGCTCGAGCGCCGTGTGCACGTCTTCGTCGGCCAGGCTGATGGACCATTCGCCCTCGGCATGTTCACGGGCCAAATCCGTTAGCCCCGCATCAATGGCCGCAAAATCCTCGTCCGAGAGCAGCTGTTGCTGATTGAGCATTGCCGCATGCGCGATGGACGCGCGTACGTCGTAAGCCACCAGACGTGCGTCGAGCAAATGATCTTCGCCGGCCGTGTAACGCAGTATGCGCGCGTCCAGCGGTTTACCCTTGTCCCATAACCTGCTCATGCTGTTTGCCTCGGCCGCTTACCGTCCCGGCGCCTGTTCTTCCGGTGACAGGCTGTTGATGTTGGCCACCACCATGGTACCGGTGCCTTCATTGGTGAACACTTCCAGCAGCAGGCTGTCCGGCAGCTGATAGGAAATTACATGCACGCGCTCGACGCCGCCGCGCACCGCCGCTTCGATGGCAGCGGCTTTCGGCAGCATGCCGTCGGCCAGCGAACCGGCTGCGCGCAGTTCCTGCAGCCCGGCCAGGTCGAGGTAAGACATGATCGAACCCGGATCATTGCGGTCTTCCAGGATGCCCGGCGCGCCCGTGGCCAGGATCAGTTTCTCGGCGCCCAGCGCCGCCGCCAGCGCGGCGGCTACGGTGTCGGCATTAATGTTCAGCAGGGTGCCGCTGGGATCTGCCGACAAGGGACTGATCACCGGCACCAGACCGCTTTCCAGTTGCGTACGCAGAACGTCCGCATCGACGGAATCAATGTCGCCGACGAAACCATAGTCGACCGGTCCCCCGCTACGTCCGGCCACATCCACCGGCGGTCGTTTATGGGCGCGAATCAGCCCGGCATCGACACCGCTGATGCCCACGGCTGCCAGTCCGACGTCGCGGCAGGCAGCCAGGATGCGGGTATTGATCTGCCCGTTCAGCACCATCGCCGCGACTTCCAGCGCGTTCTCATCCGTGACCCGCCGACCCTCGATGAATTGGGTTGGCAAACCCAGCGCTTCGGCCAGTTTGGTCGACTGCGGTCCGCCGCCATGCACCAGCACCACGCGAATGCCGACCTGGTGAAGAATGGCAATCTGTTCGACCAGGGCGTGGGTGGCCTCGCTGCTGACGAACAGTTCACCGCCAGCCTTGATCACAAAGGTCTTGCGTTTGTACATGCGAATGTAGGGCGCGGCATGCTTTAGCGCTGCCACCACGATGTCGCGATTTTCCGGGGTCTGCATTAGTTCGTTCCTTTACCAGCCAGCATGGCGTGCAATACGGCCATCTGGGCATACATGCGGTTACGGGCTTCCTGGATAACGACACTACGCGGACCGTCGAGAATACGGTCGGCAACCACCACGCCGCGGCGTACCGGCAGACAATGCATAAAGCGACAGTCAGGCGCAGTGGTATCGAACCAGGGCTCGTCGACACACCAGTCGATGAATTGTCTGCGTAAATCTTCATCGGCGAGTTTTTCGCCGTAGTGGCGTGTCGACGACCAGGACTTGGCATAGATTATCTGCGCGCCTTCCAGGGCCTCGGCGCGATCATCGGTTTCTCGCAGCGAACCGCCGGCCGCTTCGGCCGAGGCTTGCGCGCGCGCCATCACCGTAGCCGGCAATTCAAAACCCGGCGGCCGCAGCACCGTCACATCCATGCCGCGCATGCTGGCCATCTGCAGGGTCGAAATCGGTACCGCCAGTGGCAAGGCGCGCGGATGATAAGCCCAGCTCAGCACGAACTTGCCGCCCTGACGCGGCACGCCTAGTTCGTCCATGGTTTTCCAGTCGGCCAGGCTCTGGCAGGGATGATTGACGGCCGACTCCATATTGATCACCGGCTTGTCCACCAATGCGACCATGTCCTTATATTCCTGGTCGGTCAGGTCCTGCTCCAGATTGCGGCCCTGGGCAAAGGCACGAATGCCCATGGCATCACCATAGGAGGCGATTACCGGCACGGCCTCACGGATATGTTCTGCGGCCACGCCATCCATGACGATGCCCGGGCGTGTTTCCAGGCCGTGAATGGACATGTCCGGAGAAATGACAAAGGCACCGCCGCCCAGCCGCGTCATGGCGGCCTGGAAAGAGGCCAGCGTGCGCAGCGACGGACTCAGGAACAGCAGCGACAGCACCTTGCCTTCGAGAGCGCGTGGTTCCGGATGTTTTTCCAGCCGCGCGGCCAGTTCCAGCAGATTATCGATCTGCTCCTGCGGGACATCGCCGATGTCGTAATACTGCTGCATGGGTTCTCCTCAGGCCTCGGGCAATGCTGCCAGGCTGCTCAATAATTCATCCAAGTGTTGTTGCTGCATGATCAGGGGTGGCAGCAAGCGCACGACCTGCGGGTCGCTGCTGGAGCCCGTCAGGATGTCGCGCGCCAGCAATGCCTGCTGAACTTCGCTGGCCGGACGGCTGCAACGCAGACCGAGCAGAAATCCTTTGCCCTGCAAGCTGGTCACCGGGCCGAGCGGCAAGGCCGCAGCGATTTGCGCGCTCAGATTGCGGACATTTTCCAGCAGATGATCACGTTCGATAACTTTTAATAGGGTTTCAATCAGCGCGCAGGCCAGCGGCCCTCCGCCGAAGGTACTGCCCAGGTCACCTTTCTTGATGTCTTTGGCTACGTCGGCGGTCACCAGCAGCGCACCGCAGGGGAAGCCGCCACCCAGCGACTTGGCCGCGGTGAGCAAATCCGGCTGCAGTCCATACAGGTCCGCTGCGAAAGCCTCGCCGGTGCGGCCCATGCCGCTCTGCACTTCATCCACAATCAACAAGGCGCCGCTGGCCTGGCAGGCCTGCGCCAGGCTGTCCAGAAATTCCGGGTCAAGATCGAAGGCGCCGGCGACGCCTTGAATCGGTTCGACAATGACCGCCGCCGTGTCGGCGCCGACCAGTCGCCTGGCCGCTGCACTGTCGTTGCGCGGTATGAAATCCACATCGAAAGGCTTGCGCGGATAGCCGTACCAGCCATCCGAGCCCCAGGTGACCGCGCCGGCCGCAGCGGTGCGCCCATGAAAGCCATGCTCGATGGCCGCAATGCGTTGCCGGCCGGTTAACCGCAGCGCCAGCCGCAGGGCGTTTTCGTTGGCTTCAGCGCCGCTGTTGACGAAGAACACGCGCTCGAGCCCCTCCGGCGCAAATTCAATCAGCGCATCGGCGGCCCGGGCACGCACGGCCAGGGGTACGGCATTGCTTTGGAAAAACACCTCTTCGGCTTGCTGGCGAAGTGCCGTCAGCAAGTCCGGGTGGGCATAGCCCAGCGCAGCGACGGCGTGCCCGCCATACCAGTCGGTTAGCCGTCGCTCACCGCAATGCAGGTAGACGCCTTCGGCGCCGGTGGGTGACAGATCAAGTTGTCCATACACCTGCAACAGGTGACGGGCTTCCATGTCTTTAAAGCTGAGTGCTTGCATGGCTCAGGTCCAGGCCAGGGCCGGGGCTTCAAGGCCGGTGGTTTCCGGCAGCCCCAGCAAACGATTCATCCACTGGATCGCGCCGCCGGCCGCACCCTTGACCAGGTTATCGATCACTACAAATACCACCAGGCTCTCACCATCCGTGTGCACGCCCAGATGGCAGTGATTGCTGCCGAGCACATCCTTCAGCCGCGGGCTGCCGTCGCGCACGGTCACGAACGGGCAGTCGCTATAGAAGTCTGCCAGGGCATCGCGCAGCGCCTCGCTGCTGGCCGGCTGCGCCAGGCTGGCTTGCAGGGTCAGGTGAATACCGCGGGCAAACGGGCCCGAGTGCGGCACAAAACGTAAAAGGGGCCGCTGGCCCGTCACGGCCGCGCAAATATTCATCACCTCGGGCGCATGCCGATGGTCCAGCGGCTTGTAGGCGAATAGATTCGAATGACGTTCCGGGTGATGCGTGGTGGCTGTGGGGCTGCGCCCCGAGCCGGTGCTGCCGGTAATCCCCACCGCATGTAAATCCCCTTTGCTCCAGCCGAGTGCCATCACCGGCACGCTGGCCATCAGCAGCGCCGTGGCAAAACAACCCGGATGGCCGATATGCGGCCGGTCCGTGGCCGGCAGATGTTCCGGCAGGGCGCTGGCGAAGTGCTCCAGCAGTTGCGGCGCATCGTGGGCCTGCCCATACACCGCTGCATAGTCGTCTGGGTCGGCAAAGCGAAAATCGGCGGATACGTCGACCACGCTGAGCTCGCAGAAGATGTCCTGGGCATGCGCAATGAATTCAGCGATCAGTGCGGCGCTGGCACCATGCGGCGCGGCCGAAAATAACGCGGCGCGTCCGGCGGGCAGACTATCCAGCAGTTCGGCCTTGCTGAGAAATACCTGCTCGCCGAGGCTGCTCTGCAAATTCGGAAAGCTATCGCGAATCCGGCTGCCTGCCTGGCTGTCTGACATCACGCCGCGGATGGCAAGGCCGGGATGTGTGACCAGCAGGCGCAGAAGTTCGCCGGCCACATAGCCGGTGCCACCAAGTACATAACAGGGAGTCTGGTTCACGATGATTGCTCAGGCTTTGATTTCGCCGTGACCGATCACAGCAGCGACGGCCTCGCCCAGCAGCGCACCATCGGTCATGGCATTGACCGCGGTGACGCCAAGCCGGTCATTAATAATATCCCGCCCAACCACGTTATCCGTGGCCGGGCCGGTGACGATATGCGGTTCGATGTCGAAATCTTCGCGTAACAGGCGCACGCCGCCCCAGGCCGCGACGGGATCATTGGCGCATAGCACCAGGCAGCTGAGCGCGTCGCGTACAGCTGGATCGCGCAGGATCGCCTCTACGCCATAGGCGCCAAGAATGCCGTCGCCGAGTTCGTAGACAATGACATCAGGACGTTCGGCGGCCAGCCGGGTCAGCATGGTGCGGGTCACGGCCGGGCCATTGTGCTCCGTCGTACAAATTACCCCGAAGTCGGTGAAGGTCGCGGTATTGCGCGCGCCCGCATCTTCCATGGCGAGAATGTCGCGACGCAGGGCGACGCCGGTGGCCTTAAACGCATCCACCACCAGGCCGCTATGCCGCAGCCGGCTGATGATGGCGCAGGCTGCGGCGGTTTTGCCGGCGTTCATGCAGGTACCGGCGATGGCCACCACGGGTATGCCGTGGGTTTCTACGACTGCCTTGCCGTCCAGTTGTTCGCCGCCGGCGCGCGCTGGCACGCCGATGCGTTCGCCGAGATAGGGAAATTCCAGCACTGCGCCGATCACCCGGGCGTCAAACGGTGCGCCGAAATTGGCATTGACCGAATCACAAATGCCCAGCGCGCCGCCCATATTCAGAACCTGCACGATATCGCCCGGCGCCAGTTTTTCGGGCATATGTCCGGAATAGCCAAACAAGGCTTTGCGATGGCCAAGCGCGCCGACGATCACATCGCCCGGGCGCAATTTCGCCATCCGGCCACTGGTGAGTTCCAGGGTGTTGTAAGAAGACTTGCTGTTGAGAATTTCAGCGGCAATCAGCACGCCTTCTTCACAGGGAATCTCCGCGCTGACACGCAGCTCGCGTTTTAGCGACTGGTGTTGCGCGACTGAGGCAATCTTATCGACCACTACGGATTTCATGATTCGCCTCCGGCGGCGCGGGTTTGCAAGATACCCGGCAAGGAAAGAATGCGCGCGAAGCCCAGCGCGTCCTGCGGTGTCCACTCACCCGCGGCTTCACCATAAACGCTGCGCGATGCGGCCATCAGTGAATGCGCGGATTGCAGACCCTCGACGAATACACTGCCTGCCTGCAAGCGGAAGCTGACTTCACCGCTGACCCGCGCCTGCGAAGAGTCCAGCAGGGCTTCGATGTCCCGACACACGGGGTCAAGCTGCTTGCCCTCGTGAACGAAGTCGCCATAGGCTGCCGCGACACTATCCTTGATGCGTTGCTGCGGGCCGCTCAGCACCAGCTTCTCCAGTTCGCGATGGGTTACCAGCAGTACTTCGGCGGCGGGTGCCTCGAAGGCCACCCGGCCCTTGGTGCCCAGTACGGTGTCGCCCAGGTGAATGCCGCGTCCGATGCCATAGGCGCCGGCCAGTTGTTCGAGTGCCTCGATCAGCGCCACGGGCTGCATGGCCTGCCCATCCAGACTCACCGGTATGCCCTGTTCATAGGCGATGACGTGGCTGCTTGCCGCCGGCGCCGATCCGGTCAGGGCGCCGGGGGACAATACCCAGGCGTCTTCAGGAATTGACCCGGCCGAGTCCAGGGTTTCGGTGCCGCCAATGGACACGCCCCACAAACCGCGGTTAATGGAATAGGCCGAGGCCTTGGCCGGCACCGGTAGCTTGCGTTCTTCCAGGAACGCGACTTGTTCGTTGCGCACGAAGGCGTTGTCGCGCACCGGCGCGAGCACTTCCAGGCCGGGATTCACCGTGCGCAGCGCGACTTCGAAACGCACCTGGTCGTTGCCGGCTGCCGTACAGCCGTGGGCAACGGTTTCGCCGCCGCGCTCGCGCGCGATTTCCGCCAGCAGCGTGGCCTGAATGCCACGCTCGGCACCCACGCACAGTGGGTACAGGTGTCCGCGCCGCACATTGCCGGCGATCAGGTGACGAATCACCTGGTCGAAGAACCGCGGCCGGGCCTCCACCAGCACGTGTTCCTGGGCACCGAGGGTCAGGGCACGTGCCTCAAGTTCGCGCGCAGCGTCGGCGTCGAGTCCGCCGGTATTAATGGTGACGGTAACCACCGGGCGCTGATAGGTTTGCTTGAGCCAGGGCACACAGAAAGAAGTGTCCAGGCCGCCGGAAAAGGCCAGCACGATGGGCGAGGTTTTGGCTGTTGAGCTGTTCATGGGGTCTCGGTGGTCATGACTAAATATCGAATTGTCCGCGCAGGCGGGCGATCAGGGTGCGTTGTTCGGCGGCAGTGCCGGTAGCAACAAAAATCGTGTCGTCGCCAGACAGCGTGCCGACGATTTCCGGCCAGCCGGCCCGGTCGAGAAACACCGCAACCCGCGAAGCGGCGCCGACGGCGGTGCGAATAACGGTCAGGTTGGGGCCAGCCGGGTCCACGCCGCGCAGATACTCTTCCGGGGGCAGGGCGCTGTCCGTCATTGAGGCGTCGGGCTGCTGGTAGCCGTCCGCCAGCTTGGTGATGCCGAGCTGACGCAGGTCCCGGCTGACGCTGGATTGGGTGGCCTCTATCCCGCGCGCGCGCAGCAGCCCAACCAGCTCAGCCTGGCGACCGATGCTGCGTTCACGAAGAATCTGGAGAATGGCCTGCTGGCGCTTCTCCTGTTGGGCGGTCTCCACGGGCATAATTAATGCGCATAATATTAAGAAGATGCGCATATTACGCATAATCTTCAGGCTGTCAAGGCAAACACCGGTCTCGATCCCTGAGCCTAACTGCTAAGCTGCGCCGCGTTTTAACGGGACGGTGAACATGGACGAGCTGGAAACCCTGGAAATTGAAACCGGACCGCAACCCGTCGCAGCCGTCATCTGGCTGCACGGCCTGGGTGCCGATGCCCACGACTTCGAACCGGTGGTGCCGATACTCAACCTGGGGCCCGATCGCCCCATGCGGTTTATTTTTCCCAATGCGCCGGTGCAGCCAGTGACCATAAACGGCGGCATGAGCATGCGTTCCTGGTACGACATTCTCGGCCTGGAGGCGGGTAGTCGCGAGGATGTTGCAGGCGTGCGCGCCATCGCCGGGCCGATTGCCGCCCTGCTGGACCGCGAGCAGCAACGCGGTCTGTCCGCTGACCGAATTCTCCTCGCCGGTTTTTCACAGGGTGGGGCGATGGCTTTGTATACCGGCTTGCGTTATCCGTCGCCGCTGGCCGGCATCCTGGCTTTGTCCTGTTACTTGCCGGACGCTGCCAGTCTCGAGGCAGAACTGCCGGCCGCCAATCGCGCGGTGCCGATCTTTATGGCGCATGGCAACGCGGATCCCGTGGTGGCGCCGAGCCTGGGCCAAAAGTCTTTTCAGCAATTACTGGCAGCCGGTTGTGAGGTAAGTTGGAAAAGTTACCCCATGCCGCACAGCGTGATACCCGAGGAGCTGGCAGACATTCGGCAATTTCTGGATGCGCAGGTCAGGCCGTTGGCGGCGCGCTAGTCTGAAAGCCAATTTCTGATTCACCGGCCAGTTGTCCCTGCGCATCAAAACGACGTTCCAGCAGCGTTGCCTGACCATCGCTTGCCAGCATTAGCAGCGTGCTGGCGCGCGTACCGTATTCGGCGTCGATGAGAAACGGCGTTGCGCTGAAGCGATGGGGTCCGCCGGCAGCGACGCGCTCGCGCTCTGCCAGCAAGCCAAACAAATCGTCTGCCGAGGGTTCCTCTGCGTCCAGTACCTGGCGCATACCGGCACGTAAATAGGCGGCCTTCGGCCAGTCTTCCATCGGCGCAGCGTTGCAAATGGCGCTGATTCCCGTAAGCCTGTGCAGCGCATGCTGGCCCGGACTCGGTTCGCACAGCCGCTGTACCCGATTGGCCTGGCCCAGCACCAGGCAGAAGCCCGCGTAGCTAGTTGCCTGGGCCGCCAGCGCGGTGAGGAAGTCGCCGGCGCTGACCTCGGCGCGCAGGTAATTGCTCACCAGGTGACCGCGACTGGGCGCCTGCGCCTGTGGCGCAGGTTTGGCGGGCTGGTTGGTGACCATGGCGAAGCGCGCCTGGCGATCCACTGCCAGCCAGCTGCCCATGGCCTGCAAATCGCGTCCGCCGCAAATCCCGGGGGCATCCGGCCACCAGTCTGCGGCTGCACTGGGTCGCGCATGCAGTTCATCGCGATTACCGGCCACCACCAGCGGGTAACGCGGGTGACTATCGACGGCGACAGCGACCAGGCACATAGCCTAGTTGGCTGCGTCGCCCGGGCGACGTATACGCAACGGGGGCCCGGCCAGGCCCAGTTCCGCCAGACCCGGCTCGCCGTCGCGATCAAACCAGGCTTCGATCAGTTTGAAAGCCACCGAGGTCGGCGGCGGCAGGGTGACCTCGCGGGCCAGGATTTGCGCGCGGGTCAACCAGCGTGCCTCGGCCAGTTCGCCGTCGTTGTAGCGCAGCTCGGTGGTGTTCGCGTCGGCGTGAAAGCCAATCATGAGTGCCGCCGGAAACGGCCAGGGTTGCGATGCGAGGTAGCGGCAGTTAGTCACGCGCACGTTGGTTTCCTCGTGCACTTCGCGGCGCACTGCATCCTCGAGACTTTCGCCCGGCTCAACAAATCCGGCCAGGGTAGAAAAGCGGTGATCTGGCCAGCTCGGTTGCCGACCGAGCAAGCAGCGTTCCTGGTCCTGAACCAGAACAATAATGGCCGGATCCAGACGCGGAAAGCTGCGATGGCCGCAAGTTTGATCCGTGCAGGCCATCACGAAGCCCGCCTGCTCGGGTTCGTTCTTGCGCCCGCAGCTACCGCAATAGGTGTGTCGATCCTGCCAACTGATCATGGCGCGCGCGTAGGCGATCAGGCTGGCGTCGTCGGCCGGCAGATGGCTCATGGCATCGCGCAATTCAACGAACTCGCCGCCCGCCGGAAAATCTTGCGGCTGTTGGTCGGGCAGTCGCAAGGCGAAAAGAAACCGTTGATCCTGTTCACCGAGAAATATCGCCTGTTCCATTGCGACCTCGGTTTGGCCCAGCTGATCGCGACTCAACAGCAAGGCGGCCTGCTCGTGAACCAGGCAGCGATGCTGCCAGATGGGCACGAAGCGCGTATCCGGGTGCGCGTAAATTTTTGCCAGTTCGGCGGGATCACTGCGCAGTTCGCCGCGGCGATCCATCGGTCCGCCGGCAAAGGTGGTGTGAATTTCGCGCGTGTTCACCCGGTTCGCGCGGCGGCGTTGCAATCACGCCGCTTCATGTCGCAGGTAGGACAGCGTTGATAATCGAGGGCATAACGATCCTGCACATAGCGGGCATCGCAGCTCTCGCATTGCGCGAAAAATAATTCTCGACTATCCACCAGTGAATGATAGAGGTTCCAGGCCCATTCAAACGATAGCTGCGGTTCGTCAGCGAGACTGCTATAGGTTTCAAAGGCCTGGCAAAGTCGCTGGCCGATATTCAGCGGGTCCAGGCCGTTAGGCTGAGCGCAGCCGCCTAGCTCGTCCATTTGTGTCGCGCCACAATAGACGAACAGGCACCCCAGCAGGGTGGCTTCCGCCTGGCGCTGGCCGTTGCTGACAAATCGGTCGATTTGTTGCGGGGTTTTGCCGCGCCGGCGTTTCACCGTCAGCCCTTCGTTACCCACGAAATAGCTGTTAAAGAGTTTGCGCACCCGGTCCTCGGTAAAACCGGTACAGGCGCGAATCGTGCCGGTACGTGCCTCATGCCGGATCATGCGCATGGCCAGCTCGAATTTATCCAGTTCGCCCGCATAGCGTTGGTCGGTTA
This sequence comes from uncultured Gammaproteobacteria bacterium, assembly GCA_963850255.1. Taxonomy (GTDB): domain Bacteria; phylum Pseudomonadota; class Gammaproteobacteria; order Steroidobacterales; genus J054. Next base: position 356,711 of record CAWKLL010000024.1, read on the forward strand.
CCCGCATGGTCTTTTCTCCGCAGTTGTTGTGGATTCAGACATTTTTGCCCGAATCAGGCTAAAAAATACCTTTTATGGTCCATTTTTCCCATATATAGTAAATCCAGCCGTCAGTCAGCGGAGTTGGAGAATGCAGTGCGAAGCCCCGGATAAACGCTTTTTTGGCGAATTACAGGATCTGAACCGTGAATTTCTGGCCCTGCTGACGGATTCGCGCGCCGGCGAAGCCGCCTGGCGATCGCTGGGCCTGGCGCCGGCTACCGCCAGCCAATTGCGCAGTCTTAGCGCCGCCGAGCTGGATTTCATAGCCTCAGTGCCCGGCTTGCTGGCCGACTTCCGTCGCTTGCCCGGTTCGCTGGGTGTTTCGGAACAGCTTCCCGCAGACGCAACGCTGGACAGCGAGTGGTTGCAGGCTGCCGCGGTGTTCACGGCCGGCTTGCTCACCTACCTGTGGCAACTGTCGCGACGCGACCGCTTGCTGACCGCCATATGCCTGGGTCCGGGTCCGGATCCTCGGCAGCGTATCCGCGCCGTCAGTTTCAAGGATATCCAGCACTGCGCGATGCATAGCGCAGCAGACTTGCGCACCCGACTTGGCTGGCACCCGCACTGGTGGGCAGACCTGGTGGAGGCAGCCCGCAGCGGTGATATCGACCAGCGCGAACGTTGCCGACTTGATTTCATCGCCCTGGGTCTGGGCCGCGATCCTGCGCGGGCTTTTCCGCGTGGCAATAACGCACAACGTCCATCAGGCCGATAGCAGGGCAGGACTCGGTTGGCATGTCGGGAGCAGGAATGCACAATGCGCCGCCATGCCTGCCCTGTCCCTGCGAAATCTGACCAAGGTCTACGCCAACGGCGTGCAGGCACTAAAAGGCATCGATCTGGATGTCAGCCAGGGCGATTTCTTTGCCTTGCTGGGCCCCAACGGCGCGGGCAAAACGACGGCCATCGGCATCGTCACCTCGCTGGTTAACAAGACCGGCGGGGAAGTCAGGATTTTTGGGCATAGCCTGGATGGCGAACTGGCCGCGGCCAAGTCCTTTTTGGGTGTGGTGCCACAGGAGATCAACCTCAATCAGTTTGATCGACTGGATAACATTGTTATGTGCCAGGCGGGTTTTTACGGGCTAGGCAAGCGCGAAGCTGCGGCACGCACCCAGGAATGCCTGGAACAACTCCAGCTCTGGGATCGGCGCAAGGAGATCGCGCGCAACCTGTCCGGCGGCATGAAACGTCGACTGATGATTGCGCGGGCCCTGGTTCATCAGCCCAGGCTGCTGATTCTTGACGAGCCGACGGCCGGTGTCGACATCGAGATCCGTCGCTCCATGTGGGAGTTCCTGAGCCAGGTCAATGACGCCGGTACGACCATCATCCTGACCACCCACTATCTTGAAGAAGCTGAAACCCTCTGTCGGCATGTAGCGATTATCGATCAGGGCCTGATCATCGAGCATGACGAAATGCGCAACGTGCTGGGCAAATTACACAGCGAAATTTTTGTGCTGAATACGCGTGACCCCATCGTGCAACTGCCGACGGACAGCGGCTACAGTCTGACCCAGCGCGGTAGCCAGGAACTCGAGGTGGAGATCAATCGCGATCAGGATCTGAATGGCGTTTTTGTGGCGCTGAGTCAGGCCGATGTCCATGTGATCAGCATGCGCAACAAGTCTAATCGCCTGGAAGAAGTGTTCTTTCGCCTGACCGAGCGCGGCGGCCAGCCCGAAATGCCGGCCAAGCCAGAGCCTTACCCGCCCGAGGTGGCCTCATGAATCTGCGCGGCCAGCTGATCGCGCTGTTGACCCTGGCCGAGAAAGAAATGCGGCGCGTGTTCCGCATCTGGGTGCAGACCATCGTGCCGCCGGCCATCACCATGGCCTTATACTTTTTAATCTTCGGCACCCTGATTGGCAAGCGCATCGGAGAGATGGGTGGCTTCGACTACATGCAATACATCGCCCCGGGCCTGATCATGATGTCGGTGATCACCAATTCCTATGGCAACGTCGTCTCTTCGTTTTTTAGCGCCAAGTACAACCGACATCTTGAAGAGATGCTGGTTTCGCCCATGCCCAACTATGCGATTGTGCTCGGGCATGTGCTCGGCGGCGTGATGCGCGGTCTGCTGGTCGGCCTGGTCGTCACCGTGATCGCGCTGTTCTTTACACGTTTACAGGTCTATAACCTGGCGATTACGGCAAGCGTGGTGATTCTGACTGCGGTGGTTTTTTCTCTCGGTGGCCTTATCAATGCCATTTTTGCGCGCAAGTTCGATGATGTTTCCATTGTGCCGTCTTTCGTGTTGGCGCCGCTGACCTATCTGGGCGGCGTGTTTTATTCAATTTCCCTGCTACCGGAATTCGCCCAGACCCTGTCAAAAATGAATCCCATTCTTTACATGGTCAATGCTTTTCGCTACGGCATGCTGGGTGAGTCAGATATCGATATAGGTATGGCCTACGGCATAATTTTGCTGTTTGTCGTGGGTTTGTTTTCCGTCAGTTTGTTCCTGATCGATCGTGGTTACGGCATCCGCGACTAGCCTGACTCGCTCGCCCTGGCCGGCGCTTGCTGCCTGATGTGCGGCCGGTTCGCGTTCTACTCGCCCCAGGAAGCCATCAGCGAACTGTTTGGCGTGGATTTTCCGCTGGCCCTTGAGCCGCGCTATAACGTCGCCCCCAGTCAGTACGTCGCGGCGATTCGCGCCGATCAGCAAGGCCAACCGGCCGCGGCCATGTTGCGCTGGGGCCTGGTACCGAGCTGGGCCAAGGACGCGGCTATTGGCCACCGCATGATCAATGCGCGCGCCGAGACGGTGGCTGAGAAACCGTCTTTTCGAGCGGCTTTTCGGCGCCGCCGTTGCGTCATCCTGGCTGACGGATTCTACGAATGGCAGGCCGGCGCCGATGGCAAGCAACCACACTATATTTGCGCCGCCGATGGTCAGGCTTTCGCCATGGCGGGTTTATGGGAACACTGGGAGCGCGGACCGGAGCCGCTTGAGACCTGCACCATTATTACCACCCAGGCCAATCAGTTCATGGCTGAGCTGCATCAGCGCATGCCTGTGGTTCTGGCGCCCGAACAAGTTCCGGAGTGGATAAGCGCGGGTGGTGTGCGCCTGCTGCAGCCTTGTGCAGAAGACCGCCTGATTGCACGAGCGGTGAGTCGCGCCGTAAACAATCCCACCCACCAGGGCGCAGACTTGATCGCGCCGCTTTAAGTGCTTAGCGCAGGCGGTGCCAGGTAATCCTGCACCGCTACCACCAGGGTTCCCGGGCCGCCATGGGATCCAAGGCTGGGGCCGATACTGACCACCGATACGGACTCAATATCGGTGAGTTGCCGGCGCAGTAGTTGTGCCAATTTCGCTCCCTCTGCCGGCACGTCAGCATGTCCGACCAGGACTCGCTTGCGCCGATAGTGCTGCACGCGGCGGGTTATATGACGGGCCATGGCCTCAACCGTGTCGCCCCGTTTGCGGGTAGCCCGGGTGGTATGTAATTCGCCGGCCTGGTTCATTTCCAGGATCGGCGCCAGGCCCAGCAGGTCGGCGACCTTTTTCTGCCAGGCCGGCACGCGCCCGCCACGCACTGCCCAGGCCAGATCTGGCACCATGCCAAAGCTCTGGGTGCTGGTCACCGCGCGCTCCACAGCGGCCACCAATGGTGCGCCACGGTAACCGGCCCCGGCGTATTCGGCAGCGGCCATGGCTACCAGCCCCTGGCCGACGGAAACACTGCGACTGTCGATGACGATAATGTTGCTTTCGCTGCGTTGTGCGGCGTTTTGCGCGGCCTGCCAGGTACCACTGACGGCGCTCGACAAACTTACAGTGATCACTTCCGGAAAATGCGAGCCGAGAAACTCGTAGGCTCGCCGATAGTCGCCCGGGGGTGGCTGTGAAGTCTGTGGATGGATGGGATTACTTTTCAGTTCCGCATAGAAATCGGACACCGGCAGACTGACTTTATCCAGGTAGCTGCGCTCACCAAAGTTGATTCGTAACGGCACGAAATGAATATCCAGATCTTCGTAAGCCGAGTCAGGCAGATCAGCCGCGGAATCCGTCACTATTGCCGCCCAGCGTCCATGGCGCGAAAGCGTGCGGGTTTGCTGCTGCATATCATCGGCTTTGGTGGCGCTGACCATGCCGTAGTCTCCGGCACGCCGAAAAACCTCGTCCGGTTCATTGCAGTGAATATGCACTTTCAGCTTTCTATGCGTGCCGGCTATCACCATGCTGTTGCCCATGGGTGACAGGGCTTCGCGCAACTTGCGCCGGTCAATGCGTTCGCCGCTGACCATGCATTCAGTGCAGAATCTGAACTCGAGATCTTCGCTGCCACCGAGCACGTTTTCGTCCGGTATATCGAAGGGTATTTCAATGCTTGCGTCGGCTGTGCGCAGCGAGCCACTGTGAATAAACTCTGTCATGCCTTCCAGCAACAGCACGAAACCGCTGGCGCCGGCGTCAACCACATCGGCCTTGCGCATCGCTTCCAGTCCGAAGCGCGTGGTTTCCAGTGATTCGCGTGCCGAGACCAGCAACTCGTCCATGAAATCGGCCAGGTCGCTGACGCCCCGCTCGCGCAGTTTCGCGGCGGTCTGGGCGCAGTCCTGAATCACCGTGAGCACCGTGCCATCCAGGGGTTTGTCCAGGGCATCGCGGGCATAGGCGCTGGCTTCAATCAGCGCCGCAGAAAGTTCCTCGACGCCAACGCGCTGGTATTCGCCCAGCTGGTCAGCCATGCCTTGAAAAAACTGCGCCATGATGGCGCCCGAATTGCCGCGCGCGCCATCCAGAGCCGCGTCGGCAACCCGGATCATGACCGTGCCTGCCGATCTTGAAGGTGTTGCGGCGAGTGCCGCGCCGATTCCGCTCAGGGTCAGGGCCAGGTTAGTGCCGGTATCGCCGTCGGGTACCGGAAACACATTTATTTTGTTCAGATGCTGCCGCTCGGCAATCACCCGGCGCACGCCCGCACGCAGGGCGCGATCCAGGCGAATACCATCCAGATAGCTGATGCGAGGCCGGCGCCGTTCGCTAAATTCGGCCTCGCTCACTCGCGCTCCAGGGTGAAGCGCTGCCCCTGGTGAGTCAGGATGACGCCGCCGGCATCGATGGACTCTATTTGCGGGCCTTCCTTGAGTTGTTCGCCTTCGCGATACTTTTGCATGTTGATGAACACAAAGCGTTCGGCCGGAACAGGACTATAGACATGCATATCGAGACGCAGCGAATTCATCTCCAGGGCCCCGTCGAGTACCAGCTGTCGCATGCTGGGCAGCCCGCCGCTGGCGGCGGTGCTGTCAACCATGGCCGATGGCGGGCTGGTCGCAGCGATGACTGGGGCGGGTTTCGCAAAGCTTGCAGCAGGGCTGGCCGGGCCGGGTGACTGTGCGGGGGTTGCGGGCATGACTTCGCGCGCCAGAGGGCGCACGGTCGGCGCAGGCCGGGCCGATGGTGCCATGCGTGCCGGACTGACCGGGCTGGCCGGTAAAGTGACCGCGGCCGATGTTTCCGGCGACGGTGTATTGCCGTCGGCACGAAACAACAAGACCAACAGCAGCAGGGCATTAATGACCAGTACCGCGCCGAGTATGGGTAACCAGATTCGGCTGCGTGCTGGCCCGGCCTTGTAGCGCGCGGCGGTTACATCCGGCGTGTCTTTTTTCTGGCGCTCGTTCTCGCTTTTGCGCAATGCATCGAGGATAAAAGACATGTCTAGTTGGCCCGCACCAGTCGTGGCCGGTTCATCGCGCCCAGGTCCGTATTCATGGCGATCTGAGTTTGTTGCCCGACCAGGCCGTCTACGTTCAGGCGCCGATCTCGCTGGTATTGACGCACGCGTTCTTCCAGCGCCTCGTCAAACAGCTCAGAGTCCAGCGGTGATGCCGGCTGGCCCTGGATAGCTGACAGGCTCGAGCGTATCCAGGGAATATTCGCATCGCGCATGCCGGGAAAATAGGATTTCACTTCGCCGGTTTCCGGTCGCCAGACCAGCAGATACTCACCGAACCAGTAACGACCTAGCTCTGCGGTGGGAATCCGATACTCCTGCTGGCCGATGGCCAGAATCGCCTGTTCGTCGTCGAGACCGGCCAGCACCAGCTGATGCTCGTTGCTGCCTGAATCGCGCAGGGTCAAGATCACCGGTCGGTCGAGGCTGCGTACCTGCGACAGTGAGCCGCGCTGGAACAGGCAGTAGAGCTTGTGGGCCTCAGCCTGCTTGCAGGCGCGCATCGGTCCGCGGTCGTAGTCGATGCCCCACAGACTGAATAGCGTGGCGAAGGCCTGGTCGGTGCCGGTTTCGCCGACGCCACCGGCTAATAGCTTGTCCAGTTGCGCTGAGTCGTCGACTACCGACCGGGAAGCAGCCACTGGTGCAGTGGCGAGCACGGGCGAGGGTTGCGGGCGGTCACTGATGCTTATGCTTGTCTGTTCGGTTGCGGTCGAGGTTGCGGGGGGCTGGGCCGGTGGTCCGGCGTCCGGCAGCAGCAACAAGCCGGCGATCAGCAGTGCCGCGACGCCGGCGCCTGCGGCCAGCCATGCAGCCCAGGGCGGGATCAGTGAGCTGGGCCGGTCATAAACTTCCGCCGCGGCGCCACGTACCAGTTCCGCAGATACCTGGTGCGTCTCGCGGGTGAAGGCGCCGAGCAGCGCACGATCAGCAATTACATTGATCATGCGTGGAATGCCATGGGCCAGTCGGTATAACTCACGCTTGGCTTTGGCCGTGAAAATTTCACCGACTGCACCGGCTACCTTCAGACGATGTTCGATGTAGGCGACGGCTTCTTCGCGATTCAGCGGCTGCAGGTGGTAACGCCCGGTAATGCGTTGTGCCAGCTGACGCATATCATTGCGCGACAACAGCTCGCGCAATTCAGGCTGGCCGATCAGAATTATCTGCAGCAACTTTTGCTTGGTGGTTTCCAGGTTGGTCAACAACCGCACCTGTTCCAGTACGTCAACGCGCAGATTCTGAGCTTCGTCAACAATCAGAATGGTTCGCCGCCCGCGACCGTGATTGCGCAGCAGGAAAGCATTCAACACCGTGGTCAGGGCCTTGATGCTATCGGCCTTCTCGGGCAGGGCTACGCCGAGTTCTTCGCAAATGGCGCTGAGAAACTCGACCCGCGACAACTGCGGGTTAAGTATCAGTGCGACGTCGGCGCTTTCCGGCAATTGCTGCAATAGGCTGCGCACCAGCGTGGTTTTGCCGGTGCCGACCTCGCCGGTCAGCTGAATAAAGCCGCCGCCTTCCTTGACGCCATAAATCAGGTGGGCGAGCCCCTCCGTATGCCGCTCGCTCATAAACAGATAACGAGGGTCAGGGGCTATGGAAAAAGGCTTCTCGTTGAGTCCGAAGAAGCTGCTGTACATCTTCTCGCTGACTGGCTCAGATTGCCGCTATTCTAGCAAGACATTGGCAAAGTCAGTGGTCGCGCGCCGCGATATAGCGTGCCAGCCAGATCAGGCTGTCGGCCTTGTCACCAAAATGCGCCAGCGCGGCGAGCGCTTCGTCGAGCAGATCTGCCACGCGCTGGTGTGCATGAGGCATGCCGAACAGCGCGGGATAGGTGGCTTTTGAGCGGGCAATGTCTGCGCCCTGCTGTTTACCGATGATTTCGGTCTCACCTTCGATGTCGAGAATGTCGTCGCGAATCTGGAAGGCTACGCCAATGCGATCAGAGAACAGTTCCAGGGCCTGATGACCCGTTGCGTCGACCACGGGCGGGCAATTGGCCGCCGACAAAATACAGGCGCGCAGCAGGCGGCCGGTTTTGAGACGGTACATATGTTCCAGTTCGGCCGCTTCCAGGGTCTTGCCCTCAGCCGCCAGGTCGATGGCCTGACCGCCCGTCATGCCCTCTGATCCGCAGGCATCGGCCAGGATACGCACCAGGCTGACCTGCGAGGCCGGGTGATCGATCAGCGCAGGGGCCGTGGCCAGTACCTGGAAGGCCAGCGGCTGCAGTGCGTCGGCGGCCAGGATGGCGGTGGCCTCGTCGTAGGCTTTATGCGTGGTGGGTCGGCCGCGGCGCAAATCGTCGTCATCCATGGCCGGCAAATCATCATGCACCAGGGAAAAGGCGTGCATCAGTTCGATGGCCACCGCCGGCGCGTCCAGCACCTCAGGATCGGTGCCAAGAATTTCACCCGTGGCATAGACCAGTAGCGGGCGAATGCGCTTGCCGCCGCCGAGTACCGAGTAGCGCATCGCCTCATGCAGCTTCGACGGGGGAATTTCCACCCCGGGCAGCCAGTGGTCCAGGGCGCGTTCCACACGTTCCTGATAGCTTTGAATACGGTCTTCGAAACTCATGCGCGGATCCCATCGCGCCAATTGAGCGGCAAGGATAGTGCCTTGAGCAGGCCGCGCCAAACCGAAACGGTTCGAGCGGCCTATAATGCCGCCCAGCGAAACCACCGGGCTCACTCATGGCCAAGCAGTGCGCGACGGCTACCGCACATCCCAATGTCGCCCTGATCAAGTATTGGGGCAAACGCGCCGGCGGCGATAACCTGCCGGCCGTGGGTTCGCTGTCGATAACGCTCGGCGCCATGCAGACGCGTACCCAGGTGTGTTTCGATACCAGCCTTGAGGCCGACCAGCTGCTGCTGGATGGTCAGGCGGTGCCTGGTGAGCAGGCACGCCTGGTGGCCTGCCTGGATGCGTTGCGACGGCTGGCAGGGCAACAGCAATTTGCCCGTGTTGAATCGCGCAACGACTTTCCCACCGGCGCCGGTCTGGCTTCCTCGGCTTCGGGCTATGCCGCGCTGGTGGTCGCCGGCGGCGCGGCCCTGGGTCTGGAACCCGACGATCCGCGCCTGGCCTCCGTCGCGCGTATCGGATCGGGTTCCGCACCGCGCTCCTTGTTCGGCGGCTTTGCCGTGTTGCGCAATGTCGCCGACGGGACCCGCTGTGAGCAATTGCTGGAGGCGAGCAGCTGGCCGCTGGATATCGTCGTTGCTGTAACCAGCGAAGCCGGTAAGTCAGTAAGCTCGCGCGATGGCATGCAGCAAAGTGCGCGCACCTCGCCTTTCTATCCGGCCTGGATAGACAGCCATGCACAGGATATGGCCGCCGCAGAACAGGCCGTGCTGAGCCAGGACTTTGAACAGCTGGCTGAACTCAGTGAGCACAGCTGTTTGAAAATGCACGCCGTGATGATGTGTACGCGGCCGCCGCTGATGTATTGGTCGGCGGCCACCTTTGCCTGCATCCTGGAGATTCAGGCCATGCGCCGAGAAGGTTTGCCGGTGTTCTTCACCATTGATGCAGGTCCGCAGGTCAAAGCCGTTTGCCTGCCCGACGCCACCGCAGCCGTAAGCAGCCGCTTGGCGGATTTGCCCGGCGTGCGCCGCCTGATTCCCGGCGGTCTGGGCGGCGGGCCGACAATTATTGCTAACGATGCTTGAGGCTGCGGCCCCCGGAAAACTGCTGTTGAGTGGTGAGTACGCCGTGTTACGCGGCGCACCCGCCGTTTGCGTGTCCGTCGACGTATCGGCGCGGGTTCGAATCGAAAGCCGGCCGGGTCCTTCACTGTTGCATGACGGTCGCAGTGATCGGCAATTTCCATTTCACTGGCAACCCGCGAGCGGTCTTGAATGGCTGGCCGGGGATCCGGGCGAGCCCGGCAGCCTGCCGGCATCCGTTTGGCACACCCTGGCTGAGCATTGGCCCGCAGCAAGTTGCGCCGAGGGGCTGATGATTAGTTTGTTGAGTGACGAGTTCTCGGCGGGCGAGCGCGGCAAGTTTGGGCTGGGGTCCAGCGCGGCGTTGACCGTGGCCCTGGTGGGCGCCATGACCCAGGTGCTGGGCAAATCCGCTTCCCTGGACGAGCTTGCGCGTCTGGCCTGCCTGGCCCATCGCCGCTTTCAATCGGGCCGCGGCAGTGGCGCCGATGTCCTGACAGCCGTGTTTGGCCAGCTGCTGACGGTTGATAGTCGCGGTGATCTGCCGGTCGCCGAGCCGCTTGCCTGGCCGAAGGGTTTGCAGATTGTTGTGGTCTGGTCGGGCCAGTCTGCTTCGACCCCGCGCTTGATCCAGGCGTTCGAGCATTTGGCCGGCCAGAGCCGCGCGGCGCCGCTACTCCGGCAACTGGAGCTGGCAGCCCGGCGCGCATCAGCGGCCTGGCGGGACGGCGAGCCTGGCGAAATTCTGGCTGCCAGTCAGCACTACGCCGCTTGTCTGCAGCGACTCGATGAAGCCGGGAATATCGGTATTCTGACTGCCGAGCATCGTGCACTGGCCGGGCTTAGTGACGCCTGCGGCGCAGTCTATAAGACTTCTGGTGCCGGCGGCGGCGATCTGGGCTTTGCCCTGACGGCGGATCCGGCCGTGGCGCAGCGATTGCGCAGGGACTTCTCCGTGGCGGGGTTCCAGGTGCTTGATCGGCAGCTTGGGGTGGCCGGGCTGAGCGTTAGCGGTCGGCCCTGAGCCTATTGCACGTAGCGGTAGTACTCGATACCGGCATCAGAGAATCGCGGGTTGGCATCACTGCCTACCCGGTCGATGATGAATTCGTTATGTGGCTGGTACGTCAATTCACCGGTCTCGCCATGATCTCGTAATGCCAAGTATTGATCATGACTAAGGTCGATGCAGGGCGCGAGAGACTCGCGTAAATGAATACGTTTGGCGGCGGCTTCCCAGCCGGGTATTACGCGCAGCGGAATGGCATCGGCGGCGTCGCCGCTGCCATAGCCCAGCAGCAATAATTCTCGACCATCCAGGTCGACCCCGCTCTCGGCGGCTTCGCTCAGGCCGGCGGCAAGCCAGGCGGGCAGGGCGCCGGTATACAGGTTGCCCAGTTCGCGCATGCATTCGCTGCCCAGCCTGGTTTTATCGCCAACCACGCGCTGAAATGTTTCGGTCTTGCGGAAATACCGCATGGCTTTGCCGGCCAGCGGGAACACGTCATCGCAGATTTTCTCACGCACGCCGAATTCGGCCAGCAGCGGGGATTCGAGCAATTCAGACAATACCGCTTCAGCAGATACTCCGGCCTGTTCACAATAGCCTGCCAGTTCCGCCTGATCACTGGCGGTGCCCTGGGCGAGGGCGAACAGGTAGGCCATGCTCCAGCCGGTCTCCGGCATACGATGATAGGGTCGGTGCATGAATACCGCATCCAGCGAACGCAGGTACTCGGCGCCGTTGATGCGCCGACGGCTATACATATCTTCCAGCGCTCGCTGCATTTCGTCGACGTAGCAACCGGTCGAATATTTGCCGTTGAAGACCGGAATATCGACGAAGTCCACGCTGGCAGCAGTGCCGTTGCGGTTTATCAGCGGCTTGCGAAAATCGACGCCGCGATAGTCTGAGGCAGTACCTGCTTCGGCAAGATCTGCGCTGGCAATACGCGGTTCGGATTCCAGCAGCAGGGCAACAGCGCCGGCGCCCTGGGTTGGTTCGCCGCTGCTGCCGCGTGCATACAGTGCTTTGTCGGCACAGACAACGATGGCCAGTTTGCCGCGCCCGTCGGAGGATAAAAAACGCAGCGCGTTCTTGATACCGTAAACCCCGCCCAGGCAGGCGTGCTTGAACTCGGGTACTTCGCAGTGCCGCGATAACGGCGGGCTGCCCTGTTCGCGCAGAGCGCTGTCTACCATGCCCTTAATGATGATTGCGCCGGCTGAATTATCGGTGCTCGACTCGGTGCCGAGGGCCAGATAGCGAACCTGGCTGGTGTCGACGTCGTACTGGCGGATCAGCCGCAGGACTGCATTGGCGGCCATGGTGTACACGCTCTGTCCCGGCCCAAGCAGGCGAAAACCCGATCCCACCACCTGGGTAATTTTTTCGGGTTCGGTACCGGTCCAGTCGCACCAGGCCTTGAGATCGACTCGATAAGGCGGCAGATAGAGTGCCAGTCCGCTGATGCCCGGGGCAGGTGCATTCATAAATTCGCGCGCGGTCGTTCGCCGACCGCTTACTCCACCGTGATGGTGATGGTCTCGGAAACGACCGGCGGTTCATGGGGCACGTGGTTGCCGTCGCCCATGACCAGCTGCAATGTATGGGTCCCGGCGGGAAGCTCTACAGTGGTCTCTGTCTGGCCCATGCCGAAATGTCGGTGACTGTCGTCTTTGGGTACCGGCATCGTCGGGTCGGCAAGCTGAGCATTAATCAGCAGGTGATGGTGGCCCGTCGAAGCACTCATATCGCCTGCAGGGACCACGGCCATACCGCTGATGCCGAACTTGACGGTCAGGGGTGAACCGAGCGTCGCGCCGTTCGCCGGGGTAATGAAAAATACGCTGGCGCCCGGTGGTGACTCGGTGCGCGGCATGGCCCCGGTAGCAGCGGGCGGATTTTCGCCGGCCTGTTGCGGCTGCGAGTCATCGCCATCGCAGGCCTGCAGGAAAACCGCAAGGAGACTGACCAGCGCCAGGCTGGACCAGCGTCGTATAAACGCAAATCTTGATTTCATTCCGGAATGGTAGCGCACCCTCAGCAGGGTGTCATGAAGCTGGCTCGGCCGGCGGCCGCTTGCTGGCAGCCCGTTTACGGGTGGTCTTCTTGGTCCTGGTCTTGCGGGCTGCGGCTTTCTTGCGTCCCCGGGGCCTGGCTGAGGCCGGCTTGGTGCCCAGCTCGGCCGGGTCGAAATCGTCAACGTTAACGATATCCATAACCATGGCATCCAGTCGGCGCAGCTGCTCGGCTTCCTCGGTACTCAGTACCCCGGCAGTTTCGGCCTCGTCGATCCGCTCCAGGGGATGCGCACTGCTGATCACCCCGGCTTTGCGGGCCTCGCGGAGTCTGCCCTGCAATGGCTCGGCGTCATTGGCGGCCTCCAGGGCGACCTGCAGCTGCCCCAGCGGGTTGCCTGGATCCGGGGCAATGTAGATGTTGCGGCACAGCCGGCTGCGCGCTTCCGTGGGGTGGGTCACCAGGTCGACAAGTTGCTGGCCGAGACTGTCGCTGGGTGCAAAGTAGGTGCGACCGCGCGGAAATACCAGCAGTCGCAGCAGCCCGGCGGCGGCGCGGTTGGGGAAATTGCGCAGCAGGCCATGCAGTTGTTCCTGGGCCTCATACAGCAGGCTGCGGCAGGCCCACTCTACCAGCGGCAGATCCTCGGCCGGTCGACCCTGATTCTCATAGTGCTTGAGCACCATGCTGGCCAGGTAAATACTGCTGAATACATCGCCCAGGCGCGCTGACAATTGTTCCTTGCGTTTCAGAGCGCCGCCGATCGTGAGCATGGCTATATCCGCGCTCAGGGCGAAGGCAGCGCTATAGCGGTTCACATGCTGGTAATAGCGCGAGGTGGGTCCGGTCACCGGTGCCGGCGTCAGCCGCGCGTGCGTCAGCGCCAGGAAGAACGCCCTTGCGGCATTACTGATGGCGGTGCCGATATGTCCGAACAGGGCCGTATCGAAGTTGCGCAGACCGCGCTCCTGGTCTTCGTCCTGGGCCGCTTCCATCTCGCGCAGCACGAAGGGATGGCAGCGGATCGCGCCCTGGCCAAAGATGATCAGGCTGCGGGTCAGGATATTGGCGCCTTCTACGGTGATGGCAATGGGCATCGCCTGGTAACCGCGGCCCAAATAATTTTTTGGACCCAGCATGATGCCCTTGCCGCCCTGCACGTCCATGGCGTCGCACGCGACTTTACGGGCCAGTTCGGTGCAGTGATATTTCAAAATAGCCGATGGCACGGAAGGTTTTTCGCCATGGCTGATGGCTGTATTGGTCACGGTGACGGCGGCATTGATGATGTAGGTGCGACCGGCCATGCGGGCAATGGCTTCGCCGACGCCTTCGAATTGACAGATCGGTAGTCCGAATTGCCTGCGCAGGCGCGCATAGGCCCCGGTGGCAAACACAGCTGCCTTGCTACCGCCCATGCTGTTGGCAGGCAACACGACGGCGCGGCCGGCCGACAGCTGTTCGACCAGCATCTTCCAGCCCTGACCGGCGCGCTCGGGTCCGCCGATAATCGCGTCCAGCGGTACGAATACATCTTTGCCGCGGGTTGGCCCGTTCTGGAACGGGATATTGAGCGGAAAATGCCTGCGCCCCGTTTCCACGCCGGGCAAATTGGTCGGGATCAGTGCGGCCGTGATGCCATATTCGTCCTGATCGCCGATCAGGTGGTCGGGATCATAAAGCTTGAATGCCAGTCCAAGGACCGTCGCAATGGGTGCCAGCGTGATGTAACGCTTGTCCCAGTTGAGGCGAATTCCGATGATTTCCTCACCATTGAATTTACCCCGGCAAACGATGCCGCTGTCGGTGATGGCCGACGCATCCGAGCCGACGCGCGGAGAAGTAAGGGCAAAACAGGGGATCTCGTCGCCGCTGGCCAGACCCGGCAGATAGCGTTGCTTTTGCGCCTCGGTCCCATAATGCAGCAATAGTTCCGCAGGCCCGAGGGAATTGGGTACGCCGATGGTTGAGCCGGCGACGATGGAGCGGCCGGATATTTTCGCCAGTACCATGGCGACGGTCAGCGGGGATAATTCCAGGCCGCCGTATTCCTTCGGGATGATCATCGCGAAGAACTGTTCCTGCTTGATGAAGTCCCAGACATCTTTGGGCAGGTCGCCGAGTTCGTGGGTGATTTGCCATTCGTCCAGTCGGCGGCAGAGCTCTTCAGTGGGGCCGTCGAGGAAGGCGCGTTCTTCGTCCGTCAGCCGCGGTTCCGGCATGGAGGTCAGTTTGCTCCACTCGGGCATGCCGGTGAACAGTTCGCCATCCCACCAGACGGTTCCGGCTTCCAGGGCCTCGCGTTCGGTGTCAGATAGCGATGGCACCATGGAGCGGTACATGCGCAGCAGCGGTTCGCTGATCCGACGGCGCCGAAAGCCTTCGAAATTGAGCGCCACCAGGCCGGCAAAGAGTAGCCAGAGGGCAGCCTTCCAGAGCCACCAGCCGGTGCCGAACAAGGCATAGGCGAGCATGGCGAAGCCCAGCACAATGGTTGCCGAGCGCAAATCCGTGCGCCGGTAGGCGAGGGTAAGGCCGACACCCAACAGGGCCGCCAGCCAGACTAGCCACATGAGTAACGACACGGGATTACCTCGCTAATTGTTGATCCTGGTAACTTGCCTTCAGCCGCCAATATAACTGATAGCCAGGTCACCCGGCCCACGGCTGTCTGTTGCAGCCAGAATACTCAGGGTCGCCTTGCTCCCGTCCGCGCCAGGCGGGCGGGAGCAAACCGTCAGCCTTACAGCAGCTCTGCGATGGCTGCGCGTTCTTCGCGGAGTTCAGCTTCCGTAGCTGACATGCGCTCGCGACTGAAGTCGCTGATTTCCAGGCCCTGAACGATTTCGTAACGTCCGCCGCTGCAGCGGCAGGGGAAGGAATAGACAATACCGGGTTCGATGCCGTAGCTGCCATCGGCCGGCACGGCCATGCTGACCCACTCGTCTCCCGGCGTGCCCAGTGCCCAGTCTCGAACATGATCAATGGCAGCCGATGCGGCGGATGCAGCGCTGGATGCGCCGCGGGCTTTAATAATGGCGGCACCGCGTTGCTGCACGGTGGGAATAAACTCTTTCGCAAGCCACTGCTGATCTATCAGATCGCTGGCCGGTTTATCGGCCACGCTGACCTGGCTGACATCGGGGTACTGGGTGGCTGAGTGATTGCCCCAGATGGTCATGCCACGAATATCGTTCACGTGACTGCCGGTCTTGGCGGCCATTTGCGCCAGTGCGCGATTGTGGTCCAGTCGGGTCATAGCGGTAAAATTGGCCGGGTTAAGGTCCGGTGCGTTCTGCTGTGCGATCAGCGCATTCGTATTCGCCGGATTGCCGACCACGAGTACCTTGATATCGCGCGCCGCCTGCGCGTTCATCGCTTTGCCCTGGGCCGAGAATATTTTCGCGTTGCCCATCAGCAGGTCGGCCCGTTCCATGCCGGGACCGCGTGGTTTGGCGCCCACCAGCAAGGCGTAATTGGCGTCCTTAAAAGCCACCTCGGCCTGATCGGTGGCAACTATCCCCTGCAAGGTCGGAAAGGCACAGTCCTCAAGCTCCATCACTACGCCCTTCAGCGCCTCCAGGGCGGGCGTGATTTCCAGCAACTGCAGAATGATCGGCTGATTGGCGCCGAGCATTTGCCCGGAGGCGATGCGAAAGGCGAGTTGGTAGCCGATCTGGCCGGCAGCCCCGGTAATGACGACGCGGGCAGGTTTTTGCATGTTCTGGATCCTTGCTGGATGGTTACAGGGCGGCAGTCAGGTGGTCGCCCGGCGGCGTGCAAGCTTCCCACCGGCCCCGTTGCGTATGCGCAGGCCGCTGAGTCGCACTCGAACGCAGATTATTAATTCTGCGCGGGATTAGTTTGCGCGGGCTTTATAAGCGCGTATTTGCTCGTTGAAACTGGCGGCAACCTGCTCCATGGCATCAACAGCAGCGTTATGCCGTTTTACGTGCATGGCTTTTTGATCGTCGGTTTCTTCTTCCGAACGGGCGCTGGATTCCTTATCCAGGCATTCGAGATAGTTTTCCATTTCCGCCATGTATGACTTTACCAGCGACTGACCGTCCAGCATCTCGGCTTCGCTGGCTTTGGAACCGTCAGGAACCCGGATGTCATCCGGGTACGGGCAGGCGGCCATGGCTGGTGTCGCAATAAGAACGGCACAGGCCGTTGCCAGATATCTACGCAGATTAATCATGCAGTCTGTCCTCCTCGGAACTCAGCCGGGTGATCGCAGCGGTGCTACGCTGGCAACCGCTGTAATAAAGTTAATTATGCCTTAGCGGCGCAGGCGTCGGTCAATGTCGGTTTGCCATATCCGCTGGGAAAAATCACAAGATTTTGTTTTCAAATGATTTTTTTGTTAGCGGCCCGGGCGCATGGCTTCTGTCCGCGAAGCGGTCTTCATGATGGAGCTGACGCTCAAGCAACTGACCAAACGTTATGTCAGCGATGTGGCTGATAATGCCGTGCTGCGCGACGTGGACCTGTGCCTGCCCAGCGGCGAATACGCCGTGGTCATCGGTCGCAGCGGCTCGGGTAAGTCGACCTTACTGAACCTGCTTGGCGCACTGGACTTGCCCAGCAGTGGCCAACTGTTATTCGGCGGACGCGATCTGGCCGCGATGAGTGAATCGCAACGGGCTGATCTGCGGCGTCGCGAACTGGGCTTTGTGTTTCAGGCCTGCAATCTGATTCCGACCCTGACGGTGCTGGAGAATCTGCTGGTGCCGTTACAGCTTAATCTCTGGCAGCGGGCGCGTGCTCGTCGCCACTGCCATACCTTGCTGGAAGCCGCCGGACTGGGCGCCTATCCAGGGCGATTTCCGGAGGAATTGTCCGGCGGTGAGCAACAGCGCGTGGCTGTGCTGCGCGCCATCGTGCATGCACCGTCAGTAGTGATCGCAGACGAACCCACCGGCAACCTGGATCTGACCACGGCGCGGCAGGTACTCGCACTGCTGGAGGAGTTTTGTCGCGCGGGCGGCCGCAGCCTGATCATGGCCACGCATAGCCAGGAAGTGATGGGCCGAGCCGGACGGATTCTGCGCATTGCCGACGGCAAAGTATCCGCTGCCGAGGCGGTGTGAGTTACCCATGCGAATCATGACCCTGCCGGGTTTGCTGCTGCTCAGTGGCTTGCGGTTCTACCTTCGGCATCCCGGCCAGTTGCTGCTTACCGTCGCCGGTATCGCGCTGGGTGTGGCCGCAGTGCTGGCTATCGACCTGGCAGCCTTTAGTGCGCGTCAGGCCTTCGAAGCATCTACAGCGCGTTTGCGCGGCGTCGCCAGCCACGAGCTGACCCGCCCGGGCGGGGATTTGCCCCTGCAAGTGTTGACGGAATTGCGGCGCGAGCTGGGCCTTGCGGCCTCCATGCCGGTGCTGGAAGGTCGCGTGCGCAGCGCTGCGTTGCCGGAACGCAGCTGGCTGTTAGTGGGCCTGGACCCCTGGTCGACGCAACGCCTGTCTGCCTTGGGCAAGGTCGGTGGTTCACCAAGTCTCGGCCAGTTGCTGAGTACGCCGGGCGGCGTCTGGGCCTCCGCCGGCCTGGCCGCGCGACTGCAATTGCAGGCCGGAACCAGCCTTGAGTTGCTCGAACCGGCGGGCGTGAGTGTGCAAGTGCTGGGCATCCTGGAAGGCGTCGCGGATGAGTATCTTTTGGCCGATATCGCCACGGCCGAGGAACTGCTGAACAAATTCGGCGTGCTGACCCGGATTGACCTGCGCCTGGAGTCGCCTGCGGAGATCGCCAGTGTGCAGGCCCTGGCCGAACGGGGCTATCGGTTGCAAACGGTCGCAGCAAGAGTTGGCCAGCTGGATGCCGTTAGCCGATCTTTTCGTATCAACTTGCAGGCTTTGAGTTTGCTGGCCTTGCTGGTCGGCGCGTTCCTGGTTTACAGCACCGTGGTGTTCAGCGTGGTCCGGCGCCATGAGCAATTCGGCTTGATGCGCAGCCTGGGCGCCAATCGGCGACAGATTTTTACCCTGGTACTGGCCGAGACCGCGGTGCTGGCATTTCCGGCAACGCTGCTGGGTATCTTGCTGGGCATCGTGATGGGGGCGGGCCTGGTTAGCCTGGTGCTGCGCACGCTGGGCGATTTGTATCTGATCGACGCGGTAGATACCTATGCCGTGTCTGCAAGCCTATTGCTCAAGGCTGTCGTCCTCGGCCTCGGTGCCAGCCTGACCGCTGCCCTGTGGCCGGCGATGCAAGCGGCGGCTGTAAGCCCGCGTCTGAACATGACGCGCGCGGCGCTGGAACAACGCCTGCGCCAGGGTTTGACGCTTCGCCTGCTATTCGCGCTGATACTGGTGGCAACGGGCAGCGCACTGCTGTTCGCGCAAGCGAGCCTGCAGGCAGCGTTTGCGGGAATATTTCTGCTGCTAATCGGCTTGGCCCTGGCGACGCCGGCTGTCGTGTACGCGCTAATGGCAGGCCTTGGCCGCCTGGCCGGCGCGGCGCAATGGCTTAACCTTGCCTATGCGGCGCGTTCGGTGCAGGCCAATCTTAGCCGCACGGGTCCTGCCGTGGCGGCCCTGATGATTGCGGTAGCCGCGTTCACCGGTATTGGATTGATGGTGGGTAGTTTCCGCGCCAGCGTTGATGACTGGCTGGCTTACAGCCTGGACGCGGATGTGCTGTTACGCGTTGACGCGCCTGTGCAGCCGCCGCTGGAATCGCTGCGCGCAGAGTTACGCGGATTGCCTGGGCTGCGCGGCGTTAGCGTGAGTCAGCGTTTGCGTTTGCCGGATGGCGAAGCGCTGGCAGGTTTGCTGGTCATCGAACCGGACCTGAAGGCCGGCCGCTGGCCGAAAACAGCCGCGGATCGCGGCCTGTTGTTGCGCGCCATGCTGGAGCAGGAACAGCTGCTTGTGTCGCAGGCCTTTGCCCGTAAACGTGGCCTGGATGTTGGTGACAAGTTGCCGCTGTTTACCCGCGACGGACGCCGCGAATTTTCGATCGCCGGAATATTTGTTGACTACTCCAGCGACCTTGGCCTGGTGGCGATGCATCGTCAGGTTTATCTGCGCTATTTCGATTCCTCCGGTGCGCTTACCCTGGGATTGTTCGCCGTTCCTGGTCAAGCTGAACAGCTACTGGCGGCAACGCGCGAGTATGCCGCGGAAGCTTCGCAATGGCGGGTTACCAGCAGCGCTTTTTTACGCGAGCTCAGTCTGAGCATATTTGATCGCACATTTACCATCACCCAGGTCCTGCGCTTGATCGCCGGTCTGGTCGCAGTCATCGCAATCGTTAATGCCTTGCAGGCGCAACGCCTGGACAACCGTCGCGAGATCGCCACACTGCGGGCCATGGGCATGGCGCCCCGGCAATTGCTGTGGCTGACTGAATTGCAGACAGCGCTGCTCGGCGCCTGCGCCGGACTACTGGCGCTGCCCGTTGGTTTGCTATTGGCATGGTTGTTGATCGTGGTGGTAAACCGGCTGGCCTTTGGTTGGGACATGATGTTTGTCTGGCAGCCAGGACTGCTGCTGCAGGGTTTGTTGCTGGCCGTACTGTCGGCGCTGCTGGCCGGGATCTGGCCGGCCGGACAGGCCATGCGCACGCCGCCGGCGGCGGCACTGCGGGAAGAATAATGCGCGCCGTCGCGGCACTTGCTCTGATAGGTTTGTTGTTACTGTTTGCCAGCCTGGCGCTGCGTAATGGTCCGGCGCCGGTAGAGCCCAACACTAGTCTGCAGGTCGCCAGTTTGCTCGGTGACCCGCAACTGCCCGAAGGTTTTGCCCGCGCTACCAGAGCCGGCGCGATTCGTTTGCCAGCGGATCACGGCGCGCACCCGGACTATCAGTCAGAATGGTGGTACTTCACCGGTAACCTCGAGAGTGAAGGCCGCCGCTTTGCGTTTCAGCTGACATTTTTCCGTTTTGCGACGGCGCCGACGGCGGCGGCGCGGGAATCGGTGTGGGTGGGCAATCAGCTGTACATGGCCCACTTTGCGATTAGCGACGTATCCGGCGGTGAGCATCGCGTCGCCGAGCGCTTTGCGCGAGTGGGCGCCGATCTGGCTGGTGTAGATACAGCTCCGTTTGCCGTGTGGCTGGATGACTGGCGAGTTGAAAGTCTCGCCGCGAATTTTCTGCCATTGCGCCTGCGGGCGCGCGATGCTGCAACCGGTTTATCGCTGGATCTCCAGCTGGATGCTGGCAAGCCGGTGGTTATGCAGGGCGATGCAGGTCTTAGTGTCAAGGGTCCGGAAGCGGGGAATGCCTCGTACTACTACAGCTATACGCGGCTGCCCGCTCGCGGTGAACTGGCGATGGACGGCAACAACTTCACGGTCAGAGGCAATGCCTGGCTGGATCACGAATGGAGCAGCAGCAGCCTGGGCCCGGAGGTGCAGGGCTGGGACTGGTTCGGACTGCAATTGAACGATGGGCGCGAGTTAATGCTTTACGCATTGCGCGACGATCGGGGTCAGGCCAGCAAGTTTTCCACCGCGATGCTGGTTGCCGCCGATGGCAGCTACCGTGCCTTCGGCGCGGATCAATTCAGTCTCAGGGCGCTACGCTTCTGGAAAAGTCCGAGTAGCGGCGCCAGCTGGCCGCTGGCCTGGCGGATCGAACTACCTGATGCCGCGCTGGATCTTGAGGTGACGGCAATGCTGGATGATCAGGAGCAGGCCTTGAGCGTGCTGTACTGGGAAGGAGCCGTTGATGTAAAGGCGCGCAATGACAGGGCTCTGCGCGGCCGCGGTTTCATGGAGCTGACCGGTTATCTGGCCAGCGATGACTAGCCAAACAGCGAACGGTAGCTCCCGCTACCGGCTTCCTGCTCCTGCAGCATCGACAAGTAGCTATCGGCGTCTACGGGCTCGCCGAACAGCAGCCCCTGCACGTAGTCGCAATTGATCCCGCGCAGGAATTTTAGTTGCGCTTCGTCTTCAACACCTTCGGCAACCACCGTCATTTTCATGCTGTGCGCCATCTCCAGAATGGCGGTTACGATGGTGGCGTCGTCGGCGTCGGTGGCCGAATCACGCACAAAGGAACGATCCACCTTGAGCGTGTCGATGGGGAATTGTTGCAAAGCGCTGAGTGACGAGTAGCCGGTGCCAAAGTCATCAATGGCCAGGTGCAGACCCATGTCGACCAACTCCTGCAGAATTCGCACGGTCCGATCGGGGTCCTGCATCAGCGTGCTTTCCGTAATTTCAAATTCCAGATAGTCGATGGGAATCTGATGGCGACGCACAATCCGGCCGATGCGGCGCACGAAGTCCTGCTGGCCCAGTTGTTTTAGCGACAGGTTGACGGATATGCGACCAGGATGGTCGATTTTGCCTTGCCAGCTCGCGATATCGGTACAGACCCTGTTCAGCACCCATTCGCCGATTTCCAGTATCAGGTTGGTTTCCTCGGCCAATGGAATGAACTCGGAGGGCAGCAGAATGCCGTGCTCGGTCAACTCCCAGCGAACCAGCGCCTCGGCGCCGACGATTTCACCGCTGCGCAGCGAGAATTTCGGCTGATAGTTGACCAGCAATTCGTCCTGTTCGTAGGAACGCCGCAACTTGCTCTTGAGTATCAGCCGCTCGACAGCGCGTGCGTTCATCTCAGTGTTGTAAAACTCTGCGCGATTGCCGCCGGAGTTCTTGGCCTGGTAGAGCGCTGCGTCGGCATTTCGAATCAAGTCGATGACGTTGTCGGCATCATGGGGGCAACAGGCGATGCCGATGCTGGCGGTGATATACAGCTCATGACCCTGCACGATCAATACATCATTGATCGAGCGCAATAGCTCCGTGGCCAGACCCTTCAACAATCTCTCTGCAGCCGCGCCGCTTTCGTTCATCGGCAATGCGATACCAAACTCATCGCCGGCCAGTCGGCCTATGAAGGCGCCGTCAGGCAACAGTTTGTTTACGCGCGCAGTGAGGGTTTCCAGGCTGGCGTCGCCAGCCATATGGCCGAAGGTATCATTAATATCCTTAAATCGATCTACGTCAAGATATAACAAGGCAAGGCGATGGCCGCGCCGCTTGGTGCGCGCGATAGATCGCTGCAGCAGGTGTTGAAACTGCATCCGGTTGGGTACTTTCGTCAGCGCATCAATACGGGCCAGGTAGCGAATGCGCTGCTCTGCGACTTTGCGTTGGGAAATATTTCTTGCCGAGATAATCGTGCCCCTGCCGGCACCAACAGCGCTATCGGTCTCGCCGGGCTCTATGTCTGCCCAGCTGTAAGACACGGGTACATGGGTACCCGTGCGGGTAATAAACACCGACTCGGCCGGGCGCTCACGACGCTCGTCGCTGCCGAAGTGCTCTCGTTGCTCGCTGGCAACCAGATCCGTAGCCGGAAGGCCCGCCAGTTGTTCGGCTGAATACTCCAGCAATTCGCAGGCGGCCGGGTTGGCCCAGGTAATGATCCCGTCGCTGTCGGTAAGAATAATCGCGTCGACCATGCTGGCCAGTACTGAGTCGAGATAGTCTCGCGAAATCGTGGTCTGGCGCAGCCGATCGCGCATCGACCCGAAGATCCCGGCCAGTTCGCTCAGTTCGTCGCTGCCATCGGTGGGAAGCTCGGCTGAATAGTCACCTTCGGCCAGGCTGACGGCGCCATTAACCAGACCTTTAATAGTACGTATCTGGCGAGCGGCCACGGTGACTGCGAGCACTGCGATGCCCAGCAACAGCAGCAGCCCGAAGCCGAGCAGGTTAACCAGGCTGAGGCGCTGCGCTTCCGACCGGATATTGGTCAGTTCGTCGCCAAGCGCATTGGTGTCGTCAATAAATGCCGAAACGTCAAATACCAGTAACAGTTCGGACGCGGGGCTCTGTGCCCGCGATCGGCGCGCGCGTATACAGGAGCTTGTCGCGAAAGCCGGTGAAAAGTTCAGCCGCGTCGGGCGTAAGGCTTCTGTCCCCGCTGGTCAGCGGCAGGCTGTCGGGCGGCCCCTGCAGCATGATCAGATGCGCGCCTGAAATACGTCGGCCGTCGTTCAACAGCGTTTCCACGCCCCGGCAAATCCCCGGCCAATAATGGCGGGCGGATTTTCTCGGCGAGGCTATCGGCCATATCCGCGGCGTGGTGTTGCAGCCTTGTGTGTTGCGCCGCCTGGCTGGTTTGCAGACTGGTCTGGGCGAGCTCGTCGAGCGCCTGATGGTAGATCAGATAAATCGCTGTGCCGGTCAGGGCCACAGTGGTGACGGCCACAGCCAGACCGACCGCGAGATAGCGGCTTGCCAGACGATACGGCTTCATGGGTCTGCGCGCCGCTGCCCGAAAACAGGCGGCATTACGTAACAACTCGCGTCGCAGTGGCCAACGGCCAAACGACACCGCAGACCGCCGGACGGGTGTTTACTTATTCTTATCACGGCCACCTCTTGGCCGCCGGCGAAGACCTAGCATCGCGCTATCTGCGCCGCGGAACAAGTTTTAGTTGCAGCAAGTTTACTAATTGGCCACACATTCCAGTAAAATCAGCGCCTGGCCAGGGAGGCGGTGGGTAGCCAAATGGCGCGAAAAAGTGCGCTGATCGTTGATGATTCCAGGACCGCCCGGCGGTTTCTGTCGCGGGTCCTGGAACAGCATCAGATGGACGTGCAGACGGCTGAGTCTGCCGAGACTGCGTTAGAAATCCTCAGCAGCGCGCGTCCAGACGTCATTTTTATGGATCACATGATGCCCGGCATGGACGGCTTTCAGGCCTTGCGTGCGATCAAGAATAATCCCGCTACGGCCACAATTCCGATCATGATGTACACCTCGCAGTCCGGCGAGCTCTATGTCGGTCAGGCGCGCGCCCTGGGCGCGGTTGGTGTGCTGCCTAAACAGATCAAGCCCGTGGAAGTCTCCGAGTTACTGGAGTCGCTGCACCTGGTCCCGGACCTGGCCAGCGTCGCTGCGGATGAAATACCCACGGAATCGGCCGCTGCGTCCGACGGCGCTGATGAGATCGAAGGTGCGATTCGCCCGGGAGACTGGGATGAATTGCATCGCTGGCTGGAGGAAATGCTGCGTCATCATGGCGATAACCTGCGCAGCGACATTGAGACCAGCATGGCGCGTTTGCTTAGCGAGCGCTTTCCTGAAGAAAGCCCGCCGGAAGAACCTGCGCCAGAGCCGGAGCTGCCGCCGCCCGCAGACGAAAGCAGGCGCACCCTGCTGACTTCAGTGTTGGTATTTAGCCTGGCCGCCATCGCTGCAGTATTTCTCTGGCTGCACCTGGATACTCAGAAAAAATGGCAGCAGGTTGCTCTGCAAAATACAGCCTTGCTGTCGGCTATGGATCAGCAGCGCCTGGCGGAAGCGGAAGAGTACAGTCGGTCTGCGGGATTTTCTGGATGCGGAGCGGGCGAGTCTGGGGCGCCAGTATCAGGAATATCTGGAAGCCCTGGAATGGAGTGTTAATCAGTCCGGTGAGTACACGCTGGATGAGATGCCGCTGGGCGATGAACGCCTGGAGATTATCGCCGGTTTGCTCGAGCGATTGCGCAGCAGCGGCTTCACGGGCGCCGTCGAAGTACGTGTGCATGCCGGCGACTTTTGTCTGGCTCAGGATGCCAGCGGTCGCTGGCGCGCGGCCGCACCCAGCGTGCCAGTCTCCGATTGCGACCGCGTCGGTTGGCCTTCAGCAGAGGGGTTTTCTCAGACGCCGCGAGAGTCTGTAGCCTTTGCCAATTTTCGCACCGAGCTGGCCCGCCTGCCCGCCGGCATTAATCTGCGCGTGGAAGATATGGGTAATCAGGTTCCCCGGTTTACCTATCCGGTGAATCCGCAGGCGGCTACCGCCCAGGAATGGAATCGCATTGCTGCGCGCAATAATCGTGTCCAGGTGCGCCTGTTGCCTGAAGCTGATCGGCCGGCCCTGCTGAGTCAGGAACTGCCCTAGCCCTGGGCATCAGCGTGCAAGATTTCCAGCCGCCAATCCTGCTGCGCAGCGCGCATGTGCAGTCCATGTTGGGCAGCATGGCGTGGCGACGTCGCCGGGTAGGCGAGCGCGCGGCGGCCATGCAGGCGGCAAGCCGGGCCGAATTGGTAGATTGCGGTGACGGCGTGCGCCTGCTGGCCCAGCACAGCCCGCCGATCAACGCCCGTCGGGGTCGACTGGCCGTTCTGATTCATGGCTGGGAGGGCAGCGGCGATTCCAGCTACCTGATGGCTTCTGCGAGCCAGCTATGGCGCGCCGGCTACCGCGTGATACGGCTCAATCTGCGTGATCATGGCGATTCCCATCACCTCAATCCCGAATTGTTCCATTCCTGTCGACTGGACGAGGTGATTGGTGCTGTCGCCTCGCTGCAGGCGCGTTTCCCGCGCGAAACCCTGATGCTGGGTGGTTTCTCCCTGGGCGGAAATTTCGCCCTGCGGGTGGCCGCCGACGCGGACGCTGCCGGTTTGCGCATTGAACGGGTCGCAGCCGTCTGCCCGGTTCTCGACCCGGTGGAAACCATGTATGCGTTGGACGACGGCTGGTTAGCCTATCGCTGGTACTTCATTCGAAAATGGCGCCGTTCGCTGGAACGCAAACGTGATGTATTTCCGGATCTCTATGATTTTGGGGATTTGCAGCGGTTTAAGAATCTGCAGGCGATGACTGACTTTTTTGTAAGTAACTACACAGAGTATCCGGACCTGCTGAGCTACTTGCGTGGATATGCCATTACGGGTGAGCGCTTGGCCGGTCTGCAGGTTCCGGCCCGCGCGCTGTTGGCCGATGATGACCCGGTAATCCCCATCGCGGGCTTGCAACGCCTCCAGCAACCCGATGCACTAGAGATTGAACGGGCCGGTTTCGGCGGTCATTGCGGATTTCTCAGCGACTATCGCTGTTCCAGCCGACTGGATGATTATCCCTTGCAGATATTCGAGGCTAATCTGTAAAGCCATAACCCAGCTGTTCAATGTCGCGCACGACGCCGTTTTCGAATCTGATCAGTCGCATGAGTTTGTTGGGTCCGAAATTGTAGGTCCAGTCTTCGATCAGGACTTCGACGTAGGAGCGATCCCGAATTAACAGCTCATCATCCCGTGGCGGTGTGTCGGGGTCATCGACGCGCGAATTGCTGCGCGGGATTCCGCTGCGCACGATACTGCGCTGCTGGACCACATCCGGATCACCGCAGTACTTTTTGACCTTGATCATCGGGTCGCCGTCGGTGATGACGCGATTGCCACAGCGTAGCGCCAGTGCTGGTTCGGTCAGCAGTAATATAAGCAGTGCGGTAAGCAGACGCGTCACTTTCATTGATATATGCTCCTTCGCCGGGACGCTACAAGCCAGCTGTCGAGGTTTGGGCTGACGGTTAGTTTACAGCACTGCTGCATGGCCCTGGTTTGCCAGCGTGGGCGGGCCTGTCGATGGACGGAAAGCGATGAGTCACAGATAGCCCCGTGGGAGTGACCAGGACGTGAGTGTATTGGAGGATCGCCTCGCCGCGTTGCTAGACGCCGGTGCCTCAGAGCTGTTCCCCGATGCTCGGCGCGGTATAGAGAAGGAATGTCTGCGGGTAACCCCGGACGGCTACATTGCCGCCAGCCCGCATCCCAGGGCGCTGGGATCTGCATTGACCCATCGTTTTATTACCACTGATTTTTCCGAGGCCTTGCTGGAGTTTGTGACGCCGCCGCTGGGCTCCACCTGGGAGGTCATGCAGTTTCTGTGCGATCTGCACGAATTCGCTTACGCTGCCATCGACGACGAATTGCTCTGGCCTATGAGCATGCCGTGCATGATTCGCTCGGATGCTGATATTCCGCTAGCCCGCTATGGCAGCTCCAATGTTGCCACCATGAAAACTATTTACAGGCGCGGCCTCGGTCATCGCTATGGTCGCTATATGCAGGCCATATCGGGCATTCACTTCAATTACTCAGCACCGGACGATTTCTGGCCCATGTATCGCGATCTCAGCGCCAGTGGCCTGGAGCTCGCAGAGTTTCGTTCCGAGCAGTACTTTGCGCTGGTGCGTAACGTGCGGCGTCTGGACTGGCTGCTGTTGTATCTGTTCGGATCTTCGCCGGCGGTATGCAAAAGTTTCTTGCGTGATGGTCAGGCGGGCCTGGAGGAGTTTGATCGCGGCACCTATTACGGTCGCTATGCAACTTCCCTGCGCATGAGCGACCTCGGTTATCAGAACAAGAACCAGTCCAGTCTGCATGTCTCAGCGAACAGCCTGGATGAATACACGGTCGAACTGGACCGCGCCATTCGCACGCCTAATCCCGACTACGAGGCCCTGGGTCTCAAGGTGGACGGTGAGTATCGGCAGTTGAGCACTAGCCTGTTGCAGATCGAAAACGAGTACTACAGCACTATTCGACCAAAACGGGTTGCCATGAGTGGCGAACGGCCCACAGCCGCGCTGCTGCGCGGGGGCGTTGAGTATGTTGAGCTGCGGGCGCTGGATGTCAGCCCTTTTGATCCGGTCGGAATCAATCGGCGCACGGCGCACTTCCTGGAAACTTTTCTGATTTATTGCCTGCTGGCAGAAAGCCCGCCAGCCGATGAGAGCGAATCGGCGCAAGTGGTGGCCAACAATCTGTCGGTTGCGCGCGAGGGACGGGCGCCCGGTTTGCAGTTGCGTCGCAGGGGCCAGGCCGTGAACTTGCGTGACTGGGGAGAGGAACTACTGGAAGGTATGTTGGCGGTTAGCGAGCTGATGGACCCCGACGGCAGTCGCGGTTACCAGGATGCCGTGCGTGAACAACAGGCTGTGCTGCGCGATGCCGAGCAGACGCCTTCGGCGCGACTGCTTACGGAACTGCGCGACACGGGTTTACCCCTGTATACCTATGCCATGCAGCTGGGCAAGGATTACCGAGATTATTTCACCAGTCTGGATACCGGCTTACAGCGCCGGCAGGCGATGCTGCGCGAAGAAAGCAGCGCCTCGCTGGAGCGACAGCTGGCCCTCGAAAAATCCGAACAGTTGGATTTCGATACCTATTTGCGCAATTACTTTCGCTAGGCAGAATGTTCGCCTGTGACTTAATCCTGTGATGGGCTTAGCCTGAGTCATTGCTGGCTACAGTAAAAACTGTGCTTCAAGTGCTTGGTTATCAGTCGCCTTGACGTTTAGTATCTCCCTATAGTCTTGAGCGGATCGCTTTGAAACGTCTGTTTCTTCTCAGCTTGCTCGTTGGCATTGCGCTGACTGTTGCAGCAGCGGCACTAGTGCCGCTGCCGAGACACGATCGTTTTCCGTCCAACATCGAAGTGTTGACGAATGGTGGGGGCCAGGAAAGCTTTCAGATTCGTTGGCCGCAAGACCGCCTGTCGCTACCGGGCGAGATTGCTGGTGCAGCGACGGTTTCAGCCGGCGGTGGTCTGGTGCTGCCGGCAGCCGGCGGCGCGGCATCCTTGGAGGTATTCAGACTGCGCGATACCAATGGTAATGTCATTGGACTGGCCAGTCGCAGCACCGCAAGGTTTCCAAACCAGCGAGTATCTGCTGCATCGTCGAGCAACTGGGTTTTATTGATTCCAAGTCGCGGCAGCTTGTTGCTTGCCCAGGAAAACAGCGCTGATTTAAGTGCGCGCCGCACGGCAGACGGCTACAACCTGCCGGCGGAAACTGCAGAATTCTGGGCGCCGGGCAGCCGTTACCGCATAACTGCCGGGCCTGCACCGGGCGGCCGCGGTCGGATTATTGCGGGCAGCGATGAATTTCGAAGCCTGCGCGGCGACTATAGTGAAATCTGGGAACTTCAGGAGGTCAGCGCTGACGGCCGCACCGAGGGCCGGATTACGCTGGTGACCTATAGCGCTGGTGATCAATGATGCGCTGGCTGGTCGTGTCGCTGGGGCTGTTTTCCGGTATCGCTATTGCCGTGGCCGGAATACTGCTGCGGCCGACACAACTGCTGCAGTCCTCGAGCGTATTCGACAATAGCGATGCGGTGCGCATGGAGTTCGAGCAAAGTCTGCGGCGTGGATTGGACGTCAGCCCCATGGCAACTATCGGCCTGGGAGAAAGCCTTGGCGGCGGGCTAGGAGATGCCGCCCTGGCCCATGTGCGCTTTGACCTGATGGTGCTGGACGGCGCCGAACTGGGCGGCCAGGCGCTGGCGGTGAAATTGACCAGCCTGAGTCGTGATAACGATCTGCTGGGCGGCCGTCTGACCACGCAGACCGCCTGGAACCTCATCTGGCCGGGCCAGGGCAGCCTGTTCCTGATCGGTGAAGAGGATCAGTGGCCGTTGCTGGCCGATACCATTCAGCATGGGTTTACCGGCGCCGGTTTTTCACCGGACGCGCGCGACTACGCGATGAACGGCGAACAACCAGGGCCGGCGCTGCAAGCTGTCGGCGCCAGTGGGCGGCTGGACAAAGTGAGCGGGCGTTATCGCGCCTGGCAAAGTCTGCCTGGCAGCGGCGGTGCGCTGGAGTTACAACTAAAAAACCCTTAGGCGCTGAGTCGCGCTATGCGCGCACTTGAGCTGCTATTGGCTTAGCAGCTGCTCGGCAATTTCCTTGAAGTTTCGCTGTTCGTCGGCTAAATCGTCGGGCGTTACCGGCACGCCCGCTGCGATCAGTTTCTTCGACCAGATAAATTCGCGCGCGCTGTTAACCGCCTCCACGGCGGCTAATTTGCCGTCCTTCAGACAAAGAACCGCAAAGCTTCGGCTGGCCGGATCGCCGCGCTGGACGCTCTGGTCATACCCGTCGGAGAGCCCGGCAATCTGCAGCTTGAGATCGTATTGGTCGGACCAGAACCAGGGGATCTGCTGATAGGGCTTCTGTTCTCCGCAAATTAGTGCGGCGGCGGTCTTGGCCTGTTCCTGGGCGTTGTGCACGGATTCCAGGCGCAGCTGACGACCCAGCAAGGCGTTCGGATGCCGCGTGCAGTCGCCGATGGCAAGAACATCTGCATTGGCGGTGCGGCATAGTTCGTCCACCAGAATGCCATTATCGCAAGGCAGGCCTGCGCGCTCCGCCAGTTCGATGGCGGGCATCACGCCCACGCCGATGATCACCAGGTCGGCGGCATGCTGCTGGCCGCTGGCGTCTTCGACCGCCTGTATATTTTCCTGGCCAATGAAGCGCTTTGGCGGCGCAGTATTCAGGCGCAGGTCAACACCGGCTTGTCGATGGACGTCCGCATAGAAGCCTGAAGTCGTCGGTGTCACGGCTCGCTCCATCACCCGCTCGGCCAGCTCCAGCACGCGAACCTCAAGACCTGCCTGGGCGGCCACGGCAGCCACCTCAAGACCTATGTAACCGGCGCCAATGATGACCAGTCGCGCGCCTTTCTTGAACTGTGTGCGGATGGCATCCACGTCGTCTATGGAGCGCAGGTAATGAATGCCGCTCAGCTCGCTGCCGGGAAGTTGCAGGCGGCGCACCCGGCTGCCCGTGGCCAGCACCAGCTTGTCGTAGCTCAGACGCTGATCGTCTTCGAGCACTGCGATCTTGTCCGCTGTGTCGATGCTCTCGACGCGTCGGCCCAGGTAAAGGTCGACGTTCTGGTCGGCGTAAAACTTGAGCGGGCGCAAAAACAAACGTTCCACAGCCAGGTCGCCGGACAGATATTTTTTCGACAGCGGTGGGCGCTGGTATGGCGGAAAGGCTTCTTCGCCAACCATGGCAATGCGACCGCTGTAGCCGCCCTGACGCAGTGATGCGACTAACTGGCCGGCCGCATGTCCGGCGCCGGCAATTACGATGGATTCTGGCATGGCTGGCTGATCCGGTTCTGGCCTGGTCTGAAGCGGCTGCGCTCGACTGCGTGACCCGCTGATCTCTGCTCGCATTATACTCATGCGCCGCGTGATCCCGCGTTAGTAAAGGTTCAGGAAAAAAGGCGCATGAGTAAAGCAATTCTGGTTGACGAGTTTGGCGGCCCCGAGGTCATGCAGTGGCGAGAAGTCGAGATCGGCAGTCCGTCGGCTGGCGAGGTGCTGGTTCGACATACTGCGGTAGGCTTGAACTTTATCGATACTTATCATCGCTCGGGCCTGTATCCGCTTGAGCTGCCGGCGGGTTTGGGCACCGAGGCAGCCGGTGTGGTTGAGGCCGTCGCCAGCGATGTGACCAGTCTGCAGCCTGGCCAGCGGGTGGCCTGGGTGGGCGTGCCGCCCGGCAGCTATGCACAGCAGCGTATCTATCCGGCTGATCGGCTAGTTGTGTTGCCCGACGATATTGACGAGCAGGTGGCGGCGGCGTCTCTACTCAAGGGCCTGACCGCCTGGTATCTCCTGCACCGCAGTTACCCGGCACAGAGCGGCGACACTGTGCTGCTGTATGCCGCTGCCGGCGGCGTCGGTCAGATCGCAGCTCAATGGGGCAACAGTCTTGGTGTGCGGATGATTGGTGTGGCCGGCAATGAAGCCAAGGCAGCGTTGGCACGGGAGCTTGGCTGTGCGGCGGTGGTGTTATCCGATGCCGAGGATTTCGTCGCCCAGGTGCGCGACCTGACCGACGGCGTCGGCGTGGCCGCGGTCTACGATTCCGTGGGTCGCGATACTTTCTTTCAGTCGCTGGACTGTTTGCGGCCGCATGGCACTATGGTTACCTACGGTAATGCGACGGGCCCGGTTGATCCGTTCTCGCCGATGGAACTGGCGCGGCGCGGTTCCTTGTTTCTGACCCGGCCTGTGCTGTTCGACTTTATCCGCAGCCGCGCCGAACTGGAGAGCGCCAGTGCTGCCTTGTTCGCGGCGATTCGCTCCGGCGCCGTCAATATAAATGTGGATCAAACCTATCCGCTGGCCGATGCAGCCCAGGCGCATCGCGATCTGGAGGCCCGGCGCACCACGGGTTCGACGGTGCTGTTGCCCTGATTCAGGGCAATGGCGTAATTGGCCAGAGCACCGGCAGCAGCAGCATAACCAGCACAAACACGACCAAAGTCAGGGGCGCACCGATCTTGATGTAATCAGAAAAACGGTAGCCGCCGGGGCCCATGACCAGAATATTTGCCGGGTGGGAGATCGGGCTGGTGAAACTTGCCGAGGCTGCCATGGCCACGGCCATCATTGCCGTCTGCGGCATGATGCCTAGCTCCGCGCAGGCCGACAGCACAATCGGTGACATCAGGACTACCAAGGCGGCAGTGGGGACGATCATGGTCGCCAGGGCGGTAACACCATACAGCCCCATGATCACCGGCCAGGGTCCGAAGCTGCCGAGTGACGCCATTACTTTACTGGCCAGATATTCCGCGGTACCGGTTTCCTGCATGGCAATACCCAGCGGCAGCATGCCGGCAATCAGGAAAACTGCGCGCCATTCGATCGCCCGATAGGCCTGCTCCATGTTCAGACAGCCGGTGAGAATCATTGCGCAGGAGCCGATGATGGCGGCGATGGAAATCGGCAGCCAGCCCGCCAGCACAGTCAGCACCACTGCCAGCATGATGCCGCCGGCAACCGGCGCGCGACCCAGGTCCGGCGGTTTAACGCTGACCGGCGTCAATACCAGCAAGCCGGGGTCATCGCTGAGCAGCACCAGCTTCTGGCGAGGCCCCACAAACAGCAGCGCATCACCGAATTGCAGCTCCAACTGATCAAGATCTGTGCGAATGGCTTCGCCGGAACGCAAAATTGCCGACAATTCCAGGCCGTATTTTTCGCGGAAATTTGCGTCGCCTACGCGTGTGCCGGCCAGCGGTGATTGTGGTGCCAGCGTCGCTTCCAGCGTTGCCAGCCGGTCCGAGTCGAAAACATTCAGACTGCGTGGCACGCTGGCGCCAATATCCAACTCCTGCAAGCCACGCAGCACGTCGAGGTCTTCAGGGCGGCCCTGGATGAGCAGCAGGTCGCCGCCCAGGATGACCTGGTCAGGGTCGGGCATCACTTCCAGGCTGCCCTCGCGGAAAACCGCCAGCAGTCGAAAGTCGAAGGCGTCGCCGATGCGGCTTTTCGCCAGGGTCGCGCCGCCCAGGGGCGACTCGCGCGGCACACGCACGACGAAGATGCGTTCCTGCAGTCGATACAGTTCCGTCAGCTCGGTTTCGGTGATTTCCTTGATCTCGCTGAATTCCTGGTCTTTACCCAGGTTGTCGAGTACTTCCTCGCTGCCCTGCAGAAGCAACTGATCGCCGGCGCGCAAAGGTACGAAACTGAGGTTTACCCGGCGCACCAGGTCGCGGCGCCGAATCGCCACCACGTTTGCGCCGAATCTGCGCCGAAAATCCGAGTGATGCAGCAATTCGCGCACCAGGCGCGAATCTTCTGCCACGGTAACCTCTACCAGCTTGATCTGCGCCGACATCAGGGTATCCATCAACGGCGCTTCGCGCTCGATGACCAGATCACTCCAGTGCCGCAGTTCCTCAAATCGATCACGACGGCCCTGCACCAGCAGGCGATCGCCGCCTTCAAGCGTAGTTTGGCGCGCCGGTAGTGTTTCGATCTGATTGCCGCGCTCCAGTGCCATGACAATCAGTCCGGCGGCAGAACCGATCCGGCTTTCAGCCAGGGTTTTGCCGACCAGCACCGACTGCGGAGGCACCGTCATGACAAAGCTGCTTTCCTGCAGTCCGTATTGGGTACGCAGGTTGCGCTGGCTACGCTGGGTTTTGGCGACCGGGTCGTGCCGCGGCAGGATCATGCGGCCGAACAGGGCGATAAAGGCGATACCGCCGAAGAAGGCACCGATGCCGACGCCGGAATAATCGAACAGCGAGAAGGGAGTTTCGCCAGCCTCGGCCAGTGCGCCGCTGACGAGAAGATTCGGCGGCGTGCCGACCAGTGTCGTCAGGCCGCCCAGCAGGGTCGAGTAGGCCATGGGCATTAGTAATATTGAGGGTGGCGTATCGGTGCGGCGGGCGATGTCGATGACCACCGGTAGCATCAGCGCCGCTACACCAATGTTGTTCATGAAGGCGGACAGAAAGCCGCCTACCAGCATGATGACGATGATCAGTGGGATTTCACGGCGGCCGGCAACGCGCAGGACTTGCTGACCGAGGATGTTTGCAATGCCTGTGCGCGTGAGTCCCTCGCTGAGGATGAACATGGCCCAGACCGTGACCACCGCCGCATTGCTGAATCCTGACAGCGCTTCACTGGGCGAGACCAGGTTGAGTACCGCCAGCGCCCCCAGCACCAGCAGGGCCACCAGGTCCATGCGGATCCACTCGGTAACGAACAGCACCAGCGCGGCGCCAAGGATTAACAGTACCTGGACAATTTCAATATTCACGTCAGCTAAGAATAATGCATCGCGTCGGGCAGGTAACGGCAGGCGCTCAAGATTTTTTGCCTTTAGCCGGGCCGTAGCCGCCGCCGCCGGGCGTCGCGATGACCAGCATGTCACCGGCGGCAACGGCAACTTCGGCAACCGCGGGTAGCTGCTCGACGAAGCCGTCGGCTTTAACCAGCAAATTCGCACCGGGCCGACCGGGCCCGCCGCCGGCCAGTCCTGGCGCGCCGCGCCGCCGATGATTGGAGACAATTGCCGCTTGCATCGGCTGCTCGAACTCAATTGCTCGCAATAGACCGTTACCGCCTTTCCAGCGGCCGGCACCGCCGCTATTCGGGCGAATTGAGAACTCTCGCAACAGCACCGGATAGCGCAACTCGAGGATTTCCGGATCGGTAATACGTGAATTGGTCATGTGGGTATGCACCGCGTCCGCACCGGCAAAGCCGGGCCCGGCGCCCGAGCCGCCGCCCATGGTTTCATAGTACTGATACTGCTGATTGCCAAAACTCAGGTTGTTCATGGTGCCCTGGCTGGCAGCCTGCACGCCGAATGCCGCCAGCAGTGCATTGGCAACGCATTGAGAGGTTTCGACATTGCCGGCTGCGACCGCCGCCGGTGCCAGCGGGCTGAGCAGGCTGGGTTGCGGTAAGCAAATCTCAACCGCTGCCAGGCAGCCGTCGTTCAAGGGAATGCGCTGCCTGATCAGGCAGCGCAGGCAATACAGCACCGCCGCGCGAGTTACGCCGGCTGGTGCGTTGAAATTTCCCGGACTTTGCGGCGAGCTGCCAGTGAAATCGATGCGCAGCGTTTGCCGGTCCGAACTCAGGCTGATGCTGACCTGCACCTGCTCATCGCTGTCCAGCTGCGCCAGACCCCGGCCATCCTGCAGCCCCGGGAACAACTCGCGCACAGCAGCTTCGGCATTGGCGCGGACATGTCGCATATACGCGGTTACGGCGGCTTCACCGAAGTGCTCCAACATGGCCTGTAATTGCTGCAGGCCTTTTTCATTGGCCGCCAGCTGAGCGCGCAGGTCCGCAATATTTTGCTCAGGATTGCGTGCCGGGTGGGCGCCGGTGCCCAGCCGTCGGCGTAGTTCATCGATGCGCAATTGGCCGTCGCGCACCAGCGGAAACGGTTCGCAGCGCAGACCTTCTTCGTCAATATGCCGGCTGCTGGCCGGCATGGAGCCGGGGCTGATGCCGCCGACGTCGGCATGATGCGCCCGGCAGGCCACCAGGAATCGAATCTCTTCACCGCGCTGATCAAATAAAGGTGTCACCACGGTAATGTCGGGCAAATGCGTGCCGCCGTGGTAGGGATCATTCAACAGCCAGCTGTCGCCGGGCTGGATTGCATTACTGGCCAGTACCGCTTGCACACTGGTGCCCATGGAACCCAGGTGCACCGGAATATGCGGCGCGTTGGCGATCAGCCGGCCGTCTGCATCGAACAGGGCGCAGGAAAAATCGCGGCGCTCCTTGATATTTACAGAGTGTGCTGTGTTCTCCAGCACCGCGCCCATCTGCTCCGCAATATTCACGAAGTGGTTGTTGAAAACCTCCAGCAACACCGGGTCTGCGTCGGCGCTGATGACCGCCTCTGTGCTTTGCTCACAGCGGGTCAAGACCAGGCGATGTTGATCGTCCAGCTGCAATTGCCAGCCTGGTTCAAGGACCACCGTATTGGTTTCGTCGACGATCAGGGCGGGTCCCCGCAGCAGGGTTTCGACGCTCAGTTGTTCGCGCTGCCAGAGTTCTGCGCTAGCCCAGCGGCCGTCAACAAACAGTCGGGTCTGTTGCGGCGTTTGCCGGGTATTCGTCGGCGCTGATGGCAATGCTGTCGCGTTGTCGAGCTGAGCGCCGACTACCGTGACACGCATGGAGTCAACGCGTAATTCATCCTCGCTGCCGGCAAAGCCAAAGCGGCGCAAGTGCGCGGCCCGGAAGGCGTCGGCGGTTTCGGCGAGACTATCCTGCCAGTCAATGGCCAGGCTGGTATCGGTGCCTTCAAGACGCACGGCCAGTGTCGTTTCCACCCGCATGTCTGCCTGCCTGATGCCCTGACCGGACAGTTTCGCCTGGCCTTCGCTGGCCAGCTTCTCGCGCGTTGCCTTGAGTATGTCGACCTGGGTTTCTGTAAGCGGAACATCCAGGCTGGCCTGGGCATAGCTGCTGAGCGTCGCCATGCCGATGCCGTAAGCGGATAGCAGACCTGCCAGCGGATGGATGACGACGCGTTGCAGTCCCAGCGCATCGGCCACTCGGCAGGCCTGTTGCCCGGCGGCGCCGCCAAAGCAGCACAGGGTGAAGTCCGCCGGGTCATAGCCGCGTTGAATAGACACCGTCTTGATCGCATTCGCCATGTTGTCCACGGCGACACGAATAAAGCCTTCGGCGACGGACTCGGGACTCCAGTGTTTGCCGCTGGTCTGGCTGATTTTTTTCGCCAGTGCCTCAAAGCCGGCTTGTGCGGCTTCCGCATCTGGCCCCTGATCCCCCGCAGGGCCGAACACGGCCGGAAAATTTGTCGCGTTGAGCCGCCCCAGGATCAGATTCGCGTCGGTCACGGTCAAGGGACCGTCATTACGGTAGCAGCGAGGGCCTGGCTGTGCCCCGGCGGATTCAGGCCCGACCTGAAAGCGTCCGGCAGAAAATTTGAGTATTGAGCCGCCGCCCGCAGCGATGGTGTGGATGCGGATCATCGGTGCGCGCAGGCGCACACCGGCAATTTCCGTTTCAGTAACCCGTTCGAACTCTCCCGCGTATAGCGATACGTCGGTGGATGTGCCGCCCATATCGAAACCGATGAGGCGCTGTTCACCGATGCCGGCGCAGGCCGAGACCATGCCGACAACGCCGCCAGCGGGCCCGGACAGCACGCTGTCCTTGCCCTGGAAATCAGTCGGCGCCACCAGACCGCCATTGCTTTGCATAAACAGCAGACGCTCTGCCTGTACGCCGGCCACGGTCAGGGCTGCCTGCAGCTTCTCTATGTAGGCTTGCAGGACCGGCGATAGATAGGCGTCGGCCAGGGTTGTATCCGCGCGGCTGATAAATTTGATCAGCGGGCTGGTGAGATGTGAAACGGAAACCTGTGTGAAGCCAGTCTCAGCAGCGATTTCGGCTGCGATCTGTTCGTGCCGGGGATAGCGATAGGCGTGTAGAAAACAGATGGCGACGGCGCGCAGACCACGCGCATAGGCCGCTTCCAGGTCGCTGCGCAGTTGTTCCTGGTTCAGGGCTTGCAGGCAGCGGCCATCAGCTGCCAGGCGTTCTTCGACGGCCAGCACTTCCTGATAAAGCATCTCGGGCCGGCGAATATCCAGTGCAAACAAGTCCGGCCGATCCTGATAGGCAATGCGTAACGCGTCTTTAAATCCGGCAGTAATCAGCAGTGCCGTTGGCTCGCCGCGACGCTCCAGCAGCGCATTGGTGGCCACCGTGGTGCCCATTTTGATCGCTTCGATGTGCGGCTTGCCGGAGCTGTCTGCAAGTACGCTGAGGATCCCCGCCACGGCTGCATCCTGATACTGGCCGGGATTGTCTGACAGTAGTTTGCGGCTGGTCAGCCGCCCATCCGGGTGGCGCGCGAGAATATCGGTGAATGTGCCGCCGCGGTCGATCCAGAATTGCCAACCTCGTGCGGACATCGGCGCTAATGTAGCATCCTGTGCCTGGCAAGCCATGCGAAAACTGTCTGAAAAGTCACCCGCCCGTCGCCGCATCCTGCAAATGCTCGCGGCTGTGCCTTATGGGCGTGTTGCCAGCTATGGGCAGATTGCTGAGCTGGCCGGATTGCCGCGCGGCGCCCGTCTGGTTGCCGCCGTATTGCGCAGCGAGGGTGCGGAGTCGGGAATTCCCTGGCACCGCGTGCTCAATGCCAGTGGTTGCGTGGCCATTCCCCGCGATAACCCGGCCCGTGCCGAGCAGATTAGTCGCTTGCGCGACGAGGCTGTCCTGGTGCTGCGCGGTCGCGTAGATCTGCGGCGCTTTGGCTGGCAGCCGGATCTTGATGAGTTGTTGTGGGGTCAGGGCGGTCAGGACCCCGGCTCGCTGGGGCGCAGATCGTGAGCCGCAACAAGTCGGCGCTGGTCTTTTCGCATGGCCAGGAGAGTGGGCCCTGGGGCAGCAAGATCCGCGCCATGGCGGAGATTGGTCGGCGCGCCGGTCTGCCGGTGGAATCGATTGATTATCAGGGTATCGCTGATCCCATGCGACGGGTCGAAAAATTACTCGACTATGCGCGCGATTTATCGCAACCGCCTTTGCTGGTGGGCAGCAGTATGGGCGGTTTCGTTGCGCTGGCAGCGGCTGCCAGGATTCCGGTGCGCGGTCTGTTCCTGCTGGCGCCGGCGCTGTATTTGCCGGGTTACGAAGAGCATTTGCCTGCGCCGGCTCCCGACTGTCCGACGACCATCGTGCACGGTTGGCGGGATGAGGTGGTGCCATGCACCGGCAGCATCCGCTGGGCAGAAAAAACCCGTGCGCGTTTATTGCTGGTGGATGGTGACCATCGGCTAAAGTCGCAGATCGACTTCATCAAACGTCAGCTCAGTGCCCTGATCGACGAACTGGAGGTGAGCTAGTTTTGCTGGCGGGACCAGGCCGCCAGCCCTGCCAGTGTCTGGTCGGGCGCGGTGATCACCAGGCTGGGAATATTGCGCAGATAGTCGGCATAGCGGCCTTTGGCTTCGAAGCGCTGCCGAAACGCAGAGCGCAGAAAAACCTCGCGGTAGCGGGGCACGATGCCGCCGCCAATGTAAACGCCGCCGAAGGCGCCAAAGGTCAGGGCGAGATTACCGGCTGTCGCCCCGAGCAGGGAGAACATCAGCTCCAGACTGGCCAGCGCGCGCGGTTCGCCTGAAGTTGCCAGGCTGCCAATCCCGGCTGCATCAACGCCGCTCTCGCCGTGCAGGAAAGCGTGGATCAGCTCCAGGCCGGGTCCCGAAATCAGTCTCTCGGCGGAGCAGTGACCATATTTCCTGGCGCAGTCGGCAATTAAACTGGCTTCAGTTTCTGTGCTCGCGGACAAGGATACATGCCCGCCTTCGCCGCTGACGGCATGCCATCCGCCGGCGCTCCAGACCAGCCCGGCGACGCCCAGTCCGGTGCCCGGGCCCAGTACCACGCAATTTTGCTCTGCGAAAGCCTGTCCGCCGCCGCACTGCAGGACCTGGTCGTCGCCAAGTTGCGGCAAAGCGTGGGCCAGCGCGGCGAAATCGTTTAACAAGTCGACGCGCTGCAAACTCAGCTCACGGGCCAGTTCCACGCTGCTTAACTGCCAGTTGATGTTGAGCATTTGCACTGCTGAGTCGCGCACCGGTCCGGCCACCGCCAGCACTGCCGACTGTGGCCGTTGCTCATCGGCATAGCTTTCCAGGTATTTTTTCAGCACCGCCGCAGGCGCGTCGAAGTCCGCATTTTGATAATAGCGAACCTGGGACGGGGTGACGTCACCGGGCTCAAGCATTGCGCAGCGGCTATTGGTGCCGCCGATGTCTGCGAGCAGGGTTCGCATCAGCGCCGCTCGCTATCTTGCCTGGCGGCCAGCAGGGCATCCATGAATCGGGTGCGCCAGGCGGTGATGTCATTGCGGCGCAGTACTTTCAACATGCCAGCATGACGTTCGCGTCGTTCTCCGGCGGGCATACTAAGTGCCTTGTGGATGCCGTCGGCCACCCCGTCAATGTCGTAGGGGTTTACCAGTACGGCATCGGTCAGTTCGTGCGCCGCCCCGGCCAATTCCGAAAGTACCAGCACGCCCGGATCTTCGATGGGCTGTGCGGCGACAAACTCTTTCGCTACCAGGTTCATACCGTCACGTACCGGAGTGACCAGGCCAACGGAAGCTTCGCGGAAAAATGCCATCAGCGTGGGTCGATCGAAGGCGCGATTGAGATAGCGAATCGGCACCCAGTCAATATCGGCATAGTTGCCGTTGATCATGCCGGCCTGTTGTTCCAGGGCTTCGCGAATCTCGCCATAAGCACGCACGCCGGAGCGGGTAGCCGGGGCAATCTGGATATAAGACACCTGGTTGCGATTTGCCGGATAGTTTTCCAGCAGCCTTTCGAAGGCACGAAAGCGTTCCTCCAGACCCTTGCTGTAGTCAAGTCGGTCGACACCTATCAGTAGCTGGCGGCCGTGCAGGTGCCGGACCATCCGCTTGACGTTGTCGCCGCGTCCCGTTTCCACGGCCAGTGCCTGGCAATTATCGACATCAACGCCGATTGGGAAAACGTCGGCCTTCAAGCCGCGTGGCCTTGCCAGTCGGCGCTCTGCGTCTTCAGGTCCGCCAAGCTCGCGTTCGCCGATAGCCTCGTTGAAAGCGCGCAGATCCCGTTGCGTATGAAAACCCAGTACGTCGTAAGCGCACATGGCGCGTAGTAACTGCCGGTAGACGGGCAGCACGCGCAGCATCTCGATATCAGGGAAGGGGACGTGCATGAAGAAGCCGATGGGCTGAGTCACGCCAGCCCTGCGCAGCTCCGAAGCCAGCGGAATCAGGTGATAGTCGTGAACCCAGATGACATCGTCCGGCTGCAGCAGCGGTATGAGCTTGCGGGCAAACAGCGCATTAACCCGACGGTATTCATCAAACTCACGTCGATCAAAACGAAAAAAGCCCAGCAAGTAATGGCAGATAGGCCATAGAGACGTATTGGCAAAGCCGTTGTAATAGAGTTCGTAGGAGCGCTGGTTCAGTTCAATGGTGGCGTAGGTGATCCTGCCGTCCTGTTCCAGAACGGGGTCGGCGGGTTCGCTGCGCGTGGTCTTGCCGTTCCAGCCGAACCACAGTCCGCCGTATTCCTGCAGTGCCGCGAGCACACCAACAGCCAGCCCACCCGCTGAACGCGCCCCGCCCTTTGGTCGGGCGACGCGATTGGAAACCACGACCAGCCGGGTCACAGCCCATCCTCCCAGTCACAACTGAGTCGCCTTGCCGCGTGAATGATGCCTACCATGCTGTAAGTCTGGGGGAAGTTGCCCCACAACTCGCCGCTTTCGGGATTCAGGTCCTCAGACAGCAGGCCCAATGAATTTCGACAGCTCAACATGTTCTCGAACAGTTCGCGGGCCTCGTCGCGTCGCCCGGCATGAGCCAGCGCATCGATGTACCAGAAGGTGCAGATGTTGAACGCGTTTTCCGGGTGACCGAAGTCGTCGGCAGCGTGATAACGCATCAGGTGGTCGCCATGCCGCAGCTCCGCTTCGATGGCTTTAAGCGTGCCCAGGAAACGCGGATCATCGCCGGGCAAAAAGCTCAGGCTCGGAATCATTAGCAGGCTCGCATCGAGTTCCGGGAAGCCGAAAGCATCAGTAAAGGTACCGCGATCAGCATCCCATGCCTTGCTGCAGATTTCCTTATGCATGTGCTCGGCAATATCGCGCCAGTGCTTGGCGCGTGCATCAATGCCCAGGTGTCGGGCGATCTTGGCCAGGCGGTCGCAGGCAGCCCAGCACATGATGCTGGAGAAAGTGTGTACGCGTTTGCGGCCACGATACTCCCAGATCCCTGCATCGGGTTGATCGTAGAGCGCCGCGGCTCGCGCGCCCAGCTGTTCCAGTCGATCAAAGTTAGCCTCGCCGCCGGGCTGCGACAGGCGGCGATCGAAGAAGTACTGGGTCGCGGACAGCACTACAGCGCCGTAAACATCATTCTGCACCTGCTCATAGGCCTGGTTGCCAACGCGCACCGGACCCATGCCACGATAGCCGCGCAGGCTGTCGACGCTGCGCTCGGTGAGATCAGCGCTGCCGATGAGGCTGTAAACCGGTTGCAGCTTGTCGTCGCCATCAAAGGACACGTTCAGCATGTAGCGCAGATAGGCTTCCATAGTCTTGGTAGCGCCCAGGCTGTTCAGCGCCTGAACGGTAAAGTAACTGTCGCGTAACCAGCAGTATCGATAGTCCCAGTTACGGCCACTATGGGGTGCCTCCGGAATAGAGGTTGTCATCGCCGCGATGACAGCGCCCGTGTCTTCAAAAGTGCAGAGTTTCAGTGTTATGGCCGCGCGAATCACGGCTTCCTGCCATTCGAAGGGTATCGCGAGGCCGCGTACCCATGAATCCCAGTAGCTGCGCGTCTGGCCGAAATGATCGCGCGCAATGCTGGCCGGTGACTCGGGTAAAGACTCATCCACGCCCACTATCAGGTGGCGCGGTGCGGTGAGTACAAAGCTTTGCTCTTCCATGATGCCATTTAGAGAAATGTCGGTGGTCACCCTGATCACCGAGTCCGGCAGAACAAAACGAATATGATTGCTGCCGTGTGTGAGCTGCGGGGCGCTCTTGCCATACTCGCCGGCTGGGCGAATGCGCACGCGAATGCGCGGCCAGCCTGCCACGGGAGTCAGGCTGCGAATTAGCATCACAGGATGATAATTCCTCTCGAATAGCTGAAAGCGTGGCGCATAATCGGTGATTTTCAGTGCATTGCCGTGGCTGTCATACAAGGTCGTTTCGAGAATCGGCGTATTGCGAATATATTTTTGCTCGGAGTGGGAGAAGTCCACCAGTTCTATTTCATAGATCCCCAGGTTCTTCTCCACAGGCTCGAGCAGCCTGCAAAAGGCTGGATTGCCATCAAAGCGTGGCAAACAGGCCCAGACCATGCGCGCTTGAGCATCGATCAATGCGCCGATCTGGCAATTGCCGATTACCGCGAGTTCTAGCGAGTTCATTCCGTAGAGGGTTCCTTTGCCGATGCAACAGGTTTCAGCCAGCGTCGTACCGCTTCGACGTCCGCCAGCTGATATTTCGCTTGTGACGGCCAGTCTGGTTCGCCGACAAAGACTGACCAGCCCTGCAATTGATTAACCGCGGCAAAACCCGCCTCGTCCGTCACATCGTCACCGAAAAACAGCGGTCTGCGGCCAGCGAAAGGTGGCTGGGTCATCAGTGTGCTGATGGCCTGACCCTTGTCGCCCTGGCTGGGACGCAGCTCCATCACCATCTTGCCGGGCTGCAGGCGAAATTCCTCCCCTAATTCCTCCAGCAAGGCGGCGGTTACCGTGTGCACGTACTCAGCTAATTCTGGCGCCTGACGATAGTGTACGGCGGCGCTCTCGCCTTTGTATTCAAGCAGCAGTTCGGGGTGCTCTGCGGCCAGCTCGTCGAGCCGAATGCGCACCGATTCCGGCATTACCTGCCCGGAGACACTGAGTACCTCAGCGTCGGCGCGCGGGCGCAGCTCAAGGCCGTGGATCCCGGCGCTGGCCAGGCGCAGCGGCGCTAGCAGTTGGTCAAGATCGGCAATGCTGCGCCCGGAAACTATTGCCAGTGCGCCATTCAGCCGCTTTTGTGCGCCTGCCAGCAGGCTGCGCAGGTCGTCCGATATCGCGACCAGTTCCGGACGCGCGGCGATTTCCACCAGGGTCCCGTCCAGGTCAAAGAACAGGGCGGTATCGACCAGGTCAGGGATTGGCGGTGAAGTTCGGGACATGCCGAGACCATACCGTCGCTTGCGCAGATTGCAATGCGTTCCGGCCAGGCAAAAAAAACCGCCCCGGAGGGGCGGTTAGGTTGGGCGCGGATTTTTATTATTTTTATTTTTTCGGGTTGAGCCGTTGTGTTGTTGTTTTTATTTGGCTCTTGGTCGTGTTGTGTCGTTGTTGTCGTCTTTGTTGAAGCGGAGACGAGAGGTAGTGTTGTGTGTCGATGATCTATATGCATGGGCCATGCCAGATCGCCGGATTGACTGCGGCCATTGAACAAAACGCCTGGCTTCAGCTTGATTTCGTGATTTGCGTCACCAGTCTGATCGCCAGACCAGGGATGTCGCGCCAAGCTGTTGCGTCCAGATGATTGCCGTTTTGCCTGGTTGTAAACCATTGCGACAGCCCGACAGCTGCCT
This sequence comes from uncultured Gammaproteobacteria bacterium, assembly GCA_963850255.1. Taxonomy (GTDB): domain Bacteria; phylum Pseudomonadota; class Gammaproteobacteria; order Steroidobacterales; genus J054. The sequence goes on from CAWKLL010000024.1 coordinate 401,147, forward strand.
GGGGGTGCAGGCTTCACAGTTCTGGTCTGTAGCGCAGACATTTCAGCCGCTTACGAGGCTGCCGGCGTTGTAAACAGATTCGACAAGCGTGAGTCGGTCGGCGCTACCGCATACCTGAGGCGCAGAAATGCTGGCGCATCCCCGCGGCTATTCGGCGCCCTTATTCAGGCGTTCAGATCAGGTATCAGTTCGCTTTCCATGCGCGCGATCAGGTCTTTGAGCAGCAGCTTCTTTTTCTTAAGGCGGCGAACTCTCAGTTGATCAGCTTTGGGATTGCTATTGAGCTCACCGATGGCGACGTCCAGGTCGCGATGCTCAATGCGTAACTCCCTCAGCCGCGAACGACTACTGAAGATGTTGGTTTCGACGTTATCGATCATCGTCCAGATGTGACCCAAGGCAGACTGTGCAATACAGTTCTTGTTAGATTCTCGGCCCTATGGGGCCGGAATATGGGCCGGGAAGCCGCCAGAAAAGACTGCCGGTTTGCCCGATCTTTACACCGTCGCAGAGGCCTGGACGGTGTGCCGTTATCTTAACAACTGCGCCGGCACAGTTCAGCTTTCAGGCCTGCTCCGCGCAGCAGGCCAGCCAGTCGCGCTGCGGGTCGCCATAGACGAGGAAATACGGGTTCAGCACGGCTTCGCGCTGGTTGTAGCGAATCGGCGAGCCATTGAGATCGACCACCGCACCGCCGGCACATTCCACCACAGCCTGGGCTGCAGCCGTATCCCACTCCGAGGTCGGCCCCAGGCGCGGATAGACATCGGCCTCGCCGCTGGCCACCAGGCAAAGTTTGAGTGAACTGCCCATGGGTACCAGCTCGTGGGGCCCCAGCCGTTCCAGAAACAGCTCCAGAGAAGCGCCACGATGGGAGCGACTGCCCACCACACGTGCCGGTTCGAGCGCCGGCCGCTGCACCTTGATGGGCTGTGCCGGGCCATTGGCTTCTCGGCGCCAGGCGCCCGCGCCCTGGCAGGCGTAGTAGTCCGTGTTTCGAGCCGGTGCATGCACCGCGCCCAGGATCGCCACGTGGTCTCGCACCAGCGCAATATTGACGGTGAATTCGCCGTTGCGCTTGATAAATTCCTTGGTGCCATCAAGGGGGTCTACCAGCCAGAATTCCCGCCATTGGCGTCGTTCGGCAAACGGGATAGTGGCGGATTCCTCGGACCAGACCGGGATCTGCGGGGTCAGTGCTGACAGCTCTGCCAGGATCAGTTCATGGGCGGCTCGATCGGCAGCGGTGAGCGGCGAATGATCTGCCTTGGTCTCGACGGCAAAGTCATCGGATTCGTAGATTTTCATGATCGCCTGTCCGGCGGCACGCGCTATGCCTACCACGTCGTCGAGTAGTTGCTGGGCTTCGATTTGCATGGGCTGGACCTCGCGGGCGCATTTTGCCTGTGGCGGCGGGTGGCGCAGTATAGGCGAAGGAATTCAGCGCGCCCACGGAAGCCCGTCGCAAAATGCTCGCATGGCATGAACTCGATACTGTCCTGCTGGACATGGATGGCACGATCCTTGATCTGGCCTTTGATAATTATTTCTGGCGTGAGCTGGTGCCGCGCTGTATGGCCCGCGCGCGGGCTCAACCCTTTGCTCAAGCGCACGGCGAACTGACCGCGTTGTATGCGGCAAAAGCCGGCAGCCTGGACTGGTACTGCCTGGACTATTGGACCGCGGCCCTGGATCTGGACTTGCGTGCCTTGAAGGCGGCCAGCAGTCATCGCATTCGCTTTCTACCCGGCGCCCGTGATTTTTTGCAGCAGCTGGCCGGCAGCGGACGCCGCGTAGTCCTGGTGACCAATGCGCACGGCGCGACTTTGGACATAAAACGCGCCGTAGCAGGCCTGGACCGCTATTTCGACGGCTTCGTGAGTTCGCATCAATTTGGTCACGCCAAGGAGCAGGCGGCTTTCTGGCCGTCGCTGCAGGCGCATCTCGACTTCGATCCGCAAAGCACCGTCTTTGTGGATGACAGCGAACCGGTGCTGACGGCAGCTCGGGGCTTTGGCCTGGCTGCTGTGGTTGCGGTGCGTAGACCCGATACGACGGTCGCGGGCCGGCCGCCTGGCAGGATGCTGAGTGTGGACGCCCTCGATGAGCTGGCGCCCGCTAAACCCCGCTAGTCTGAAGCCGGCTTGGGGCCAGGACTGCGTCGCCGGCGCCGGCGTGGATTGCCGTCACTGGATGATTTGCCCGACCCGGAAGATGATCCGCCGCCGCGCGACGGTCGCCCGCGTGAACCACCCGGGCCGGATGTTCGTCTTGGCGCTGGCGCGGGCCGCTTCAGTTTCGGCAGCTCCTGGGGATCGTAGCTGCCGGTGGGAATACGGTGGCCAAGGTAGTCCTCGATTTCCGGCAGGGTGAACGCAAAGGTTTCGCAGGCGAAGCTGACGGAGTCGCCGGTGGCTCCGGCACGCGCCGTGCGGCCAATGCGATGCACATAATCTTCCACATCCTGGGGCAGGTCGTAGTTCACCACATGACTGACGCCGGGCACATGCAGGCCGCGCGAAGCCACATCGGTGGCGACCAGCACCGGCAGTTCCCCGGAGACAAAATCACGCAGCATGCGCATGCGCTTGCGCTGCGGTACGTCGCCGGAAATCGCTTCGGCCGACATGTCATTGGCCTGCAATAGTCGCGCCACGTAATCCGCCTGGCGTTTGGTATTGACGAAAACCATCGTGCGCGTGGCGTCCATGCTTTTTAGCAGATGCACCAGCAACCCTGGTTTGTCCGGGTTGGCGGGAAAAAATACCTTTTGGGTAACCTTGTCTACGGTGAGCTTATCTGGCTCAATCTGCACCAGTTCCGGCTCATTCATGTGCTCATAAGCCAGCTCCAGCACGCGCTGGCTGAGCGTTGCAGAAAATAGCAGGTTAAGCCGCTCCGACGGCGGTGGCAGGCGCCGCATGACGAAGCGTATGTCTTTGATAAAGCCCAGGTCGAACATCCGATCGGCTTCGTCCAGCACCACCACCTGAATATGGTTCAGGTTGTATACGCCCTGCTTGAAGTAGTCGATCAGTCGTCCCGGCGTGCCAATCAGGACGTCTATGCCAGCGCCCAGGTTGTCACGCTGTTTTTCATAGTCCGCGCCGCCGAATACCACCATCATGCGCAGACCGGTGGCGCCGCCAAGGATTTTTGCGTCTTCATGAATCTGCACGGCCAATTCGCGGGTCGGGGCAATAATGATCGCCCTGGGGCTGCTGATGCCCTCACTCGCGGTGACCGGCTCGGTAAGCAGTCGATTAAAGGTGGCGAGCAGAAATGCCGCGGTCTTGCCAGTGCCAGTCTGGGCCTGACCGGCCACATCTTTGCCCTGCAGCGCCAGCGGCAGCGTGCCGGCCTGAATCGGGGTGCATTTCGTGAAGCCTGCGGTCTGAACGCCGGCCATTAATGCCTCCGGCATTTCTAGCTCGCTGAACAGAACATCGGTTTCTTCGGCCATATCAGGCGGGATCCTTGCGCTAATGCGAACCGGGTGGTGGCTCGCTATGGGGCTGAGATTGTATGCCAATCGCGTTGCGGGGACGCGGAAGACTTCAGCGGTACAGCTGTTTCCGGGTGCCTTGAGCAACTCCCGTCAGGCCGGGTACTTGCAAATTGCCTCGCGAAGGGTTCAAATTATAACTATTCGCAGAGGGCATGACCTGCCCCGCCATAACACACCCGCTCGCTGACAGTAGTTTTTCGAAGTTTTCTTCGAGCAGGCTTCCAAGCCAGTCCTATCCGGTTGTCGTTGTCTGGGGAGACACCCTCAACCGAGATCTATCCGGCCGTGTCCGGAAAGCCTGTCGGCGCCGCGAAACATTTCTTTTAATTCGTAAACCGTTACGAGAGTACCGATGAGCATAGTTCACGTTAATAACGACAATTTTGATAGCGACGTACTCCAGTCCGGCACCCCGGTACTGGTGGATTTCTGGGCCGAATGGTGTGGACCCTGCAAGATGATCGCGCCGATCCTTGAACAGGTTGCCGATGAATACGCCGACCGTCTGCAGATAGCCAAGCTGGACGTCGAGGAGAGTCAGGCCATTGCCATGAAATATGGCGTGCGAAGTATTCCCACACTGATGATTTTCAAGGACGGGGTTGTCCAGGCGCAGCACGTCGGGATGCTGTCCAAGGATCAACTCAGCCAGTTAGTGGATGCACAGCTGTGAGAGGTTATCTGGGCAACTCGGCGCGCGGTCGCGCCAATAAATCCGGTCCCCGCGGCAAGGGTGATCAGGGCGGCAACAAGAAGAACACCAGGCGTCGTCGTCATGATCGCGATGAGAATGTCACCTTCTCCGAGGACGAGGTTATTCGTCGCCCGGAACTCGAGGCGACCGAGAACCTGCTGAACCTGACAGAAATCAAAACTCAGCCGGCTTCTGAAATTGTCGAACTGGCCCAGTCTCTCGGACTGGAAAACATGGCCCGCTCGCGCAAACAGGACATCATTTTTGAAGTTCTCAAGGCGCATTCGGGTAATGGCCATGACATTTACGGTGACGGCGTACTGGAAATTTTGCAGGATGGCTTTGGCTTTCTGCGTTCTTCCGATGGTTCGTACCTGGCAGGGCCTGATGATATTTATGTCTCGCCCAGCCAGATCCGCCGCTTCAATCTGCGCACCGGCGACACCGTCTCCGGGCTGATCCGGCCGCCCAAAGAAGGCGAGCGCTATTTCGCCCTGCTGAAGGTTTGCGAAATTAACCTGGATGCGCCGGAAAATGCCCGCAACAAGGTCCTGTTCGAGAATCTCACGCCGTTGTTCCCCAAGGAGCGCCTCAAGCTTGAACAGGGCAATGGCAGTACCGAAGATCTGACAGCGCGCATCATCGATTTGTGCGCGCCCATCGGTAAAGGCCAGCGTGGCCTGATTGTCTCGCCGCCCAAGGCCGGCAAGACCATGCTGCTGCAGAATATTGCCCTGTCGATCATGGCCAACCACCCGGAAACCGTGCTCATCGTGCTGTTGATCGATGAGCGCCCGGAGGAAGTCACGGAAATGGCCCGCACGGTGCGCGGCGAAGTGGTTTCCAGCACCTTTGATGAGCCCGCCAGCCGGCATGTGCAGGTCGCTGAAATGGTCATCGAGAAGGCCAAGCGCCTGGCCGAGCACAAGCGTGACGTGGTGATCCTGCTGGACTCCATCACGCGTCTGGCACGCGCCTACAACACCGTGGTGCCGTCGTCTGGCAAGGTGCTGACCGGTGGCGTTGACGCTAACGCGCTGCATCGACCGAAACGGTTTTTTGGCGCTGCGCGTAATATCGAAGAGGGCGGCAGCCTGACTATCCTGGCTACCGCGCTGGTCGATACCGGCTCCAAGATGGACGAGGTCATCTACGAAGAGTTCAAGGGCACCGGCAATATGGAGATCCACCTGGATCGCCGCATCGCCGAGAAGCGCGTCTATCCGGCGATTAACATCAATCGTTCGGGTACCCGCCGCGAGGACCTGCTGACGGCCGAGGACGAGCTGCAGAAGATGTGGGTCCTGCGCAAGGTGCTGCACCCGATGGACGAGCTGGCGGCGGTGGAGTTCCTGATTGGCAAGATGCAGGACACCAAGACCAACGCCTTGTTCTTTGAGTCGATGAAGCGCTAAAGGTCTGGTCAGGTCGTCCTGCCCATCAGGATGTCCGCGCGCCGCTTGGATTGGCGCGCCAAAAAGCCAAGCAGGCCGTCCGGCGCTCTAGCGATTGCGCTCGCGGGCTACGGCCCGATAGCCGATATCCGTGCGGTAGTAGGCGCCGGGCCAATGAATCCGGCTGACCAGGCCATAGGCTTCGGCCTGAGCGGCAGCGGTAGTTTCCCCCAGCGCCACAGCGCAGAGAACGCGGCCGCCACTGGTTAGCACTTTGCCGTCTTCCAGCCGTGTGCCGGCGTGAAAAACTTTTAAGTGCTCCGGCGCATCGCTGCCCAGCCCTTCGATCAGATCTCCGCGGCGATATTTTTCCGGGTAGCCGCCGGCTGCCATCACTACGCCCACCGCAACTCGCGAATCCCATTCGACCGTAGTCTGGTCCAGTTCTCCGGCCAGCGCGGCTTCAAGCAGATCCAGTAAATCCGTGCGCAACCGAAACAGGATCGGCTGCGTTTCGGGGTCGCCGAAACGGCAATTAAATTCCAGCACACGGGGTTGGCCGTCTGTGCCGATCATCAGTCCGGCATACAGAAAGCCCGTGTAAGGCGTGCCGTCTGCGGCCATGCCGGCGACGGCAGGGGCCATCACCTCGCGCATGATGCGCGCCTGCATCCTGGCGTCAACGACAGGCGCCGGTGAATACGCGCCCATACCGCCGGTGTTGGGTCCCAGGTCGCCGTTGTCGCGGGCTTTGTGGTCCTGGGAGGTGGCCAGCGGCAGAATGTGCTGGCCGTCGACCATGGCAATAAAACTGGCTTCCTCGCCGACCAGAAAGTCTTCGATGACCACGCGTCCACCGGCGCTGCCGAAGGCGCCCTCATCGAGCATGCTGCGCACAGCGGCTTCTGCCTCGTCGACGGTCTGGGCGACGATGACGCCCTTGCCGGCGGCCAGACCGTCGGCCTTGATGACAATGGGTGCGCCACGCTGCTGCAGGTACTTCAGTGCCGGTGCGCTGGCGGAGAAAGTCTGCGATGCGGCGGTCGGGATCTGGTGGCGGGCGAAAAAATCCTTGCTGAAGGCCTTGGAGCCTTCCAGCTGCGCGGCCGCCGCTACGGGACCGAAGCAAGGCAGACCGGCGGACGAAAAAAGATCGACCACACCGGCTACCAGGGCGGCCTCGGGACCGACGACGGTCAGCGCCACGCCCTCATCCTGGGCCACTTGCAGCAAGCCTTCGATGTCGTCCGCAGCCACAGCAACGTTGCGCACGCCGTTTTCGCCGGCGGTGCCTGCATTACCCGGGGCTACCAGTACCTCGGATACGCGCGGCGAGGCAGCCAGTTTCCAGGCCAGGGCATGTTCGCGACCACCGCCGCCAATCACCATCACTTTCATCAGCTGGTCTCGTCAGTGTCTGAAATGGCGCATACCTGTGAACAGCATAGTCATACCGTGCTCGTTCGCTGCGTCGATGACTTCCTGGTCGCGCATCGAGCCCCCAGGCTGGATCACCACCTCGATGCCTTTTTCCGCCGCCGTATCAATCCCGTCGCGAAACGGAAAAAATGCATCAGAGGCCATGGCGGCGCCCGGCAATGCCAGTTTCGCTTCAGCGGCTTTCATGGCCGCAATCTGCGCACTGACCACACGGCTCATCTGGCCCGCGCCGATACCCAGCGTCATACCGTCACGACAATAAACAATCGCATTAGATTTTACGTAGCGGGCTACCTGCCAGGCGAGCAACGCGTCGGTCAGCTGACGCGCGTCGGGCTGCCGTTCCGTGACCACCTTTAGTTCGCCGGGATTCAGGCGAGCTACATCCTTATCCTGCACCAGCATGCCGCCTTCGATGGCCTGCAAACGCAGGCCAGGCAATGTCGCGGACAAGGGGCCGGTGGCGAGCACACGTATATTCGGTTTGGCGGAAAATGCGGCCAGCGCCTCGGCCGAATATTCGGGGGCCACGATTACTTCAAGAAATTGGCGAGCCAGAATGGCGCTGGCCAGTTCGCCGTCAACTTCCCGATTGCAGGCAATGATGCCGCCGAAGGCTGAAGTGGGATCCGTCGCGTAGGCGCGTTCGTAGGCCTGCAGCAGCGAGCTGCCGAGGCCGACTCCGCAGGGGTTAGCGTGCTTGACGATAACGCAGGCGAGTTCGCCAAAACTCTTTACGCACTCCAGTGCCGCGTCAGCATCGGCCAGGTTGTTATAGGACAGCGGCTTGCCCTGGTGCTGGCGAGCGTCGATCAGGCTGCCGGCAGGTGTTTGCGGCAGTCGGTATAGCGCCCCACGTTGATGCGGGTTTTCTCCGTAGCGCAATTCGGCTTCGCGTCGCAGTCCGATCGGCAGGCTTTCCGGCAAGCTATCGTCACCAAGGTCCTGGCGCAGATAGCTGCTGATCGCTGCATCGTAGCTGGCGGTGTGAGAAAAGGCCTTCAGGGCCAGGCGACGGCGCGTTTCCTGGCTGATTTTCTGTTGCCGGGAAAATTCCTCAGCGACTAATGCGTAGTCGTCCGGATCGACCACCACGGCGACGAAAGCATGATTTTTTGCCGCCGCCCGCAGCATTGCAGGGCCACCGATATCAATATTTTCAATGGCCTCATCGCGCGAGCAATCGGGCTGCGCAATGGTGGCCTCAAACGGGTATAGGTTGACCACCAGCAGGTCGATAGGCTGAATGCCATGCTCGGCCATGACCTCGGCATCCTGTTCGCCGCGGCCCAGCAGGCCGCCGTGCACCCGCGGGTGCAGGGTCTTGACGCGGCCATCCATGATCTCCGGATGGCCGGTGATCTCGCTGATATCGGTGACCGAAAGCCCCGCCTCGCGCAGCGTACGGGCAGTGCCGCCGGTGGACAGCAGGCGCACGCCTTGCGCCGCCAGCTGGCTGGCCAGCTCAACGATTCCGGTTTTGTCGCTGACGCTAAGCAGCGCCGTGGCAGAGTTCTGCATGGCAGTGGCCTGTAGGGGTGTGGCTGCCGGCAGCGCCGGTCAGCTCAGCAGCTGATAGTGCTTGAGTTTCTTGCGCAGGGTGGCGCGATTGATGCCGAGTATTTCCGCGGCCTGACTCTGGTTGCCGTCTGTGTGATCAAGCACAGTGCGCAGCAGCGGTAATTCAACTTCGCCTAAAACCAGGCCATAAAGATCGCCTGCTTTGTGTCCGTTCAGATTGCGGAAGTAATGCGTAAGCGCCTCTTCCGTAAAATCTCTTAAGGGTCTGTTTCTCAGGCTTGTTATCGGCGCCTTGCTGGCAGATTTCCTGCTAGATGTTTTGCTTCTGCTGGTCTTCGCCACGTGCCGACACCGGGGGATATTGCCAACCCGCATCCATGCTGTCCCCTGCAACACAGTGCGCCAAAAATTTTTCGGTTATCCGCATCTGCGCATGTGTGTTCTCCGCCTTCATGACGGTTTTTCGGAACGTCGCCCCACCGACCATCTGTTCCGTGAACCATGCGAGATGCTTGCGTGCCACCCTTACACCCGTTTGTTCGCCGTAGAAGCGATACGTGTTTTCAAGGTGGTCGATAATAATATCACGTTGTGTGCGCAGTGTTGGTATCGGTGTGAGTATTTTTTTATCCAGATAGTCTTGCACTTGCTGCATTAACCAGGGTTGTCCCCGCGACGCGCGTCCGATCATCACGGCATCGGCGCCGGTTTCCAGCAACACTTGTTCTGCCTTCAGCGGGTTAAGCACATCTCCGTTAGCAAAAACTGGAATATTTACGGCCGCTTTGATCGCGCGAATGCTTTCGTACTCGGCGTTGCCTCGGTAACCACAGGCCCGGGTTCTGCCGTGCACCGCCAATGCGCTGATGCCGGCGGCCTGTGCGATGCGTGCAATGCGTACGCCGTTACGTTCTGTTGGGCTCCAGCCAGTGCGCATTTTTAGCGTAACCGGAACGCTCACAGCTGCGACCACCGCTCCGAGGATCGACTGAACGAGATATTCGTCGCGCAACAGAGCCGAGCCGGCCAGTCGGCGGCAGACTTTTTTCGCCGGGCAGCCCATGTTGATATCGATGATCTCTGCGCCGCGATCCACGGCGAGCTGCGCCGCCTGGGCCAGGGCCGCCGGTTCGCTGCCGGCGATCTGCACTACCCGGGGCGAGAGATCGTTGCCGATATCCAGACGCTGAACGCTTTTCGCCGATTGCCAGAGGCTGATGTCGGCGGTGGTCATTTCGCTGGTCGCCATGCTCGCGCCCCATTGTCGACACAGCCGCCTGAACGGGGCATCGGTAATACCTGCCATCGGTGCCAGCAAGACCCTGCCCGCTAATTGATGCGGGCCAATGCGCGGCGGCGAATTCATGGCTGGAAGGGGTCGCGGGCCAGCTGACAGACCAGGCCGTCGCGTCGCGGCAGGCATAAATCGACCACAAAGCCACGCGCTTCACTGCCCGGATCCAGAACACTTAAACGTACCGGGATACGTGTCCCGGCCGGCACGATGGCGGGCAGCGGCGCCGGTAAATATTGCTCGGGCGTGAATACCCGGCTGGCGACCACGTTGGCCCATTGATCGCGCAGTACGACCCGCACCAGCGGCAGTCCCAGGCTACCGTTACCGCTGGTCTCCACGGCTGCGCTGATATCCAGTGCCTCATCGGCGCTACCGCCGGCCAGCGCCTCGGCGCGGCGCACGCGATAGGCTTCCAATGGCCAGTTGGGCAGCAATGGCAGGTTCAGGCTTGCGTAGATCGATCGCAGCTGCGGTCCGAAGCGATCATCGACGGCAAGATCATCGCGAAATATATGCACCAGCTGCGCCAGCAGCACGGCTGTCATCACCAGGCTGGCCGCCAGCCAGCGAAGACGATTCGGAGCGGCGGTGACTTCGACCTCCTCATCCCAGGGTGGGGCCGAATCGCTCTCGGCAGCAGCATCGGTAGCATCCGGCGTCCACGCCTCTGCTGACCAGCCGACAGCTGCCGATTCCTCTGCTGCCTCGGCCAGATAGCTATCGTTTTCGTCGAGCCCTGTGCCGATTGGCTGAGCCGGTTCTGCTTCCGCGCTAATGCTGCCTGGCACTGCGTCGTCCAGTTCGCCCGTTGGCTCTTCGTCGCCGACGTAGCTCTGCGGCTCGCGACCCAGCGGATCCACGATTGCCGCGTCCGCGCTGGCCCAGTCGGCCGGATGCGGTTCCTCCATTTCTTTAAGAAAGGCGCGCCATTCGTCGGGGTCGGCGGTTACCGTTTCCAGTTCACCGTCCAGGGCAACATCGCCCGCGGCCCTGGGCTGCGCATCCGCCGCTGGCTCGCTGTTGCGGGTGGCGTCGATAAAGAACTTCGACCAGGTAGGTTCCGGTGCGTCGAATTCGAGCTCAGCGTCTTCGCCAGGTCCCGGTTCATTGTCTGGCTGGCTTTGCTCAACGCCCTCAGGCTCTGGTGACGGCTCGCCTAGAAATTCCTCGTCGTCCGTCTGCTCCGGGCCGGTCGATGGTGGCAGCTGTGGGCTATCCGGCAATTCATCGGTCAACAGGCCGAGGGCATTAAATACGTGCGCACAGCTACCGCAGCGCACATCGCCACTGGCTACCCGCAACTGGGTTGCGGATATTCTGAACACCGTGCCGCACTGGGGACAACGCGTAAACATGGTTCTCGCTAGAAGTTGGCGGTGCCGGACAACAGTACCCAGCCATCCCGCTCCTGGACACTCAGGGCGCCGAACCAGGGAGCATAGGCTGCGCAGACCTGTTCTGTCTGCTCCGTCAGAATACCCGTCAGGGCGATGCTGGCGCCAGATTTGCAATGCCCGGACAGCTGCGGTGCCAGGTCGATGAGTATGCCGCTCAGAATATTAGCCACCACAAAGTCGAATTGGCGACCGGCCGGCAAGTCCTGCGGCGCAAGGATTTCTGTAGCCGCGGCCTGTCGATTAAAGCGGGCATTGGCTGCGGTGGCTGACAATGCCTGGGGGTCGATGTCTACGCTCACCAGTTGCCTGGCGCCCATGACCAGGCCGGCAAGGCCGAGGATGCCCGAGCCGCAACCATAGTCCAGCAGGCTGCCCTCGGTTACCCGGTCGGCGATCCAGTCCAGGCACAGGCTGGTGGTGGGATGACTGCCGCTGCCAAAGGCCAGCCCGGGGTCCAGCCAGACGACATGGTCGGCGTTCGCCGGCGGCGTATGCTCGCGCGGGATAACCCACAATCCGCCGCTGAAACGTCTTGGTGCCAGCGACGCGCGCCAGGCTGCCAGCCAGTCGCGGTCATCCAGGCGTTGCAACTGCAGCTTGGGTGCGGGTAACGGCTGGGCGGCGGCGGCAATGGCCAGTCGCAAGCTGTCCGGTTCGGTTTCTGCCGGCAGCAGCGCGGCCACGGCCAGGCGTGACCAGAGCGGCGTCTCTCCCGGGGCGGGTTCCAGAATCGGTTCGTCGCCGGCATCGCGGTATTCGATGCTGATAGCCCCCAACGCCAGCAGTGCGGCTTCCACCGGCGCGGAGGCGACCTCGCCCAGTTCGATTGTGGCTGTGAGCCAGCTCATAAGCGCGGGTTTGTCACTGGTCGGGCGTCAGAGGCCGAGACGTTTTTCCAGATAATGAATGTTAGTGCCGCCGTCGCGGAACATTTTTAGCTGACAGATCTCCTGGTGCAGCGGAATGTTGGTCTTGATGCCTTCGATAACCATTTCGCTCAGGGCAATGCGCATGCGCGCAATAGCCGATTCACGGGTATCGCCATAGGTAATCAGCTTGCCGACCATGGAGTCATAGTACGGCGGCACGGTATAGCCGCTGTACAGGTGGCTGTCGACGCGCACACCGGGTCCGCCCGGCGGATGCCATAGCTCAACGCGCCCTGGCGAAGGTACAAAAGTCTTGGGGTCCTCTGCGTTGATGCGGCATTCAATCGCATGGCCGCGCAGAATCAGGTCCGATTGCGAAAAACTCAAGGTTTCGCCGGCGGCGATGCGCAGTTGTTCCTTAACCAGGTCGACGCCGGTAATCATCTCCGTCACCGGATGCTCTACCTGAATGCGGGTGTTCATTTCGATGAAATAGAACTCGTCGTCCTGGAATAGAAATTCAAAGGTGCCGGCCCCCTGGTAGCCGATATCGATGCAGGCCTTTACGCAGCGCGCACCTATTCGCTGGCGTTGCTCTTCAGTGATGCCAGGTGCCGGTGCTTCCTCAAGCACTTTCTGGTGTCGGCGTTGCATGGAACAGTCGCGTTCAAACAGGTGCACTGCATTGCCATGGTTATCGGCCAGCACCTGAAATTCGATATGTCGCGGTCGCTCCAGGAACTTTTCCATGTACACCGTGCCATTACCAAAAGCGGCCAGGGCTTCCGAGCGGGTCAGGCTGATGGCGCTGTTCAGTGAAGCCTCGGTGTTGACCACGCGCATGCCGCGGCCACCGCCGCCCCCGGAGGCCTTGATGATGACCGGGTAGCCAATCTCGCGCGCCATACGCAGATTCTCTGCCGTATCATCACCGAGCGGTCCGTCGGAGCCCGGCACGCAGGGCACGCCGGCGGCTTTCATCGCCTTGATAGCCGCAACCTTGTCGCCCATCACGCGGATTACATTGGGTGTCGGGCCGATAAAAATGAAGCCGCTGCGATCGACACGTTCGGCAAAATCGGCGTTCTCCGACAGGAAGCCGTAACCAGGATGAATGCCAACAGAATCCGTGACTTCGGCGGCTGCAATGATGGAGGGCATATTCAGATAACTGTCGGCTGACGGTGGCGGACCTATACAGACCGTCTCATCGGCCAACAGGACGTGCTTGAGTCCGCTATCGGCAGTGGAATGCACCGCCACGGTCTTGATGCCCAGTTCGCGGCAGGCGCGCTGAATGCGCAGCGCGATCTCACCACGGTTAGCGATTAGGATTTTTTCGAGCATTAGCAGGCGAACTCCGCGTTGACCGGGCCGCTGATCAGCGGATTACGAAAAGGGTCTGGCCGAACTCTACGGGTTCTGCATTTTCGACTTCGATGGCAACGATTTCGCCGGCGACTTCCGAGTCGATCTGGTTCATCATTTTCATCGCTTCGATAACGCACAGCGTGTCACCGATATTGACTTCATCGCCGACCTTCACAAAGGCCTGAGCGTCCGGCGAAGGTGCTGAGTAGAAAGTCCCGACCATGGGCGCCGGAACCGCGTGGCCGTCGCTGGCGGCAGCCGGTACTTCAGCGCTGACCGCGGCAGCGACCGGCGCGGCGGCCACGGGCGCCGGTGCGGCCTGCATCGCGACGGCCGGCTGCATGGGGATGTTCTGCGGGTAGCGGCTGATGCGCACGGAATCTTCGGCCTCGCTGATCTCGATTTCGGCGATACCCGATTCTTCGAGCAGTTCGATAAGTTTTTTGACCTTGCGAATATCCATCGTCGATACCTCGTCTAAAAGCTACTGTCGGTCCTGCCGCAGGTATTCATCGGCCGCGCGCAGAGCCAGTTCATAGCCCTGCGGACCCAGGCCGGTGATGCTGCCTAGCGCAATGTCTGAAAAATAGGATTTCCGGCGAAATTCTTCGCGGGCATGAACGTTACTAATGTGCACTTCTATGAACGGGATGGCGACGCCCAGCAGTGCGTCGCGCAGGGCGATACTGGTATGGGTAAGGGCGCCCGGGTTAATCAGAATGAAATCGATCTGTCCGGCGGCAGCATGCACGCGCTCGACCAGTTCTGCCTCGGCGTTACTCTGCAGGCAGCTGAGCTCATGGCCCAGGTTGCGGGCGGTCTCGGTCAGCCCTTGTTCGATTTCTGCGAGGCTCTGATTGCCGTAGTGACCGGGTTCGCGGGTGCCAAGCAGATTAAGGTTCGGGCCGTTCAGCAGCAGTAAACTCGGCATCGTATCGGCGCATCTTCTTACGTCAAGATGTCGGCAAGTTTAAACCAAATCGCTGCAGATGCCAGTCTTTTAGGCGAATAAGGCTTAGCTTTCGCCGATTAGCAGACGCGCCTCGGCGACCTCGAGCCGACCTTCCCCGACCGCGTCCACCGTGTCCAGCAGTTCGCGCAATTCGGCCGGATCCAGTTCCCCGGCGCGTAATCCCAGCACCCGGCCGTCGGCGGCGATAAAGATTGAAAAGGGCAAGGCCAGGAATTCCGGGCCAAACAGTTCGGCCGCATCCATGGCGTCCTGCTGGCCGACCAGGATCGGATAGCTGACCCCGGCTTCGGCGACGAAGCTTTGCACCGCCGGTAGTCGATCCACCGCAATACCGATCACCTGAAAACGCTCGCCACGCTCGTCCTGCAAGGTCTGCAACAGGGGCATCTCGCGCAAACAAGGCGCACACCAGGTGGCCCAGAAATTGATGAGCAGGGGCCGCCCTGACCACTCGCGAATAGAGCGCATTTGGCCGTAGCTGTCGCTGAGCTGGAAATCCGGGAGTTCCTGAACCAGAGCCTGCGCCTGGCTGCTTCCCGCGACCGGTTCGAGTTCTGGCGTCGGCGCGCGCAGATAGGCTGCGAAATAAAAGCCCGCGAGGCCAAAAATCAGAATAAAGGCAAGGCGTCGAATGCGCCGCAGAATTGTCGGTGTCATACCGGTGAGGATATAGCCAAGCCTACGTGGTTGGCGAACTCCTCAGCCGGCATAAATCCGACAATGCGGTAATTGGCTTGTTCCTGACCGTTGCGGTCAAAAAATATGATGCTTGGCGGACCGAAAATGCCGAAATGCTTTAGCAGGGCCTGGTCGAGGTCATCGTTGAGGGTAACGTCCGCTTTTAACAGCACGACATTGCTCAATGCCTGTTGCACATTGCTGTCGTTGAATGTGTAGCGCTCCATTTCTTTGCAGGACACGCACCAGTCGGCATAGAAATCCAGCATCACCGACTGGCCAGCGGCGCTGGCGCGCGCGAGCTCTGCGTCGAGATCGGCAACGGACTTGATGGTGCGAAACTGCAGTTCTGATTCCAGCGCTGTTTCGCCGCCGCGGCTGCTGACGAAACTCAGTGGCTGCAGGGGGTCTCGAGCCCCGCTTAACGCGCCAATCAATAAGGCTGCGCCATACAGCGCGGCCAGCAGTCCAAAGCCCTTGCCGAGTTTCGGCAGGGTTCCGGCCTGTGCGTCCAGGGACTGGAAAGCGCCAAGAAATACACCGGCCATAAATACCAGTGCAGCCCACAGCACCAGGACGACGGAGCCTGGAAGAATGCGTTCCAGCATCCAGATCGCCAGCCCCAGCATCATGAAACCGAAGGCGCCCTTGATCTTGTCCATCCAGGCGCCGGCTTTAGGTAGCAACTTGCCCGCCGAGGTACCGACAATCAGCAATGGGATGCCCATACCCATGCTCATGGCGAACAGGGATAGCGCGCCGCGGGCGACATCGCCGGATTGCGCAATCACCATCAGCGAGGCTACCAGCGGCGGCGCAACGCAGGTGGTAACCACCAGCGCGGACAGCGCACCCATCACGGCGGTGCCGATAAAAGTACCGCTTTTCTGTTTTCCGCTGGTCTGGGTAAGGCGAGTTTGAATCGCCGCCGGCATTTGCAGCTCATAAAGCCCGAACATGGACAGGGAGAGGGCTACAAAAAGGCCGGCAACCGAAATAATGATCCAGGGTTTTTGCAGCGCCGCCTGGATTTGTCCGCCGGCCGCGGCAAAGGCAGCGCCGGCAATGGTATAGGTCAGGGCCATGCCGAGGACGTAGGTGAGTGACAGTGTGAAAGCGCGCGTCGTGGTGACGTCCTTACCCTGACCGGCAATGATCCCGGAGAGAATGGGCAGCATGGGCAGCACGCAGGGCGTGAAGGCCAGCAGCAGGCCGAGGCCCGTGAAGGTCGCGATTACCAGCAGCAGGTTGCCGCTGAGTATCAGTGCCGAGAGACGGTCTTGTTCAGCCAGCGGGGGCGGTGCAGCGGCTGCGGCGGGCGGCAAGTCCAGCGCAATGCCGGCGATCGCCGGCGGATAGCAAATGCTGTCTTCCTTGCAGCCCTGGTAGGCGAGCTGCAATTCCACCAGCCCGGCATCCGGAGTTGGTCTCAGCAGGGGGATTTCCAGCCGAACCTCATCGTAGTAAACCTGCGTGTCGCCGAAATGTTCATCCCATTTGTCGATGCCGGGCGGCAAACTGACCGGCCCGGGTCTGGCCACGCCGTCCACACCGGTGACGGTCAGGCTGTCGCGATACAGGTAGTAGCCCTCGGCAATTTTCCAGGTCACTGCCAGCCGAAAAGGATCGACAATTTCAGCCGTGGGCTGAAACGCCTGTTCCACCGGCAGCGGGCCATCGCTGAGCGTTCCCAGGGCTGGATTGCCGAGCAGACCTGACAGGGTGGCAACGGATTCAGGCAGCTCGACGGTCGCCGCCCAGCGTTGGGGCGGATAACAAAGCCCGATATCCGCACAGCCCTGCGAGCGAATTTCCAGATCCAGTTGGCGGATGCCGGCGTCAGCGCGAGTATAGGGAATGCGCGCGAGTATCCCGCCGCGATAGATTTCCATGCGGCCGAAAAATTCGTCCTGGTAGGCCTTGCCCTCGGGAAGCTGTGCTTCACCAAGCTCCACGCCTTCGGTCCGGCTGCGAAAGCTCATGCGCTCGCGATAGAGGTAGTGTTCGGGCGCAATTTGCCAGCGTACTTCCACGCTATCGGCGTTGGCCGAAACCGTGTATTGAAAAGCCTGCTCAGGCTTGAGAATGTCCTCGGCCGCCAACACCGTTGCGTTAGTGGCCAGGCCCAGCAGCAAAGCGCCGAGGATTCTGATCATGGTTGCGTGGCCGCGTCGATCCATTGCAAATAATCCCTGGAACCCACGCTCAGTGGGACACCAATAATTTCCGGGAGTTCGTAGGGGTGCAGTGACTGAATCAGCCCTTCAAGCTGCTCATAGAGACTGGCCCGTGTTTTGATCAACAACAGCACTTCATCGTCCTCTTCCAGCTTGTCATGCCAGCGATACAGGGATTTAACCCCACTTAACTGATTCACGCAGGCCGCCAGGCGCTGATCCAGTATTGCGGTAGACAGCATTTGCGCACTTGCAGCATGAGGGCAGCTGCACAGCACCAGCAGGTGATCCACGCCCATGGCAATCCCGCTCGTCCATTCCAGGCGCAGAGGATAGCCCCGGGCGCAAGACCCTGTCATTGCGGTCGCGCACAGCTTGGCAAGCCCGCACAGCCCTTGATATTCAGAGCGCCGCCCCTATTATTAGCACTCACTCGGGGGGAGTGCTAACAGACTCCACTCGGAATAAAGGCTAAAAAGCCAATTAAATCAGGAGGTTTTGACTATGAAGATCCGTCCGCTTCACGATCGCGTGATCATTCGGCGCATGGAAGAAGAGCGCACGTCCCCGGGCGGCATCGTCATTCCGGACAGCGCTACCGAAAAACCCATCAAGGGTGAAGTTATTGCCGTGGGTAACGGCCGCGTCCTCGAAAATGGCGAAACCCGTGCCCTGGATCTGAAGGCTGGCGACACCGTGCTGTTTGGCAAATACAGCGGCACCGAGGTCAAAGTCGACGGCGAAGACCTGCTGGTCATGAAGGAAGACGATGTGATGGCAGTGATCGAGAGTTGATCTCGCCGCCACACACTGAACTGAGAAAATTCGAAATAGAGGTAGAAATCAATGTCCGCTAAAGATGTGAGATTCGGCGACGAAGCGCGTCAGCGCATGTTCGCTGGTGTGAACATTCTGGCGAATGCCGTTAAGGTCACGCTCGGTCCCAAGGGCCGCAACGTGGTCCTCGACAAGAGCTTTGGTGCACCGACGGTGACCAAAGACGGTGTTTCCGTCGCGAAAGAAATCGAGCTCGAAGACAATTTCGAGAATATGGGCGCCCAGATGGTCAAGGAAGTTGCATCGCAGACTTCCGATATCGCTGGTGACGGCACCACCACCGCCACCGTTCTGGCTCAGGCAGTGCTGCGTGAAGGGCTCAAGGCCGTCGCTGCCGGCATGAACCCGATGGATCTCAAGCGTGGAATCGATAAGGGTTCCGCTGCCATCGTTGTCGAGCTGGGCAAACTGTCCAAGCCTTGCGAGGATGACAAAGCTATTGCCCAGGTTGGCACAATCTCTGCCAACTCCGACGAGCAGGTCGGTGAAATCATCGCCGAAGCCATGGGTAAAGTTGGCAAGCAGGGCGTCATCACTGTTGAAGAAGGCTCTGGCCTGGATAACGAACTGGACGTCGTCGAAGGCATGCAGTTCGATCGTGGTTACCTGTCGCCCTACTTCATTAACTCCGCCGAGAGCCAGAGTGTCGAGCTTGAGAATCCGATGATTCTTTTGCATGACAAGAAGATCTCGAACATTCGCGAGCTTCTGCCGCTTCTGGAAGGCGTGGCCAAGTCCGGTCGCCCCTTGCTGATCGTTGCCGAAGACGTTGAGGGCGAAGCCCTGGCGACGCTGGTGGTGAACAACATTCGCGGAATTGTGAAAGTTGCTGCCGTTAAGGCGCCTGGTTTCGGCGATCGTCGCAAAGCCATGCTGCAGGACATTGCTGTTCTGACCGGTGGCCAGGTGATCTCTGAGGAAGTCGGCTTGAGTCTTGAAAAAGCCAGCCTGGAAGATCTGGGTGAAGCCAAGAAGATCCAGATCACCAAGGAAAACACCACCATTATCGATGGTGCCGGCGAACATGCTGAAATCAAATCCCGGGTCGATCAGATCCAGAACGAGATTGAAGACTCCAGCTCAGACTACGACCGCGAAAAACTGCAGGAACGGGTTGCCAAGCTCTCTGGTGGCGTTGCCGTGATCAAGGTTGGTGCCGCCACGGAAGTGGAGATGAAGGAAAAGAAGGCGCGTGTTGAAGATGCGCTGCATTCCACCCGCGCTGCCGTTGAAGAAGGCGTAGTGCCTGGTGGCGGTGTTGCTCTGATACGTGCCGAAAGTGTGCTGGCTTCCATCAAGGGACTCAACGACGATCAGCAGGTGGGTATTAACATCCTGCGTCGCGCCCTGGAAGAACCGCTTCGCCAGATCGTTAACAATGCGGGTGGCGATGGTTCAGTGGTGCTCAACAAGGTGTTGGAAGGCAAAGGTAACTTTGGCTACAACGCGGCTACCGATGAGTATGGTGACATGGTGGCCTTTGGCATCATCGATCCGACCAAGGTCACGCGTTCGGCGCTGCAGAATGCAGCTTCGGTCGCCGGCCTGCTGTTGACCACCGAAGCAATGGTCACTGATCTGCCCAAGAAGGACGATCCAATGCCCATGCCTGGTGGCGGCATGGAAGGCATGATGTAAATCAGCCTTTATAATTGGCCTGAATGAGAAGGCCCCGCCTCGGCGGGGCCTTTTCTTTTTAGGGGTTCAGAAACTGAAGCTGCGGGCCTGGACAAGTCCGGCCTCAGGCGCCGGACTGCAGTAGCTAGTCAGTCAGATCTATGCGGGTTTCCGTGCTGCCGGAACTCACCTGGCCATCGACTCCCGTCCGCGTGATTTCGCGTGTCCAGCTACCTGACTCCTCGTTCAGGCTGCCGACGATTTCCTTGCTCGACACTTCGCCATCAGGATTAGTGCGGGTAATTGTGCGGGTGAAGCCATCCTCGCCGCGTTCCAGCACCTCATTGCGACTGGCAGTGCTGCCGTCGGGCAAAGTAGCGATGGTATCGCTGGTCCGCGTGCCGGCGT
Source organism: uncultured Gammaproteobacteria bacterium (assembly GCA_963850255.1). Lineage (GTDB taxonomy): Bacteria > Pseudomonadota > Gammaproteobacteria > Steroidobacterales > J054. The sequence continues at coordinate 421,328 of CAWKLL010000024.1, forward strand.
CCGGATTGCGGCTGACCGAGGTTTCACGGCTGGCAGACTGACCCTCGGGGCCGGTTTTCGTTACCACTCGATCGTAGCCGGTGTCGGTGCGCTGAGTCGTGCTGCTGCGGGTTGCCGTGCGTCCGTCCGGCAGGGTGGTAACGGAATCGCGGCTGCGGGTGCCGGCCTCAGGGTCGCGGTTCACGGACGTGTCACGACTGCTGGTCTGTCCGTTCGGACCGGTGCGCTGAGCGTTGCGCTCGTAGCCGCTATCGGTTCGCTGGGCCGTGCTGCTGCGGGTCGCGGTGCGTCCGTCCGGCAGGGTGATGACAGAATCACGACTGCGTGTGCCGGCTTCCCGGTCGCGGTTCACGGACGTGTCACGACTGCTGGTCTGTCCGTTCGGACCGGTGCGCTGAGCGTTGCGCTCGTAGCCGCTATCGGTTCGCTGGGCCGTGCTGCTGCGGGTCGCGGTGCGTCCGTCCGGCAGGGTGATGACAGAATCACGACTGCGTGTGCCGGCTTCCCGGTCGCGGTTCACGGACGTCTCGCGGCTGGTGGTCTGTCCATTGGGACCGGTGCGCTGAGCGTTGCGCTCATAGCCGCTATCGGTACGCTGGGCCGTGCTGCTGCTGGTCGCGGTGCGTCCGTCCGGCAGGGTGGTGACAGAATCACGACTGCGTGTGCCGGCTTCCCGGTCGCGGCTCACGGTGGTGTCGCGCGTCGAAATCTGGCCGTCGGGACCGGTGCGCTGAGCGTTGCGCTCGTAGCCGGTGTCGGTGCGCTGGCCACGAACTTCGCTGGTTCTCTGTTGGCCATTGGGGCCGGTGGTTTGCCTTGAGCGTTCCCAGCTACCCTGGTCACGATCCCAACTGCCCTGTTCGCGTTGCTGCGCCTGTCTGCCATTTGAGCCGCTTACTGTTCGATTGCGTTCGTAGCTGCCACTGCGGCCGTTGGCCTGCCGCTGACTGCTACCTTTGGAACGGCCTGGCGCGCTGCGTTGGCCGTTACCTCGTGCGGCCAGCACGATGTTGTCGCTGCTGCTGGCCCCGGCGGCTGTCGCGACAGCGGGTAAAGCGGTAATGCCAAGGCTGGCGAGGGCCAGGGCTGTGCTGAGAATAATCTTTACGTCCATGTTGCTGCTTCCTTTGACTCCCGGGCCATATGCCGCCCGTGATCAGGAAAACGCGATGAACTGCCCGCGGTTGACAGAGGATCGGTGCCGAATCTCCATTTCGGCATTGCTGAACTTCTCTGTGCCTGCGCCGCGCCGTCACGGCATCTGCTTATGTTTGATCGCAACGGCCTGATATAAGCTGTTGGCCGCAGGTCGTCATCATTTCCTGGCCACCATGAATCAATACATAGATAGCCATAATCTGCCGCAGATTCTTGCCGGCCCGGTGCAGGACTGGTTCGCTCAGCATGCCGGCGAGGAAGGGCTCGCTGCCTGGCTTGGCAAGCAACCCGAGGTTGCTGCTGAATTGCCACGCATTATTGCCTGTAGCAGTTATCTCAGCGATACGCTGGCTCGCTACCCGACGGCGTTGGTCGAATTGGTTGAGAGTCAACGTCTGCAAAGAGCGCTTGAGCCCGATGAGCTTGAGATTCTGTTTACGCAGAGTTTGCCCAACTCATTCAGTGAAGCGGATTGCGAGCGTACTTTGCGACGACTGCGGCATCGCGAACTGCTGCGCATCGCCTGGCGCGACCTGGCGGGTATGGCCAGCGTTGAGGAGACCCTGCGGGAGTTATCGGCGCTGGCAGATGTTGCGATCTGCGCCGCCCTGCGCTGGAGTCTCGCCGCGCTGGCGCCTGCTTACGGCGAAGCCCTGGAAGCCGATGGCACACCGGCAGCTTTCCTGGTTCTCGGTATGGGCAAACTCGGTGGTCACGAGCTGAATTTTTCTTCCGATATAGACCTGATTTTTCTGTATTCCGATCAGGGTGAAACCAATGGCAGTCGCAGCGTCAGCAATGAGCAGTTCTTTCGCAGTCTCGGCCAGAAAATTATTGCGCTGCTTAGCAAGCAGACCGCCGATGGCTTTGTCTATCGCGTCGACGTTCGCCTCAGACCCTTCGGTGACAGTGGCCCACTGGCTGTCAGTCTGCCGGCCCTGGAGGCCTATCTGCTGCGGCATGGTCGTGACTGGGAACGTTACGCCTATGTGAAGGCCCGTGTTATTAACGATTGGCATGGCACTGCTGCCATGGAAGATGAAATCCTGCGGCCATTTGTTTACCGGCGCTATCTTGACTACGGCGTGTTCGCGTCGCTGCGCGAAATGAAAGCGATGATTGCAGCTGAAGTAGAGCGCAAGGAATTTCGCGACAACTTGAAACTCGGCGCCGGTGGGATCCGCGAAATCGAATTCATTGTTCAATCCTTGCAACTGGTACGCGGCGGTACCCTGCCGGATTTACGCGAACGCCGGTTATTGCCGGCTCTGCAGCAACTGGTCAGGCATCGCCTTCTGCCGGAGGCGGTGGGCGAGGAGCTCGCGCAAGCCTATGTCTGCCTGCGCCGCGTGGAAAACCGTTTGCAGGCCATTGCCGATCGGCAAACCCACAACCTGCCGGATACCGAGTTGGATCGGGCACGGCTGGTGCTGGCTAACCGCAGCGCCGACTGGGATGCGCTGCTGGCCGAGGTGAACGCCCATCGCGAGCGCGTCGCTGGTCATTTTCGCAATATTGTCTTCCGTGGCGCCGGTGAGGCCGACGATACCGACGAGACAGATAGTCTGGCCATGGCCTGGGCAGAGCATGCCACGGCCGAGCGATTGGCCAGTGAGTTGCAGCAGCTGGGTTATACGGACGCGGTTGCGGTGGCAGAACAACTCGCTGCGCTGCGGGCCAGTGGTGCCTATCGGCGTATGAGCGAAGCCGGTCGGCAGCGTTTGGATCAGCTGCTGCCGGACCTGGTTCGTGTAGCGGCTGAACAAACGGCGCCGGCGCGGGCCCTGCAGGGCGGCCTGACGGTGATTGAGGCGATTGGTCGGCGCTCTGCCTATTTTTCCTTGCTCAATGAGAATCCGGCCGCGCTGCAGCGTCTGTTGGCACTGTGTGGCAAAAGTGACCTGTTTGTTCGACAGCTTGCGGCACACCCGGTACTGCTGGATGAGCTGCTCGATCCGCGGGTGTTCAGCGAGCCCCCGGATGAGGAAGCCTTGCGTCAGGATTTGCAGGAAAGGCTGGCGGCCTGTGCTGAGGATGATATTGAGGCTGCCCAGTTCGCGCTAAGTCATTTTCAGCAGGCCGCGGTATTTCGCATCGCAGTAGCCGATTTAAGTGACGCCTTGCCGCTGATGAAAGTTAGCGATCGGCTGACCGCTACCGCCGAGCTGGTGATCGCGGCGGCGCTGGACTTGTCCTGGCGGGAACTCATTGCGCGCCATGGTGCGCCCTGTTGCATAGACAATGGCGAGTCGCGCGCGGCCCAGTTTGCCGTGGTCGCTTACGGCAAACTGGGTGGCCTGGAGTTGGGTTACGGGTCTGATCTCGATCTGGTTTTCGTGCACGACTCTTGCGGTGAAGAGCAGGAGACTAACGGCGAACGCCCGCTCGACAACAACCGGTTTTTTGCCCGGCTGACTCAGCGGATCATTCATCTGCTCACGGTGGGTACGGCAGTGGGTAGTTTGTACGAAGTAGACACGCGCTTGCGCCCAAGCGGCCGTTCCGGCGCACTGGTTTCCAGCCTGGTGGCCTTTGACCGTTACCAACGTGAAGACGCCTGGACCTGGGAGCATCAGGCCTTATTGCGCAGTCGTGTCGTGGCCGGTGACAGCGGGGTTTCGGCGGCCTTTGCCAGTCTTCGTAGCAAGGCGTTGACCGAATATGTGCGGCGCGACAGTTTGCGTCAGGACGTTGTGCAGATGCGCGAACGCATGCGACGCGAATTATCCAAAGGTGGCGACGAAAGTTTTGACCTCAAGCAGGATCCGGGCGGCGTGGCTGACATCGAATTCATTGTGCAGTACCTGGTTCTGGAGCATGCTGCTGACCACCCCCAGCTACTGACTTATTCGGACAATATCCGTCAGCTGGAAGCCCTGGCTGCAGCGACCTTGCTCGACCAGGCTACGTCCGAGGCGCTGGCCCAGAGCTACCGGGGTTTTCGTACCCGCATGCATCGCCTGTCATTGGCCGGTGAGCCGGCGCTGCTGCCGGCCGCGGAGGTCAGCGAGCTGGCCGCGCCGGTTAAAGCGGCCTGGCAGCGTCTGTTCGCAGAGAGCGGCGTGTAGCGTTGCTATACTCGCCTTCCTGCTGAGGTTCGAGTCAGACATTGATGAATGCGAAACAGCCAACGGCCTCTGCGGCCGGCAGCATCCAGCCTAACGCGCAGAATCACTACGAGATCAGCCGTGCCGATCTGCCGCTATCCTGTCCGATGCCGGGCATGGCACTGTGGAATTCGCATCCCAAGGTGTTCCTGTCCATTGAGGATACCGGCCGGGCGAAGTGCCCTTATTGCGGATCTACGTTTTCCCTGGCAGACAGGGCCTGACGCGTTCTGCCATGTCCGGGCTGACGCCCTGTATCGCGCACATTAATCTGGCCCCCGCGTATCGCGGCGGCGAGCGGCAAACGGAACTTCTGCTGCGGGGTCTGGCCGAAGCCGGCTGGCGTCAGTGCCTGATAGCCCGCCGCGGCGCGCCTTTGGCAGAGCGCTGCGCCGAGATTCCCGAACTGACGATTCGCGCGGTAGCCAACAATGCCCTCAGCGCTACGCGCGCGCTGGGCCAGGTGGACCTCGTGCATGTGCATGAGGGCCGGGCTATTCAGGCCGCCTGGCTGAACAGCCTGCTGCGCGGCACACCGTACCTGGTGACGCGCCGGGTGCAGCGCGGTCCGCGCCATACCGTGGCCAACCGGCGCATGTACAGCGGTGCCATGGCCCTGGTAGCAGTCTCCGCCGCCATTGCGGACTCGTTGCTGCAACTTGATCCGGCGCTGGGTGTTTGTGTTGTGCCCGACGCCAGCAGTGAACTGGTCAGTGACCCTGAAGTCGTTGCGCGGATTCGCGCGCAATACGGTGGCCAGCTGCTAATTGGCAACGTGGCGGCGCTGGTTGATTCGCACAAGGGTCAGCGGCAGATCATTTCACTGGCGCGGCGCCTGCGCGACGAGCATCCGCAGCTGGCGTTTCTGCTGGTCGGTGGCGGTGAAGATGAAGCGGCTTTGCGCGCCGAGGCGGCCGATCTGGATAACCTGCATTTTGCCGGCTACGTGGATAACGTCGGCGATTATCTGGCAGCCATGGATGTATTTTTCTATCCTTCCCGACATGAGGGCCTGGGCTCAGTCCTGATTGACGCCATGGCCTTCGGTTTGCCGGTGGTGGCAACCCGGGTTGGCGGCATACCGGAAATAATTAGTGATGGCGAAAACGGAACCTTGTGCGCGGTCGACGATCTGGATGCCCAAAGCGAGGCTTTGCTGGGGCTGGCCGCGGATCCGGGCCGGCGTAAACTGATTGCCGACAACAATCGTCGCAAAGCGCGACAATTCGAGCCGGCGGAGATGGCCAGCAGTTATGCGGCCATATACCGTCAGTTGCTGAAAACCAGTCGCATGGAGCAATCAAGCAGATGATTATCGTGACCGGCGGAGCCGGCTTTATCGGCAGTAACCTGGTGCGCAGGCTGAATGCCGCCGGAGAGACCGATATCCTGGTGGTTGATGAGCTCAGTGATGGCAAGAAGATTTTTAATCTGTCTGACTGCCGCATAGTCGACTATCTGGAAAAGGATGAGTTCCTGCGCCGGCTGCGTGCCGGTGATGATTTGCTCAGCAAGGCACGCGCCGTCCTGCATAACGGCGCCTGCAGCACGACCACCGAGTGGGACGGCCGCTACATGATGGAGACCAATTTTGAGTTCTCCAAAGAGCTGCTGCATAGCTGTCTGAACAGCTCGGTACCGCTCATCTATGCATCTTCGGCTTCGGTTTACGGTGCCGGTCAGGATTTTCGTATCAGTCCTGAGTGCGAACATCCTATCAACGTGTATGCCTTCTCGAAGCTGGTATTCGATCAGTACGTTCGCCAGTTCCTGCCAAAGCCTGATTCACAGGTTGTTGGCCTGCGCTATTTCAACGTCTATGGACCCGGAGAGTCGCACAAGGGCAGTATGGCCAGCGTGGTTTGGCATTTTCACAATCAGTTGCTGGAAAGCAACGAGGTTCAACTATTTGCCGGCAGCGATGGTTACGCAGACGGCGAACAGCGTCGCGACTTCATCCACGTCGATGACATTGTGAATATCAATCTGTGGGCGCTGGCAAATCCGACCGTATCAGGGCTTTTCAATGCGGGCACCGGTCGCAGTCAGACTTTTAACGAAATTGCCCAGGCAGTGATCGATTGGCACGGCAAGGGCAGTATTCGCTACGTGCCGTTTCCGGAGCATCTGCAGGGCAGTTACCAGAGCTTTACCGAGGCAGATATTTCCAGTCTGCGTGGCGCAGGCTACAGCGATGATTTTCTCAACGTGCAGCAAGGCGTAGCCCGCTACCTGGACGCGCTCTAGCCGCGCCGGCAGCGGCAATTCATGGCCTCGGCTGAACAGGTATTAGTGGTCGGCCCGGCCTGGGTCGGCGATATGGTCATCGCCCAGTCTCTGTTCAAGTTGCTGCAAGGGCAGGGCGCAGCGGCTATTGATGTGCTGGCGCCGGCCTGGTCAGGACCATTACTGGCGCGCATGCCGGAGGTTCGCCAGGCCTTAACCCTGCCGCTGGGTCATGGTGATCTGGGCCTGGCTACGCGCCGCCGGCTCGGCCGATCGCTGCGTGCTGCCGGTTATACGCGGGCGATTGTTTTACCGCGTTCCTGGAAATCAGCGCTGGTACCGTTCTTCGCCGGCATACCGCAGCGCACCGGTTTTGATACCGAAATGCGCTACGGCCTGCTGAATGACCGGCGCCGGCTGGATCGCCGGCGCCTTGATCAGACGGTCAAGCGATTTCTGGCCCTGGGCGCGCCGGCTGATGCGGTTTTGCCAACACCGCCTTCGCCCAGCCTGTCCGTTGATGGCGACAACCTCGCGCGCTTAACCGCACATTTCGGTCTGCAGGGGCCGGCCGTGGCCCTGATGCCCGGTGCAGCCTATGGCCCGGCAAAGTGCTGGCCGCTGCAAGCCTATGCCAGCCTGGCCGAACGCATAGTCGAAAGCGGCCGGCAGGCATGGGTGCTGGGCTCATCGGCAGACCATGCCGCGGGAGCGCAAATTTGCGGCGGGCTTGGTGCTGCGGCCAGAAACCTGTGCGGGGAAACCCAGCTGGCCGATACCGTGGATCTGCTGTCCATGACCGAAGCCGCCGTCAGCAATGATTCCGGGTTAATGCATGTGGCTGCCGCCGCAGGGACCCGGGTGGTCGCCATCTATGGTTCCAGCTCGCCGGCTTATACGCCGCCACTCACCGAGCGGCGCGAAATAATCTACCTTGATCTGGACTGCAGCCCTTGCTTCAAGCGCGAGTGCCCGCTCGGTCATCTGCGTTGCCTGCGCGATATCAGTCCGGCCCAGGTCTGGACAGCGCTGGATCTGGATTAAGCAGCGGCGCGCAGCAGGTTGATGGGGGCCAGTTCCGGCATGCGGCAGTTTTCCAGCGGCAACACCGCGGTATAGATCAACGCATGCTGGCCCGACAGGCAGGCGTGACTGACCATATCGGTGAATACCATCCAGGCGCTGAAAGGCCCGAAGCGAAACTCATGGTGACCCACCGGGTCTGCCTGAAACTCCGGCGTATCCTTCATGAAATTGTGAAACCGGCGCATCGCCCGGTCGTAGGGGCTGCTGTCGAGTACTTTGGCCAGCGGTAAGCCGGCTTTCGAGATGCCTTCCAGCGCGGAACTTCGCAGTTTGTCCGTCAGGCTTTTTTCCAGCCGGCCGACTTCCTCAGCGGTGACTCCGGCCTGTTGGCCATAGCGTTGCAACAGCTCAGGTAGCGCACCCTTGGTTGACCAGACACGATCTTCCACAGGATTCACGTTGACGAAAAAGCGCAGCAAGCGGTTGCCGTCCGTTGCGCCGTAGGCGCCGGCATCCACGTGAATCAGCTCGTTACTCGCATGCGGTTTCAGATCGCGGCCCTGCTCCTGCATCGGCCGGAAGCTGCAGGTGCCAACGTTCATACCGCGCGTCAGCGTGGGCATTACGCTTTGCAGGAAGGCCGTGACCCGGTCGCGATGATTGGTCAGGCTGCGATAGGCCAGTTCGGCGATGGGTGAATCATCGTGCAGGCCTTTTACCTGGTCAGCTTCCGGGTGATAGCTAACGTTCTTGAGCTTTAGTTGCTTCGGCAGTTCATTGCGCAGCAATTCCAGTTCATCGTTGTCGGGCAACTCAATAGGGTTCGGTATGAACTGAATGATGTTGCCCTGTTCCAGCAGATCGCCAACGCTGTCCGTGGCGGCACTGGCCAGTCGCTGTGCGTCAAAGGTTTCCAACATGATTTACACCCTCCGGCGAAGACGCCAAGTTTAGCAGCCGGCCGGCTCGCAGTTATGCGGGTTTTCCGCTACTGGACAGGGCCTGATCGACCTTGGCCGTCACATCGGCGAGGGTAATCAGATCCATGGCAGACGGGTCGCGGACCCGGGTGCCCCAGCGCATTTCGTCGACACTTTTCCCGTATTCACGTTGCACCGCTTCGGGATATTTATCCACCACCAGGTGCTGGCAAAAATACGGTGCAGCGCGGAAGCGATTGGTCGTGGCGTACAGGCCAACCACTGGCGTGCCAACGGCTGTGGCCATATGCGCAGGTCCGGAATCCGGGCAGATTACCAGGCGCGCCGCGGCGATTATGGCCAGCAGCTGCTTGAGGCTGGTCTCGCCCACCAGGTTGCTGACCTGGTCACCGCAGCCGTCGGTGATCACCCGGCCATATTCGCGCTCAGTGTCGGTGGGTCCGCCGGTGACTATGACGCGCGCGCCGCGCTCCTCAACCAGCCAGCGTGTCAGGGCGGCGTAATTCTCCGCGCGCCAGTTACGAAAATTTCGAAAACGCGGGTTCGAGCAGGGGCTGATCACGACCACCGGTTGATTGCCGGCGCAGAGTTCCGCAGCCATCGTCCGGTCATCGTCGCTCAGCGGAATATCCCAGCGCAGTTGGCGCTCGGTCAGGCCGAAATACTCGGCAAAGCCGAACAGGCGGTCCATCACATGCACACGGTCCTTGGCTTCGGTTCGCGCGTTGACGAATAGTTGCTGAAAATCATTGACACGACCGCCCAGTCCCAGTCGCAGGTCCGCATGCACACGCCGGGAAATCAGGTTGGCGCGCATATTGGGATGCATATGCAGCAGGAGCGGAAACTGTCGCTGGCGCAATTGCAGTTTGATCTTGCGGCGACTGGCCTGCGGGTCGCTTTTGTCGAAGGTGATAAACTCGACGCCACTCAGCCCCTCGAAGAGACGCTGTTCAGTGCGGCCGATAATCCAGGTGACAGGCGTATCCGGCCAGCAAGCCTGAAAAGTTCGCAGCACCGGAACTGTATGACAGCAGTCACCGATGGCCGAAAGCCGGATCAGGCAAATAGCCTCCGGCGCTTGCTCCCGGGAAAAGGACATGACTAAGCGGCGCATCGAGCGGATTGGAAAGAACGTGATCCTATACGATGCCTCGCTGGTCAGCCAGATCAGCGAGGTCATTGTTCGATCCGTCACGGTATCCGGGCGCGCCGGAGGCGCCGGGTTATGCGGGGGGTCGCGGCAGCACGCTGTTTATCCGTCACGCTGATCAGGACTGGGTGCTGCGCCATTACCATCGCGGTGGTTTTATGGGTCGCTGGCTGGACGACCAGTTTGCCTGGCTGGGCCTGGAAAACAGCCGTCCCTACCAGGAGTATTTGTTACTCGAGGAGCTGGCCCGGCGTGACTTGCCCTCGCCGAAACCAGTGGCGGCGAGGGTTCTGCGTCAGGGGCTTATTTATTCGGCCGACCTGATTACCTTGCGGATCCCGGATGTCGTGCCCCTGTCCGCGCGGCTGGCAAGCGATGGTCTGGCCGAAGGTGCCTGGCGGGATGTGGGTCGGCTGATCGGACGTTTTCACCGCGAAAATATTTTTCATGCCGACCTGACGGCGCACAATCTGCAGATCGACAGCGAAGATCGTTTGTATCTGCTCGACTTTGATCGCGGCAAGGTGATGGCCGGTCCAGGCCCCTGGAGTGAAGCGAATCTGCAGCGACTGCATCGATCATTGCGCAAGATCAGCGACGACGGCAGCGTGAGTTTCAGCGCGCATGAATGGCAGGCTCTGACCGCCGGTTACAGCGAAATCTATTCGCTGGCGCGGTAAGGGTCTTTAAACGGCGGCGGCCGGTCTTTAAAACGTCGGTGCACCCAGTAGTACTGGTCTGGCATCTGGCGGATATGCGCCTCGAACAGTTCGTTTATGCGGCTTGCATCGGCAGCCGGATCATCGCTTGGGAAATTTTCCAGGGCGGGCAGGATGTCAACCTGGTAACCGCGTCCGTTCTCCAGGCGACGGGGCAGATAGGGCACCACCTTGGCCTTGGTGATCCGGGTAATGGGTGTTAGTGCTGCGTTGGTCATGGCCGGTTCACCGAAGAACGGCACCAGCTCATGGTATTTCTGGCGATAACTTTGATCGGGTGCGTACCAGACCGGAACGCCGCCCTTGCGCAGGATGCGAATCATCTGGCGAATGTCGTCTTTGCGAATCAGGTCCGTGGCCGCACGCATGCGAGCGCGCAACAGGATCTCGTTGAGCAACGGGTTCTTGCTACTGCGATAGACCGAAGCGATTTCCGACAGGCTAAACATCACTTTTCGGCCGGTCAGTTCAATCCCCGGTAAATGCGCACTGAGCAAAACCACGCCTTCGCCACGCGCCAGCGGCTCGGTGAGATTCTGCAAGCCATTAAACCGGGTCAGCGCATCAATGCGCCGGTCGCTCGCCCACCAGGCCAGGGCCAATTCAAAAATTGCGATGCCCAGTGACGCAAAGTGCTTTTTTAACAGTCTCGCCTGTTCCGAATCACTTAAATCCGGAAAGCAAATACGCAGATTAACGGCAGCCACGTGTCGACGCTTCGGAATGAGTCGATAGAGCAGCCAGCCAGCGCCGCGACCCAGGGCCAGCTGCATCCGGTAGGGCAGGAGCACCAGCCCTCGCAATAGCCCGAGACCCAGCAATAGCGGCCAGTTGGCCGGTGACAGGGCCAACCGGGCCAGCGTTGGCCGTTCGCTGTCCATGGCCTGTGTCATGGCCGCGCTGCCAGTCCTGCCACTTGAAAAGTCGGCTGTTTGCCCGGATAACTAGCTAGCCGACTGTATGGACCCGTTGTCATGAAAAGAATTTTACTGTTTCTGGCTACCAATATCGCTGTGCTGGTGGTGCTGGCCGTGGCAACACGCCTGCTCGGCCTGGAAGGCTATCTCAACGAGCAGGGCGGCCTGGATCTGCAGGCATTGCTGATCTATTCGGCGATCATTGGTTTTGCCGGTTCGTTTATTTCCCTGGCGATGTCGAAAACCATTGCCAAATGGACCACCGGTGCGAAGGTAATTGGCCAACCGGCGAATAGCACGGAGTCGTGGCTGGTGAATGCAGTGCAGAAACATGCCACCGCTGCCGGCATCGGTATGCCGGATGTTGCGATTTATGATTCACCGGAGCCCAATGCCTTTGCCACGGGCGCGCGGCGCAACAGTGCGCTGGTGGCGGTCAGCAGCGGGTTGATGCGCAACATGCGCGAAAACGAAATCGATGCGGTGCTGGCGCATGAAATTGCGCATGTTGCCAACGGCGATATGGTGACCCTGACCCTGATTCAGGGTGTAGTGAATACCTTCGTAATTTTTCTGTCCCGGATAGTCGGATTCTTTGTCGACCGCGTGCTGTTGAAGAATGACCGGGGCTATGGGCCAGGGTTTTTCATTTCTTCGCTGGTGGCGCAAATTGTGCTCGGCATTCTGGCCAGTACCATCGTCATGTGGTTTTCGCGGCAACGCGAATTTCGCGCTGACGAAGGTGGTGCGAAGCTCGCCGGCCGCGAGAATATGGTGGCTGCCCTGCAGCGTCTGGGTTCGCTGCATAATCCCAGTCAGTTGCCTGATCAGCTACAGGCGTTTCGGTATTGCCGGGGGCGGTAAGGGCGGTCTGAAGCGATTCTTCCGCTCGCATCCGCCGCTGGAGGATCGTATTGCCGCGCTGCGCGCGCTGCCCTGAGCTCAGTCTCTATCGTTCGTTCAGGATCTTTCTTCGATCTCTACAACTACGTCCTGACCGCCTGTTTTGGTGCGCGGCGAGTCCGCCTGCACCGGCCCGGCGTCCTCCTCGGGCTGCCCGCCATCCAGCGCTGAGCTGGCCAGCACGCTGTCCACGGGGGTCCGTCTGTTTCCACGCCCAGGCGGAAGGCGGCGAAACCGGGCATCACTACCTGGTTTACGGCCATGCCCAAAACCCGCCCGAGGCTGGAGGCATAAATCAGATTTTGTTCGTTGGTGATCGGATCCGTCACGGTGCCCAGTACATCACCGGGCTCCACTTCCTGGCCAAGCCGCACCAGCGAAAACAGGATGCCGCCGTGATCAGCCCGAATCCAGGATGACTGGTAAATCACCGGCTTGGCCTGACCGAGTAACCGCACACGTTTGACCATGTCCATGGCACCGAGCAGGGCCAGTATTCCGCTCACGCCTTCGGCGACCTTGTCCGATTGCAGCCTTAGCGGCTCGCCGGCCTCCAGCGTTACGGTCGGAATGCCAGCGTCGGTGGCAGCTTTCCGCAAGGTTCCCTCGGCCGGTTCGCTGTGCAATACCACCATTCCGCCGAAACCCTCGGTCAGGTCGCGGACGCCGCGATAACGCAGGTCGGCGCGCAATTGCGGCAGGTTGGTGCGATAGAACGAGCCGGTATGCAGGTCAACCAGCGTATCGCAATGGCGAACGATGTCTTGGAAGAACGAATACGCGATGCGCGATGCAGAACTGCCCTCGGGGTTGCCCGGGAAGTAGCGATTCAGATCGCGGCGGTCCGGCAGGTAACGTGAGCCGCGCCGAAATCCCTGCAAATTCACAATCGGCACACCAATCACGGCGCCGCTCAGATCATCAGGATCGAGCTCGTGCATGATCCGTCGCACCATCTCGATACCGTTCAGCTCGTCGCCGTGTATGGCTGCGGTGAGGCAGACCACGGGACCCGGCTCGCTGCCGTTAACGACCAGAACCGGAGTCGCGGTGGAGACGCCTTCAAACACCTGGCTGGCCGACCAGGTCAGGCGCAGAGAACTGCCGGCGGCGATGCTGTTGCCCAATAATTCAAGGGCCTGCGCGTCCGCTTCCTGGGGTTGCTGCGGCTCAGGCCGCAAAGCCGCGGCCGCGCTTTGCGGGCTGCCGACCGGCAGTATGCTGCCAGGTCTGCGCGGATTAACGGTATAGGGCGGTGCGTCATCCTGGCTATCGGCGAGCCTGAATTCGCCGGCCTCAGGCTCTGCCTGTGCGGGTTCGGCCGGATCAGCAGGCGCTTCGGCCGCAGGCGCCGGGACCTTCAGCGCCAGCGAGGCCGGTGACGGATCGCAGGCGATCAGCCAGGCGCACAGGGCTGCCAGTGTCAGGCATCGCCAAACAGTGGTGGGGTTTACAGGCTGCACTTGATCCCGGTTCCGTCTCAGAGTTAAGTTATGTTGAAAGCTAGCTGTCGGAAGATAAGGAAAAATATACTGATTTTCCGTGACACGCTAGCCCGTTTCTCAGGGCCTTAACAAGAATTACAACGAATCGGGCGCCCAAAGACGCCAATTAAATTGAACGTCAGTTATGTGAAGCCGGTAGCCGGCCTTGCCTTTACTGCGGGATACGATAGATGTCAGCCGGATTTTTCAATCCCACGGCAGCTTGGCGGGTGAGGGCAGCGATGGCAGCAGGAAGCATCTATTCATGAAGCATTTTTCACGTCGCAGCGCGCGCTCAGGCCAATGCCTGGCCTTGCTTGCCGGATTGTTTTTGAGTGTATCTGCCAACGCCGCGGCGTTGAGCCAGCCTGCCGGCCTGGCGCCCGAAATCGGTTTTTGGCGGGCGGTATTTGGTGAGATCACTTCCAGCCAGGCGGCGATACACGATAACCGGCACCTGGGTGTGGTTTATGAAGTGGTGGATCTGCCAGCGCGTGCCGGCTCCGCCCAGCGACGCAAGATTGCATCTGATGCGCGCAAACGCTATCGGCGTATTCTGCTCGCGCTGGCCGACGGCAAGCGCCAGGGGCTCACTACAGAACAACGCCGCGTTCTGGATTTATGGCCTGCCGAGGTCAGCAACCAGGAACTGCGCAAAGCCGCTGAGCGAATTCGTTTTCAACAAGGCCTGGCTGACCGCTTCCGAGATGGCTACGTGCGTTCCGGACAGTGGCGCGCGCATATTCTGCGTCAACTGGACGAGCAGGGCGTGCCGGCCGGACTGGCGGCGCTGCCGCATGTTGAGTCCTCGTTTAATCCGCGCGCCCATTCGCATGTCGGCGCGTCCGGCTTGTGGCAGTTCACCCGCGCCACCGGTCGACGCTTCATGCAAGTGGATCACGTGGTTGATGCGCGCAGGGATCCGTTTATCTCCAGCGAAGGCGCGGCCAAGCTGCTGGCGTATAACTATTCGATCCTGAAATCCTGGCCGCTGGCGATAACCGCCTATAACCATGGTGTCGCCGGTATGCGCCGGGCCGTGCGCAGCGTCGGCAGTGACGATATTGAAACCATCATTCGGGAGTATCGTGGTCCCGCCTTTGGCTTCGCGTCGCGCAACTTCTTCGTAGCCTTTCTTGCTGCGCTGGAAGTGGAATCCAATGTCGAGCGCTACTTTGGTCCGCTGCAGCGCGAGACTCCGCGTCCGGAACTGATGATCGCCATGCCGGACTATGTGCCGGCAGAACAACTCGCGGATGCCTTTGGCGTTTCCATGGACACGCTCAAGGTATTCAATCCTGCGCTGCTGCCGCCGGTTTGGTCCGGTACCAAGCATGTGCCAAGGGGCTATGCCCTGCGTCTGCCGTTGCCAGACGGTGAGTACGCCAGCGAGCGACAGCTGGCAGCGATTCCGGCGCGGGTGCGCTTCGATCAGCAAACACCTGACCTGTTTCATCGTATCGAGTCGGGTGAAAGTCTGTCGGTTATTGCGCGTCGCTACCGCACCAGCGTGACTGAGTTGATGGCGCTGAATGGCATCGACAATCGTCACCGCATTCGCGCCGGCCAGAGGCTGCGCCTGCCGGTTAGCGATACATACGCCGGAACGGTGATGGTCGCCAATACGCAGAGTTATCGTGTGCGCTCCGGAGATACTGTCGGCAGCATCGCCAAGCGAGCCGGCGTCAGCCAAAGTGAATTGCTGGCAATCAATGGTATTCGCGACCGCAATCGCATCTTTGTCGGTCAAACGCTGCAATTGCGGTCCCCGGCCGGCGGCGAGTCGGTGGCCGTTGCCGTCAACACACCGGCAGGCGAGGCGCTTGAGCCGGTGATGGTGACCGCCAGCCTGCTAGAAATGCCCGTGGCCGCCGACAGGGCCACCATGGACCTTGCCGGGGACCTTGCCCCGGCCGATGAGCAGCCGCAGGCCCAGGCCGAGAATGACGCGCTGCTGGCTGATCCCAGCGACTATCTGGTAAGTGACGGTGGCAGTATCGAGGTGCAGGCGGCCGAGACCCTGGGTCACTATGCTGACTGGCTTGAAATAAAGACTCAGCGTCTGCGCGATCTCAATGGCTATTCATTTCGTCGGCCGGTGGTTATCGGTCAGCGCCTTAAACTGGACCTGAGTCGTATCGATGCCCAGGAGTTCGCTGCCCGGCGCGTAGCCCATCATCGTGCTTTGCAGGCCAGCTATTTCAATAGCTACCGGGTCATCGACACTACGGTGCATAAACTGCGGCGCGGCGAGTCCGTCTGGTTGCTGACCATGCAGACTTATCGGGTGCCGGTCTGGCTGCTGCGCCAGTACAACCCGGACCTGGACATTGATCGCCTGCGACCCGGTGATCCACTGATCTTCCCGCAGGTTGAGCCGGTTGAGACCGCCTCGCCCAAGCGCGGCGTGTTGGCTGACGCATCCTGATGGGCGCCAGGCCCTTGCGCGCCTAGTTAGCTTCCGTTCTACTCTGCGCCATGCCTGAGCGGAGTTTATGTATTGCGACACGGCCATCCCGTTACGGGTGGCCTGCTGGCATTTCTACTGCTGATCAGCAGTTGCTTGGCTGTCGCTGCCGACTTCCCGCAGGCCGATGAGGTTGTGGTCAACAAGACCGAACGCAAGCTGATGCTGATGCGTGATGAGCAGATACTGCGCAGTTTCGATATTGCCCTGGGGCTTGAGCCAGCCGGGCATAAGCTGAGAGAAGGTGACTCACGCACCCCCGAGGGCCGCTATCGGCTCATCGAACGCAATACCGACAGCGACTTTTTTCTGTCAATCCTGATTTCCTATCCGGATCAGCAAGACCGCAGTCGAGCTCGTCGTAAAGGCGTGGCGCCCGGTGGCCAGATCATGATTCACGGGCAGCCCAATCAACCCAAGCACAACGAAGAGTTCTATCGGCTGACGGACTGGACCAACGGTTGTATCGCTGTATCCAATTCCGACATGGTGGATATCTGGTTAATGACCGACGTGAGAACGCCAATTCGGATTCTTCCCTGAGCTGGTCCGGCATGTCGTTATTTCGGGCCCGCAGGCACAAGCATGACAACTGCTGAAAACCGCGCACACCAGGGCGTCGTCGAGGTGATGCCGGAAGGCAGCCTTGAGGTGTTGTCCCTGGAAGAAGTTAATCGGCTACGCCGTGTAGGACAGGGCGGGCAGCATGAAGTACTGCGTCGTTGCGCTCTGGCGGTACTGAATGTTGGTAGTCGCACCGACGATACGCGCGCGATTCTGGCGGAGTATGCTGACTTTGATATCAGCATTATTCAGCAGGATCGCGGCGTGAAACTGGCGCTGCAGAATGCGCCGGCGGATGCGTTTGTTGACGGCCTGATGATCCGCGGGATTCGCGAGCAATTGTTCGCGGTGCTACGTGATGTGGTGTATGTGGATAGCGAAGCCGCTACCGGCCGCTTCGATTTTTCCAGTAGTGAAGGCATCACAGACTCCGTCTTCCAGATTCTGCGCAATGCCGGCATTCTGCAGGTGCCCAGCGAGCCCAATCTGGTGGTTTGCTGGGGCGGGCATGCCATCGGTCGGGTCGAGTACGAATACAGCAAAGACCTTGGCTATGAGCTCGGCTTGCGCGGCCTGGATATCTGTACAGGATGCGGTGCCGGCGCCATGAAGGGGCCCATGAAAGGCGCCAACCTGGCGCATGCCAAGCAGCGAATTCGTCGCGGGCGCTACCTGGGTATCACCGAGCCCGACATTATTGCGGCTGAATCGCCCAACCCCATCGTCAATCAGCTGGTCATCATGCCGGATATGGAAAAGCGGCTGGAGGCCTTTGTGCGTGTGGCTCACGCCATCGTTATTTTTCCCGGCGGTGTCGGTACGGCTGAGGAATTGCTGTTCCTGTTAGGCATCCTGATGCGCCCTGATAATCAGGATGTTCGTCTTCCGGTAGTTTTGACGGGTCCGAAGGGCAGTGCTGATTATTTTGCGGCCATCGATACATTCATCGCCAGCACCTTGGGCGACGAAGCGCGCTCACTGTACCGCATAGAAGTCGGCGACCCGGCGACGACGGCGCGCTTGCTGACAGCGGGAATTAACGAAGTGCGTGAATTTCGTCACGCGCAAAAAGATGCGTTCTACTTTAACTGGCGATTGAATATGGGCCTGGAGTTTCAAACGCCTTTTCTGGCCAATCACGCCAATATGGCTCAGTTACAGCTGCATCCTGATCTGCCGGGGCAATCGCTGGCCGTGCAACTGCGCAGAGCGTTTTCGGGCCTGGTGGCCGGCAATGTGAAAGAAGCGGGTATTCGTGCCATCGAGGAGCAAGGCCCCTTCGAGATTCGCGGCGACGCGGCGATCATGTCTCAATTGGATAGTCTGCTGAAAGGTTTTGTTGCACAGGGCCGCATGAAACTTGAGGCGAAGAGCTATCGGCCATGTTATCGACTGGTTAGTTAAGGCTTTGTAATATCGGCGGCTAAACGTGCTAAACCGCAAATAATCAACAAGTTAAATGAAAGTGCCTGTGATGCAGTTCCTCGCTCACGGGGCCCCTGATTCCTAAGCTGCAACTGTCTATTCCCAACTGGGGTAAGCAGTAATGAGCGAATCGAAACCCGACGTCCGTGGACGTCAAAAAACAGAAGAGTTCGCAGGCAGCGATGGTGCCGGCAAGGGCGGACAGCCGCGCCCGCGTCATGCCCCTTCTTTACTAAAGCCAGGACGAGCGCCAGAGACTAACGGTGCCGGCAGCGGTGGCTGGGACGCCTATCGGCGCTGGCTAACGCGCGTGCAGTCGCCCGACAGCGGCCGGGCACCCCTGGATGCTTCGCTATATACCTGGAAGGGTTATCGCAGTTGGTCTGACCAGGTGCGCCGCGATTGGAAAAACGACGACTAGACCGTGTAGTCGACCAGGTTCCAAGTACTTTTTGGTTAGCGAAAACTACCTTGTGACAACGTTCACGGCGACGCGCCAGGTGCAAGTACTAGAGTCTCTTTCAATGCCTTTCGGCCAGAAAAACAAAAGATAAAGACTATGTCGGACAATAAACATAGCGAAACCATTATTACCAACGAAGAGACGCGGCACCGCCGGGATTGGATTGAGCGGGCTCTCGCGAGCGTGCGCAAGCAGCTGCCCGGTAGCGACGCTAACTCGCTGAGTCAGGCTCAGCCCGCCCGGCCGAAGCTCTATGTGGTCGGTTCCGGCCGGGATCGGTAATTCAGGCCATGGAATGCGTGCTGCGCTGGCTCGATGAGATAGATTGCTCGCTATTTGCCATGCTACTGGTCTGGCATGGCGAACATGGCTGGCGCTGGCGACGAGCTGCGTTGCTTCTGATGGCTGCCCTGAGCATGCTCCTTGCCCCTGGCCTCTAGGCCCGAAAATCCCTCACAGCCCTTGAAAAAATGCGCCTTCAGCCTCAGGTTGAGGTGACAACCCGTGCCCGTGGGGCCGGGCCTTTTTCAGCGCCTGCGATAGGCACCAGATTTAAGACGTGAGAGATATGGACCAGGCCACGGCCAAGCAAAGCGAAACACTGGGATTTCAGGCAGAGGTCAAACAGCTCCTGCATCTGATGATCCATTCTCTGTACAGCAACCGGGAGATATTCCTGCGTGAGCTGATCTCCAATGCCTCGGACGCTTGCGACAAGCTACGTTTTGCGGCCATTGCCGATGAATCGCTGCTGGAGGCAGATCCGCAGCTGCGTATTCGAATTTCGCTGGACGCGGAGGCTGGCACCGTCAGCGTGACCGATAATGGTATCGGCATGTCGCGTGATGAAGTTGTTGAACAACTGGGCACCATCGCCAAGTCCGGAACCGGTGAGTTCCTAAGCAATCTTGGCGGTAGCGAGCGCAAAGACGCGCAGCTGATCGGCCAGTTTGGTGTCGGCTTCTACTCAGCTTTTATTGTCGCCGACCAGGTTGAGGTGTTCACGCGCCGCGCCGGAGCGGACGCGGGCGTGCACTGGAGCTCGGATGGCCAGGGTGAGTTCACTGTGGCTGAAGTGGAGCTTGCCGAACGCGGTACTACCGTGAAGCTGCATCTGCGCGAGGATGCTAAAGAGTTTGCCGAAGATTTTCGCTTGCGCAGCCTGATTCGCAAGTACTCGGATCACATCGCTTTCCCGGTACTGATGCCTGAGCTGAAAACCGATGATTCCGATGAGCCGCCTGCCGAGGTGGCCGTAAATACCGCGCGGGCGCTGTGGACCAGGCCGCGTACTGAAATCAGTGACGAGGAATATATCGAGTTCTACAAGCATGTGTCCCACGACCTGCAGGACCCGCTTAGCTGGAGCCACAATCGCGTCGAAGGTAAGCGTGAATACACCAGCTTGCTTTACCTGCCTGCAACCGCGCCCTTCGATTTGTGGAATCGCGAGTCACCACGCGGCCTGAAACTTTACGTTCAGCGCGTGTTTATCATGGACGAGGCCGATCAGTTTCTGCCCCTCTATCTGCGCTTCGTTCGCGGCATCGTCGATTCTGGCGACCTGTCCCTGAACGTTTCCCGCGAGTTGTTGCAACAGGATGACAATGTGTCTGCTATTCGCAGTGCGCTGACCAAGCGCGCGCTGGATATGTTGCAACGTTTGGCTGGCGATGAGCCGGACAAATACCAGGGCTTCTGGAAAGAGTTTGGCCGTGTGCTGAAGGAAGGCCCGGCCGAAGATCCGGAGAATCGCGAGAAAATCGCGCGCCTGTTGCGCTTTTCCAGTACCCACAATGATGACGAGGCGCAGTCGGTCAGCCTGGCCGACTATCTGGAGCGCAAAGCCGAGAAGCAGGACAAAATCTATTACCTGACTGCCGACAGTTTCGCAGCGGCCAAGTCGAGCCCGCAGCTGGAGGCTTTTCGTGCGCGCGGTATCGAGGTGCTGCTGCTGTGTGAACCCATTGACGAATGGCTGGTCGGCCACCTTGGCGAGTACGAAGGTCTTGAGCTGCGTGACGTGCGGCGCGGCGAACTGGATCTGGACAAAGCGGCCGAGACAGATTCGGCCGAGCCCGCTGAAGATCCGGATGCCCATAAGGAACTTCTGGAGCGCTTGCGTGCGCAGCTGGCTGATCGCGTTAGCGACGTTCGGGTTACCGGTCGCCTGACCGACTCCGCCGCCTGCCTGGCGCTGGGCGAGTTCGAGATGGGCGAACAGATGCGTCGCCTGCTGGAAGCCAGCGGTCAGCAGGTTCCCGACAGCAAGCCGGTTTTCGAGGTCAATGTCGAGCACCCGCTGATACGTCGGCTGGCCGAGGAGCAGGATACCGAGCGATTTGCAGATCTGGCGGATCTGTTGCTGGATCAGGCGCAGCTCGCTGATGGCCGCAGCCTGGAAGATCCCGGCGCCTTTGCGCAGCGCCTGAATCGGCTGCTGTTGGAACTGACGGGCTGAGCGCTGCGAATCCGTTTACCGCGTGGGGAGCGAAGACTTCCCCATGAGAAAACCTTTAGACACCAGCCGAGACGCCCTGCGAAACCGCTTGTCGCCGCAGCAGTACCATGTAACCCAGGAGCAGGGCACCGAAGCGCCTTTCTCCGGCGAGTACCACGATTGTCACATCGCCGGCGGCTACCGCTGTATTTGCTGTGGCAGCGATTTATTCCGCTCCTCGGAAAAATTCGATTCGGGAACCGGCTGGCCGAGCTTCTGGGCGCCCATTGAAGCGCCGGCTGTGGTTTCCCGCGTGGATCGTAGCCAGGGGCCTGCGCGTGACGAAGCCTTGTGCGGTGACTGTGGGGCGCATCTGGGCCATGTTTTCGCAGACGGTCCGGAACCCTCGGGACTGCGCTACTGCATTAATTCTGCCGCGCTGAAATTGGCACCGTCGGACAAATACGATAACTAGGCCGCGCTGCTAACCGATGTTCGGATTCAGACTATAGGTTCCGATCAACTCAGCCTTACCCAGCACATGGCCCTGAATTGCGGCCATCACCTCTGCCGCGGTGAAACGACCTTCTACCGGACACCGGTCCAGGTCGATGGCATATAGACGGAAATGATAGTGATGCAGCAGCTCGTCGTTCCAGGGCGGGCAGGGGCCTTCGTAGCCATAGTAGTCGCCGCGCATCTGTTCATCGTCGGCAAAGAACCCGGTGTAGTCGTTGATACCCTGACGCGCCTGGCCGGGGCCGGGTGGATTTTGCTTGCCACCGGTGACAATGCCGTCGGCGCACTCGCCTTCGGCAACCCCGCCGTCGGCGGCGGCGATATCCACCATAACCCAGTGAATAAAGTCGGTACGTGGTAAGTCGGCCGGCACCGTGCGGCCTTCCTTGTTGAAGTCATCCATGGAGGTGGGCACATCCACGTCGACGCAGATCAGCACCAGGCTGCGCGCATTCGCCGGAACCGCTGACCAGCTTAGTGCCGGGTTTCGGTTAGCTCCCAGGCGCATATGTGCCGCGCTGTCGGCAACGGCGAAGGCACAGGACTCGGGAATCCTGCCGAGCTTGTCAAAGGAAACTGAGCTCAACTGCATGTTTTAACCTCGCAAGGGAATTGCTGAACCGAAGGAATAGAATTCTAGCTCGGGCATAGTTGCTCGAGCACCTCTGGCAATGTACGTAAAAGCTCATCCACCTGGTCCTGGCGAATAATTAGCGGCGGTGCAAAGCGCAGCACGGTGGCGTGAGTTTCGCGGGCAAGAATCCCGCGCGACATCAGTGCTTCGCTAACGGCGCGCCCGGCTAATTTCCCCGGGTCCAGTTGCATGCCCAGCATCAGTCCCATGCCGCGCACTTCGCGAATTCCGGGATGCGACAATTTGCCCAGGCCGGTGCGCAGATACTCCCCCATGCGCTGACTGTTTTCTACCATGCCTTCATCCTCGAGTATCTCGAGGGCGCTCATTGCCACCGCTGCTGCCAGCGGATTGCCACCAAAGGTACTGCCGTGGGAGCCCGGCTCCAGCAAGTCCATAACCGTATTGTTGCTGAGCACCAGGCTGACCGGATACAGACCGCCGCCGAGCGCTTTGCCGAGCAGCAGCAGGTCGGGACGAATATTTTCATGGTCGCAGGCCAGCAGTCGGCCGGTACGACCCAGACCCGTCTGGATTTCGTCAGCAATGAGCAGCACGTTGTGCCGCTGACAGATCTCCGCGCAAGCAGCCAGGTAGCCGGGTGGCGGCACCACAATCCCGCCTTCACCCTGAATAGGTTCGACCAGGAAAGCGGCGGTGTTCTCTGTGATGGCGGCTTCCAGGCAGCGGCTGTCGGCGTAGTCGATGAGCTTTAGGCCGGGCGGGAAAGGGCCGAAGTCGCGTTTATAGGCGGCCTCATCGGAGAGGCCGATGGCGGCGATCGTGCGGCCGTGAAAATTCCCCCGGCAGGCAATGATCTCGGCCTGATCTGCGGGCACGCCTTTGACCCGGTAGGCCCAGCGGCGCGCCATCTTCAGGGCAGCCTCGACGGCTTCTACGCCCGTGTTTAGCGGCAGGGCGCGTTGCATGCCGGTGAGCTGGCAAGCGCGGGCCAGAAATGGCCCCAGGCGATCGCTATGAAAAGCGCGTGAAACTACCGCAAGCTTCTGTGCCTGTTCGTTCAGGCTGGCAAGCAGTCGTGGATGCGCGTGCCCGTGACTGACCGCCGAATAGGCGCTCATAAAATCCAGATAGCGACGGCCCTCGGTGTCCCATAGCTCGCAACCCTGACCGTGACTTAGCACCACCGGCAGCGGCGCGTAGTTGTTCGCGCCATACTGGTCTTCGAGCTGGGTGCTTATGTCCATTGTGAGCATTCCTGAGTCCAAGCCAGGCCATGTTATCAGTCGGGCACTGGCGGCCGCGCCAGAAACCCCGAATAATCGGTGGCCTTTCAACGGCAAGATTGAGAGCCTATATGCCCAAGCCCGCAGTTTTGAAAGAAGCACTGACGCTGAGTGGTCCGGCCGGCTACCTTGAGGCGCTACTGGAAACGCCGCGCGAAATGACCGGCAAGGCTGTGGCCGTGCTTTGTCATCCGCATCCGCAGTTTCAGGGCACCATGCTTAATAAAGTCGTGCATACCCTGGGGCGAGCAGCAAACGATCTGGGTGCGCCGGCGCTGCGCTTTAATTTTCGCGGTGTGGGCGCCAGTGAAGGTGTTTACGCTGAGGGTCTCGGTGAGGCTGAAGATACGCTGGTCGCTGTGGACTGGGTGCGCGAGCGCTATCCCGACGCCGAATTGTGGCTGTGCGGTTTTTCCTTCGGTGCCATGGTGGCTTGTCGCGCAGCCTTGACGGCAGCGCCGGCCTGGTTGGTTAGCGTTGCGCCGCCAGTCGCGCGCATGCAGCAGATTCTGGAAGGTCGCCAGCCGGATTGCCCCTGGCTGGTGGTCCAGGGCGATGCAGACGCGGTGGTCGATTGTCAGTCGGTGGTCGACTGGGTTGCGGGCCTGCAACCGTCTCCCGAACTGGTGGTGCTGCCAGGTGTGGAGCACTTTTTTCATGGCCGCCTGACGCTGCTGCGCAAAACGGTGGTTGCACGACTCGGCGAGCAACGCGAAAGATGATTAAAAAATTGAAAAAACTGCTCGATGGCTTGGCGCCGACAGAGATTACTGACCAGGAAACCAGCCTGGAGCTGGCGGTCGCGGTGTTGCTGGTCGAGATGGCCAGGGCTGATCATCATCTCGCTGCTGAAGAAGAGGCCGCTATTCGTGGCTTGCTGCATCAAGCCTTTAAGTTGACGCCGGCAGCGGCCGAGCAGTTAATGAGCGAGGCGCGTGATAAGGCCGAGGATTCGGTTTCGATGCATGAGTTCACCCGCGCTATTCATGAGGGCATGGACTACGCTGAGAAGCAGCGGGTGATTGAAATGCTCTGGCAGGTCGCCCTGGCGGATCAGAATCTGGACAAGTACGAAGACTATCTGATCGCCAAGCTGGGTGAATTACTCTATGTTTCGCGCGGTGACGTCATACGTTTGCGCAACAGCGTTCAGACTCGGATCCTGCAATAAGTAATGCTGTTGTGACACTACTTAGTCAGCATAGAACTGCTGGTTAAAGCTCACGCGAAACGCCTCGCCCTGGGTGTCTGTGGGCGTTGCCGAAATATCGAATTTGAGGATTTCGCCGTTGGCTACCGGCAGATCGGCGATGTAATAAACAGCGCCGCCGTCTTTGATTTCCCGCAGTGAGATGGTTTTTAACTGACCGGTCAGGTTGCTCGCCGTGGCGTTGACGGTGCCAGGTACGGGTTGGCCCGCGGTGCCTTCAACCTTCTTAACGATAGAGATATTCAGCATTGCGCGGTTCTTACTGCGTACGATGCCGTACTGTTGCGCTACCGCAGGCTGCAATTGATCGGTGGACAGCGCATTGAAGTGCAGTACGTGGCTGCCGAAGTCCTGGGAGCGCTGGTCGGCGGGCGCTGCCGGCGGTGCGCTACGAGTGTCTGAATTACTGCCGGGACCGCAGCCGCTCAGCAAGATGCCGGCAAGCAGGGCAGTCAGGATTACACGCACGAGTTTCATAGCCGATACCTTGGCGAAAAATCAATGAATAACACTATAAACCACGTCGCCGGGTCTGTCCTTACCCCGCGTTCGGGCGAGCGAGGATGCTGGCGGGCAAGTTTGCCGGGGATGTGATCTGGAAGCGCTTATTGCGGCTGCGGGCACCCCGTAACAGCTGTACTTTGCCTGGGCCGACGCCGAAGGCTTCGGCCAGCAGGCGGCAAGCCTGCTGATTGGCTTTGCCATCCGTCGGGGCTGCGGTGAGATATATTTTCAGGCGGCCGCCTTCGGGTGCTCCGATTTGCAAGCGGCTGCTGCTCGGTTGGACTCGTACTTCAAGGATCAGATTGTCCTGCTGCCATTCAGCCCAATCTGCTTCCCTGCCTGCCTGGGTCAGAGTGGCTGACCCATTGAGGTGCAAACTATGCCAGACATTACCTGGCCTACCGGAAGTAACATGCTCAAGGCCTGAATGCCGATCAGTACAAACAGCGCCGACAAGTCCAGCCCGCCGATGGCCGGGACCAGTCGCCGCACCGGCGCCAGCACGGGTTCGGTTAGCGAGGCCAGCAAGTTGGCCGCTGGGTTGTAACTGCCGCCAGGTGCTACCCAGCTAAGGACCACGTAGATCAGAACCACGAATAGATAAATGCGCAGGCTCAACTGCAGCAGCCTGACGATGGCGATGCCGACTAATTGAATAATATCGATATCACCGACGCAGGCCACGTTTACCAGCACGGCTGTAGCAATCAGTTGAATAAGCACGGCAATCAGCAGGGTGGCGGTATCCAGACTGCCGATAGCGGGTACCAGCCGGCGCAACGGAATAACCAGAGGATCAGTAACGCGCAAAATAAACTGGCTTAGCGGATTGCGAAAATCTGCACGCACCCACTGCAGCAGCAGACGCAGGACAAAACAAATGATGTACAGGTCCAGAAGACTGCGAAAGATGAATATCAGCGCGTCCTGCATGTCTTCCTCGCTAAATTAAGTGGTCGTGCTATGGACTAATCGGTCGGACGGCCGAGTTCCAGTGAGCGTTCTCGGGCCGCATTAAGGGCGTCGCGGAAGATAGCACGAAGCCCCGCCTGTTCAAGCGCACCGATAGCCGCGGCCGTGGTACCGCCGGGTGAGGTGACGCTGGCGCGCAACTCTGCCGGCGCAATGCCGGTTTCCCGTGCGGCCATGCCGGCGCCGCGCGCCGTGCTGATTGCCAGCTGGCGAGCGAGTTCCGCTGGAATACCCTGATCTGCGGCCCATTCTTCCAGTACTTCCATCAACAAGTAGAAATACGCAGGCCCGCTGCCGGATACAGCAGTCACTGCGTCAATCAGAAGCTCGTCGTCAACCCAGCCGGCCTCACCGGTGGCGCGCATGATGTAGTCCGCTTGCGAACGCTGCGCTGCGCTTACGGTTTCACTGGCAACCAGCACTGCCATTCCGGCACCCACCAGGGCAGGCTGATTGGGCATCACGCGCACCAGCGCTGTTGCCTGACCAAGCCAGGCGGCCAGGCGTTTAAGGGGCAGGCCGGCGGCAACAGAAACGACCAATTGCGCTGGCGGCCGCGGCCCGAGTTGCGCAATGACAGTTTCCATCAGCTGCGGCTTGACGGCCAACACCAGCACGTCGCTGTGGGCGGCAACGCTGTCATTGTCAGCGCTGACTTCGATTTGTGGCGCGAGCTTGGCGAGGAGTGTTCTTTGCGCTTCACTGGGGTCGGCGATTTTCAGACCTGTCGGCCGGGTGCCCGCTGCGTAGTAAGCCGGCAACAATGGCCCTGGCCATATTGCCGCCACCGATGAAACCAATGACTAACTGTTCATGCATCGCTGCGCGCTCCGAATAATCGGCTGCCGATTCTAAGCATGTTGCTGCCGGCTGCCACCGCAGGCCGAATGTCGCCTGACATACCCATGGAAAGCGTGTCCAGTTCATGACCTTCGGCGCGCAGCCGTTCATACAATTGCCGTCCGGCGCTGAACTCGGCCAGCAAGTCTGCTGCGCTCTTTCCGGGCAAAGGCATCACCATCAGACCGCGCAGGGCCAGGCGCGGCAGGCTGGCGACATGACTGGCCAGCGCCGCAACTTCTGCCGCCGGCACGCCGCCTCGCTCGCCGCCCTGGGGTTGCAGCTGGATGCAGATCTGCAGGTCATCCAGCGTTGGCGGTCGCTGTGCTGACAAGCGAGCGGCAATGCGGCCGCTGGCGAGACTCTGGACCCAGTCAAAGTTTTCGGCCACTGCGCGCGTCTTGTTGGATTGCAACTGACCAATAAAATGCCAGCGGGCACCCGTGACCTGGTCGGTTTTTTGCAAGGCTTCCTGGAGGTAGTTTTCCCCGAAGTCTCGCAAGCCTGCTTGCCGGGCGGCCTGAATCCGGTCC
This sequence comes from uncultured Gammaproteobacteria bacterium, assembly GCA_963850255.1. Taxonomy (GTDB): domain Bacteria; phylum Pseudomonadota; class Gammaproteobacteria; order Steroidobacterales; genus J054. Next base: position 448,780 of record CAWKLL010000024.1, read on the forward strand.
AGTGACTGACGTTTGCTGACTGCCAGAATGCGGATCTGTTCGGGATCCCGGCCTGAAAGCCTGGCAGCCGAGGTGATTTCTTTCCGCAGATCAGCTAGTTGTTCCGTGATTCCCGTCACGACCCCCCGCAGGCCAATGGCTATACTATGTCTCACGTTCGGCCCTGTTATGGTAAGTCGCGCGCTTATCGAAACAGGTAATTGCTTGATTTGGGTGGAATAAATGTCTGTAGATATTGCTCAGTTACTGGCTTTCTCAGTAAAGAACAACGCCTCCGACCTGCATCTTTCTGCAGGCGTACCCCCCATGATTCGTGTTGACGGCGACGTCAAGCGCATCAACATGCCGTCACTTTCCCATAAGGAAGTGCACAGCATGATATACGACATCATGAACGACAAGCAGCGTAAGGACTTCGAGGAGTTCTTCGAAACTGACTTTTCGTTCGAGATTCCGAAGCTGGCGCGCTTCCGTGTCAATGCCTTTAATCAGGCACGCGGCGCAGGTGCGGTGTTTCGTACCATTCCTTCGGAAATCCTCTCCCTGGACGATCTGGGTGCGCCACCTATCTTTAAAGATATCGCCATGTATCCGCGCGGTATCTGCCTGGTTACCGGGCCAACGGGCTCTGGCAAATCGACCACGCTCGCGGCGATGGTGGACTACATTAATGATCACAAACCCGATCACATTCTGACCATTGAAGATCCCATTGAGTTTATGCACGACAGCAAGCGTTCGCTGATTAACCAGCGTGAAGTGCATCGCGACACCATGGGCTTCGCCGAAGCGCTACGCTCAGCCCTGCGCGAGGATCCTGACGTTATTCTGGTCGGCGAGATGCGTGACCTCGAAACCATTCGTCTGGCCCTGACTGCGGCCGAGACCGGTCACCTGGTGTTTGGCACCCTGCATACGAGTTCCGCCGCCAAAACCATCGACCGCGTGGTTGATGTGTTTCCGGCAGCTGAGAAAGAGATGGTGCGCTCCATGCTCTCAGAATCGTTGCGCGCGGTTATCTCGCAGACCTTGCTCAAGCGCATTGGCGGAGGCCGGATCGCCGCCCACGAAATAATGATTGGTACGCCGGCTATTAGAAACCTGATTCGCGAAGGCAAGATCGCGCAGATGTATTCATCTATTCAGACAGGCCAGGCTGCGGGTATGCATACGCTCGACCAGAATCTCCAGGAGCTTCTGCGTAAGGGCGCGATTACCAAGGAAGAGGCCAGATTCAAGGCCGCCAACAAGGACGATTTCTGAGTTTCATCAGCGCAGGCTGCGGAACTCAAGGGAGGTAAGGCGATATGGAACGCGATCAGGCAACACGCTTGATGCAGGGGCTGCTAAAAAAGATGGTGGCCCAGAACGGCTCCGATTTGTTCATAACGGCGGGTTTTCCTCCGGCCATCAAGGTGGACGGCGCCATTCATCGCGCCGGCGATCAGGAGTTAACCCCGGATCAGAGCGCGGTCATCGTGCGTTCAATCATGAACGACAAGCAGGCGCGCGAGTTTGATGCCACCAAGGAATGCAACTTCGCCATCAGCCCGCAGGGCATTGGTCGATTCCGGGTCAGTGCATTTATTCAGCAGGGCGCGGTTGGCGCTGTGTTGCGCACCATCGTCACCAAGATCCCAAGTTTCGAGGACCTGGATTTACCGGGTGGCCTGAAAGATGTGGTGATGACCAAGCGTGGCCTGGTGATCCTGGTTGGCGCGACAGGTTCGGGTAAGTCGACCACGCTGGCTGCCATGGTCGGCCATCGAAATCAGAATACTCGCGGGCACATCGTCACCATCGAGGACCCCATCGAGTATGTGCATCCCCACCTCAAGTGCGTGGTGACCCAGCGTGAAGTGGGCGTCGATACGGAGTCCTGGCATGCGGCTCTGAAGAACACCCTGCGCCAGGCGCCGGATGTCATTCTGATTGGCGAGATCCGTGATCGCGAGACCATGGAATATGGTATCCAGTTTGCGGAAACCGGGCATTTGTGCCTGGCTACTTTGCATGCCAACAGCGCAAACCAGGCATTGGATCGCGTAATCAACTTCTTCCCTGAGGATCGTCGCGACCAGTTGTTGATGGACATGTCCCTGAACGTTAAGGCGCTGATCTCGCAACGGTTGATTCCGCGGAGTAGCGGGACCGGTCGTATTGCGGCCATGGAAATAATGCTCAAGTCGCCGCTGATTTCTGACCTGATCTCGAAGGGCGAAGTGCTCAAGATCAAGGAGATCATGGCCAAGTCGAATCGCCTGGGTATGAAAACTTTCGACCAGGACCTGTTTGACCTGCATGAAGCGGGCAAAATCGAATATGAAGAAGCGATGCGTAACGCAGACTCCAAGAATGAGCTGCGCTTGCGTATCAAGCTGGAATCCAAGCGGGACAAGAAAGTGTCGGACAAGGAAGGCGACCTTAGTCTTATTGATGATGGAGAGGAGGCAATGCAGCTCTAGTTGACTGCAGCGCTGCACTACGAGCAAGGAAGCATGAACGTTCAGCCTCTGTTTAACCTGATGGTCGAGAAGAAGGCCTCAGATCTTTTTCTAACCTGCTACGCGCCGGTTAAAATCAAGATCGACGGCAAGATCATGCCCGTCAACAAGCTTGACCTGACGCCGAAGATGATTCGCCAGGCCGCCATCGAGTTGATGACGGAAGAGCAAATGGACGAATTCAATCGCGAAATGGAAATTGATTTCGCGGTATCCAAGCCCGGCCTGGGTCGATTTCGCGTCAACTGTTTTCACCAGCGCGGCAATGTTGCCATTGTGATGCGCTATATCACGCAAGAGATTCCGAATCTGGACGAGCTCGGCATGCCGCCGATCCTGAAAGAGCTGGTGATGTTTCGCCGCGGCTTGATATTGATGGTCGGCGCCAGCGGCAACGGTAAGTCCACGACTCTGGCCGGCATGATCGATTATCGGAATGATAAGACTTCATCGCATATTCTGACGATCGAAGACCCCATTGAATATCTGCACACTAATCGCAAGTCAATTATTAATCAGCGCGAAGTGGGTAGCGACACAAAGTCCTACGCGCGGGCGCTGAAGAGCGCAATGCGCGAAGCACCCGATGTCATTCTGATTGGCGAGATTCGTGACCGCGAGACCATGCAGGCCGCCATTGACCTGGCCGGTACCGGCCACCTGGCCATTGCGACACTGCACTCAAATAACGCGCCGGAAACGCTCGATCGTGCGATTAACATTTTTCCTGAGGATCAGCATCCACAGGTTTATATGGACTTGTCGCACTATCTGCGCGCGATCATTTCGCAGCGCCTGGTGCGTGGCAACGGTGGTGACCGCGTGGCCGCTGTGGAAGTCATGTTGAATACGCCGCGCCTGGCCGAGCTAATTCAGGCTGGCGACATTGGCGCCGTTAAGGAATCTTTCTACGAAAGCACCGAGCAGGGCATGCAGACTTTTGATCAGTCGCTGCTCAAGCTCTATCGGGATGGCCGAATCGGGATGGAAGAAGCACTGGCCAATGCGGATTCACGCGCTAACCTGGAAGCGCAGATTCACTTCGGTTAAATCGCATCCGCGGTATATACCGTGGCACCGTCAAATACCGGGCCATCTACGCAAACTCTTTTCATCGCAGGGCCCTCAGGGGTCATCACCCGCACAGCGCAGCCGGCGCAACCACCGACGGCGCAGGCCATAAATTCCTCAAGGCATAACTGCGAAGCCAGCTGAAATTCCGTTGCCAGTTGCCGCGCTGCCAGTAGCATGGGCTCCGGCCCGCAGGCGTAGAGCAGGCACTGCTGTCGTTCTTCTGCGCTGAGTTGCTGCAGCCACTGGCGGGCCAGGTCGGTGACATAGCCGCGAAAGCAGCCCGCCAGCCCGGCGGCACTGGCCAGGCGGCCGGGAACACCTAAGTCATCGAGCATCACCAGGCTATGGCTGGCCGTGGCATCGATGCCAGCTACCGGCAAGCTGCTGGCCTTGAGGGGAAACGGGAACGGCAGCTCCGAACCAAAGAAGGCTTGCGGCTGAACATCACTCCGGCCGGCAAGCTTTTCGGCTAAAAACAGTAGCGGTGGAATCCCGACGCCACCGCCCAGCAGTAGAGCGCGCGGTTTTTTCGGGTCGATGCTGAAGCCATTGCCGATCGGGCCCATCAGGTTGAGTTTGTCGCCGGGTTTGGCCCGGCTTAGCCCGCGCAAACCCGGTCCGACGATTTTGTAGAGCACTTCAATCCAGCCTTGCTGCTGGTCGCTGCGCATGATCGACAGCGGCCGGCGCATCGGGATATCCGCATCGCAACGCATATGCACGAATGTTCCGGGGCGCGCTCGCGCAGCGCATTGCGGAGCGGCCAGCCGAAGAATGTACTGATCGCCGTCGAAAACCTCGTGACTGAGTACTGCGGCATCTTCAACAAAGATGGTGTCGCGCTGTGCTTTGCTCATCGGTGACGCCTGGCTTCAACCACGGTGGCAAGGATCGCCATGCGCATGGCCAGGCCGTTGGTTACCTGGCGGGTGATAACCGAGCGTGGTCCGTCGGCAACTTGTGAGGATATTTCCACGTCACGATTCATCGGCCCAGGATGCATGACAATGGCATCTGGCTTTGCCCGCAGCAGGCGTTCGTCGTTAATGCCGTAAGCCTCGTGATAGTCCGCAGCGCTTATCAATGTCGCCTGTTGTTCGATGCGCTCGCGCTGTATACGCAGGGCCATGACTACATCGGCACCGGCCAGGCCGGCGTTCAGGTCACTGGTAATGCTGGCGCCAGGATAAAGACCGGGGTCGGGATCAAGCCCGGGCGGCGAAACCAGGCGGATATCGCGCGTGCCCATAATGCGCAAGGCCTGGGTCAGAGAACGTGCTACCCGCGAATGGGCAACGTCGCCCACAACGGTGATAGCAAGCTGTTCGAAGTCTGGCTTGTGCTGGCGGATGGTCATGATATCCAGCAGTCCCTGAGTTGGGTGCGAGACACTGGATTCGCCGGCGTTTAATACGCTCACATGTGGCTGCACGCTCGCGGCGATCATCGCCGGGATGCCGGCCGAGGCATCGCGCACCACGAATACATCTGCCTGCATAGCCTGCAAGGTATAGATAGTGTCGAGAATGCTTTCGCCTTTCTTGCGCGATGAGGTGTTGACGTCCAGATTTAGAACATCTGCGCTCATGCGTTTGGCGGCCAGCTCGAAGGACGCGCGGGTGCGCGTGCTGGCCTCAAAAAACAGATTCGCCACGGTTCGGCCGGCCAGCGCCTGATCCCGCGCCGGTGGCTCGCCGGCCGGGCGCAGATAGGATTCGGCCCGATCCAGCAACATGTTCAGAATATCTCTGTCCAGCCCTTCCAGGGTCAGAAGGTGTTTGAGGTGACCCGAGCGGTTTAACTGCTCGCAGTGTCTGTTGTCAGCTTCCGTGGCCATGCTGCTTCTAGTTACCTGCGCCGCGCAGCCAACTCTCGGCGATGAGCCGGGCAGCCAGGCGATCGATATCCTGTTTTCGTGTCCTGTGCTTGCGCAATCCGCTTTGTCGCTGGCTGCGCAATATGGATTCGGCTTCGGCAGAGGTGAGCCTTTCATCCACCATTTGCGTGGGTAACTGGTAACGCTCGCCGAGCCAGGCAGCAAATTCATTGGCCCGCTTGGTCATGGGCGACTCACTACCATCTTCATTATACGGTAAGCCGATGACCAGAACCTCGGGCTGCCAGTCGCGCAGCAGCTTGTCGAGTGCGTCTGCTTGTGGCCGGCCGTTGCGTGCACTCAGGGTGACCAGTTCACCGGCGACGCCGGTGAGGGCGTTAGCGCTGGCCACACCGATTCGTCGCTCGCCGAAATCGAATACCAGCGCCTGTTGCGAGGCTGGCTTGTCGGGCTTCTCGTTCAAGGCAGCCGGTTGCGGCCGGGTTCAGGCATGTCCGGCCTGGGAACTGAGACTGCTCAGGTCTACACCCAGCAACGCGACGGACTCTTCGTAGCGTTGTTCGAACGGGATCTCGAAGATCAGTTTTGGCTCGGCGGGCACGCTCAGCCAGGCATTTTCGGTAATTTCGCGCTCCAGCTGGCCAGGGCCCCAACCAGAGTATCCGAGCACCAGTTGCGCTTTGTTCGGACCGCTGCCGGCAGCCATGGCGCCCAGTATGTCTTGCGATGTGGTGACGAAAATACTGTCCGTGACCGCCACCGTTGCATCCCATTCCATTGGCTGCTGGTGGATGACGAAACCGCGCTGAAGTTCCACCGGCCCGCCTTGCAAAATCGGCTGGCTGGAAATGCCGGGTCTGGCTGCGCTCAGATCCAGCTGGTCCATGACTTCGCCGAAATCCATGTCCAGCGGCCGGTTAATTATCAGGCCCAGTGCGCCCTGATCGCTGTGCTCGCAGATATAGCTGACGGTGCGATGAAAGTTGGGGTCCAGCATGGCCGGCATGGCAATCAACAAGTGTCCGGTTAGGCTGGTGCTGGTTGCCTCTAATAATTCAGAGGTCATCGCGCACGCTCATCTGGGCTACGCCCGGGTCGGATCCGAATCGCCATTCGTAGGCAAAGCGCAGCACATCGTAGTCGGTGCGCAAAATGTCCGGAAACGGTTCGAAAGGCGACGCGATTTTCAGTATTTCCACGGCGGCATCGTCAATGCTGCGCTGACCGGAAGAATTGCGCACCACCACCTCTTTGAGGATGCCGTCGGCGGCAATGGCCACTTCGAGGGTCGGATGCCGAGTCGCCCCGCGACTGCTGACCTGGCGGGGAAAGTTCAGTGTGCCAACTCGTTCGACCTGGCGTTTCCAGCCACTCAGATAGGCAGCGATGCGCGATTCGCGAGTGCTGGCGCTGATCACCAGTTCGCGTGGTCCGGCTGAACTGATCAAAGTGCTGTTTTCAGGTTCATTGACAATTTCGATAAAGCTGGTGTCGCCCGGCATGGCCGTGCGCTGCTGGCTGGCGGGTTGTTGCTCGCCGGGGTCCAGTGGCCGTTGCCAGTCAGCGTTTCCTGCCGCCGTCAGCAGCGGCCGGCTGCTGGTTTGCTCGCCTGCCTGCAGCGGTTGCTCGCTGCCATCGCGATCGGGCCCCAGCGCACCGTCGCTGCTGCGGGTCAGGGCTGTCTGCAGCCGGTTCTCCTCGCTGGTGTTGCCTGACCCCTGCATCGATTGCTGGGCCAGCAGTCGGGCATCTTCGCTGGCTTGCTGACTATCGGATTCGCTGGTTACCAGCACCACGTCCAGGGAGGTCGCGGTGGAAAAGTCCGGCAACTCTCCGTTGCTGAACGTCACGCCCAGGATTACGACGCCATGAAACAGGGCGGCAATAAATATCGTCGAAGAAAGTCGATCCCGAGCTGCCTTCTCCGTCCATTCCAGGGGCGGTCGTGGCAGCGCATGGCGCTCGGCTGTTGGTGAACTTTTCAGGCCCATAGGCGCTAGCGCTTGGCTGCGCTCCCGTTCCGTCGTAGGCACACCTTGATTATACGCTGGCGGGAACGGCAACGCGGCACTGCGTCACAGATCCTGCCTGATCACTGCTGCAAATGGCTTTCAATGCTATCCATCAGTCTGGCGGCCACGTCTTCCTTGGCCAGTTTCGCCAGTTCGCGAATGCCGGTCGGGCTGGTGACGTTGATTTCGGTGAGATAGTCACCGATCACGTCCAGGCCGGCAAACATCACGCCGTGTTGTTTCAATACCGGCCCGACTTCAGCGCAAATCCATTGGTCACGCTCTGATAGCGGTCGCACCTCGGGCATCGCGCCCATCACCAGGTTGCCGCGATTGTCGTCCGGCGGCGGTACCCGGGCCAGCGAGTGCGCCGCAGCGATTTCACCATCGACCAGCAAGATGCGTTTGTCACCTGCGCTGATTTCGGGGACGTAGCGTTGCGCAATGGCGAACTTGGTATTTTCGCCGGTGAGGGTCTCGAAGACGACATTGGCGTTGTTGTCGCCCAGCCGCACTACGAAAATCGATCGCCCACCCATGCTATGCAAGGGCTTTACGACGATATGTTCCTGGGCCTTCAGAAAGCTGCGCATGTCATCCATGGAGCGGGTGATGACGGTGTCCGGGCAGCATTGCGGGAACCAGGCAGTGAAGACCTTTTCGTTGATATCCCGGAGCGCGGCGGGTCGGTTGACGATCAGCGTCCCGGCCAGTTCGGCGCGCTCCAGTATATAAGTCGTGTAGATGAACTCCGTGTCGAAGGGCGGGTCCTTGCGCATCAGGATTACGTCCAGTTCACCCAGCTGGATTTCCTGCCCGGCTTCCAGCTCGAACCAGTCGGCCGGGTCATCGCGTACGCTCAGACGTCGGGAAGTCCCGGTGGCAACACCATTTTCAAGGCGCAAGTCTGCCTGCTCGAAATAATGCAGTTCATAACCACGAGCGCTGGCTTCCAGCAGCATGGCCAGGCTGCTGTCCTTGGCGGGGGTGATGTGGCCAATAGGGTCCATCACGATCCCGAGACGAATTCGACTCATCGGGTTCTCCGAAAACGCCGGCGAGCGACGGCAGAGTGAAAGAGATCCCAATTCTGGCGCAGCGCTGCTGAAATATCACCTTTGGCGCGGTATGCTGGATCGGTTGTGTTCGCGAGCCAGTCTGATGGGGACCTGCGGCTCGCGCAGGCTGCGCAATGATGATGCGGCCTGTTGTTGTTGTGCGAGGTTCAGACCAGCTCTATTGCCCCTGAATTCGAGCTCTGTGGGTGAGTCGTGCTTATGTCGGCGCACCGTAGATGTCCTTATAACCTTATGTTAAAAGGTAGCTTATGTCGCCGATCCAGGAGGTAGCAGTGAATAACGGAGCCACCCAGAGCCTCGATGGCCTGAAGGTGCTGGTAATCGACGACAGCAAGACCATACGCCGCACGGCTGAGACCCTGCTGTCCAAGGAAGGTTGCACTGTGTACACCGCTGTGGACGGTTTTGATGCGCTGGCAAAGATTGCCGACCATCACCCTGACGTAATTTTCGTCGACATCATGATGCCGCGACTGGACGGCTATCAGACCTGCTCGTTGATCAAGCACAACAAAGTATTCCGAAATACGCCGGTGATTATGCTGTCCAGCAAGGACGGCCTGTTTGATCGCGCGCGCGGAAGAATTGTTGGTTCAGAGCAATATCTGACCAAGCCCTTCACCAAAGATGAGTTACTGGGCGCGATCGCGACCCAGGTTTCTAGTTAACCGCGAGGCACAGGCCATGGCGCTGGTACTAATCGTTGACGACTCGCCTACCGAGCAGCATGTGATCGCAAGGCTATTAGAAAAGAATGGCTTTGAGACAATCGTCGCCAACGATGGCGAAGAGGCAATCAGCATTGCCGAACAAAGTCGTCCCGATGTGATCCTGATGGACGTGGTGATGCCTGGCATGAACGGTTTCCAGGCCACCCGGCAGTTGGCCAAGAATCCGTTAACGGCAGAAATACCTGTGGTCATGGTGACTTCCAAAGATCAGGAAAGTGACAAGGCCTGGGGTCTGCGTCAGGGCGCGGTGGACTATTTGATGAAACCTGTCGCTGATACCGAATTGCTGGATGCGGTGAGGGCCCGCGTCGCCTGATGGAAGCGACCTCCGGAACAGCATTGCGCGCGCTACACGAGCATCCCTTTGATCTGCTCGTGGAAATGGAAAGACGCAGCAAAGCGGCCCTGGCAGGCGAGCTTGGCGCCGACGTTGATGTTCAGGAATGGGTTGGCATTGGTTTTCGGCTGGGCGCCGAGCGCTTCATCGTCGGTCGTGATGAGGTTCGCGAAGTGCTGATGGTGCCGTCCACGGTGACCCGGGTGCCGGGCGCCAAGACCTGGATACGTGGCCTCGCCAATGTGCGCGGTCACTTGCTGCCGGTGGTCGACTTACGCGCCTTCCTGGGTGCAGGTTCAGGGGCGAGTGGCCGCAGTAGCCGTGTGCTGGTTTTGAATAGCAATGATTTGCCGGTGGGATTGCTGGTGGATGAAGTATTTGGCTTCCGACGTTTCCTCGAGGGTGAACACCAGGGTGAGCAACCCGACACGATGATTCGTTGTGAGCGTTTTTTAGAAGGCAGTTTTGAGCGCGGCGCAGAACGCTGGCCGGTATTCCGTACTCGGAATCTGGTCTCTGCGGACGAGTTTCGTCGCGCAGCTGCGGAATAAGTCGGCAGCGATTGCCGACAATCAGGCAAACAGGCCGCGGTGGGATCTGTCACCCGGCGGCCGGTATCAGGGTGGGGTCAGGCAAATGACAAGAAAATCTGGTGGTTCAGCATTAATGCCGTTACTCGGTGTTATTACCTTGCTGGCACTTTGCGGCTCGCTGTACTTGCTGTTCGCTGGTCAGGGTTCCGGTGGTGCCATGCCAGCGGCAGGCAACGATCTGGGTAAGGCTCAGGCGGCCGTGGCCCAGGCGCGCCTGGCCTTGTCTGGCAGCGCCGAAGCCTTTGAACAGCTTGGCCAGGGACAGCGCGATGTGCAGTCGGCCATACGCAGTAATCCCGCGCAGAAAAAAAACCTGGAGCAAATAGCTGGCGCATTGGCCACGGTGCAGGACAATCAGGAGTCATTAGTCCGGCTGCGTCGGGCGGCTGATGACCTGGAGACACTGTCCAGCGAGCTGACGGATCGGGTCTATACCCTGGAGAGCGCTATCACACTGCAGAGCCAGCCGGCCGTGGCGGCCCAGCTGGAACGTTTGCGTCAGCTTGGCGACGGGATGCGCCGGGATGTGCGTAGCCTGGTGCTCGGTGGCGATCCGAATTCGCTTAGCCAGCCGTTGCTGGATGCAGAAATGGGCCTCGGCCAGGTACTGCGTGGCTTCAAGTCCGGTGATCCGGAACTGGGCCTGCGCGCGGTGGAAGAGCCGGGCGCCGTTGATGCACTGGCTTCCGTTGGACGCACTGCTGATGCGATGGCCGAAACGATTCGCGACGTGATGGCGTCGGCTGATCAGCTGTTGGCGGCAAGCCGGGCGCGCAGTCAGCTGGAGGTGCTCGCCGCCAAGCTGACCCCGGCGGCCGGTGGAATCAGCAGCGGTGCTGCGGGCGATCAGGTTCTGATGGCTCAATTGCCCCTGCTGTTAACCGGTCTGGCACTGGCGCTATTTCTGGCCCTGTCTGTCCTGTATATGCGTTCTGCCGGCTTGCGTCGTACCGCTGCATTGCAGGCTGAGCAAACGGAGCGCAATCAGGCGGCGATCATGCGCCTGCTGGATGAGATCAGCAGCCTCGCCGATGGTGATTTGACGGCCAAAGCCACGGTTACTGAAGACATTACCGGCAATATTGCTGATTCAATTAACTTTGCCATTGAAGCCCTGCGCGACCTGGTGACGACGGTCAACGAGAGCGCCATCCTGGTTGATGGCGCTGCCAAGCAAACCGATGTGACGGCTCAGCAATTGGCTGGAGCCAGTGCTTCACAGTCGAAGCAAATCAAGCTGGCCTCCGAGGCTATTGGCAGCATGGCCGCTACCATTGAGCAGGTGTCGGGCAACGCGGAACGATCCTCGGACGTGGCTCGTCATTCAGTGGATGTGGCGCACAAGGGTGGCGCGGCAGTACGGCGCACCATCGAGGGCATGAACACAATCCGCGAAACGATTCAGGATACCTCCAAGCGAATCAAGCGTCTGGGTGAGAGCTCCCAGGAAATCGGCAATATTGTTGAGCTTATCAACGACATCGCGGACCAGACCAATATTCTCGCGCTGAATGCTTCTATACAGGCCTCCATGGCCGGCGAGGCGGGTCGCGGTTTCGCGGTGGTCGCCGATGAAGTCCAGCGCCTGGCGGAACGCTCTACCAACGCGACCAAGCAGATTGAAGTGCTGGTGCGAACCATTCAGGCGGACACTAATGAAGCGGTGGTGTCCATGGAGCGCAGCACCACCGACGTGGTTGGCGGCGCACTGCTGGCAGAAAATGCGGGCGCGGCTTTGACCGAGATCGAGCAGGTATCTAACCAGATTGCCTCGCTGGTGCAGAATATTTCAGACTCCGCACGCGATCAGGCCGGTGCTGCCGAAGGCGTAACCCAGAATATGAGCGCCCTGCAGAAAATTAATACACAGACCGCTGCCAGCACCAGCGAGACCACGAATTCGATTAGCAAACTGGCTGCTCTGGCCGCGCAACTGCGTGAATCCGTTGCTGGTTTTCGCTTGCCTGACCCGGCGCAACAGCTTGCAGAAGAACCGGAGTATTCCACTGCCGCAGAGCTACCCGCTAGCAGTGATGCCGCCGAGGATCTTCAGGCTGACGACGCTGGCGCGGTCGCTTACGTCGACCAGCGTACGGCCTGAGCCAATAGCCGCGAGCTGAGCTGTGGTCGTACTTAACCGAGTTATCCCTGAATCGTTGCAGATCGTCGGCGACGAGCTGGCGATTACCCTGCAGGATGCGCGGCTGGCCCTGGAGCAATTTGCCGAGGGCGAGGGCGGTCCGAATATTCTTGATCGTTGCGTAAGCTTGCTGCATACGGCCGGGGGTGTGTTGCGACTGACGGAAACCTACGGCGCAAGCCTGCTGGCCGAGGAAATGGAGCAGACCTGCCGCCATCTTGGGCGCTCGCGCGGTAAAGATGGCAGCGACGAGGCGATCGATGCGCTGAGCCGTGCGGCCGTTCAGTTGCCGGCCTATGTAGAAAGAATTCTCAATGGTGGCCGTGATATTCCGCTGGTCTTGTTGCCATTGTTGAACGATCTGCGCGCAGCGCGCGGCAAGCCACTGTTGTCCGAGAGCACGCTCCTGTTGCTCAATGTTTTTACCCCGGTTGAAGACGCGGCCAACGAGCTTCCGGCGCTGCAGCCCAGTGGCGAGGACTTGCAGGCGCTGGCCGTTAAGCTGCGGCCCCGTTTTCAGCTGGCGCTGCTCGGCTGGATCAAGGGTGGTGACCTGGAGCGCAATCTGGTCACCCTCGGAGAAATTGCGGGTCGGCTCGAGGCAGCCGCGAGCGACGCAGAGGTGCATCGCCTCTGGTGGGTGGCTACCGCCATTACCGAGGCCCTGGTTAGCGGCAGTCTTGAAACCAGCGTATCGCTGAAGCGCCTGATGGGCCAGGTCGATCGCGAAATGAAGCGCTTGATCAGTGTTGGCGAAAAGCGTTACGCCGCCCAGCCGCCGCGCGAGCTGATCAATAATTTGCTCTATTACATTGCTCGGGTGAGTGATGCCGGACCCAGGGTCACCGCGATTCGTGAAGCATTCCAGCTGTCTGAACTGGTGCCCGGCGATTCGCAGGTAGAAGCGGTACGCGAAAGCCTGGCTGCGCCCAGCGCCAAGCTGATGGAAACCGTCGCCGAGGCCATTCGCGAAGACCTCGGCCGGGTTAAGGATGTGCTCGATATCTACGTGCGCACCGGCATGGAGCATGCCGAAGAATTGCTGCCCCAGGTAGAGCTGCTCAAGAAGATTGGCGACACGCTTGGCGTGCTTGGCCTGGGTGAATTGCGCGAAACCGTGCAGCAGCGTCGCGAGGAACTGGCGAGCATAGCCGGCGGTGAGAGCGATGCCGACGAATCCCGCCTGGTCAATATGGCGGCGTCACTGCTGGAAGTAGAAAGCGCCCTGAGCGAGCAGTTATTTGGGCTGATTGCGCCTGACGAGGAAGACGCCGCCGCGGCCTCATCCTCAGGTGAAGATGTTGACTACGCCGAAGTGTCGCGAGCGGTGATGCGCGAATGTGTGGTTAATCTGGCGCGGATACAGGATGCCGTAAGCCAGGTGCTGGAGCGCCCGGGTGAGGCCGGCTTGCTGGATGCGGTCCCGGGTCAGCTGCGCGGGATTACTGCAGGCCTGCTAATCCTTAGCAAGACCGAAGCAGTCGATATTGTCGACGGCATCGGTGCAGCAATCAGCGAGATTGTGCAGCAGGGCTATTCGCCCGCAGATCGCCAGCGCCTTGATCTGCTCGCCGACGCTATTGTCAGTCTGGATTATTACCTCGAGACCCTGGAAGCCGGCCGGCGTGAGCCGGTTTACATGCTCGAGAACGCTCAGCGTTGCCTGACAGCCCTGCGTGATTTGACACCAGTGGCAGCGCCAATGGCAGAGTCGGAGCCGAGCGAAAGTGGTTTGGCGGCTACGCTTACGCTCGACGAACCTTCGGCTACCGTGGAAGCATTGGATCCGCGCGCGCTGGCTATGGTTCCGGGCGTGCTGACGGGCGGCGAGGAACAAGCGGACCCGGAAATCATCGAGCTGTTTATCGAGGAAGCCGGCGAAGAGATTACCTCGATCCAGACCAATTTTCCGGCCTGGCGCGACAATCCGGACAATGATCAAGCACTTAGCTCATTGCGTCGTTCCTTCCATACCCTGAAGGGCAGCGGTCGTATGGTCGGCGCGATGCTGATCGGCGAGTTTTCCTGGAAATTGGAGAATCTGCTCAATCGCGTTATTAACAAGACTCAGGAAGCAACCGGTGAGCTGGTATCGCTGACAGCAGAGGCCGTCGATGCGCTGCCGGAATTGCTCGAGCAGCTTGAGATTGGTACGCCGCCCGTCACCAATATCGCCGAGATTATGGAGCGCGTCAGCGCGCTGATAGAAGGTCGTGCGCCGAATCTTTCCGTGGCGGCACAACCCGCAGCGCCGGAAGTCGAGGGCAGCGGCACCGTCCAGCTGGAAGCCGTTGATTTTGATGTCGGCGGAGTTGACTTGCCGATGCCCGAGGAGGCTGCCGCCGAGCAGCCGCTTGCTGCTGAGGCTGAACTGGCGGAGAGCAGCGACGAAGCCGTCATTGATCCGGTGTTGCTGGAAATATTGTCCAAGGAAGTGGGCGGTCATCTCGACACCATCGAGGAATTCCTGGCAGAGACCGAAGAGGGCACACCGCCCTTTGCCGTGCCTGAAACGCTTTACCGTGCTTGCCACACCTTGCATGGCAGCGTGACCATGGCCAAGGCAGAGTTGGCCGCCGAACTCACTGAACCTCTGAATACCTTGATTCGGCACGCTTACGATCATGATGTCGCCGTGGATCTGCCGGTGGTTGATGCTGTCCGCGACTCGGTGCTGGCCTTGCGGGATATTGTCGCCAGTTACGCGGATAACGAAACGGGCTCGCCGCTCGCGGCCGAGCTTGCTGACCGACTGCGGGCGCTGGATGAACGGGTGGAAGCGCAGGCTGCCGCGCGTGCCGAACAGCCGGATGAAGAAGAGTCTGCGGCCGGCGTCGAACTTGGCGACATGGCAAGCAGCGCGATTGTTGAGGATGTCGCAACGTCGGTACAGCTGGACTTCGATCCTGAGATCGCCGGCATCTTTGCCGAGGAAGCGGCCGAAATCCTGGAAGCCTGTGATGCCGCGCTGGCACGGCTTTCCGAGGGTGCCTCACCCGCTGCCATTCTGGAAGAAATGCAACGTTATCTGCATACCCTGAAAGGCGGTGCGCGGATGGCCGGTCTGGGCCAGATGGGCGATCTTAGCCACGATCTTGAGGCTTTAATGGTCGGCATCGATAGTGGTCGACTGCAGTTGACCGATGGCAATTCGGCCTTGCTGCAGGCTGCGGTGGACAGCCTGCACAGCATGCGCGATCAGGTTGCCGTAGGCACACAGCCGGAGCGTCCACAAGCCTTGCTGGCACGCCTGTCGGCTGCCCTGGCTGGCGAAGCCGTCGACGTGGAAGTGCCCGCAGAGAGCTCCGCCGCAGAGGCAGCGACGCCAGCTGAAGCGGAGGCCGTTGCCGAGCCGTCCGCGGCAGACGACGAGCAAGTGACGGAGCAGGCACCCGAGCAGATTCCTGAACCCGCCGAGAGTATTCCGGCCATGCCACTGCTGGATGAGATCGGCAGGCTGGCGCGCGACCTGGAGGCCCCGGCACGACCGGAACAGCCGAAGGATCTGGAACAACTGATTGTCCCGCCGAGTCGCGAAGCCGCAGTGGCAGAACGCCGGCAATCCGCCCGCGTCGACCCGGAGATGCTAGAGCAGCTGCTGAACAATGCTGGCGAGATCAGCATTTTTCATTCGCGCTTGTCGCAGCAAATGAGCCAGATCCAGTTCAACCTGGAAGAACTGGGCCAGACGGTAGTACGTTTGCGCGATCAGCTGCGCAGTCTTGAGTTGGCCACCGAGGCGCAAATTCTTTATCGCCACCAGGCCGAGTTGGCCGCCAATGAAGAGTTTGATCCGCTGGAGCTGGATCGCTATTCGCGTATTCAGCAACTTTCCAGGGCCCTGGCTGAAACGGCCAGTGACGTTAGCAGCCTCAAAGATCTGCTGCAGAACCTCACCGGCGATACGGAGGCCTTGCTGATTCAGCAATCGCGCACTGCCGCGGAACTTCAGGACGGGCTGATGCGCACGCGCATGGTGCCTTTCCAGGGTCATGCAACGCGCCTGGCCCGCCTGGTCCGGCAGACAGCCAGCGAACATGGCAAACAGGCCGAGCTGTCTTTACGTGGCGGCGGTGAACTGGATCGGCAGGTGCTGGAAAAGATGCTGCCGCCGTTCGAACACATGCTGCGTAACGCCGTGATTCATGGCATTGAGACGCCGGCGCAGCGCGAGGCGGTCGGCAAGCCGGCAGCCGGCAACGTCGTGATTACGCTGCGCCGGGAAGGCGCAGAGGTGTTGATCGAGGTTGAGGACGATGGCCGCGGCCTGGACGTTGCACTGATTCGTCAGAAAGCACTGGAGCAGGATCTGCTCGACGCTGAATCCGAGCTGACGGATGAAGAAGTCATGCAGTTAATTCTGCGACCGGGTTTCTCGACGGCTGAACGACTGACCCAGTCGGCCGGCCGTGGCATCGGCATGGATGTGGTGGCCAGTGAGATCACCAAGCTCGGCGGAATCCTGCGCATCGACTCCGAAGTCGGCCAGGGCACGCACTTTACCGTGCGCCTGCCGTTTACCCTGGCGGTTACGCAGGCTTTGATCGTGCGTACCGGCCAGGAGCTTTATGCGCTGCCGCTGCCCACCGTTGAGGGAATTATTCGCATCAGTCGCGAGGACTACGCCAATTACATGGCCAAGGAAGATCCGGCAGTGGAATATGCGGGTCAGCGTTACACCTTCCGACATCTTGGACAATACCTGGGCGTGGGCCCGGCAAGGTTGTCCGAAGATGAAGAGCGTATTTCCATCATCCTGGTACGCGCCGGCGAAAACTCTACCGCATTGATCACTGATGAAATGCTGGATAGCCGGGAGATCGTGGTAAAGCCCGTCGGCGACCAGCTCTCCAGTATTCGCGGAATTTCCGGCGCCACTATTCTCGGCGATGGTCGGGTGGTGGTAATTCTGGATGTCGGTGCGCTGGTACGTTCGACACGTCCGGCCGTCGAACCCGTTGCGGTGCCCGTTGAAGTTGTACCGGATCGCCCTGTTGCGCTGGTGGTCGACGATTCCATCACTATGCGGCGGGTGACTCAGCGACTTCTCGACCGCAATGATTTTCGCGTGTTGACCGCCAAAGACGGCGTAGAAGCGGTAGGCGTGCTGCAGGAGCATATCCCCGACATCATTTTGCTGGATGTAGAAATGCCCAGGATGGACGGCTATGAGTTTGCGGCCCATGTGCGCAATAACCCGGATTCTGAGGCAGTACCGATCATCATGATTACCTCGCGTGTGAGCGACAAGCATCGGGCGCGCGCCATAGAGCTGGGTGTCAATGATTACCTCGGCAAGCCCTACCAGGAGCAAGAGCTCATGGATGCCGTGAACCACTTGTTGAAGATACCCGCCGAATGAACAGACAGGCAGGCAGCCAGGCCGAGGAACTGTATAGCTTGCTGGTGCCGTTGCATCAGCATCGCCTGATTGTGCCGCGAGTTTGCGTTGCCGAAGTCGTTCGGTATGCGCTGTGCACGCAGACTGACCGCGGCCCAAGCTGGCTGCGCGGCAGCCTGATGTGGAATGACGTCGAAATCCCGGTGATCAGTTTTGAAGACCTGGCGGGTTTGCCGTTTACGGAAACAGGCGGGCGTACGCGACTGGCGGTGTTCAACGCGCTGACCGATCAGTTGAGCGAACAGGCCTTTGCTGTGCTGACGGAGGGTTTCCCGCAACTGGTCAAGGTTAATCGCGACGTCATGGAGCCGGACACCCGTCATGCCTGGCCTGAGAACGGCCCGGTTATCTGTCAGATTCGCATGATCAATGAGTATCCGTTGATTCCTGACCTGGAACGTATGGAAGCATTGATTAGCGAGGCTATGGTTGCGGGCGATTTACCCGCCTGACGCGTCAGGTGCTGGCCAGATCGCCATGCAGGAATTGCACGATCGCGAGTGCCGTCAAGGCAGCGGTCTCCGTGCGTAGTACGCGCGGACCCATGGCAAAGCTGGCAAATCCAGCGCCGAGTGCCTCGGCCTGTTCAGCCGGCGTCAGTCCGCCTTCCGGCCCGACCAGCAACGCTACTGCATCGCCTGGCGGCAGTTTTCCCAGCCCCTTGTCGGCCTCCGGTGACAGCAGGATTCGCAGGCCGGCGCCGGGCAGTTGCGCCAGCGCCTGGGTCAGCGAACAAGGCGCCTCGATACGCGGTAGTTGTGCGCGTCCGCACTGTTCCGCTGCGGCTACGGCTATTGCCTGCCAGTGTTGCCGACGACGTTCGCCGCGTTCGTCGCTTAAACGCACAACGCTGCGCTCGCAGCGCACTGGCAGAATGCGATGCACGCCAAGTTCGGTGGCTTTCTGTATCACCAGGTCCATACGCTGGCCGCGGCAAATGCCTTGCAGCAGCAGGGTCTTGAGCTGCGACTCTGCAACGGCAGGCACCGGCTCGGCGACCACGACCTGGCAGCGACCCCGCGTGAGTGACGCGATGTTTGCGGCGAACTCATTGCCGACGCCGTCGAACAGCTGCAGGCTGTCGCCCGGACCGAGACGCAGGACGCGCTGCACATGCGCTGCCGCTTCGCTGCCGAGTTCCAGTTGCTCGCCAGTGCGGATCGGTGGCGGATGATAAATGCGTGACACTCTCATGCGGGTAATTATCACCCAGGTCTGTGTTGCGGCGCGGCTGACAGGCAATTTTTGCTGGTTTGCCTGGTGATGCTAGTCTGCCGGGCAAACCCGCCGTGCGTAAATCAGCAATGCTAGCCGTAGACCTGTCCTCTGGACTGCTGGAAGGCGCCCGCCTGGTGCCGTCGCCCAACTGCGACGCGCGTCCCGTCGGCTGCCAGCCTGAACTCATCGTGATTCACGGTATTTCCCTGCCGCCAGGCGATTTCGGTGGTCCGTGGATTGATCGCCTGTTTACCAATTGCCTTGATCCTGATGAGCATCCTTACTTTCAGGCGATTTGCGGCCTCGAAGTGTCCAGTCATCTGTTGATCCGACGCGACGCTGAACTGGTCCAATATGTGCCATTGAATCTGCGCGCGTGGCATGCGGGCCCATCTGTGTTTGCAGGCCGCGAATGCTGTAATGATTTTTCCATCGGTATTGAACTCGAAGGCCTTGACGACCAGCCCTATGAGCGCGCCCAATATCGGCAGCTCGCGCAAGTTATCCATGCCCTCAGGCAGGGCCTGAGTTCTTTGCGTCAGGCGCCTGTTGTTGCGCATAGTGACATCGCCCCTGGCCGCAAGACTGATCCCGGGCCGGCTTTTGACTGGACAGAACTGGCGCAACGCTTGAAACAACTGGAGCCTGGATGAACCTGTTTGCCTTATTGCTGGGACTGGCTATAGAGCGCCTGTTGACGCACCAGTTTCACTTGCGTGAATTTCGCTGGCTGGATCCTTTGTTCGATAGCGCATTCGCGCCATTGTCGAAAATTCCGGTCAGATTGACCTTGGTCGGTGTCGTGCTGTTCGCTGTTGTCCTGACCCTGCCCGTCGCTGCCGTAGCCTGGTTGCTGGAAGACGCCTTACTGCAAATTCCTTATTTTGCTTTCGCTGTGCTGGTTCTACTATTTTCTCTGGGTCCGCGAGACCTCAAGGAAGAGGCAGACGAATATGCGGCTGCGGTGGAGGCCGGCGAGCGCGAGCAAATGCAACGACTCGCCAAGGAGCTCATTGAAACCGATGCGTCCGAAGATCTCGCAGAGCAGTTGCGACAGGTAGAGCGGGCTATCTACGTTCAGGCTAACAACCGGGTATTTGGCGTGGTTTTCTGGTTCATCCTGCTGGGCCCCGCCGGCGCCTGGCTGTTCCGGGTCTCGGATCTGATGCGCCGGCGCGTGGCTTTTCGTTATTCTGACGATGACGTCCTCTGGGGAGCTATTGCCGCTGCTGTGCGCAGCTTGCACGGCCTGCTGGCCTGGATTCCCGCGCGCTTGCTGGCTATTGGGTATGCACTGGCGGGTAGTTTCGAAGAGGCCATCGCCGATTGGCGTGGTTACTACGTGAACTGCGCGCCGCGCTTTTTCGATATCAACAATGATGTTGTGGGCTGCGCCGGCGCCGGCGCGACGGGACGCGCGACAGAAAGTTGCGAAGTAAAGCCCGCTGCCCGCATCCGGGCGGCTCTGGACCTGGTTGTGCGAACCTTGTGGCTCATCTGGTGCCCGGTGATCGCCGTTTTGACGCTCTATGACCTGGTGATGTGAGTTGGTCGGCATGAGGCTGGCCATAGCCTGGCTTGCCGGCGCGCTATTGTTGGTAGCTTGCGAGACGCCCCCGCCAAGCAAGACGACGGCTGCTCCGGCCGAACGCATTATTACCCTGGCCCCGCACCTCGCCGAGCTGGTGTTTGCAGCCGGTGCAGGTGAACGGCTGGTCGGCGTGTCGGCCTTCACAGATTACCCGCCTGCGGTTCGCAGTCTGCCGATAGTCGGCGATGCTTTTCGGGTTGACTATGAAGCAGTAGCAGCCCTGGCGCCTGACCTGATACTGAGCTGGGGCTCCGGCAACCCCGCGGCCATGGTGGAACGTCTACGCAAGCTGGGTTATCGGGTTGTATCGCTGGAGCCTCGCAACCTGGACGGCATCGCCCGGCAACTGGAAACCATTGGCGAGTTGGCAGGCAGTAGTCGGATTGCTGCGCGCGCAGCTGCCGATTATCGACAAGGCCTTGAGGAATTACGGCAGCGTCATGCCGGTTCCGCGCCGCTACCGGTCTTCTACCAGGTCTCTGCGCAGCCCTTGCTCACCGTTAGTCGTTTGCATGTTATTGGCCAGGTGCTGGAGCTTTGCGGCGGCCGCAATCTGTTTGCCGATTTGCCCGACGCCGTGCCGGCCGTGGCGCTCGAGGCCGTGATTGAGTCGGCGCCAGCGGTAATCTTTGCCAGTGCGCCGCTGGCCGGAAGTCAGCCGGAACTGGATTTCTGGCGCAAATGGACAGTGGTGCCGGCCGTGCGTGACGGCCGTATCTACATCGTTGATGCGGACCTGCTAAGCCGTCCCGGCCTGAGGTTGCTGGATGGCGCCAGGCAGCTATGTGGCTTTATGGCGCAGGCGCGGTCTGATTAGTCGGCGCGCTCGGATTTTTGCCAGAGCGTTTCCGGGTGACCCGCATCGCGATTAACCGCGCGTGCGACGACGAACAAAAGATCTGACAGGCGATTCAGATACTTGAGCGCATGTTCATTGACTTCCTCGCTAGCAGACAGTGTCCAGCTGCGCCGCTCAGCGCGGCGACAAATGGCGCGGGCCATGTGGCAGGCTGCTGCGGCCGGGTTGCCACCTGGTAGCACAAAGTCTTTCAGCGCCGGCAGGTCCGCATTAACCTGGTCCAGTAAAACTTCCAGATCGGTTACGGCCTGAGCGTCAATAAATTGATGGCCGGGCATACTCAATTCGCCACCGAGGTCGAACAGGCGATGCTGAATGATGGTGAATTGCGCTGAGCGCTGATCGCCAAGGCCACCGGTGGCAATCAGCACGCCAATGGCTGAATTAAGCTCATCTACGCTGCCATAGGCTTCAACCCGTGCCGCGTCCTTGCGCACCCTTTGCCCGTCGCCAAGCCCGGTGCTGCCCTGGTCACCGGTACGCGTATAAATTTTGGTGAGTCGATTACCCATGGATAGTCCTGTCTAGATCGGGTCCGGGCCCGAATTGCTCAGCTGCAGCTGAGCTCTGTGTGCATTAACTTCGAAGTTTCGGGCCGCATAGATTCCCAGCTTGGGTAAGCCCGCTTCAGGATGCAGTATGAAGAATACTGCTGGCGGACGAGAGACGCCAAGAAATCGCAGGTCTTGCCGGCGGCCAGTCATCAGCAAGCGGGCGAAAAACCGCCCGGCCAGCAGGCTGAGTCTCACTTCGAGCAACCTGGCTCCGTTTAGGGCCGTGTCCCGAGGTCTACCTGAACACCGGCATAGGCGGCAACGCCGGGGGTGCGATAGCCGATCACATTCTGATATTCCGTGTCGAACAGGTTTTCGACTCTTGCGAACAGCTTTACGCCCGATGTCAGTTGAAATCGGGCGCTGACATTGACCAGCGTGTAAGCATCCAGGGCCACGGTCTCGCGGCTAAAAAACGGCGGTGGAAAGCTGTCATCGTCCTGCTCGCCGGTATACGAGAGATTCAGGTTCACGTTTGCCCGCTGGTCCAGGAATGCATAGTTCAGATTGATGGCGGCCATATGCTTTGGCCGCCGCACTTCGCGGCGTTTGCCTGCTTGCGACGACGCATCCGGCTCCTTGGTATCGGTGTAGGTGTAGCTGGCCGTGGCCTGTAGTCCCTCGGCTACGCGGGCACGCAGAGCGAATTCCACGCCCTGACGCCGGCTGGTGCCGTCGGCGTTGATCACCGTTGCATCAAAACTCGGTGTGAAAACCGTCTGAATTTCATCGTCCAGGGTCATGGAGAAGAAAGTCAGGTCTGCCACCAGGCGCTGATCCCAGAAGTCCTGTTCCAGGCCGATGTCCCAGCCCAGCGATTCCTCCGGCTTGAGCTCGGGGTTGCCGATAAAGCTGTCGGGAAAAAACCCGAATAGCTCGGTAAAGCTTGGCTGTTTTAGTCCGCTGCCGAGACTGGCATGCAAGCGTGTCTCCGCTGTCAGCCGATAGGCGCCGCTCAGTCGATAGGTCGTCTTGTTCTTGATGTCGCTGTAGTCGTCATAGCGAACACTGATCGAGATATCGCTGGCCTGCGTGGGTTGCGCAAGAATTTCTGCAACATAGCCAAGCGTGTCGCGCGATTGACTCTGGTCGGCACCGTCGAAGGACAAAAAGCGTTGCTGAAACTCTTCCTGCTCGTAGTCCACGGCTAATATGCCGCGTAAATTGCCCGGCCTGGAATCAAAATCGTAGCTGGTCTGGTAGCTAAGGGCTGTCTTGCTGCCGTTGCTGGTGTCAGTGGTTGCGCCGTCCGCCAGGTTCTCGCGCTGGGAATCCGAGTGAGCGGCTGACAATAAATGTTGCCAACGTTGTTCCAGAAGAGACAACTTAAGGCTGCCCCGCAACAGGCCGAGTTGAACATCCGAACGATTGTTGGCGTCAACCGGCAAGCCTTCAGCACCGATGGCGTCAAAATTACTCGACGAGTCGGTATACCGACCAATCAGGGCGAAACGCAAATTCTCGCTGGCGCGAAACTCGGTATTCAGGCTGGTGGTGTTATTGCTATAGCCGTCTTCACGCGTGCCTGTGAATCCGTCATTCTCGTCCACCACTGCTGAACCGTTGATGCCATTGGTGTCATAGCGTGAGGCGTTGAGATTGATCGAAAACTGCTCCGAAGCGGCGCCTAGCCGGGCGGCCAAATTGCTACTGGAAAAGCTGCCACCTTCTGCCTGCAGGCTGCCTTGCAGGCCCTGGCTGGCGCGTCGAGTCGTCACATTGACCACGCCTGCGACAGCATCGCTGCCCCATAGCGCGCTTTGCGGTCCGCGCACCACCTCGATTTTCTCGATATCCCAGGCGCTGAGTTGTTCGAAGCTGAATTCGTCACCAACGGCAGGGTCATTGACTTCGACGCCGTCGATCATCACCAGCAGCTGATTGGCTTCAGTGCCACGAATGCGCAACTGAGTCTGTTGTCCGGGTCCACCCGCACGACTTACATTGATAGACGGCAGGTCCTGCAGCAAATCGGAGATCAGCAGGCTCTGGCGTTGCTCGATGGCGCTGCGGCTGATGACAGAGACCGAACTGCCTACTCGAGCGCGGGCGATTGGCGTGCGACTGGCTTTGCTAATGATGTTTTCGAGCTCATCGCTATCAGCAAAGGCAGGCAGACAGAACAGGCCGGCGACAAGAGTCGCGACCAGGGTTTGGCAAGATTTCATTGTCCCCTCAGCCACGCTCCCCGCGTGGTTTGGCCGATCTATTTATCCAGAGGGGGGTGGTACTGGTTAAGCCATATAAGCCTGACCAGGTGCCCGCCGCACCCTCATCCCAACGATCAGGCCGGTCTCCGGGCTTACGAGCAGACGCTTGTCAGCGCTTTGTTGATTCGCCTTCCCACGCATATTGCGCAGTGGCTGCGGACCCTGCAGGGTCCGCTGAATCGACAATCACTCGATTACCGTTGCGGGGGCAGCGCCGGAATCGGAAGCTATGAAAGACTTCCTGCACCGGCTTCCCGTTATCCTGACCTGGCGGTCAGGAGCACCTGATCAATTCACTGTAGCTTTGCCAACCTGGACAATCAAGTTGGCGGGCCTGGCAGAAATACTTCTTCGTCGCCGGCAACGAAGCGACGGAAAGGCGTTGCATACAATTGCTGCAGGTTTTCGATGCTAAGCAGCTCTCGAGTCGGGCCACACTGCCAACGACCGTCGCCATACAGCAGCAGCACAGAACTGGCATAGCGCGCTGCGAGGCTCGGGTCATGCAGGCTGGCGATAATTGCCCGGCCCTGGTTTGCCAGCTCAGCAAAGGTTTCCAGCACCGTGAAACGATGCCAGGGGTCCAGATGGTTCATGGGTTCATCGAGCAGGAATAACTGCGGGTCTTGCACCAGCAGTGTGGCCAGCGCCAGTCGCCGACGTTCGCCGCCCGACAGCGTTGCAGCCATGCGCTGTTCCAGCCCCGCCAGGTCCATTTGCGCCAGCGCCTTGCGTGCGCTTGCCAGGTCTGCCGCGCGCTCCCATTGCCAGAAACCCAGTTGCGTATGGCGGCCCAGCAGGGCCATTTCCAGGACCGTGGTGGGGAAGGCGTCGGCATGCTCTTGCAGCAGCAGTCCCAGCCGCGCTGCGACTTTTCGTCGGTCGAGCTGCAACAGGGATTCTGCGCCCAGGCGCAGATTTGCCCCCGGCGACGGACGCAGGCCGGCCAGCGCATGCAGCGTGAGTGTTTTGCCGACCCCGTTGGGGCCGAGCACCGCGAGAAAATCACCGGCCCCTAGTTGCAGTTGCAGACCTTCAACCAGTGTTCGCGAGCCGACCCTTATGTTCAGGGCTTCGCAGCTCAGAATGGCGTCAGAAACTTTAGCGTGGCCCATGCGGGCCGAGCATACCCGCGCAGACAGCGAAAATCGCGGGCAAAAAAAACCCCGCTAGGGAGAGCGGGGTATACGGGTTATTGTTGTTGTCGCGAATTCGGTCAATGCTTCAGCGGCGAGGCTAGGTGGATTGTTGTTGTTGTTATCCGGTCGCTGTTTTGTACTTCTTATTCTGTATTGTTCTTCTTATTCAGCGTCTTCTGGCTTCGATGTCTGTGTTCAGGCTTCGAATCGTTGCCACCGCCTGCAAGGACCTTTTTTTGTGCGCAATCATAGTATTGCAAGAGCTGTGCCATTCGCACTAAATGCAAACAAAATTAGAGGCTTATGAATTCTAGATCTTGTGAGTTCGCTGGACAGCTGCCCTGCTTGTAAAGAGATTCGACGCATCAGCCTGGCCTCTGCGCGTGGAATACGCATCAACTAGGCGGTGCAACAGGCTGTCAGTCGCGAGAAAATACCGCCGCAGAGGCGCTCTGAGAGGGGTCCTCGGCGCCTTTGGTCTGCGGGCTACCGGAACCGCCGGACCGGTCCTGACCCTCGGGGTTTGGAGTAGAAGTCACGGCCGGGTTGTAAAAATTTCCAACATTCACGCCCGGAACCAGCGTCGTGAAACGATATAAGCGGCCCTCGACCATCGTAGCTACCACCGCAGAGGCGGCCGCAATGTCGGTCAGCGGATCGCCCTGGATCAATACCAGGTCGGCGCGCTTGCCGGCACTGATACGGCCTAATTCCTGCTCCAGTCCCAGTGCCCTGGCGGCCTCAAGGGTAGCCATGCTGAGTACCTGAAAGGGTTGCAGGCCGCTTTCCGTCAATAGTCGCAGCTCCGCATGCAGCCCCAGACCGCGTGGCGTCGTCGGCGCATTGGAGCCGGCTACCAGGCGAGCGCCGCGCGCCACGGCCCGAAATGCGCTTTGCCCGGCAGTGCGCTGTTCAGCGCGCAGGTCAGAGCCTGCCGCGCTGCGCTGGCGACGCCAGGATTCTTCATACCAATAGCGTTCGGCGGGTGAATTCAGGGCCGCAAATGCCGGCTTTGATAGCAAGGGATCCTCTCGCCTGGCCAGCTCCGGCAGGCCGGCCGGAGCCAGTCTGGATACCACCGTGAGTCCGCCGGCGCCGGCCAGGGCCGTCAGATCGCCATAGGCGAAGCGATCAAAACCCTTCGGGTAGGCATCGATGACTTCGCGTCGTCCGGTCAGGCTTATTTCGTCAGCCCCGAGCAGCAGCCCCGGGAACGGTGCTGCCGTGGCCACGCCCAGTCCGAGGTGACGGCCCAGGCGGACTATTTCAGCCAGCTGTTCGCCGGGAATAGCCGCGCAGACTTCGACACCGTTAAATCCCAGCCGCCAGGCTTGGGCCAGCTGCCGACCGCTGTTGGGCAAATTGGCGCTGCACAATTCCAGACCGCTGATCAGTCGTGGCCCCGGCCGTTTGCCGCTGGCCCAACTCTCCTGGCGCTCCAGCACGGATGCCCCGCCGGACGACCATTCGCGCACGCTGGTAATACCCCAGGCCAGCCAGCTGCGCCCGGCCCGGGCGCCCGTCGGCCAGCTTTGCCGCGCAGAACTGTCAATCAGTCCCGGTATAACCGTTAATTCACTGGCGTCGATCAACTCGGCATCAGGCGGCAGAGTGCCCCACGGCTGCATAGACGCAATCCGGCCCTGCCGGATGAAAATATCCTGCCGCTCGCGATAACCAGGCCCGAGGCCATCAAACACCCGCCCGGCGCGCACCACAGTGGTCACGTCGGGCGCACGCGGTCGCCAACTCAGCTGCACGGCCAGCTCGGTGGATTGACCGTCAGCAGGGTCAATTCGCTGCAGTCGATGTTGCGCGTCCTGGAACAACAACTGCCCGTCTTGATGGCTCCATCGCGGCAGATTTGCCTGGTTGGCCAGTCGTCGCGGATCGGCAACAAAGCCGTTGGCACCTCGCTCGAGCAGCCATAACTGCTGGTTCGACAGCACCGCGAGTCGTGCGCCATCGGCAGACCAGCGCGCGGCACTGACCTGGCTGCCGGCCGGCAACGGCAGCGGCAGGGTCCATGGCAATGCGCTGTTCTCATCAAAGGCCAGCAAAGCCGGGCTGATACCTGGCTGCCCGTTACCGGTCACAGCGACGGTAATTTTTGTGTCGCTCAGCCAGCTCGGAGCGATTGCGCCAGGCAGGCCCCTGGCCAGTGTTTGCTGGCTGTTGTCGCTCAGCCGCAGCAGCTTCAGCTGAGCGCTGTCGGCAGCGGGATGGTCGGCAGTCAAATAGGCGATGGTCGTACCCTGCCGATTGAAAGCCGGCGCGAAGGCCGGGCCCGGTTCATTGCTTAGCTGGCGGAGCTCGCCGCTGTCGGGGTCGAGTAACCAGATCTGCAGACTGCCGCCGCGATCGCTGCTCAGGGCCAGCAAAGAATTGCTCGAATTGCCGCTCAGATCCGTATCCAGGGACGCGTCGCTGGTGAACTGACGCACGGCGATGCCGCGCGCATCGAGTTGCCAGATATTGCCCAGCGCCGACAGGTACAGGCCATCATCTGTCGGCACTACGCCGGTGATGCCGACAACCGCGCGACTGCCCGAGGTATCCGGCAATCTGCTGCTGCGGGTACTGCGCGCATTGAAGGGAATCTCGATACCAACACTGAAGGGCAGATCGGCTGCCTTGAAGGCGTCGAAATTGCGACGCCGGATGCGCCCGTCCGCCGCATACAAGAAGTTGTTCTTGTCCAGCCATTGTGCAGCGGCGGGAAATACATTTTCGCCACGGGTAAGCGCTTTGCTGACCGGCGGCTTGGACAGAATAGTCATGCGCAGCTCGCTGCGCCCGGTGTTTCGGGCTACATAGGTCAGCAAGCTCTCGTCAGGTCTCCAGGCCGGGGCGTGCAACTGGCTGTTGCCACTTGCAGCAATGCTTAGGCTACCGTCCGGCTCGCGGATCATCAGCCGGTCGCCCCGGCCGTCGGTATGTATGAATGCCAGTCGTTGGCCGCTGCGACTAAAGGCCGGGTCGCGCTCGTCACCGGGTAAAAAGCTTAGCTGGCGCAATCCCTGTGTGGCCAGATCAACCTCCCAGATTCCGTAGTCGCCGCCGCGATCCGAGGCCATCAGCAAGCGTTGCCCGCCCGGGTGCCAGCTGGGCGCATGGTGATCGTAAGCGCCAAAGGTGAGCTGGCGAACTTCATTGCTGGCCAGCTGCATCAGCATGATGTGATGGCGCTGGCCGAAGCGTCTTTCGAAAGCCAGTTGACTGCCGTCCGGCGACAATGCCGGCCTGCTGTCCTGATTGCTCAATAGCGTCAGCGGTCGACCACGACCATCGGCGATGCTGGCCAGCCAGATACGCCCGGCCAGGTCGAAACCGATGGATTCGCCGGCATGGTCCGCGGTAATGGCCAGCTGGGTTCCCTCGTTCAGGTTGACCAGGGTTTGCGCGACGCCTGGCGTCGCGGACAGCGAGGCCAGCAGGGCCAGCAGCCGCAGCGCCCCAGGGCGGGTCGGATTAGCCTGGCGTGACAGACGCATGGCTGGCTTCATTTAGCCGATGTCCAGGTTCCGCCGCTGCGCCGCGGATCCGCCGCGGCACTCAGACCCTTGCTCTGCGAATAGCTTGCGGCACCAACACCGCCGAAGAACATCGACGGGCCGGCAAACTGTCGCTGCGGAACGTCGAGACCCTCAATACCGAGTCCGGCTTCATAGGCAACGCGGTAGTCGTCGTCGAGCCACTCGACATGCGCGCGCGGATGGCGAATCGCCGCGTCCAGGCTGACGCCCAGTTGTAAATGGTTGACCAGTGTTTGCAGGATTGCCGTGGTAATTCGGTCGGCGCCCGGCGAGCCGATGGCCAGTACATCGCCCTGTGTATTTCGGGCAGCACTGGGTGCCATATTCGACGGCAGGCGAGTGCCCGGCGGTCCGGGTTCCAGGCCGCGTTTGTTCAGTTCAAGTTCGCCGAGACAATTATTCAGCCAGATGCCTGTGCCGGGCGGCATTTCTCCCGCGCCATAGCCCGCCGACATAGTAATGCTGCAAGCCAGACCGCTGTCGTCGACCGCCGACGTGTGGCAGGTCGAGGCCGATTCAAGAATTGTCGCCAGCTCGCCATTGCCGGCCTGCTTGAGCAGTCGCTCGGCATCCGCCTGCAGATTCTCGCTAAGGTCCAGGTGTCGGCGCCGAAATCCGAGTACCGCGCGCTGCACGTCAATCAGTCGCAGCAGGCTTTGATCGTTCCAGCTGGCGAGCTCGTTGCCCGCCATCAGCTGCAACATGGCAATTAACACGCTGCCGCCGACGGCAGGCGGTGGGTTGGTGGCTATTTCCCAGTCGCCGAGCGCGGCCGTCAGGCTGGGCCGTTCAATGACCTGGTAGCCGGCCAGATCGGCGCTATTCAAACGTCCGCCGGCGGCGACGACGAACTCAGCCATAGCCTGGCCCAGCTCGCCGCGGTAAAAATGTTCCGGTCCGTGCTCGGCGATGGCGGCCAGGCTGGCCGACAAATGCGGAACCTTGATCAGTTCGCCGGGCTGGCGTAATTGACCGGCGCTGTCGTGGAGGGCCCGGAAGCCATCGGCCGAGCGGCCGAAAATCGGGCTGCCGGAATACTCAAGGTAATGATAGGAGGCCACCGGCAGCGGGAAGCCGCGGGCTGTGATTTCGATGACCGGCGCAAATAGTTCCCGCCAGGGCAGGCGTCCCCAGCGCCGTGACGCTTCGCCGAGGGCGGCAACACCGCCCGGTACACCAATGGAATCCGGGCCGACGACGGTCTCTACGCCACCGCCGTATTCAAGATAAATTTTCTCGGCTCGCCTGGCCGTTTCA
Source organism: uncultured Gammaproteobacteria bacterium (assembly GCA_963850255.1). GTDB lineage: Bacteria > Pseudomonadota > Gammaproteobacteria > Steroidobacterales > J054. Next base: position 478,852 of record CAWKLL010000024.1, read on the forward strand.
GGCCGCGTGTCGCCCATGCCCGGCACAGCGACATAGCCGTCCAGAGTGACCGGTCGTTCGCCCGCAGGCCAAATGGTCAGGTAGCCACCGCAGCCCAGCGAACAAACGCCCGGTTCCGTATTGATGGAGACCAGCGCTGCAGCGATGGCCGCATCCACAGCGTTGCCGCCCAGCTCGGCAATGGCGCCGCCGGCGGCAGCGGCCAGTTCAGAGCTGGTCGCAAGGGCGACTTTTTCTATCACAACGATGCCGCCGCCAAGCTAAAAGGAAATCACGGAACGAATGCTGCTGCCGGCATGCATTAACTCAAAGGCCTCGTTGATATCCTCCAGGGCAAGCTGATGCGTAATCATTTCGTCGATGCGGATCTCGCCGCCCATGTAGCGATCGACATAGCCGGGCAGCTCACTGCGGCCGCGTACGCCGCCAAAGGCGGTGCCGCGCCAGACCCTGCCGGTGACCAGTTGGAACGGTCGCGTGCTAATTTCCTGGCCTGCGCCGGCGACGCCGATGATCACCGACTCGCCCCAGCCTTTATGGCAACACTCCAGGGCCGACCGCATTAGCTCGACGTTGCCGACGCACTCAAAGGAATAGTCCACACCCCCATTGGTGAGGTCGACGATGACTTCCTGGATTGGCTGGTCGTAGTCGCGCGGATTGACGAAATCCGTGGCGCCGAGCTGGCCGGCCATCACGAACTTGTCCGCGTTGACGTCTACCGCCAGAATTCTCTCGGCACCCGCCATCACCGCGCCTTGAATGACACTCAGGCCGATGCCGCCGAGACCGAACACAGCCACGCTGGCGCCGGCTTCGACTTTGGCGGTATTGAGCACCGCGCCTATACCGGTGGTGATCCCGCAGCCGAGCAAACAGACTTTCTCCAGTGGTGCCGCCGGATTGATCTTGGCCAGCGCGATTTCGGGTAGCACGGTGTATTCGGAAAACGTCGATGTGCCCATATAGTGATGCAGCATTTTTCCGCCGACGGAAAACCGGCTGCTGCCATCCGGCATTAATCCCTGGCCCTGGGTAACGCGAATGGCCTGGCACAAATTGGTTTTGCCGCTGGTGCAGAACTCGCAGCGACCGCATTCGGGCGTATAAAGCGGAATAACGTGATCGCCCACCGCCAGGCCGCTGACCTGCGGGCCGACTTCTTCGACGATGCCGCCGCCTTCATGGCCCAGGATTGCCGGAAACAGGCCTTCCGGGTCTTCGCCGGACAGCGTGAAAGCATCGGTATGGCAAACGCCGGTGGCGACCAGCCGGACCAGCACTTCTCCGGCGCGGGGCCCTGCCACGTCAATGGTTTCGATGCTTAGCGGTTGGCCTGCTTCCCAGGCAACGGCAGCGCGTGATTTCATGGTCTTCCTCAGCAACAATTTGCCCAGCGCGATTGTAGTGGATCGCGCGCAGAGGCCACAGAGCGCGGACGCACAGCGCGGCAAGGCATTCTGCGTTACCTTATGCGCGCTTATGAGCCTGAAGAAACTTCGCGACCGCCTGACCGCCATCGACCGCCAGATCGTAACCCTGGCGGCCGAGCGTCAGGACGTGGTTGATGAAATAGGCCAGTTCAAACTTGATTCTGGCCAGGCGACGCGAGACTTCGCGCGCGAAAAGCAGGTGCTTGAAGGGGCCAAAGCCGAGGCGCTTAAACTTGGTGTCCCGCCGCGCCTGGCAGAATCGCTGATGAAGCTGTTGATTGAGTCATCGCTGACCAAGCAGGAGCGGGCCCGGGTCAAGGCTGAGGGCCGTGGTCAGGGTCAGCAGGCCCTGGTCATTGGTGGCGGCGGCAAGATGGGCTATTGGTTTGCTCGTTTTCTTGATGCCCAGGGCTTCGAGGTTACCGTGGCCGATCCCGGTGTCAGCCCGGCAGGCTACGCCTGCGTGCCGGACTGGCGGGATACGCCGGATAGTTTTCAGGTCACCGTGGTCGCCACGCCCATCGCCTACTGCGCGCAAGTGCTGGATGAGCTGGCCAGTCGCGGGCGCCAGGGCCTGATCTTCGATATCAGCTCACTCAAGACTCCCCTGCAACCGGCGTTGCAGCGGCTGGCCGATGCCGGTGCCCAGGTCACCTCTGTGCACCCGATGTTCGGGCCGGATACGGAGCTTTTAAGCGGCCGTCATGTGCTGTTCCTGGAGGTCGGCGCGCCGGCGGCAACCCAGGCAGCGCGCGCCTTGTTTGAGTCGACCATGGCCGAACAAATTGAAATGCCGCTGGCTGATCATGACCGCCTGATTGCCTACGTCCTGGGTTTGTCGCATGCCCTCAATATCGCATTTTTTACTGCCCTGGCTGAAAGTGGCGAATCGCTGCCCCGACTGAGCGAGTTGTCCAGCACGACTTTTGATGCGCAGCTGGAGGTGGCGGCCAAGGTCGCCGAAGAAAGTCCGGAGCTCTATTTCGAGATTCAGGCCGACAATCCCTATGGTCAGGAAGCCTTGCAGGCGTTACGCGATGCTGTCCGCCAGGTTGGCGAAACAGTGCTGGCCGGTGATCGGCAGGCTTTCGTGCAGCTGATGCAACGCGGCCAGGCTTATCTGCAGAAACGCGGCTAGCTGTCGCGCCGGCGCACGTCGCGCGAGAGCAGAATCAGGAATAGCGGTACGCCCACCAGCGCGGTAATGGCGCCTACGGGCAGCTGACGGGGTGCAAGCAAGGTCCGCGCCAGCGTATCGGCGATCACCAGCAGCGAGCCGCCGGCCAGCGCGGAAGCCGGTATCAGGCTGCGATGGTCGACGCCGCTGACCAACCTGATCAGATGCGGCACCACCAGGCCGACAAAGCCCACGGTGCCCGCCGTGGTTACGGCGACGGCGGTCAGCAATGCGCTCAGAAAATAAGTCGCTGCACGAGTCGGGCCGACGCGCAGGCCGAGCAGCGCCGCTTGCTGGTCGCCGGTGGTCAGCAAATTCAGCGCTCGGCCCATCAGGATGCCGGCCATTACCGCCAGCGCGGCCAGCATCAGAATCCCCCAGGGCCGGTCGGCAAAGGCGAAATCACCCATTAGCCAAAACAGGATACTGCGCAGATTGGCTTCCGGACTGGTTGCCAGCAACAGGCTGATAATGGCGCTCCAACCCGCTGCGACCACCACCCCGGTGAGTAACAATCGTCCGCTGGACCAGTCGCCGCCGCCACGCGCCAGGCCAAAAACCATCAGGGTGCTGAGTAGAGCGCCTGCAAAAGCGGCGGCGTCGATGAGCAGACCCGAAGCGCCCGCCAGCATTACCAGCAGCGCTGCCACGGCTGCGCCTCCGGAGGTGCCGAGAATGTAGGGGTCGGCGAGCGGGTTGCGCAACAGTGCCTGCATTAACACGCCGGCGATCGCCAGACAGGCGCCCGTGCCGAAGGCGGCCAGAACTCTTGGCATGCGCAGCTGCAGTAAAACGTCGCGCGCGGCCGGTTCGGTCTGGCCGTTCCACAGACCGATGAGATCGGCGAAGCCCGTGCTGCCGCTGCCAACGCCCAGGCCCATGACCAGCGCAATGGCGGTCAGGCAGACCAGGCCGGGGAGTAGTTTGCTGGCAGCGATGCGCATGTTCAGACCTTAGCTATGCAGGATGCCGGGGCCGCAGCAGTTTACCGGAGCAGCATTAACGCCGTTAACGAGTGCCAGGCCCGTGACACTTGAAACTCGATTGTGGAAGAATCCACCGGTGGCCGATCAGATCGACAGCGAGGGATTCCGCGCCAACGTAGGAATCGTTGTCAGCGACAATGATGGCGCGGTCCTTTTAGGCGGCAGAATCGGTCAGTCCGGCTGGCAGTTTCCTCAAGGCGGTATTCTCGAAGCAGAGTCGCCCGAGGATGCCATGTATCGGGAGCTGGAGGAGGAGCTGGGTCTTCAGCCCGCGGATGTGGCCCTGTTGGGATCAACCCGCGACTGGTTGAGTTATCGTCTGCCGGAACGCTTTGTCCGCCGCAATTCCACACCGCTTTGTATTGGGCAGAAACAACGCTGGTTTCTGCTGCGTTTGCTGGGTGACGAGCAAAAACTGCGCCTGGATCACTCGGATATGCCTGAGTTTGATCGCTGGCGATGGGTGGATTTCTGGCGTCCGGTAAAAGAAGTGATTTATTTCAAACGGCAGGTCTACGTGCAGGCCCTTGGCGAACTGGCTCCGGTGCTGTTCCCTGAGGGTGCGCCGCCGCGACCGCAATGGTGGCCCAGGGAATGGTTGCAAAACGATCCGGAGTAAGGCGCCGTGGCGCATCGGGCAACTCGGGTTCCAGTCTGGCTCGATGGATTGTCATAGCCGCGTTGGCTGTTGGTCTGGGCATGATCTGGGCGGCCTATGAGCTGGGCCAGTCGCAGGCTGGCCACAATCGCTTTTCCGCTCAGGCCCGCGAGCGCGAGCTACGCGATCAATTGATCGAGCGTCAGGATGTAATCGAAGACCTGCGCGAGCAAATGGCCCTGCTTGAGACCGACGCACGGATTAAATCAGAGTCATTCGCCCGACTGGAACAAGAACTATTAACTCAGCAGACGCAGATCCAGTCTCAGTCCGAAGACCTGGCGTTCTATCAGGGCATTGTCTCTGTTGATGAGAAGGAAGGTCTGCGGGTACAGGATATGGTCCTGACGCCGGGCGTAACTGACGGCAACTTCACCCTGCGCCTGGTTCTGGCCCAGGCCTTGCGCAACGATCGAGTGATCAGCGGTAGCCTGGAGCTGGTGGTCGAAGGCCAGCGCGCCGGAAATCCGGAGTCTCTCCAATTGGCGCAATTATCGCGTGACAGTGAGCAGCGGCTGGATTTCTCCTTCCGCTATTTTCAGAACCTTGAGTCTGAGTTGCGGGTGCCGGATGATTTCTCTCCCCAGCGGGTCACTGTGACCCTGCGACCGAAAGGCAAGAGGGGTAAGACTGTTGAGCAGTCCTTTGCCTGGCGGGTCGAGGCGGGCTGAAATAACGCATGCCTCGGATGTGATGCACATCAAGTTTTTACCACGCCTGCCAGTTAGACTTATTAGACGAGAGTTCGTGTTGTGGAGATGGCCTGATGTTTGGCAAGAAAAAGCGCAAAACCGGCGTAGTGCACACCCTGGTTGGTGTCGGTTCGCGCATTGAGGGTGATATTCACTTCGATGGCGGTTGCCATATTGATGGCGTGGTCCATGGCAGCGTGGTGGCCGAACGAGACAGCGAGTCGTTTCTTAGCATCAGTGAAGAAGGTCGTGTGGAAGGCAGCGTTAATGTGCCGCGCGTGGTTTTGCACGGTACGGTACAAGGCGATGTTCACTGTAGCGAGCTGGTTGAGCTGGGCGCAACGGCGAGAGTCGTCGGTAATCTTTACTACGAACTGATCGAAATGGCCGCTGGTGCGGAAGTCAACGGCCAGCTGATTCATGAGCCGGCGCATACTCGTCACGCAGAACTTGAAGCCAGTCGGTCTACCGAAATCGGTCCTTCGCCCGACTCGACGCAGCCCATTCAGGCGGTCCCCGCCAAGTCCCGGTAAGCTAAATCTGTCCGGCTGTGGAATAATTCCTGAAGGAGTTATCAGGGTACGCCACAAATCGTGCGACTAACCGGGTCCGCAGCAGCATCCTCGTCAAGAGCGCCATCCGTGGCTATAGAAGCAGGCATTCTCGCCGCTGTAGATCTTGGCTCAAACAGTTTTCATATGGTGGTGGCCAGGCTGTCGCATGGACAGCTAACGGTCATAGATCGGCTGCGCGAAATGGTGCGACTGGCGGCCGGTCTTGACGAAGATGATCAACTGGACGCGGACAGTCAGGACCGCGCGCTGGAATGCCTGGCGCGTTTCGGCGAACGCATACGCGATATGCGTGCCGACCGGGTGCGCGTGGTTGGCACCAATACCTTGCGCAAGGCCAGCGATTCCGCAGGCTTCCTGGCCCAGGCCGAAAAACTCCTCGGCCATCCTGTCGAAGTTATCTCGGGCATTGAAGAGGCGCGTCTGATCTACCTGGGGGCAAGCCATAGTTTGCCCCTGACATCCGGACCGCAGCTGGTGGTGGATATAGGTGGTGGCAGTACCGAGATAGTCAGCGGAACCGCCTACGACCCGCAGGACCTGGTGAGTCTTTATATCGGCTGCGTGAGTACTAGCGAAGCATTCTTCGCCAAGCAGAAACTCAGTGCCAAACGCTTCGAAAAGGCCCGCCTGGCGGCGCGCCTGGAGCTGGAGCCAGTCCGGGAGCGTTTTCGCGCTGCCGACGCTGAGCGCTGGGTGGGCTGTTCCGGGACCATTCGCGCTGCGCTGAACGTAGTTCGCGCGATAGAAGGTGAGAATGCGGAATTGACCGTACCCGCTCTGGAGCGCGTCATCTCGCGCATGATCGAAGCGGGTCGACTGGATCAACTGGAGCTGCCAGGTTTGTCAGAGCAGCGTAAACCGGTATTTGCCGGCGGCATATCCATCTTGATTGAGGTCATGTCTACCCTGGGCATGCAAAACATGCAGGTCGCCGAGGGTTCTCTGCGCGAAGGCATCCTGCAGGATCTTTTGGGCAGGTTGACCGACGAGGACGCACGGGTGCGCAGCGTCCGTGCCATGGCTGCGCGTTTTCATGTCGCTCCAGCCCAGGCAGATCGCGTTGAAATGACCTTGATGCATTTCTTTGCGGAGGTTGCCGAGCCATGGGGTCTCAGCGACAGTGCCGACAGTCAGACATTGTGCTGGGCTGCGCGTCTGCATGAGATCGGCCTGGACATCGCCCATGCCCAGTATCATCAGCACGGCGCTTACCTGTTAGAGCATGCCGATATGCCAGGCTTCCCGCGTCTGGAGCAGCATGTGCTGGCCCTGCTGGTCGGCTCACACCGACGTAGCTTCTCCCGCAAAGCGTTCCAGGATCTCCCCAAGCGGCGTCAGATTGAAGTTTTGCGACTAACGGTTCTGCTACGGCTCGCGGTGCTGTTCAATCGCAGCCGAACCAGCGCGGACTTCAGCGACGTGCGCCTGTCAGCAGATGAAAAGCGCTTGTCCGTTAGCATCCCGGCTGACTCGGCAGCCGCAAATCCCTTGATAGTTGCTGATCTGGAGCAGGAGAAAAAGCACCTGGCCGGCGCTGGTATCGAGCTTAGCTTGAGTTTGCCCGAGTCTGCCTAGCGAGTATTTTCAGGCCTTCTCGGCCAACTTGGTCAGCAGAGTATCCTGCGCTGACACGCGATCACTGTCGCCCTGTAACAAGTGACGATAATCGCCATCAGGCTTGAGTTCCCAGGCCCCGCTGTTGTCATTCAGATAACTGTCAAGATCCGAAATCATCCGTTTCTTAAGATCTGCTGAGAGGATCGGGAAACTGGTTTCTACCCGCCGAAAGAAGTTTCTGTCCATCCAATCGGCGCTGGCGCAATGAATGTTTTCTTCACCATTGGCGTGAAAATAGTAAACACGCGTATGTTCGAGGAATCGTCCGATCACCGAACGTACGCGGATATTGTCCGAAACGCCCGGTATTCCCGGCCGCAGGCAACAGATACCGCGCACGATCAGATCGATAAATACACCGGCGCAGGAGGCGCGGTAGAGCGCCTGAATAACTTCCGGTTCAACCAGCGCGTTAAGTTTGGCAATTATGTGTCCGGTGCCGCCGCTTTCGACATTGCTGATCTCCTGCTCAATGGAACCAATGATGAAATCATGCAGGGTAAATGGCGCCTGCGAGATGCGCTGTAACGGCGGCGTTTGCATCATGCTGGTGAGCTGCAGAAAGATATGATGAACGTCTTCGCCGAGTTGCTGGTCGGCGCTAAACAGCCCGTAGTCGGTATATAGCCTGGCAGTGCCCGGGTGATAGTTGCCGGTTCCCAGGTGAACATAGCGTTTTAGTCGGCCATTCTCGCGCCGAACAACCATCGCCATCTTGCAATGTGTCTTATAGCCACGTACGCCATAAACCACGTGCGCGCCGGCGGTCTGCAGCCGATTGGCCAGTTCGATATTGGCGGCCTCGTCGAAGCGCGCGCGCAACTCAATGCTGACTGTTACTTCCTTGCCGGCCTGGGCGGCTGCGACCAGCGACTTGACGATGGCTGAGTCCGGCCCGGTGCGATACAGCGTTATCTTGAGAGCCAGTACATCCGGATCCTGGGCGGCTCGATTGATAAATTCCAATACCGGTGAGAATGACTCGAAGGGGTGATGAACGAGCACATCCCCGGCCGCTATGGCGGTAAAAATGTCGTCTGTTTCAATCAGTTCCTTGGGCAATCCCGGCGTAAATCCGGGATCTTTCAAGTCTTCGCGGCCCATCAAATTGTAGACCGCCATCAGTCTGTTCAGGTTGACCGGGCCGGAAACCGGGTAGAGGTCTTGCGGTTCCAGGCCGAACATGTCGAGTAAAAAGCCCGTGAGGTCTTCCGGACACTGGTCCGCCACTTCCAGGCGCACTGCGGCACCATAGCGACTGGCAATTAATTCGCCTTCCAGCGCGCGCATCAGGTCATCGACCTCTTCCTCATCGACATACAGGTCGCTGTTTCGAGTGACGCGGAACTGATAGCAGCCGGTGATCTCCATGCCGGCAAAAAGCTCGTCGACAAAGGCATGAATAACTGAAGACAGGAAAACGAAATCGTTGGGGCCGGTGTTCGGCAGTTCCGGCGACAGGCGGATCAAGCGCGGCAGCGAGCGCGGCGCCTGCACGATAGCGCGACTGCAGGGACGGCCGAATGCATGCACGCCCTCAAGTCCAACAATGAAGTTGAGACTCTTGTTGAGAATGCGTGGAAATGGGCGGGCGGGATCCAGCGTTACCGGGCTAAGCACCGGCTCGACTTCGTCGTTGAAATAGCTCCGCAGCCATTCGAGTTGCTGTGAATTCCAGCGCGTACGACGGATAAAACGAATGTCGTTGGCTTCGAGTTCAGGAATCAACTCTTCGTTTAGCAGGCGATATTGTTCAGTAACCAGTTCGTGGGTGCGCTCGCCAATGATATCGAGCACTTGCTTGGGCGTTTGCATATCCGGCCCGGCGGGCGCGGAGCCAAGTTCCAGTCTTTGCTGCAGGCCACTGACCCTGATCTCGAAGAACTCATCGAGATTCGTGGAAACAATGCAAAGAAACTTCAAACGCTCTAGTAACGGCGTGTTGCGATTAGCTGCTTCGTAAAGCACACGCCGATTGAACTCGAGGGCGCTGAGCTCCCGATTGATGTAGTAGTCCGGCAGCTTGAGGTTGGGCGTGTCCATTAAAGTTCGGCGATCTGCAGAACAAATAAATATACCAGCCCCGTGTAACTACACCGTTACCGCTATCACACTTGTCATAATTCAGCCGGCGGCAGATAGATTGCGCCCAGGCTGACCCGGGCGCGCGCGCCGGTAACGGCCGGTTCGTTGCTGGGCAGCCCGGCCAGCCGGCGTTGCGCCAGCCAGGCGAAGGCGGCTGCTTCGACCCAGTCGGGTGAAACTCCCCAGTCTGCCGTGGTCAGAATTTCACGGCCCGGTAAACGTGACGCGATGCGGCGCATCAGGTCGTCATTGTGGCTGCCGCCGCCGCAGACGGCGATTTCCTGCGCCTCGGTATGCGTCAGGATTGCATCGCTCACCGTCGCAGCGGTGAATTCCGCCAGGCTGGCTTGCACGTCTGCCGCTGCCAGGTTCTGAAATCTATCCAGTTTCCCGGTCAGCCAGGCCGGGCTGAAATAGTCGACGCCGGTGCTTTTCGGCGGCGACCGCGATAGAAAGGGATCGTCCATGAATGCCTGCAACAGTCCCTGGTGCACCTGGCCGCCGGCAGCCCAGCTGCCGCGATCGTCGTAGGCTTGACCCTGGTTTTCCTGGCACCAGTAGTCCAGCAGCGTGCTGGCCGGGCCGGTGTCGAAACCAATCACTGCCGAGTCGGGGCGCAGGCGGGAAATATTGGCGATGCCGCCAAGATTGACGACGGCTCGTTCTGTCTCGGCGGCAAACGCCCAGGCATGGAAAGCCGGTGCCAGCGGCGCGCCCTGGCCGCCAACAGCCAGGTCACCGGCGCGAAAATCGGCCACGGTCAGCAAGCCAGAGCGGCTGGCGATGGTCGCGGGTTCACCAATCTGCAGGGAAAATGCGTTAGCCGCATTCGGCGCGTGCAATAAGGTCTGGCCGTGACTGCCAACCGCCCTGATTCGATGTTTCGCAACGCCGCTCTTTTCCAGTAGCGCCAGCGCGGCATCGGCAAAGGCAACACCCGTGGCTGCGTGCAGGCTGCCGAGTTCTTCCAGGTGGGTAAGCAGCGGCGATTGGCCAGCCCGTTGCAGGCGCGCGCGCAATTCGGCGTCGTAGGCATGGAAGTGGTGAGCCAGAAGCTCGCAACGGTGATCGTGGAATTGCAACAGCGCGGCATCAATGCCGTCGACGCTGGTGCCGGACATCAGGCCGATATACAGGTCTGTTGATTCGCTCATGGGTGCGGCATGGCCGTCAACGGCCTGCCGGGATTCAGCCGCTGCTGGCTGGCGCGCTGGCTGCTACCAGGCTGCGCTGCAGTTCAAGTTTTTGCAGCAGTTCTGCGGCCGCCGCCTGGAAGGCCGGCATTTGTTGCGGATCCAGTGGTTCTGCGTCGGGCAACTTCACGGTGCGGGGATTCTTATGCACGCCGTTGAGACGATACTCGTAGTGCAGATGCGGACCGGTGGCGAGTCCCGTGGAACCCACATAGCCGATCAGCTGGCCTTGACGAACTCGGCTACCGCTGCGCGCGCCCGAAAATTTCGACAGGTGCGCGTACAGCGTGCTGATATTGCCGCCGTGCTGGAGAATAATGGTTTTGCCGTAGCCGCCTTTGTTACCGCGAAAAATGACTTTGCCGTCGCCTGCTGCCTTGATGGGGGTGCCCCTCGGAGCGGCATAGTCGACGCCTTTGTGAGCGCGAATGGTATTAAGTTTCGGATGCCGACGGCGCGGATTGAAGTTTGAACTAATCCGCGAAAATGCCACCGGGGCGCGCACGAAGGCTTTGCGTAAGCTGCGCCCATCGGGCGTGAAGTAATCGGTGCGACCATCCGGTGTGGTGTAGCGAATGGCCTTATAGGCATCACCCTGGTTGATGAATTCTGCGGCAAGAATGTCGCCTTCGCCCAATACTTCGCCGTCGCGTATCAGCTCTTCGTAGACCAAATGAAATTCGTCGCCACGACGAATATCCAGCACGAAATCTATGTCCCAGGCGAATACCCCTGCCAGGTTCATAATGGTTCGGTCTGAAATGCCGGCGTCGGCGGCTGCCTCGAAAAGCGAGCTGTGAATCACGCCGTGTGCCAGGCGCGCTTCGCTGTCCAGTTCCGTGGCAATGAGTTGCGCAGAAAAGTCGTCGTCGCCGCGGCTAATATTGAGAGATTCGGTCAGGCTGATCTCGCGCTGCAGGCTAAGCATGCGACCGCCATCGTGGCGGACCTCAATCTCGTCGCCCGGTCGAATCACGCGCAAATGCTGGCGGGCAAGATCCAGCCGCATGATTTCCGCAAGGTCAGCGCGACTGAGCGCGTGGCGCTTAAACAATCGGTCGAGACTGTCGCCTGATTTGACGGTGAGTTTAAGTGTTTCGCCGCGCGGTTCCGGTTCCGGCGCGGCGACAACCGGCAGCGGCAATGGCGCTGCCGCAGTGGCGTCGCCGGACACCGCCGCAGCGATGCCGGGTTGACCAGATTCGCCGGCATTGCCGGATTCGGCCGGCAGCGCGGTTAATTCGAGGGTCTGCTCAGCTGTTGTTCCGGAAGATTCGGGTAGCAGCATGACCACAGCCAGCAGTATCAGCGGAATGCCCACACCTAGCATGAACCAGGGAGCCCGCGACTCGGCCGGCGGCCGGTCCTGCGTGCTGCTTGGTTTGTAGTCACGGAAGGTTGAGTGTGGGCCACCCACGACACTATGCTCCCTTAGACCGTCTCGCAGGACGGCATCGCTGCGGTGAGGATTCCGTCTTCTCCGGCGGCCTGCCGTGGCTCACCGCGTCTCAAGGAGATGACAAATAACTGATGAATTATCAACAATCTCAGATTGCTGGGTCAACAAAATAAGGGTGATTCTGGTAAATGGGTCCGGTTTTGGCCCGGCTGCCTCAAAATCAGCCAAATTCTTGCCGCTAGGCCAGAATTGTTTATCCTCGGCGCCCAGCTCAGCGCAAGCAAGGCAGAAAGCATGACGGCGGTTGCGGACCAGCTACGGGAAATAGGCCGTGGCGCCGATGAGATCCTGGTGGAAGCCGAGCTGGAAGCTCGCCTGACAGCCGGTGAGACCTTGCGGGTGAAGGCTGGATTTGACCCCACAGCCCCTGATCTGCACCTCGGGCATACGGTACTCATTAATAAAATGCGCCAGTTTCAGGCGCTGGGTCACGAAGTTATCTTCCTGATCGGCGATTTCACCGGCTTGATCGGTGATCCCACCGGGCGCAATGCCACCCGCCCGCCGCTGACCGCAGAGGAAATCCAGGCCAATGCGCGCACCTACGAGGCGCAGATCTACAAGATTCTCGATCCCGGGCGCACGCAGATCATGTTCAATTCAGCCTGGATGGGCGAGATGAGCGCGGCCGAGCTGATCCAGCTGGCCGGTCGGCATACCGTGGCGCGCATGCTCGAGCGCGACGATTTCAGCAAGCGCTATGCTGCCGGCAAACCCATCGCCATTCATGAGTTCCTCTACCCGCTGGTCCAGGGGTATGACTCGGTGGCCATGCGCGCCGACGTTGAGCTGGGTGGCACGGATCAGAAGTTCAACCTGCTGGTCGGCCGACAGCTGCAGCAAAGCTGGGGCCAGCGTCCCCAGGTGGTGCTGACCATGCCGCTGCTCGAGGGCCTGGATGGCGTCAATAAAATGTCCAAATCCCTGGGTAACTATGTCGGCATCACTGAACCGCCCGCAGAGATGTTCGGCAAGCTGATGTCGATTTCCGATCAGCTGATGTGGCGTTATTTCGAGCTGCTGAGTTTTCGCGATGCGGCGGAAATTGATCTCTTGAAGGCTCAGGCCGAGCAGGGCATGAATCCCCGCGACATCAAGTTCGACCTGGCCCGCGAGCTGGTTGCGCGTTTCCACGATAAGGCAGCTGCCGAGGCGGCCCAGGCGGCTTTCCTGAGCCAGTTCCAGCAGGGGGCTTTGCCGCAGGACCTGGTGGAAATCAGCGTCGCGGCGCGGGATGGCAGTCTGGGTATAGCCCATTTGCTGCGCGAGGCTCAGCTGGTGGCCAGCACCTCCGAAGCCTTCCGTATGATCAAGCAGGGCGCCGTGCGCATTGATGGTGAGCGGGTCGAGGATCGAGGCCTTGAACTTGCCGCCGGCACCACCCATGTATTCCAGGTTGGCAAGCGACGCTTCGCCCGGGTAACGGTTAGCTGAACCCCCAAGTTTTTTCTCAAATAAGTCTTGCTCGACCACGATTAGTATGTACAATTAGCGGCTGCTCGCGATTTGCGGGCTTGTTCTTTAACAATTCGGAAACAGGTAATTTGTGTGGGCGCTCGCGTCACTACGGCACTTTGTCGTGGCCCGACTCGAGTGACCAAAATACTCGTTTTTTTAAAAGCAGTAGTTTGGGATCTCATTTTTTGTTCATAAGCTATGAACTGAAGAGTTTGATCCTGGCTCAGATTGAACGCTGGCGGCATGCCTAACACATGCAAGTCGAACGGTAACGCGAGGAGCTTGCTCCTTGGCGACGAGTGGCGGACGGGTGAGTAATACTTAGGAATCTGCCCATGTAGTGGGGGACAACTCGGGGAAACTCGAGCTAATACCGCATACGCCCTAAGGGGGAAAGCGGGGGCTCTTCGGACCTCGCGCTATTGGATGAGCCTAAGTCGGATTAGCTTGTTGGTGAGGTAAAGGCTCACCAAGGCAACGATCCGTAGCTGGTCTGAGAGGACGATCAGCCACACTGGGACTGAGACACGGCCCAGACTCCTACGGGAGGCAGCAGTGGGGAATATTGGACAATGGGGGCAACCCTGATCCAGCAATGCCGCGTGTGTGAAGAAGGCCTGCGGGTTGTAAAGCACTTTCAATTGGGAAGAAAAGCAGTCGGTTAATACCCGGCTGTCTTGACGTTACCTTTAC
>CAWKLL010000025.1:0-157782 GCA_963850255.1 uncultured Gammaproteobacteria bacterium
ACCGGCTAACTCCGTGCCAGCAGCCGCGGTAATACGGAGGGTGCGAGCGTTAATCGGAATTACTGGGCGTAAAGCGCGCGTAGGCGGCTTGGTAAGTCGGATGTGAAAGCCCCGGGCTCAACCTGGGAATTGCATTCGAAACTGCCAAACTAGAGTATGGGAGAGGAAAGCGGAATTTCCGGTGTAGCGGTGAAATGCGTAGATATCGGAAGGAACATCAGTGGCGAAGGCGGCTTTCTGGACCAATACTGACGCTGAGGTGCGAAAGCGTGGGTAGCGAACAGGATTAGATACCCTGGTAGTCCACGCCGTAAACGATGACAACTAGATGTTGGGAGGATTTGCCTCTCGGTGTCGCAGTTAACGCGTTAAGTTGTCCGCCTGGGGAGTACGCCGGCAACGGTAAAACTCAAAGGAATTGACGGGGACCCGCACAAGCGGTGGAGCATGTGGTTTAATTCGATGCAACGCGAAGAACCTTACCTGGCCTTGACATCCTCAGAACTTGTTAGAGATAACTTGGTGCCTTCGGGAACTGAGTGACAGGTGCTGCATGGCTGTCGTCAGCTCGTGTCGTGAGATGTTGGGTTAAGTCCCGCAACGAGCGCAACCCTTGTCCCTAGTTGCCAGCACATAATGGTGGGAACTCTAGGGAGACCGCCGGTGATAAACCGGAGGAAGGTGGGGATGACGTCAAGTCATCATGGCCCTTATGGCCAGGGCTACACACGTGCTACAATGGGCAGTACAGAGGGTTGCCAACCCGCAAGGGGGAGCCAATCCCAGAAAGCTGCTCGTAGTCCGGATCGGAGTCTGCAACTCGACTCCGTGAAGTCGGAATCGCTAGTAATCGCGAATCAGCATTGTCGCGGTGAATACGTTCCCGGGTCTTGTACACACCGCCCGTCACACCATGGAAGTAGGTTGCACCAGAAGTAGGTAGTCTAACCCTCGGGAGGACGCTTACCACGGTGTGGCTTATGACTGGGGTGAAGTCGTAACAAGGTAGCCGTACGGGAACGTGCGGCTGGATCACCTCCTTTAAGAGTAAGACAATCCAGGGCCTATATAAGGTGCTGGCGCGAGCTCCCTCACAAGTTACCTGTTTCTAGATAAATGGCTGTTTGGCCCGCATGGTCTACATGGGGGTCGCTATAAAATTGAGCACGAGCAAGGGTCTGTAGCTCAGTTGGTTAGAGCGCACCCCTGATAAGGGTGAGGTCGGAAGTTCGAATCTTCCCAGACCCACCAGTATTCCGCAGCTCGCCCGATCCCCAAGACTTGCATACTGATGTATGCGGCGCCTTGGCGATCGAACGACCCGCGAAATCCTGGCTCATTGGCCTCGCACCGCTCGTGCGAAGGTCTTTAAGACGAGCCTTTGAATCCCTCTGCGGATGCGAACCTTTTCGCACTCGCGCAGGATATTTTCCGACTGGCAAGGCGCGCGCCGGAGCGAGCGAAGGAGCGTACACACGGTACGTGACTGAACGAGCGACAAGCGCAACGCGGCCAGACGGAATATAGACAAGCGAGGGGGCCATAGCTCAGCTGGGAGAGCACCTGCTTTGCAAGCAGGGGGTCGGCGGTTCGATCCCGCCTGGCTCCACCAACTCTTTGCACTAACAGTTAGTAAAGCGGACGTCGCTGTCTTTTTTACTAACTGACTCTAAGTCAGCCGTTCTTTAACAATCTGGATTTTGTTTTGACGTCTAGCATCGAGCTTCGGCTCGATGAATTGAAGACTGCATTCGTACAAGTTGTTTGACTTTATATGGTCAAGTGACTAAGCGCACGTGGTGGATGCCTAGGCGGTAGGAGGCGATGAAGGACGTAGTAGTCTGCGATAAGCCTCGGGGAGCTGACAAACTAGCTTTGATCCGGGGATTTCCGAATGGGGCAACCCGGCCACTTCGGTGGTCATCGCACACTGAATACATAGGTGTGTGAAGCAAACCCAGGGAACTGAAACATCTAAGTACCTGGAGGAAAAGAAATCAACCGAGATTCCCTTAGTAGCGGCGAGCGAACGGGGAACAGCCCAGTCAGAATCAACTTTTGAAACCTAGTAAAACGGTCTGGAAAGTCCGGCCATAGAAGGTGATAGCCCTGTATGCGAAAGGTGGATTAAGGGACTGACGATGAGTAGGACGGGGCACGTGAAACCCTGTCTGAACATGGGGGGACCATCCTCCAAGGCTAAATACTCCCTACCGACCGATAGTGAACTAGTACCGTGAGGGAAAGGCGAAAAGAACCCCGGAGAGGGGAGTGAAATAGAACCTGAAACCGCGTGCGTACAAGCAGTGGGAGCCTGACTTCGGTCGGGTGACTGCGTACCTTTTGTATAATGGGTCAGCGAGTTACTTTTTGCGGCAAGCTTAACCGTCTAGGGGAGGCGTAGGGAAACCGAGTCTGAATAGGGCGAATTAGTCGTAAGGAGTAGACCCGAAACCGAGCGAGCTAGCCATGGCCAGGGTGAAGGTAGGGTAAAACCCACTGGAGGCCCGAACCGGGTAATGTTGAAAAATTATCGGATGAGCTGTGGCTAGGAGTGAAAGGCTAAACAAGCTCGGAGATAGCTGGTTCTCCTCGAAAGCTATTTAGGTAGCGCCTCGTGTCTCACTCCTGGGGGTAGAGCACTGTTTCGGCTAGGGGGTCATCCCGACTTACCAAACCGATGCAAACTCCGAATACCAGGAAGTGCAATCACGGGAGACACACGGCGGGTGCTAACGTCCGTCGTGGAAAGGGAAACAACCCAGACCGCCAGCTAAGGTCCCTAAATCACAACTAAGTGGGAAACGATGTGGGAAGGTAGATACAGCCAGGAGGTTGGCTTAGAAGCAGCCATCCTTTAAAGAAAGCGTAACAGCTCACTGGTCTAGTCGGCCCGCGCGGAAGATTTAACGGGGCTCAAGTTGTGTACCGAAGCTGCGGACGCGTAATTTATTACGCGTGGTAGAGGAGCGTTCTGTAAGCCTGCGAAGGTGTGTCGTGAGACATGCTGGAGGTATCAGAAGTGCGAATGCTGACATGAGTAACGATAATGCGGGTGAAAAACCCGCACGCCGAAAACCCAAGGTTTCCTGCGCAACGCTAATCGGCGCAGGGTGAGTCGGCCCCTAAGGCGAGACCGAAAGGTGTAGTCGATGGGAAACAGGTCAATATTCCTGTACCGATAACTATTGCGATGGGGGGACGGAGAAGGCTAGATCTACCGGGCGTTGGTTGTCCCGGGGAAAGTATGTAGGCAGAGAGCTTAGGAAAATCCGGGTTCTTAATGTCGAGATACGAGACCATCGGCCTTTGTGCCGAGAAGTGGTTGATGCCATGCTTCCAGGAAAATCCTCTAAGCTTCAGATAGTTATTGACCGTACCGTAAACCGACACAGGTGGGTGAGGAGAGAATCCTAAGGCGCTTGAGAGAACTCGGGTGAAGGAACTAGGCAAATTGGTACCGTAACTTCGGGAGAAGGTACGCCCCTGTTGGTGATGAGACTTGCTCTTTAAGCTGGTGGGGGTTGCAGTGACCAGGTGGCTGCGACTGTTTACTAAAAACACAGCACTCTGCAAACACGAAAGTGGACGTATAGGGTGTGACGCCTGCCCGGTGCCGGAAGGTTAATTGATGGGGTTATCTTCGGAGAAGCTCTTGATCGAAGCCCCGGTAAACGGCGGCCGTAACTATAACGGTCCTAAGGTAGCGAAATTCCTTGTCGGGTAAGTTCCGACCTGCACGAATGGCGTAACGATGGCCACACTGTCTCCACCCGGGACTCAGTGAAATTGAAATCGCTGTGAAGATGCAGCGTACCCGCGGCTAGACGGAAAGACCCCGTGCACCTTTACTACAGCTTTGCACTGAACTTTGAACCTATCTGTGTAGGATAGGTGGGAGGCTTTGAAGCGGGAACGCTAGTTCTCGTGGAGCCATCCTTGAAATACCACCCTGGTATGTTTGAGGTTCTAACCTAGGCCCGTTATCCGGGTCGGGGACAGTGTATGGTGGGTAGTTTGACTGGGGCGGTCTCCTCCTAAAGAGTAACGGAGGAGCACAAAGGTACTCTCGGCGCGGTCGGACATCGCGCGTTGCGTGCAAAGGCATAAGAGTGCTTGACTGCGAGACATACACGTCGAGCAGGGACGAAAGCCGGTCTTAGTGATCCGGTGGTTCTGTATGGAAGGGCCATCGCTAAACGGATAAAAGGTACGCCGGGGATAACAGGCTGATTCCTCCCAAGAGTCCACATCGACGGAGGAGTTTGGCACCTCGATGTCGGCTCATCACATCCTGGGGCTGTAGCAGGTCCCAAGGGTATGGCTGTTCGCCATTTAAAGTGGTACGCGAGCTGGGTTTAGAACGTCGTGAGACAGTTCGGTCCCTATCTGCCGTGGGCGTTGGAAATTTGAAGGGAGCTGCTCCTAGTACGAGAGGACCGGAGTGGACGTATCTCTGGTGTTCCGGTTGTCACGCCAGTGGCATTGCCGGGTAGCTATATACGGACGGGATAACCGCTGAAAGCATCTAAGCGGGAAGCCCCCCCTAAGATTAGATTTCCCTGGGGACTCGATCCCCCTGAAGGGCCCTTGAAGACTACAAGGTTGATAGGCTGGGTGTGGAAGTTCAGTAATGGATGAAGCTAACCAGTACTAATTGCCCGTGCGGCTTGGCCATATAAACTCAAATAACTTGTCCTGAAATGCAGTCTTTGCGTCAAAACAAAAATCCAGATTGGGCGTTGAATCGCTGATTCAGCGCCCGACCGATTAGCTTTGCCTGGCGGCCATAGCGGGCGGGAACCACCCGATCCCATTCCGAACTCGGAAGTGAAAACGTCCAGCGCCGATGGTAGTGTGGGGTCTCCCCATGTGAGAGTAGGTCACCGCCAGGCTTCCAATACAAAGCCCCCGCTAGAAATAGCGGGGGCTTTTCTTTTGGGCATGGGGAGACCCCGCTTTTCGACTGTGGGGCCCTTCGCTGTGCTGCGGGTCCGGCCCTTCGGCCTGTCGGCCTGCGGGCGTTCGCCGGGGCGAAGCGGTGCTTCGCCTTTGTCCGGCTCACCCCCCTGTGAGAGTAGGTCACCGCCAGGCTTCCAATACAAAGCCCCCGCTAGAAATAGCGGGGGCTTTTCTTTTGGGCATGGGCAAGACCCTTCGGTAAACTGTTCGCGAGCTCGAGCCGAGGCGCGCCGATGAGAATAAGAAGATTCTGGGCCGATCATCAGTGGACAGTCATTGCACTGCTCGTGGCATTCGCCTACGCCATGGGCGTCTGGGGTTGGGCGCTCTATCTGGCCGCTGACGAACCAGACGTCTGGAAGAATTCGTCGTTTATTGACCTGCTTTACCGTGCATTGACCCTGTTCGCACTGGAGGGAGCAACCGAGATTGTCGGTGGACCCTGGCAACTGGAAGTTGCTCGCTTCCTGGCCCCGGCCCTGCTTGTCTACACTGCCATTACCGCGTTCTTCAGTGCATTTCGCACGCAAGTCCAGACGTTTCGAGCCGGCTTCTATCGAAATCATGCAGTCGTCTGCGGTCTGGGTGAGAAAGGTTTCCTGATAGCTTCCGCGCTCCGGGCCGCCGGTCACAAAGTGATCCTTGTGGAAATCGATGCAGGTAACGGCCACATCGCCGATGCTCGAAATCAGGGCGTCGCAGTTCTGATTGGAAACGCGACCGACGGTGACCGATTGGCCGGCGCAAGGCTGGCCTCGGCGGACTATGTCTTCGCGGTGGCGGGCGACGATGGCATCAATGCGGAAGTTGCCTTGCACGCGCGAGCGCAATTGGGCAAGCGAAGCCGGGATCACGGACTCAGCTGCTTCGTGCACATCTCCGACCCCGACCTCGCGAGTTTTCTCGAAGAACGCTGCATGGCAGAGAGCACAGTCGAGGGATTTCGCCTCGAAATCTTCAACATCTTCGAGTCGGGTGCGCAGGCACTGCTCCGCGATTACCCGGTGTGGCGAGGAGATTCAGCCGATCAGGCGGCGGCACCGCCGCGACCCCTGGTAGCTGGTCTGGGTCGACTGGGCCAGGCCGTCGTTGTCGAGA
The DNA here is from genome assembly GCA_963850255.1 of uncultured Gammaproteobacteria bacterium. Taxonomy (GTDB): domain Bacteria; phylum Pseudomonadota; class Gammaproteobacteria; order Steroidobacterales; genus J054. Next base: position 6,061 of record CAWKLL010000025.1, read on the forward strand.
TGGCTCAGCAATGGGGCCTCGGGCAAGTCAAGCGGTTGCCATTGACCCTGGTCGACGAGCAGGCAAGCGCGATTAAATGCGAACTGGAGGAACGATACCCCGTCGTCGCCCAGCACTGCGATCTTCACCCGGTAGACTGTGATCCGAACAGCGCTCAATTCATTGACGGGACTCTCACACTAAATAACCCCAGCGGGACAGCCGCCAATGCCGTGTATGTTTGCATCGGCGACGACGCCAGCGCCCTGTCTGTCGCGCTTGGCCTGCGTCGCCACATCGAGGGCAGAAAGATCCCGCTCATCGTTCGCACGCAGGTCCGTGCGGGCCTCGCCTCTCTGGTGGAAACCGACGACGAGCGCATGCAGGATCCACCGATCCATGTCTTCTCTCTTTACGATCGGACCTGTGTTCCAGAAATCCTGATGCGCAGCACCCGGGAGCGAATCGCACAGGCCATCCATGATGGCTACCTCGCCACCAACCGTCGCCTGTATGGCGGTACTTTGCCGGCCGGCGACGCCATGCAGCCCTGGGAAAAACTCGACGAGGAGTACCGGGAGTCCAGCCGCAAGCAGGCGGATCACATCATTCCGAAACTTCGCGCCATCGGCTGCCGCATCCGGCATCGTCGCAGCTGGAACGCGCCTGTGTTCCGTTTCACCGACGACGAACTCGACTTACTTGCACGCGCTGAACACCAGCGCTGGATGAATGATCGACTCAAACTCGGCTGGAAGTATGGCGAAGTAAGGAATAACAAGCGGAAAATTCATCCGGACCTTGTTGCCTGGCAGAAGCTGACGGATGACAGGCGGGAGCTGGATCGCGACTCCGTGCGCAGGCTGCCCGACTATCTCGCGATGAGTGGATTCGAGGTCGTACGCGAGCCTCGTGCCTGAGCAGCCCGTCAGGATCGGATTCGCGGGTTCCCGCCGGTTGTTCGCAGTCGAAACCGACGGGATTCTCCGGGATGAACTGGCATCGGCGCTGCAAGCGTATCTGCAGCGAAAACTTGCGCCGGCCGCTATGGCTGGCAGCAAGCAGGAACCTACGCCGATCGCCGTGGATCTTGGCCTGCCGGAAACCTGCAGTATTTGAAGGCGTCTCCCAGGTCGCCATCGGCGCGGACATGTTGTTCACGCGCGCCTGTCTTTCACTCGGCATCCCGCAGCGCATATTCCTGCCCCTGCCAGCCGAAGAGTATCTGTCGGGCAGCGGGAGTGATGGCGCAAGCGACTTCTCCGCGGCCGAAGCCAATGCCTCTGCGGCACTCCTGGCGAGTGAGCATATTGTCGAATGCCGCATAGTGGGCAATTCTCCCGACCGAGAGACGCGGTTCGAGCAGACTAATCAGGCGATTGCGGCGGCCAGCGACGTGATTCTGTGTGTCCGCGCCCTGGGCGCGGTCGCCAGACCGGGTGGTACGGCTCAGCTTCTGGGACTGGCGGCGGAGTCGCGCATGCCCGCATTGGAGCTGTGCATCACTTGCGACAACGGCGTGCTCAATGTGACGGAGCGATGGTTCAACCGCAATTAGATGTCACCGGTATTGACCGCCTGGCTTTTCTTCTCCCGCAACATTTTCCGGATCGCGCTGACAACGTTCTCAACGTCGCTGGTGTCCTGTTCTGCGCCGGTCAGATTACGCAATTCCTGCGCTTGCACGATCACGCTGATATTCTCGCCGCTGGAGACCGACAAGCGAAACATCTGGCCGTGCACAACTTTCTGGCCGTCGGCCAGTGACAGGTTCGTTGAATCTTCCTGCACCGATACCGAAACGACATCCTGGTAGTGGAACTCCTGAGCCCGCTCGTTCAGGAAGGTATTGCGCAAAAAGTTGAAGTCCGCCGCGTAGGCGCCGAGATGCGAATCGGTCAGCAATATCACCGTGACGTGATGAATAGCAAAACGGGGTATTTTTCTCTTGCCTTTCTTTTCAACCTTGAACAACAGTTCATCAGCAGGCACGCCATTGGTCGCCCATATGACCGGCGCTACGATCCGGAGCGACTCCTGGACCAGGTCTTCTTCGTCGAGGTCCAGTTTCTTGAGGGCCAGTTCTGTCAGGTGGCCCAGATCCTCAGTCTGCCATTGATCTATCTGCTCGTGAGACGGTCCCCTGCGCAGCAGCTTTATTCCGATAATAATTGCTGCAATGAGAACGAGCAGGATGCCCGGACCGACCCAGTGTTTCGGTCACCTCGTCCCCGAACACGATCATACCAAGGCCTGATAAACCGATCAGGATGGTAATCCAGGACACGCCTTTCGACTTGAAATAACGCTTGATTAGTTTTCGTTTCTTCTTCTCATCCATCGTCTATCCCTCGGTGTTCAGCCAACGTGTAACGGGAGAGTCGAACCAGGGCGTATAGCGAAAAGTCTCCTCAAACAGATCCTGGCTGAATGTTGCCCGGATAGCTTCGGAATCGGCAACCCTGAGCAACTGCTCGGTGCTCGGAGGCGGCGCTCTTAACTTATTTTCCTGATAATAATCCCACTTGAATAGTCCCAGCATAAAGTAGTCCAGAAATGAGCCTCGGGCATCAATGGCTGCTTTGAGCCGCTGTTCTACGCGCCCAATGGTCTGGCGATTGACCTTCTTCGCGCGCCGCCCGCCCAGCAGCGCAAGCGCATGGAAATAGTGAGCGTCTGCGAAATCCGGCACAAGCCGTTCGGCTTCTTCGAAGCTCGCGCAAGCGCCGCGGAAATCTTCGCTGGCGAGGCTTGCCTTGCCACGCTCGAATGCATCGCGAGCATCTTCCAAAAGCAACTGTGTACGCGCCCGGCCTGGTAGAGCCGCTTCCGGCGCAGTCAGTGTCGCAGCCCAGTCTGTCAGCATTGCTTCCACCTCTGAGGTGGGATAGCTGGCAAGCGCCCCTTGCACGGGCCGGCACTGGATTCTGCTGCCCTGCTCTGAAAACAAGGATATCTGTTGCCAGTCACAACTTTCGCAGACCCATGGAAAAACTGTCAGCGATTGGTCGCTGCGTGCGGAATCTGCCCACAGTGATTCGATGTAGGGCAACTCTTCTCGGCGGATGAAATCCGAACTGAGGAACTCGGGGGTCAGGAGCAGGACGGCGAAACGCGAGCGGCGAATCTCGGCGCCGATGCGGTCGAGCCAGTCTTCGCCATGCGTGATATGACCATCGTGCCAGACATCCAGCCCGCCGGTGGCCACGTGCGGGCGGAGTCCGTCAAGGAAACGGTCGCGCCACTCCTCGTTCTTGTGGGAGTAGCTCAGGAACAGCCGCGGTACATGCCCATTGCCGTCTTTACTCATCGCCAGACCTGATTATTGTTTTGCAGCGAATAGCGCCAATTCTAACCCCCGATGCCGAATGATCGCGAGATCAACACCCGCCGGGTCCGTTTTGCAGACTGCGGGAGTCGGCCAGGCGCCTTACGGGTAGGCGATTTCGGGCGCTCAAGTGCTATGGAAGATAGCCTTGGAGCTAAAATCGGCCAGCCATCCAGCTCGCCTGTCTGACCCGCTGACAGAGGTCCAAACGACCGCATAGACTTAGCCGAAAACTTGGTTGGATAATGCAAGCGCCGGTTAGCCTGACAAAATGAAAGCCATGATTTCAGCAGTCACCTGTCGAAAGACTGCATTCGTCCCTGCGCAAGGTGTAGCACTATGAACAGCGATTGCGAATATGCCTGATGCAGCAGTACTGCCATCAACCCTGCGCGACGGCTGGGTGTCGTCGTACTCACTGAAAGACTATAAATCACATCAGCTATGGCGCTTTGACGATATTCTCGTCAAGGCAGTGGAGCGCCGCATTGATCTGTGGATGCGTCCGCTCTCTTTCCTTGAGCATGGCTGGCTGGTACAGGGTCGTCCGGCCGGTTCCGGAACAGGTTCTGGCTTTGCGCTATGGGGTTGTCGTGGTTTTACCGAACTCGATACTACCGCCGTTCCGATTTACGAAACTCTGGACCGGGAAATACTGCGATTCGATGCAGAGTCGGTGCTTGCCTATACGGTTTTTTTCAGTCGCTTCGTATACGGCGATGAAGGGCCATTCTGGGTCGTCGCAGAGCAAGCAGATCTCAACGTATCGTCGGCCCCGGCCGGCGTGGCGTATGGCGAAATGCCTGAGCTGCCGGCCAGCTATGACGAGTTAAGTCCTGAGCAGCTGCAGTCGCTGATTGACGCACCTGAAGTAGCGCCAGTTGGCGATGACTGGCGTGTCAAAGCCTGCGTCCAGTATGGCAAGGATCTCTACCGAATCGAGTTCCTGGTGAAGCAGGATGCCGCCATTGATATGGTGGGCGATCAGCCGCTTGTCGCAGGGATCAATATACTCGAAGAAAGTAACAAGACATTTAAGGCAATGAATTTAGGTCGCGTGCCGATTCAGGGCCTTGAGCCCCTGGTCGAGCCTCCCCAGGCAGGCCAGGCAGGAAAAGACGAAGTGGCTGACTTCATGGAAACGATTAACAGCATGAATGTAGCGCCGGATAACTCGCCCAACGAGCGCACCCGGGAGCGGTCGTTGATACGCGAATGCCTGCGGCTCCAGCTGCTTCGCGCCCTGCGCCGTGGCGATGCAGCGCCATTGTTCGTGGTCGATGTGGATTCAGACGACGACGATCTGCTGCAGGCTTTTGCGGAATTTCTGATGCGCAGCTGGCCGGCGGTAGTCATCGAATCTCCGTATCCCCTGGCGGAGCAAACGGTGTCGCTGGTGGTGACGGACATACTCGAGAAGAAACCCAAGCACAAACTGACGCAATCCAGCGTGCCAGGCGAACCCGACATGATGGGTATTCCGCAAGTCGACGACGGGGATTTGCTGGCCCTGTCTTTCCATACCGCCCGCAAGCTGCTTCGTCCGGAAGCGATTGCCTATCACCTGGGCGCCACGGAATCACTCACTATGATTGGCTGCAATTTCCTCTCGGATTTGCCGCCGCCACTACAGCGTATGGCAGATATTGTGTTGAACCTTGGCGATCTTGATGCCGAGCTGTTCCGTCAATTGTTCTGCCTCGTGTTCGACTGCGAATGGCCTTCCGACGTTGAGATCGAAGATTCATTGTGGGTTCGATACGTAGAGCCGTATGACCTGGAACGGCCCCTGCGCGATAAACAGGATCGTAGTTCTGCATGGCAGCCGGCCAGTGCGTTGCAAGCAATTCGCGAACGCGTCGGCCGGCGCCTGGATAGCATCAACACGGCGGATGCGCCAGACCTTGACGACCTGCATGGGCTGGATGCCGCAAAGTCAATTATCAGGGACCTGATCGACGATCTGCGTGGCGCGGTGGCAGGCGAGCTGGACTGGGATGAGGTTGATCGAGGCCTTTTGCTGGTCGGCGAACCGGGAACCGGCAAGACCATGCTGGCGCGCGCCGCGGCCAAGGCGGCCGGGGTGCACTTTATCAGTACGAGCGCCGGCCGATGGGGCGCGTCAGCGACAGAATTCTACGATGTCATTCGGGCTATCCGTTCAGTCTTTGCGGAGGCGCAGCGTTTCGCGCCCAGCATTCTTTTCCTGGACGAACTGGACTCGCTGGGCCGGCGAGACCAGATGATCGACCGTAATCGTCAGCTTGAACTCGAGGAATTGAATACCGTACTGCAGGAACTGCAGGGATTTCGCGATCGGCAGGGCGTATTTGTCATTGGCGCCACGAACCACCTGGAGCGAATCGATCCGGCGCTGACTCGCGCCGGGCGGCTTGATCAAGTAGTACGAATTCCGCGGCCGAATCGCACTGCACTTGCCGCCATTTTGCGCTATCACCTCGGGCCGTATGCAGCGGACAAGCGTGTTGCTCTTGATCTGGATCTGGACAATCTCGCGGCCCTTGCCGTCGGTTGTACCGGTGCTGATATCGAGGCATTTGTTCGCGATGCGTCCCGGCGGGCGCGTAAGGATAAAGTTCCGATTGCTGCCGTGCATCTGGCAGCTGCGATCACGCGCGCCCCTCGCGACGCACAGACCGGCACGCCAATGTCGGTAGGGGAGCAGGAACGCACAGCATTTCATGAGGCAGGCCATGCCGTAGCCTGCTTGCTGGCCGAGGCTTTCCCGGCCGAACTAACGATGGTGTCGATTGTGCCTCGCAGCGACGGGTCTCTCGGGTTCGCAGGTTTCTATAGCGATCAGTTGCTGGGTCTGAAAAAGGCCGCTCATCTGGAATACCTTGAAATCTTGTTGGCCGGTCGCGCCGCGGAAGAACTGCGTTACGGGATAGACGGTATTTCTTCCGGCGCCGGTGGGGAATCTCCGACCAGTGATCTGGCACTCGCAACGCGCCACCTGTTAAAGATTGTTACCCAGTTCGGATTGCACAGCGAGCGGTCCCTGCGCTGGCGGGAGATTAACGAACGAGCAACCGACGTCGCCCTGATAGGCGAATTGCTGGACGCGGCGTATGACAGAGTTCGCCAAAAACTCGGCGAACAGAGGGTGCTGCTCGACGCCATAGCCTTGCGCCTACTCGACGATTCCGAGGTGCTTGCCGATGAGTTGGAGGCGCTCGCCACACAACATGGCATAGAAGTCGTGCCTGCGCATAAGCTGGTGAGCCAGGTATGAGCTCAAAAGAAAGAAATTTCGACTATCAGGTCAACCTCGCCTGGGTGCGCGTCGCACTGGCTCGTGCCGTGGATCGTGCGGTTGAAGACGGTGCGCTGAAGCCCTCTGAGGGTGAAACAGCTGCGGCCGCATTTGTTCGATTCGTCGAACGTCATCGTCCGGTGGTTCTGATCGAGACACGTCTGCCTTTCGGCGAAATACTGGTTGCCGAAATCGTGCATCAGCTCGGCAGTTTGCCGCGCGCCAAACCAATGGTGTCACTGCTTACCGGTGAAACAAAGCTCACCGAGGATGTGTTTCAAAGCAACGAGCCGGTGATCGTCTCGATGCACGATACGGGTGTGCAACTGAATGCTGCAGATCTGGGGCGGGAGCTTGCCGGCGCTCGCTGTCCCGTGTTCATTGGCTGCTCGAGTCAATGGGACCTGGCGGACACATTGCGTCGGCCCGTCGATCTGGTGCTGTCTCTGCCGAACGCCGATGAGGCGCATTTCCTGCAGGTCTTCGAGGCGTTATTCGCCGAAGCTTTCCCTGGCGATATGCAATCGGATACATCGACCTGGCGTGATTTCGTCTTGCCTACCGATCTGCAGCAGCCGTTGCGTCTGGGTTACGACGTGAAAGCGGCCGCCGAATACATCAGATCGCGGGTCCAGGAACGCCTTGCGCGACAGTCACCGGAATCGGGTCCGTCGCTGACTGACCTGCAAGGTCTGGGCGAGGCGAGGGCCTTTGCGGATGACCTGGTGCGAGACGTTCGCCTCGCGCTGGATGGCCAGCTCGACTGGGACGAAGTAGACAAGGGCATGTTGATGGTCGGTCCGCCCGGCACAGGCAAGACAACCCTTGCGCGGGCTATTGCCAAGGATTCCGGTATCAAGTTTGTTGTGGCCAGTGCGACGGACTGGCAGGCGGCCGGTCATCTCTATCTGCACCTGGCGGCGATTCGGGCGAGTTTTGACGAAGCGCGCCGCTATCCGGCGGCCATCTTGTTTATTGACGAAATTGATGCGGTTGGCAATCGGGAGCAACTGGGCCCCAGTGGCCGAGGCTATCAGACACAAGTTATCAATTTCCTGCTCGAACTACTCGATGGGTTTCATCGCCGCAGCCGTCTGGTTGTGATTGGGGCCACGAACTATGAAGAATCCGTCGACCCTGCCCTGCGTCGCGCCGGGCGACTGGATCGCACAGTTCGTGTGCCGTATCCCACCGTGCAGGCGCTAAAGTACATATTTGAGTATCAGCTGGAGAAATACGCTGAATCAGGCCGGCTGGCCGACGATATTGATGTTGAAGAGCTCGCTGGATTGTCTTTTGGTCTTACCGGGGCAGATGTAGATCTGTTCGTGCGTGGCGCTGCCCGCCGGGCGCGCAAGCGCCGTGATTTGCTCAGCCAGCAGGATCTCGTTGCCGAAGTGCTGCGTCGCCCGCGTTCCGGTGACGGGCGTGCTTCAATCTCTCCGGAGACACTGCGCCGCCTCGCCGTGCACGAAGCCGGCCATGCGCTTGCTCGACTGCAAGCTGCAAATGGGGGTTCCGATATTGCTTACGTTTCTGTGGCTCCGCGCAGTGACGGTCGTATCGGGTTTCTTGCTTCGATGCCGGACCAGCGGTCAGCGCTGACGCGTGATGATTTTCTCGAGAAGCTGCGCGTTTTACTGGCAGGGCGAGCCGCGGAGGAGGTCATCTATGGACCCGATGGCGTATCAGATCTGGCAGGGCACTACGGACGGCAAAGCGACCTGGCCCGCGCCACGCGCCTGGCGACCATGCTGGTTGGCTCGGCCGGCCTCGGTCCCAAGGGCGGATTGACCTGGTGGCCGGCACTTAAGGGCGTCAATCGATGTTGAGCTGGACAGCAATGTCGATGCCGAGCTGGCGCAGATTTATCGGTCGCTCGTTGACCGGTTCGCAGCTGAACGTCGTCTTCTGCAAACACTTACCGCTGCCCTGGTGGAGCAACAGGAGCTCACGGGAGAGCAGCTTAGGGCGATTGCAGGAGCGTGACGAGGAGGGTTGCCAGCGGAGGGTGGGTTCTTCCCCTGTCTGAGCAGGTCACCGCCAGGCTTCCCAACAAAAGCCCTTGCTAGAGATAACGGGGTTTTTGTCGTTTCGGATGGAGAAAGCGCGGGCACAGCCAAAAAGCCCAACCACCAATCCCGCTGCGAACACGCGTCGATTGGCAGTGCTGCCCGCCTGAGTTGCCAGATCGCCGGCTTGAAACTCGCCCGGATTAGTCGCATGCTGGCCGCGACATAACATCACGATCTTTTTAAGGGGGAGATCCGATGACGCACTTACTCATTCGCCGTATGGCGTTTTTCTGCCTGCTGTTTTTAGGTTTCAGTGGCACGTCACAGGCTGTGCCCGTTCTGTATTCCTACACAGGTAATGACCTGAGTAGCTTTTCCAACATCACCGTCCCATGCGAGCCATTGAGCTTGGGCTGCGAGATTACCAATATCTCGGCTGAGATATTGATGCCTGATGCCCTCGATGCAAACCTATTATTCGGCGCTATCGCACCGACTTCCTGGTCGATTACCGATGGACTCAGCACTGTTACGAATGCAACGCCAGGATTTAACTTCAGCTTTGTCTTGTCGGCCGGGACTGACGCTAATGGCGATATTGATGAGTGGTGGTTTGCTTTGATTACTAACGGCATTGGACCCGAGGCGCCGGAAGATCTTATTCAGATCCGTACGCGTAACTCCCAGGGCACCATCGATGACCAAACTGACTACTGTCAGACAGCGACAAACGACAACTGTACTTTTACCGGCATTGCTAACGTAGTCAGCAATCCGGGCAGCTGGACGATGACGGTGGTGCCGGTACCTGCGGCGGCTTGGTTGTTTATGTCCGGTCTTGGCCTGTTGATCGGCGTGGGGCGTCGCTCAGTCTCAGTCTGACTGCGCGAGGACTGGATCCGGGCCGGCCAGCGCCTGCCCGGGTGCATCGGCGCGTTCTTTCGGGCCCACGCGCACCATCCAGGCGGCGGGGAACTCGTCTAGCCACTGTTCCAGCTCGCTCTGTCCTTCGGCTTCCGTTGCGAAAAAGCCGAGTCGCAGCCGATACCAGGTATTGCCGTCGATTTCGGTTTCGGATACGTAAAGCAACTGCTCGGCCTTCGGGTCCGTCGCCGTCTGGTCAAAATCGATAGGGGCCAGATCGGAATGCAGGTTGATGGCATAGCGACCGGCAATTTCCACGGCTTGCGCTACTGCCGTCTCTGGCTCCGCGCCCGGCCCTTGTGGCGAGACTGTGGGCGCGTCGACAGCCGATGCCGAATCGATACCGGTTTCCGTGTCCGCGGCATCGTTCTCTAGCGAGGATCTTGTCGTAGTCGGGCGCGCAGTTGCTGGTTCTGCGATGGGTGACTGGACAATGCTCGACGCTGCCGGTGATTTTTCTGCGCGCGCCGGCGAAACGGACGGACCCACGCCGCCGACCGGCCCCTCGGCCTCAGTTGCAGTTGTCAATTGCCCGGTCGGGAGGACGCCGTCACTGTCTGCATCCACGTCCGCATCCGATGGCTGCTTCGGTTCCCGCTTGCGAAACGTCTCTTCCAGACTCTCATCCACCGCCGAAGCATGGTCCTCCATCTCGCGCTGTTCGCGCTCGAATTCGCGTAAGGATTCGTCGTTCAGCGCGACTACCGTATCGTCCAGCAGACGCGGTGTGATAATCACCACGGTCTCTGTGTTCACCGTGGTGCGCGACTTGCTGGAGAACAACCAGCGAACGCCCGGGATCCGGCCCAGCAGCGGCACGCCTGTGCGGCCTTCGGTGGTCGTGTTCCGCATCAGGCCGCCGATAAAGATCGATTGGCCGCTGGATACCAGCAGGCGTGTCGTGACTTCTGTCGTGGTCTGCGACGGGATACCGTTCTCGTCGACGATGCCGGTGCTGACTTCGGGATGGATATTCAGCAGGATCTGGCCATTTTGGTCAATCGTTGGTGTCACTCGGAGAATCGTGCCGGACTCGAGAAACTCGATCGACTCGGTCGTTACCTGGTTGATTGTGGTTGTCACGCGATAACCGCGACGGTCACCGATAATGACCTCGGCCTCCTCGTTTACTACGGTTACGACCTTCGGGGACGCCAGGTTGCGTACCCGGCCATCGCTCTCCAGGGCGCGCAGGCTTGCTTCGATATTCGGCTCAAGGTAGTTGAAGAAGAAACCGGCATTACCGCTGTTGCCCGGCGTCAGCAGGCCGTCGACGCCAAAGTCGCCGGAGCCGTCGCCCGAGGTAAACAGCCCCTGCCAGTCGATGCCGAAGGATTGCTCGTCGTTCAGTTTTATCTCGAAGATCTTGGCTTCGATCAACACTTGCAGTGGGCGCTTGTCCAGTTCGGTGACCAGTTGACTGATCCGGTAGACAAACCCGGGCTGGTCCTCGATCACCAGCAGCTTGCGGTCCGGCAGCGCGGTGATATTGCCGAAATCCGACAGGTAATCGCCCAGCTTGGATTCGAGCTGGACCGGGTCGGCATATTGCACGGGTATGGACTTCATGATCGTAAAGCCGCCGCCCGGGGCTTTACCGGCCTGGTTTTCCGGGATGACAAAGTAGGTATTCTTTTGGCGCTCGACCATAAAGCCGGCAGCGCGCGCAATCGACCGGATTGCCTCGTCCAGCGTGACGTCGTACAGATTGAATGACACATCAGATTCGACGTTGTCGGCCAGCAGGATGTTCACTCGATTTTGTCGCGCCAGCATGTTCATCACATCGCTGAGAGAGGTATCACGCATGCTGAGCGTAATGCGTGTTTCAGCACCGACCGATCCGCTGACCAGCAGCATCAGCAAACCGGCAGCGATGAGCCAGCCGGACCTCTTGTGCCCATTTCTTGCGTTAATCGTCATTCGATTCATCGTCTTTGTCCGGGTAAAGGGCGATGGTGATAATTTCGTCACCGCGTCGAAATACCGCATGTTCCTCAGCGACTTCCAGTAGTTGATAACCGCCGGCTTCCTCACCGACCGCCATGATCTCGCCGCCGAGGTTCACCAGCGATTCACCGCCGGCTGCCAGGATGCCGAAAATTTGCGGACGCGAACCCGGCGCCGCAGGCGTGACGCCAGGCGCATCGGCTTGCGCGATGAAATCTGCGGGCTCCTGGAAAGGGTCGCGACGCAGCTTGTCGGCCATCGCAGGGGATCCGGCCATCAGGCCTGCCAGCAGAAAAATCAGCGTTATGAGGATCCCGTTCATGACGCATTCCGATATGCGGCCATGGTCAATTTGATCTGCAGCGCCGGGGAATCAGTGTCCCTGCCGCTGTTCGAGCGCAACATCTCGAAGCGCTTTACAACCACGAAACCAAGTTCTTCATCAATGTTCTGTAACCAGTCGAAGAAATCGAAGTAGCCGCCCCTGAGCTCGACGTCAAAGACCAGTTCGCGGAACTCGTTCAACGGCATGCCCTCGCGCGGCTGCACGCTGACAAGAATCATCTCGTTACGCCAGGAGATTGTCTGCAGCCGGCCGATGACGAAGGCCTCCATCTGCTTGGTCGGCAGACTGGATGCGTCGCCGTTCAGTGTCCGTTCCAGCCGGGTAACGTCGGCGCGCAGCGTGTTGAGCTGGGTCTCCAGGCTCGATCCGTCTGCTGCTCCCTGTCGCATCAGGGCCAGCGAGGCGCTGGTGGCCTGGTAGGCACGCCACTGGGGAAGCACGAGGTACAGCAGCATCGCGGCAAGCAGCAGGCCGATGAGGCCGATGCCGATCAGCCGCATCTGCCGGGGGTCGAGGGACTGCAACGATTGCAGCTGGAGTTGTGCCGCGGTCATCCTTTCGCCTCGCTATTCAATACGATGGCCAGGTCGAACTGGACAACGTCGCGGCTGCCGAGCTTGGCCAGTTCGGTGCGTTGGACGCTTACCTCAACTACGGTGGGCTGTTCGTAAAGTCCGTTGACGAACCGGGAGAGGGCTTCGTGATCGCGTGCCTGCCCGGTAATTGTCATGTGTGTCTCGACGCGCCAGGCCTGGTCGCGGCCGTCTTCGCCCGACTCGGGCACGACAATGAAATAGCCGGTCTCGACACCGCGTGCCTGGCTCTCGGGGACCATGACCCCGGCCCTCCGGAACTGCCAGTTGACGAACCACACCTCGGCATCCGCCAAAGATTGGTCGAGCGTTGTAAACATCGACTTGGCAGGCGCGCCACTGCGCAGGCTGGTAAGCAGCGACAGCTGCTGCGCCAGGGCCTTTTTCTTGGCATCCATGCCCTGCAATTCATCGCGTTGTTGATCGGTGACTGCGCGCTGCTGCTCCAGCAGTGAGGATTCCGCCTGCAGCTTATGCACCTGAAAGCTGAGGCCTGCAAACAAGAGCAGGCCGCCGGCCAGCACTATCGATCCGGCAATCAGCATCTGCCGCGACCAGATTTTCAGCCAGCGCGCTCGCCGATAGTCGGCCGGTATCAGGTCGATGTCAGTCATCGTCCGTCAGCCCCCTGAGCGCCAGGCCTGTTGCTACCGCTAGCTCCGGCCCGACGCCGGCGTAATCAATCATGTCGGTCTCGTCGCCGCCATCGAAGATCGCGGTAATCGGCATGCTCGTGGATACGGGCAGTTTGGCGATCTCGCTTAGCAGTTCGTCCGCTCCGGGCCAGCGCGCGATGGAACCGAAGGTATAGACCTGCTCGATCACTTCGCCCTGGCTTTCAGAGGCCGCGTACAGGCAGGCGCGCCTGACTTCTTCGACCAGTCCCGCGAAGGCCGGGCGCACGATTTCCATGACCGGGTTCAGGTCATCCGGTGTCAGTTCCTGCGTGGCGCCGAACGGCCGGCTGGTCTGCTGGGCCAGGCCCTGGCGCACCGCCATTTCCTCCGCCATCGCAAGCGAGACATCCAGGCTCTTGGCAATTTGCTTGATGACAAGGTTCGACCCGAAGTTGATTTCCTTGTCCATCAGCAGGCGGCGTCCGGAGATTAATGTGAGGTAGCTGCGCTCAGCCCCGTAGTTGATGATCATTACATTGCCGCGCGCCCCGGCCGGCTTCGGCAGCAGGCCAATGAGCCGGTTGACCGCGGCCGGGCTCACTTCCAGCTCCGTTACGTCGATCCGGGCCTGGCGCAGCTGCTCGAGAAAATTCAGCACATCGGTTTTGGCGCTGGCTGTGACCAGCGCTACTTTGTCGCGGTTGCTGCCGGTGCGTACCGGCAGGTAGTCGATGACGTAGTCCCTGGCGCCGCCTTCCAGTCGTTCGTCCATCAGGCGCAGAATAACTTCGCCGTCAGAACCGGGCCCGGACAGCTGATAGCTCAGTGACGAGATTCTCACCATGGCAGGCGGTAAGGCCGTGACAACCTGGCGGCCGCGGAACGGTGCACGCTGCCAGAGATTTCCGAGCAGCCGCTGTAGTCTCGCCGGACTGGCCAGCGCGTCTTCGCGGGTGTCGAGGTAGTTCAGCGATGCCCAGGCCCGCAGGCAGTACTTCCCGCCGACAGTGCGACGCAGCTGCACCGCATGCACCTGCTCATCGGCGAAATGCAGGCCAATGGGCCCGACTCGGTTCTTGAGTGGCGCCGGTGCCAGGCTGAGTTTGAGTCTGTCGATCAGCGCGCTCATGTTGCCTCGCGCCTGGGCGGTAAGGACACTTCGGTTCGTTCCGGTCGATAGCCACGTTTGGCGGCATACAGCGATTCATCGGCATGCCGGTAAATTTCTTCCAGCGGGTGTGATTGTCCGTCAGCGGCGATGGCATAGCCTGCGCTGACCCTGACCGGTCGGCCCTCTGTCGCGCGCAACACGGCCGGATCTGTTTCCAGGTGACGCAGGCAGCGGTCGATCTGCTTCCTGCATTCCTTGCCATGGAACAGCACGGCGAATTCATCGCCGCCAAGACGAATGACCAGCGAATCACCCGGCAGGTTGTCCTGCAATATCCGCACCAGCTGCTTGAGTACGCTGTCGCCGCAGTGATGTCCGTAAGTGTCGTTCAGCGGCTTGAACTGATCAATATCGAGCAGCACCAGCACCACACGCTGATCTCGCTTCACGGCTTGTGCGACGATCTGTGCGTAGTTGTTGTCCAGAAATCGCCGGTTCAGGGCGCCGGTCAAAGGATCGGTCAGGGACAATTGCTCGTGGCGACGCTGGGCCTGCTCAAGGTCGTAGCGGGATTCAATATCATGCTTGCGCACGCGAATATTGCGCGCCACCAGGACCACGGCGATCACCGCGCTGGCGATGAACAGGAACTGCAGCGTCCACAAGTGTCTCGCTGTCGAAGCGACCCTTAACGGCCACGGTGGAGCCGGTAAACAGTGTGTAGATCAGGATCGTGACTGCAGCCGCTTCCCGCAGGCCCCAGGGCACCAGCGGCACGGCGATGATCAACATGATGGCACTGGCCATCAGCGCCGTGTCGAAGTCTCCGGCGCGGTGGGCGACCATCACGACCGCGGTTGCGTAAACCAGCAGGTAGGCCATGGCGAGGTAATGCAGGGCCGCCGTATCCTTGACGAAACGCACGGACCAGAGCATGTGCAGGCTAAGCAGGCTGAGCATGCAAAAGGTGTAGAAGTACTCATCGCCCCGGCCGGCGCGGTACTCCAGGGTCCAGATGCCGCCCTGAAGTCCGAGCAATAACAAGGCAAGCCATAGCAATCCGGCACGGGTCTCGGGCAACACCAGTTCGCGCGCATAGGCTGATACCTCGTCGCGTGCGAAGTCAGTCGCTGACAGGAGTTGCTTCACCCCGTTAAACACTTGGCCATTCCTTCCTTGTCGCAATTACCGGGTGCGCCGCGGCGGCCCGCAGTCACGGATTCCCATAGCAAGATTAAGGAAAATCAGGGGTTACTGACTGTGATCCAGTCTGGATTTGGGCGTAGTTATGACAAGCTGTCGAGCAGCAACGGACCGCAACAGGTTTGAACTGTGACGCCTGTCACACTGGCCTCATTCCAGCACTGCGGCTGCATGGGGACATTCTGCTTTTTCCGCTCTGCGGAAAAAGCAGAATGTCCCTATTAACCTACCGGCGCGGGCGACCGCGTGGTTTGAGGTTAGAACGGAGATCAAGTCTAGCGGCGATATCCTCCCGCCACGATTCCTCACCAAACGGTCGTTCCCTATTCACGCTTCGTCGCAGGGCTGCTAACTCTTCTTCCGTTTCAGCGCGATTCACAATTTCCGCCCAGTCCTTCGGCAATTTGACTGGGCACCAATCCGCATCGGGATGCGCAATAGTCTGAACCATGCTGGACCAGGGCCAGTCTTCGGCACGACGCACCAAGTTTGCACGCAAGGCATTCCGTTCCACGTATCTCAGAACACGCAAGAAATGCTCGTCTTGCTGAATTGGGAAGGCCTTGAAGCGACCCTGCCAAACGCGTCCATCTGTTCCGTTGAGCCGATGGTATCGCCTGACATGACAGGTGAGCAGCCATTGCATCCAACGCCCAAGGTCCCCGTCTTCGTACGGCCAGAGCACGAGATGAAAGTGGTTGGGCATCAGGCAATAACCGCAGACACGCATCGGCAAGCGCGCGCAGGCACGCCCCATCAGCTGCGTGAAAAACCGGTAGTCGCCATGTTTGTGAAAGACCTCTGCTCGCCTGTTACCGCGACTGATGACGTGGTAGCAGATTCCGCCAACGGAAGCTCTGGCCGTTCTGGGCATGAGCAGAGACTAGACAAGCCAGCACCGACGCTCCAGGCAAGTTAATGGGTAAATTGGGGACATTCTGTTTTTTCCGCAGAGTGGAAAAAGCAGAATGTCCCCCATCTCCCATCTCCACTAGTTACTGATGCAGATCTCGACGTTGTCGAAAGTTACCAGGTCGAAGTTGCCCATCGTTGGCGATGAAATGAGCCGAATGCGCGTATTAGTCGAGATATGGCTGGTGATGTCCTGACTGAAGCTCAGGTACCCGGAGTCCGTCGCGGCGCCTTCGAAGCGAGTCAGTTCGGTCCATGGTCCCGCTATACCGTTCGCGGAGATCTCCAATTTGACGTAGTCGCTGGCGGTGTCGAGTGCCGACCGGCGATAGTCAAAACTCAGCGTCGCCGACGATGCGCCGCTCAGGTCTGCTTCGCGCTCGACCCCCTCGCCGCCATTCTGATTATCGCGAATCCAGAGTTGGTACGGGCCGCTATCGTCCCTGACACTCACATCGTTGGAGGCCGGGCCGTCAGACTCGCCAACCTCGAGCCAGTCGCCCGCCCAGTTCGACGTGCCATCATTGTTGCCAAAGCTAACGGTATTGAATTCGTCGCGGAAGGTGCTATCGCAACCGCCACCACCGCCGCTGCCGCCAGAAGCATAGAGATCCGCAATCTCGCTGGCGCCCAGGGCCTTATCGTAGACGCGCACGTCATCCAGGATACCGTCGAAGAACTGTTCGGCCGTACCGTTGGCCCCCAGCGCAACCGGCACCCCGGCATTGGTATCGACTACTCCGCCGACGGGATGCGTTTGGCTCGCGACCTCGGTCCCGTCCAGGTAAAGCTTCATCTCACCAGTCGCGGCATCGTAGGTACCGACGGCGAAGTACCACTGGCCGGTATTCAGATTGGTAGTCGAGTCGATCAGGGTCGACGTTGTACCGCCCGCCTTGGTTCGCAAGCGGAGATTTGCGTTGCCTGCGGTGGTCAGGATACTCAGTTGCCACCAGGCGTCGGCCTCGGCCGTGCTGCTGGCCTTGGAAACGAGTCGTGGATCGGTGATATCGGGCAGCGCGTCGGCATTTAGCCAGCCCATCAGGGTTAAACCGCTGCCGGTAACATCGAAGGTCCCGACGTTGACGCGGTCGTTGGTACCGTCGAAATTGAGTGCGTCTCCGAGCATTCCGGCCACCCACGTCGGGCCATTCATCAGCGTGCCGTCGTGGCTGCCAACGGAGTCAATCGCGTTGGTGCCGGTGCCGTCATCGAGTTTCCAGTGCGCCACTGGCCCTGAACCGCCGCCTTCGGCAGCCAGATCGGCGATCTCGGCCGCGGAAAGGAACTGGTCGTAGATTCGAATATCATCGAGCAAGCCATCGAAGTAGTTGCTCGAACCGGTGCGGGTGCCGATCGACAGCAGGTTGGCGGCCGGCACCGCCAAAGTGGTCGGGTAGGTCCCGTCCTTATGGGGCACACCGTCAACATAGACCGCGTATGCATCCGTGGTCGTGTCGTAGGCTGCGGCGATGTGATACCAGCGTCCGGGCACATCGACGGTCGTGGTCGTAACAAATTCGGTATTCACGCCGCTGACGCCGAGATCGAAGACCAGCCCATAGGGGATACCATCCGGCGTGCCCGTCGCGACGTGACGAATTTCCCACGTATCGTGCAGGCCGAGGATGCGCCCGTGCGCCGTCGGCGACCCTGGCGCCTGCATCCAGAAAGTAACGGTGCCGACGGGTGGCGGCGTGAAATTACTGTCTGTAACTACATAGTCGCCGCTGCCGTCAAAGTTGAGTGCCGCGCCAAGGGGGCCCGTCGTCCAGGTGGTGCCGCCATTCAGCGTCGCATCGTTCCCGCCAACGAAATCCGCGGCGCTCGAGCCCGCGCCCTCGTCCAGTTTCCAATGGGCGATGGGCGCAGTGAAGCTACTAATACCCGCGCCCCACTCGAACGCCCGGCGCATGATCATCAGCCCATCTGCATTGAGTGCATTGATGTCAAAACCGACATCGCCCCATGGCAGCGCAACGCGCCTCCCGGCTGCGAAACCACCACCAAATAGCTCAGCGTTTATTTCCAGTGTCAATAAAGAAGGCTCGAAGAAGCCTCCAACCTGGTTGGTTTCCGCAAGGATTTGAGCTCCCGGTGCCGACCCGTTGTTGGTAAAACTCAAAGGCTGATTCGACGTCGTAATCGTAGTCGTGCCGAGCGCAAGATCGCTCGTAATGTAGTGTGTGTTATCGAGGATTACTATTTCGCTTGCTGCTTTTGCTGTCGGTGTCTCCAGTGAAACCCAATTCAACCAGAAGCGTTTTTTCCTCATTAACGACGCCGACGGTCGTATCGGTTAAGCTTGCTGCCAATCGCGCCGGATTTGATCCTTCAGTGACGAATGCGACATCATTAATTGCTAAAGCCGCGTCGAAATTCCGCCTGGCTGTCGCTCTCGTCGATCAGGTTGACGGTGTAGCCCCAGGATTCGATCAGCGCCCGCTTCGCGGCCTCCTGCACGGTCAGGTTGCCGGGATTGATGACCACCATCAGGAGGTTGGCCGTGCTGACCGCGTCGGCGCCCATGGCCCAGGCAATGGCGCGCTGTACCATCAGTCGGCCGTTGCTGTTTAAGTATGCGAGATTGAACTTATTGTCTCTGCCCAATGGCAGCACAACGCGTCGGCCGGCAGCGGTGCCCCCGCCCGTGTCTGCTGCCCCTGTATCGAGGGCAACGAGCGCGCCCGCGCCGCCCCAGCTGGCCAGTTGCTGGGCGCCCGGCGCCATGCTTCCCGAGGCGGTGAGCCCCTCCATCGCAGCGTCGTAGATCTCGAGTGCACCACCTGGAAACATGGCCGTGATGTAGTGGCTCGCGTCGACGACATTGATTTCATCGCCGACAGGCCAGGAGGATCCCGACGCGATGCCAAGATCGCTGTTGTAATCGCCGTCCTGACTGACTACGCCGATGGACAGATTGGCTAGCTTGCTGCCTACCTGGCTTGCGTTAACGGACTCGGAGATGAACACGGCGTCATTGACGGCAGCGGCGGCTGCGTATGCTGCGGCATTTGCGCTTTCGCTTAAAACATTTACCGTGTAACCCCAGGATTCAAACAGTGCTTTCTTGGCGGCATCGCCGGGAACCAGCGTCGTGGGATTCACCACGACCATCAGCAAGTTGCCCGCGCCCTGCGGTGCTATGCAGGGCGCCCCGCATTCGCAGGCATAGGTGATTGCCAGGCTGGGACGGCGGTCCTCCTCGTTGCGATCACTGGTGAAAAAGCGCTCACCGAAGGCGCCGTCCAGCGCGGTGGCCAGTGCAACCCCGTAATTGGGGTGAGTCCCGGCGGTCCAGTCCTGCACGAGCGAGGTGATATCCCACTCGTAACGGCTGTTACCCGCCGGGCCGACACGGGTGGTCGCGGTCACGGTGGAGTCGATATCCCCGCCGGCGGTATCCCAGTTTATGCCGTTGTCGCGGCGGTTCCAGGTCACGAAATCCTCATTCCAGGGATTCGTGATCCGATGGGCAGTGACCGGCACATCCGGATCGTTGCCGCTCTGGCGAAGCAGCGACAAACTGGCACTCAGAATCTTCGCGTCTGCCGGTAACGCGCCGAGATTGAAGCCGAACAGCGCGAGGGCCGTGTTGTTGGTGCCCCTGGCAACCCAGGTCTCGTCATCGGTGCCGTAGTTGGTGGTCTTTGTGAATTCCCAGATGTAGGCGTCAACCCCTTCCGTCGGGCCGGGCTGCAGGGCGAAGATGCTAGGCGGTTGCAGCGAAACAGCGATGGGCCGGCTCAAGCTATGCGTAACACCGGTCTCCAGCGTGCCGGTAGCCTGGATGTTCAAAGGCGATGCCGCACCGGTGCCCACCACGACTTCGAGCTGCGGCTGTTCTCCGGCGCCCCCTTCACGGCTCACGTACATTGCGTGTACGCCGTCCGCGGCGGTCATTAGTACGATGCCCTGGTTGGGTTGCCCGTTGACCCAGGCCTGCACCTGGGCCGTGAGATTGATGCTCACCCACACATCTTTATCGGGCTGGGCTGGGATCTGCGCCAGTGGCTGTGTTTCGTATTTGTCGCCCACGCTATTCCAGGTAGCATCTGCTTCGGTCCAGTCAGCCGTGACCCGGTGCACGGTCAGCGGGCCTTCCGGGTGCTCCCCGTCGACATAGAAACGCGCTACGGCGGAGTTGATCCGGGATCCTGCCGGCAGTGTGGACAGATCGAAGCGGTACAAGGGCTGTTCGAAATCGGAACCGTCGAAGCGTACGTGCAGCGTATTGTCAGTGCCTTTGTTGTCCGACGGATTATCGCTGCGGATCCACGCATCCTGATCGACGGACAGGCTGTAGGTGGAAGCGCTAGCGCCACCGGTGCCGATGGCGCTGTAGCTGTCCGGCCCGATGTTTGTGGCCGGGATGGTGAAGTCCCCGGTGCAGGCATTGTCCTGAGCCCGCCAAAGCGCATGCTGCAGCCCGGCCTGGGCCACGTAGTCGATGCGCCGCACCTCAGCGTCGGCGGCGGCGAGCTGAATTTCACCGAGATGTTCGCCACTGCGCAGGACGACCATGGCCGCAATGACCATTAGAAATACCAGCACCGTGACCAGCGCGATGCCCGACTGGTGCCTGTATCCGCTGTTCACAGTGCGCCGCCCACACGCACGCGCGTGTTAACAGTTACCGTGCCGGCCGCCGGTAAGGTGAGCTGCAGCGTGATGTCAATGAGCTGCGGTTGGCCTGCGCTTCGTCGGCAGTCGCTCGAAGCGCAGGCGGGTGACGTTCTCAGCAATGACCGCGTCGACAAAATCCCGGCCCGTGACACCACCGACGCCTGATTCGTCCCAGGGTACCGGCGTCCGTTCGCGCAGCTGGCCGGCCTGCAGGTAGTAGACCATCGGGTCGTACCAGTCTTCGTCCGATTGGCCATCTTCGTCGTCGTCCTGGTTACTGCCCTCGTCGACCTGGCCATCGCCATCGTCGTCTACCCCGCAGCGCCCAGGGCAGCCATCTGCGTTGGCATCGCTGGGTGGGTCTTCATCGATATTGCCGTCGTTATCATCGTCGAGGCCGTTCTCGGGGTCTTCGTCCTCCTGAGAGAAATACTCATCGTCATCGTTCGGGGGAAAAGGCGCCTTCGTCGATAGTGCCATCTCCACCATCGTCGATGAGGTAGATACCCGAGGCGAAATCATTGTTACGGTCGGCCGGCAGGTCCTCGTCGATCACGACCATCCCGGTCGTTGTCTGCGTCCGGGAAGCCGTCAAAGTCGAGATCGCTGAACGCGGGCAGGGTAATCGCCAGAACTGCCGTCGCGTTGACGCTGCTGCCGATCGGTGGCGACGGCGGTACCGTCTGCTCGCGGATGTGTTCTGGCCAGTTGGATAAAGCCTTGTCTTCCAGCGGCAAGAGCAGCAGGCGGGAATGGCTGACCATGCGTACCATCCGGGCCATCGCGAACTCGGCGTCACGGGTCAGTGCAGTATGTTCGGAAACATAGTCGCTGGAACCGAGCAGTCCGTTCACTACGCTGTTGAGGCCTGTGAGCAGCAGCGCAGCTATTACCAGGCTGACCAGCAGCTCCACCAGCGTAAATCCTGAGCAATCCTTAGGGGCGTTGGCTGGCCAGGTGTTCATTGGCTTAGCAGGGTTTCGATCGAGTAGGGGGTACCCTCGATCGCGGCCTGTGCCCAGACCAGGCCTTCGTCACCGCCGGTGAACGGATTGTCGTCAGTGTCCAGATTGTCGCCGTCGTAGCGAGCCAGGAAGATCAGCAGCCGACCGGGTGTGCCAGGGGCCTCGGAATAGCTGCTGGGCGTAGTCGCCGATCCGGCCGCCTCGGCTGCGGTATCGAGATCGGAGAAAGGCTCGGCGAGTATCTCTTCCAGTCGGCCGCTAAGGCGGAACTGCGCGGCGACATACGCGTCGCTCACGGCGGTGCCGGTCACCGCGCTGCGCAGCGCATCCAGTGCCGGCACCAGGCCAATTAGCAGGATAAACGTCGCGATCAGGATCTCGACATAGGTCAGGCCGCGCTGGCTACGAGCTTTCACGGGATTGTCACCCGCCCGGTATAGGCGGCAACTTCGACCGTTTGCTGTCTACCATCGAGGCTTAGTTCGATGATGCCCGTGTCCAGCGCATGCGTCGTCGGACCCCCGGCAATAATCCAGATCGGTACGCCTTGCCTGTCGAACAGAACCGTTCTACGCCGGCTGGTGCCGGTATAGCTGAAAATGTCCTGGGTGTTGGTAATCCGGACGCCGTTGGTTGGCGCGAAGTTGTCGAAATCGAAATCAAGCGGTTGCTTTGCGACCGGGTGATAAAGGGTTTCGACGGCGCTTACCGGATCGGTGGAAAGATCGTAGCGGCGCACCCGAACCTGCTGAGAGGTCTGGCTGATCGTGATGCCGTAGACATCGCCGGTGCGCATGGATTCGCTGCGCGCCAGGCGAATCGCCTCGGCTACCTTGGTCGCGGCAAGATCCAGCTTGTTGTTGTCGGTGGAACGGAGATTGGGAACGGCGACGGTGGCGATGACCGCCAGGATGATGACGACAACCAGCAGCTCGGTGATTGTAAATCCCCGGCTGCGCATGGCGTCTAATGATGCAGGTGTTGCCATGACCCGGTGATGGGGCGGTAACGGGAACATTCCTTACTACTCGCCTGGCGGAAATTAAGGCATGTCCCCGCTGCCACCGCCTGGCGCAGCGTCTCTAGTACGCGTCGTAGCGGACGGCGTTCGAGTCCGTACTCGTATCGTTGGCGATGAACTTGCCGGAGGTAACGTCGTAGCGCCAGCCAAGGCCCGCGGCGGTGCCCTGCATTTCCAGGTCGCCCGCGTTACCGGCGCCCGCGCCGACGATCAGTACGGTGGTATCGCCGGTGACCGGGTTTGCCGGAATATCGTTCTCATCCAGGTACGGCCCGAACGGGAAGGCGCCGCCATCCGGCGTACTGCAAGATTCGCCGGCGGCGTTGGTGTAGCGGGTCAGCTGGTCTACGAGCGCCTGGCGGGTTTCCAATGCGCCAGTGCCGGCTGTCCCGGTGCAGGTGCCTCCGGACGACAGGCCTGCGGCGGGAAATTCGCCATGCTGCTGGCGATAGAGTGAAATGGCGCCGCGGATGCCGGACAGGTTGGCGCGCAATGCAGCTTCCTGTGCATCGACAGTCGTCGCTGCGAACTGCGGAACTACAATGGCTGCCAGAATGGCGAGAATGATTGCCACAATCAGCAATTCCACCAGCGTGAAGCCTGCCTGCTTACGTGTTGCCCTATCCTGTTTCATCGACGGATCTCCGTTCGTCATTTGCCCGGCCCCGTTGTCGGGGCGCACAGGTAACTCATGTGCTATTGGGCGTAATTCTTTACCAAATGGGGACTGCTCGATATGAACTGGTTCACGTTAAGTAAACTCGCCGGACGGCCCGCTGTGACTCAGGTCACGGCTTTGCTGAGCTTGAATATCGGCAGTATCAGCGAGCTGACGAGGACGCCCACGACCAGGCCCATAACCAGCAGCATTACCGGTTCGGCCATCTTGCTCAGGGTCTGCAGGCGGCGGCTGAGTTCGCGCTCGTAGTGCGCCGCGACACGCGCGAGCACCGGCGCAAGGTTGCCCGAGGCCTCAGCCGTGGTCACCATCTGGTTGGCCAGTTCAGGGATGAAGCTGTTGTCGGTAAAGCCGGCAGCAATCGTCCCGCCTTCCTGCACCGAGCGTTCGACGCGCCGGAGCATGTCCCGGTACAGGGTATTGTCGACCACGTCGCGCGTGGCCTCCAGTGCATCGACAATTGAAACGCCGTGTGCCAGTGACAGGCTGAGTACGCGGAAAGACTGCGTGATATACAGCTGAACAAATATGCCGCGAATACCGGGCACGCTGAGTTTCCACTTGTCCAGCAGGGTTTTGCCGGCGCTGGATTTCACCCAGCGATAGAACAGGGCGAAAGCCGCGACCATTGCCACGAGCACCTGCCACCAGTAGACGCGAAGAAATTCGCTAAGCGCCATCAGTGCCAGCGTGGTCACCGGCAGCTGGTCCTGAATGCGAGCAAACATCTCGGCAAACTTCGGGAACACCACAATCAGCACGAATACCACTACCAGCACCGAGAAGCCCATTAGAAACGCCGGATAGGTCAGTGCAGACACCACCGTGTTGCGGAGCTCCTCGCGTTTTTCCTCTTCGGCCAGCAACTGCTCCAGCACTTTGTGCAAAAAGCCGCTGCCCTCGCTGGCGGAGACCAGGTTGACGTAGGTGGTGGAGAATAGCTGCGGATGTTTTGCCAGTGCGCTGGCAAACCGCTGGCCCGACTCGATGTCTGCGACCAGTTCCTCGATGATCTTGCGCATGGCCGGGTTGCTGGCCTGCTGGCGGATGGCCTTCAGCGCGGAATGCAAGGGCATGCCTGTTTCCAGCAGCAGCGACAGCTGCTCGGTGAAGGCCATGCGATCTCGCGATCCCGGGGCACTGTCGCCAAAACTCAGATTGCTCGTGCGGCGGGGCTGGTCCGCCTGCGGTTTGGCAGGCGCCGCGGCGGGCGAGGTTTGCAGTTCGAGCGGCATAAGCTAACTCGTTATCACGCGCGAGATTTCTTCGACGGTGGTTTTGCCCTCGCGCACACGGCCCATGCCGTCGCGGAACAGCGTCTCTACTTCGATATCGGCGAGATACTGGCGCAGCTCGTCGCGGCTCGAGTTGCGCATCACCAGTTTCTGCAGGCTGTTGTCGGCTTCGAGCAGCTCGTGGATCGCGATCCGGCCCTTGTAACCCGAGTCATAGCATTCGCCGCAGCCGCGGCCCCGGCTCAGCGTCACGGAGTCACCCTCCCAGCCATATTTTTCCAGGATCTCAGGCTGGGCCAGGAAGCTTGTCTTGCAGTTCGGGCAGATAGTGCGCACCAGTCGCTGGGCCATCACGCCAATCAGTGCTGATGACAACAGGTAGGGTTCCACGCCCATGTCGATCATGCGCGTGACCGCGCCGATGCTGTCGTTGGTGTGCAGCGTCGACAGCACCAGGTGACCGGTCAGCGCCGCCTGTACCGCGATCGCTGCGGTCTCGGTATCGCGAATCTCGCCGACCATGACGATGTCCGGGTCCTGGCGCAATACGTGGCGCAGCACCTTGGCGAAGCCCAGGCCGATTTTTTCCCGCACCTCGTTCTGGTTGATCACGTCGATCTGGTACTCGACGGGGTCTTCGATGGTGACGATGCTCTTTTCCAGGCTGTTCAGGTGATTCAGCGCGGCGTAGAGACTGGTGGTCTTGCCGCTACCGGTCGGGCCCGTGACCAGGATCAGTCCGTGGCTGCGGTCCAGCAGTTTCAGGTAGGTGCCGAGATTGGCCGGCGTCATGCCGAGCTTGTTCACATCCAGGATCGCCTGGTTCTTGTCGAGTACGCGCAGCACGACTTTCTCGCCGTACAGGCCCGGCAGGGAGCTGAAGCGCAGGTCTATACAGCGCTGCTGGCTGTAGACCTGGATGCGTCCGTCCTGCGGCATGCGTCGCTCGGCGATGTCGAGGTTCGCCATGACCTTCAGGCGCGACACGATGGCCGGGTGCAGCTCGATGCGCGGGGTCATCACTTCGTAAAGCACGCCGTCGATGCGAAAGCGGACGCGAGATTTATTGCGCCCCGGTTCGATGTGAATATCACTGGCGCCGTCCTGAATTGCCCGCTGGACCAGCGAATTCACCAGGTTGATGATCGGGCTGCCGGCCGCCATCTCGTCGATGGTGGTGTAGTCATCCGTGGCGAGGTTTTCCACCACTTCGAAGTCGCTGTCGACATCGGTAATGAAATCGTCGGACAGGAACAGATCGTCGCCGGTTTCCTCCAGGCATTTCAGGATGTCTTCAGCGCGCGCCATAATCGGCTGAACCGTAGTCTGCAGCCGGTCTTCGATCTCCGTCAGGCTGGGCATGTCCTGCGGGTTGGCGGTCGCCAGCGCTACCACGCCGCGGACACAGAACAGCGGCAGTACTTTGAGGCGCTTGGCTGTGTCGCGATCCAGCATCGAAACGGTGTCCGGGTCGTAGACTCCGGCTCGCAGGCGCACCATTGGCACGGCCAGTTGCTCGGCCAGCGCCTGCAGCACCTGGCGTTCTTCCAGCCAGCCATGTTCGGTGACAATCTCGCCCAGGCGCTTGCCGGACTTCTTTTGCGCGCGCAGCGCCTCGTCGACCTGATCCTGGCTGATCAATTGCTTGCGCACCAGCAGCTCGCCCAGCGGCAGCGGATCGTAGCTGGGCTTCGCTTCCTGCAGCGGACCCTGTTCGTCCTTGCCCTGGGTCGGTACGTAGTGCACGAAGCCGGTGATCTGCAGTGTTTCCATCACCACGGCGCCTGCGCCGACCACCTTGAGGCGTCCGCCCTTATGCAGCAGCAGGTCCTGTGCGTCGAGCAGAATCTCGATTGCACGGCTGTTGACCTGCGGTACGTCGGCAAGATCAACGATGATGCCGAACTCGCCCGACTCAACACAGTCGGCCAGCGTCTCCTTGAGTTCTGCGTTGATCTCCTCAGTTGACAGTGCACCGGCTGGGGCGACGAAGGTTTCGGTACCTACCCGCGCCCGGAAGACTTTTCGATCGAGTTGTTCGGCGGTGCTGCTCACAACGTTGAGACAGCCCTGGTCTCATTCAGCGCGGCCAGCTGTTCGTGCAGCGGGCCCGGTTTGCTGATCAGGTAGCCCTGGATATAGTCGATGCCCATCTTGTCGAGCATCGCCCGCGCGCCATGGGTCTCTACGAACTCTGCAATCGTCTGCAGGCCCATGACATGACCAATCTGGTGGACCGACTCGACCATAGCCGCGCTGATCTTGTTCGTTTCAATATCGCGCACCAGCGCACCGTCGATCTTCAGGTACTGCACGTCGAAGGACTTGAGGTATCCGAAAGAGCTCAGGCCCGCGCCGAAATCATCCAGCGCGAACTGGCAGCCGCGTTCTCGCAGGGCTGCGATGAAGTCCTGGGCGCGGGACATATTCGATACCGCCGCGGTCTCGGTGATCTCGAAACAGATCAGTTCGGGTGGCACGCCGGAGCGGTCCAGTGTTTCAGTCGCGAACTCGAGGAATTCCGGCGTACAAAAAGACTGCCCCGAGAGGTTAATGCCAAACACCGGCCTGACCGGAGGATTATCATCCAGATAGAGTGCAATCTGCAGCAGCGAATTCTCGACAACCCAGCGGTCGATAGCGGTCATTAACTGGTAGCGTTCGCTGGCCGGTAGGAACGCATTCGGTGACACGATTTTGTCTTCATCGTCCCGCATGCGCAGCAGAATTTCCAGGTGCGGATGCCCGTTTGGGCGCAGCGGTGTGATCGGCTGTGCGTATAGCAGAAAGCGGTTTTCGCGCAGCGCGGTATGTACGGTTCCCACCATCCACATGCTGGCTTCGCGCTGCATCAGGCGCGTTTCGTCCTGCTCATACACCCGTGCGCTGGCGCCACCTTCTTCCTTGGCCTGGTCGCAGGCGATCACCGCGTGTTTCATGGCCTGCTCACCGGTCTTGGCTGCATCGTTAAGCACTGCAACACCCGCGCTCGCCGTGATCGGAACAGGTTCGCCCTGCCACTCCAGTTCCAGAGCTGCGAGCGCTTTTAACAGGTTCTCTGTGATCACCGCGCCGCGCTTCGCATTGCAGCCATGGATCAATGCACCAATTTCGTCTCCGCCGAGGCGTGAGACCTTGTCGGTTTCGCGCAGTTCGGCCACCACCTTGTCAGCGATGGCGCGAATAATCATGTCGCCGGCATCGTGCCCCAGGGTTTCGTTGACTCGATGCAGTTTGTCGACGTTGATGTGGATCAGGCAGTGGTGGCCGCCGACGTCACGCAGATTACGCAGCTCGGTATTCACCAGGTGTTCGAAACTCGCCCGGTTCAGCATGCCGGTCAGCCCGTCGTAGCTGCCCTGTACGATCTTGGCCGCCTTGCGGGACATTACCGAGAGCAGGTTCTTGTCGCTGTTGGCAAAGTGCCTGGCGGAAAGCGGATTGGCGATGACCAGTACGCCGTCGGCCTGTTCGCCGAAACTGAAAATCGGGCCTGCCATGAGCCGGTAGGGCATAGAGATCGGTTCGAGGGACTTGTCGTTGCCCTCGTTGTTCAGAAACTGCACATCGCCGCTGGAGATCACCCGGTCATAGAGACCGTCGTCCAGCATCTTCTGGATCAGGTGCATGTCGAGGCCGTCCAGGTCACTGCGGCTTTCGACCAGCACACCTTTGTCGCGCAGGCAGAGCACGGCAATTCCGGCATCCAGGTAATCGGAACAGTTCTGTACCAGCGCCCGGAACGCCTCGTAACCTTCGCGGAAGTAGCTGACCTGATCATCAGTGTGGTAGACCAGGTTCAGCTCTTCATAGCGCTCGGAAAGCTCCAGCGCCATCGAATCGAGTTCGGTCTGCAACTGCAATTCATTGCGGATGCACACGGCCAGCGACAGCAGCACGTCATGCTGGTCGGCATCGGGGTGTGCACCAACTGGCGGGTTGTCTGCCCACCACATCAGGAACACCGGCTCCAGGCCGGTATCCGACTGCAGGTTCATAATCATCACCGAGCCGCCGGCAGCAGGCTTGAGCTGCTCCAGGTCTTCCACCTGTCCGAACCAGTCCGCGTTGTTCTCGGCCAGCTGCTGTATGCGCTCGGGCACCGAGTCGTCGCTGCCCTTGATCAACTCGCCCTTATCGTTGCAGATCGCCAGCCCCCGGCTGGACGGGAACATGCGCCGGGCCATGCCGGCATAGTTATCGAGGTCCAGCGCCTGAACTGCGGTGATGAGCATCAGGCCGGCTCCTTGCGGGTGAGCGTCGTGGTGTTTGCGAAGTACTCACTCAGCGCAGATAGCAGCTTTCGGGCGCTCAGTGGCTTCTCCAGGAAATGCAGGTTGGCAATGCCGTGCGTCCACTCCCGGTGACGCAGGCCGGTCAAAGAAGTCGCGACGAAAATCGGGAACGCGCGGTTCGGGAATTCTGAATGCACCTGCTGGCATAGCTGCTCGCCGGTCATTCGCGGCATTTCGATGTCCGTGATCAGGACATCGGGCTGATTCTCGCGCAGCTTTTCGAGTGCAACCTGGCCGTTTGGCGCGGTGTCGACCTGGTAGCCGGCCTTCTCCAACTGCAGGCGCAATACCCGTAACACCATGGGCTCATCGTCTGCCATCAGTATCTTTTTCGCGCTCATATCGCTTGCTTCAACAGGCCGCTGTCTTTCCAGAAACTGATCACAAACTCCGATCCCTTGCCCGGCTCGCTGCGAACGCTGAGCTGGCCGCGATGTAATTCAATAATCTCTTTGGCCAGCGGCAGGCCCAGCCCGTGTCCGCCAATCTCACGAACTTCTTCGCTGCCCACGCGGTAGAACTTATCGAAGATTTTGTCCTGGTCCTCTGCGGCGATGCCGATGCCGTTGTCGGTCACGCGAATCTCGATGGAGGAATCTGTCTCCACAGCCGACAACATGATCTGGCCGCCCGCCGGTGTGTACTTGATCGCATTAACCAGGAGATTGTTGATTGCGATTCTCAGCAGATCCTTATCGACCGCGACAGTGCTGAGCTCCGGCGGTACGTTTATCTTGAAGCTCTGGTTCTTGGCCCGGTCGCTTTGCGAGACATGCTGGAAGGCGTCGCGCAGCAGCTCCTGGAGTCGCGTGCGCTGTTTTTCTACCTTCAGGTTGCCCATCTCGATCTTGGTGATGCTCAGCAGGTTGTCGACCAGCGCGGCCAGCCGCTCAACCTCGTCGTTGATCACGTTGTAGGCCTCGATGCGGAAGCTGTCATCGCGACCCTGCTCGCCCTGTAGCGCTTCGGCATAGAGGGCGAGTGTATTCAGTGGTGTTTTCAGCTCGTGTGATACATGAGCGACAAAATCGCTGCGGCCGTCTTCAGCCAGCGCGTCCTTGGTGACATCCCGCAGAACCACGAGGCGACCGAATATCGATTCCGGGTCCTTCGGTGAGAACAGCGGATAGGCTTTGATTGAGAGTTTTTTCTGCGTTGCCATCGGGCTGTTGAAGCGGGCGGTCTCCGAGTAGTAATTCGCTGTCGTAGAGGTCTCGAAGCGACTCAGGAACTCCAGTGCGTCGGGGTTCACGCACCACTCACTGGGCTTGCGGTGCATGATGTCGGCCGGCTCCACGCCGAGCAGTTCTTTGACCATCTCGTTGGCATAAGTCACGCTGCCGTCTTCACCCAGAATCATGATGGCTTCCGGGATGGCTTTGAGTACTGCCTCAATTCTCAGTTTCCTGTAACCGAGCAGTTTCTGCGATGCGACCAGCTCGTTGTTGTTCTGTTCCAGAACTTCAATACGCGAACGAGCCAGGTCGGTGAATTTATTGAAGCGGTCGATAAACTCTTTCAGTTCACCGGAGGCCTCGACGGTGCAGGAGTTGAACTGGCCTTCGCTCAGTCGCGTCGAGATCTCCTCATTCACCGCCTTCATCGGACGGATTTCTCGGCGCACGGCGAAATAAAATAGTGGCGTGAGTAAAAATATAATCAGTGCCAGCGAGCCCAGGAATGGCAGCTGGCCGGCATCAAACTTGAAGCCCGGCACGAAGTAGCCGACCCGGACCATGCCCATCACCTTGTTGCCATCGACTACGGGTGAAAAGAATTCGATGACTTTGCGGCCCGAGTTCGGCAGGTTCAGCTCGCGCTCGCCGCTCCAGGCACCCGGTGACGCATCACTCGCCATTTCATTCACTTCGACAGCGGGGGAATTCACTGCGTTGAGAATTCGGCCGGACTGGTCGACGATCAGCGCGTAGGCAAAATCTTCGTCGTCCTGGCGTAGCTGCAACAGGCGCAGCGGGCCGTATTCCTCGCCCCGCGCCCTGAGTTCCGGGAATGGAACATCGGCCAGGATGTTCGAGATGCTGGCACCTTGCTGGCGCAGCTGCTCGAGCCGTTCGCCAATCTGGAAATTTGTGAGCAGCAACACCGTGACGGCAATCACAGTGATCGAACTGACGATCATGGTCAGCCCGAGCCGCTCCTCCAGCCAGAGATCTCTAAAATTTCTGCGCACGCGCAGTATTCCCCTAAGATAAAACTCCTAGCGGATTCTTTCATTTACCGATAATAGACCGGCGTGATTTATGTCACCTTTCGGTAAGCTGCGGTGTTTTCCGAAAGCCGCGGTGCGCGGGCGGGTTTGCTGGGCAGGGCTAGTCGGCAGCTGTCGATTTGGACTCGAGATGTCCCTGGATGCGTTGTCCAAGTGAGGCCCAGTTCACAGGTTTGGTGACAAACTCTGACGCGCCGGCTGCCCGGGCCAGCTTGGCAGAGTCGGAATCTGCCAGTGACGTGACCATGATCACCGGCACTTCAGCGCCACCCTCAAGCTTGCGGATCTTGCGACACACGGCAAAACCGTCCAGCCGCGGCATCATTGCATCCAGCACGACCAGATCGGCCTGTGACTGAACATAGGCATCGACAGCCTGTGGACCATTCGAGGCTTCAATCACGATTAGCCCGAGGCGTTCGAGCATCGCGCGGTATAACTGACGAACGACCGGATCGTCGTCCGCGATCAGTACTGTCCAGGTTCTTGCCATCACGTATTCACACCGTCGCCAGTTAAGTACCAAACTCACAATTTTACCAGATTCCGAATTAGATACTGTAACGATGATGAGTAGTCGGCAAGCTGCAGGCCCGGCATTCGCGACCTGCATCGCAAAATTGCGGCGAATTTGACTAACCGGTCTAGCGATAAATGCTAGGCAGCCAGAGGCCCCAGCGAAGCCCGAGACCGCGAATGCGCGCCCGCCGCGTGCCGCGCCGGATCTCGAGTTCGGCCTGTTCATCCGGTTGCAGCTCCGGTAGCCGGGTGACCACCAGGCTGCGGCTGGTCCACAGCACCTGCAGTTGCTGATTGCCCAGGCGAACCTGAACTTCCTCGCCATCGGGTAGATTCTGGCCGGCGATGAATAGCCGCCCGTCGTCGGTGTACACGTTGAGAATTCGTGCTTGCAGCGGACTGTGTAAGGATCGGCGTTCGCGCTCCTGCAGCGATGCATTGGCGCTGCCTGCGAGCAGCAACGCAATCAACGCGCCCGCCGCGCATTTCTTAATGGGCATGATGGCTTCCTCACGAACACTCGCGTCACGCGGCGCCCGATATTCTTATTGTTTTTGCAGGGTATAGGCCGGCTGCCGAACGCTCAAGTCAGCTCCTGTGGTCTTTGCAAGCGCGGGCAAGGCGCTGCCGCCAGGACAGCTTATGTCAAAGCGTAAACGTGGCGACTTGCCCGGGCTCCGCTTCCAGCGCATCGCCCAGGCGCATTCTGCCACTGCCAACCACGGCCGCCGTGATGCCCCCGTGACCGCGCATGGCGTTGTAACCGCCGGGACCCAGCACTGTCTCCATATATGAGCAGGGATGGCACAGGCCGGTGTACTCGAGTATCGCCGCGCCAATGCGGAATCGCTTTCCCTTCAGGGCCAGCAGGTTGATTCCGCTCACTACCAGGTTGCGACGCACGGTGCCGGGAGCGACGAGTGACAAGCCCATCAATGAAGACAAGGTCTGCAGATGCTCGGCCTGGATCAGCGTGACCTGGCGCTTGCCGCCCTGCTTGCTGTAGTGGTCGCCGGTCAGGCCGCGATCGGCCTGGGCGAACACTTCCGCCAGGCTGGTCAGCTCGGCGCGGCGACCGGGACGCACGCCAATCCACTCCAGCACGCCGGCTTGCGGTAACACATCCATTAGTTCACTCAGAGATTGCATGGCATTTCTTTAACTAGTCGTACCTGCTCGGTGGCAAGTCGAGAATTCAGCAGCACAAGGATCTGCCAAAACTACCAGATCTGCGGCAATAGGCGCGCGCGGGCGCCATTGTCTGAATACACAAGTCCGTGCTGAGCGCAGGATGCTCCGTTTTCGGTATGCGATCTAGCGCCGCTGGAGGGCCAGCCCGCTCCTTCGCTTTCCGCCTGTTGCATCATGACGCGAACAAAGGTCCCGCTCGCACTTTACATGCGATCTCGGCTGGCTTTAGATCAGGTCAATAGCGCTAATCGGCGGTATTCAATTCGCAGAATAACGCTTACCGATAATCCAGGAGTTGGCTATGAGACTGATATTGGGATCTTTATGTGTGACCTTGGTCATCTGGATATGGAGCGTGCTTTTTTACGTGGTGTTGCCCGTGCCTTACTACAGTATGTCCCAGTCTACGGACGACCTTGCTGCGGGCGAGGCGCTGAAAAAGTATTTCCCGGAGACGGGCACCTACATTTTACCCGGTCGTTTCAGTGGTAAAGATGTGCGCAGCCAAATGCGGGCCGACGGTCCCGTGGCGACGGTCTATATTCAGACGGAGGGTCGGCCCGAGGTATCACCGGTAAAGTTTTTGATCGGCACCTTCAACAGTATTGTCATTGGTCTGCTGATCGGAGCAGGTATGCTGTTGCTTAATCGATATACCACTAACTACTGGTCACACGTGGCCATCGCGTCAACTTTCGGTATGGCTTATACCGCCTATCCGCGCTTTGCTGACATTATTTGGTCCGAATTTCCGCCGGGTTACCAGCTGATGATGATTTTTTCCGATGGCTTTAGCTGGATTTTGATGGTGCTGGTGATGGCCTGGTTCGTTGTGCCGCGAGCGAGCAAGGCGGAGTCTGCCTGACATATTGAACCATCGTGCCTTCCGCACAGTCCGAATCATCGCGATCCAGCCAGTTCGCTTTTTAGCCCCTCGCCGGGCCTGACCCACGGAGAATCCAGTGGAACTTGATGAATTCATGCAGGGCCTCGAGCGCCGCAATCCGGGCGAACCCGAGTTTATCCAGTCTGTGCACGAAGTGGTGCGAGACCTAATTCCCTACGTCAACGCCCACCCAGTGTATTTGCAGGAAAAAATTCTCGAACGCATGACGGAGCCCGACCGGATTATTAGTTTTCGGGTTGTCTGGGAGGATGATGATCGCAACATTCGTGTAAACCGCGGTCACCGCGTGCAGTTCAACAAGGCCATCGGGCCGTATAAAGGCGGATTGCGATTCGATTCGACGGTAAATATCAGCATTCTCAAGTTCCTGGGCTTTGAACAGACTTTCAAGAACAGCCTGACGGGATTACCCATGGGCAGCGGTAAGGGCGGTGCCAACTTCAATCCGAAAGGAAAGTCTGACCGCGAAGTGATGCGCTTCTGTCAGGCCTTTATGACCGAACTGGCGCGGCACATTGGTGAAAACACGGACGTGCCTGCCGGTGATATCGGCGTCGGAGCCCGCGAGATCGGTTACCTGTTCGGCCAATACAAGCGCATGAGTAACCAGTTCACGGGTGCAATGACGGGCAAGGGACTCGATTTCGGTGGCAGTGAGATTCGAACCGAGGCGACGGGTTACGGATGTGTCTACTTCGCCGAGGAAATGCTGGCACACCAGGGTGAGTCGCTGGATGGCAAGCGCTGCCTGGTCTCGGGCGCGGGTAATGTGGCCCAGTATGCCGCCCGCAAGTTAGTTGACCAGGGCGCCGTCGTGCTGACCCTGTCGGATCGGGGCGGCTTTTTGTATGCACCAGACGGTCTGTCCAGCGATGCCCTGGAGGAAGTTGGCGAGTTTAAAACCCGTCAGCATCTGAGCCTGCAAGAGTTCGCCGAAGAAAGGGGCCTCGAATTTCATCCGGGCAAACGACCCTGGAGCGTTTCCGCCGAGCTGGCTTTCCCCTGTGCGACACAAAACGAGATCGAGCCGGACGATGCGAAGCAACTGGTCAAGAACGGCTGCCGGATGGTTTGCGAGGGGGCCAACATGCCGACGACCGCTGAAGCTGTTGACGTGCTGCATCAGGCCGGTGTGCTTTTCGGTCCGGGTAAAGCGGCTAATGCCGGCGGCGTGGCGGTATCCGGGCTGGAAATGTCGCAAAACTCCATGCGCTATTCCCTCGATCGAGTCGTTGTCGATGAGCGCTTGCGACAGATCATGCAGGATGTTCATCGTCGCTGTGTTGAACATGGCGATGAGGACGGCAGG
Source organism: uncultured Gammaproteobacteria bacterium (assembly GCA_963850255.1). GTDB lineage: Bacteria > Pseudomonadota > Gammaproteobacteria > Steroidobacterales > J054. Next base: position 41,293 of record CAWKLL010000025.1, read on the forward strand.
GTTAACTACAGCAAAGGCGCCAATCTCGCCGGTTTCGTTAAAGTGGCCCGGGCCATGCTCGCTTATGGCGTGATCTAGGCGTGCTGCGGGTGATGAGGTTTATGTGGTTTGGCCCGCAAGGCTGGCACGGAAGGGCTTGAATCCGCTGCTGAGCAGCAGCGCACCACTTATGGCAGCGACCACGCCGACTCCGGCCATGGAGTAAGGCAGGGCATTGTCGTCACCAAATACATAGTCGGTAACGAATGCGGTAGCCACCGGTCCGAAACCAATGCCGGCGAAGTTGACGACAAACAGGTACATGGCCGACACCTGCGCGCGCATGCGCGGCGGTGAAACAATCTGCAACGCGGCTGCTGCGCCGGCCCAGGGAACGCTGATAAAAAACATCAGCGGGCAAAAGGCGATCAGTGCCAGCGGCAGGGTTGGCATCAGTGGTGCAATGACGATCAGCGGGATCAGGGCGAGCGCAGCTACGCGACCGGTGCGCAGGGTAGCGTCGGTGTGTCCTTTGCTGGTTAACCAGTCGGCGTACCAGCCACCGCAAAGAATGCCGGCGGTGGCAAAAATCAGCACGATACTGCCGAGATAAAGCCCGGCTTCGCCGCCAGTGATGCCAAAGCGGCGAATCAGTAGCGCCGGCGACCAGGCAAACAGCGAGTTATATAGCAGCGCCAGCGAGCTAAAGCCCAGAAAATGGCAGGCAAAGGTAGCGCGGTTTGTGCGCACAAAACCGAATACCTGGCGCAGCGGAATGGAGTCCTTGTCATCGGCAGCATTGCTTGGCTTGGGGCGCGGCGGCTCCTTGAGAAAGGCTGTCAGCAGAGCGATCAGAATGCCTGGCAGGCCCACCAGCACCAGGGTGAGTTGCCAGCCGTACAACTCGCCCATCGCCGGTACCGAGTAGGTCGTGGTATCGCCGACGGCGCTGACCACGGCGCCGCCGATGATGAAGGCCAGTCCGCCGCCAAGAAATACCCCCACGTTATAGAAGCTCAGGGCGCGACCGAGACTCTCGCGCGGGAACATATCGGCAATCATCGAGTAAGCCGCGGGTGACAGGGCGGCTTCGCCGACACCGACGGCAATCCGCGCAGTAAACAACTGGCCGAAGTTGCGCGCCAGCCCGCAGGCGGCGGTGGCAATGCTCCAGACCAGGACGCCAATGGTGATGATCCAGCGGCGGCTATAGCGATCGGCCATGCGCGCGATGGGAATACCGAGCGCGGTATAAAAAAGCGCAAAGGCAAGCCCGTGAAGGAGACTGAACTGGAAGTCGGAAATGCCCAGGTCGCGACGAATCGGCGCGACCATCAGCGACAGGATCGAGCGATCTATAAAAGAGAAGGTGTAGGCCACCATCAGAACGCCGACGGCATACCAGGCGAGGCGTGGACTAAAGCGTTCGGCCTCAGCCGTTTGAGCTGAATTCATAGAGATCCCCGGTAAGCAGGCTGCACGGCTTAGTCAGCGCGAAACACCAGCAATGCATTTGCCGGTGCCGGCAGCTGCACGGTCAGTGTAGCGGATGTTTGCTCCAGCACCACGTAGTCCAGCTGCGACAATCGCTGCGCAATGTCACTGAGTTTTTTGACGCGGATCTCGATGCCGGCGAGCCCCACGGGCAGGGCCGGACTGATATCGCTGAGATCGCGCAGTTCTATCACCGCATTGTCCAGCGCCAGTGATTGGCCGGGGTCGGGCACTGTGCCCAGAACCTGTTGCCAGCGTTGCTGATCTCTCCGCGGCGCCGGGCTATTAACGAGTACGGCGGTGAGATCCAGGGCGCCGTTGGGATGCGCCTGCACGGCCGCCTGAAAAACCAGTTCGGGTGTGGTGTTGTCGACATAGCAGACCAGGCCCTCCGGCATCTCCGCCGCCGGCAGCATCCACCAACGGAAGCGGGCTTCTCCGTGGCGCTGACCGTATTCAATCTGCCGGCTGGCGAATTGCAAAGGCGTCGGCCTGAGGCCGGCTGCCAGGCAACGGCTTCGACTGGCGTCAAGATCGTCTGCTGCGCAGCGCGAGAATGTGCAGGCCCTGGTAGCGCGACAGGAAGGGTTCCAGGTGGTTGCCGGCAGCCGGATCGGGCACCGCGCTCAATTCCAGGTAGGTACTGCCGAAAACCAGGTGCGCGCTCTGCTGGCCGAGGGCCTGGCGGTGGCCCTGTGCATCGAGCCCGGTCAATTCACGCGCTGGTGTTGCAGCGAAGCCCAGTGACCGGAATATTTCCAACAGTGGGTCTAACTCGCGGACCGCGAAACCGAGATGATCCAGGCTGGTGTGTTCGCTCACGGCTGGCCGATCTCAGGCTGAAAAATTTTCGTGCTGTGGTAAATTCCACTACGTATAGCGAAAGTTCTCAGGGGGAAAAACGTGGATATTCGCAATTTAGCAACACTTTTTATAATGGCCGCGCTGGCGCTGACTGGTTTCCAGGCAAGCGCACAGGGCCGCATCGATGACATCGTCGTTACGGCGCAAAAGCGCGAAACTAATCTGCAGGATACCGCGATTGCGATTACCGCTGTGACGGGCGATACCCTGCGCGAACTGCAGCTGGAAGAAATACAGGATGTCTTGCTGCGCACGCCCAGCGCCTCGTTCAGCCGTGCTGGCGGTGAAGGCCAGATCTACATTCGCGGAATCGGCGCCAACCTGCTGGGTATCGGCCAGGATTCCAGCGTCGCCATTCATCAGGACGGCGTGTACCTGGGCCGCCCCAATCTGACCATTAATCAGTTCCTGGATGTCGAACGGATCGAAATCTTGCGAGGCCCTCAGGGCACGCTATACGGACGTAATGCTACCGCCGGTGTCATTAATGTCATATCCAAGATGCCCACGGAAGAACTGGAAGGTTATGCCTCGGGTTACTACGGCAACTTCAACCGCGTTGAAATCGAGTCCGGCGTGGGCGGCCCCATTTCCGACACGGTCGGTTTTCGGGTTGCCGGCCGCTGGGCCCAGGATGATGGTTTTACCGATGACCTGGACCCGACGGGTGGTGACAAGATCGACGACACCAACATCTGGTCCATGCGCGGCATCCTGGATTTTCGTCCCAGTGACAGTTTCGACGGCAATTTCATTCTTGAATACGGCAAGTCCGACAACAACAATCGCAGTGTGCGTCGGCGTGACCGCCAGCACCTGAGTCAGCTGGGTGACGGACAGCCCGACGCTGTCGGTGGTCTGCCTGCCTTTGGCTGCGCGGGTTGCCCGGCAGCGCAAAACCCTGCGTTCAATGAAACCCGCAATGAACTGGATACTTTTCACGAATGGGACGTGCTGGGCCTGACGCTGAACCTGAACTGGCAGCTGGGCAACGACATGGAACTGGTATCCATTACCGGCTACCGCGAATTCGATGATGAGTTCAGCTTTAATACCGACGGTACGGAAGCCTCCGTGACCAACACGCAGTACCAGCGAAATGCCAAACAGTTCACCCAGGAGTTGCGCATGACGGGCAACAACGGCGGGTTCGACTGGTTAATCGGCGGTTTCGTAATGAGCGAAGACAAAAGCGAAAATCTGGGACTGCCGGCAGCCAAGTTTGGCGGTTCATTCAATATTTTCGCCGTTAACGACACCACGGCTTTCGCAATCTTTGGCCAGGGCACGACGGGGCTCACGGACAAGCTTGACCTGACCGTCGGCTTGCGTTGGAACAAGGAGCGCAAGGAAGATTGCTCGGCCTCGCAGTTTTTGGGCGGCGGCAACTTTGATGGTTTGAATAGTTCCGTGCCGCGCCCCGATCCTTGCGGCGGCGGCAATCGCGACGACAGTTGGGATGACTGGACGCCGAAAATTGGTCTCGACTATCGTCTCAGCGACGACGCCTTGCTTTACGCGTCGATCACCAAGGGCTTTAAGTCGGGCGGTACAAATTCGCTGTCGCCCGGTTCCACACCCTTCGACCAGGAAAACCTGTGGAGCTATGAACTTGGTTTGAAATCAGAGTATTACGACGGTCGTATGCGTGTGAACCTGACCGGCTTCTTCTACGACTACACCGACCTGCAGGTGTCCACCTTCGATGCCGACAGTGGCACTACGCGGATCGAAAATGCCGCTAATGCCGAGGTCCTGGGCGTTGAGCTGGATTTCTCTGCAATTCTGCTTGACGGCCTGGTGTTCAATTTCGGCGCTGCGTGGCTGGATACGGAGTACCAGAACTTCGTGACCCAGAATGGCGTATTGCCGCCGCCGGATCCGAATGCGGGTGATCCGAATATTGTCGATCTTTCCGGCAACAGCCTGATCAACGCGCCGGATCTAAAGATCGTTACCAACCTGCGTTACGACATCAATCTGTTCGACAACCTGCTCTATCTGTTTGGGCAATACAGTTGGCAGGACGATATTTTCCATTCGCAGTTCAATGATCCCATCATTGGTCAGTCGAGCTATGGCCTGGTGGATCTGCGTGCCGGCTACATATTTGGTAGCGACGATCAGTGGGAAATTTCAGCGCTGGTGAAGAATGCGACGGACGAAGAGTATTTCCAGAATTCCGTACGCTTTACTTCGCTCAGCAATGGCGATACGGATCCTGGCGCCATTGGTGCCGCCCTGGGTTACCCGGGCGAAGGTCGTAGCTACGGTGTGCAGCTTCGTTACGGATTCTGATTGATGCCGGTGTGTAATCAGCGGCCGGACTGTCTCTGATGGCCCGGCCGCACATCATGTTCATCCAGGCTCAGTGTCTGCCCTGGCAGGACGGTCTCTATGGGCCTGGCCGCGAAGATGTCAGCACGAAAATTCTGAGTATCGACGAAGCGGGTACTGATTCGACCTGCATCGTTCGTTATCCGGCTGGATGGCGGCGTGAGCAGCACTGGGTTTCTGCGCACGAAGAATTCCTGGTCCTGGATGGCAGCATAGTCGTCAATGGCCGCCTGTATGAAAAGCATACTTACGGCTTTCTGCCGGCCGGCATGCCGCGAGCCAGTGGACGCAGTGAAGATGGCGCAGTGTTGCTGACGATGTTCTATGACTTGCCCGAAACGCATATGGGCACGCCGCCGGCGGATCTGTATGACGACAAGTTGCTGGTGGACTACGTCAATCCGCTGGCCATGGAATGGGATCCCGGGCTGGTAGACCCCCAGCTGTCTGCCGGTGTGGCAATCAAGCCGCTGCGCGAGGATCCTTATACTCAGGAGGTGTCGTTCCTGTATTGCTCGCCGCCGCATCGCGTACCGCCGGGGATGGCCAAGCCTCAGTGGACACACCCGATGGTCGAGGAGCTTTATTGTCTGCAGGGCGAGTATGTTTGGGGGGATTGCGGGCGCATGGGGCCGGGTGGCTATAGTTGGTGGCGCGAAGACAAGTATCACGGACCCGCTGGCACGGATACTGGCTATCATCTGTTTGTAAGAACGGTGAATGGACCCCTGGTCAACAATTTTGATACGGAAAAGAAACCGTTTACCTGGACGCCCGAGTATCGTCCTGAGTTACCGCCGTCGCTGGCCGAGTACGCCCAGCCCTACGTGGCGCCCAAGAATTACTGAGTCATGACAGACAAATACGCAGAATCCGGTTATTCCACCGAAGCCACCGGCTTCGGTAACACCCCGGCGGTGCTGGTGGTGGATCTTCAGGTTGCATTTACCGACCCTAAGTATCCGCTCGGCCGTTTACCGATGGTCAACCAGGCCACCGACAACACCGCGCGCCTGCTGGAGCTCGCCAGGCGTAAGGGCTTGCCGGTGGCCAAGTGCTATACCGCCTACGGCAGTCTCGCCGATATGCCACGCTGGAAAGTGGCCGATGTGCGCAATCACTTTTATTACGGTGATCCTTCCAATGCATTGGATCCGCGCGTGCATGATCCGGATTACGATTTCACCTTTGTGAAAAATGCGCCGTCGATATTTTTCCTGACGCCCTTGATTACTTTTCTGGCCAAGCACCAGGTTGATACCACCATCATCACCGGCTGCACGACCAGCGGCTGTGTGCGCGCTTCGGTGGTTGATGCTTTTTCCTATGGTTTTCGCGTGATCGTCCCGGAAGAGTGCGTCGGTGATGCCGACGACGGGCCACATCGGCAGAACCTGATCGATGTCGGGCGCCGCTATGCTGATGTGATGGCGCAGGATGCGGTTATGGAGCATCTGCAGGGCCTGCCCGATAAAGCCGGCGGTGCTGCTATCGCCAGCCTCTGATTCTGGCTGTTTGCTTGCGTCTGCCAAAGCCGGCAACGGCATGGCAATATGTTCGCTGAAACGCGACCGCGGCGGGCGGCCAGCGTGAACGGAGTGCCCCATGCCCTTGCAGGATATTGCCGCGGCGATAATTACCAAGAATGCCGCTGGCACTTTGGGCCCGACTCTGGATAGCCTGCGCCAGTTGCCTGAAGTCTCTATCTACGACAACGGCTCCACTGACGACACGCTCGAGATTGCGCGGAGCTACCCAAACGTAAAGCTTTCCACCGGCGAATTTCTTGGCTTCGGCAGGACCTTCAACATGGCCGCCGATCTCGCCACGCTGGATTGGGTATTTACTATTGATGCGGATGAGGTGATTAGCGCTGAACTGCTGGCGGCGATGGATGCCGCCGATTTGTCCGATCCAAAACACGCCTACGAGGTACTGCGCGACAATTACCTGATGGGTCGCCACGTCAAGCATGCCGGCTGGGCGCGAGACTGGTTGCTGCGGCTCTACAATCGCCACGTATTCAGGCATTCCGAGGATGATGTGCATCCGCGAATCTATGTGCCCGCAGGCTGCAGCGTGTCACGCCTTAAGGGTTCGTTGCAGCACGACGCGGTTCAGGAGCTCAGCCAGTTTCTGGACAAGACCAATCACTACACGGAACTGCGCCGGCAAAGCACCAGCAAAACCTACCCGCCGGTGGTGATTTTCTTTCGGGCTTTCTGGGCGTTTCTAAAGGCCTACTTTTTTCAGGGCGGCTTTCTCGACGGCTGGCGCGGCCTGGTGATCGCCGTGTCGAATTTTAACGGCACCTTTTTCAAGTACATGAAAATTTACGCTGACAAAGCGACCGGGAGGGCGTCCGGCGGCTGAGCTGCCGCCCATCGCGCCGATGGCCAGGCTGATACATTTTCATTTCAAGGCCAAGAACAACGTCGGTGATGCCGCCGTCGTGCTGGCTATTCGTGAGCTTGTCGACAAGCAAACCGGAGCAAATCGCTGGACCAGCGAATTTCTGGACCAGCTGCGCTCACCTTTGAGCCGTCGGATGAGCGGCAAGATCAATCGTCATGATCTTGCCGTAGTGGGCGGCGGTGGATTGTATTCCGAACATGCTTTGCCGCTGGATCATTCCGCGCTGGCTGCCATCAAAATTCCTATCGTGGTATTCGGTGCCGGCTACAACGAACATCTGGGTGGCGACTCTCTGGATGAAGCTCAGCTAGAGAGTTTGCATGCGCTCAACGAGCGCGCGGCGCTGTCGAGTGTGCGCGATGAGGTCTCCAGAAAGCTGCTGGAACGACTCGGTTTTAAGGTCCCGGTTACCGGTGATCCGGCGCTATTCCTGGAGCCTCGCAAAACCGCATTACGCCTGCAGGCTCCGCCGCGTATCGGGCTCAATCTGGCCAGTCATGGCTGGCGCCTGCAGGATCAATATCTACCCGCTTTAATCGACACCCTGACCACCGTTGGTGAGGGCTTGCTGCGCGAGCACAAGGCGCAGTTGTTTTATCTTGCGCATACCCGGGCTGAACGTAAGGTGGCGCGCGAACTGCGTCGTCGTTTGCCGGGCCTGTTGATTTGCCATCAATCGGCGGCGCGTCTTCTATACGTTTATCAGCAGCTCGACCTGGTCATTTCCATGATGCTGCATTCTTCGATATTCGGCCTTGCCGCAGCGGTGCCGGTTATCAATGTGGCCTACGACCGCAAGAATCATGCGTTCATGCAAAGTATTGGCCATCCCGAGCGCTGTATTGATCTTGACGAAGCCACAGCTGAGCGGCTGCTGAACCTGGCGCAGAATATGCTGCATGCTGACCGCAGCCTGATGTTGGCCGACGAACTGCGTATTCGCGAGCGCTGGCGAATGAACAGCGAGGAATTTGTCCGCAAACTCAGCACGCTATTGTCATGAGCATTGCCATAGCCAGCCGAAATCTTACCGGCATGGCCGGTACTGCGGCATTGATTCTCGAGCAGATTCGTTTTCTGGTTGCACGCGGTCACCGCGTGCAGGTCTACGGGGAACGACTGAACCTGCCAGCCATTCGAGACGCCGGCGCTCAGCCTCAGCGCATGTTGCGACTACCAGGGCCGGGTGCCTGGTCGCGTCGATTTTTCGCCCGTCGCGTTGTCCGCCGGCGGCAGGCGGACTACCTCATCGGTCATGGCGACCTGCTGCAGCAGGATGCGCTTTTTCTGCACAACCTGGTGGAGCGTGAAACGGAATTGCTGGCGGAACTGGGCCGAGCAGAATCCAGTGTGGTGGTAGATCTGCATCGTGAGTTGTTCAGGCAGGGCAGGTTTGCTGTCGTGATTGTGAATTCCCGGCTGGCCCGGGATGACTTGCTGGATCGCTACGACTTGAATCCCCAGCAGATACAAGTGGTTTACCCCGGCTTTAACCCGCAGCAATTTTCGCCGGCGCAGCGAAACCAGTATCGCGAACCGCTGCGCAGCGCGGCAGGCCTGAGCGATGAGTTTCTGCTGGCCTTTGTAACTTCCGGTAATTTCCCCTTGCGCGGCGCGGATATCCTGCTCAAGACTCTGTTGTGCATGCCGGCGCATCTGCGCCCGCGCGTGCTGGCGGTCGGCGCTGAGCACAACACCCGCGCGCTGGCGCGCGAATTTGCCGCCGCCGGTCTCGGCGATCGGCTGCTGCTGCGGCCTAAAGTGCCAGAAGTGCAGGGCTACTATCATGCGGCCGACTTGCTGTTTCACCCGGCTCGCCTGGAAACCTTTGGGCTGGTGGTCATTGAAGCCGCGGCCTGTGGCACTCCGGTGCTGACTTCACAAGCCGTGGGCGCGGCGGAATTATTGCCCATGGGCGCGGAATTGCTGCGGCCTGATGCCGAGGCCTTTGCCGAGAAACTGGCAGCACTGATGGGCGATAAAGCTGAGCTGGCAGCACTGGCGGAAGCGCAGCTGGCCGCGGTGCAGGCGTATCACTGGCAGGGCTATAACGAGCGCTGGTATGAGCTGCTGGGACAGAACGGATTACCAGATTATGTATAGTCAATCAGCGGTCGAATCTTTCTGCGCGGCGCTGGCGAATACCTCGAACCGATAGAGCGCGACCCTTATGCCATCGTCACTTCCGACAAGCCGTGCCCACATCCTGTCGCCCTGCGTCAGCATTTGCGTGCTCGATGCCGACACGGGCTGGTGCCTGGGGTGTTATCGCAGCCGCGATGAAATCCAGTCCTGGCCGCGGCAATCTGCGGCAGAAAAATTATCTTTGCTGGAAGAAATCGAGAAACGGCGCTTCGGTGATCCGCGCGCGTATATTGAAAAGGAAGATTAGCCGGCCGTTTCGCAACTGCTGCAGTTGCGCGCTCGCCACAGGGCCAGGCCACCACCCGTAATTAGTGCAATAACGACAAGCGTTACCTCCAGGGGTAACGCCGCTATCGGGCTAACGGATAGATCTGCAAAAAGCCTTACGATCACGATGCCAAGATTGGCAATGACTAGCATTAGCGACAGCGCTGCAACCCAGCAAAGCCAATAACCTTTTTGACCGTATTGATTGCGTGCCCAGGGCAGGCAAGCGTTGCGCACACACACCAAGCCGTACAGGCTTAAGCCCAGAGCCAGTCCCAACAATCCTGTCATCAGCCAGGTCAAGTCTTGCCGTCTCCTTTCGGATCTGTTTATGCGCTTTGCCAGCGCCGGCGGGTGCTATAGATATATCACAAACCTGGCGATTTGTCGGTCATCGGATCTGGCTTATGTTATGTGCAGCTAGTGTAAGAGCCAGACCTGCATCATCAGGCTTTGCCCAAGCCGGCAAACAGGCTTAGGTGGCGGTCAATGGACTGCTCCAGATTGAAGTGTTGAATCAGACGAAGACGTGCAGCCTTGCCCATACGCATGGCCTTTTGCCGGTCGTTGACCAGCCACTGGATCGCAGCGGTCAGGGCGCCGGCTTCGCCAGGTGGCACTACCCAGCCAGACTCACCCGGCACCACCAGTTCCGGGCTACCGCCGGTGCGGGTGACGATGGGCGGCAGCCCCAGCGCCATCGCCTCAATAACAGTTTTCGGCAGGCCTTCACGTCGCAAAGACGGCAGCACCGCGGCGTCGGCGGCCGCGACCAGCTGCAATACGTCCTCACGATGTCCAAAGCAATGGATGTTCTGCCGCTGTGGATGGTTCTCCAGCAGTGCCTTGATATCCGCGCCGTCCATTCCGCCGCCAATAAGCATCAGATGCACCGGCGTATCGACGGGCAAGCCGGCCATGGCCTCGATCAGCACGGGCACACCTTTGCGCGGTCGGTTGGTGGCTACACATACCAGCACAAAGGCATCGGCGGGCAAGCCCAGTGCATGGCGATCGGCGGCCTCGACGTCGTTGTACCAGCTGATGTCGTGGCCCTTATAAATAGTTATCGCTTTCTCCGGGTCGCGGAGTTGCGGACGCAGACTGTCGCGCACCGCATTGGCCACGCAGACTATTCTTTTAACGCGGGGATGCAGGTGCGTCAGATAAGCGCTTGGATCAAAGCGCGAGATGTTTCCTACCTGTCCACGGTAGGTCAGGTTGTGTACCCGCAGGCCACGCGAAGCCCGTAATCCGGCGACGATGGCCGGATTATTAAACAGATACTGGAACTGGTGGCCGCCATGCTCCAGGACTTGCCGAATTCGGCGCACTGCCTGTCCTGAGAATTTGGATGCCGGCAGGAAGTCATGTATCTCGATCCCGAAACCGGCCATGCGTTCGGCATACGGGCAGTCGCGTGGCGTCATGACTTCGACATCCATTCCCCGTTGCTTGAGCCCGATGACCATCTCGGCTTCCGGACGGACGTTATGCATGGTTATCGCGTAATTACTGATGACCAGTAACTTATTCGCCAATGTCGGTGCTCCGGCCTGTACTTAACTAGGACTATACGACGATGTTGCGTGACCCGATAATCATCAGCTGCAGTCATTTATAGAGTTGTTGTTGAGCCAGAAGCCACAAATCACCGGCCGCGTCATGATGGTCGCGCCACGCCATTTCTCGGTTAACGCGCAGACCTCGTCCAGTAACGCCTTCCAGGCCCGCCCGGGCGCGCTTGATGGGCAAGCCGCGGCGCGTCGCGATTGCCTGCGCCTGGCGGCCGAGCTGCGCTCGGCGGGCATCGACGTGCTGCTGTTCGATGACACGGAGTCCCCGGTCAAGCCGGATGCTGTGTTTCCGAACAACTGGTTCAGTACGCACAGCGACGGACAGTTGTTGCTATATCCCATGGCGGCCCGCAATCGTCGGCCGGAGCGACGCACCGATCTGCTCGTCAGTCTGGCCGCTGCCCGCGGTCTGCAGATTAGTTCGCTCAAGGATTTTTCCGATCTCGAGCTGCGCGGGCAGTTTCTTGAAAGTACCGGAAGCCTGGTGTTCGATCACGCCGCCGGTATTGCCTATGCAGCGTGGTCGCCGCGCACTAATCCGCAGGCTGCAGCGCGGGTCGCGGAGTTTCTGGGCTATCGTCTGTGCGGCTTCGATACCAGCGGTCCGGGTGGTCAGGCCGTGTATCACAGCAATGTCCTGATGAGCATCGGCGAGGGCTTTGTGGTGATCTGCGCCGACGCCATAGTGGCCGGTCAGCGCCAGCAAATACTGGCGCAACTGGCTGCCAGTGGTCGCGAGATTATTGAAATATCGGCAGCGCAGATGGCTGAGTTTGCCGGCAATCTGCTGCAGTTGGCCGGGCGTCACGGTCCGGTAATTGTCCTGTCGGCGCGGGCGATGCAAGCGCTGGCACCAGACCAGCTCGACCGGCTGGCAGCCCAGGGAACGCTGTTGCCTGTCGATGTTGCCAGCATAGAACAGGGGGGTGGAAGCGTCCGCTGCATGCTGGCAGAGATATTTCTGCCGACTCGTCGGCGGGTCTGAGTCGCTGCAAAGGCTAGAATCCCGAGCATGATTACCCAGCTAAACGACGCCGAAGTTTTTTTTCATCTGCAGCCGAGTAACCCGGCCGCGCACCTGTTTTCGGTCACTTGCCGAATTGCCAGGCCTGATCCCAAGGGCCAGGTCGTTTCCCTGCCTGCCTGGGCGCCGGGCAGTTACCTGATGCGGGAATACGCTCGGCATGTTGTTTCCCTTGAGATGGTTACAGCTTCGGAACGAGTGCCGCTGCACAAACTCGACAAAGCCAACTGGCGCGCACCCGTGGTTGACGGGCCGCTTGTTCTGCAGGCGGAAATCTATGCGTTCGATTTGTCCGTGCGCGGTGCTTATCTGGATGGCGAGCATGCCTTTGTAAATGGTTTTTGCCTGTTCCTGCGGCCCGGAGGTCTGGCTGATCAGCCCTGTGCCGTGCAGATTGACCCGCCGCCGGGCAATAGCCATTGGCAGCTGGCCACTGCCATGCGGCGGTTGAGTGGCGGTGATATGGAATTCGGCGCTTTCGCTGCGCAGAGCTACGATGAATTGATCGATCAGCCCCTGCTAATGGGTAATCTGCAACGCCAGCGCTTTGACGTGCTTGGTGTGCCGCATGAATTTGTTGTACAGGGCTGCGAACACGCAGACCTCGAAAGAGTGAGTGAAGATCTAAAGGAGATTTGCACAGCGCAGTCAGAACTGTTTGGCGATGCGCTGCCGATGAGTCACTACAGCTTTCTCACCACCGCGCTGAATAACGGCTACGGCGGGCTTGAGCATCGCGACTCCTGTGCCCTGGTCTGCTCACGCGGAGATTTGCCGCGCGCCGGCGATAGCGAATCGAACCCGCGTTACCGAAAATTCCTTGGCTTGTGCAGCCATGAGTATTTTCACTTGTGGAACGTCAAGCGTCTGCGTCCGGCCGAATTGACGCCGTATGCCCTGGATCGCGAAAACTACACGCGCCAGCTATGGCTTTTTGAAGGCATTACTTCTTACTACGACGACCTGATGCTGGCGCGCAGCGGCGTAGTGACTTCCGATGAATACCTGCAGGTGCTCGGGCAATCTCTGACCCGCGTTTACCGCAGTCGGGGCAGACGTTTGCAAAGCCTTGAAGAGGCGAGCTTTGATACCTGGATCAAGTTCTATCGTCAGGATGAGAATTCGGCCAATGCTTTGGTCAGCTACTACACCAAGGGAGCCATGGTGGCGCTGGCCCTCGATTTGGAGCTGCGCCTGCGCAGCAGCGGTGCCGTTAGCCTGGATGATGTGATGCGTGCGTTCTGGCAAGAATATGGCGAGGCTGATCATGGGGTACCGCAAGGTGCCTTTGAGCGTATAGCGGAGGAGGCCTCAGGGCTGCGGCTGGAAGAATTTTTCGAGCAGAATCTGCGTGGCAACGTAGATCCGCCGATCGCAATCCTGCTGGCGCAATTTGCCGTGCGACTGCAACTGCGCGCTGCCGAGAGTGCTACTGATAGCGGCGGCACCGTGGGTAAAAGACCGGCCCGGCCGCGTCCCTGGTTGGGGGTGAATACTCAGTTATCAGCCGGGCGGGTACTGGTAGCCAATGTGTTGTCGGACGGCCCGGCTCTGCAAGCCGGCGTGTCTGCGGGTGATGAGATTATTGCGATTAACGGTGAACGGGTTAATGCCGAAAATTTCGAAGCAATCCAAAATCGTTTGCGCGAAGGTGAGCCCGTAAAAATCCATGTCTTTCGCCGTGATGACTTGCGCGAACTTGATCTTGAGCCGGTTCGCCCGCCGCGAGATACGGCCTATCTGGAACTCGATGCAAACGCGGACCACGAAAGTCTTGAGCGTCGCCTGCAGTGGCTGGGCATATAGTCGGCTGCGCCGGTTGGCAATGTTAGACTGAACGCCCCCAGCTGTCCGCTGCGTTAATGCTGGTACTTGGTCTAAAGATTCTCGTTAGCTATCTGCTTGGCTCCGTCAACGGCTCGCTGTTGCTGGGCCGTCTGCGCGGCGTAGATATTCGCACCCAGGGCAGCGGCAACGCCGGCGGGACCAATGCCTTGCGCACCCAGGGCAAATGGTTTGCCGGGCTGGTCATACTGATTGATATTGGCAAGGGCTGGCTGGCGACGGCCTGGCTGCCCGGCCTGGTACTGCCGGGCGTTGCGGCAGACCCTGCCATCAGTGAAGCATGGCTTGCGCTGGCCTGCGCTGCGGCAGTGATTCATGGTCATTGTTACCCGCTCTGGTTTGGCTTCCAGGGCGGCAAGGGTGCGGCAACAGCGGTGGGCGCGTTGCTCGGGCTGGCACCGGGCCTGGTTCTGCCCGCGGCCGTGGTTTGGTTACTGATTTTGGTGCTAACTGGCATGGTGGGTCTGGCGACAATGCTTGCCGCTGCCTGTGTGCCCATCTATATGCTGGCGACCGGCACGCAGGGACAAATGCCATTACTGCTGTTTTGCATCGTGCTGGCCGGCTATATCGTATTTACCCATCGCACAAATATTCAGCGTATCCGACGCGGCGAGGAAACCCGGATTGAGAGCGTCATGTTGCTGCGACGCAGGCACTAGATTGATGGACCGTCGCGAAGCACTGGTCAGACTTATGGCGGACGGCGAGTTGCACTCCGGCCCGAACCTGGCTGCCGCTTTGGACTGCTCGCGCGCGGCCATCTGGAAGGCCCTGCAGACATTGCCAGAGTGGGGTTTGTCCGTTGAGTCCCTGCCGTCACGGGGCTATCGGCTACACAGGCCGCTGGATTTGCTCGACGCGGCAACGATTACCGGCAGTCTCACCAGCCCCGCTGCTGCAAAACTTGCCGATCTGCACCTGGCCTGGGTCACCGACTCGACGAATCGACAGCTGGTTGAGCGTGCGCCGCCGGCGCCAGGCTCTGCGCTGGCTATGCTGGCGGAGTTTCAAAGCGGTGGCCGCGGACGTCGCGGACGCAGCTGGCAGTCGCCGCTGGGCAGTGGACTTTGTTTGTCGTTGAGCTGGCAGTTCAGCCACGCGCCACCCGGCCTGGCCGCGCTGGGGCCTGCAGTGGGCGTAATGCTGCGCAAGGTGCTGGTCGGTTTCGCCGCTGATATAGGATTAAAGTGGCCTAACGATATCGTCACCGCGCAGGGCAAGCTGGCCGGGCTGTTGATTGAAGTCAAAGGTGAGTCCGACGGTCCGGTACATGCGGTGATCGGGGTGGGCGTGAATGTCAGCCAGGCGCCGGAACTGCCCGACGACGAGCCAGCGGCGCTGCCAACGGCCTGTCTTGCCGACAGCGGCCGTCCGCCGGTCCGCAGTGTCCTTGCTGCGGCCCTGATCGGCGCGCTAATTTCCGGCTTGCCTGAATTTCAGGCAGCGGGCTTTGCCGCTTTCGCTGACGATTGGCAGCGCTGGGATGCCTACAAGGGGCAAGCAGTCTGGGTCACCATTGGCACTGTCAGACGCGCGGGCATCGCGCGCGGAATTTCGCCGCAAGGTGCGCTGCTGCTCGAAATCGATGGTCGGCTGGAATCACTATATTCAGGTGATGTGTCGCTGCGAGTTGCGGCATGATCTTGTTGCTGGATATCGGCAACAGCCGCATTAAGTGGGCCTGTTACCAGCACGGCCGATGGCTGGCAGAAAATACCGTGTTGCAGACTGGCGATGCGGCTGCCTGGGAGTTCCTGAAAACATTGCCGGCCGAGCCGCGCAGAATTCTTGCTGTATGTGTGGCCGGCCCGGAGATATCGGCGCAGTTGGTGGATGCGAGCCGCCAACTATGGAGTCTGGAAATCGAATTTGCCGTCGCGATGGAGCAACAGCGAGGCCTGCGCAATGGCTATCGCGATCCTGAGCAGCTTGGCGCCGATCGCTGGCTCGCGATGCTGGCGGCCCGCCGGCATAGCGCAGATGCCCTGTGCGTTGTAGACGCCGGTACCGCAATCACCGTCGATCTGGTTGAAGCCGATGGCCTGCATCGCGGCGGCTTTATTCTTCCGGGACTCGGACTGATGGCCGCAGCGCTGGATATTGGCACCGGGGAGATTCGCAGCCGGGCCGAGCGTTCGCTTGGCGCCGCCGCCGAAAATCCGGGTCCGGCGGCGGATACGCGCGGCGCGGTCAACAACGCGGCCTTGCTGGCGGCTGCCGGCCTGGTTGACCGGGCCCGGCAAATGACGGCATCCCCGGCAACTTTAGTGGTGACTGGCGGCGACGCGCCCGCGCTGCAGCCGCTGCTGCCGGCCAGCTGCTTGCTGCGACCGCGTTTGGTGCTGGAGGGATTGCTCGAGACTTTCCCGGCTGAGCGTGACGGATTGGCCCGCCAGGATGCGTAATCTGTTCCTGGCTCTGCTGCTGGCTAATTTACTGGTGCTGGCCTGGCAGCGATGGATTACGCCGCCAGCGGTTGATGATCCCTTCGCCCTGGCTGACAGCCGCAGCCCACAACTGGTGCTGCTGCCGGGTAGTGCGGATACGCCGCTCGGCGATCCCGGAGCGGCTAGTGACGCCGCTGCTTGTTTCCGCGTCGGTCCGTTTCAGGAGCCGGAAAAATCCCGTGCCGCCGCAGATTTGCTGGCTGCGGAGGGTATGCAGGTGTTCCGCTACAGTGAATCGGGCGAAATTTGGGTCGGGCACTGGGTGCAGGTTATTGATCTGGCAGATCGAGCCGCCGCCGACGCGGCCCTAGACCGTTTGGCTGCCGCGGGACGCCGGGACGCCTATATCGTGCGCGGCGACGACGGATATCGTGTTTCCCTCGGCGTGTTTCGCAGTTTGGAAGGCGCAGAAAATGTTTCTAATCAAGCAGTTAAGGCCGGTCTAACGACGCTGACCACGGACCGTTTCCGGGCGGGTAGCGAATACTGGCTGCTGGTTGATAATCCCGCCGGCGGCAGTCCCGATCTGGCTGCGCTGGACCTCTCCGACCAGGCGATTCTGCGCAGCGAGGCAGCGCCGTGCCGCGATTTTCCAGTTGGCGAGTCAGCGCCTGATTCCCTAGAATCGGGGCCGGCAGCGCCGGAATAGCTCAATTGGTAGAGCAACCGCTTTGTAAGCGGTAGGTTGGGGGTTCAATTCCCTCTTCCGGCAGGCCCTTTGCTGCGCGTCAATAACTTGGCACTTCCGGGGGCTAATTTTCAGTCCGGCATCCCTTCCTCGCCGGTTCCCGACAAATAGCGCTCCGCGCTTGTTGACATGGGGTTGGTGCGATCAGACAATAACCGGCTTGCATCCGCGGAGGGGTACTCAAGCGGTCAACGAGGGCAGACTGTAAATCTGCTGGCTATGCCTACGTAGGTTCGAATCCTACCCCCTCCACCAGGTTTTTTAAAAAGGTGGAGGCGGACGGCTAAGTCAGGCAGTTAATTTCCCAACGGGCAGGGCGAAGTTTCAATTAAGTTTCAGTAGCAGCGGCTCAAGCATTGTTTCGGGCCGGCGGGTGGCGACACGCTCGCATTTTGCATTGAAGACGAAAGCCCGCGATTGGCGGTGATGCTTGCAGAGAGACAAGAACGAAAAAAGTTCGGGGCATAGCGCTTTAGCTAGAGATCCGGACAGTGAGGCATAACTTTTGGCGGCGGGCGCAGGCTAGTAAGTCAGCGGCAGTCTCCGGCCGACGGGTCAGGTGAGGATAGATCGGCGGGTGTAGTTCAACGGTAGAACCTCAGCCTTCCAAGCTGATGATGTGGGTTCGATTCCCATCACCCGCTCCAGGCGATGGTGTTATGCCCACATAGCTCAGTGGTAGAGCACTTCCTTGGTAAGGAAGAGGTCACCGGTTCAAGTCCGGTTGTGGGCTCCAGAGTGATTGCCGGCGGGTTATACGCCGGAAGATTAGGAAATAGCCAGGCGCGTCTTCGGGCGTGGTCCAAGAGGGTCAGGAGAGAGAGACGAAATGTCTAAAGAGAAATTTCAGCGCACAAAGCCGCATGTAAATGTTGGAACGATTGGTCACGTTGACCATGGCAAGACGACGTTGACAGCGGCTTTGACGAAGGTAATGGCGGCGAAGCACGGCGGCGAGACGAAGGCGTTTGATCAGATTGATAACGCGCCGGAAGAACGCGAGCGTGGCATCACGATTGCCACCGCGCACGTGGAGTACGAGAGCGACAACCGTCACTACGCGCACGTTGACTGCCCCGGGCATGCTGACTACGTAAAGAACATGATCACGGGTGCGGCGCAGATGGACGGCGCGATCCTGGTCTGTTCAGCGGCTGACGGCCCGATGCCGCAGACCCGCGAGCACATTCTTCTGGCCCGCCAGGTTGGCGTGCCCTACATCGTGGTGTTCCTGAACAAGGCCGATATGGTCGATGACGAGGAACTGCTGGAACTGGTCGAGATGGAGGTCCGTGACCTGCTGTCGACTTACGAGTTTCCGGGCGACGACACGCCGATCATCACCGGCAGCGCGCTGAAGGCGCTGGAAGGCGACACCAGCGAGATTGGTGCGCCGGCGGTGATCAAGCTGGTTGAAGCGATGGACAGCTACATCCCTGAGCCGGAACGCGCCATTGACGGCGACTTTCTGATGCCGGTGGAAGATGTGTTCTCGATTTCAGGTCGCGGCACGGTGGTGACCGGTCGCATAGAGCGCGGCATCGTGAACGTGGGTGACGAGGTTGAGATCGTCGGCATCAAGGCGACGGAGAAGACCACCTGCACGGGCGTAGAGATGTTCCGCAAGCTGCTGGACGAAGGTCGCGCGGGCGACAACGTTGGCGTGTTGTTGCGCGGCACCAAGCGCGATGATGTGGAGCGTGGCCAGGTACTGGCCAAGCCCGGGTCGATCAACCCGCACACCAAGTTTGAGGCTGAGGTTTATATTCTGACCAAGGAAGAAGGTGGTCGACACACGCCGTTCTTCAAGGGTTACCGGCCGCAGTTTTATTTCCGCACGACGGATGTGACGGGCGCCTGTGAGTTGCCGGAAGGCACCGAGATGGTGATGCCGGGCGACAACGTGCAGATGAAAGTAGAGTTGATTGCCCCGATTGCCATGGAAGATGGCCTGCGCTTCGCGATTCGCGAGGGTGGCCGGACCGTGGGTGCCGGGGTGGTCGCGAAAATGAATCGACTAACGACAGGCCAGTAGCTCAACTGGTAGAGCAGCGGTCTCCAAAACCGCAGGTTGGGGGTTCGAGTCCCTCCTGGCCTGCCATTTGGCGGGGCCTGATGGCATTGCAATTGGAAGTATGAGTACTAAGACAGAATCCGCCCCGGGTCCCATAGACACGATCAAGTTGATCGTGGCTGTCGGTGTGATCATTGGCGGCGTAGTGGCTTACTACTATTACGAGAATGAGTCACTGCTTTTGCGGGTGGCTGGCGTGCTGATTGCTTTGGCAATCGCTGCTGTGATTGCCTATCAGTCGATGCAAGGCCAGGAGTTCTGGCGTTTCCTGCAAAGTTCGCGGGGCGAATTGCGCAAGGTCATATGGCCGAGCCGACAGGAAACTGTGCAGACTACTCTGACGGTGTTTGTCTTCGTTTTGATCCTCGGGGTGTTCTTCTGGCTGTTGGACATGGGCCTGGTGTCTATCACCCGCTGGCTCACAGGGCAGGGGAATTAAGCCGGTGGCGTTGAAGTGGTATGTGGTGCACGCTTACTCGAATTTCGAGAATAAGGTGCAGCAAGTCGCTGGAAGAGCGCATCAAGCTGCATGGTCTGGACGACAAGTTCGGCAAGATCATGGTGCCCACCGAAGAAGTGGTGGAGATGCGCGAAGGCCAGAAGCGGCGCAGCGAGCGCAAGTTTTTCCCCGGTTATGTGCTGGTGCAAATGGAGATGGACGACGACACCTGGCACCTGGTTAAAGAAGTGCCCAAGGTGCTGGGTTTTATCGGCGGGTCCAGCGACCGACCGGCGCCGATCACGGATAAAGAGGCAGACGCCATCCTGCAATCGGGTGCAGGAAGGCATCGACAAGCCACGGCCCAAGGTGCTGTTCGAGCCCGGCGAGGTGGTGCGAGTGATCGATGGTCCGTTCAACGACTTCAATGGCGTTGTCGAGCACGTTAACTACGACAAGAGCAGGTTGCGCGTTGCGGTGCAGATTCTGGGCCGTTCTACTCCGGTGGAGCTGGAATTCGGTCAGGTCGAGAAAGGCTGACGTCGCATAGTTTATTCAGCTCCGTGCCGGCGGCTTCCGGACGCGGAACGGTGAGGGGAGCCGCAAGGCGTTAGCACCCATACGAGGTAAATCATGGCCAAGAAAGTAACTACCTACATCAAGCTCCAGGTTCCGGCCGGTAAGGCGAATCCGAGCCCGCCGGTGGGTCCCGCCCTCGGTCAGCACGGCGTGAATATCATGGAATTCTGCAAGGCGTTTAATGCCCATACGCAGAGCATGGAGGCCGGGATGCCGATTCCGGTGGTGATCACGGTGTACTCGGATCGCAGCTTTACCTTTGTGACCAAGACGCCGCCGGCCGCGGTGTTGCTGAAAAAGCTCGCCGGTGTGCCCAAGGGCAGCGGCACGCCCAACACCACCAAGGTAGGCAAGGTGACTCGCGCCCAGTTGGAAGAGATCGCCCAGCACCAAGGAGCCTGATCTGACGGCGGCCGATCTGGATGCCGCGGTACGCACCATTGCGGGCAGCGCCCGCAGTATGGGCCTTGATGTGGAGGGTGTGTGAGATGGCCAAGGCGAGTAAAAGAACGAATAGTTTCCGCGAGCAGGTATCGCGCGCCGACGCTTATGCCATTGATGAGGCGCTGGGTTTGGTCAAGAACATGGCCAGTGCCAAGTTCCGGGAGTCCGTCGACGTGTCGGTGAATCTCGGCGTTGATCCGCGCAAGTCTGACCAGGTAGTGCGCGGTTCTACCGTGCTGCCGCACGGCACCGGCAAAGATGTGCGCGTTGCCGTGTTCGCGCAGGGCGAAAATGCTGAAAAGGCCCTTGCAGCCGGCGCTGACGTGGTTGGCTTCGAAGACCTGGCCGAAACAATTAAAGGCGGTGACCTGAATTTTGACACGGTCATTGCCACGCCGGACGCCATGCGAATTGTCGGCCAGCTTGGGCGCGTATTGGGTCCTCGCGGCCTGATGCCAAACCCCAAGGTGGGTACGGTTACCCAGGACGTAGAAACGGCCGTTACCAACGCCAAGTCCGGCCAGGTACGTTTTCGTACCGATAAGGCCGGCATCGTGCATTGCACCATCGGCAAAGCGGACTTTGAGGTCGACGCCTTGCGCGAAAATCTGGGTGCTCTGCTCGCTGATCTGAGCAAAGCCAAGCCCGCATCGTCCAAAGGGCAGTATTTAAAGCGACTGTCAGTGTCATCCACCATGGGCCCCGGGGTGCTGGTGGATCAAAGCAGTCTGGACGCCTGAACCGGCGTCTGTTGAAGGATTTAGAGGAAGTAGTAAGGAAGACGTTCCGCGGCTTCGGTTGAAGACCGGTGCCCTGGAAGCGAAGGATCGCATTTCACATCGAAGACCGCAGGTGGTGACCGAAAGGTTTGCCTTAATAGTTCGCGAGAGCTGGCCTGCGCAGGTGGTGTTACCCGAGTCAGGACTCCTGGTGAAGGTCACCCCGACACTTTAGGAGGAGATATGGCTCTCAGACTCGCAGACAAGAAGGCTCTTGTTGCCGAGGTGAGTGAGGTTGCCAGGACTGCGCATTCGGCTGTAGCGGCTGAATACCGTGGTCTTAGCGTTTCGCAGATGACCGAGTTGCGTGCCAAGGCGCGTGACGAAGGCGTCTACGTGCGGGTAACCAAAAACACCCTGGCCAGGCGGGCCATAGAGGGCACCGAGTTCGAATGTCTCGGCGAAGCGCTCAAAGGTCCGCTCATGCTGGCGTTTTCCCGCGAAGACCCGGGCGCTGCTGCCCGGCTCGTCAAGGGTTTCGCCAAGGACAACGAACTGCTGGTGACCAAGGCGGTCGCCGTGGGCGGGACGTTATACGGCGCTGAGGATCTGGACCGGCTGGCAAGCCTGCCCAACCTCGACCAGGCCAGGGCAATGCTGCTGGGCTTGCTGCAAGCCCCCGGCGGGAAACTGGTTCGGACCCTTGCGGAAGCGCCTTCCATGCTGGCCCGTGTGCTTAATGCGCGCGGCCAACAGGAAGCCGGTTGATTTAATGACGGGTAGGCTACTACCTATCGGGTAACAAATTACTTTCAGGAGATTGAACAATGGCACTTTCAAACGAAGAGCTGATTAAAGAACTCAGCGCTAAGCCGATCATGGAGATCGTCGAACTGGTCAAGTCGCTAGAAGAAGAATGGGGCGTATCGGCTGCGGCGCCTGTGGCCGTTGCTGCCGCCGCTGGTGGTGATGCCGGTGGTGAGGCTGCTGAAGAGCAGACCGAATTCGATGTGATCCTGGCCAACTTTGGCGACAACAAGGTCGCGGTAATTAAGGCAGTTCGCACCATCACCGGACTTGGTCTCAAAGAGGCCAAAGATATGGTCGAAGGCGCGCCGGCTACCGTTAAGGAAGGCGTGACCAAAGATGAAGCGGAAGAACTCAAGAAGCAGCTCGAAGAAGCCGGTGCAAAAGCAGACGTCAAGTAACCGGTTTGATCTGGTCGCTTCGATTGCTTACTGACTTCACTGTTCTGCAGACGGTAGTTTCAGAGACGGATCCGGCCGGCGGTGTTTACCGCCGGGCGGTGCCGTCTGTTTGTATTTTCAGCGCACGCTTAACGTAGATATTCAGAGGGAATACCTCATGGCTTACTCCTTCACAGAGAAGAAGCGAATCCGCAAGGATTTTGGCAAGAGCTCCAGTATTCTGGAAGTGCCTTACCTGTTGTCGATTCAGCTCAATTCCTACCGCAAGTTTTTGCAGGAGGAAATCATCCCGGAGTCTCGTGCTGAACAGGGATTGCACGCTGCTTTCAAGAGCGTGTTTCCGATTGTCAGCTACTCCGGTAACGCTGCACTGGAATACATCAGCTACCGGCTCGGTCAGCCAGTTTTTGACGTAAAGGAATGTCAGCTTCGTGGCATGACTTTCGCGGCTCCCCTGCGCGTACAGGTGCGCCTTGTCATCTATGACAAGGAAGCCAGCGGCTCCAAGAAAGTTGTCAAGGAAGTGCGTGAGCAGGAGGTCTACCTGGGCGAAATGCCACTGATGACCGACCACGGCACTTTTGTGGTTAACGGTACAGAGCGGGTTATCGTTTCCCAGCTGCATCGTTCGCCCGGCGTGTTTTTTGATCACGACAAAGGCAAGAGCCACTCTTCGGGCAAGCTGTTGTTCTCGGCTCGTGTGATCCCCTATCGCGGCTCCTGGCTCGACTTCGAATTTGATCCGAAGGACTGTGTGTTTGCGCGTATCGATCGGCGTCGCAAGCTACCGGTAACCATTATCCTGCGCGCCCTGGACTTCTCTAACGAAGAGATGCTCGATCTTTTCTTTGAAAAGAACGATATCTACATCGCCGACGAGGAGCTGAAGCTCGGCCTGGTGCCTTCGCGCCTGCGCGGCGATACCGCCAGTTTCGATATCAAGATCAAGGGCAAGACTCTGGTCGAAGAAGGCAAGCGCATTACCGTTCGCCATATACGCCAACTGGAAGAGGCCAAGGTTGATACCCTGGTGGTGCCCCCGGATTATCTGGAAGGCAAAATCCTTGCGCATGATGTCGTGGACACCGAAACCGGTGAGTTATTGGCCAGCGCCAATGATGAGCTGACGACTGAAATATTTGATGTGCTGGTCGAGAAGGGTGTTGATCACATCCAGACTCTGTATGTAAACGACCTGGATCAGGGTCCGTTTATTTCCAGCACGCTACGCATTGATGCTTCTACCACGCGGCTCGAAGCCCTGGTCGAGATTTATCGGATGATGCGCCCGGGTGAGCCGCCGACCAAGGACGCGGCCGAGAACTTGTTCCAGAACCTGTTTTTCAATCCTGAGCGCTATGACCTTTCGGCTGTCGGCCGGATGAAGTTCAATCGCCGTGTAGGCCGCACCGAAAGCGAAGGCTCCAGCATCCTTAGTCGTGAAGACGTTGTGGATGTGCTCAAGGTGCTGATCGATATTCGTAACGGCCGTGGCAGCGTCGACGATATCGATCATCTCGGTAACCGACGTATTCGCAGCGTCGGCGAGATGGCGGAAAATGCCTTCCGCGTCGGTCTGGTGCGCGTCGAGCGGGCGGTCAAGGAACGGCTGACGCTGGCCGAATCCGAAGGCCTGATGCCCCAGGAGATGATTAACGCCAAGCCGGTGGCAGCCGCGGTTAAGGAGTTCTTTGGCTCCAGCCAGCTGTCGCAGTTCATGGATCAGAACAACCCGTTGTCGGAGGTTACGCACAAACGTCGTGTTTCCGCCCTCGGCCCTGGCGGCCTGACGCGCGAGCGAGCCGGTTTCGAGGTGCGCGATGTGCACCCGACCCATTACGGTCGCGTCTGTCCCATTGAGACCCCTGAAGGTCCGAATATCGGCCTGATCAATTCCCTGGCTGTGTACGCCAGGACCAACGATTATGGTTTTCTCGAGACCCCCTATCGGGCGGTCAAGAACGGCAAGGTGAGTACCGATATTCACTACCTGTCTGCCATCGAAGAAGGTCAGTTCGTGATTGCCCAGGCCAATGCCGAGCTCGACGCGAAGGGTAACTTCGCCGAGGAGCTGGTGTCCGTGCGTCACCAGAATGAATTCTCACTGCTACCCAGTGAGAAGATCGACTACATGGACGTTTCGCCAAAGCAGATTGTTTCTGTTGCAGCGTCGCTGATTCCCTTCCTTGAGCATGATGATGCTAACCGCGCCCTGATGGGTTCGAACATGCAACGTCAGGCCGTGCCGACGCTGCGTTCCGATACACCGCTGGTGGGAACCGGCATGGAGCGGGCTGTCGCCGTTGACTCAGGCGTCACCGTGGTTGGCCGCCGTGGTGGCACCGTGGATTCGGTGGATGCCTCGCGCATCGTGGTACGCGTTAATGATGATGAGACCAGCGCCAGCGAGCCGGGCGTGGATATTTACAATCTGACCAAGTACACGCGTTCCAATCAGAACACCTGTATTAACCAGCGCCCGCTGGTCAAATCAGGTGATCAGATTGCGCGCGGTGATGTGTTGGCCGACGGCGCTTCCACCAGTCTGGGTGAGCTGGCGCTTGGCCAGAATCTGCTGGTCGCCTTCATGCCCTGGAACGGTTACAACTTCGAAGACTCTATCCTGATCTCGGAGCGTCTGGTCCATGAAGATCGCTTTACCACGATTCATGTGGAAGAGCTGACCTGTGTGGCCCGTGATACCAAGTTGGGGTCGGAAGAGATTACCGGCGACATTCCCAATGTGGGTGATCAGGCTCTCGGCAAGCTTGATGAAGCGGGTATTGCTTTCATAGGCGCCGAGGTCAAATCAGGCGACATCCTGGTCGGTAAGGTCACGCCTAAAGGTGAGACTCAGCTGACCCCGGAAGAGAAGCTGCTGAGGGCGATCTTCGGCGAGAAGGCATCCGACGTTAAAGATACGTCGCTGCGTGTGCCGCCTGGTATGGATGGCACCGTAATAGATGTGCGGGTGTTTACTCGCGACGGCGTTGAGAAAGATACTCGCGCCCTGGCCATTGAAGATGCCGAGCTGGAGAGCGTGCGCAAGGATCTGGACGATCAGCGCCGTATTCTCGAGGACGACATTTTCGAGCGCGTCGAACGCATGTTGACCGGCAAACTTGCTCAGGGCGGTCCCAACAAGCTCAAGTCTGGCAGTAAGGTGACCAAGTCGTATCTTGAGGAATTGCCACGTGAGCAATGGTTCGAGATTCGTCTGAGTAACGACGATGCCAACAGCCAGCTCGAACAGGCTGCCGAGCGTCTGCGTGCTCAGCGTGAGGAATTCACGCGTCGCTACGAAGAGAAGCGCGGCAAGATCACTGCCGGTGACGATCTGGCGCCGGGCGTGTTGAAAATGGTCAAGGTTTACCTGGCCGTGAAGCGTCGCATTCAGCCTGGCGACAAGATGGCCGGTCGTCACGGTAACAAGGGTGTTATCTCTACCATCGTTCCGGTGGAAGACATGCCTTACGCTGAAGACGGCACGCCCGTTGATATCGTACTGAACCCCCTCGGTGTTCCCTCGCGTATGAACGTGGGCCAGGTGCTGGAAACACATCTTGGCTGGGCCGCCAAAGGTGTCGGTCTGCGGATTGGCGAGATGCTCGACAAGCAGGCCAGTACCAAGGAACTGCGTGGCTTTATCGATCAGGTCTACAACGAGACCGGTGGTCGCAAGGAAGACATCAAGGGTCTCAGTGAAGGCGAGTTGACGGAATTGGCCGGTAACCTGCGTAACGGCGTACCTATGGGCACACCGGTGTTCGATGGCGCGACAGAAGCAGAAATCAAAAACATGCTGCGCCTGGCAGGACTACCTGAGTCCGGCCAGACCACGCTCATTGACGGACGTACCGGCGAGCGCTTCGATCGCCCAACAACCGTCGGCTACATGTACATGTTGAAACTGAATCATCTGGTGGACGACAAAATGCATGCGCGTTCCACCGGGCCGTATAGCCTGGTTACCCAGCAGCCGCTGGGCGGCAAGGCGCAGTTTGGTGGCCAGCGATTCGGTGAGATGGAGGTCTGGGCCCTGGAAGCTTATGGCGCGGCCTATACCCTGCAGGAAATGCTGACGGTCAAGTCAGACGACGTGCAGGGTCGGACCAAGATGTACAAAAACATCGTCGATGGCACACACGAAATGGACGCGGGTATGCCGGAGTCCTTCAACGTTCTGGTCAAGGAAATCCGCTCCCTTGGCATCAATATTGAATTGGAACAGGACTGAAGACAGTGCGGCGTAACCCGCTATCGCTAGGGTAGGTGACAGATGAAAGACTTACTGAAGCTTTTTAAGCAGCAGAGCACCGTCGAAGACTTCGACGCCATTCGTATTGGGCTTGCTTCACCGGAAATGGTGCGCAGCTGGTCCTTTGGCGAGGTCAAGAAGCCGGAGACGATTAACTATCGGACCTTCAAGCCTGAGCGAGATGGGCTTTTCTGCGCCAAAATTTTTGGTCCCATCAAGGACTATGAATGCCTGTGCGGCAAGTACAAGCGGCTCAAGCATCGCGGTGTAATCTGCGAGAAGTGCGGCGTCGAGGTCACTCAGACCAAGGTTCGCCGCGAGCGCATGGCACACATTCAGTTGGCAAGTCCCGTCGCGCATATCTGGTTCCTCAAGTCACTGCCCTCGCGCATTGGCCTGATGCTGGATATGACGCTGCGCGAAATCGAGCGCGTGCTCTATTTCGAGGCCTTCATTGTCGTCGAACCGGGTATGACTACCCTTGAGCGCGGACAGTTGCTCAATGATGAGCAGTACCTCGAAGCCATGGAAGAACATGGCGATGAGTTTGATGCACGCATGGGTGCGGAAGCCGTGCACAGCATGCTGACCACCCTGGACCTGACCAAGGAAGTGGTGCAGGTGCGTGAGGACATGGGTGCCACTAAGTCCGAGACCAAGCTCAAGCGTTTGTCCAAGCGCCTGAAGCTGTTGGAAGCTTTCATCGAATCCGGCAATCGTCCTGAGTGGATGGTGATGACCGTGCTGCCGGTGCTGCCGCCGGATCTGCGCCCGCTGGTGCCGCTGGACGGGGGCCGCTTTGCCACCTCGGATCTGAACGATCTCTATCGGCGCGTGATTAACCGAAACAATCGCCTGCGGCGACTTCTCGAACTTAATGCCCCCGATATCATCGTGCGCAACGAGAAGCGCATGTTGCAGGAATCCGTCGATGCGCTGCTGGATAACGGCCGCCGTGGTCGCGCCATTACCGGCACCAACCGTCGTCCGCTGAAATCGCTGGCAGACATGATCAAGGGCAAGCAGGGACGTTTTCGTCAGAACCTGCTGGGTAAACGCGTTGATTACTCGGGTCGCTCGGTGATCGTGGTTGGTCCGACCCTGAAGCTGCATCAATGTGGTCTGCCGAAGAAAATGGCCCTGGAACTGTTCAAGCCGTTCATCTTTGGCAAGCTGCAGTTGCGTGGCGAAGCGACCACCATCAAGGCCGCCAAGCGGCTGGTGGAGCGCGAAGGCGCTGAAGTCTGGGACATCCTTGAGGAAGTGATTCGCGAGCATCCGGTAATGCTGAACCGGGCGCCGACCCTGCATCGGCTGGGGATCCAGGCTTTCGAACCTGTATTGATCGAGGGCAAGGCCATCCAGCTGCATCCGCTGGTGTGTACGGCATTTAATGCCGACTTCGACGGCGACCAGATGGCCGTGCATGTGCCGCTGTCCATTGAGTCGCAGCTGGAAGCCCGCGCGCTGATGATGTCGTCAAACAACATCCTGTCGCCGGCCAACGGTGACCCCATCATCGTGCCTTCTCAGGACGTTGTGCTGGGGCTCTACTACATGACTCGCGAGCGTATCAACGCAAAGGGCGAGGGCATGGTATTCAGCGATGTGCACGAAGTGCATCGTGCCTACGAGACTCGGCAGGTTGAATTGCACGCCAAGGTCCGGGTCCGAATCAGTCAAAGGCTTAAAAACGAAGAAGGCGAGTTAGTCGACACGCGCAAGCTTACGGAAACTACCGTCGGGCGTGCGTTGCTGTCTGATCTGTTACCTGACGGTCTGAGCTTCGATATCGTTAACCGG
Organism: uncultured Gammaproteobacteria bacterium; assembly: GCA_963850255.1. Classification (GTDB taxonomy): domain Bacteria; phylum Pseudomonadota; class Gammaproteobacteria; order Steroidobacterales; genus J054. Next base: position 69,902 of record CAWKLL010000025.1, read on the forward strand.
CCGATGACCAAAAAGGCTATCTCCAACAGCATCAATGCCTGTTACCGTCGTGTTGGCCTGAAGCAAACCGTGGTCTTTGCTGATCGCCTGATGTACACCGGCTTTAGCTACGCTACCCGTGCCGGTGTCTCCATCGGTGTGAATGACATGGTGGTGCCGGAAGAGAAGGCCGCCATTCTCGAGGGCGCAGAGGAAGAGGTCAAAGAGATTCAGGACCAGTATGCCAGCGGTCTGGTGACCAACGGCGAACGTTACAACAAGGTTGTGGACATCTGGTCGCGCACTAACGAGCAGGTGGCCAAGGCCATGATGGGCAAGCTTGGCACCGAACAAGTTATCGATGCCGACAATAAGCAAGTGACCCAGGACTCGTTCAACTCAATCTTCATGATGGCCGACTCAGGCGCGCGTGGTTCTGCTGCGCAGATTCGCCAACTGGCTGGTATGCGCGGCCTGATGGCCAAGCCTGATGGTTCCATTATCGAAACGCCGATCACGGCGAACTTCCGCGAAGGCCTTGATGTTCTGCAGTACTTTATCTCCACTCATGGCGCACGAAAGGGTCTGGCCGACACCGCCCTGAAGACCGCCAACTCCGGTTATCTGACTCGTCGTCTTGTGGACGTAGCGCAGGACCTGGTGGTTACGGAGACGGATTGCGGCACTACGCGTGGAATGCCTATGTCACCGCTGGTTGAAGGCGGGGATGTCGTTGAGCCGCTCGGTGAGCGCGTGCTCGGACGCACAGTGGCCGAAGATGTCCTGCCCGCCGGTGGCGGTGACGTGGTGCTTGAGGCTGGCGCGCTTATTGATGAAGCAACGGTGCGCCTGCTGGAAGATTCCGGCGTGGACCAGGTAATGGTTCGTTCGGCAATTTCCTGCGAGACCCGCTACGGCGTCTGCGCCAAGTGTTACGGGCGCGATCTGGCGCGCGGACATCTGATCAATATCGGTGAAGCGGTTGGCGTAATCGCGGCCCAGTCGATTGGCGAGCCCGGTACCCAGCTGACCATGCGTACCTTCCATATTGGTGGCGCCGCATCGCGTTCTGCTGCGGCCAACAGTGTTGAGGTCAAGCACGGCGGCACATTACGCCTGCATAACCTTAAGACGGTGCAGAACGAAGCCGGCTTGTTGATCGCCGTGAGTCGCTCGGGTGAAATCGGGGTTATTGACGAGCACGGCCGTGAGCGGGAGCGTTACAAGCTGCCGTACGGCGCGATGATCTCCGTAACTGACAGCGATGTTGTCAAGCCGGGCCAGGTCGTGGCGACCTGGGATCCACATACCCACCCGGTGGTAGCCGAGGTTGACGGTGTCATGCAGTTCGAAGACTTCGTCGATGGCGTGACCGTCACCGAGCAGGTCGACGACGTGACTGGCCTGTCCAGCATTGTGGTTACTGACGCAAAGCAGCGCGGAAGCGCCGGCAAGGATCTGCGTCCCACCGCAAAACTGGTAGATGCCGACGGCGAATCGATTTGCTTTGCCAACACCGATATTCCGGCGGTTTATGCCCTGCCGGCGGGCGCTATCGTGGTCATGACCAACGGCGCCAGCGTTTCCATCGGTGATGTTATCGCGCGTATTCCCCAGGAAAGCTCCAAAACTCGTGACATTACCGGCGGCCTGCCTCGTGTTGCGGACCTGTTCGAAGCCCGCAAGCCCAAGGAGCCGGCCATTCTTGCCGACTATAGCGGCACCGTGAGCTTCGGTAAGGAAACCAAGGGCAAGCGTCGCCTGGTCATCACCGATGAGCAAGGCGAGCGGCATGAGGAATTGATTCCCAAGTGGCGCCATCTGAGCGTGTTCGAAGGTGAGAAGGTTGCGCGGGGCGAGGTGATTGCCGACGGTGAGCCCAATCCCCATGACATCCTGCGCCTGCGCGGCGTTGAGCCGCTGGCAGACTACCTGGTGCGGGAAATTCAGGATGTTTACCGTCTGCAGGGCGTGAAGATCAACGATAAGCATATCGAAGTGATCATTCGCCAGATGTTGCGCAAGGTTGAGATCGCCAACCCGGGCGAAACCAATCTGCTGCGCGGCGAGCAAATGGAGAAATCCAGGCTGCTGGAAATCAACGAGCAGGCTGAGGTGCAGAAAAAGGCCTGGGCCATCGCAGAACCCCTGCTTTTGGGCATTACCAAGGCCTCTTTGGCCACGGAATCCTTCATCTCGGCGGCCTCCTTCCAGGAGACAACCCGGGTGCTGACGGAGGCCGCGGTCAAGGGGTTACGGGACAATCTGCGCGGTTTGAAGGAGAACGTGATCGTTGGGCGCCTGATCCCCGCAGGAACGGGATTCAGCCATCACGCCGAGCAGCGTCGGACCCGCGAACAAGAGCTGGCCGACGAGCTCCGTTCCCTGGAGACCAGTGTGGCCGAGGCAGCGGAAGCTGCCGAAGTCGCGGCTGCGGCAGCCGAAATCGAGTCCCTGCAGAGCGATTCTCCGGATGCCGAAAGCGAGACTGCGGTCGCCGGCGAGTAATATCCGGCAGGCGTGATTCCCGGGCCTTCGCCGAGCACCTTGACAGTGCTTCGGCGGGCGCCCTAGAATTCGCGGTCCTGCGCAAAGGCGCCCGGCTAAAGAGCCGCGAAAACAAGGACTTTCGGGGGCAGTTCCTCCCCCAGCAAGTTTAGCCCGTTCGGCGGATGTCACAGCGTGACCCCGTCTGCGGGCTGACGTTTATTTGAACGCTAATAAATGGTCGAGAACAGAGTATGGCTACGGTAAATCAGCTGGTCCGCAAGAGCCGCAAGACCAAACCTACCAAGAGCAATGTGCCGGCGCTGCAAGCCAGTCCGCAGAAACGCGGCGTGTGCACGCGTGTCTATACGACGACGCCTAAAAAGCCGAACTCGGCGCTGCGCAAAGTTGCGCGTGTACGCCTGACCAACGGCTTTGAAGTGACCAGTTATATCGGCGGAGAAGGCCATAATCTTCAGGAGCACTCGGTGGTGCTGATTCGCGGTGGCCGCGTCAAGGATCTGCCTGGTGTGCGTTATCACACCGTGCGCGGAACCCTGGATTGCGCCGGCGTTTCAGATCGTCGCAAGGGTCGCTCCAAGTACGGCGCCAAGCGACCGAAATAGACTCCCGTTACGGGACCATTAAAACCGAGGCGAAATAGCCAATGTCCAGACGCTCACAAGCTCCCAAACGCAGCATTCTTCCTGATCCTAAACATGGCAGCGAAATGCTGGCCAAGTTCATCAATATGGTGATGAAAGACGGCAAGAAGTCGACGGCTGAGTCGATTGTCTACGGCGCGCTGGAAGGCATTTCAACCCGTTCGGGCCAGTCCGAAGAACAGGCGGTGACGACGCTTGAGCAGGCACTCGATAACGTCAAGCCCATCGTCGAAGTTAAGTCCCGGCGGGTTGGTGGCGCGACCTATCAGGTGCCGATTGAAGTTCGGCCTGCACGACGTCAGACGCTGGCGATGCGCTGGCTGATTGATGCGGCACGCCGCCGCAATGAGAAATCCATGGCTCAGCGTTTAGCTAATGAGTTGATGGATGCGGCCGACAATCGCGGCGCCGCGGTTAAAAAGCGCGAAGACACCCACCGTATGGCCGAAGCCAACAAGGCTTTCTCACACTACCGCTGGTAAGCCCAGGCCTACCCGGATTTGATTCACAAGGACGCGCAACGTGGCACGGACAACACCCATCGAGCGATACCGCAATATCGGTATCATGGCTCATATCGACGCCGGTAAGACGACGACTACCGAGCGCATCCTGTTCTATACGGGTGTATCGCACAAGATTGGTGAGGTTCATGACGGCGCGGCCGTGATGGACTGGATGGAACAAGAGCAGGAACGCGGCATCACAATTACGTCTGCTGCCACTACCTGTTTCTGGAGTGGCATGGATGGCCAGTTCCAGGAACATCGCATCAATATTATTGATACCCCGGGGCACGTAGATTTCACCATTGAAGTCGAGCGTTCATTGCGCGTGCTGGACAGTGCAGTAGCCGTGTTTTGTTCCGTCGGCGGCGTTGAGCCGCAGTCTGAGACTGTCTGGCGTCAGGCCAACAAATACAAAGTGCCGCGTATGGCATTCATCAACAAGATGGATCGCGCCGGCGCGGACTATTTTCGCGTGGTCGAACAGATCCGCACTCGCCTTGGTGGTAACCCCGTATCGATCCAGGTGCCGATTGGCGCCGAGGAAAACTTCAAGGGTGTCGTCGACCTGATTCTCATGAAGGCGGTGTTCTGGGATGAAGAATCCAAGGGCACGAAATTCGAGCTAGCGGAAATTCCGGAAGAACTGAAAGAAGAATCCGCCAAATGGCGCGAAAAAATGATCGAAGCGGCTGCTGAGGGAGACGAAGCGCTGCTGGAAAAATATCTCGAAAACGGTGAGCTGGACGAGGCTGAGATTCGCCGTGGCCTGCGTGCGCGTACGCTGGCCAATGAGATCGTTCTGGTCATGTGTGGTTCGGCCTTTAAAAATAAGGGCGTGCAGGCGATGCTCGACGCGGTGGTCGAATTCATGCCGTCGCCGGCAGACGTGCCGCCGATCAAAGGCCTGTTGGAAGACGATTCTGAAGCTCAGCGCACTTCCAGCGATGAGGAGCCCTTCGCGGCGCTCGCATTCAAGATCGCAACGGATCCCTTTGTCGGCAACCTGACCTTCTTCCGGGTCTACTCCGGTGTGCTGAATTCAGGTGATACGGTTTACAACTCGGTTAAGGGTAAGCGCGAGCGTATCGGTCGTTTGCTGCAGATGCATTCTAACGATCGCCAGGAGATCAAAGAAGTTCGCGCGGGCGACATTGCCGCGGCCGTGGGGCTTAAAGACGTTACCACCGGCGATAGCCTGGTTGACCAGAATAACGTCATCATTCTTGAGCGTATGGAGTTCCCCGAGCCGGTAATCTCGGTCGCCGTCGAGCCTAAGACGAAGAGCGACCAGGAGAAGATGGGCATTGCCCTGCAGAAACTGGCCAAGGAAGACCCCTCCTTCCGCGTTAGCAGCGATGAAGAATCCGGCCAGACCATTATCGCGGGCATGGGCGAACTGCATCTCGATATCATTGTTGATCGGATGCGTCGTGAGTTCAGTGTTGACGCAAATGTTGGTGCGCCGCGCGTGGCTTACCGTGAAACGATTCGCACCACTGTTGAGCAAGAAGGAAAATTTGTTCGCCAGTCTGGTGGCCGTGGTCAGTATGGCCATGTATGGCTGCGCATTGAGCCGGTTGAGGCTGGCACAGGCTACGAATTCAATAATGAGATCGTCGGCGGCGCAGTGCCGAGAGAGTACATCCCGGCCGTTGATAAGGGTGTGCGCGAGCAGATGCAGAATGGCGTCATTGCCGGTTATCCGGTCGTCGACGTTAAAGTTTCTCTCTATGACGGCTCCTACCATGACGTTGACTCCAACGAGATGGCTTTCAAAATTGCCGGATCGATGGCTTTTAAGGAAGGCGCTCGTAAGGCCAAGCCTGTGCTGCTGGAGCCGATTATGAAAGTCGAGGTGGTTACGCCCGACGATTACATGGGTGACGTGAACGGTGACTTAAATCGTCGACGCGGTCTACTCCAGGGTATGGATGAGTCAGCTGCCGGCAAGATCATTCGTGCCGAAGTGCCGTTGGCAGAAATGTTTGGCTACGCGACGGATCTGCGCTCAATGAGCCAGGGTCGGGCTACTTATTCAATGGAATTCGGGCGCTACTCTCAAGTGCCGCCCAATGTCGCCGAAGCAGTAATCAAAAACGACTGAATTGTTTGGGAGACCTGATCAATGTCTAAAGAGAAATTTGAGCGCACAAAGCCGCACGTAAATGTTGGAACGATTGGTCACGTTGACCATGGCAAGACGACGCTGACGGCGGCTTTGACGAAGGTAATGGCGGCGAAGCACGGCGGCGAGACGAAGGCGTTTGATCAGATTGATAACGCGCCGGAAGAACGCGAGCGTGGCATCACGATTGCCACCGCGCACGTGGAGTACGAGAGCGACAACCGTCACTACGCGCACGTTGACTGCCCCGGGCATGCTGACTACGTAAAGAACATGATCACGGGTGCGGCGCAGATGGACGGCGCGATCCTGGTTTGTTCAGCGGCTGACGGCCCGATGCCGCAGACCCGCGAGCACATTCTTCTGGCCCGCCAGGTTGGCGTGCCCTACATCGTGGTGTTCCTGAACAAGGCCGATATGGTCGATGACGAGGAACTGCTGGAACTGGTCGAGATGGAGGTCCGTGACCTGCTGTCGACTTACGAGTTTCCGGGCGACGACACGCCGATCATCATTGGCAGCGCGCTGAAGGCGCTGGAAGGCGACACCAGCGAGATTGGTACGCCGGCGGTGATCAAGCTGGTTGAAGCGATGGACAGCTACATCCCTGAGCCGGAACGCGCCATTGACGGCGACTTTCTGATGCCGGTGGAAGACGTGTTCTCGATTTCAGGTCGCGGCACGGTGGTTACCGGTCGCATAGAGCGCGGCATCGTGAATGTGGGTGACGAGGTTGAGATCGTCGGCATCAAGGCGACGGAGAAGACCACCTGCACGGGCGTAGAGATGTTCCGCAAGCTGCTGGACGAAGGTCGCGCGGGCGACAACGTTGGCGTGTTGTTGCGCGGCACCAAGCGCGATGATGTGGAGCGTGGCCAGGTACTGGCCAAGCCCGGGTCGATCAACCCGCACACCAAGTTTGAGGCTGAGGTTTATATTCTGACCAAGGAAGAAGGTGGTCGACACACGCCGTTCTTCAAGGGTTACCGGCCGCAGTTTTATTTCCGCACGACGGATGTGACGGGCGCCTGTGAGTTGCCGGAAGGCACCGAGATGGTGATGCCGGGCGATAACGTGCAGATGAAAGTAGAGTTGATTGCCCCGATTGCCATGGAAGATGGCCTGCGCTTCGCGATTCGCGAGGGTGGCCGGACCGTGGGTGCCGGGGTGGTCGCGAAAATAATCGACTGATAGATAAATAAGCGCAGGCGAGCCTGCCGAGAAGAAAATGGGTCACGCGACCATTATGATGCAGGGCAGCAATAAGGCGGTCCTGGCGCAGCACAGAGCAAAACGACATGGCGACTAATCAGAACATCCGGATCCGGCTAAAGGCCTTTGATCATCGGCTGATCGACACCTCGGCCCGCGAGATCGTGGAAACGGCCAAGCGTACGGGTGCTCAGGTCAAGGGTCCGGTGCCTTTACCGACCAAGATAGAGCGCTTCACGGTGCTGATTTCTCCCCATGTGAACAAGGACGCGCGGGATCAATACGAGCTTAGAACCCACAAGCGTCTGATGGATATTCTCGAGCCCACGGACAAAACCGTGGACGCCCTGATGAAGCTGGAGTTGCCTGCCGGGGTGGACGTGCAGATTAAATTGAACTAGCCGGAATACTTGCTATAATTACCGGCTCGCCGCAGCCCGGTGCGGATTATCCGCGTCGGGCTTCGTGCTGCCAGAGATAGCCGCAAAACAGGTTCTTCGCTCCCGGGGGCGCGGAGGGTGACCGAGGTTATCCGCTAACACGCAGGTCGGATTCGTTATCTGGGGTTACAGGGGCCTAGTGCTTCCCAGAGTCGAAGGCGGCCTTTTTTCGCAGCTGCCCATCGTTTACTGAAGCGGTGTGGAACGTTTTTCGTTAAAGGATCCGACATGGCCATTGGTCTCATCGGTCGAAAATTCGGCATGACGCGCATCTTCACTGAAGACGGCGCATCTATACCTGTGACGGTCATTCAGGCTTTGCCTAATCGTGTGACCCGCGTGCGCACGCCCGAACAGGATGGCTATGCTGCGCTGCAGATAACCACGGGCAGCGTCAAGCCTTCGCGCCTGAGCAAGCCGGATTCCGGCCAGTATGTCGCCAGTTCGGTTCAGCCGGGCGAGGGCCTCTGGGAAATGCGTCTTGCCGATGGCGACGCGGAAGCTTTCGAGGCTGGCGCAGAACTGACCGTTGAGCGCTTCGAGCCCGGCCAGATCGTCGACGTAGTCGGCACCAGTATTGGTAAGGGTTACGCAGGCGCGATCAAGCGACACAACTTCAGCATGCAGGATGCGACGCATGGCAACTCTTTGGCGCATCGCGCGCCGGGTTCCATCGGTCAAAACCAGACGCCGGGTCGCGTGTTCAAGGGCAAGAAAATGTCCGGTCACATGGGCAACGTCCGTCGCACGGCGCAGAACCTGGAGGTCGTGAAGATTGACGCGGAGCGTAACCTGATTCTCGTTAAAGGCGCGGTGCCTGGCCACAAAGGTGGCCGCGTGCTCGTCAAACCTGCCGCCAAAGCGCGCAGCTGAATCGCCGGGGGTCAATGATGAAGCTTGCAATACAGGGTGGCAAAAGCAGCGTGGATGTGTCGGACGACACCTTTGCTGTCAGTTTCAATGAAGCCCTCGTGCACCAGGTTGTGACCGCTCATCGGGCCGATGCTAGATCCGGCAGCAAACGACAGAAAAATCGTTCCGACGTTCGCGGCGGCGGTGCCAAGCCTTGGCGTCAGAAGGGCACCGGCCGGGCGCGTGCGGGTACCACCCGCGGACCGATCTGGGTCGGCGGCGGTCGTGCGTTTGCCGCTCGACCGCGCGATTACAGCCAGAAAGTAAATCGCAAGATGTACCGGGCTGCGATGCGCTCAATTCTTTCTGAGCTGATTCGCGAAGAGCGTTTGCTGGTTGTCGAAGATTTGATCCTTGCGCAGCCGAAAACCCGGGATCTGGTTGCCCGCTTGCAGGAACTCAATCTTGATCGGGTACTTCTGCTGGTTGCTGAGTACGAAACAAATATTTGTTTGGCCGCGCGCAATTTGCACAACGTCGATATTCTCGATTTGCGCGAAGTTAATCCCGTTAGTCTGGTGCGCTTCCCGAAAGTGCTTGCCACCGCCGCAGCAATTCGCGGTCTAGAGGAGCGACTGGCATGAGCACTACTGCGAATCAGGAGCGACTGCTCACGGTGCTGCTAGGCCCGCACGTGTCTGAGAAAACCACTCGCGTCAGCGAGAAAGCTAACCAGGTGGTGTTCAAGGTACGTAAGGATTCCACCAAAGCTGAAGTAAGGCGCGCTGTGGAATTGCTTTTCGAGGTCAAGGTAACCGGCGTGCAGATTGTCAATTGCGCGGGCAAGGTCAAGCGTTTTGGCCAGACCCTGGGTCGCCGCAACGACTGGAAAAAAGCCTACGTCAGCCTGGCCGAAGGCCAGGACATTGATTTCGTCGGCGCTGACTAGCCGGAGTTTGCCGTAATGCCTTTGCAGAAAATCAAACCCACTTCGCCAGGTCGTAGATTTACCGTCAAGGTAAACTCTCCGCAGCTGCACAAAGGTGCGCCTTACGAGCCGCTTCTTGAGAAGCTATCCAGCACCGGTGGTCGTAATAACACTGGCCGAATTACTACACGTCATCGTGGTGGTGGTCATAAACGCCGGTACCGGATCATCGATTTCAAGCGCGATAAAGATGCGATTGCGGCGCGTGTAGAACGAATTGAGTACGACCCGAACCGCAGTGCGCATATCGCACTGTTGCTGTATAGCGATGGCGAGCGTCGTTATATTATTGCGCCCAAAGGCGTGTCCGCCGGCGACCAGCTGATGTCAGGTCGCGAGGCGCCCATCCGCAGCGGCAATACTCTGCCCTTGCGGAACATTCCCCTGGGTTCAGTAATTCACGCTATCGAGTTAAAGCCCGGTAAGGGCGCTCAGATGGCACGCGCTGCTGGTGCCAGTGCCCAGCTGGTTGCTCGCGAGGGCTTGTATACAACCCTGCGCATGCGCTCCGGCGAGATGCGAAAAGTCCACGTGAATTGTCGCGCGACCATCGGTGAGGTGGGCCACGGCGAACACAATCTCCGCAAGCTGGGTAAGGCCGGTGCAACGCGTTGGCGCGGTGTGCGTCCGACCGTTCGCGGTGTAGCGATGAACCCCGTTGATCACCCGCATGGCGGTGGTGAAGGCCGTACATCAGGTGGCCGGCATCCGGTAACACCCTGGGGTACGCCAACCAAGGGATACAAGACCCGTCATAACAAGCGCACCGACGGCATGATTGTCCGTCGCCGCGGCCGCAAGTAAGCCGCTTGAGAGTATGAGGAAGCAGCAGTGCCACGTTCAGTAAAGAAAGGACCATTTGTCGATGCGCATCTCGCCAAGAAGGTGCGTGAAGCGGCAGCGGCCAACAGTCGTCGACCAATTAAAACCTGGTCGAGGCGATCAATGGTATTGCCCGACATGGTCGGTCTTACCATTGCCGTGCATAACGGGCGCGACCACGTGCCGGTGCTGGTTTCCGAGAACATGGTTGGGCACAAACTGGGCGAGTTTGCTGTTACGCGGACCTTCCGGGGTCATTCCGGCGATCGGAAGACCAAGTAGGAGACTTGTCATGCGTGTAGCAGCAAAACTTAAATATGCCCGTATCTCGCCACAGAAATGTCGCCTGGTCGCCGACGTCGTGCGCGGCAAACCGGTTGGCAATGCGCTGCAGGTTCTCAGCCTGATGCCGAAGAAGGGTGCCCGCATCGTGAAGAAAGTGCTGGAGTCGGCTGTCGCTAATGCCGAGCACAATCACGGCGCCGATATTGACGAGCTTAAAGTTGCAGTAATTCACGTTGACGAAGCGCCAACATTCAAGCGTTTTCGTGCGCGTGCCAAGGGCCGCGGCGCTCGCATAATCAAGCGCAACAGCCATATCACCATCCAGGTCGCGGACGAATAGGAACAGCCAGTATGGGCCAGAAAGTACATCCCATTGGAATAAGGCTCGGTATCTCCCGTGACTGGTCGTCGCGTTGGTATGCCGATAGCAAGTCGTTCCCAGCGTTACTGGCATCTGACTACAAGGTGCGCAAGTTTCTTAGAACGAAACTTAAAGACGCGTCCGTAAGTCGTATCCATATTGAGCGGCCTGCGCGTAAAGCACAGATTACGATTCATACTGCGCGTCCCGGCATCGTCATTGGTAAGAAAGGCGAAGACATTGAGCGTCTGCGCGTTCAAGTCGCCAAGCTGATGGAGCTTCCAAAGGGCGACGTGCGCTTGAACATTGCCGAGGTCCGTAAGCCCGAGCTCGATGCCCAGCTAGTGGCCGACGGGATCGCGCAGCAGCTCGAGCGTCGCGTGATGTTTCGTCGTGCGATGAAGCGCGCTGTTACCAATACCATGCGGCTGGGTGCGGGTGGCATCAAGGTGAAGGTCGGTGGGCGCCTTAACGGCGCGGAAATCGCCCGCACCGAATGGTATCGAGAAGGCCGTGTGCCATTGCACACTTTCCGCGCCGATATTGACTATGGCTTTTCTGAGGCCAGGACTACTTATGGCGTTATCGGCGTCAAGGTTTGGATCTTCAAGGGCGAAATATTCGATGCCCGTGAAATCGCAGCGGAGCCGGCTGATAAAGCCGCTCGCTAGGTACAGAATCCATGTTACAGCCCAAACGAACAAAGTTTAGAAAACAGCACAAAGGACGTAACCGTGGTCTGGCGCAGCGTGGCAGCAGCGTCTCCTTCGGTGAATTCGGTCTTAAAGCTACTGGCCGTGGCCGTCTGACGGCTCGACAAATCGAAGCAGCTCGGCGCGCGATGACCCGCTACGTTAAGCGTGGCGGCAAGATATGGATCCGCGTCTTTCCTGACAAGCCGATTACGAAAAAGCCTTTGGAAGTTCGCCAGGGTAAGGGCAAAGGCAACGTCGAATACTGGGTCGCCCAGATTCAGCCGGGCCGGGTTCTGTATGAGATGGAAGGCGTTAACGAAGAAATTGCCCGCGAGGCTTTCCGTCTTGCGGCAGCAAAATTACCGTTTAGCACCGCCTTTGTAAGCCGGCAGGTGATCTGATGAGCGCTAAAGACTTTCGTGCAAAAGACGATGCGGAGCTGGCCGAGGAACTGCTTGGCTTGCGCCGCGAACAGTTTAATTTGCGTATGCAGCAGGCTACAGGTCAGCTGGTGCGTCCGGATCAATACGGCAAGGTTCGTAAGAACATTGCCCGCGTCAAAACGGTCATGCGCGAGCGCGTGACCAAAAACTGAGGTTAGGACCCGTGACCAGCGAAACTAAAACTGAAACGGTAAAGCAGGACGCAGTCCGCCGCACCGTTACCGGTCGGGTTGTAAGCAGCAAGATGGATAAGACGATTACTGTCTCCGTCGGGCGGGTTATCAAGCATCCGATTTACGGTAAGTACCTGAAGCGTTCGACAAAGTTATTGGCGCACGATGAGAGCAATAGCTGCAAAGAAGGCGACCTGGTGTCGATTACCGAGTGCCGCCCTTTGTCGAAGCGCAAAAATTGGCAATTGGTCGAAGTTCTGGAGAGCGCTGAAGGCCGCTAGGGCCTAAGCGAGAACGGACGGATATAAATCATGATCCAGATGCAGTCAAACCTGAATGCAGCAGACAACAGCGGTGCCCGCCGTTTGATGTGCATCAAGGTATTGGGTGGCTCAAAGCGCCGTTATGCCGGCATTGGAGACATCATCAAGGTCAGCGTGAAAGACGCGATTCCACGCGGCCGTGTCAAAAAGGGCGAAGTCTATAACGCAGTTGTGGTGCGGACGCGCAAGGGCGTGCGTCGCGCTGATGGTTCATTGATCCGCTTCGACGGCAATGCCGCTGTGTTGCTGAACAATCGCCTTGAGCCCATCGGCACCCGTATTTTTGGGCCGGTGACGCGTGAATTGCGCACCAGCCGCTTTATGAAAATTATTTCCCTGGCGCCAGAAGTGCTCTAAGGGGCAGCGGAATTATGAGTATTTCACGAATTAAAAAAGGCGACGAAGTGATCGTGATCGCCGGTCGCGACAAAGGTCGCCGTGGCGCTGTGCTGCGGGTGGACGACAATGATCGTGTACTGATCGAGAACATCAACGTCGTGAAGAAGCACCAGAAGCCCAATCCCAATGCGGGTGTGCAAGGCGGAATCATTGAAAAGGAAATGCCGCTGCATGTCTCTAACGTAATGCTGTTCAATCCCGCCACTGAAAAAGGCGACAGGGTCGGCATCAAGACGCTGGAAGACGGCAAGCGTGTGCGCTTCTTTAAGTCAAACAAAGAGGTTCTCGACGCCTGAGCGGGCGTCCCTGAGGAAACAGACGATGTCGAGGTTGCAGGATTTTTACGCGCAGACGGTGGTTCCCCAGCTACAGGAAAAGCTGGCGCTGAAGAACGTTACCGAAGTGCCGCGGATTACCAAAATCACGCTGAATATGGGTGTGGGCGAGGCTGTTGCTGATCGTAAGGTTGTCGACAAGGCCGTAGAGGATATGCAGCGTATCGCCGGCCAGAAACCATTGATTTGTAATGCCCGCAAATCGGTTGCCGCGTTCAAACTGCGCGATGGCATGCCGATTGGCTGCAAGGTAACCCTGCGACGTGAGCGCATGTATGAGTTTCTCGACCGACTCGTCAGCATTGCCATTCCGCGCGTGCGTGACTTCCGTGGTTTGAACCCGAAGTCCTTTGACGGCCGTGGTAACTACAGCATGGGCGTGCAGGAACAGATTATTTTCCCTGAGATCGATTACGACCAGATTGATTCGATTCGGGGCATGGATATCACGATCACCACAACGGCAAGAAATGACGAAGAGGGCCGAGCGCTCCTCGATGCATTCAGCTTCCCGTTCAAGAAATAGAGACAGGACTCGAGAATGGCTAAGAAATCGATGCTGGCACGTGAGGTTAAACGCGCAAAAACCGTGGCGCGGTTCGCGGCCAAGCGCGCGGAGTTCAAGCGGATTATTGGCAGCGCAAGCTCCTCAGAAGAAGAGCGCCAGGTAGCCATGGCCGGCCTGCATAAATTGCCGCGCAATGCGAGTCCGAGCCGGATGCGCAATCGCTGCTCGATTACCGGGCGGCCCAAGGGTTTCTATCGCAAGTTCGGCCTGGGCCGTAACAAGCTTCGCGAAGAGACAATGTCGGGAAACGTGCCCGGCTTACGCAAGGCCAGCTGGTAGGCATCGGGGAGCCCAAGCTATGAGTATGTCTGATCCCATCGCCGACATGTTGACGCGCATTCGTAATGGCCAGCGAGTCGGCCATGTCTCTGTGCGTATGCCTTCATCGACTAAAAAAGAGAGCGTTGTAAAGGTGCTCGTTGAAGAAGGATATGTAAACGGCTACAAGATCGAGAAGCTCGACAGTAACAAGAGCGACCTGGTTGTGGAGTTGCGTTACTTCGAAGGCAAGCCGGTTATTGATGAATTACATCGGGTAAGCAGTCCTGGATTGCGGGTATTTAAGAATAAGGACGAGCTGCCGAGTGTTCGTGGCGGCTTGGGTATTGCCATTGTCTCCACCTCAGAAGGTGTGATGACTGACCGTGCGGCTCGTACGCGAGGCGTCGGTGGTGAGGTGATCTGCCTGGTTTCCTGATGGGAGCTAGCAGAGCAGAAAGAACGGAACGCGAAGCATGTCCAGAGTAGCAAGAAACCCGGTCGAATTTCCCAAAGGTGTTGAGCTCAAGCAGAGCGCGGCACAGTTGACGGTGAAAGGCCCCAAGGGCGAGCTGCAAATGCCAGTGCATACTGAGGTGGAAGTATCTCTGCAGGATGGCAATGCCAGTGTCGCCGCGCGGTCGGGTTCACGTCTGGCACGCGCCATGGCTGGAACTACGCGCGCCTTGATACAGAATATGGTGGTAGGCGTGAGCGCTGGTTTCGAGCGTAAGCTGACGCTGGTGGGCGTCGGCTATCGAGCCCAGTCTCAGGGCAAAAACCTGAATCTGACGCTGGGCTTCTCGCATCCCGTGACTTACGCCGTGCCCGAAGGGATAACCATCGAAACGCCCAGCCAGACGGAAATCGTCATTAAGGGTATCGATAAACAGTCGGTCGGCCAGGTAGCCGCCGAGATTCGTCGTTATCGCCCGCCGGAGCCCTATAAAGGCAAGGGTGTGCGCTATTCCGACGAGCAGGTGGTGATCAAGGAAGCCAAGAAGAAGTAGGGCTTTCTGAACTAACAAGAGCTTTAACGCACAGATGAACAGTAGAAACAGACGTATCCGGCGAACACGCAAGACCCGGGCAAAGATTCGCGAACTTGGTGTACCGCGCCTGTCGGTCCATCGGACGCCGCGGCATATCTACGCCCAGGTGACAACGGCCGACGGCGCCAAGGTGCTGGCCGTTTCTTCAACGCTGGATAAGGTGCTGCGCGAGAGCATAGACAGCGGCACCGGAAACGTAACCGCCGCTATTAAGGTGGGTAAGGCGGTGGCCGAGAAATCGCTGGCCGCTGGGGTTAAACGTGTGGCCTTCGATCGTTCGGGGTTTCGCTATCACGGTCGGGTGAAGGCGCTGGCAGATGCCGCGCGTGAAGCTGGCCTCGAGTTCTGATCAGGATCAATTTGCATGGCTAGAGTTGAACATTCGGGTGGTTCAGAAGACCTGCTGGAAAAACTGGTTACGGTTAATCGCGTAGCTAAGGTCGTCAAAGGTGGTCGTCAGTTTGGCTTTACGGCGCTGACGGTGGTCGGTGATGGCGATGGTCGGGTGGGCTTCGGTTATGGCAAGGCCCGTGAGGTACCCATCGCTATACAAAAGGCGATGCAGTCGGCGCGCAAGAATTTGCGCAAGGTATCGCTTAAGAACGACACCCTGCATTACTCCATGATCGGACGCCACGGAGCAACCAAGGTCTACATTCAACCAGCCTCGGAAGGTACCGGCATCATCGCTGGTGGCGCCATGCGTGCTGTATTTGAATGCGCCGGTGTGCGTAACGTTTTAGCCAAGAGTTACGGTTCCCGCAACCCGATTAATGTTGTGCGGGCCACGATCAACGCTTTGTACACTGTGCAATCCCCCGAACGCATTGCCGCCAAACGTGGCAAGCAAGTCGCTGACATCCTGGGTTAAAACCATGGCTGCTACTAAGAAATTGCGTCTCACCCTGGTCAAGAGCCGCTTCGGCCGACTGCCCAAGCACCGTGCCTGCGTGGCTGGTCTTGGTTTGCGCCGTATGCACCAGACCGTTGAAGTTATCGATACCCCGCAGAATCGTGGCATGGTCAACAAGATCGCCTACCTGCTGCGCGTGGAGGAAGTGGGATGAAACTGAATACCCTTAAGCCGGGCAGCCGCACGGCAAAGACTCGCGTTGGCCGTGGCCATTCGGCGGGTCGCGGTAAGACCTGTGGCCGTGGCGTCAAGGGTCAGCACGCGCGCTCGGGCGGATTCCACAAGGTTGGCTTTGAAGGCGGCCAGATGCCGCTGCAGCGCCGACTGCCCAAGGTTGGTTTCGTTTCTCCCAAGCGTGGCGAGTCGGCTGAACTGCGACTCCATGAGCTCGCGCTCGTTAAGGCGGAGGTCATCGACCTTCTTGCCCTGCGAACCGCAGGTCTAATTCCGAGCCAGGCCAAGCGTGTCAAAGTGATTGCTTCAGGTGAAATCAATCAGGCCGTCAAACTGAAAGGTATTTTGGTTACTCCGGGCGCCCGCAAGGCCATAGAAGCTGCCGGCGGGAGCATCGAGAACTGAGGCCGGTGGCCCCGTTCAGATAATTACCATGGCGAAAGGCAATATAGTCAATCCAGCAGCCGCGCTCGGTGAAGCAAGTCGCTTCTCCGATCTTCGCTCGCGCCTGCTGTTCTTGATTGGCGCGCTGATTGTCTACCGTATAGGTACGTTTATTCCCGTGCCGGGTATTGACCCCGTGGCACTGGAGCAATTTTTCGAGCAGCAGTCCGGCACCATTTTGAGCATGTTTAACATGTTTTCGGGTGGTGCCCTGGAGCGCTTGAGTATTTTTGCGCTGGGCATCATGCCCTACATATCAGCCTCCATCATTATGCAGATGGCGAGCGTGGTCGTACCGTCTTTGGCGCAACTGAAAAAAGAAGGTGAAGGCGGCCGGCGCAAAATTACCCAATACACACGCTACGGCACTGTTTTTCTGGCTGGCTTTCAGTCAGTGGGTGCAGCCGTTGCTCTGCAAAATCAGGGCGTAGTTATTGCGCCAGGACCGAATTTTGTATTCACCGCGGCCGTGACGCTGATCACCGGCACTATTTTTCTAATGTGGCTGGGTGAGCAAATTACCGAGCGCGGTATCGGCAACGGCATCTCGATGATTATTCTGGCCAGCATTATTTCTGGCTTGCCGTCGGCCATCGGCGGCACCCTGCAACTGGTCGAGACGGGCGAAATTGCCCCGGCATTGGCTCTGGTCCTGATCTTACTGGTGCTGGCTGTAACCTACATCGTGGTGTACATTGAGCGTGGCCAGCGGCGCATAACCGTCAATTACGCCAAGCGCCAGCAGGGTCGGCGTATGTATGCCGGTCAATCCAGTCACCTGCCGTTTAAGATCAACATGGCCGGTGTTATTCCGCCGATTTTTGCCTCCAGCATCATTTTGTTTCCGGCTACCATCGCCAGTTGGTTTGGTACCTATGAAGGCGCCAGCTGGTTGCAAAACATTGCGGCGAAGCTGCAGCCCGGTGAGCCGGTTTATATCCTGATCTATGCGTCGATGATCATGTTCTTCTGTTTCTTTTACACCGCGCTGGTGTTTAATTCGCAGGACACAGCTGACAATTTGAAGCGTTCCGGCGCCTTCATTCCGGGTATTCGTCCGGGTCAGCAGACCGCCGTATACATCGATAAAGTGTTGACCCGGCTGACACTGTGGGGTGGTTTCTACATCACCACCGTGTGTTTACTGCCGGAATTCATGATTCTGTACTGGCGCGTGCCGTTCTATTTTGGTGGCACCTCGTTGCTCATTATTGTGGTCGTAACCATGGACTTCATGTCCCAGTTGCAGGCGCACATGATGTCGCATCAGTACGAAGGTCTATTGAAGAAAGCGAACCTCAAGGGGTATGGCCGCGCCGGTCAGGTGCGCTAAGCCTGTGCGCGGAGAAAGCTGATGAAAGTAAGAGCCTCAGTAAAAAGAATTTGCAGAAACTGCAAGATTGTCCGCCGCAAGCGGGTAATTCGTGTGATCTGTACCGACCCACGCCACAAGCAGCGCCAGGGTTGATGCAGCTCAGCGACTATTGGAGACGTAATTAATGGCGCGTATTGCTGGAATAAATATCCCACTGCACAAGCACGTGGTGATTGCCTTGACGAGTATTTATGGCGTCGGGCGCACGCGCGCGGAGAAAATCTGCGCCGAGGCGGGTGTGGCACCGGACATCAAGGTTAAAGACCTGACCGAGCCAGACGTCGAAAGCTTGCGCAGCGCGGTGGCACACTTTCCCGTGGAAGGTGATCTGCGCAGGGAAACTACAATGAACGTTAAACGCCTGATGGATCTCGGTTGTTACCGGGGTATTCGTCATCGGCGTGGACTACCGCTGCGAGGGCAGCGCACTCGCACCAACGCCCGCACCCGCAAGGGTCCGCGGCGACCCATTCGCAGATAATTTAGCGCAGGTTTACAGGCTATGGCCCAGGCGAAAGTACGCAAGAAGATCAAGAAGCAGGTACCGGAAGGTATCGCGCATATCTATGCTTCTTTTAACAACACCATCATTACCATCACCGATCGGCAAGGCAATACTGTTTCCTGGGCGACGGCGGGTGGTTGTGGCTTCCGTGGCTCGCGCAAGAGCACGCCGTTCGCAGCCCAGGTGGCAGCCGACAAGGCGGGCAAAGTTGCCCAGGAAGCCGGCATGAAGAATCTTGAGGTTCGTGTCCAGGGTCCCGGCCCGGGTCGCGAGTCCGCGGTCCGTTCGCTGCATGCCTGCGGTTTCCGGATCAGTAACATCGAGGATGTCACACCCATCCCGCACAACGGATGTCGCCCGCCTAAAAAGCGGCGCGTTTGAGGTAAGCGTAAATGGCAAGGTATCTCGGACCAAAATGTAAGCTCTCACGGCGTGAGGGTACCGATCTATTCTTAAAGAGTGGCGTCAGGCCGCTGGATTCCAAGTGCAAGCTTGAAACGCCTCCCGGTCAGGTGCAGGGTGGCCGCAGGCCGCGCGTCTCCGACTATGGGTTACAGCTGCGTGAGAAGCAGAAGCTTCGCCGTATGTACGGCGTCCTTGAAAAGCAGTTTCGCGGTTACTACAAACGTGCCGCCCAGCAAAAGGGCTCCACGGGTGAGAACCTGCTGCGGCTGCTGGAAGGGCGGCTGGACAACACGGTCTACCGCATGGGTTTCTCGACAACGCGAGCGGAAGCCCGACAACTTGTCTCTCACAAATCCATAACTGTAAATGGCAAGATCGTCAGCATTGCTTCCTACCAGGTTGCTGCCGGCGATCATGTGGAGATACGTGAGAAATCTCGCACGCAGTTGCGCATTAAGAATGCACTAAGCATTGCCAGTCAGGTCGGATGGCCCGACTGGGTTCAGGTTGACGAAACAAAAATGTCCGGTGTGCTTAAACAGCTCCCGGAACGTGACGAAATTTTGCCCGACATCAACGAGAATCTCGTTGTCGAGCTCTACTCCAAGTAATCAGGAGAGGACTTCCGAAATGCAGGAATCCATCAGCGAATTTCTAAAGCCGCGCAGTGTTCGGGTTCAGCCCGAGAGCGCAACGCGGGCCCGAATCATTATTGAGCCCTTTGAGCGTGGTTTCGGCCATACTCTGGGCAATGCGCTGCGGCGGGTGTTGCTTTCCAGCATGCCTGGTGCAGCGATCGTCGAGACTGAAATTGAGGGCGTGCTCCATGAGTACACCAGCATCGAGGGCGTCCAGGAAGACGTCGTCGAGATACTGCTGAACCTCAAGGACGTTGCTCTGCGTATGCACGGGCGTGATCGTACGGAATTGATCCTGGCCAAGAAGGGCCCGGGACCAGTGACTGCCGGCGACATCGCGCACGATCACGACGTAGAGGTCGTGAACCCGGATCTGGTGATTGCTAATCTGACCAGCGCCGGTGACCTTAAAATGGTCCTGACCGTCGAGCGAGGTCGCGGATACCGGCCCGCAACTCAGCTGCCCGAAGAGGAAGAACAGACCGCCACAATTGGCCGACTGCGCCTGGACGCTTCCTTCAGTCCGATTCGCCGCGTTACCTATAACGTTGAGGCGGCGCGAGTCGAGCAGCGTACTGACCTGGACAAGCTGATACTTGATGTCGAGACCAACGGTACGATTGACGCTGAAGAAGCGATTCGTCGCGCGGGTAGCATCCTTAAAGATCAGCTGGCGGTGTTTGTTGACCTGCAGGGCGAAGATCAGGTCAGTGCAGGCGCCAACGAAACCCAGGTGGATCCGCTGCTGATGCGCCCGGTGGATGAGCTGGAGCTGACTGTTCGTTCGGCCAACTGCCTGAAAGCAGAAAACATAAATTACATTGGCGACCTAATCCAACGCACTGAAGTGGAGTTGCTGCGGACGCCGAATCTTGGCAAGAAATCGCTGACGGAAATCAAGGAAGTTCTCGAGAGCCATGGCCTGGCCTTGGGTATGCGGGTGGAAAATTGGCCCCCGCCGAGCCTGATGCTGGAACAGGATGGCGATCAAGCTGCCTGAGCTGAGCACAGCGTAAGGGTTGCCTGTCAGGGCAGCCCGGCTATACGGGATAGAGAAAAATGCGACATCAGAAATCCGGACGATCGCTTGGGCGTAACAGCAGCCATCGCAAGGCCATGTATCGAAACATGGCCTCGTCGTTAATTCGTCACGAGACTATTCGCACTACTGTGCCCAAGGCTAAGGAGCTGCGGCGCGTTATAGAGCCATTGATCACGCTGGCCAAGCAGGACGGCGTTGCACAGCGGCGCCTCGCATTTGATCGTCTGCGCGACAAGGAAACCGTGGGTAAGTTGTTCAAGGAACTCGGTCCGCGCTTTAAGGACCGTCCCGGGGGTTATCTGCGTATCCTGAAGATTGGCAACCGTCCGGGCGATTCCGCACCTATGGCTATCGTTCAGCTGCTGGATCAGCCGGAGCCCGCGACCGCAGACGAAAGCTAGGCCTGCAAAGGCTTCAGACTTCCTTCGCTGCAGGACTGCCCGCCGTCGAACCTCTTAGCCGCTCAACGTCGCGGCTGACGTGCTCAGGTGATTTCGTACCGCGCGCTAACAATGCGTACATGGCGGGAATCAGGAACAGGGTCAGAACCACTGACACCGTCACTCCGAAAAATACCACGGCACCAATGGTGCGCCTGGATTCGGCACCGGCGCCGAAAGCGGTAATCAACGGTATTGCACCACCGGCTGTGCACAAGCTGGTCATGATGACCGGCCGTAGTCTTACCGTAGAGGCCTCAATGATGGCCGAATAAAACTCCTGACCGCGATCGCGAAGCTGGTTGGCGAATTCGACGATCAGAATCCCGTTCTTGGCCGCCAGGCCAATCAGCATGATTGAACCGATTTGGCTGAAGACATTGATGGACGAGCCGGTCAGATGCAGGCCCAGCAAGCCGCCAAACAGCGCCATCGGCACGGTCAGCATAATGATCAACGGGTGCCGAAAACTTTCAAACTGTGCTGCCAGCACCAGAAACGACACCACCAGTGCCAGTGCGAAAGTGAAATAAATCGAATTGCCCGATTGACGAAAATCTCGCGATTCACCGTCGTAGTTGATGCGTACACCCTCGGGAATTTCTTCGCGAATGATGGATTCCATGTATTCCAGAGCTTCACCCAGGGAATAGCCGGGGCCCAGCGCTCCGGTCAGGCTAATGGAGCGCAGACGATCGAATCGTTTGAGTTCTACGGGGCCCGAGGTTTCCTGTAATTCCACCAGGCTGGCCAGCGGAATCAGCTGCCCCGATCGTTCCGAACGCACATAGATGTTCTGCAAGTCCGAGGGCGTAGCGCGGTCCTCGGGGCGTGCCTGCAGCATGACGTTGTACTCTTCACCACGATCCTGGAAGGTGGTGACGATGCGCGAGCCGAGCATGCTCTCCAGCGTCCGGCCCACGGCCGAGAGTGACACGCCCAGGTCCGAGGCACGATCCCGGTCGACGGATACCTTGATTTTGGGTTTGCGTTCAAAATAATCGGAGCGCAGCCCCAGAATGTCTGGATTTTCGGCGGCCCGCTCGATTACCCGACTGGTCCATTCCGCCAGTTCGTCGTAATCCGTGCCCCCCAATACAACGATCAGCGGCTGGCCGGAACTGCGCACATTCAGGCTCGGCGGCAGCATCACCATGGTCATGGCGCCGGGTATTGTCTTGAGCTTTTCGCGCAATTCCGCAGCTATCTCCATGGAAGTCATCTTGCGGTCTTTCCAGGGCATCAGCGGTATATACGCAAAGCCGGTATTGGCATCGCCTCCACCATTGCCCATGCCGCTGCGAACCAGAACTCGCTTGGCCTCGCCGGCCGCAACATAGGGTATTGCCAGTGCTTCGAACTGCCGGATTTGCCGATCCATGTATTCCGGGGTCGCCCCCTCCGGACCGCGCATCCAGGTCAGGATCATGCCGCGGTCTTCCACCGGCGCATATTCGTTGGGTAGCAGGCGAAACATCTGGAAGCTGACGGCCGATATCAGCAAAATTGCCAGTGCGCCGATCCAGGGCCTCCGAACCAGCGGCGTAAGCACACGGCGGTAGCTTTCCGTTATCCAGTTGAAGCCGCGGTCGACCAGCTGAGTCAGAGCGCCGCGTTCTACACCCTTGGTGAAGAACTTCGACGACAACATAGGCACCAGCGACAGCGCGACCAGGCTGGAGAACGCTACGGCGGCGGCCAGCGAGATACCAAACTCGCCGAACAGACGGCCCACTTTGCCGGGCATGAAAGAGATGGGAACAAATACCGAGACCAGCACGACGGTGGTGGCGACCACGGCAAAGCCAATTTCGCGGCTACCGTCGATGGCAGCCAGCAGGGCCGGTTGCCCCTTTTCCATTCGGCGGACAATGTTCTCAAGCACCACGATGGCGTCGTCCACCACCAGGCCGATGGCCAAAACCAGACCAAGCAAGGTCAGGGTATTGACTGAGTAGCCCAGCGCCGCCATCACCATGAAGGTTGCAATGATGGCCACCGGAATCGTCAGCGCCGGGATCAGCGTGGCACGCAGGGAACCGAGAAACAGGAAGATCACCAACAGCACCATCAGCAGGGCCACGCCCAGAGCTTTAAGAACTTCCTTCATGGATTCGCGGATAAATACCGAGAAATCCACATTGACGTCCATCTTTATATCGTCGGGCAATATCGACTGCAGTCGCTCGAGTTCTTCCCTAACCCCCTGATTTACAGAGAGTATATTGGCTTTTGATTGCGGTACGATGCCAAGACTGTTACCCGCTATGCCATCCGAACGGGCCAGTCGCCTATCGCTCTCGGCCTCGATTCGTACATCGGCTACATCGCCCAGGCGCACCACGAAGTTGTCCTCACGGAGCAAAACCAGGCTGGCAAAGTCCTGGGGTGTGCTTAGTCCGGTGTCGGTGCGCAGGGTAAATTCACGTGATGTCGATTCAATGCGGCCGGCCGGCAGCTCGACGTTTTCGCGACGCAGGGTGTCCTCGACGTCCTGCACCGTGAGACCGCGAGCGGCGAGGGCTTCACGGTCCAACCAGATGCGCATGGCCGGCACTCTCGCGGCACTGTTTCGAATAGTGGCCACGCCCGGCACCGTCGACAGCCGATCGACGATGTTGCGCTCAGCGTAGTCCGTCAGTTCCATGACCGAGCGACTCTGGCTCGACAGGTCGACGTACATGGTGGAGTCCATGCCGGCGTCCTGTTTGCTGATCTGTGGTGGGTCGGATTCTTCCGGCAGCCGGCCGACTATTCGTGAAATCCGCTCGCGTATGTCATTCGCGGCGCCATCAACATCCCTGTCCAGGTCAAATTCCACGGTAATCTGCGAGCGTTCGTCCTGACTCGTGGAAGTTAGTTTCTGCACCCCCGCGATACCGGCGATCTCGTCCTCGATGACCTGGGTTATGCGTCGCTCAACCACGCTGGCCGAAGCGCCCCGGTAGGACGTGCTGACGGACACGATGGGCGGATCAACCTCGGGGTATTCGCGTACCGCCAGCCCATTCAGTGCCAGCAGCCCGACGATGACCAGTATCAGGCTGATAACGGCGGCAAATACCGGGCGGTTGACGGAGACGTCGGACAGCAGCATGGCTTAACTATTGGTCATGACATTAACCGGCATGCCACTGCGCACCTTCTGCGCGCCTTCGGTAATGACCAGTGCACCAGGGCTCAGGCCCTCGCGAATCTCAGCAATGCCGGGGGCTCTGATCCCCAGTGCGACTTCACGTTCGATGGCCTTGCCGTCTTCCACGACGTATACGTATTGGCGCCCCTGGCGCGGCATCAGCGCTTCCTCGGGTACCAGCAATACCGAGTCGCGGTCGCGTTCGATGGCCACGGCCAGGAACATGCCCGGGCGTAGAATTCTGTCCGGATTGGGTAGTTCGGCAATCACTCGCACTGCCCGCGTAACCGGGTCGATGCGCGGGTCGATATGCGCAATTACTCCGCTAAATATGGCTTCCGGATATATAGATGTTGTTGCACCGACGGGCAGGCCACTGCGCAAAGCGTCCAGATAGCTTTCCGGCACCGTGAACTCGAGCTTCATGGTGGCCGTGTCATCCAGCGTGGTAATCACAGTATCCGGACCGACCAGATCGCCGGGGCTGATCCGCAACAGGCCAACAGTGCCTGCAAAGGGTGCGCGGATCAGCGTATTTCTCAGCCGCGCTTCCTGGGCCTGGACCTGGGCCTGGGCGATGGCGACTTCCGCGGCCAGCTCCTCCAGCTCCGACTCGGAAATCACATTTGTTTCTGCCAGACCTTCACGCCGGGCAAACTGACTTTGCACTTTTTGCAACGTGGCTTTCGAAACCGCCAGGTTGGCGGCGATTTCATCGCTTTCCAGTTCTATCAGCAGTTTGCCCTTAGCCACTTCCTGGCCTTCCTCGAAGACAATTCGATCAATGACGCTCGAAATGCGCGAAGTGACTTCGATGGATTCGTTGGATTGGGCAGTGCCGAGCGCGGTAAATCGATCGACGTAGGGCTGTGCCGTGACTGTGCGCGCAATCACGTTGACAGGTTCGCCGCCGCCCATGCGACCAGCTACCATGCCGGGCGCCTCGCCGCTGTCGCCGCAGGCGCCCAGAAGAAGGCTCGCCACCGCAACCGCTAAGGGTCCGCTGACATGGCTGGCAGCTCTGCTAAGGTGCTTGCAAATCAAAGCATTCGGTCCGGGATTGAAACGGGCCCACTAATTTATCAGATCGCCTGCCCAAACTAGGTAAGTATTTGTAACGAAAGCGCCCGATCAGGGCAGGTCCGAGGCCAAAGGCGAGTGTAGATTCTGCCACGGAGACTTCATTATGACGCAGTGCATCCATCACATTAACTTTCTGGTGCGCGACCTGGAGCAGGCGATTCCAGCCTGGCAGCAGCTGCTCGGCCGCGCGCCGGACTCACGCGATCACCTGCCCGGACGGGGTGTCGACATCGCTCGCTACCGTCTGGGTGAAACCTGGCTAAGCCTGGTGCAACCGGTCCGGGAGGGTACCGAGCCGGCCCGTCATCTGGCCGAACACGGCGAAGGCTTTTTTCTGATTTCCCTGGCCCTCGACAGCCTGGACCAGGCCGCCGAGCGGCTGGGCGAGGATAGTTTTAGCGGGCCGGCGCGGGCCGGCCTCGAGGACTGGCGAATCCGCGATCTGAAGCCGGCAGGATTTCGCCGGTGTGCAGGTGCAGCTGACTGAAACGGGCAGTTGACGCGATCAGGCAGCGAATGCCAGGCGGGTCAGGTTTTCATTGCCGTCGGCTGTGACCAGCAGATTGTCTTCAATACGAATGCCGCCGCAGACGCGCAAAGCATCGATGCGCGGCCAGTCCACCCGCTGACCGAGAGCGCCGCCGCGCAGTTTTTCCAGCAGTGAATCGATGAAGTAAAGACCGGGTTCGATGGTCAGCACCTGGCCGGGCTCCAGCTGTCGCAACAGGCGCAGGCGTGGATAGGCCGGCGGCGCCTTTAGTCGCGTGCCGGTGGCATCGGCAAGATCACCGCCCACGTCATGCACCTGCACGCCGAGTAGATGGCCGAGGCCGTGCGGCAGAAAGCAGCTGGTGGCATCAGCGGCCAGAATCTCGTCGGCGCTGGCTGCTATCAGCCCCTGCTCGGCCAGCAGCGTGGCCAGGTCACGGTGCGCGCGTGCCTGCAGATCGGCGAAGTACACGCCAGCCCGTGTGGCTGCACACAGGTCTTGCTGCAATGACTCCATCGCCGCAATCAGATTGGCAAAGTCCGTCTGGCCGGTCGCCGCATAGCTGCGCGTAATGTCTGAGGCATAGCCGAGCGAACTGCAACCGGCATCAATCAACAGGCTGGCCGTTGGCGCCGGCTGCCGTTGGTAATGCTGGTAATGCAGGATGGCCGCGTTTTGATCGCCGGCAATAATCGCGTGATAAGGGAGGTCGGATGCCGCATGTCGACTGGCG
Source organism: uncultured Gammaproteobacteria bacterium (assembly GCA_963850255.1). Lineage (GTDB taxonomy): Bacteria > Pseudomonadota > Gammaproteobacteria > Steroidobacterales > J054. Next base: position 96,251 of record CAWKLL010000025.1, read on the forward strand.
GCCAGGAAGGCCATCAGGATGTCGAACTCACTGCAGCCGTCGGTAAACGCCTGCAGGGCTGCGCGGTGGCCATCCACCGCACTCGCCGTGGCGCGGCGCATCGCATTGAGTTCGTAGTGGGTTTTAACCGAGCGCTGATAGTGCAGGGCATCGATTAATGTTGTGGGATTTATATCCTCGCTTAATCCCAGGCTCTGCCAATGCGCAGCCGGCCCCAGCAATGCCAGCCGCGGCGGAAGTTTGCCCAGCGCGGCCAGGGCATCAGCTGTATTGGTGACGCAACGAATTTCCAGTGCCTCGTTCCAGGGCGCGGCCGGCAATTCGGGTGGTTTATGCCAGTAGTCGTCGTCCGTGACAATGACCACTATCGGGTCTGCATCGGCTGGCACTAATAGCAGGGCACCCGGGTGCTCGGTCAGGGGCAGCCACTGCAACAGCATGGCGTTGGCCTTGAATGTCGGTCCCTGGTCATCGAGGAAATGCTGTGACGCCAGTCCGGCGCCCAATAGCACCGCGTCATAGCCCGTTGCGGCCAGCGCGCTGGCGTAGCGTGCCGTCAGGGTCTGCAGGTGGTCCTGGTACTCGAGTAGTCCGGGCAAGAGGCTGAACTCCGATGGCGGTGCGTTAACGCGGAAATATAACAGTGTCGCCCGGCCAGGCAGTACCGGGCCTGCCCACAGCGGCGCGGATCAGGCATCATTGTTCGCCCCTTCCCGGGCTCGCGAAGTATCAGCTGGCAGCGCCTCAAATGAGCAAAGAAACCGTCTTAACCGGCATAACTACCACCGGAACGCCCCATCTGGGCAATTACGCCGGTGCTATCCGTCCGGCTATTGCGGCAAGCCAGGTGGCAGGAGCGAGCAGCTACTATTTTCTGGCTGATTATCACGCGCTGGTTAAAAACCACGATCCGGCCGCCGTACACCAGTCCAGCCTCGAGGTTGCGGCCACCTGGCTGGCCCTCGGCCTCGACACCCGGCGTTCAGTGTTCTATCGGCAATCGGACGTTCCCGAGATCCCGGAGCTGGCCTGGATTTTGAGCTCTGTCACCGCCAAGGGCCTGATGAATCGCGCACATGCCTATAAGGCTGCGGTGCAGGCCAATGAGGAAAGCGGCGTGCGTGATCCGGACAAAGGCGTAAGCATGGCCCTGTTCGGTTATCCGGTGCTGATGGCGGCCGATATCCTGATGTTTAATGCGCATCGAGTACCCGTTGGTAAAGACCAGAAACAGCATGTCGAGATGGCACGGGATATTGCCCAACGCTTCAATCATTCCTATGACGAACTTTTTGTTGTGCCCGAAGCCGAAATCGGCGACGAAACTGCAATACTGACCGGGCTGGATGGCCGCAAGATGAGTAAGAGTTACAACAACACCATTCCATTGTTTGTGCCAGAGAAAAAACTGCGCAAACTGATTATGAAAATTAAAACCAACTCGCTGGAGCCCGGTGAACCCAAGCAGACGGAAGGTTCTACCCTGTTCGATATTTACCGGGCCTTTGCCAGCGCCGAGCAAAGTCAGGAAATGGCCCGGCGCTTCGCCGCCGGCATCGGCTGGGGAGCGCTTAAGCAAGAGTTGTTCGAGTTTCTTAATGAGCACCTGCGCGATGCACGTGATGAGTATGAGCGGCTGATCGCGGCGCCGGATCACGTTGAGCAGGTGCTGCTGGAAGGCGCCGGCCGGGCGCGCGAATTCGCCACGCCGTTCATGCAGAAAATCCGCACCGCCGTAGGCATTCGGGCGCTGGGTTGATGGATAGCCTTAAGGATCAGTCACTGTCTCTGGATCCGGACTTCCTGCGGAGTCAGACCGTCGGTGCCGATGCGAGCTTTAAAACGCCTTACGGCGAGCGCCTGATGGTGTACTGCGATTACACCGCCTCGGGTCGCTGCCTGCTGTTCGTAGAGAATTTTCTGCAAACGGTTCAGCGCCGTTATGCCAATACTCATACCGAGGATGACATTACCGGTCGCAGCATGACCAACCTGCTGCATGAGGCTGAGTCGGTGATCAAGCAGTCTGTAAATGCCGGCGTCGATGGACGCATAATCGCGGTGGGTAACGGGGCCAGCGGCGCAATCGATAAGTTGCAGCAGATTGTCGGCGTTGCCTGGCCGCCGGCCACGCGCGCCTTTGTCGAGCAGGCCGCCACTGCGTCACTGTCTGCGGTCGAGAATGAAGCGCTGCAGGCCTACCTGGAGCGCCATCAGCCGGTGGTGTTTGTCGGGCCCTATGAGCATCACTCCAACGAGATTTCCTGGCGCCAGGGTTTGTCCAGGGTTGTCGAGGTCAAGCTTGCGGCAGATGGCGGCATTGATATCGCGCATCTGGAAGACCTGTTACAGCGGCCTGAGTATCAGGGCCGGGTGCGGATAGGCTCCTTCGCGGCAGCCTCCAACGTAACCGGTATACGCACCCCGGTGCGGGAGATCTCGGCACTGCTGCATCGATACGATGCGCTGGCCTGTTTCGACTATGCTGCCAGCGCTCCCTACGTGAGCATTGATATGAATCCGCCGCCTCTGTCCGACGGCGGAGACGCGTCTATCGATGCGATATTTATTTCTCCGCACAAATTTCTCGGTGGCCCCGGCTCCAGCGGCGTGCTGGTGTTTAATCGTCGCATCTACGATGAGTCATTGCCGCCGACAGTGTCTGCCGGTGGCACGGTAGATTACGTCAGCCCGGAAGATCAGGACTATATTCAAGATATAGAAGAGCGCGAGAAGGCCGGCACGCCGGGCGTACTGCAGACCATAAAGGCGGCGCTGGCGTTTCTGGTCAAAGACCAGATCGGCGCGGCCGCCATTGAGGCACGTGAATCTGAGTTGTTACAGCACGCTATGCAGCGCTGGTCTGAACATCCGCGTATTGAGATTCTGGGTAATCCGGATCCGCATCAGCGCATCGGTATTGTTTCCTTCAATGTTCGCGGTCCCGGCGAGCGCTATCTACACCCCAAATTGCTGACCGCGTTGCTCAATGATCTTTTCGGTATTCAGTCGCGGGCCGGGTGTTCCTGTGCCGGGCCCTATGGTCATCGGCTGCTCGGCATCGGCATGCAGCAGTCCAATCGCTATCGCAACTGGATTCTGAAGGGCTTCAGCGGCATCAAGCCGGGCTGGTGTCGCATCGGCTTTCATTTCTGTATGGATGATATTGAAGCGAACTATGTGATCGACGCGGTGCGCTTTCTGGCTGATTACGGCCACTGTTTTATTCCCGAATACCAATTCGATCTGCACAGTGGCGCCTGGACCCATCGCCAGGAACCGCCCCTGGAAGGTGGTTTGTCACTGGCCGCTGCGCTTCAAGCGCGCGGCTGCGAACAAACGGCTTTGCCGGCGCAGGCGCGCGAACGCCTGTATGCCAGCTATCTCGCCGCGGCCCACGAACGTGCCGCCGCCCTCGGTGATGCGGGCTGCACCGGCGGTCAGCTGGAAGGTGAACTGGGCGAACTGCAGTTCTTCGAATTTTCGCCCTGAGTTCAGGCAATGCGGCGTTTGCGCGCTTCCGGCTTGAGTAACGGCGCCAGAAACTGGCCGGTATAGGAGCCGGACACAGCGGCCACCGCTTCCGGGGTGCCCGCGGCGACCAGCTCGCCGCCGCCATCACCGCCTTCCGGCCCCAGGTCGATGATCCAGTCGGCGGTCTTGATAACATCGAGATTGTGTTCGATCACCACCACGGTATTGCCCTGATCGCGCAGCTTGTGCAGCACATCGAGCAGGTGCGCGATGTCATGAAAATGCAGTCCGGTGGTAGGTTCATCGAGAATATAGAGCGTGTTACCGGTCGCTCGCTTGGACAATTCCTTGGCCAGCTTGACCCGCTGCGCTTCGCCGCCGGACAGCGTTGTCGCGTTCTGCCCGAGTCGCAGGTAGGCGAGGCCCACGTCGATTAAAGTTTCCAGCTTGCGATGGATCATCGGTACGTTGGTGAAGAATTCGCAGGCATCTTCTATGGTCATGTCCAGCACTTCGTGAATGCTGCGACCCTTGTAACGGATCTCCTGAGTTTCGCGGTTATAACGTCTGCCATGGCATACATCACAGGGTACGTAGACGTCGGGCAGGAAATGCATTTCCACCCGAATGACGCCGTCACCCTGACAAGCCTCGCAGCGACCGCCTTTTACATTGAAACTGAAGCGACCGGCTTTGTAACCCCGTGAGCGCGCTTCCTGGGTGCCTGCGAATAACTCACGGATGGGTGTAAACAGGCCGGTATAAGTGGCTGGATTGGAGCGCGGTGTGCGACCAATCGGGCTCTGACTGATGTCGATGATGCGGTCGACGTGCTCGAGCCCCTGCAGGGATTCATGCGGCGCCGGATCATAGTTGCTGCGATTGATTATTCCGGCCGCGGCGCGGTAAAGCGTATCGTTAATCAGGGTTGACTTGCCGGAACCGGAGACGCCGGTCACACAGGTCATCAGGCCGAGGGGAATATCGACATTCAGCTGCTTCAGGTTATTGCCGCTGGCGCCCTGGATGCTCAGCATGCGTTGCGGATCAGCGGTCAGTCGCGTTGCGGGCAACTCTATCTGGCGACGTCCCGACAGGTATTGCCCGGTCAGCGATTCCTCACTGGCAAGGATTTCCGCGGGCGTCCCCTGGGCGATAACCTGGCCGCCGTGAATGCCGGCGCCGGGCCCGAGGTCGAGCACATGATCGCTGGTCAAAATGGCTTCTTCGTCGTGCTCGACCACGATCACGGTATTGCCGAGATCGCGCAGGTGGGCGAGCGTTCCGAGCAGGCGCTGGTTGTCGCGCTGATGCAGCCCGATGGAAGGTTCATCGAGGATATACATGACGCCGACCAGGCCGGAGCCGATCTGGCTGGCCAGACGAATGCGCTGGGCTTCGCCGCCAGACAAGGTCTCGGCACTGCGGTTCAGCGCCAGGTACTCCAGGCCGACGTCGGCGAGAAAGCGCAGCCGATCACCAATTTCCTTAACGATTTTGTCGGCAATTTCGCCGCGCCAGCCGCTCAGCTTTAACTGGTCGAAGAACGCCAGCGCATCGTTCACGGCCAGGCCGGTAATTTCCGGGATCGAGCGGTCCATGATGAAGACATTTCGTGCGGCCGTGTTCAGGCGCGTGCCGCCGCATTCCGGGCAGGGCTGCACGCTCAGATACTTGGCCAGTTCTTCGCGCACCATGCCCGACTCGGTTTCCCGATAGCGCCGCTCGAGGTTCGGCAGGATGCCTTCGAAATTGTGCTGACGCGTTACCGTGGCGCCGCGACCGGTCAGGTACTCAAACTGAATTTCTTCATCGCCACTGCCGCGCAGCAGAATTTCCTGTACGGCCGGCGCAAGCTCCTGCCAGGGCTGCTCGATATCAAATTCATAGTGAGCGGCCAGGCACTGGATGAGTTGAAAATAATAGGCATTGCGGCGATCCCAGCCGCGAATAGCGCCGCCGGCCAGGCTCAGCTCCGGGTGCCGGACCACTCGCGCCGGATCGAAAAACTGGCGTACGCCAAGTCCATCGCAGCTGGAGCAGGCACCTACCGGGTTGTTGAACGAAAACAGTCGCGGTTCCAGTTCGACAATGCTGTAGCTGCAGACCGGGCAGGCAAAGCGGTCGGAGAACAGCAGCTCGGCTGTCTTCGGTTTGTCCATCCAGGCGATGCGCGCCATTCCGTCGGCCAGTTTCAGTGCCGTTTCAAACGATTCCGCCAGCCGCAGGGCGAGATCTTCGCGCACCTTGAAGCGGTCAACGACAACATCAATGCTGTGCTTGCGACGCAGGTCGAGCTTGGGTGGATCGTCCAGATCGTAGACTTCGCCGTCGATGCGCGCACGCACGAAACCCTGGGCACGCAAGTCACTGAGTAATTGCTGATGTTCACCTTTGCGATTCTGCACCACCGGTGCCAGCAACATCAGACGGGTGCCTTCGTCCAGCGCCAGCACCTGGTCGACCATCTGGCTGACCGTCTGCGCTTCCAGGTCTTCGCCGTGCTCCGGACAGCGCGGCCGCCCGGCGCGCGCGAACAGCAGGCGCAGGTAGTCATAGATCTCTGTCACCGTGCCCACCGTGGAGCGCGGATTATGCGAGGTGGATTTCTGCTCGATGGAGATGGCCGGCGACAGCCCCTCGATATGGTCCACATCGGGTTTTTCCATCATCGACAGAAACTGTCGCGCATAGGCAGACAAAGATTCGACGTAGCGCCGTTGCCCTTCGGCGTAAATCGTGTCGAAGGCCAGCGAAGATTTGCCCGAGCCCGACAGTCCGGTGATCACGATTAATTTGTCGCGCGGCAGGTCGATATCGATGTTCCGCAGATTGTGGGTGCGGGCTCCGCGAATACTGATGCTTTGCATGGCAATGGCCGGACGATGGCAAACTGTCAAATATACGGGCTCGGGCCGTCGCCGCCCAATGCCACCCGGAACGAATGTATTGGCTTATGACGCATTTGCGGGTGCCATTTGACCCCGCCCGGCTTACAATAGCGGGTCTTGCTGGCGTGGCATCAATCCGCCGCAAAAAAAATATATATAAATCAATAGATTAGATCTGGGGGTTCGCCATGCCGCGCGGCATCAATAAAGTCATTCTCATTGGTAACCTGGGCGCCGATCCGGACACGCGTTATATGCCCAGTGGTGGCGCCGTGGCTAACGTGCGCCTGGCCACCAGCGAAAGTTATAAGGACCGGGAATCGGGTGAACAGACGGAGCGCACGGAATGGCACAACGTCGTGTTTTTCAACCGCCTCGCCGAGATTGTCACCGAGTACCTGCGCAAAGGGTCTCAGGTCTATGTCGAGGGTCGACTGCGCACGCGCAAATGGCAGGACCGCGAGGGCAAGGACCGCTATAGCACCGAGATTGTCGCCGACCAGATGCAGATGCTGGGCGGTCGCGGTGGCGGCGCCGGTATGTCTTCCGGCGAGCGTGGCAGTGCCCCCAAGAGTTCAGCGGCGCCCCAGGCCCAGCCGGCCGCCGCCGCCTTCGAAGACGACGATATTCCATTCTAGCGAACAGGCGCCTGACACGATTCAGGTTCCGCAAGCCGGCGTACTCACAGGTACGCCGCTTTCGTCTGTGCCAGAGCTTTTTTAACTAAACACAACCAAGACCAAGGATTGAGATCATGGGAGCATTCAAGGAACCCCACGGCGGGGTGCTCAAGGAGTTATACCTGGGCGAATCAGCAGCCGAGGCCGAACAGGAAAAGGCCCGCGACTATCTGTCATGGGATCTGACCGCGCGTCAGATTTGCGATATTGAGCTGCTGCTGAATGGTGCCTTCTCGCCGCTGGAGGGTTTTCTGACTCAGGCCGAGTACGAGGGCGTACTCGAAAACATGCGCCTGCCCGACGGCACCCTGTGGCCGATGCCCGTCACTCTGGATGTGAGCCGGGAGTTCGCCGACCAGGTGAAAGTAGGCCAGTCCATTGCGCTGCGGGACCCGGAAGGCGTGCTGATCGCGACCATGGAGGTCAGCGACATCTGGACTCCGGACAAGCCGCCGAGGCCGAAGCAGCGTTTGGCAGCCAGGACGAGCAGCATCCTGCTGTGCACTACCTGATGCACCAGGCTGGCCAGGTTTACCTCGGTGGCAAGCTGCACGGCATCGAGCCGCCACTGCACTACGATTTCAGCCTGTTGCGCGATACGCCGGCGGAATTGCGTGGCCGTTTCCGCAAGCTGGGCTGGCGCAAGGTCGTGGCCTTCCAGACCCGCAACCCCTTGCATCGGGCTCACCAGGAACTGACCTTCCGGGCGGCGCGTGAGCAGGAAGCCAATCTGCTGATCCAGCCGGTGGTGGGCATGACCAAGCCGGGTGACGTGGACCACTACACCCGCGTGCGTTGCTACGAGCACGTTCTCGAACAGTATCCGGAGCAGACCACAACCCTGAGTCTGCTGCCGCTGGCCATGCGCATGGCCGGACCCCGCGAGGCGCTGTGGCACGCGATTATTCGCAAGAATTACGGCTGCACGCACTTCATCGTCGGTCGCGATCACGCCGGCCCCGGCAATGATTCCAACGGCGAGCCGTTTTACGGCCCCTACGATGCGCAGGAATTGTTCAAGGAGCATGAGGCCGAACTGGACATCACCATGGTGCCGTTCCAGATGATGGTCTACGTCGAGGATCGCGCGGAATACGTGCCGGTGGACGAGACCAAGCCGGAAGAAACGGTGCTGAATATTTCCGGCACCGAATTCCGGCGTCGCCTGGCCGAGGGCCTGGAAATTCCCGACTGGTTTTCCTACCCGAAAGTGGTGGAGGAGCTGCGCCGCTCTTATCCGCCGCGAGCACAAGCAGGGCTTTACGGTGTTCTTCACCGGTCTGTCGGGTTCCGGCAAATCCACCATCGCCAATGCGCTGCTGGTCAAGCTGCTGGAGAACGGCGGCCGGCCGGTGACCTTGCTGGACGGCGACCTGGTGCGCAAGAACCTGTCCAGCGAACTGGGCTTCTCCAAAGAGCATCGCGATCTGAATATTCATGCGTATCGGTTACGTGGCCTCCGAGATCACCAAGAACGGCGGCGTCGCTATTTGTGCACCCATCGCGCCTTATGCCGCTACGCGGCGGCCGTGCGTGAGCTGCCATCGAGCCGACTGGCGGCTTTCTGGAAGTGCATGTGGCTACGCCCCTCGAGGTCTGCGAGCAGCGCGATCGCAAGGGTCTGTATGCCAAGGCCCGGGCGGGCATCATCAAGGAGTTCACCGGTATTTCCGATCCTTACGAGGAGCCGGAGAATCCGGAGATGCGTATCGATACCGTGGGCCTGAGTCCGGACCTCGCAGCGCACCGGATTCTGGTGAAGCTGGAAAGTCTCGGCTTCATACGCTAGCTTTGTTTAGTCGTGGCCCGCCTGGGGCCGCGACTTCATTTCTCCAGGAGGAGGCGTTACAGCCAGCCTGGCATGCCAGGAAAAGTCTACGTAAAGACCTTCGGGTGTCAGATGAACGAGTACGACACCGACAAGATGCTGGACGTGCTCCGTGACAGCCATGGGCTTGAGCCTGTCACTGACGCCGAAGCAGCGGACGTTCTGCTGCTGAATACCTGTTCGGTGCGCGAAAAGGCGCAGGAGAAGGTGTTCTCACTGCTGGGCCGTTGGCGCGCCATTGAAGGCTCAGCGTCCCGAGCTGGTGATCGGCGTGGGTGGTTGCGTGGCCAGCCAGGAAGGCGAAGCCCTGGCGCAGCGTGCGCCGGTGGTGGATATCGTGTTCGGGCCGCAGACGCTGCATCGCCTGCCGGTGATGCTTGACCGGGTGCGCAACCATGGTGGCACCGTGGTCGATGTCAGCTTTCCGGAGATCGAGAAGTTCGACAGTTTGCCGGCGCCGCGAGCCGACGGTCCGACCGCTTTCGTGTCCGTCATGGAAGGCTGCAGCAAGTACTGCAGCTTCTGCGTCGTGCCGTACACTCGCGGCGAGGAAGTCAGTCGGCCGCTTGATGACGTGGTTGCCGAAGTGGTGCGGCTGGCCCGACAGGGCGTGCGCGAAATCAACCTGCTGGGTCAGAACGTCAATGCCTATCGTGGCCCCACCCATGATGGTGGCGTCGCCGATCTGGCCACGCTGATTCGCTACGTGGCGGCGATCGCCCGAGATCGAGCGCATCCGCTTCACGACGTCGCATCCGATGGAGTTCAATGATCGCCTGATTGCAGGCCTATGCCGATGTGGCCAAACTGGCCAACTACCTGCATTTGCCGGTGCAGAGCGGTTCCGATCGTATTCTTGCCGCCATGAAACGTGGCCACACGGCGCTTGAATATAAGGACAAGATTCGCCGCTTGCGCGAGGTGCGGCCGGATATCAGCGTCTCTACTGACATTATCGTTGGTTTCCCGGGCGAGACTGATGCAGACTTCGAGGCCACGATGAAATTGGCCGCGACGGTGGGTTTCGACCAGTCTTTCAGCTTTGTCTATAGCGCGCGACCCGGCACGCCCGCAGCGGCGCTGCCGGATCCGGTCAGCCAGCAGGACAAGCTGGCCCGGCTGGCTATGTTGCAGGACCGCATTAACGCCCAGGCAGCCGCTATCAGCCGCGACATGATCGGTAGCGTGCAGCGCGTACTGGTGGAGCGAACTTCGCGCAAAGACCAGCAACAATTGGCCGGCCGGACCGAAAATAATCGCTGGGTGAATTTTGATGGCAACCCTGAATTGATCGGCAATTTTGTCGACGTGACTATCACTGAAGCATTACCCAATTCACTGCGCGGACGCCTGGCCGTCGGCGCACAAGCCGCTTGAACGCCGCAGTCGTCACCGAAGACGTGCTGCTGGAGCCGGCGGACAATGCCGCGCTGGCTAATTTATGTGGCCAGTTCGATGAGCACTTGCGGCAGATCGAAAATCGTCTTGGCGTGCGCATTAGCAATCGCGGCAATCGATTCCGCGTGGTCGGTCCGGCTGCCCTGACCGAAGCCGGCGCGCGGGTATTGCGCGAGCTGTATGCGCGGGCCGGCAGTGAGACCCTGGATCCAGGCAGGGTGCATGTTTGCCTGCAGGAGGCCGCGGCCGATGCGGAGACGCCGCCGCCGCCAGATAGCAACCAGGACGACAGCCTGATTATTCGTACCCGCCGCGCCCGGGTTCGACCTCGGGGCGTCAATCAGCGTGCCTATATCACCAGTATCCGCGAAAACGACCTGAGCTTTGGTGTCGGTCCGGCCGGCACGGGCAAGACCTACCTGGCGGTGGCCAGTGCCGTTGAAGCGCTGGAGCAAGAACGGGTGCGCCGCATTGTGCTGGTCCGGCCGGCGGTAGAGGCTGGTGAGCGGCTGGGGTTTCTACCCGGCGATATGTCCCAGAAAGTCGATCCGTATTTGCGGCCGATGTACGACGCTTTCTACGAAATGCTCGGTTTCGATCGGGTTGCGACGCCTGATCGAGCGGAATATTATCGAAGTTGCGCCACTGGCGTTTATGCGCGGCCGCTCACTGAATGAAAGTTTCGTGATTCTGGATGAGGCGCAGAACACCACGATCGAGCAGATGAAAATGTTTCTGACCCGCATGGGTTTTGGTTCACGGGCGGTGGTAACCGGCGATATCACGCAGGTTGATTTGCCCCGCCACCAAACCTCTGGTTTGCGACACGTCATCGATATTTTGAACACGGTGCCCGGTATCAGTTTTACTTTTTTCTCGCCGCGCGACGTGGTTCGTCATAGCCTGGTTCAGCGTATCGTTGAAGCCTACGAGGCACATAGTCCTGACGAACACAATGACAATCCCGGGCCGCGTCAGTGAATGCCGCGCCCTTCGAAGCACCTGAGCTGAGCGCCAGGCTCGATATTCTGCAAGCGCCCGGCGTCGAGTTGCCTGCCGGTCTGCAGCCTGAGGACTGGATCAAAGCTGCGCTTTCCGTGCTCGATTGCCCGACCGCCAGCATGAGCCTGAGGTGGGTCGACGAAGTCGAGAGCGCGGCACTCAATCAGCAATATCGGGGCAAATCGGGGCCAACCAACGTGCTGGCCTTCCCGGCGCCGCAAATGCCGGGACTGCCGGCTGGCGAAACGGACTATCTGGGTGACCTGGTTGTCTGCGTCCCCGTGCTGCTTCGCGAAGCCGCTGAGCAGGGTAAGTCGCCGAACGCCCATGCGGCACATTTGCTCGTGCATGGCTGTTTGCATCTGGCTGGTTATCAGCACGAGTGCGCGGACCAGCGGGAAGTGATGGAGCAGCTGGAAATTCGGCTGCTCGCGCAGCTTGGTTTTGCCGATCCATACCAGCTCCGGGCTGACGGGCGCAATTATGAGTGATGATGAAAAGGGCGCTGACGAGCAAAGCCACGGTTGGCTCGGGCGATTGAGAGACGTGCTGCGCGGGGAGCCCTCGACGCGCGAAGAGCTGCTCGAATTTCTGCGCGATGACCGCTGGGAACGGGTGCTGGATGAGGACGAGCTGGAAATGCTGCGTGATGTCCTCGAAGTTTCAGAGACCCAGGTGCGCGATGTGATGGTGCCGCGCTCGCAGATGGTGGTGCTCGAAGCCGGCGCGCCGCAGGACGAGATCCTCGCCACCATTATCGAATGTGGCCATTCGCGCTTTCCGGTGCTCGGTGAAGAACGTGATGAAGTACAAGGCATTCTGCTGGCCAAGGACCTGCTGCGCCATTTTCGCGATGGTGGTGAACAGGCCTTCAGTCTTGACAGGTTCCTGCGCCCGGCCGTGTTTATTCCGGAAAGCAAGCGTCTGAATACTTTGCTGAAGCAGTTCCGCGTAAGTCGCAATCACATGGCCATCGTGGTTGATGAATACGGTGGTATCGCGGGTTTGCTGACTATTGAAGATGTGCTCGAGGAGATCGTCGGCGAAATTGATGACGAGCATGATCCGCGCGATGCGGCGCCGATTCAGCAACAGGATGAGTCACGCTACAACGTAAAGGCCTTGACGCGCATCGAAGACTTTAACGAGTACTTCGATGTGGAGCTGACGGACAGTGACTATGACACCGTCGGTGGCCTGGTGATTCATCAGCTGGGGCGCATGCCTCGCAGTGGCGACGTGGTTGCGGCGGAGGGCTTTCGTTTCAAGGTGCTGCAGGCGGATCGCCGTCGCGTCTATGGCGTAGAAGTGACACGTCTGGTCGAAGAGTCTTGAAGCCGCTGATGTGATTGGCCTGCCCGCATGGTTCCAGCAGCGGGGGCGCTGGATCTGCGTGATTGCCGGGGCAGTCCTGCCACTGGCTTTCGCACCCTTCGAGCTGTTCTGGCTGATGATCCCGCTACTGTTGCTGCTGCTATTGAGCTGGCAGGGCCAGTCGGCGCGCGAAGCTGCCTGGCGTGGCTTCTGGTTTGGCGTCGGCGCCTTCGGCGCAGGCACCTACTGGCTGTATATCAGTATCCATATTTTCGGCGGGTCGCCCCTGTGGCTGGCGCTGTTCCTGATGTGCGCTCTGGTGCTGATCATGGCCTTATTCTCGGCGCTGGCAGGCTGGCTGTATGCCCGCCTGCGTTCTGACTCGCCGCTGCACAATCTGCTGTTGCTGTTTCCGTCCAGCTGGGTGCTGGTGGAATGGCTGCGTGGATGGATATTTACCGGCTTCCCCTGGCTGAGTCTCGGCTATGCGCAGATCGACGGGCCACTGTCCGTATGGGCGCCGCTGGGCGGCGTGTATGGGGTCTCTCTGCTCAGTGCACTGATTACCGGCTGCCTGGCCTGCCTGCTGCTAGCCCATAGCGTGAGACAGCGGCTGGCCGTCGTGATGCTGCTGGCGGCAATAGCGCTGCCAAGCTTTCTCCTGCAGGGGCAGGCCTGGACCCGGCCATCCGGGCCTGCGGTCACGGTGGCGCTGGTTCAAGGCTCCATTTCGCAAGATCGGAAGTGGCTGCCTGAACAGCGTCGACCGACCCTGCAGTTGTATCGGGAGCTGACCCTGGCCCATGCGGATGCCGATCTGATGGTGTGGCCGGAAGTGGCAATCCCCGCTATGCAGCACCAGGTCGAGGCTTATCTGGACGAACTGGACCAGCTCGCAGCTGATCGCTCGCTGGCGCTGTTGCTGGGCGTGCTGGTGTATGACTTCGACAATGAGCAGTTTTATAACGCCCTGATCAGCCTCGGCGAGGCTCGGGGTGTATACAACAAGCGCCACCTGGTGCCGTTCGGCGAGTTTTTCCCGGTGCCGGATTTCATCCGTAACTGGATGCGACTGATGAGTCTGCCCTACCGCGATACCGCGCATGGTGAAGACGAGCAGTCTCCGTTACGGGCTGCCGGTCTGATCCTGGCGCCAAGTATTTGCTATGAAGACGCCTATGGTGGTGAGCAGCGCGATTTTTTACCGCAGGCTTCTGCGCTGGTTAATGTAAGTAACGATGCCTGGTTTGGTGATTCCGTAGCTCCGCATCAGCATCTGCAGATAGCACGCATGCGGGCCCTGGAAAGTGGTCGCTTTATGCTGCGTACAACCAATACCGGAATCACAGCCATCATAGATCCGAGCGGACGGCTGGTCGCAGGGTCTCCGCAGTTTGAAACCCATGTACTGCGCGGTGAGATCATCCCTTATGCCGGCGCCACACCGTTTGTGCGTTTCGGCAATACACCCGTGGTGCTGTTGAGCCTGCTGGCGCTGGCGCTACCGGCCGTGCGCCGCCGCTTTCGCTAAGGGGGTTCGCCGGGGGCAGCTGTTGTATCCTTGCGGGCCGTCATTGCGAAGCCCTGAAACGTGAGCGAACCTTCCTACGATCCCGCGGCCATTGAGGCCGAAGCCCAGGCATTCTGGGAGCAGTCCTCCTCCTTCCGTGTCGAGGAAGACCCAGCGCGGGAGAAGTTCTACTGCCTGTGTATGTTTCCCTATCCCAGCGGCGCTGCACATGGGCCACGTGCGCAACTACACCATCGGCGACGTGCTCGCGCGCTATCAGCGCATGCAGGGCTACAACGTGCTGCAGCCCATGGGCTGGGACGCCTTCGGCCTGCCGGCCGAGAATGCCGCCATGGCGAACGGCGTGCCGCCGGCAGACTGGACCTACGACAACATCGCCTACATGAAGCAGCAGCTGCAGTCGCTGGGTTTCGCCATCGACTGGAGCCGCGAGCTCGCCACCTGCGAGCCCGACTATTACCGCTGGAACCAGTGGCTGTTCCTGCGCATGCTGGAAAAAGGTATCGCCTACAAGACGCACCGGTACGGTGAACTGGGATCCGGTGGACCAGACCGTGCTGGCCAACGAGCAGGTCATCGACGGCACGCGGCTGGCGCACCGGCGCGCGGTCGAGAAGCGCGAGATCCCGATGTACTACCTCGCGCATCACCGACTACGCCGAGGAACTGCTCGCCGTCGCTGGACAGCTTGCCGGACTGGCCCGAGCGGGTGCGCACCATGCAGGCCAACTGGATCGGCAAGAGCGTCGGCGTGCGCTTCGCCTTCCCGTATCAGCTGGACGGCGAGGACCGACCAGCTGTGGGTGTTCACCACCCGCGCCGACACCATCATGGGCGTGACCTTCTGCGCGGTGGCGGCCGAGCATCCGCTGGCCGACGCGTGCCGCTGAATCTAATCCCGAGCTGGCCGCCTTCATCGACGAGTGCAAGCGCGGCAGCGTGACGGAGGCCGATCTGGCCACGATGGAAAAGAAGGGCATGCCGACCGGCATTTACGTGACGCATCCGCTGACCGGCGAACCGGTCCCGGTCTGGGTCGGCAACTACGTGCTGATGGGTTACGGCGACGGCGCGGTGATGGCCGTGCCGGCGCACGACGAACGCGATTTTCATTTCGCCAAGAAGTACAGCTTGCCGATCCGCCAGGTCATCGCAGTCGACGGTCAAGACGTTCTCTCTCGACGCCTGGCAGGACTGGTACGCGGACAAGCAACGCGGCGTTTGCGTCAACTCCGGCAAGTACGACGGCCTGGCCTACGCGGCCGCCGTCGATGCCATCGCCGCCGACCTGGCGTCAGCGGATCTGGGCGAGAAGAAGACCCAGTGGCGCCTGCGCGACTGGGGCATTTCGCGCCAGCGCTACTGGGGCTGCCCGATCCCGATCATTCACTGCGAGCGCTGCGGCGCACGTGCCGGTGCCGGACGAACAACTGCCGGTGGTGCTGCCGGAAGACTGCGTGCCCGACGGTAGCGGCAATCCGCTCAACCAGCTGCGCGGCGTTTCGTGCAACTGCGATTGCCCGAGTTGCGGCAACCGGCGCGGCGCGAGACCGACACCATGGACACCTTCGTCGATTCGTCCTGGTACTACGCGCGTTTTGCCTGTGCCGACAATCAACAGGCGATGGTCGATGAGCGGGTCAGTTACTGGATGCCGGTGGACCAGTACATCGGCGGCATCGAGCATGCGATCCTGCACCTGCTGTACTCGCGCTTCTGGACCAAGGTGATGCGCGATCTGGGCCTGGTGGACTACGACGAGCCCTTCAGCAAGCTGCTGACCCAGGGCATGGTGCTCAACGAGATCTACTACCGTCATCCGGAAGGCGGGCGGCGCGAGTACTTTAATCCGGCTGACATCGACAAGCACTACGACGAGGCCGGCAAGTTTTCCGGCGCCACTTTGAAAGCCGACGGCGAGGCCGTGGTGTTCGACGGCATCGGCACCATGTCCAAGTCAAGGCACAACGGCGTCGATCCGCAGTCACTGATCGAGCAATACGGCGCCGATACCGCGCGCCTGTTCGTGATGTTCGCAGCGCCCCCGGAACAGACCCTGGAATGGTCCGACGAAGGTGCGCAGGGCGCGTTCCGATTTTTGCGCCGGCTCTGGCGGGCCGTGCATCAACATATACAGGCCGGCCCGGCAGCCGCCATCAATCACGCGGAACTCGATGATCGTCAGCGCGAGCTGCGTCGCGTCGTCCATGAGACTATCGCCAAAGTAAGCGATGACATCGGTCGTCGCTATACCTTTAACACCGCCGTGGCCGCCTGTATGGAGCTATTAAACGCCGTTGCGCGATATACGCCGAAGGCGGATGGTGATCATTCCCTGGTTCAGGAAGCCCTGGACAGCATTGTGTTGATTTTGTCGCCCATCGTTCCGCATCTCTGCCATCGCTTGTGGCTGGATCTTGGCCACCAGCAGGCGGTTGTGGACGAAGCATGGCCACAGGTGGACGAATCAGCCCTGAGTCGAGACAGCATAAATATCGTTGTGCAGGTAAATGGCAAGCTGCGCGCGCGTATTGAAGTTGCGGCGAGTCTCGGTAACGACGAGTTACGCGAACGCGCGCTGGCGGAAGAAAATGTGCAACGTTTCGTCGCCGATAAACCGATTCGCAAGGTCATCGTGGTGCCCGGAAAGCTAGTCAATGTTGTGGTTTAGGTTCGCGATATTCAGTGTGCTGCTGCTGGCAATCGCCGGCTGCGGATTCCAGGCGCGTGGCACGGCAACGTTTCCGGAGGAATTTGCGGCCACCTATATCGATACCTCGAATCGATATTCTGCGTTTTATCAGGAACTGGTCGCCGCATTGCGCAGCAGCAATCTCACCCTGGTTGATAACAGTATTGCCGCGCAAACCGTTATTCGCGTCAGTCTGGACGAGACGGGTCGCCGGGTGCAGTCCGTTTCTCCGCGTAACGTGCCACGCGAGTTTGAGGTCTTTTACCGCATTCGCTATTCGGTGGCGATGAACGGTATTGAGGTCCTCGAACCACAAACGCTGAGCCGCAACCGCGACTACACCTATGATGAGACCCTGGTATTGGGTAAGTCACTGGAAGAAGAGGGGTTGCGTCGGGCGCTGGCCGCCGACCTGGTGGAACTCGTGCTGCGTCGGGTCGATACCCTTGCCCAACCGTAGCGCTGAATGAACACCCGCCAAGGTATTCTCAGATTCTTGTTGTATGCCGTGGGTGTGGCGCTTGTCACCAGCCTGGTGGTGTGGTCTGCAGAGCACTCGCCCGACGGACTGTCTCTGGCCAGGCAGGTGCCGGGCTCGCAGCTGACTACCACAGAATTTTCCCTGCTGGAGTTGCTGCAACACTTGTTGCTGCTTTTCTGTGCCTTGATATTCGGCTGGATCGCCTTTCGTGATCGTCTGCGGCGACCATTGGCCATTGCGTTTGCCAGTATTTTTCTTATTTGCCTGATTCGTGAACTGGATTTTTTCCTGGACCGTTATCTGATCGACAACCTTTGGCAGGCCATTGCAGCGCTGCTCACGGTGTTTTCCGGTGTCTACCTGTTTCGGCATCGGCGCCGCGTCGAAGCCGGCTGGCATCGCTCCTGGCCCTCCGCGGGCCTGGCCATAGTGATTGCAGGCCTGACACTGCTGGTCATTTTTACCCAGCTGCTGTCACGGCAAACGGTCTGGGAGCCCACCCTCGGTGAGGACTATGTGCGTGCGGCAGTATTGGCTTTTGAGGAATTGTCCGAGCTGGGCGCTTACCTGGTGATTACGCTGGGCAGCCTGGAGTTTTTGTTTACCTGGTCACGTTTGCCGGAAACTCGGCGCCTGGATCGTCCGCGCAGAATGCGTCGCCGGTCGCCTCGCTAACGCCATTTGAGCTGATCGCCTGGCCCCGGATCTCTTTATCGCGTTATGCGGCCCGAGAAAAACGCCGCTACAGCAGACGGGCGTGGGCTTAGAGTTTGGTGGGATTCGGCACGCCGGGATAGACAAGCTCGGGGTCAAATACCTTTTCAGTCTCGGTAAATTCCAGTTCCAGCGGCGTGCTCAGCGCCGCCTCGCCCACGGGCAGCTTGCGATAAAAGCAGGAGCGATAGCCAACGTGGCAGCTGGCACCGTTGCCGCCAACCTCGACCCGCAGCCACACACAGTCCTGATCGTCATCAATCAGCAGTTCGCGAACCGTTTGCACCAGTCCGCTGGTGGCGCCTTTGTGCCAGAGAGCCTGGCGGCTGCGACTATAGTAGTGAGCCTGGCCGGTCTCGATGGTGCGGGCGAGGGCCTCGTCGTTCATATAGCCGTGCATCAGCAATTCGCCGCTGTTGAAGTCTGTGGTCACGGCCGGGATTAGTCCGTCGCGATCGAACTTCGGCGCCAGATCACGGCCTTCCTCGACCTGCTCAATGCTGACGCGCTGACGAAATAGGGCTGCAGGCTTCACGAGAGACTCCTCTGGTCCCGGGCTGGTGTACTCGATGCCCGGGCAAAGGTTGCTATTATAGCGGGCTGGCCAAGCGCCGGAATAACCGTTTGATGTCATGACCCTGAGCCTCCACAACACACTGACGCGCCGCAAGGAAGACTTCCGCCCGCTCCAGCCGGGGCGCGTAAGCATGTACGTCTGCGGGCCCACGGTTTACAGCTATCCGCATATTGGCAATGCCCGGCCAGCCGTGGTTTTTGATGTGCTTGCGCGCCTGCTGCGGCGAAGCTATCAACTGACCTATGCGCGCAACATCACGGACATCGACGATAAGATCAATCGGGCTGCGGCACAGGAGCGGGTCGGTATTGATGTGATCGCCACCCGCTATATGGCGGCCTACCTCGACGACATGCAGGCCCTGGGGGTGCAGGCACCGGATATTGCGCCGCGCGCCACCGAGCACTTGCCGGCGATTATTCGCATGATTAGCACCCTGATTGCCTCAGATCACGCGTATGTCGCCGACGGCCACGTGCTGTTTCGGGTGCAGTCATTTGCTGACTATGGCACCTTGTCACGCCGCGAACAGCGTGAACTAATCGCCGGTGCGCGGGTAGAGGTCGCTCCCTACAAGGAATACCCGGGCGACTTCGTGCTTTGGAAGCCTTCCAGTGCTGACTTGCCGGGTTGGGAAAGCCCCTGGGGCCGCGGCCGGCCCGGTTGGCATATCGAATGCTCGGCGATGGCGGCGGAGCACCTGGGCCATACCATCGATATCCACGGTGGCGGCAATGATTTGATATTTCCGCATCATGAAAATGAGATTGCGCAAAGTTGCTGTGCGCATGACGGCGAAGTATTCAGTCGCTACTGGCTGCATAACGGCTTCGTGAATGTTGACCATACCAAGATGTCCAAGTCCCTGGGCAATGTGGTGCTGGTGCGTGATTTGCTTAAACAGGCGCCGGGTGAAGCTGTTCGGCTGGCCTTGCTGAGCGCCCACTACCGACAGCCGCTCGATTGGAACGATGAGGTTTTGACGGAAGCACGCCGCAAGCTGGATCGCCTCTACGGCGCATTGCGCGACGCCGACGGATGGCAGGATGAATGGCCCGAGCATGCACCCGACGCGGATTTTATGGCGGCCCTGGAAGATGACCTGAATACGCCGCGGGCCCTGGCAGCCCTGTTCGATATTGCCCGCCGACTGAATCGCAGCGATAGCCCTGAGCAGCGCCGTGAGGCTGCCTGCTGCCTGCGCGCCAGCGCCGAGTTACTCGGACTGCTGGGACAATCGCCGGAACAGTGGTTCCAGGCGGTTTCGCCTGGCCGGCTGGATGCAGTCACGATCGAGCAACTGCTGGCTGATCGACGCAGGGCCCGAGCTGAGCGCGACTTTGCTGCGGCCGATGGAATTCGCGAGCAACTGAGCGCAGCGGGTGTGTTGATTGAAGACCGGCCAGATGGCAGCACGCGCTGGCGCATGCAGGACCAGGTGGATGACGAATGAATGAGATCGCTGCCGCACAGCAGGAACTCATCGATGAGTTTGCCCTGCTGGATAACTGGATGGACCGCTATCAGTACATCATCGATCTTGGTCGCCGCTTGCCCGAATTTCCCGATGCCTGGCGCACGGAGGAGCGACGCCTGCATGGTTGCCAGTCGCAAGTCTGGCTGCACAGCGAGAACCGGCAGGGTCGCCTGCATTTCTCGGCTATCAGTGATTCGGCCATCGTGTCCGGGTTGATTGCGCTGCTGATGCGTGTTTATGACGATCGCGATGCTCGCGAAATCATTGCGACGCCGCCTGACTTTATTGCGGCTATAGGCCTGGACGAACATCTGAGCCCGACGCGCAGTAATGGCCTTAACGCCATGATCGCTGCGATCAAGTCGGCCGCCGAGGCCTGCGATGCAGCCTGAAGTTAGCCGCAGCCGGGCTGCGCGCTGCGCGGATGCAAGTATTGCGGCGTATCAGCGCTTTCTGTCGCCCTTGCTCGGTTCCAATTGCCGTTTCTATCCAAGCTGTTCCAGCTATGCGCGCGAGGCCATCAGCCGCTACGGCTTTTTGCGCGGCAGCTGGTTAACGGTTTGTCGATTGGTCCGCTGCCAACCGCTGTCGCGCGGTGGCTATGATCCGGTGCCGACGGCAGAAAAAGACGAAAATACCGGCTGCGCCGACCCTGACTCCCACGGCCCGGCCTGAGCCTGCGTGGCCAGTGCCTGTGCTATATTGAGTTTCGGTTGAACTGCTCGGCAATGGACAAAAACCTGCTAGACATAATCTGCTGTCCCGTGACTCGCCTGCCTCTTGAGCTGGCTGACGCCGAACGTCTCGAATCCCTGAATGCCGCGATCCGCGCCGGCGATCTCCGCAATAATGCCGACGAAGTTGTTTCCGACGCTTTGAATGAGGCATTGATTAGCCGTGATGGCCGGTTGATCTACCCGATTCGTGACGGTATTCCGATCCTCCTCGAGGAAGAGAGCATCAGCTGGAACCGCGTGGCCGAATGACGGCGTGAAGCTGGCCCCCAGACAATTGGAATCACACCTGGCCGATGGTATCGGGTCCCTGTATCTGGTTTCCGGGGATGAACCGCTTTTGGTAGATGAAACCGTTGATCGCTTGCGCAGGGCAGCGCGCGACGAGGGCTGCGACGAACGTGAGGTTTACGTGGCGGAACGCGGCTTCGACTGGTCTTCGCTGCGCGCCGGCCTGAGCAACCTGTCGTTATTTTCCAGCAAACAATTGATCGAACTGCGTTTGCCGACGGGTAAGCCCGGCGATGCCGGCGCACGTCAGCTGGTGGAGATTGCTGAGCAGCCACCCGCCGACAAATTGTTGATCGTCATTACGCCCAAACTGCCGGCCGCCGCGAGCAAAAGCAAATGGGTAACGCGGCTTGCCGCAGCCGGTGTCTGGATACCTTTGCAGGCGCCCTCGGCCGAGGCCTTGCCGCGCTGGTTGACCGCCCGGGTTCAGCAGGCTGGTCTGCAATGCGAGCCTGAAGCGATCAAGCTGCTGGCATCGCGGGTAGAAGGCAACCTGCTGGCAGCCAAGCAGGAAATTGACAAGCTGATGTTGCTGGCCGAGGACGGCAAGGTGGACGTGAAAACGGTTCAGGCTGCCGTGGGCGACGGCGCACGCTACGACGTTTTTCAACTGGCAGATGCGGCCCTGGCCGGCGACGACCTGCGGGTCGCGAGAATTCTGCAGCATCTTCAGCAAGAGGGTATAGCGGCAACGCTGGTGCTTTGGAGCCTGGTGAGGGAGATCGCCAGCTTGTCCGAAGTTGCTGGGGCATTGTCCCGTGGCGATTCTGCCGGACGCGCGCTGAAAGCCGCAGGCGTATGGAGTTCGCGCGAACAACTCGTCATGTCTGCCGTGCGTCGTTGCGGCGGGCAGTCAGCCCAGCAGTTGCTTGATCAGGCCGCCTTGGTCGATCGCATTGTCAAAGGTGCACGGCCCGGCCAGCCCTGGCCGGCGTTGCTGGATCTGGGCCTGGCCCTGAGCCGCGGATCGCCGGCTGCAGGAATCGCGGCCTGAACGCCCTGAACACAGGGGCCCGGCGCTTGATTGGTCTGTATGGCGGCAGTTTCGACCCGCTGCATTTCGGGCATCTGCGCACCGCGCTGGAGATCCAGCAGGCGCTGGCGCTGGCCGAGATACGCTTCCTGCCCGCCGGCAATCCGCCGCACCGTGAGCGGCCACGGGCGACGAACTCGCAGCGCCTGGAAATGCTGGCTGCGGCGCTGGCCGATCAACCAGGCTTTCAACTGGATGCCCGCGAGCTGGAGCGCGATGGCCCCTCCTATACGGTGAATACCCTTGAGTCGCTGCGTGAAGATTTCCCCGAGGCAACATTTTTCCTGATCATCGGTATGGATGCGTTCCTGAAGCTGACGACCTGGCATCGCTGGTCAGCACTATTCGAGCTGGCGCACCTGGTGGTTGCTCATCGGCCGGGCTGGCAGCCGCCGAATTCGGGTCCGCTGGGTGATTTGCTGGCGGCGCGCGCGAGTCGTTCACGGAATGATTTTCTGCACGGTAGCGGACGCATCTACGTGCAGGCCGTTACCGCGCTGGATATCGCCTCCAGCGATATACGCGCGGCCGTGGCACGAGAGGAGAATATTCGCTATCTGGTTCCGGATTGTGTTCAGAGCATTATTCAACGCAGCGGCTGTTATCTTACAAACAATACGCTGACTGCCAGTAAAGGAGATCAATTGAGTGCAAAGTGACGACGTGCTGAAGCTGGCAACTGATGCGCTGGAAGACATCAAGGCCCGCGACATTAAAATTATCGACGTAGGCCGGGTTACCGATATTACTGATTACATGATCGTGGCCAGCGGCACCTCCGATCGTCACGTGAAATCTATTGCTGATCACCTGGTAGAGACGGCAAAGAAGGCCGGACATGCGCCCTACGGCGTTGAAGGCAGCGAAGGGGGTCAGTGGGTACTGGTGGATCTGCACGACGTGGTGGTGCACATCATGCAGCCTAAAGTTCGTGAATTTTACAAACTCGAGAACCTCTGGGACCTGGGTGACGGCGATTCCGACGCCAAGGCCAGCGGCGCCTGAGTCTGCGCGACGACGTTTATGCAAATAGCACTGCTGGCAGTGGGTACGCGCATGCCTGCCTGGGTAACGGCCGGATTTGACGACTACTGCAAGCGTCTCTCCGGCCAGCTGCGACTTGAAGAAATTCCTGCCGGCCGCCGCAAGGCGCGTGATGATGCCGGTCTGGCGCGGCGCTTTGAGGCCGAGCAATTATTGCGTCGCGCAGAGAGCGCCGACCTGGTATTGGCGCTCGACGAAGGCGGTCAGCAGTGGACCACGCAGCAACTGGCCACGGCGATGCAAAGCTGGCAGATGGAAAGCCCGCGCGTTGCCTTGATGATTGGCGGCGCGGACGGGCTGGATGACAGTTGCAAACAGCGCGCGGCCTCACTCTGGTCGCTGTCAAAACTGACCCTGCCGCACGCGCTGGTGCGGGTGCTTGTGGCTGAGCAGATCTACCGGGCCTGGACCATTTTGCAGGGCCACCCCTACCATCGCGCCTGATGAAAGATTTTGTATACCTGGCTTCCGCCTCACCGCGCCGTTTGCAGCTGCTGACACAGCTGGGCATGGAATGCCGCGTGGTGCCTGCAGATGTGGACGAAGCGCGTCAACCCGGGGAGTCTCCAGCCCGTTATGTATTGCGTCTGGCCCAGGAAAAAGCTGCGGCGTCGCGCCAGCAGCTGGGCGACGTGGCCGAGGCGGTGATAGGTGCGGATACTTCTGTGGTGTTGGGTGCAAGCATACTTGGCAAGCCGCGTGACGCTGAGCACGCGCAGGCGATGCTGGCGAGCCTTTCCGGACGAACTCATGAAGTCATCACCGCTGTGGCCGTGCTGAGTCAGGGTCGTACTGAGCAGGTTCTGAGCCGCAGTCAGTTGCGCTTCAGGCACGTCTCGCCGGCCGAGGCGCGCGCCTACTGGGCCAGTGGCGAGCCTGCTGACAAAGCCGGGGGCTATGCCATTCAGGGCCTGGGCGCTGTGTTTGTCGAGTCCCTGCAGGGCAGCTACTCGGGCGTGGTGGGTCTGCCGTTGTTTGAAACAGCGGCCCTGCTGACGTCCTGCGGCTATGCTTTGCTGGATAGCAATACGGGCGATGAGCGTGGGTGAGGAAATCCTTATTAATGTGACCCCGCGGGAAGTTCGTGCCGCGGTGGTGGAAAACGGCGTGCTGCAGGAGCTGCTGATCGAACGCGCGTCGCGACGCGGATTGGCCGGCAATATCTATCAGGGCCGTGTGTCGCGGGTGCTGCCGGGTATGCAGGCCGCGTTTATCGACGCCGGTTTGGCACGTACCGGGTTTCTGCATGTCTCCGACGTGTTTCGTCCCGAGATTGCCGAGGATCAGGCAGAGACTGAGCCTGCCATCCGCGATCTTTTGCGTCAGGACGATAAACTCCTGGTGCAGGTGCTCAAGGACCCCATGGGCAGCAAGGGCGCACGGCTGACCACCTTTGTCACCATCCCGTCGCGCTACCTGGTGCTGATTCCACGCGGAGATTCCATTGGCATATCCGCGCGGATCGAGGACGAGGCTGAACGTGAGCGCCTGCGCGAGATCATGACCCAGCTAATGCCGGCAGATGCGCCTGAATCGGGTTACATCGTGCGCACGGCCGCAGAGGGCGCCAGCCTGGAGGCGCTGCGCGCCGATATGCTGTTCCTGCATCGGCTCTGGGAGGTTATCCGCAGCGACGCGGCGCGCAGTAATCCCGGTACGCTGGTGCATGAAGACCTGCCGCTGGCGATTCGCGTGGTTCGGGACCTGGTGGGTTCCGGCATAGAGCGCGTGCGGGTCGACAGCCAGCAAGCCTATACGCGTGTGCGCGAGTTCGCTGATAATTTTATGCCTGAGCTGGCGCCGGTGATCGAGCTGTATTCGGGCCAGCGGCCGATTCTTGACCTGTATGGTATCGAGGATGAAATTCAGCGCGCCCTGCAGCGAGACGTGGCATTGAAGTCCGGCGGCCAGCTTGTGTTTGATCAGACCGAAGCCATGACCACCGTTGATGTAAATACCGGTGGCTATGTGGGTCATCGCAATCTCGAGGAAACGATATTTCGCACCAACCTGGAGGCCGCCGTGGCTATTGCCAGGCAGCTGCGCTTGCGTAACCTGGGTGGCATTATCATTATCGATTTCATCGACATGGCAGAGCAGGGCCATCGAGATCAGGTGCTGGAGTCGCTGGAGTCGGCGTTAGGCTCGGATCACGCTCGCAACCAGATAAACCAGGTATCTTCGCTGGGGCTGGTCGAAATGACTCGTAAACGTACGCGCGAGAGCCTGGAGCATATTCTTTGTGAGCCCTGTCCCGCCTGTCATGGCAATGGTTATCTCAAGACTGCCGAGACGGTTTGCTATGAAATTTTCCGGGAAATTTTACGTCAGCATCGACAGTTCAATTTCAAGGAGCTGGTGGTGTTGTCCCATGCTGATGTCATTGAGAGGTTGCTGGACGAGGAAGCCAATAGTCTTGCCGAGCTGGAAGAATTCACCGGCAAGCCAATCCGCCTGCAAACCGAATCAGGTTATGCGCAGGATCGTTTCGACGTAGTGCTGATGTAGCGCAAACATGAGTAGGCTTTTGCCCAGGCTGCTGCGCAGCCTTGTTTACCTGGCCGCGACCTCGGTCATTTTGCTCGCTTTGCTGGTGGGCCTGGTCCGTCTGCTGTTACCCCAGGTCCCTGAGTATCGCGAAGAAGTGCGCCGGGTTGTCGCCCAGGCCACCGGCCTTGATGTTGAATTTCAGCGGCTCAGTGCCAGCTGGCCGCTGCGTGGGCCGGAACTGAGCCTGTTCGATGTGCAGCTAATGGATCCGGGCTCGGGTCTGGAACTCATCGCTGCACAGAAAGTGTCGGTGGGCTTGAGCGTGCTGCGATTGTTTGGCGAAGGCGCGCTCGTGCCGAGTCGACTGGCGGTCACAGGTGCCGCTATAGAGGTGGAACGGGTTGCTGACGGCTGGCTGCTGCAGGGTCGGCCGATGACGGAATGGCTGCCTGCCAGCGACACGCCAACGCGGGTGCCGGAGATAGACCTGGTCCTGGACTCGGTTGACTTGCGTTACCGCGACGCGTCCGTCGACAACGGCCTGGTTACTGCGCGGTTGCCCGAGCTCGAGTTGCAGCTGGAAGATCAGGAGGTGGCGTTGGACGGCCGCCTGGTAATGACGAGCGGCTTGCCGGGTCGCCTCGACTTCAGCGCCCGGGTTGATGGTGACCTGCTGCGCGTCGACCGCCGTTTGGAAGACGCCGACTGGACCGCAAGCCTTGACGTCCAGGGGCTGGATCTGCAGGCCTTGCTGAGTCTGGTGCTGCGCAGTGAAACACCGTTGCTTGCTGCCGCTGGTGATATTGAAATAAGCGCTCGTATGCGGGGCCTGATGCCCAGGGATCTGACCGCGGAATTCGATCTGGAAGATCTGCAACTGGCGACGGGCGAGGCCGGCACGGCCAGCTATCCGCGCGTCGCCGGCCAATTGGAGTGGGGCGGACTTAGCGATGGCTGGGTGCTGTCGGCGCGTGATTTACGCATCGTGCGAGCCGATAGCATGTGGCCGCGCAGCGAACTGCAATTGAATTTGCGCCGGGCCGGCGATAACCGGCAAAGTCTTACCGCCAGCGCCAGTTTTTTGCGCCTGCAGGACATCTATCCGCTGGTCCTGGCTGTGGCCACGCCGGAGGCCAGGCAGGCTGTTCTTCCCGAAGACTTGCGCGGCGATCTGCAGGCGATAGAACTGGAGCTGCAGACCGGCGTGGGGCTGCCGACGCGTTATAGCCTGTCCGTTAATGCCGAGCGTCTTGGCATCGTCGGGGCCCCGGGTGGCATTACGGCTGACGGTATCAGCGGCAGCGTGGTGGCCGATCAGGATGGCGGCCGCCTGGAACTGACCACCACGGATGCGCAGTTTCGTCTGCCCGACATCTTCGTCGATCAACTTCAGGCCGATGAATTGTCCGGTTTCCTGATCTGGCGGGTAACCGCGGATGGTATTCGTGTGCTCAGCGACAGCTTTGAAATTCGCGCTCCGGACCTGGTGGCAAGCTCGCGTTTTGAAGTCAGCTTGCCGAGTACTGGCGATAGCGCATACCTGGATCTTTCAGCGCAGGCCAGCGCGGCCGGCACGCGCGCATTGGCGTTTTTGCCCGTCGGTAAGTTACCGCCGCCGGTGGGTCGCTGGCTGAGCCGCTCGATTGTTGCCGGTCGCATCAAGGAGGCAGAGGTCCGATTTGATGGCGCGTTGCGAGACTGGCCTTACGATCGTGGTGAGGGGATTTTTCGCGCAGACGTCGAGCTAGAGAATGTAACGGTGGATTATGCGAAAGCTTGGCCGCCGGCACGCGATCTCACCGGTAACCTGATCTTCGATGGTGTCAGTCTGAGCAGCGATCGGAATACCGGCAACCTGGCTGGTCTGCCCATCAACAACGCGCGCGTGTTGATCCCTGACCTGCGCAAAGGCCTGTTGAATATCCGCGCGGATCAGCGCGTTGAACTGGGGCAGGCCCTGGATCTGCTGCGCGCTTTGCCTGTGTCGCGCGGCCTGGGTCCGATTCTGGCCAGACTGAAGGGCAGCGGGCCGCTGCAGGCAGATCTTGATTTGCGGGTACCGGTGCTGCGTCCGGCTGATTATCGACTACGCCTTGATGCCGAGGCCAGCGATGCCGAGCTTGCTCTGGACGGCATTGACTATGGGTTCAGCGCGATCAACGGCACAGTCAGAGTGCGCAATGCCCGGCTTGATGCCGATGACCTGCAGGCAGAGTTGCTTGGCGAGGCAGTGCAGATTCAGCTGCGTTCGGTCGCTCCTGGCAGTGCGGCCTATGGGCACTACGCGCTGGTCGAGGGCGCTATTCCCGCGACTCGCTGGCTAGAGGTACTGAAACTGCCTTACAGCGAACGGTTCAGCGGCGCGCCGCGTATGACGGCTATGGCGCTGGTGCCGGCCGCCGGCTCCGGACAGGATTTTCACGTGTTGTTACGTTCGGACCTGGCTGCCATGAGTAGCAGCTTGCCGGCGCCGCTGGCCAAACCCGCCGGCGAGCTTGCTGCACTACAGGTCGATGTGGGCTTTCCAGCGACGGGTCTGGTGACCGTAGACGGCTACCTTAATCGTGACCTCTACTGGGACATGCAGCTGTCTACAGCGACGGAATCCTGGCGCGTTGACCGCGGGGCATTCCGGTTCGGCGGCCAACCGGCCGCGCTGCCAACACAGCCTGGTATAGAAATCCGCGGCCGGCTGAAAAGTTTTTCCCTGGATGACTGGTTGGATCTTGGCGGCGGCGCTGCGACTGCGGCTGGAAGTGGCGACGTGTTTCGTGAAGCCGCGGTGGCGGTGGATGAACTCACTGCCTTCGGCCAGGTATTTCGCGGGATGGAGATTCTCGCCGGCCGCAATGGCGATGGCTGGCAGGTTGATGTCGACGGCGAACGTGCTCAGGGTCGTATTTCCCTGCCCGGCACGCCCAGCCAGGAACAGCCACTGCGTCTGGCCATGCAGCGCCTCTGGCTGGTGGAGCCGGTGGTCGCTCAGCGCAACGACGACGTGCTCAAAGACCCGCGTGAGTTACCGCCCCTGGACGCGGATATCGACGACTTCCAGATC
Source organism: uncultured Gammaproteobacteria bacterium (assembly GCA_963850255.1). Lineage (GTDB taxonomy): Bacteria > Pseudomonadota > Gammaproteobacteria > Steroidobacterales > J054. Next base: position 124,960 of record CAWKLL010000025.1, read on the forward strand.
GCCGAGTTGCGCTTTGGCAAGCTTGCTGCCGAGGTTGATCCGGTTGACGATGGGGTGATTGTCAGCAACATCGACATCAACGGTCGCAGCTTCGTGATCAGTGGTGATGCGGATTGGCGGGTTGTTGGCGGAGATCCGCAGCAGCAGAGATCTTCGCTGCGGCTGCAGCTGCGCAGTGCCGACATTGCCAACACCCTTTCGCGGCTCGGCTATGCGCCCGTGATTGATGCGCCTGAGGGCACTGCCAGCGGCGAGCTAAGCTGGCCGGGGCCGCCTTCGGCAGAATTTCTAAGCTTTGCGTCGGGCGGTTTTCGCTTCGAAATCCAGCGCGGCACCATTACCCAGCTCGATCCGGGTGGTGGCCGTTTGCTGGGCGTGTTGAGCGTCTCGGCACTGCCGCGGCGGCTGTCACTGGATTTCAGCGACCTGGTTGATGAAGGCTTGGGTTTTGATGTGCTCAAGGGCGATTTCGACCTGGAAGCCGGTAATGCTTATACCTGCAACCTGGGCCTGGAGGGTTCCGTCGCGGACCTGGGCGTGGTTGGGCGAACCGGTTTGCGCGATCGCGACTATGATCAACTGGCTGTGGTCCGTCCGCATGTATCCAGCGTGCTGGCCCTCGGCAGCGCCGTAGTGGCCGGACCCGTTGTGGGCGCGTCGATGCTGCTTATCTCGCAAATTTTTCGCAAACCACTGAGTCAGCTGGGCGAAACTTATTACGAGGTTACCGGGCCCTGGGAGAACAGCGTGGTAAAGCGTGTGCAGCGTAGCCAGGTAGACATAAACCGCTTCAGGGATTGCGAACGCTACCTCGCCGAGGTTTTTCCGGAAACGCCGGATCAGGCCGAACTCAGCGCTGATCCGGGTTCCGAGTTGCCCGTAGAGATGGTGCCTTGAGCGAAGCCGGGTTGGTGGCTGCCATCCAACTGAATTCCGGCGACGATGTGGCGGCGAATCTGCAGGCCACAGCTGAGCAGCTTGAATTAGCCGCGGCCGCGGGAGCCGGCCTGGTGGTGTTGCCGGAAAACTTTGCGGCCATGCCGCGCGATGAGCAGCAGCGGCGTGAGCTCGCCGAAGACGATGGCGACGGGCCGATTCAGTCGGCCCTGGCCAATCTTGCGCGTCGCCATGCTTGCTGGCTGGTGGCCGGCACCCTGCCGCTGCGCGTGCCCGAGGATCAGCGTCCGGCGGCCGCCTGTTGTGTTTACAACGCGGCCGGTGAGCGCGTTGCGCGCTACGACAAGATGCATCTGTTCGATGTGCAGATCCCGGGCGCCGAGGAAGCTTACCGGGAGTCGGCCAACACCGTGCCTGGTAATGCCTGCGTAAGCGTGCCAACACCCTGGGGGAAGCTCGGATTGAGCGTGTGCTACGATCTTCGATTTCCCGAGTTATACCGCCAGCTGGCCGCGCAGGATGTCAGTATTTTTGTCGTGCCGGCCGCATTTACCCGGCCGACGGGCAAGGCCCATTGGGACGTATTACTGCGTGCCAGGGCCATCGAGAATCTCAGTTATGTAGTTGCCGCGGCGCAATGCGGTGAGCATCCGGGTGGCCGGCTAACCTGGGGTCATTCCCTGGTGGTCGGACCCTGGGGCGAGCGCCTGGCCGAAGCCGGTAGTGAACCGGGCTATATCATTGCGGCGCTGGAGCCTGAGCGGTGTCAGCGACTACGTAGGGAGTTTCCAAGCCTTTCTCAGCGTCGCTATACCATCAAGCCCTTGGCGCCAGCTTCACCGATAGAAAACTAGTGAGAGCCCATTGAAACAATCAGCAGAGTCTTCCCTCAGCCTGGCCCAGGAGCAGCTGCTCATGCCGGCCGGCCTGGAAGAACATCATCTTCAGGATGCCCTGGGCAAATTGATGCGCGGCGACGTCGATACTGCCGAGCTGTACTTCCAGGTATCGCGTCAGGAATCCTGGTCGCTTGAGGATGGCATCGTTCGCGAAGGCAGTCACAGCATCGATCGAGGGGTTGGTGTGCGTGCTGTCGCCGGAGAGAAAACCGGTTTCGCCTATTCTGATGAAATTGTTGTGCCAGCCCTGATGCAGGTTGCTGATGCTGCCAGCGCTATTGCACGCCGCGGTGATCAGGGGCAGTTGCAGGTCTGGCAGAAGGGCAGCGGACATCAGTTATACCCGGCCCTGGATCCGCTGTTGACGCTCGAGGACCAGGACAAGGTTGAGTTGCTGCAGGAAATCGATCGCGGTACCCGGGCCCTGGATGCGCGGGTAAAGCAGGTGATGGCCAGTATCGCCGGCGCGCAGGAAATTGTCCTGGTGTGCTCCAGCGACGGCGTCTATTGCGCAGATGTGCGACCCCTGGTGCGCCTGAATGTGTCCGTTATCGTCGAAGACGGCGGCAAGCATGAACAGGGATACAGTGGCGGCGGTGGTCGCGCTGGTTACGAATTTTTCGTCGATGCCGAGCGCGGCATGGACTATGCGCGCGAAGCGGTTCGCCAGGCGCTGGTGAACCTCGAAGCGGTACCGGCGCCGGCCGGCGAAACGGTTGTGGTGCTTGGCCCGGGCTGGCCTGGCATATTGCTGCATGAAGCCATCGGCCATGGACTGGAGGGCGATTTTAATCGTAAAGGGACATCCGCTTTTGCCGGCCGTGTTGGCGAGAAAGTTGCCTGTGATTTGTGCACCGTAGTCGACGACGGCACCCTGCCTGGCCGACGCGGTTCTCTAAATATTGACGATGAAGGAACGCCGACCCGGCAAACCACCCTGATCGAGAACGGACGCTTGTGCGGCTACCTGCAGGACCGCCTCAACGCTCGTCTGATGGGTACGCAGTCCACCGGCAACGGTCGACGCCAGTCGTACGCGCATTTGCCGATGCCGCGTATGACCAATACTTATATGTTGCCGGGTCCGCATGAGCCTGAGGAAATTATTGCCTCGGTCTCGAAGGGTATTTACGCGCGCAACTTTGGTGGCGGGCAGGTGGATATTACTTCTGGCAAATTTGTGTTTTCCGCCAGCGAGGCTTACCTGATCGAGGACGGCAAACTGGCCGCGCCGATTCGCGATGCGACCCTTATTGGCGATGGTCCGTCAGTGCTGCAACGAGTATCCATGGTCGGCAACGACCTCGAGCTGGATGCCGGCGTGGGTGTCTGCGGCAAGGATGGACAGTCAGTTCCCGTTGGCGTCGGTCAGCCAAGCTTGCGCATTGACGCGCTTACCGTAGGCGGCACGGCCGGTAGCTAGTTCGACTGTGACCAGCGGCACGGAAAGCTGCGTGGGAGTTGGCTAGGGTAATGGACCTTTACCGCGGTCCGGCCATGAAAAAGTCGCCACCCCGACAAGCACCTGCCCCAGCGGCCGGGTCCGAAGAAACCGACACCCATGCACTGCGTCGTGTGGCCAAAGGCTTCGATATTGACGCCTGGGAGCCCTCGCTGCTGGAGCGTCTGGCCGGCAAACGGCGGCGCCAGCGTAAATCCTAGGCACCCGTGCTAGGCTCTTCGGCCGCTCAGGAACTGACCGCCCATGCAAATCTGGTTGTCTAAACCTGTCTATGAGCTACTGCCTTACTTCTACATAGTCGCAGGGCTGGCGTCTTTGCTCGCGTCGATTTACCTGAACTACTGGTATTGGCCGACGGTATGTTTGATCGCGGGCGGATTACTGGTCACCGCCGGGCTGGCGCTATTTCTCAAGCGCCGGGATTTTCGCCACAACCGCCGACCACCCGACGTAGACGAATTGGACTGAGGGGCGCTCAGGCTTCGCGCGGATCCGGCAGCGCCATGACTTTTTCTGTCTGGCGGGCACGAAACTCATCCAGGTTCGCCGCAATCTCTGTATGACTGAGGCCAAGGATTGAAGCGGCCAATACGCCGGCGTTCACGGCGCCGGCACGGCCGATGGCGAGCGTGCCGACAGGGATACCGCCGGGCATCTGAGCCATGCATAGCAAGGCGTCCATGCCGCCCGTTGCCTTGGAGTACATGGGTACACCCAGTACCGGCAAACTGGTCAGCGCTGCCGCTGCGCCGGGTAAGGCCGCGGCCAGGCCCGCAGCACAGATCAGCACCTGCAGGCCGCGATCACGCGCTGAACCGACATATTCATGCAGCCGGTCGGGGGTGCGATGGGCGGAAATAATGCTCACTTCATGCTCGATACCCAGTTGATCGAGGGTCGTCGAGCAATGGCTCATGGTCTCCCAGTCGGACTGGGAGCCGAGAATCACACCAACTAATTTACTCATGCGCCCAGTCTAGCGGATCAATTTACCCCTGCGAAGTTAGACTAGCGGTTATCGACCACCAGCTTTCCCAGGAAATTCCATGACCAGTACCCCGCAACCGGGCGATGAGCAACTTCAACAATCCGTCAGTGATGCTTTGCAGCTGGCCGCCGAGCTCGGTGCCAGCCAGGCAGAGGCCGCTGCCAGCAGGGGTTCCGGCCTGTCAGTCACGGTGCGTATGCGCGAGGTGGAGACCCTGGAATATCATCGCGATCAGGGCCTTGGCGTAACGGTCTATTTTGGCCAGCGTAAAGGCAATGCCAGTACCTCTGACCTGAGCCCGGCGGCGCTGCGCGAGACCGTGGAAAAAGCCTGCAGCCTGGCCCGCTACGCCGCTGAGGATCCCTGCGCGGGTCTGGCGGATGCGGAGCGGCTGGCCAGCAAGCCGGCAGACCTCGATCTTTATCACCCCTGGTCCCTGGAGCCCGCTGCCGCCATTGAGCTGGCCACGCGCTGCGAAGCTGCGGCCCTCGACGAAGATGCGCAAATCAGCAACTCAGAGGGCGCCTCCGTGGCGACCCATCACGGCGCACGCGCCTATGGCAACAGCCATGGCTTTCTGGCTGTGCGTCGCAGCAGCCAGCACAGCCTGTCCTGTGCAGTGCTGGCCAGCGCTGACGGGCAGATGGAACGTGATTTCGAATACAGCGTGACCCGGCATCCCGACGAGCTAACCGGGCCGGGCATCATCGGTCGTGAAGCCGCCCGGCGCGCGCTGCGCCGGCTGGGCGCGCGTAAGCTGAAGACCCGGCAGGTTCCGGTACTGTATCCGGCGCCGCTGGCGCGTAGCCTGTTTCGCCATCTGATTGGCGCCATCAGTGGTGGCAGCCTCTATCGCAAAGCCAGTTTCCTGGTGGATGCCTGCGGCGAGCAAATCTTTTCGCCGCTGGTGAATTTGACCGAGGAGCCTTTTATTCCTCGCGGGCTTGGCAGCGCGGCTTACGACGGCGAAGGCGTAGCCACAGCCGAGCGATCGCTGGTGACGGACGGCGTTTTGCAGGGCTATGTGCTGGGTAGCTATTACGCCCGCAAACTTGGTTTGCCATCGACGGCGAATGCCGGCGGTGTGCACAATCTGGTGACTCACGACACCGGCCAAAGCTTCGATGAACTGCTGGCAATGATGTCGCAGGGGTTGCTGCTGACGGAGCTGATGGGTCAGGGCGTTAATTCGGTGACCGGCGATTACTCGCGCGGTGCGGCCGGCTTCTGGGTGGAAAATGGCGAGATTCAATACCCGGTGGCGGAAATTACCGTGGCTGGTAATTTGCGTGACATGTTTCGTCAGATTCAGGCCATCGGCAATGATGTGGATCTTCGCGGTGGTGTGCGCAGCGGCTCGGTGCTCATTGATTCGCTGACCATCGCCGGTAGTTAGCGGTTTGCCTTGCGTTCGGTATCGGTCGGTACCAGGTCATAAACCCGGCGGTCACCCAGTTCGATTGCCATGGCCTGTTGCATGGAATTGCTGACCTGAGTGACGCTGGGCGGCCAGTGTCCCTCCGGAAACAGGTCGACGCGCTGGGGTTCGCGGGTTGAGTTGACGACCTCGGTCAACAAGATTTCAGCGGGGTCGCGCCCTGGCATCAGTTCGTCGCGATCCGTACGCACCAGCAGACCCGCCGCCGACAAGCGATCCAGCGTGGGTAGCAATGTGACCGCAGGCATGCCCAGGCGTTCTGATACTTCTGAAAGTTTTGGGTGCGCGCTGCCGGCGCGAAATGCCTGGGCTACCAGGCTCATCACGCTGAGGGCGATCTGCTCGCGTTGTCGATTGCCGATGCTGACCGGCCGATAGCCCAGGCGCAGATACTCCGGATGCTGCACGTAGAATGCGACCTGCGCGCCGACCAGCAAAATCAGCCAGCAAAGGTATAGCCAGATCATGGCAATCAGCACGATGGCGAAGGTGGCATAGATCGTCAGGGTACGCACCGATTCGGCCACAAAACTGGTGAAAATTGCGCCGGCCGTGGCCCACAAAACGCCGCCGGCCAGGCCGCCCAACACGGCGGCCCGCAGGCGAACCTTGGTATTGGGTAAAAACCAGTAGACGAAACTAAATCCGGTCACTACCAGCAGGTAGGGGCTCAACTTACCCAGCAGCAACAGGGTTTCACCGATGGCCTCGACACCGGCGGCTTCCTGGACCAGGTCCAGATTGCGAATGCTCGCCATCAGCGTCAGCGCGGTGACCATGATCACCGGGCCGACCAGAATTACGCTGAGGTATTCACTGAGTCGCTGGGCGAGATTTCGCGAGCGCTCAACACGCCAGACGAAATTAAAGCTGTCTTCGACTTTCTGCGCCATGGAGATGGTGGTCACGAACAGCAGCGCGAGACCGACACCCGCGAGCACATCGCCCTTGATGTTGTCGACAAAGCCAATCACCTGGTCGGTGAGTTCGACGCCGCGCTCACCCAGCGGGGCGAGAAATCTATACAGCACGGGTTCCAGCTGGCGATGAAAGCCAAAGCCTTTCAGTACCGAGAAGCTGATTGCCAGCAGCGGCACGATGGAAAGAATGGTGACGTAGACCAGGCCCATGGCGCGCAGCGGCAGGTTGCCGGCGATGGCATCGCGCAATACGGCGTAAATGAAGCGAAAGATTTTGATCAGCCAGCTGGTGCCGCCGGGCAAGCGATCAATCTGCTCAGACCAGAGCAGTGTCTCCAGTTTATCCGTCAGCGCCTTGATATCAGTTTTATCCGGCCGCGGGTTCAATCCCCGGGCCGATTCTAACTCAGTCGCTGGGTGTCAGTCGGCCGTTATCAGCTCCAGCGCCTGACGATATTTCTGACTGGTTTTTGCAATCACGTCTGCCGGCAGAGCGGGCCCGGGGGCCTGCTTGTTCCAGTCCAGAGTTTCCAGGTAGTCACGGACGAACTGTTTGTCGAAACTGGGCGGGCTAATGCCCGTCCGGTATTCGCTGGCCGGCCAGAAGCGCGAGGAATCGGGTGTCAGCACCTCGTCAATCAAATAAAGCTCACCGGCGTCATCCAGCCCGAACTCGAACTTGGTATCCGCAATGATGATGCCGCGGGTAGCGGCAAAGGCGGCGCCGCGCTGATAAATCTCGATGGCAAGATCGCGAACGCGGGTGGCCAGATCCTTGCCGATCAGGCTGACGGTCTGGTCGAAACTGATATTTTCATCGTGTTCGCCGATCTCGGCCTTGGTGGCTGGTGTGAACAGGGGTTCCGGCAGTTGCGCCGCCTGGGCGAGGCCATCGGGCAGCTCGATACCGCATACCTGTCCGCTGCGCTGATAGTCTTTCCAGCCGGAACCAATCAGATAGCCGCGCACGACCGCTTCGATGGGCAGCGGTTTCAGGCGTCGCGCAATAGTTGCCCGCCCGCCGACCTGGGCACGTTCCGCGGGATCTTTCAGTACATCTTCCAGGCGCAGGTCGACCAGCTGGTTGGGGACAATGTCGCCGGTACGCGCGAACCAGAAGTTTGACAGGCTGGTCAGCACCTCGCCCTTGCCGGGAATCGGGTCGGGCAGGACCACGTCGAACGCCGACAAGCGATCAGAAGTGACGATCAGCAGATGCTGATCATCAATGGCATAGATGTCCCGGACTTTGCCTTTGCTCAGGCGCTCAAGGGAAGTGAGATTGGATTCGAATAGTGCTTGGGTCACGTGCGCTTCCGTATGGTGTTTTTTGCTGGCTGAAAAAAGCAGTTATTGTATCGTCCCTGGAGCAGGGACGCCTGCGGTCGCGAGTTTAAGTGGATAGTGTCGGAAAAATAGTTGGTGGCTTAATGGGTCTGATGTTGGGCAGCCGTTTCGGCTGGCTCACGGGCCTGCTGTTTGGTGCTATGGGGATGATGCTCGGCGGCCAGTTCGATCGCGGTCGGGCCGGTGCGCAGGGCGCGACGGGCAGGATTCATGGGGCTGCCCGCCAGCAGCTGTTTTTCGCCACCACCTTTCGGATCATGGGTCACGTGGCCAAGGCCGACGGCCGCGTGTCGGAAGAGGAAATCCAGGCCGCCCGTACCTTGATGCATCGCATGCGCCTGCACCCCGAAGCGGTGCGTCGTGCAATTGCTGAGTTCACCACGGGCAAACAGGCCGATTTCTCGCTGCAGCAACAGCTCGACGAATTTAGCCGCGGCTGTGGTGCTGACCCGAGCCTGGTGCGCGCATTGCTCGAGTTCCAGATGGATATGGTGCTGAGCAAGGGCGGCATACAGCCGGCCGAGCGCAAAGTGCTCTGGCAGATAGCTGCCGGGCTTGGCGTCAGCCAGGTTGAACTGGCGCAGATGGAGGCCGTGTTGCGCGCCCAGCGACGCTTCGGCGGTGGCCAGGCCAGGCCCGACGGTGAGCTGGAGATCAGCGAGGCCTATCGCGCACTGGGTATTGAGGCCAAGGCGACGGATAAAGAGGTTAAGACGGCCTACCGGCGCCTGATGAACCAGCACCATCCGGACAAGCTGGTATCCAAAGGGCTGCCCGATTCGATGCTGGAGTCCGCCAAGATCCGCACCCGGGAGATTCGGGCAGCCTACGATCTGATTAAAGAACGGCGTGGCATTCGGTGATAAATTAGGCGCGCCAGAGCAGGGGAATGCCGTGTCCGAATACCTGATTGCACCTTCGATACTGTCAGCTGACTTTGCCCGTCTGGGTGACGAGGTGAATGCGGTGCTGGCGGCCGGCGCCGACGTCGTGCACTTCGACGTGATGGATAATCATTACGTGCCCAACCTGACTATCGGTCCGCTGATTTGCGATGCCTTGCGCAAACACGGCATTACGGCGCCGATTGATGTACATCTGATGGTCAAGCCGGTGGATCGTCTAATCGAGGATTTTGCGGCTGCCGGCGCGACCTACATCAGCTTCCATCCCGAGGCCAGTGAGCACGTGGATCGGAGTATTGCCCTGATCCGCGAACTTGGCTGCCGGCCGGGTCTGGCATTGAATCCGGCGACCTCACTGGACTGCCTGGACTATTGCCTGGCTAAACTGGATCTGGTGCTGGTGATGTCGGTGAATCCGGGCTTCGGTGGTCAGGCATTTATTCCGCATAGCCTGGACAAGATTCGCGCCGTGCGACGGCGCATTGATGAGGCCGGGCTGGATGTCAGGCTGGAGGTTGATGGCGGCATCAAGCCAGCCAATATCGCGGGCCGTCGCTGCGGCAGGCGCAGATATGTTCGTCGCCGGCTCGGCGATATTTGCTGCGGATGATTATGCGGCGACGATCACCGCGATGCGTCAGGAGTTGGCGGCCGCAGTTGCTTCAACCACGGCCGCCGCTGTCTGATTGGTTCAGCGTCAGGCGGTGGCGCTGATGACTTGCTGCGGTCGTGCGTTGTAGACCACGATGGTCTTGCCGCTGGCCGATACCAGGCCTTGCTCTTCCAGAACTTTCAAAACCCGGCCGGCCATCTCGCGTGAGCAGCCCACCAGGCGACTGAGTTCCTGTCGACTGACCTTGATCTGCATGCCGTCGGGATGGGTCATGGCATCGGGCTCGTTGCACAGATCCATGATGGCGTGGGCCACACGCCCGGTGACATCGACAAAAGCGAGATCGCCAAGTTTGCGGTTGGTACGATCGAGGCGTGAAGCCAGCTGAGTCGCGAGTTCGAACACCAGGCCCGGGCTTTCACTGGCGATTTGCCGGAAGCGCGGGTAGGGCATTTCGGCGATTTCCGAGGCGACCCGGGTGCGCACCCAGGCGCTGCGGGCAGGCTGTTCATGAAACAGGCCCATTTCACCGAAAAACTGGCCCTTGTTCAGGTAAGCCAGCACCATTTCATTGCCGTCTTCGTCCTCAATCATGACTTCGACGGAACCATCGGTGATGTAGTAAAGGCTGTCTGGCGTATCGCCGGCGTGAATCATCACGGTCTTTGCAGGCGCAGTGCGCACGCGGCAATAGGTTAGAAATCGATTGATCGCAGGTATGTCGCTAAGCGCTTTGGCGTTGTTAGCCATGTCAGGTACTCCCCAAAAACCGAGAGCTGATTTAAACCCTGTTCAACATAACATTCAACGCGTTGTGCTGGATTTGTGACGCAAGTCTCTAAATCGGCAGGCTGCTTGCGGGTCAGGCCCTTGCGCTGCCTGCGCCGCGCCTAGATGCGCTGCGCAAGCGTGGTCATTACCTTGGCGGCCGCAGCCATCAGTTGTGTGACGGGTTGCGGTAGCTCGGCGGCACCGCGTGCCGTGGCCGATTCGCCGTGGGCGATTTCCTCAGTCTGCATACGCGCAACGATCTCTCGGCTGCTCTGGTCGGCCTCCGGAAGGCGTTGCAGATGGCCTGCCAGGTGGTTGGCTACTTGCCGTTCGGTTTCGGCCAGGAAGCCCAGGCTGATGCGGTCACCCGCCAGCCCGGCCAGGCTGCCCAGGCTGAAAGCGCCGGCATACCAAACGGCAGCCAGCCGGCTGGTATGCCCGCCCAGCTGTTTAACGCGTGTTTCACACCAGACCAGGTGTTGATGTTCTTCTTCAGCTGCCTTCAGCAGAGACTGGCGCAGGGCTGGTTCGCGGCAAATGCTTGCCTGGCCGCGATACAGCGCCTGGGCGGCGATTTCGCCGGCATGATTGACCCGCATCAGTGCGGCGGACTGATTGCGCTCACGTGCTGTCAGGGCCTCATCGGACGGTTCTGGCGCGACAGCCGCTGGCTGGGCGGGTGCGCCAACCACACGCAAGGCCACATCCAGCTCGCCAATGACTTTGTCTACCAGGGATTTCATGCGTTTCCTCGCTCGTGGGCGGTTAAATCAGCCGTGGATTTTCCACTCATTATCCGTATGATTCCGCGTTTCGTCGCACCCGCAGCAACAGCCTGGTCTGAGATCAGGCTAACAATAGCCACTAAAGCGCTTCCCGGAGTTCATTATCATGCAACGTAGTATTTTTCTGGCCATCAGCCTGTTTTTTGTCTGCCTTTCCCAGGCCTGGGCCCAGCAGGAAGAAGCGCCCAAGGGTCCATGGTCCGGCAATCTCGGTATCGGCTTCCTGGGCATTACCGGCAACACGGAAAGTACCACTACCAATGCCGAGGGCGAACTGCGCTTCGACAAGGACAAGTGGCACCATTCCCTGTTCGGTCGAGCCGTTGGCAGGAGTGAGGAGGGCGTTACCGCGGCAGAAGCCTACAAACTGAGCTATACGCTCAATTATGACTTCACCGAGCGGACCTATGGCTTTGGCCTGCTGGACTACAACAAAGACCGCTTCGGCGCGTTTGTCGAGCAATCCTTTCAGCTGGCCGGCATCGGACGACGTTTTATCATTAGCGATAAACACCTGTTAAATGGCGAGATTGGCCTGGGTCTGGGCCAGAATGAGCGCGCAGACGGCACTTCGGAGGACGAGTTTACGACCCGGCTTTCCGGCGACTATACGTGGAACATCTCCGAAAATGCCCAGTTTGGGCAGCGAATAGCCGTGAACATCGCTTCCAGCAACACTTTCCTGGAATCCGTGACCGAGCTGCGCGCCAGCATTGCCGGCCCCGTCGGGCTGGCGCTGTCGTACACCATCAAGAACAACAGCGATGTGTTGCCAGGCACCGAGGAGACGGACACCTGGCTGGCCATCAACCTGGATTACGCCTTCGGCAAGTAGCCAAGGCTCGGATTTGATTGAAAAACTGCGGGCGCGCCAGTAATATTGCTGCCCCTTCGACCGCGGGCCATCCCGCGGTTTTTAACTGGTATGGATAGCATGAGCACTTTTTCTGCCAAGCCGCAGGACGTAAAGCGTGACTGGTACGTCGTCGACGCCAGCGGCAAGACCCTGGGTCGTCTGGCTACTGAATTGGCCAGCCGTCTGCGCGGCAAGCACAAGCCCGAGTTCACACCGCACGTGGATACCGGCGATTACATCGTGGTGGTCAATGCGGCCCAGATTCGCGTGACGGGCAACAAACTTAAGGACAAGATGTATCACCATCACACGGGATACATCGGCAACCTGAAGTCTGCCAATCTCGAGACGATGCTGGCCAAGTCCCCCGAGTGGGTTATCACCAACGCGGTGAAGGGTATGTTGCCGAAGAATAAACTCGGCACTGCCATGCTGAAGAAGTTGCGGGTTTATCCCGACGCTGAACATCAGCACACGGCGCAGCAGCCCCAGCCCCTGGAAATCTGAGTGAGGAATGCATGAGCACAGCGGCAAATAACGGCACCGGCCGTCGTAAAACAGCCACGGCGCGAGTCTATCTGCGACCTGGCAGCGGCAAGATCACCGTCAATTCGGTTGAGCTGGACAAGTTCTTCGGCCGTAAGACTGCGCGCATGATCGTGCGGCAGCCGCTGGAACTGGTCGCAATGCAGGAAAATTTTGATGTCACCGTCAATGTCAGAGGTGGTGGTACCACGGGCCAGGCTGGCGCTATTCGTCATGGCTTGACGCGCGCCCTGATGGAATATGACGAAAGCCTTCGCCCGGCTCTGCGCCAGGCCGGCTACGTTACCCGCGACGCTCGTGAAGTGGAGCGTAAAAAGGTCGGTTTGCGCAAAGCGCGTCGCGCCACCCAGTACTCCAAACGCTGATCCGCGACTTCGATCACGGCGTAACCCTGGCTGGCCCGGGGTTATAATCAGCGCCCTCAATTGGGGGATCGTCTAGCGGTAGGACTGCGGACTCTGACTCCGCCAACCCAGGTTCGAATCCTGGTCCCCCAGCCACTTAAACAAAAATGCCCGCGATAAGCGGGCATTTTTGTTTAAGTGGCTGGGAAGCGCCTGCGTCGGCGGATCCTGGTGGGTTTCGGGCCGGGCAAACAGGTTTTCGCCTAGATTCGGCTCATCTCACGTACCTCGGTATCGCCGGCCATCAGGATTACATCGGCAGGGCGCTGGGCAAATATACCCACGGTGACCACGCCCGGGATCTGGTTGAAGCGTTGTTCCAATTCCGGCGGGTTGGTAATGCGCAGATCATGGACGTCGATGATGCAATTGCCATTGTCAGTCAGATAGTCTTCGCGGAGAACCGGACGACCCCGAGCGCGGACGAATTGGCGGGCGGCAAAACTGGCAGCCATGGGGACTACCTCAATGGGCAGGGGGAACGCGCCCAGCGTGGCGACCCATTTCGAATCATCGATGATGCAGACGAATTTCCTCGCGGCCGCGGCGAGAATCTTTTCGCGGGTGAGTGCGCCGCCGCCGCCCTTGATCAGGTGGAAGTGCTTATTGGCCTCATCAGCGCCGTCAATATAAAGGTCGAGGTCGCCGGTCTCGTCCAGCTCCGAGACCTCAAAACCCCTGGCTCGCAGCCTGGCTTCCGTTGCCCTTGAGCTGGCCACTACCGCAGCGATGCGATCTGTGATGTCCGGCAGGGCATCGATCAAGCGGTTCACCGTCGATCCGGTTCCCACGCCCAGAACGGTGCCTGGCTGGATGAATTCCAGGGCCTTATCGGCGGCCCGGCGCTTTTTATCAGATTGGCTCATTTCCCTCCCTCCGAGGGCTGCGCTCGGCGGCGATTATAGCCGGGTGGGCTATCTGCAGGCGAAAAAAAACGTGCCCGCCGAAGCGGGCACGTTTCCGTTTGCCAGGCCTTTAAAGGGCCTGGAGGCCAGCGCTAGCGCCTCCTGGAGGCTTTCTTGCGCGATGCCTTTTTCTTCGTCTTACGCTTGGCGACTTTCTTTTTCGCCTTACGCTTAGCTACTTTCTTCTTAGCCTTACGCTTCGTCTTACGCTTGGCTACTTTCTTTTTCGCCTTACGCTTCGTCTTACGCTTGGCTACTTTCTTTTTCGCTTTGCGCTTCGTCTTACGCTTGGCTACTTTCTTTTTCGCTTTGCGCTTCGTCTTACGCTTGGCTACTTTTTTCTTGGTCTTACGCTTGGCTACTTTCTTTTTCGCCTTACGCTTGGTTACTTTTTTCTTGGTCTTACGCTTTGCGACCTTTTTCTTGGTCTTGCGCTTGGCGACTTTTCTCTTCGCCGGACGCTTAGCGACCTTCCGTTTAGCTACCTTCTTTTTGGCAGCCTTCTTGCGTGTAGTCTTTTTTCTACTTGCCATTCTCAGTCTCCGTGTCGGGGTATAACCGGGCCGAGTATATATAAACGTATCCAAAATACCAGCAAATGCAGGGTGACGCCGTTATCAGTTTATTCACCCCGTACAGGGGTTTGCGAGCAAAAAATACTGTCTTGCGAGAAGTGTTGAAGAAAAACTAGAAGGTGTAGACCCGTGTTTCTGTAACCGCGATATCTAGTGGTATGTCCCAGGGCTCGGCGTGCAAAGTTTCGATTAGTTGGAACTCATGAGCCAAGCCGATCAATAAAGGTCTGCGCCAGGCCTGCTGTTGGCGGCGAAACGCAAAGCTTCGATCGTAGTAGCCACCGCCCATGCCAAGCCGGTTGCCGCTTAAATCGAAGGCGACTAGTGGCGTTAGTACAACATCAAGAGAAAAGCCCGAACGCTGATGAGCAGGCGCAACAGCGGGCTCATCAATACCGAAACGGTTCCTTATTAAGGTAGCGGAGGGCGTGAACGGGGCGAAGCGCAGCGCGCCCCGATGCAGGACAGGCAGGAACAATTCGCGCCCGGCGGCCCTGGCCCGCTTGATTAACGGTGCGCAATCGATTTCGCCGCCAAAGGCCTGATAGGCTGCGATTCGACCAGCTCTGCGCATCACTGGCAGCTGCCAAAGACTGCGTGCAATCGCTGTGCTGTTATCGCGGAGCAAGACGTGGGAGACGTCGCGGCGTTGCCGGATCATCTTTCGGCGAATTTGTTCTGGCGTCATGCAGAATCCCGAAAAGAAGGTGCCTCCCGCCTGTGCCGTAATTAGCCGTCGCTCTCGAACCAGAGCGGTAGGTGGGGTCAGACGTGACAGCGCAGGCTATCCGCACTTAGACGGTTCTGCACAATACCGCCACAGTCAGCGACCCCTAGATGGTGATTTAGGGTCGAAAGACTACCGGGCCAGTCTCGAACACCGCAGGAGGCACCCTGATCCAATTATAGCCTGCGGCGAAGCCGTCGGGAGCGACAGCGTTCCGGGTTTTGAATGCCGGACGAGAGGCTTAGAGTTCGAGCTGGCGACCCTTTTGCAGCATCGTCTCCACGCGCTCGCGCATTTCGATGATTTTGCCTTTGGCGTCGGTTTCCAGCGCGTCCTCGGTATTGCGCGCGCCGATCAGCTCGCTGGCCATATTCAGGGCGGCCATTACGGCTATTCGATCCAGTCCCACGACTTTGCCGCTGTCGCGAATTTCGCGCATTTTGGCGTTCAGCATCTCGGCGGAATCAAGCAGAGACTTGCGCTCGTCAGCCGGGCAGGAAATCTGGTATTCCTTTTCCAGGATTTTCACGCTCACGTGGGCGAACATTTCGGTCATGAACTCTGCTCCATGGCCTTAAGGCGGCCGATCATGGCTTCCACGCGGGCGCGGACCTGCTCGTTCTTCTGTAGCAAGGTTGCGCGCTCCGCAATCAGGTTGTCCTGACGCTGTTTGAGCGAGCGATTCTCTTCTTTGAGCTGGCCGGTAATGACTACCAGCTCGTCGAGACGGCGCTCCAGGCGCTGTAATTCCTTGCCGAAGGTCTTTTCTAATGAATCTGACATAGTGAAAATATAGGTTCTGCTGGCGCTTGCGGTCAAATATCCGCTCTAGCGGGTGGGTGCTAGGATACGCCGCTTCCGCCTCCGGCGGCGCAAAAACCTTTGCTGCACTGGATTTCCCCATGAGCGACGTGAATTTTGAGCAATTATCAGAAGCGCTGGATTTAGCCGGTGCGATGGGCGATCCCGGCGAGTTGCATGGTCAACTCTGCGGTCTGGCCTGCGTCATGGGCATGGAAGCTGGCCAGGCCTGGGTTATGCAGGCGCTGGCCGATGCAGATGCGCCGGCCAGCACGGTCAAACTCGCCGAGGAGCCGCTGATAGCCATCGCCGGTCGCAGCCTGGCGGCCCTGGATGACGGCGACATGAGTTTGCAGCTGGCGCTGCCGCACGATGATGCAGAACTTGCCCTGCGCGCTGAAGCATTGGCGCACTGGTGCCAAGGGTTTCTGCATGGCCTTGGCAGCAGCGCCAGTGATGACAGCATACTGACTGAAGGCAGCACCGGTGAGATCGTCAAAGATTTCAGCGAAATTACGCGGGCAGGTTTCGAATCGGATGATAATGAGGAAGAGGCTGAAGCTGCCTACGCAGAGCTGGTCGAGTTCGTCAGGGTCAGCGCCCAGCTGGTCTTTGAGGAGCTGCAGCCATTCCGAGATAAGCCCCGCCCTGTCAAGACACACTGAACCTTTATGAGCCCGAAAGAGTTTCAACGTCGCCGCCGTCAGCTCATGCGCATGCTCGGCAAGGGGGCCGTGGCCGTGCTGCCATCGGCAACGGCAAAAACACGCAATCGCGATGTGCAATATTTGTTTCGGCAGGAAAGCGACTTTTACTATCTGACGGGCTTTGCTGAACCGGAGGCCGTTTTGGTACTCGCGCCAGGCCGTCCGAATGGCGAGTTCTTGTTGTTTTGTCGCGATCGCGATCCCGAGCGTGAAGCCTGGGATGGGGCCCGTGCCGGACCCGAGGGCGCAGTTACACACTACGGCGCGGACGATGCTTACCCGATCGCCGATATTGACGAAATTCTCCCCGGCATCATCGAACAGTGCGAGCGGGTCTACTACAACATCGGCATGGACGCGGACTTCGATCAGCACCTGATTAGCTGGGTCGCGGCGCTGCGCGAGCGTGGCGGGGGTACCCACACGCCAGACGAGTTCATCGCACTTGATCATTTGCTGCATGACTTGCGCCTGTTCAAGAGCCGCGCAGAGATCACTGCCATGCGCCGCGCTGCGAGGATTTCCGTGGCAGCGCACAAACGCGCGATGGCGCGTTGTCGCCCAGGCCTGTTCGAGTATCAGATTGAAGCTGAGTTCGCGCATGAGTTTCGCGAGCATGGGGCGCGCCTGGCTTATCTGCCCATCGTGGGTTCAGGACCGAATAGTTGCGTGCTCCACTATCATTCGAATAACCGCCAGCTTGAGGATGGTGACCTGCTGTTGATCGATGCCGGCTGCGAGTTCGACTACTACGCGTCGGATATCACGCGAACGTTCCCGGTGAATGGTCGGTTTACCCCGCAGCAGCGCGCCATTTATGAAATCGTCCTGGAGGCTCAGGACGCGGCGCTGGCAGCGGTACGGCCCGGCAATCACTGGAATGCTCCGCACGAAGCAGCGCGCCGGGCCATCGTGCGCGGCCTGCGCAGCGAAGGCCTCATAAAGGGCAATCTGAACAAGCTCATCAAGGAGCAGGCCTACCGGCCGTTTTTCATGCATCGAACCGGCCACTGGCTGGGTATGGATGTGCACGATGTGGGCGACTATAAAATCGCTGAGCAATGGCGGCTGCTGGAGCCCGGGATGACGCTGACTGTAGAGCCAGGCATTTATATTCCGCCGGGCAGTCGCTTTGCGCCGAAAAGTTGGTGGGGCATTGGCGTGCGCATCGAGGATGACGTGCTGGTCACCCGCGACGGTCACGAGTTGCTGACCCCGGGACTGCCGCGCACTGCTGATGAGATCGAAGCCTGTGTCGGTAGTGACATTGCCGCGTGAACGGACTGTGAACGCACGCCGCTACGATGTGGTTGTTGCCGGTGGCGGCATGGTCGGCGCCAGCCTGGCCTGTGCCCTGGCGGAGTTGCCGCTGAGCATTGCCGTGGTGGAACCCTTTCCTTTCGCCAGCGCTGCACAGCCAAGCTTCGACTTGCGCACCACGGCGTTGTCGCGCAGCAGTCAGCGAATTCTAAGCAGCCTTGGCGTATGGGCCGAGGTTGCCGAGTTTGCGGCGCCGATTAGACGGATACACATTTCAGAACAAGGCCGTTTTGGCAGCGCGGTAATCGACGCCGGCGAGCAGGGCGTGGACAGCCTGGGCTATGTGCTGGAAAACCGGCGTCTGGGTCAGGTTTTGTGGGATCGACTGGCGGCCGCCGACAATATTCAGCTGATCAGTCCGGGAGAAATTCTGGCGGCACGGCCCGGCGCAGAGGCCAGCGAGCTGGATCTGCGTATTGGTGACGGTGAGCAGACTATCCAGGCGCGCCTGCTGGTGGTTGCTGACGGCGCGCGTTCCCGCCTGCGCGCAGCCCTGGGGGTCGCCTGCCAGGAGCGACCGTATAACCAGAGCGCCATTATCGGCACCCTTAAAGTTAGCGAGCCCGGTGATCGTGTTACCGCCTTCGAGCGGTTTACGGCTGACGGGCCAATGGCCATATTACCGGCCAGCGATGACCGCTATGTGTTTGTGTTGAGTCGTCATAGCCGGCAAGTGGAATCGGTTCTGGCTATGTCCGACACGGAATTTGTCGGCTTATTGCAGGATACTTTTGGCTTTCGACTGGGACGGATTCTGCGTGTCGGTCAACGCAGCGCCTACCCGCTGGCACTCACCACCAGTGAACAGATGACCGCACCGCGTGCGGCAATCATCGGCAATGCCGCACACGGTCTGCACCCGGTGGCCGGACAGGGCTATAACCTCGGCTTGCGCGACGTTGCTACCCTGGCCGAATGCCTGGCTGATGTGCTTCGCCGCGGCGCTGCAGACCCCGGTGACGCGCACATGCTGTCCGATTACGCAGCCTGGCGGCGCAGCGACCAGCGCAAGGTCGTGGCTTTTACCGATGGCCTGGTGCGTCTGTTTGATTTGCAGCAAGTTGGCGCTGGCACCGCACGGGGTCTAAGCCTGGCGCTATTTGATTTGCTGCCGGGTGCCAAGCGAAGTCTGGCCCGGCACACCATGGGATTGGGTGGCCGGCTGACCCGCCTGTCGCGAGGCTTGCGGCTATGAGCCAGCGCAGCCAGTGGGACATGGTGGTGGTGGGCGGCGGTCTCGTTGGCCTGCTGTTCGCACGACTGGTTACCGCGCTGAGTCCGACGGCTGCTTTGCGTATCGCGGTGCTCGATCGTCAGTCGCCCGCAGCACCGACTGAGCGCATCGGCTTGCGGGTTTCGGCGCTTTCTCCGGCTTCCCGCGAGATGCTCGAATATTGCGACGTCTGGGCGCAGCTGCCGGCGCAACGTCTGAGTCCTTACCAACGGATGGTTGTGTGGCGCGATGCACAGGCCGGTGCAGCGGAGCGCCTGATTTTTGATGCGGCCGAACAGGGCCTGAGTGAACTGGGCCACATCGTTGAGAACGACTTGTTGCGTCATGCGCTGTGGCAATCCGCCGCGGCGGCCGGCGTGCAGATGATTACCGCCGCAGCACCAGCCGCGCTGGCCATTGGTTCCGATGCTGTTGACTTGACCCTGCACGACGACCGCGTGTTGCAGACGCGCCTGCTGGTAGGCGCCGACGGCGCATCTTCCTGGGTGCGCCAATCCCTGGCTATCGAGAATGGCTGGCGGGCCTACGGGCAGCGCGGTCTGGTTACTCACGTGCAGACGGAAAAGCCGCATGCGCAAACCGCCTGGCAACGCTTTCTGCCCGACGGTCCATTGGCCTTTCTGCCCCTGGCCGACGGCCGCAGCTCCATTGTCTGGTCTTGCCCTGATGCCCAGGCCGAAGCGCTTTTGGCTTTGGATGCACACGCGCTCGGCCAGCAACTGACCGTCGCCAGTCAGCAGCAACTCGGCGAGATCACGGTCAGCGAGCCTGCGCGCGCTTTTCCCCTGGCGGCCGCGCATGCGCAACGCTATGTGCAGGAACGCTGTGCCTTGCTGGGCGATGCGGCTCATCAGATCCACCCACTGGCCGGGCAGGGTGTCAATCTGGGCATGCTGGATGCCGCTGTCCTGGCCGACGAACTGGTTTCTCACCTGCGTCAGCCCGGCTCCGATCCGGGCGATCTGCGGCCTCTCGGTCGCTATCAAAGGCGGCGCAAGGGCGACAATCTCGCTACGCTTGGTGGTATGGACATATTAAATAGCCTGTTTAGCCGCGGCTCGCCGGGAACCGCGACTTTTGCGGCTCGCGGTCTGGGCCTTGTGCAGCGCTTTTCGCCGCTCAAGCGCGAGTTGGCCGAGCACGCGCTAGGCCAGCGGGCCAGCCAGCTGAGCTGGCTGCGTCACTGATCATGCAGGGACGACAAACGCAGGTTTTACTGCTGGCGATTTTGCTCATCGCAGCCGGCGGTTCGCTGATGTTCTATAAGTGGCGAGTGCTGGGGTTTCCATTGCTGCCAAGCGCCAGCGCCACCGTCTGGACTGTAGAAGCGACTTTGAGTTTCGACGCCGGGCCAGGGCCGATCAAGTTATCCGCCTATATTCCTGGCCTGACGCCGGGTTTCGCGATCCTCGACGAGAACTTTGTCTCGCGCGGCTTTGGTGCGCGGCCGCGCTACGTCGATGGCGGGCGTGAAGTTCAATGGGCCCGGCGCCGGGCGCGCGGTGCTCAGAAACTTTACTATCGCGCCGTACTCTACAAAGATCCCGGCCGCATCGAAGACGACACCACGCCGCCGTTTCCCAGTTCACCGATTCTCGCAGAACCCTTTGCGACGGCAGCCGCCATGCTGGTGGAAGAGGTTGGCCGCAAGTCGGCCGATCCGGCCAGCTTTGCGCAGGAACTACTTGGTCGGCTGGGTAGTGGCGGTGACGAGAATGTCGACTTATTGCTGGGGCCGGCACCGGATTCTCTGGATATCGCGGAAACCGCCACCACCTTGCTGGCGGCGGCGTTAATCCCCTCGCGCCTGATTCGTGGCGTACTGTTGCAGGATCAGACGCGCCGGGCTCAACTGGTGCCCTGGTTAATGGTGCACGACGGCACCCGCTGGATTTATTTTGATCCCGTCAGTGGCGAGCAGGGTCTGCCGGATAATTTTCTGCTCTGGTACAGCGGCAGTGACGACGTGGCGACGCTGGATGGTGGCAGTGACCTTGAGTTGCGCCTGTCTGTCACGGAAAGTCTGGCGGATCCCGTTAGTCTCGCGCAGCAACGCTCACGCGAGCGCGATGGCCAGTTAGCCAATTTGTCGTTGTTCTCGCTGCCGATTCAAACCCAGGCCGTTTATGCCGTGCTGCTGCTGGTGCCGCTGGGCGCGTTTTGCGTCGCGCTGCTGCGCAATATCGTGGGCGTGCAAACTTTCGGCACCTTCATGCCGGTGCTGATAGCCCTGGCGTTCCGGGAAACGCGTTTGTTATGGGGCATTGCATTGTTTTCTACCCTGGTCGCTCTCGGCCTGGGCTTTCGTTTCTATCTCGAGCGCCTGCGCCTGCTGGCCGTGCCGCGCCTGAGCGCTGTGCTGATCATCGTGGTTTTGTTGATGCTGGCAGTCAGCGTGATCAGTAATCGGCTTGGCCTGGACAGCGGTTTGTCGGTGGCCCTGTTCCCCATGGTAATTCTGGCGATGACCATCGAACGCATGTCCACTGTGTGGGAAGAGCGCGGTGGCAGCGAAGCTCTCCAGCAGGGCCTGGGTTCCTTGCTGGTCGCTACCGTGGCATTCACGGTAATGGATCTGGAGATCGCCAAACACCTGGTGTTTGTGTTTCCAGAATCCTTATTGATTGTGCTTGCGCTAACTTTACTGATCGGTCGCTACACGGGTTACAGGCTCTCTGAGCTTTTTCGTTTTCGCGATTTCACCGGCTCTGGAACGGCTAACTGATGTTTGCTTCTGCTTTACGTTTGCGCAGCCAGGGCGTGCTTGGCATGAACGAGCGCAACTGCGACTTGATCCAGCGTTATAACCCCAGGCGCCTGTATCCGCTGGTGGATGACAAGCTGCAGACCAAAAAACTCGCCCTGGCCGCCGGTATCGCGGTGCCCGAACTTTACGGGGTGATTGCTACGCCACGAGATACCCGCGCGCTGCCAGACATAGTTGCCGGGCGAGATGAATTTGTCATCAAGCCGGCACAGGGATCCGGCGGTGACGGTATTCTCATTGTGCGCGGCAAGAGCGCCCGTCGGCAGGGTGTCTACCGTCTGGGTAACGGAGAATTTATCAGCGCATCGGCTCTCAGTTATCACGTCACCAACATCATCAGTGGTCGCTATAGCCTGGGTGGAAATCGTGACCGGGCCATGATCGAGTATTGCGTGCAAGCCGATCCGGTGTTCTCTGCGGTGTCTTATCGTGGCGTGCCTGATGTGCGCGTACTGGTGTTTCGCGGCTACCCGGCGATTGCCATGTTGCGATTGCCTACGCGCGCCTCCGATGGCAAGGCCAATTTGCACCTCGGTGCCATAGGCACCGGTGTGGCGCTGGATACCGGGCTGACTAAATACGGCGTAATGCACGATCATTCCATCGATGAACATCCCGATACCGGTGAATTGGTCACCGGCTTGCAGGTGCCGCAATGGGAGCTGCTGCTGAACCTGGCTGCACGCTGTTACGAGTTAACCGGGCTGGGGTATATGGGCGTGGATCTGGTGCTCGATGAATCCCTCGGCCCGCTGATCCTTGAGTTGAACGCCCGACCCGGGCTGGCGATCCAGATTGCTAACCAGGTGGGTCTGCGGCACCGGTTCGCGCGTATTAATGAGGAATCAACGCCGCGTGACCCTGCTGCCCGGGTCGCTTTTTCGCGCCAGGTTTTCCGCAGCAAAATTTGATTTCCCCGCTTCCGGGTTGATGGGCTAAAATCCACGTTCAATCTTACGGGTCCGCGGGAGAGAGTCGCCAGAGGGCGACCGCCGAAGGCGCAACTCGCCCGGAAACGCTCAGGCAAATGGACCGCAGACCCGGATTGGCTCTGGAGAGCGACCCTTAAGGGTCCACCGAAGGGGTGCGGAAACGTCGTTCTGTCGTCTCCCAATCTCTCAGGTCTCAGGACAGAGGGGCAGCAGGCAGTCGCCTGCTTTGCTGCTGTCGGAGACTCGCGAATGCCACAAATTACTGCCCTCAACGCCCGTCATCGTGAGGCGGGTGCCCGAATGGTGGATTTCGGCGGCTGGGATATGCCGCTGCACTACGGATCCCAGCTGGACGAGCATCATGCCGTGCGCCGGCGTGCCGGCGTTTTCGATGTGTCGCATATGACCGTTGTGGATGTCAGCGGCAGCGACGCAGAAAACTGGCTGCGGCAGCTGCTGGCCAATGATATAGCGCGGCGTGCTGAAGCCGGTCAGGGTCTGTACAGCTGCATGTTGAATGATCAGGGTGGCGTGATCGATGACCTGATTGCTTATCGGCGCAGTGGCGATGCTTTTCGTGTGGTTGTAAACGCGGCCACGCGTGACAAGGATCTTGCCTGGATGCATGCGCAGTGCACGGGTCAGGATGTGATACTTGCAGAGCGTCGCGATGCGGTGATGCTGGCGGTCCAGGGCCCGCAGGCACGCGCGCTGGCCGGCCCGCTGTTGCCGGGTTCTTTGCCGGCCGCCGCCAGCCGGCTGAAGTCTTTTGAAGCGGTAGAAGCCGACGGCGTCTTTGTTGCGCGTACCGGTTACACGGGGGAAGACGGCTACGAACTGGTATTCGACGACAGCGCCGCGGGCCGTGTTTATTGGGATGCGCTGATCGAGTCCGGCGCCATGGCTTGCGGGCTGGGTGCCCGCGATACCCTGCGGCTGGAAGCCGGTCTGCCGCTCTATGGGCAGGATCTGGATGAGCAGCACAGCCCGCTGGTTTCCGGCCTCGGCTGGACCGTTGCCTGGGAGCCTGATGAGCGTGGCTTCAATGGCCGTTCAGCCTTGGTCAGCGAACGCGAGGCAGGTATTAAGCTGCGCAGCGTCGGTCTGTTGCTGGAAGACCGCGGTATTATTCGCGCTGGCCAGCGCGTGTTGACGTCGGCCGGAGACGGCCTGGTGACCAGTGGTGGTTTTTCGCCCACCCTGGAACGCTCTATTGCACTGGCCCGGATCCCGGTCGATAGCGGTGCAGAAGTTGAAGTAGAAATTCGCGCGGCCCGCCGGCGTGCCCGGGTCGTAAAACCGCGATTCGTTCGCAACGGTCAAGTACTGACCGATCTCTAAAACAATTGCCGCATGCGGCGGAGCAATCCATGAGTGAAATTCCTTCCAATCTCAAATACACGCGTGACCATGAATGGGTTCGATTGGACGACGACGGGCTGGTGACCATTGGCATCACCGATCATGCTCAGCAGGCGCTGGGCGAACTGGTCTACGTCGAATTGCCGGAGAGCGAGCAGACGCTGGTTCCGGGCGATGCCTGTGCGGTGGTTGAATCGGTCAAGGCCGCATCGGATGTTTATGCACCGATCAGCGGAGAAGTTGCCGCAGTCAATGCGGAACTTGATGCTGAACCCGAGCGCGTCAACAGCAGCCCTTACGACGACGGCTGGCTGGTAAGGATTCGCCCGGAGAATGCGACGGAACTGGAGGAAATGATGGACGCCGAGGCTTATCAGCATTTCGTCGCGGCCGAGACAGACTGAGCGGGAGTTCCCAGCCATGCCTTATATCCCCCATACGGACCAGGAACGCGCAGAGATGCTGGCCAGCATCGGCGTCGGCAGCATCGATGATTTATTCGATGAAATTCCGGCCAGCCTGCGTATAGACACGCTGGCCGGAGTGCCTGCCGGACTGAGTGAGGCACAGGTGGCGGTCCTGATGCAGCAGCGTGCCGCCGAGGATTCCGGTCTGACCTGTTTTATCGGCGCCGGTGCTTACGACCACTATATTCCCGCGGCCGTTTGGGATATTGCCAGCCGCGGCGAGTTCTACAGTGCCTACACGCCCTACCAGGCTGAAGCCAGCCAGGGCACCCTGCAGCTGATCTATGAATACCAGTCCATGATGGCGTCGCTCACCGGCATGGATATTTCCAATGCTTCACTTTATGACGGCGCCACGGCTTTCGCCGAGGCCTGCCTGATGGCGGTGCGCGCCAACCGCAAACAGCGCTCGCGGCGAATTCTGGTCAGTCGCGGCATGAGTCCGGCCTATCGGCGTGTCGCCGAGGCTTTGCTATCGGGTCAGGGTATCGAGCTGGTGGAGTTGCCGCAGTGTGACGGCCGCGTTGATCTCGCGGAACTGGCCGGCTTTGAGACCGATTCCTTCGCTGCGCTGGCCCTGCAACAGCCGACTTTTCTCGGCACCCTGGAAGATGCGGATGCGCTCAGCAACTGGGCCAGGCAGCGCGACATGCTGGTGATCGCCGTCTGCAATCCGCTCAGCCTGGCCGTGTTAAAGCCGCCCGGCGAGTGGGGCGAGGCGGGCGCTGATATTGCCTGTGGCGAAGGTCAGCCGCTGGGTATACCGATGTCGTCCGGCGGGCCCTATTTTGGCTATATGGTTTGTCGTCAAAGCCTGGTGCGGCAAATGCCCGGTCGGATTGTCGGGCGCACCGTCGACCTGGACGGCGAGCCCGGTTTTACTCTGACCCTGCAGGCGCGAGAGCAACATATTCGCCGCAGCAAGGCGACCTCCAACATTTGTACCAATCAGGGTCTGATGGTGACTGCTGCGACCATTCACCTCACGCTGCTCGGCGCCGAGGGTCTGCGTCGTACGGCCATCGCCTGCCATAGCAATACTCGTCAGCTAGCCGCCAGTCTTGACCAGCTGGATGGTGTGCGGCTGTTGTACCCGGAGTTTTTTCATGAGGCGGTCCTTCAGTTTGAACGGCCACTGGCGCCGATCCTGCAAAGCCTGGTTGAGCAGGGTTTCCTCGGCGGCTACGACCTGAGCGCGGAATATCCTGAACTGGGTCACAGCCTGCTGGTCTGTGCCACGGAAATGCGCAGTGAGCAGGAAATAGCTGCCTATTCGGCAGCATTGGCCAATGCGCTGCGCAGCAGCCGTGCTGCCTGAGGTTCTATCATGACTACCGAAGCTTTGATTTTCGAACTCTCGCGCCCGGGCCGTCGCGCGCCTTCGCATGCCCCGGCCGTCAGTGGCTCTCTGGATCTCCCGGCGTCGCAGCTGCGTCAGGCGCCGCCGGCATTGCCGGAAGTCTCGGAATTACAGGTCGTGCGACATTACACCCGCTTGTCGCAGCGTAATTTCTCCATCGACACGCACTTCTACCCGCTGGGTTCGTGCACGATGAAATACAACCCGAAGATTTGTAATCGGCTGGCCATGCTGCCGGGTTTTGCCGGGCGCCATCCGCTGTCGCCGGCTGCCCGCGGACAGGGTTTCATGCGCAGCATGTTTGAGTTGCAGGAAATGCTGCGTGCGGTGACCGGTATGCATGCGGTATCGCTGACGCCGATGGCCGGCGCCCAGGGCGAGTTTGCCGGGGTGGCGATGATCATGGCCTACCATCGTTCGCGCGGTGACCATGATCGCAATGAGATTATTGTGCCGGACGCGGCCCACGGTACTAATCCGGCGACCGCAACCATGTGCGGATGCGTCGTTAAGGAAATTCCGACGGCGCCCAACGGTGATGTGGATATGGACGCGTTGCGCGCGGTGCTCGGCCCGCGCACGGCCGGCATCATGCTCACCAATCCTTCGACCCTGGGCGTATTCGAGCGGCGTATCAGCGAGATATCGGAACTGGTGCATGCCGCCGGTGGGTTGCTCTACTACGACGGCGCCAACCTGAATGCCATTCTCGGGCGTGCCCTGCCCGGGGATATGGGCTTCGACGCGATTCATATGAATTTGCACAAGACCTTTTCCACGCCCCACGGGGGTGGTGGTCCGGGCGCCGGTGCGGTAGGCGTCAGCCCGCGTCTCGAGCCGTTTCTGCCGGCGCCCATCGTGGTGGAGTCCGAGGGCACTTATCGCTGGGCCGATGAACAGGAGCGTGAGCAGAGTATCGGCCGCCTGTCAGCCTTTATGGGCAATGCGGGCATTCTGCTGCGCGCCTATATCTACATGCGTTTGCTCGGCGCCGAGGGCATGCGTCGGGTGGCTGATCACGCTACGCTGAACGCCAATTACCTGATGCGGCGACTGGCTGATGCCGGTTTTCGCCTGGCCTACCCGGAGCGACGCGCCAGTCACGAGTTCATCGTATCGATGAAAGACCTGGCGCGCGAAACCGGCGTGAACGCCATGGATGTTGCAAAGGCCCTGCTCGACAAGGGTTTTCATGCTCCGACCACCTACTTTCCGCTGCTGGTGCCCGAGTGTCTGCTGATTGAGCCTACGGAGACCGAAACGCGGGACGACCTGGATGCCTTTGCCCAGGCCATGATCGAGATTCGCGATCAGGCCAGGTCTGAGCCGCAATCCATTAAAGAAGCGCCCGTGAGCATGCCGGTGCGTCGTCTGGATGACGTGCGCGCCGCCAAACAACTTGACGTCGCCTGGCGCGCCAGCGCCTGAGCCCCCCACACCGGAGACCTTGCCATGTCCGTACTTATTTGCGGTTCCATCGCCTACGACAACATCATGGTCTTCGAAGGCCGGTTCCAGGAGCATATTCTGGCTGACCAGATTCATATCCTGAACGTGGCGTTTCTGGTGCCCGAGATGCGCCAGGAGTTCGGCGGCTGCGCCGGCAACATTGCTTACAACCTTAAACTGCTGGGCGAGGAACCCCTGGTCATGGCCACTGTGGGTCGGGACTTCGACAGCTATCGCCGTCGGTTCGAGCAACAGGGTCTTGAGCAGCGCTACCTGACCGAGATTGGCGAGACCCTGACGGCGCAAGCCTATATCACCACTGATCTGGACGATAACCAGATCACGGCTTTTCATCCCGGTGCCATGGATCATGCGCATGTGAACCAGGTGCCTGCGGATGCCGGTATTAAGCTCGGCATTGTGTCTCCCGATGGCCGCCAGGCCATGCTTGAGCATGCGGCGCAGTTCGTTGCGGCGGGAATTCCGTTCCTGTTTGATCCGGGGCAGGGGTTGCCGATGTTCGACGGTGACGATTTGCGCCAGTTTATTGATCAGGCCAGCTGGGTGGCGGTAAACGACTATGAAGGGCAGCTGCTGCGCGAGCGCACCGGCTGGGAGCTGACCGAGATTGCCAGCCATGTGAGCGCCCTGGTGGTGACGCGCGGCGGTGAGGGTTCTACGGTGTTTACCGAGGGTCAGGAGATTGCTATTCCCGCCGTTGAGGCTCATGCGCTCAAGGATCCCACGGGTTGCGGAGACGCTTATCGTGCCGGATTGCTCTACGGTCTTGGCCATGAATTGTCATGGCCCGATATCGGCCGGCTGGCTTCCTTGATGGGTGCAAGGAAGATTGAGCATCGCGGCACGCAGAATCATTGCTTCGGCCTGGAATCCCTGGGCGAAGATTTTGAGCGATCATTTGGATATGCACTGAATGTCTAAACCTTGCAGCCGCACGCGCGGCATTTTGCTGTTGTGCCTGGGCCTGCCTTTGTTCGCCCAGGCGCAGTCAGGTGAGCGGGCGGAATGGCGCAACACCCTGGAACGTATTTCCTCGGGCGTGGTTTCCATCAAGGTGGACAGCACTCGCGCCTTCGACACCGACTGGAACCAGACCAGCCAGGCGACGGGTTTTGTGGTTGACGCAGAGCGCGGCCTGATCCTCACCAATCGACATGTGGTTACGCCGGGGCCGGTTCGTGCCGAGGCTTTGTTCCTCAACCAGGAAGAAGTGGATCTGCAGCCGGTGTATCGCGATCCGGTGCACGACTTTGGTTTCTATCGCTACGATCCGGCGGCGCTGCGCTACATCCAGCCGGCGGAACTGCCCCTTTATCCGCAGGGTGCGCGCCTGGGGCGAGAGATCCGGGTGGTTGGCAATGACGCCGGCGAGCAGCTCTCAATTTTGTCCGGCACCATCGCGCGGCTGCGACGCCAGGCGCCGGAATACGGGCCTGGCAACTACAACGACTTCAATACCTTTTATTTGCAGGCGGCTTCGGGTACCTCGGGTGGTTCGTCAGGCTCGCCAGTCATCGATATTCAGGGCCGCGTCATCGCGCTGAATGCCGGCGGTGCGGCCCAGGCGGCGTCGAGTTTTTTCCTGCCCCTGGACCGTGTGGCGCGGACCCTTAAATTACTCCAGGAACAGATTCCGGTAACCCGCGGCAGCCTGGGCGTGACCTTTGTGCAGCAGGCCTTTGACGAGTTGCGGCGGCTTGGCTTGCGCAGCGAAACCGAAGCGGCTGTGCGCGCGGCTTTCCCCGAGCAGACGGGCATGCTGGTGGTCGCGCAGATTATCCCCGGTAGCGTTGGCGATGGTCGTCTGAAGGTTGGCGACATCCTGACCCGCGTGGGTGATCAGCTGGTCACCGAGTTTGTGCCCCTGGCCGACGTGTTAGACAACGCCGTCGGCGCGTCGGTGACACTTGGCGTGGAGCGCTTCGGCAGCAGCCAGGCGGTCGAACTCGAGGTCATGGACCTGCATGCACTGACGCCCGATGAATTTATACAGTTCGGCGATGCTGTGGTGCATAAACTGTCCTATCAGCAGGCTCGTCATCTGAATCGTGAGGTGTCCGGGCTGTATGTCGCCAACCCGGGCTTTGTGCTGTCAGCGGCGGCGATTCCGCGTGGCAGTGTGATTGTTGCCATGAATGATCAGCCCGTAGCTGATCTGGAGGATCTGGAAGCGGTACTCGCCGAGTTGCCCGATGGCGAGCGCGCGGCCGTGCGCTTTTTCAGTTTTGATGAACCGTCAGCCAGCAAATTGCGTTTGATGCGTATGGACCGGCGCTGGTTCCCGGTGGAACGCTGCAAGCGCGACGACGGCCTCGGCACCTGGCCCTGCCGAGCCCTGGCCGACGGCCCGGAAGCCGCGCCACCCGTGTCTGGCAGCGCAAGATTTGTCGAACAAAAGGATCCCCGTGCCCGCGCTGTAGCGCCTTCCCTGGTATTGGTGAATTTCGATATGCCGTACACCATTTCGGGTGTATCGGAGCGGCACTATTACGGCACCGGCGTAGTGGTGGATGCCGAACGTGGCTACGTGGTGGTAGATCGCAACACGGTTCCCGAGGCCATGGGCGATGTTTTCCTGACCTTTGCCGGGGAACTGGAAATTCCGGCGCGTGTCGCCTTTGTGCACCCCAGTCACAACCTGACGCTGCTTAGCTACGATCCGTCGCTGCTCGGCGATACGCCCGTGCAGGCAGTGCGTTTCCGCGAAGAACTGCCCGGGCCGGGCGACTTGCTGTGGGTTGTGGGTTTACGCGGCGACAATAAACTGGTTTATCAGGCCACTGAAGTAGCCTCCATCGAGCCGGTATTGTTTCCGCTGTCACGAACCATGCGTTTTCGCGAAACAAACCTGGAAACACTGTCGCTGGTTAATGGTCCGAACGATGTAGATGGTGTGATCGTCGATCGCAAGGGCCGGGTGGTGTCGCTGTGGTCCAGCTTTGCCTACCAGGGCGGCGGTGAATTGAACCAGGAGAACAAGGGTGTCCCTGCCGCCGTAGTTGCCGAACTGGTGGATCTGGTGCGCAGCGGTGAGCCGCTGCGATCTGTGGAAGTTGAATGGCGGCAGATGCCCTTGTCTGCAGCGCGTAAATTTGGTCTTGATGCTGAAGCGATTCGTGCCCTCGCCGATCATGATCCGGAGCGGCGCCAGGCGCTGGCCGTGGTGAGGCTCGCCGAGGTCGCCATCCCCAGGGGCCGGATGACCGTTGCATTCTATCGTCGTGACGGCGGCCTGATCGACCGCCTGGAAATCGAGCTGGAATGGCTGCTGGCCGGCTATGGCTTCCAGCGCACCACCGGTGTCGAGGATATCGCCGGCGTCTCGATCACCAATCGCGACCCGCAGGGTGTGATGATCGACGACGTGATCTTTGACCGCGATCTGGTAGTGGGCCTGTTACGGCCCTGACGGCAGGATTTGAGGCCGAAAACCTTGTACAGGATTCTGTACAAATTGGGTTTTGGACCTCAAAAAGTTACCCCAATTTGTACAAAATCGCCAAAACCTTCCGTTTCGGGCCTACCCCAGCAACCGCCGCGCGATCACCTGCGCCTGAATTTCCGCGGCACCTTCAAAGATGTTCAGAATCCGCGCATCGCACAGGATGCGGCTTATGCTGTATTCCAGCGCAAAACCGTTACCGCCATGGATCTGCAAGGCGTTATCTGCACAGGCCCAAGCCACTCTGGCGCCTAGTAATTTTGCCATTCCGGCCTCCAGATCACAGCGCCGATCCTCGTCCTTTTCGCGGGCCGAAAAATAGGTCAGCTGCCGCGCCACCATGATCTCGACGGCCATCATCGCCAGCTTTCCGGCAACGCGCGGAAATTCGATCAGAGACTTGCCAAATTGCTTGCGATCAATGGCATATTGCATCCCCACCTCCAGCGCCGACTGGGCGACCCCAATAGCGCGCGCAGCGGTTTGAATCCGTGCAGATTCAAAGGTTTGCATGAGCTGTTTGAACCCCTGACCCTCGGCTCCACCCAGCAGATTGCCGCCACCAACCTTGAACCCGTCGAACCCCAGCTCGTACTCTTTCATACCGCGATATCCCAGCACCTCGATCTCGGTTCCAGTCATTCCGGGCGTCGGAAACGGGTCCGCATCCGTGCCCGGGATCTTTTCGGCCAGAAACATGGAAAGCCCTTTATAATCAGTGCTTTCCGGGTCCGTCCGCGCCAGCAACGTCATCACATGCGTCCGCGCAGCGTGGGTGATCCAGGTCTTGTTTCCGGTCACTTCGTAGTCATCCCCAGTCTTCACCGCGCGGGTTCGCAGCGCACCCAGATCAGACCCTGTATTAGGCTCTGTAAACACCGCCGTCGGAAGGATTTCCCCACTTGCGATCCGCGGCAACCAGTGCGATTTCTGCTCATCCGTGCCACCGCAGAGGATCAATTCAGCGGCGATCTCGGACCTGGTCCCCAAAGACCCTACCCCTATGTAACCCCTTGAAAGTTCTTCCGAAACTACGACCATTGACGCCTTAGATAGTCCGAAACCGCCCAGGTTTTCCGGGATCGTCAGGCCGAATACGCCCATCTCTGCCAGCTCGTCGACGATCTCCATCGGGATCAGCTCGTCTTTCAGGTGCCAGGCTTGCGCGTTGGGCACGACCTTGTCGTCGGCAAAGCGGCGGAACTGGTCGCGGATCATCTCCAGTTCGTCATCCAATCCCGTGGTGCCAAACGTCGCGTGGCCCGCATTGCCCCGCATCAATTCCACTAGGCGCATCCGCGCGGCTTGTGAATTACCGCTCTGCGTCAATGAGATAACGGCGGGTTCCATCAAAGCGCGTTGAGCGTCCTGGCTCAGACCAATGTCCTGCAGGCGGATGATCTCGCCCTGGCTCATTGGGATGCCGCCATAGATCTGCCAAAGGTACTCGCCGAACGCGATCTGGTGGATCAACTGCTCCATCTCGCCAAATCGGCCGTCTGCCAGTAACCGTTCCGCCCACCCCTGCATCTCGCGCAGCGACTCAACATAGGTCGCCAACCACGCCAGCCCATGCGCGGCGGTCTGGTGTACTTCGATCAAGGCCCCCGACACGCTACCGTCCACCGAAACCATCTCGCGTACGCGATCCTTGGCGGTTTTCAACAGCGCCTCGGCGGGTTTGACGGCTTCGGCGGTTAACGCCAGCAGATTGGGAAGAATGGTGGTTTGTGTCGTCATGTCCTGTCCATCATGGGCCATGTCGGAACTCCTTCAAAACGGTTCCGGGCGGCATAAGTCTTTTGCAGGCGCAGCGCAACAATAATTCGCCAAACCGGACAATCAAGACCAAAAATGTCGCGCTGAATTGCAGACATGAGGGGATTCACCCTGTTTTTCGTCGAAAACCAGGGGAAGGCGGCA
>CAWKLL010000026.1:0-8249 GCA_963850255.1 uncultured Gammaproteobacteria bacterium
TA
The DNA here is from genome assembly GCA_963850255.1 of uncultured Gammaproteobacteria bacterium. Taxonomy (GTDB): domain Bacteria; phylum Pseudomonadota; class Gammaproteobacteria; order Steroidobacterales; genus J054. Next base: position 3 of record CAWKLL010000026.1, read on the forward strand.
ATCTCGGCATCACGTGCACCGTTAATGCCGCGAATGTTGACCTGGGTATCGGCCACCTCGGCGGTATCAACAATGGTCATGCCGGGAACCAGCGCGACGAAGTCCTGGACGCGCTGAATACCTTTCTGATCAATGGTGTCTTCACTGATGACGGAGACCGCGGCCGGAACGTCCTGCAGGGACTCGGCGCGACCACGTGCGGTGGTAACGATTTCTTCCATCGCTGCGGCGGAACCCGGTGCCAGCAGCAAAGGCGTTGCGGTAAAGGCAACGGCGAGGCCGGTAATGATTCCGGGTAACAGCGCCCGAATTGATGTTGACGACATTGCTTGCTCCCTGTGGAGTAGTCTGAATTGCTTACAGGCCATTGACGCTTGTCCGGACAATTTTGAATTAACTCGTGAGTTGCGCAGCAATCACAACAGTTACAACAAGACTTCCCCGTTCGACTCGTGTCAGTAGCGGCCCCCTAACGGCCACCGAGCCTACCTAATTTCGTCGCTGTCGCAGCCGCCACGTAATGGCGGTTTTGCACAACGTTGCGCTTATGTTATGCCTAATTGCCCGGCAACACTAGGTTTGATTAATCATGTGGCAAATAAACAACGCAAGGGCAGGGTCGGTAAACCGCTTGTTGACCGCCTGTTGGTTGCGTTTGCGGGGCGCAAAACGGTTCTGATTAACGCTGAGCTCTCCGGAATCGAACGCCTGTGCGCGCCTAATTCCCCTGGACACTACCGGCCGGGCCTTGCAGCCATTACCATTTCGCGCGCCCGGCCAGCCGCCAGGCAACAACTTCAGCAGATCAGCAGCGGAGAGCTAAATGCAGACCATCGTCGTTACCGGCAGTACCCGTGGCATAGGCATGGGCCTGGCCCGGGAATTCCTGGCCCGCGGACACCAGGTGGTGATCACCGGTCGCAGCCAGGCCTCCGTCGACAAAGCGCTCGCCGAACTGGCCCCGCTGGGTGCGGTACTGGGCCAGCCTTGCGACGTGCGCAGTCGGGAACAACTGCAGGCCTTATGGGATGCTGCCGTTGCGCGCTTCGGCCGGGTCGATATCTGGATCAATAACGCGGCACTGGCGCCGACCCATCAGATGCTGGCGGAAGTACCCGGCGAGGAGATTGCGGCCACGGTGGATACCAATCTTAGCGGTACGATCCACGGCACCCAGGTCGCATTGCAGGGCATGCTCGCGCAGGGCGGTGGCAAGATATATACCTTCGAAGGTTTCGGCAGCAACGGCATGACAAATCCGGGGCTGACGGTCTACGGCGCGACCAAGCGCGCGATAAATTATTTCACCGCCTCTGTTGCCAAGGAATATAAAGACTCACCCGTGCTTATCGGTTCGCTGAGTCCCGGCATGGTGCCGACGGATCTGCTGGTCTATTCCTCCCGCAATGAAGATCCGGCCAAGTGGGCAAAGTCCAAGCGCATTATGAATATCCTCGGCGACAAAGTAGAAACCGTAACGCCCTGGCTGGCCGAGCAGGCGCTGGCCAATACCAAACAGGGCGCCAGTATCGAATGGCTGACGCGCCGCAAGGCGATGATTCGATTCATGCTGCCCAAGTATAAAAAGCGTCGCATTGTCGAGGAATATGAAGACAGGCCTGGATCACGTGCCCGGCCCGAAGGTCAGCGGATGAGCGCTGACGACGGTAAAGATTCCGCAGCAGCGTCCGCCGGGCTGGATTTTATACGCCAGATCATTGCCGACGATCAGGCGTCAGGAAAACATCCGCAAGGGGTGGTCACACGCTTTCCGCCTGAGCCCAATGGCTACCTGCATATTGGCCATGCCAAATCGATTTGCCTGAATTTTGGTGTTGCGCCGAGAACCAGGGTCGCTGTTTCCTGCGCTTTGACGACACCAATCCGCTTAAAGAAGACCAGGACTTTGTCGACGCCATCGAAGCCGACGTGCGCTGGCTGGGTTTCGACTGGGCCGACCGCCTGACCCATGCATCGGACTACTTCGAACGATTTTATGCCTGCGCCGAGGCCTTGATAGAAGCGGGCAAAGCCTACGTCGATAGTCTCAGCGCCGATGAGATTCGCGACTATCGGGGCACGCTGACACAAGCCGGTCGTAACAGCCCGTATCGCGATCGCAGTGTGCAGGAAAATCTCGATCTGTTTCGCCGCATGCGCGCCGGCGAGTTTGCCGACGGCGAACATGTGCTGCGTGCCAGGATCGACATGGCCGCGCCGAATATGAATTTGCGCGACCCGGCCCTGTATCGCATTCGTCATGTTTCTCATCAGCGTACCGGCGACGCCTGGTGTATTTATCCGATGTACGATTTTGCGCACACCATTTCCGATGCGCTGGAAGGCATAACGCATTCCCTGTGTACGCTGGAATTTGAGGACCATCGGCCGCTGTACGACTGGATCCTCGATAACCTCGAGTTACCTGCACGACCCCGTCAGATCGAGTTCTCGCGGCTGAACGTCGCCTATATGATTACCAGCAAACGCAAGCTGGCCGAGTTAATCGAGCGCGGCGAGGTCAGTGGCTGGGACGATCCGCGCATGCCGACCATCGCGGGCATGCGCCGGCGTGGCTATCCCGCCGCTGCGCTGCGCGAGTTTTGCGCCCGCGTCGGTATCACCAAGAAAGACAATCTGATCGAAATGGGCGCGCTGGAAACTACCGTGCGTGAGCAGCTCAACGACAGCGCGCCGCGGGCCATGGCCGTGCTCGATCCCTTGAAAGTGGTGCTGATCAATTATCCCGAAGGCCAGACCGAGCAGATGACAGCCGCCAATCATCCCGGCAATGCCGAGATGGGCGAGCGGCAGATTCCTTTCGGCCGGGAGCTGTGGATTGAGCGCGGCGACTTCATGGAAGATCCGCCGCGCAAGTTTTTCCGTTTGAAGCCGGACGGTGAAGTACGCCTGCGCTACGGATACATCATTAAGTGCGAAGCTGTGATCAAAGATGCGGATGGCGAAATCACGGAAGTGCATTGTAGTTACGACGCCGATTCCCGACATGGCGCACCCGGGGCCGACCGCAAGGTCAAAGGCACGATTCATTGGGTAGCAGCGCATGCGTCCGTGGCGGCGCCAGTGCGACTTTTTGATCGCCTGTTCACTGTACCGCGTCCGGATGCCGACAAGTCAGGGCGCGATTTCAAAGAGTTTCTGAATCCGGCATCGCTGACGACAGTGCAGGCGCAACTGGAGCCGATGCTCGGCGAGGCCAAGGCCGGCGCCAGTTTTCAGTTTGAGCGCAGTGGCTATTTCGTTGCCGACAGCGAAGAATCCCGGCCAGGTGCGCCGGTGTTTAATCGCGTGGTTACGCTGCGCGATTCCTGGGCCAAGCAGGAAAAAGCCGCGCTGCAGGCTGTTGATCCCAACGCGCCTTAGGCGCGAGTGGGCGCCGCGCGCAATTTCCGTGCTGGCAAGCGATCTGGTTTGAAGGCGCTGCTGTGGTTCTGTGCCGGCGCTATGACTCGCTGCGGACAGTCACGGGTGCGCCGCGACCGAGTCCCAGGCCGTCGGCTGCACTGCCTTCTGCGCGCGCGATTTCCAGCACACCGAATGAATTGATCAGGGCCAGGAAGTCGCCTGGCTGGCTGCGTCCGTAAGTATCCTGCAGCGTCAGTTGACGGCCGCCGGTCTGCACCACGGGCTGCTCCAGATCGACGATCAGCTGCGCATCGATATTGGTAATGAGATTGCCGAAGTGATCGATGGTAATCACCTTGCCCTGCACACTGTTTGGCTGCACCTCGGGCGCCTCGAGTAACGAGGGCACGGCGTCACGAATTTGCGGCCCGATGTCAGCCGGTTGCACGCGACCGGCGAGGATATCGGCGGCCAGCGGCGCAAAGATGTCGCGGCCGTGGAAGGTGTTGCTGGGTTTTGGCCAGTCGGTTGTGGCGCGCCAGTTTTCGCTGAGACGGAATATTCGGCTGCCGGTATCCAGCATATGGTCCGGCAACAGTCCGTTATCCGGGGTCAGGAAAACATGTCCGGCGAATTCAACGGCAATGATATTGCGTTCCGTGCCCACGCCCGGGTCGACCACCGCCACATGCACTGAACCCGGCGGGAAATATTGATAGGAATGCGCCAGCCAGAAGCCTGCTTCAGCGGGCCAGTGCACATGCACGTCGTGGGTCAGATCGATGACCTGCGCCGCCGGCGTGCGCGCCAGGATGACGCCGCGCATGATCGCGACGAAGGGGCCCTTGTGGCCAAAATCCGTCGTCAATGTAATTACGCTGCTCATGTTGCTAGCGGTAGCGTTCCTCGACATTGGCCTCGTCATCGCGATGCCAGTTGCGTGCCCAATAAATAAAAGGTGTGTCGAAAGCGGCTATGAAGATTTTAAACGCGTACTTCACCAGCCCCAGCTGCAGGGCCGTTTGCAGATCGACTACGCCCCACCAGACGACGAAGGAATACAGCAGGGTATCGACGGTTTGCGAGGCCATGGTTGATACGTTATTGCGTAGCCACAGGTAGCGGCCATTGGTGGCCTTTTTGATGGCATGGAAGCACCACACGTCGAAGCTCTGGCTGACCAGGTAGGCGAACAGTGAGCCGAATACGAAGCGCGGCGTGAAATTCAGGATGGCCTCGAAGGCCTGCTGGATATCCCGCGAGAACTCGGCCGAGCCGGGCTGCTCGGAGGGTTTAAACAGCAGCGCAATACTCAACATGAACACCAGCATCAGGCTCACGGCAAAGCCTATACGCACCGCCCTGTTGGCTTCGTCGCGACCATATTTTTCGCTGAGCAGATCCGTGGCAAAGAAAATGCTGGAGTAAAAAATGACGCCCAGGCTGGTCTGAAAGCCGAGGATCACGGTGAGCTTCGGACCCTGTAGATTGGCCAGCAGAATTGACAGGATGATGGCGGCCAGCAGCCCCTGTTTGCCGAACACCCGGAACATCAGCACCGTAAAGCCCAGGTCCAGGCAGAGCGCGAATAACCAGAGCAGACTCTGGTTGGCCAGGAAAAAATCCTGCATTACGTCCGGGAAAATAGTCACCGGGCGAGTCTAGTGCAGGCCTGCGCGATGGCGCCAGTGGCCGTTGTCAGCGTGACCACAGCTACATTTGCTCCGCCGGTTTGCTACCAGCGCGACGATCCCTGCTGTGCCTTTGGGCAGCGACTTAGTGGCTAGCGCTTGCCCAGGCTAAGGCTCAGGTGGCGGCGCCGGCCGGTTTGCCGCCAGCGGCCGCATCGCGACGAGTCTGGCGGCGGTTGCTGAGCTTGCGGGAGATATTGGCCTGGATCATCAGCAGCGCAGGCGTGAGTAACAGTGTCAGCAGGGTGGCGAATAACAGGCCGCCGGCAATGGCCGAAGCCATTTGTTGCCACCATTGGGTGCCCGGCCCGCCGATGAACACGTCGCGATTGATCATGTCGATATTCACCGCCATGGCCATGGGCATCAGTCCAAGAATTGTCGTTATCGAGGTTAAAAATACCGGCCTCAGGCGCTGTGCGCAGGTGCGAATAATCGCTTCACGCGCGCGCATGCCCGTTTGTCGGATATTGTTATAGGTATCGATCAGCACGATGTTGTTGTTCACCACGATACCGGCCAGGGCGATGCCGCCGATGCCGCAGTTAACCAGGCTGAAGGACTGGCCGGTGACCAGCAGGCCGAACATGACGCCGCCGGTGGAGAAGACCACCGCGGTAAGAATCAACGACGGCCTGGAAGATACTGTTGAACTGGGTCACCAGGATCATCGCCATCAGCCCCAGCGCAAAGGCGAAGGCGCGCAGCAGGAAGTCCTGCGTTTCAGCCTGATCGCGTGCGCCGCCCTTGAAACGCAATTGCACGCTGGAATCCAGGTTCAGTGTCGGCAGGCGTTCCATCAGTTCTGCGACGATGGGCTCAATCCGCGCGCCGGGCTCGATGTCCGACTGCACCAGCATGGTGCGGCGCATGTCTGTGCGCATGATATTGCGCGTAGCCTCAACCGGTTCGCGCGTCACGAAGGTGCTTATCGGTACCTGTCCCGAGGGCGTCGGGATGCGCAGTTCGCTGAGCCGGTCGAGACTGCGGTCGCTGTAGGGGTAGCGCACGCGGATGTCGATTTCCTCGTCGGCATCGTCGGGCCGATAGTCACCCAGCTTGATGCCGTTGGTGACCAGCTGAATGATGCTGCCGACCAGTGTGACATCCGCGCCGAATTTTGCCGCTTCCGCGCGGTCGACCTTCAGCTGCCATTCGATGCCCGGCAGTGGTGCCGTATCTTCGGCATTGATGACGCCAGGGATAGTCTCCAGTTCGGCGCGAATCAGGCCCACGGAGCGGCGTAGCACTTCGTTGTCGGTGGCCGAAACCTCAATGTCGATGGGTTTGCCCGTAGAAGGTCCCACTTCAGGCATGCGCGTTTCAATTTGTAAGCCGGGAATGTCGGCAACCCGTTCGCGGATATCGGCCATGATTTCGGCGCCCGGACGGCGGGTGCGCCAGTCAGCGAAATTTAGCCGGATCGAGCCAATCTGATCGGGTGCGGCGCCGTTCTGTGCTTTGCCCGTGCGCACATAAATATTTTCCACGCCCGGTACGCCGTAAATGCGTTCCTCGACGATGCGCACCAGCCGGTCTTTTTCCTGAGCGGAAAAATCACCCCGGGCGCGAATATCCACGCTGCCCTGTGACTGCTCAACTTCAGGAAACAGCGTAAGCCCGTTGCCGAACAGGCCATAGGCGGCATACAGGGAAAACAGCAGCACCGTGACGCCGCCAACCACGCGCCAGGGGTGGCGCATGGCCACCATCATTGCCTTTACGTAGCCGCCGGTAATGCCGCCGATGCTATTCAGGTCGCCGGTTTCCGCGGCAATCAGGTCGCGACGTCTCTGTTCATTGAACTGCCCCGGCTTGCCGATCACGGTGCCCATGGACGGCACGACTATCAGCGCCATGATCAGCGAGGCGGTCAGAATGGCGATCAGCGTGGTCGGGAAGAACAGCATGAACTGGCCAATCAGCCCCGGCCAGAACAGCAGCGGTAAAAAGGCCGCCAGGGTGGTGGCGGTAGAGGCAATGATCGGCCAGGCCATCCGTTTGGCCGCCTCGGTGTAGGCGTATTTTCGATGCAGGCCTTCGGCCATTTTCCGATCGGCCAGTTCAGTCACGACGATGGCGCCGTCAACCAGCAGGCCGACGGCGACGATACCGGCGAATAACACCACCATGTTGATGGACATCCCGGCGATATTCAGAAAAAAGAAGGCGGCACAGAATGAACCGGGAATGGAAATGCCGACCAGCAAAGCATTCTGGAAACCGAGCACGCCGATCAGCACCACAAACACCAGTACGATGGCGGCCGTTACATTGTTGACCAGGTTGTTGATGTCTTTGGTGACGAACACTGACTTATCGCGCGAGTAGGTGAGTTCCACGCCCGGCGGCCAGGCCGGCGATACCTGGTCGACGATGGCGCGCACCTGGGCAGCAGTTTCCAGCAGGTTCGCACCGGCGCGGCCGGCGACTTCAATGGCCAGTGCGGGCGTCCCGTTTAAACGCGCAAAACTGTCCGCGTCCTTAAAGGTGCGTCTGACGCTGGCGATGTCTTCGAAGTGCACCACGCGTTCGCCGTCGACCTTGATCGGTAAACGCAAAATATCCTGCGGCGATTCGATGACGCCCGGCACCTTGATGGAGAAACGGCCCTGATCGCCCTGCATGGCACCGGCCGCGACCAGTCGGTTATTGCGCTGGACGAAATTCAGTACATCGGCTGGCGAGAGGCCATAGCTTTCCATGGACAACGGGTCCACCAGGATCTCCAGCAGTTCTTCGCGGGCGCCGACGATGTCGACTTCCAGTACGCCCTTGAGCCCTTCGACGCGCGTCTCCAGATCGCGCGCTACCACGACCAGTGCGCGCTCGGGCAAGTCGCCCGTCAGCTTCATCACCATCATCGGATCGAAGCGCGAAAACTTGATTTCATCGACGCGCGGCTTCTCCGCATCCTGCGGCAGTTTTGGCTGGGCGAGGTCGACGCGTTCGCGGACTTCCTGGAAGGCCACGTCGATGTCTACTTCCGGCTGGAATTCCAGGCTGATGGAGGCGCGGCCTTCACCGGCCGAGGCGACCATTTCCTTAACCCCTTCCAGGGTGCGCAGCTCCTGTTCGAGCGGTCGCACGAGCAGCCGCTCGGCATCTTCGGGCGATACGCCTTCGAGCGTGACCGCCACGTTGATATACGGGAACGCGATATCCGGCTCGTTTTCCTTGGGCATGTTCT
>CAWKLL010000027.1:0-38704 GCA_963850255.1 uncultured Gammaproteobacteria bacterium
GGTCCTGATGACGATCACCGCGGTAGTGGGTCAGGATCAGATCAGGGGCGGGGCGTTTCTTGAGCTGCTCAAAAAATTCTTTGATCGCGACGACTTCGCTGGGGAAGAATCCATTGCGAAATTCTTTAACCATGACCTCGCTGTGGCACTGTTGCCCCAGCACCGCGGCGGCCCCGGCACGCGCTTCGGCAGCACGTACCTCATTGGAACTGAAAACCACCCAGTCGCAGTGCAAACCTGGGTTTTCGGCGGCCAGGCGCATCAGGGTGCCGGCGCAGCCGATTTCTATATCATCGCAGTGCGCACCGAGACATAAGATCCGGCTCAGCGGCTGATTGCCGTTAGCAAGCGGAAGCGTCAGCATTTTGTTGGCGTACTCGCTCAGTCAGTCCAGAGTTTCCAGGGCATCGTGCCCCGGCCGTTCATCCGGTCATATTCAATTTTGTCCTTGAACGTGTCCATGGCCTTCCAGAATCCGCGAAATTCACGCGCGTAAAGTTTGCCTTCGGCCAACAAACGTCGGAATGGCTCTTCTACCAATTCTTCGCCGGGCTGCATGTAGTCGAAGATTTCCCGGCGCAGCACCATGTACCCGCCGTTAATCCAGCAATCGGACTCGGTTATCGGCTCGATATTGGTCACCCGACCATCGGCATCCATGGCAACGGTATGAAAGCTCTGCGAGGGCCTGACGGCAAGAAAACCAGCCACGGCGTCGGTTTCCATGAAGCTCGCAATATGTTCCTGCAAGTCCAGGTCGGAAAGCGAGTCACTGTAGTTGGCCAGGAATACTTCGTCCTTGCCGATGTAGTTGCGTACCGACATCAGTCGCTCGCCGAGATTGGAATGCAGCCCTGTCTCAGCGAATTGTATCGACCAGTCGCCGATATCGCTGGTTTGCGGTGAAATGTCCTGGCCGCCACGATCCAGTCGAAAGTCAATGGACTCGTACGGATCATAGTTGCGGAAGTAATCTTTAATCATGTCGCCGCGATAACCAAGGGCGAGAATGAAATCTTTGTGGCCAAAATGGCTGTAGTACTTCATCAGGTGCCAGATAATGGGCCGGTAGCCGATGGGTACCAGGGGCTTGGGGATGGTGTCGGAGTGCTCACGCAGACGTGTGCCCAGGCCACCGCAGAATAAGACGACTTTCATTGTTACCTTGCCGAGCGTTGCTGAATGGATAAGTGAGGATTGAACCTGCGGCTGTCCAGCCGCGAATTCCTCCACGCGCCGGATTATAGCTTGTGGCTTATTGGCATTTTGTTAATAACGACACAGATCCGACGGACCGAGGCAGATAATTAGCGTCCCTTGCTCATGCAAAAGATTTTTGGGTGCATTAGATCCGAAAATGAAAATAGCTTTAATAACAAGCAATTAGATTCTTATCAGCGGACGGGCGAGCTGGCTGAGAGGCTTGAAACGTGAGGTGTCCGTTCGCCAAGTAAGCCTGCGAACACCGTATAATGGAAAGTTGTCTGCAAACCGATGCTCGCCTGGGCGGACACCCATACCGGCTGGTAAGCAAATATTATAAATCGCGCGCCGCATATTGATCGGCAGGATGCAGGGTTCAACGCTTTGGCAAGAGTTCTAAATTACTGGTTTCGCGTCGCCAATCCCTGGGTCGTCCTGGTGGCAGCGGATGTGTTGCTGGCGGTTATTGCCTTCTATTTGGCAGCTTTGCTGCGTTTCGATCTCGATTTCGAGAGCGCCGTAAGCATATTGGGATCCGTGTGGCCGCGTGCCCTGGCCTTTGGCTTCTGGATATGCATGGGTATGGTGAGCATGGGCATGTACCGTGCGCGCCAGCGGCCCAGGCTCTGGGAGCTCGTTGCGCGCGTAACCGTTGCAGTTACCATCGGTGGCCTGGCGTACGTTCTGTTTTTCTATTTGATACCCGCCGTTGTGACCGGTCGTGGCGTGCTCGCTATCGCGATGCTGTTGGCGGCAGTCAGTTTGTCGCTGGTGCACTGGTATCTGTTGAGAATAGTCGACTTCAACCCGGCCAAACGGCGCATCGTAGTGCTGGGCGCCGGGCGCGTGGCCAGCAAGATAGGCATGCTTCGCCGCCGCGCCGATCGGCGGCGGTTTGAAGTTGTCGGTTACGTGCCGGCCACGGACAAGGAGCGTGCTTATGCCGACGAACTCGGTTTGTCGCCGCTGGTCAGTCTCGATGAAGGTTTGTCCACGCTCAACGCCGATAAGATCGTGGTGGCCTTCGACGATCGCCGCGGCTCATTCCCAGCCGGCAAACTGCTGGAACTGAAGTTTGCCGGCATACCCGTAGAAGAGGTGGTCGAGTTTCTCGAGAAGGAAACCGAGAAAATTGATCTTGATGTGCTGCATCCGGGCTGGCTTGTTTTCGCCTCGTCGGGTCACACAGACCAGTTCTTCCGGGTAACCAAGCGAGTCTTCGATCTCTGTGTAGGTGGCCTCCTGCTGCTGCTGACGGCGCCACTGTTTATGCTGGTTATGCTTGCCGTTTTGATTGAGGACGGTCCAAAGGCAACGATGTTCTATCGTCAGGTGCGGGTCGGGCGCCAAGACCGCACCTTTGGCCTGCTGAAGTTTCGCAGCATGGTCGAGAATGCGGAGCGCGACGGCGTCCAGTGGGCAGCCAGAAGTGGTGATGCACGCGTAACCCGGGTTGGCCGGCTGATTCGTCGTTTTCGGATCGACGAACTGCCCCAGGTACTGAATGTGCTGCGCGGTGAAATGAGTATTGTCGGTCCGCGCCCGGAGCGTCCGGAGTTTGTCGAGCAACTGACTACCGAGGTGCCGCTCTATGATCATCGGCATTGTGTGCGTCCGGGATTAACAGGCTGGGCGCAACTGAACTTTCCCTATGGCGCGTCCGTAGAAGACGCCCGTGAGAAGCTTAAGTACGATCTGTACTACATTAAGAACGCCAATGTGGTGTTAGATCTGTTTATTCTTTTGCAGACCCTGGAAGTGGTGCTGTGGGGCAAGGCGGTCAGTATGGCCGGGCCGCGTGAGCCATCGCCACAGGGCACTACGGCAGAGGAGTCTCAGGTTCGCGTGATGCACGAGCGCAAGCAGGACTCTACAATCTGATTTGCGGATTGTCTCTGCTATGCGGGTTCGGCCTGAGTTCAGCCGGCCAGCTCTTCTGACAGGTTTGCCGTTGGTTCACCGTTTTCCTCGCTGCTCGTGTCGCCAGCAGGATTCTCACCAGGCGCGATGGTAGCGATATGCGCATCGTCGTCGGGAATGCTGTCGGGTGTCTCGGCGTCAGCATCCGTTTCCGTGTGGAAGGTTACATCGACCTGGCCAAATGTCACGATATCGCCGGAGCGAAGCAGGGCCCTGGCGCGACGCTTGCGATTCACCAGAATGCCGTTCTTGCTATTCAGGTCCTCGATTACGTAAATACCCCCGATACGATCAATCAACGCATGTCGACGACTAACTTCCTTGTCGATGATCACCAGGTCATTAGAGTTACTGCGACCAATAACGAACGGAAACTTGTTGGCGTGAGTTTGCTCAATCAGTTTTCCGTTGCGATACACAATGAGATTGACAGGCGGCGCGTCAAGTATGGCCGGCAGGCTGGATTGAACTTCTTCCGCTGCTTCTTCGTTGCGCTCTTCCAGCCATGACCAGCGTAACTCCTGGGCAGCCGAATCCACCGCTTCCAGTGTCACCAACGGCTGCTCATCGACAAAACATCCCATCATGGCGGTATCGCAGATGGTGTTGATCAGTCTCGGGATTCCGAAACACAGGCGGTGAACTTCCTTAATAGCTTCGGGCGTGAATAGTTCGTCGCTATCACCTCCGGCGATCTCCAGTCTATGACGGACGTAGTCAAAGGTTTCTTTTTCGTTCAAGGCTTCAAGGCGCTGGCGGAGCCGAGCACGCTGGCGCAGTTGGCGAAGGCCGGGCGCGTCGATCAGATCGTCCAGTCCACGCTGGCCGGTCAGAACTATCGATACGATGCGCCGGTCGCTGGTATCAATACAGGACAACAGGCGCAGTTCTTCGAGTGCCGCGGAACTCAGATTTTGAGCTTCGTCGACGATAATGACGACGTGTTTGCCCTGGCGCTGCTGCTCAAGGAAGAAGTCGCGTAGCGCATCCAGCAGCAATACCTTTTTCTTGCTGTAGTTTGGCATGTCAAATGCCGACAGCAGGGCCTGCAGTAGCTCAATACGGCTCAGGGTTGTATGGGTAAGTTTGGCAGTGACGTAGCCGGGGCCGAGATCGTCGAGCACGGTATTCAGAATCGTTGTCTTGCCGATGCCGATTTCACCGGTAATGATCACGAAGCTGTCGCGATTCATCAGCGCAAACCGAATATTCGCCACCGCGCGTGAATGCTGCGGCGTCATGAACATGAAGCGCGGGTCCGGCGTCAGGTCGAAGGGCCGGGAGTTCAGATTAAAGAAATCTTCGTACATCTGTCCTCAATTCCCAGGCCATGGCGAGATTGCGAGGCCCTTGCATGCTTTAAATGACGGCAGTCTATTACAAAGAGGCCGCTTTTTCCCGAGATCCGTTGCGCAGTTTACGGCCCAAGGCCAGCGAGCGGGGGTATTGCCGTGGCCGCAGCCTTGTGTATGATTTGCGCCCTTCCGGGCGATTAGCTCAGCGGGAGAGCGCTGCCTTCACACGGCAGAGGTCGCTGGTTCGACCCCAGCATCGCCCACCATTTCCCTGTTCCGGGCTCTCCGGGGCTTTCCTGCCGCGGAGTGACGCCAGGCCAGGACCCTGCTTCTAGCGTGACTGTTTACCAGGCGATGCCCTGATAGCCTTGCTCTGTAGTGCGCGGTCCGGCGATTCTGACCAGGTCGATGATGGTCTGTTCGGGTCGGATCTTGGGCAGTGCCGCACGGAACTCTTCAGCCGGGTTGCCGACGATGATGACCTCCGCGTGATCGATGATTTCATCCATGCTGTCTACCATCAGTCCGGCGATGTGCGGGATGTGCGTCAGTATGTATTCGCGGTTTGCGCCGACCAGCTTGGCCAGGTTGACGTTACGGTCGTACAGGCGGATGTCATAGCCTTTGCCGAGTAGTCGTTCGATGACTTCCACCATCGGACTTTCGCGCAAATCGTCGGTGCCGGCCTTAAAGCTGAAGCCAAGCACGCCGATGCGTTTGCCCGGCTGGGCCATGACCAGGGCGACACCGCGTTCGATTTGCAGCCGATTGCTTTCCATGATCGCGCCAATTATCGGCAGCTGGGCATCTTGCTGAGTCGCTTCGTAATTCAGGGCACGCACATCTTTTGGCAGGCAGGAACCGCCGAAGGCGAAACCGGGTTTCAGGTAGTAGGGCGACAAATTCAGCTTGGTATCCTGGCAGAAGATATCCATCACTTTGTGGCTGTCGATGCCCAGTGGTTTGCACAGGGCGCCGATTTCGTTGGCGAAGCCCACCTTTAGCGCATGCCAGACGTTATCCACGTATTTGACCAGCTCGGCGACTTCGATATCCGTGACGATAAGCGGTGCCGGCAGGTGTTCATAAAGGCTGGATAGTTGTGCGGCGCTCTCGGGATCGCTGGCGCCGATGACGGTTTTGGGCGGCTCGTCATAGTCGCGCACCGCTGTGCCTTCGCGCAGGAACTCCGGATTGTTGCAGACGCCAAAGTCTTGCCCGGATTCGAGTCCGCTGGATGCCTCCAGGGCCGGAATCACCAGGTCACGCATAGTCCCCGGCAGGATGGTGCTGCGAATTACCACGCAGTGCCGTTGGCCTTTTGCCCTTATTGCGCTGCCGATTTCCCGGCAAACCGCGTCGACATATTGCAGGTCCAGGCTACCGTTATTGGCAGACGGCGTGCCGACGCAAACCAGTGAGAGTTCGGTCTCGCTGATCGCTTGTTGCGCATCGCTGGTCGCACGCAACCGGCCCGCAGCCGTTGCTGCGGTGATGATCTCGCCGACATCGGCCTCAATGATCGGCGTCTGCCCTGCATTAATGAGGTCGACCTTGGTCTGGTTGGGGTCCACACCGACAACCTCATGACCGTCGCGGGCCAGGCAGGCGGCTGATACGGCACCAACGTAGCCGAGACCGAAAATGCTGATTTTCATCCGTGAAACTCCGCGAGTAGAAGTAGAGGCTGCTAGATAGCTAGCGGCCGGCCGGGATTAGCGACGCCATCCCAGGCCCTGCCAGCCGACACCGAGGAATACATAGTTGTTGCTGGCGCTGGTGTTATTGGGCTTCGCCCGTCAGGGTTGTGATGTCTTTTACCCAGACATAGCGATAGCTGCCGCGCAGGCTCCATTGACGTGTAAAGCGCCAGCGCAGGGTGACATCAGCGCTGGCATAGTCGCGCTCCCGGCTGGTGAGTTCGGCTGCGTCAGTTTGAGCATAGTAAAGCAGGCCCAGGCGCGCGCTGACATTCGTGGTCAGCTGTCGGCGCAGCGTCGAGCGCAGCGTGTCGCGAATGGTTTCGGCGCCATTGGAGTTCGGCGAGATGTCGCGGCCGATGCTGAAGTCGAAGTCCGTTCGCTCTCCGGTCTTGCTGACCCGCGCCTCGCCGACATAGGTATTGCCATCGAATTCCTGGTTGCAGGCAAGATCAAAACTACTGAAGCAGATCTCCTCGCCACCGGGCAAAACCAGGTCGGGCCGTCGATTGACTTCGCTTTGTGTGTCTCGCCCGCCCAGCGTCAGGAAGCCGGTCCAGCTCTGTCCGAAGGCATAATTCAGGAATAAGCTGGCCCCGTACGTGGTGCTGTCATTTTCGACGCCGCTGTTGGGTTCCTCTGCGTCGAACCTTGACGCATTCAGCAGCACGCCGAGACCGATGCGTTCATCCAGGCTGCGGTCCAGGGATATATTGCCGTATAAATATCGATAGTCGAAGCGCGTGAATCGATCGATGGCAAAAGTATTGTCGTAGCTGATATCGCTATAGCCGGCTTCGACGCGAAAGTTTGTGCGCGGCGTAATGTAAGTAGGACCATGACGGGTCGATAGTGAGCCGCTTTTGCCGGTCATTGATAAAAACCAGTTCGGGATTGCCGCCGCCGCCGCTCGCCGGCAGCGCTTTCAAGCTCGCTGTTACGAACACTGACGTCCGAGTAGCCCAGTCGCAGGCCCGTGGTAGAGCGCTGGGTCTGACGGCTGAGCGTCAGTGGCAGGTAGTAATCGCGATTCTCAAGATCCTGATCTTCCTCATCGGCATAGAATGTACCGAAGGCGCGCGGCACGAAAAGTGGCGTTGGTCGTCTCGGTGCGAAAGCTGAAGTCAATGCGCCCGTCGATGGCCAGGCCCAGCACGGAATCTTCAACGAACCGATTGAGCGTCGGGTTGGTTTCATATAAACCGCCCAGGTCGAAGCTTGGAGTCACCACGGTTTCTGCGGCCTGACTCACACCCGCCAGCGCCAGTAATACGCAGATCAGTGCAGCCTGAGTTTTTATCGGCATCTTTGCGGCGGGATGGCAAAGTGTTCGAGCATTTGTATCCATGCTTTAACCAGCTTAAAGACGTGAGCGACTGACTTGTCAGCTAGGGAACAACGATAGTGTCGCCGGGCTGCAGCAGGATGTTTTGCTCCAGTTGCTTGCCTTTCTCGATATCGCCGTACTTGAAATTGATCGCACGGGCCTGGGTTCCAAAGCGGCGCAATATTTTGATGTCATTTTTTTGCGCGAAGGGGGTAAAGCCGCCCGCCATGGCCAGGGCCTGGGTGACGTCCATGCGCGTATTGGCGATAAATTCGCCGGGTCGGTTAACCTGGCCAAGCACGTAAACCTTGTTTCCCAGGATTTGCTCGGTGGCAATGGTGACCACCGGATCCGGAATGTATTTCTCCAGGCGTTGTATCAATTCGGTTTGCACCTGGGCGACAGACTTGCCCGTGGCATCGATATCTCCGGCCAGGGGGAACGAAAATGAACCGTCCGGCCGCACCAGGACCTGGCGTTGCAAGTCCTCTTCCTTCCATACGGTGACGGAAAGTACATCGCCCGGGTTGATGGTGTAGGGCGCCACAGCCGCTGCGGTAGCGGGAGATTCCTGGGCTGCAATCGTGCCGGTCAACGTCAGGCAGGCGGCACAGGCGGCGATCAATAATCTGGCGCCAGCGAAAATTGTCGGCATTTTCAGATACCCCTCTGGATAGATCCGGAATTAATCTAATTACACTTTTGATTATATATCGATGGCTTATTGCGCCATTCGATGTGAATTGTGCGGCCTATAGTGGCTGGATACTATGATCTTGTAGCCATTTCTTCATTTTATTGGCATCAATCGGCGTTTGTCGCCGTCTACTTATACATAATCGCACAGGTTCACGGTCTATTGAATTGATATCGCTATAATATTTGATATCCGTTGATTGAGAGCGCCAAACCCAAGTGTGGACAGCCGCTAGCCAGCGATGATTTTCCTGATTGCACCACTGTTGACCTTTGCCGCCACGCTGTTATTGGTGCTGGTTTTGCGACCGATTGCCATGCGCACGGGTTTGCTCGATGTTCCCAATGAGCGCAGCAGTCATCAGCAGCCCACGCCGCTGATTGGCGGTCTGGCTGTTTTTGTCGGTGTCTGCGCCGGCGCAGCTGCAGCCATGGCGAACGGCCTGTTGCCGCTGGACAATTACTCCATCAGCCTGTTCTCCGGCTGCGCCTTACTGGTACTGGTTGGTCTGATTGATGATCTGCATCCCCTTAGCACCAGCGTGCGCTTTGCGGTACAGATCGGCGCCAGCCTGATCATGGTTTACGGCGGCGGCGTGGTACTCAATGATCTGGGTGCGATGCTGCCTTCCGGGCAGATCCTGGAGCTGGGCGTTCTGGCGGTGCCGTTTACCGTGTTTGCGACCCTGGGCGTCATCAATGCCGTCAACATGTCCGACGGACTTGATGGCCTGAGCGGGACGCTGGCCCTGATTTCCCTGTTGGGGATGATGCTTGCCGCCGGGGTTGCCGATGCTTTCGCCGATGCCCTGTTGCTGGCGCTGATTGCCGCCGGGATCATCGGTTTTCTGATGTTCAATCTCAGGTTCGCCGGACGCGCGCGCGCATCGATATTTCTGGGCGATGCCGGTAGCACCACGCTCGGTTTCTTGCTGACCTGGTTCGCCGTGTCCCTGTCGCAGGCGCCGGATCGCATCATTACGCCGTCGGTAGCCTTGTGGTTCATCATGCTGCCTATCTTCGATACCGTTTCGATGATGCTGCGACGCCTGATGCGCGGTCGCTCACCGTTCTCGGCCGATCGCGAGCATATCCATCATATTTTTCTGCTGGCCGGCTTCTCGGTCAACGAGACGGTGGTGGTGATGGCCGCCGCCGCATTGATTGGCGTCGGCATCGGCCTGCTCAGCATGGATTTGCAGGCTACGGATTTTTATGTGGCGAGCTTCTTCCTGATCGCCGGCATACTGTACTTCTGGATGGTGATCAGGGCCTGGAAAGTCATGCGCTTTATCGAGCGCTCCATCAACCGGCGGCGCTTTCGGCCCGATCGTCGTGCCGGCCAGGATCGCCGCCGGCAGTCCGATCCGGGCTACCAGGGCGAGGAGCGGCGCAGTGGTCGGGATCGTCGGTTCGCATCGCGCCGCGCCAGTGACCGGACCGATGACCCAATGCTGAAACCCGAGCTGCCTGCAGGTCACCCGCTGCGTGCCGAGGACTCCAGGTAGGCGCAAGTGAATATCAGGTCCTCGCTGACCAGATAGCGGCCCCTGAGCCGCCCGCTCAGATCCATGGGCAAATTGGTGGCCGAAGCGATGCAGAAACTGCGGCTTTCCGAATTCAGCTGCAAGCCTACGTCGAGAAAGTCGATATAGCGCCGGACTGTGGGCCACAGGCACTTGTAAACCGCTTCTTTGGCGCTAAACAGGAGTCGTGAATCCAGCTCAGCCTGACCCAGGCGAGCCAGCATCGAAAGCTCTTGCGGCTGACAGATCAACGCTTCTACAGCGGCTTCCAGATCACCGCGAGATTCCACATCAAGGCCCAGCCCGAGCAGGTCCGTTTGTCTGGCTGCCGCCGCCAGGGCCACTTGCTCGCAATGGGCGATGCTGCCGATCAATCCAGCCGGCCAGATCGGGGCACGATCCTTGTGGCGGGCTATGGCTAGCTCGCCGGCACCGAGCGACTGCAGCGCCAGTCGGGCGCAATGACGGCCATGTCGAAAGCTGCGCAGGCGAATTGCGCTCATGCCCGCGCTGGCTTCCACCTCCGCGCCTAGCAGCGGTCCGGCATCGCTCGGGCAATTCGAAAATGACCAGCTCACGGCAGCCGGAAATAGCGCTGCAATCTGTTGTTTGTCCGGCGCTGGTATTGGCTCTTCCATCCTGATCAAGTCTGACAGCGGCGCTGGCAATCTGCCATACGGGTCAAGCGGTCACAGTCAACGCAGGATCTGGGCTGGCCGATGACCCTGCGGCTGATAGAATCGCCGCCTTTCCAGACCAAAGATGGCGAGATGACCGTTAGAACCCGCTTTGCACCGAGCCCCACAGGTTATCTGCACATTGGCGGCGTGCGCACCGCGTTGTTTTGCTGGCTGTTCGCGCGCCGGCACGGCGGCCAGTTCCTGTTGCGCGTGGAAGATACGGATCGCGAGCGTTCCACCCAGGCTTCCATCGACGCAATACTCGACGGGATGCACTGGGCAGGGCTGGACTCCGATGCGCCACCGGTTTTTCAGAGCCAGCGTTTTGACCGCTATGCGCAGGTGGCGCAGCAGATGCTCGCTGACAATCTCGCCTATCGTTGCTATTGCACGCCTGAAGAGCTGGAGCAACGCCGCGCACAGGCGATGGCGGCAGGAGAAAATCCTGGTTACGACGGGCGCTGTGGCGAACGCACCGAGTCGCGACCTGGTATCCAGCCGGTCATCCGTTTTCGGATGCCCCGGTCCGGGCAAACCATCGTTGACGACCTGGTACGCGGCCGGGTTGAATTCGAAAACAGTGATTTTGACGATCTGATCATCATGCGCAGCGACGGCTCGCCCACCTATCACTTTAGTGTGATTGTCGATGATGCCGAAATGGAAATCAGTCACGTTATTCGCGGCGATGATCATTTGCCCAATACCCCGAAGCAGCTGCAGATGCTTAAAGCCCTGGAATTGCCGGTACCGGCCTACGCGCATGTGCCAATGATTCTGGGTGAAGATGGTAGCCGAATGTCAAAACGGCATGGTGCCGTCAACGTGCTCGAGTATCGCGAGCAGGGCTATCTGCCGGATGCGCTCATCAACTACCTGGTGCGATTGGGCTGGTCCCACGGTGACCAGGAAATTTTTTCGCGTCGCGAAATGACCGAGCTGTTCGACATCGCTGATGTCAACGCGTCGGCCTCGCGCTTCGACAATGAAAAGCTGAATTGGATCAACCAACAGTACATCCAGCAAAGTGACGCCGAAGCGCTGGCGCCGATGCTGATGGAGCAGTTAAGCAAAGAAGGTCTGGATCCGCGGCAGGGGCCCGAACTGAGCGCTGTGATCGAAGCTTTTCGCGAACGTGCAGTCACCTTGCGCGAACTGGCAGAATCTTGCTGGTATTTGTACCGGGATTTCGAGCAGCCGGACGCGACGGCTGTGAAAAAGCACTTGCGTCCCGTGGTCCAGGAACCGCTGCTGGATTTCCGTCGGCGCTGCGCTGAGCTGGAGAGCTGGCAGCGCGCAGAATTGCATGCAGCGATCCAGGCCAGTGCGGATCAGTTTGGCCTGAATTTCGGCAAACTCGGTCAGCCAATACGGGTTGCCCTGACCGGTGGGTCGGTGTCGCCGCCCATCGATGTGACAGCTGAGCTGGTGGGTCGCGAGCGAGCCTTGCGGCGCCTGGACAGCGCCCTGCAAATCATTGCCGATCGCGTTGCCGCCAGTAATTGAGCACGTGCAGTGGATTCTTGACAGCTTCAGGGGGCATGGGTAGAGTCTCGCGACTTTTTGGGGCTATAGCTCAGCTGGGAGAGCGCTTGCATGGCATGCAAGAGGTCGGCGGTTCGATCCCGCCTAGCTCCACCAGATTTCTCAAAAAGCCTGTCCCCATCGTCTAGTGGCTAGGACTCCGCCCTTTCACGGCGGCAACAGGGGTTCGAACCCCCTTGGGGACGCCATTTAGGAGAGCCCGCTCATTGAGCGGGCTTTTTTGTGCCGGCAGGTCGGGCACCGAGGTCTATTTGGGCGCATCCGGCAGCGGAGTCCTGCTTGGAACGCTGACCCGGCATAGCCGATGGCTTATGATGCTGTGGTTGTTGTTGCGCGTGGATTTCGCCCGAGGCGGTTAGACGTCAAGGGCTATGCTTGTGCCTATTCCCAGTATTAGTCCGTTCATTTGGTACCTGTTGGCGAGTTTCGCCTTCCTGTTGCTTGGCCTGCAGACTCTGCTGGGCCGCAGCCGCTTATTGCAATGGCATCGGCTGGGACTGGCGGCGGCCGGACTGGGCTGGTCAGTATTTTTTGCCGTCGATTTGCTGGGCTGGCTTCCGCAGATTCCCCAGGTGGCAACCTTCGGGGTTGAACTGGTTTTCCAGTTTTCCTGGTTTGCGTTGCTGTATCGGCTGTTGCGCGGACCGTACCTGTTGTCCATGCCAGAGACAGTACGCCGGGCCCTGCAGGGCTATTGGCTGCTGGTGCTGTTGGGCGGCGCCCTGACCGCCTGGTTTACCGCCCAGGCGGTGTCGGCCGCAGAAGTTGACTACCCGCTGCTGATGTTGAGCGCTGCCTTGTTGTGCCTGGCCCTGTCGGCCCAGTTGCGCCGCGACGCTCCGGTGGAAGACCTGCTGGCCCTGCGCTGGTTAATCTGGGCTGGAGCCGCAGTCGGCGGCATCCAGGCGGTGGTTTTTTCTTTGTTTGCCCTGGCCCCTGGTATGACCGACGCTTCCGCTGCGCCGCGCGCGGCGGTCATTGCTATCGCCGCGCTGTTCGTCGCTGCGGCGGTGCGGCGTCGACCGCAGTGGTCACTGGCCGTGTTTGTTTCGCCGCAGGCGCGAGCCTATGCGCCCCGTCTACTGGGGATGCTGAGCATTTTTGCCGCCATTGTCGTGCTAACCCCGGCGGTGCGTGTATTTCCGGGCGCGGACAGTGGCAGTACAGCGATCATCATTTTGCTGTTGCTGGGTCTGCCGACCATCGTGCTGCTGTTTTCAGAAGATCTCAGCGCTCGCCTAAAGGTATTCATCAGCAAACATTTTCTGGCCTTCCGCTACGACTATCGGGAAGAGTGGCTGCGTCTGATCGATACCCTGGCGTCGCCGGCACAACGACTTCCTCTGCCCGAGCGCGCGATTAAGGCGGTGGCGCAGATTGTTGGCAGTCCGGCCGGGGTGCTCTGGTTGCGTCGCAATGAAGATGAGCCCTTTTTGTGCGTCGCCAACTGGAACACGCGGGCCTGGCCGGATCAGCCGGTAGCGGCAGATGACCCGGTGCTCGAGTTCATGCGCGAACGGCAATGGATCATGGATACCGCCGAGCTGAATCGCGATCCGGATCTGTATGAAGGCTTGCAGCGGCCGGAATGGCTGGAACGGTTTCCTGACGCGCTGTTGGTCGCGCCGCTGATCAGCAGCGAGATGCTGATTGGTTTCATAGTGTTGTTTCAGTCCAGTTCGGCTTTTCGCCTGACTTTTGAAGAGATTGATTTGCTGCGCACCTCGGGTCGCCAGATCGCCGCGTATCTGGCCCAGTACCAGGCAGATCAGCAACTTGCCGAAGCCCAGCAGTTCGAGGCTTTCAACCGCTTGACCGCATTTGTCATGCACGATCTAAAGAACCTGATCGCGCAGCAAACCCTGGTCGTCCGCAACGCCGGCAAGCATAAGGGTAATCCGGAATTTTTTGAGGATGCCATTGCCACAATTGATAATTCTGTCGCCCGTATGAGCCGTCTTTTGAAGCAGCTACAGAGCGGCGATTCATCGGGTCCCAGTCAATCAGTGCGCCTTATCGATGCCTTGCGCGACTCGGTCTCGCGCTGTTCCGGACGCCGGCCCGAGCCGATAATGGCCTTGCCGGAGCACGAGCTTCTGGCCAGTCTGGAAAGAGAGCGATTTGTGACGGTGGTAAGCCACCTGATTCGCAATGCCCAGGAAGCCACCTCTGCAGACGGCAAAGTGACCATCAGCCTTCGACAGGTTGGCAGTCACGCGGAGATCGAGATTGTCGATGATGGTGTTGGCATGGAGCCGGACTTTCTGCGTAACCGTTTGTTCCGGCCCTTCGATAGCACCAAGGGCAGCCAGGGCATGGGTATTGGTGCCTACCAGGCACGTGCCTTTGTTGTTGACGCCGGCGGTCACCTCGAAGTCTGGTCTGAGCCGGGGCGGGGCAGTCGTTTTAGCATTTCGCTGCCCGCGCGTGTGGCCGAGTCCACAGCTTCTGAGCCAAGCTGAGGTTATGATTGATTGTTCTCCCGGCACGACCGGGACGGGATGACTACGGAGAGTTGTTGGTGACGGATTCTGCACGCTGCTTACTGGTCGTCGAAGACGACCCGGGCCTGCAAAGTCAGCTGCGCTGGTGTTTTGAGGATTACCAGGTGCTGGTGGCCGAGGATCGGGAGTCCGCGCTGGCTCAACTGCGCCGCTTCGAACCACCTGTGGTGCTCCAGGATCTCGGTCTGCCGCCGGATGCTGAGGGCGTCAGTGAAGGTCTGGCGACCCTCGAGCAGGTTCTGGCTATTGCGCCGGACACCAAGGTAATCGTTGTTACGGGCCATGGTGACCAGGAAAATGCTGTCCGCGCTGTCGGTTTGGGCGCCTATGATTTTTATCAGAAACCCGTGGATACAGATATTCTGCATCTGATTGTCGGGCGCGCTTACCAGATTTATGCGCTGGAGCAGGAAAATCAGCGCCTGCTGCGCGAGCAAAGCGTGTCTCCGCTGGACGGCATCGTCGCGGCCAGCGAAAAAATGCTCAATGTTTGCAGAATTATTGAGAAAGTCGCGCCTACCAACGCGACGACTTTGTTGCAGGGCGAGAGTGGCACCGGTAAGGAGCTGTTGGCGAGGGCCTTGCATTCTCTGAGTCCACGCGCAGGCGAGAATTTTGTTGCCATTAACTGTGCAGCCATCCCGGAAAATCTGCTTGAGAGTGAACTGTTCGGCTACGAGCGTGGTGCCTTTACCGGTGCGGTCAAGCAGACGCCCGGCAAGGTTGAAACTGCCGATGGCGGAACGCTGTTTCTGGATGAGATTGGCGATATGCCCATGTCGCTGCAGGCCAAGTTGCTACGCTTTTTGCAGGAACGGGTCGTTGAGCGCGTCGGTGGTCGCGAAGAAATTCCCGTAAACGTGCGCGTGGTCTGCGCGACCAACAAGGATTTGCCGACCAGTATCAGCGAGGGCAGCTTCCGCGAAGATCTCTATTACCGGGTCAGCGAGATCACCATTCAAATTCCGCCGTTGCGCGAACGTGAGGGCGGCCGGCTGATATTGGCGCGGGCGCTGTTGAACAAGTACGCCGGCCAGCATGGTCGGCCCTTGCGTGGTTTTACCCAGGAGGCGCAGGCGGCCGTGCAGGCCTATCGATGGCCGGGCAATGTGCGCGAACTGGAAAACAAGATTAAAGGTGCCGTGATCATGGCCGAGGGCAAACAGGTGACGGCCGAAGACCTTGGTTTGGCTGAGGCCAGCGAAGATGGTCCGGATCTTAATCTGCGCGAAGTGCGCAAGCGCGCGGAGAGTCACGCTATCAAACGAGCGATGGTTTTCGCCGCGGGGAATATTTCGCAAGCGGCAAAATTGTTGGGCATTACGCGGCCGACGCTTTACGATTTGCTGCAGAAGTACGAAATCCCCACGGAACGATAGCCGCTCAGGTCATGGGCTTTTCAAGCAGTCGTTTTTCCCAGGCCAGCGATGTTGCGACGATAAAATCCAGGTCGTCGTGTTGCGGCTTCCAGCCAAGTACCTGGCGAATCTTGTCGGCGACAGAAACCAGCACTGGTGGGTCGCCTGCACGCCGCGGGCCTTCTTCAATCGGCAAGGGTTTTCCGGCAGCGCGCTGAACGGCTTCGAGAACTTCGCGGACGCTATAGCCGTGACCATAGCCGCAGTTGAGCGTCGCCGAGCTGCCGCCGTTGCGCAGATAGCGCAGCGCATCGAGGTGAGCGGTAGCCAGGTCTTCAACGTGAATGTAATCGCGGACCCCGGTTCCGTCGGGAGTGTCGTAGTCCGTGCCAAACATGAATACTTTGTCGCGCTTGCCCACAGCTGCTTCGCAGGCGACTTTGGTAAGCAAGGTCGCTTTGGGCGTGGACTGGCCAATTCTGCAGCCTGGATCCGAGCCGGCGACATTAAAGTAGCGCAGCGCCACATAGTTGAAGTCATTCACGGCGGCAACGTCACGCAGCATCCATTCGGTCATCAGCTTGGAGGTGCCGTAGGCGTTGATGGGGGCGGTGGGTGAATCTTCACTGGCGCGTCCGCCCGTCGGTAAACCGTATACCGCTGCGGTGGAAGAGAACACGAAATTTTTGACTCCGCCGTTTAACGCGCAATCTATGAGGTTACGGCTGGAACAGGTATTGTTGCGATAATACTTCAGTGGCTCGGCCACAGACTCCGGCACAATAGTGTGTGCGGCAAAGTGCATGATGGTTTCGACGTTTTTGTCGCGGATAACACGGTTCACCAGTTCGGCATCACCGGTATCGCCCTGCACAAATTCGGCTGACAAGACGGCCGAACGAAAACCCGTGATCAGGTTGTCGAGTACGATAACGGATTCGCCGCTCTCGCCCAGTTGACGGGCAACATGGCTGCCGATGTAACCGGCGCCGCCGGTGACCAGAACACTGCCTTTGCTCACGTTGTGACCCTCAAAACCTATGTTTTTAACCGGCCGCACCTTACCGCAAGCCCTCGACCTGTGCCATGAACGACTTCACTTTGCCAGCTTTGCGGCTGCCTTGACGAAACGCAGGTCTGAGCGCCACCATCTAATGCGTATCCTGTGGTTATTCTGATATGAGCGCCAGACCGGAACAGATCCTGCAAACGCTGCTAGCCCCGCATGAGCTGCCACCCTATGAGCAGCTGTCAGGGTCGGCGGATTTTCCTGCCTTGTTGGTCTGCGACCACGCCTCGGCGAGGATTCCCATGGCGCTGGGTACCCTCGGCCTGCCTTCCCAGGCGCTGGCCGATCATATTGCGCTGGATATCGGTGCTTCAGCGCTGACCCGTGCGCTTAGCCAGCGGCTCGCGCTGCCGGCGATTCTGGCGCGCTACTCACGCCTTGTGGTCGACTGCAATCGCCGCCTCGAAGATCCCTCGGCTTTTCCGGCCGTCAGTGATGGGCAGGTGATACCTGGCAACGAAAATCTGGATCAGGCCGAGCGCCAGCGGCGCGCAGAATCCCTGTATTGGCCATACCACCATGCCGTGCGTGATGGTCTGGCGAGTCTTGAGGGTCTGGGTGCCGCGCCGGCGCTGATCGCGATTCACAGCTTCACGCCGGTATTTGCCGGCCAGAAGCGCCCCTGGCAGGTGGGTGTATTGTGGGACAAAGATCCGCGTATTCCACAGCCGCTGATGCGCGGGCTAGCCGACCAGGGTGACCTCACGGTGGGTGACAATGAGCCTTACTCCGGCCGGCATCCGGCTGACTTCACCATTGATCATCATGCCGAAGCCGAGGGCTTGCCGCATGTTTCCATAGAGGTGCGCCAGGATTTGATTACAACCAGCAGCGGCGTTGCGGAGTGGAGCGAGCGCCTGGCCAGTGTGTTGCTGCCAATTCTGGCTAAGCCCGAGCTGTTCACTCATTGGAGTGGCGCGCCGGGGAGGGGAGTTGACGATGCCCGCCAGTAGTCGTTTCAGCGAGCCAACATTTACCCTCGGCATCGAGGAGGAGTACCTGCTGGTCGATCGCGAAACGCTGGATCTGGTGAGTGACCCGCCGGCCAGCATTATGGAGGAATGCCAGCAGCTCACCGGCGCCCAGGTTTCGCCGGAATTCCTGCGCTCACAAATCGAAGTCGGCACGCGTGTTTGCAGCAGCATCGGTGATGCTCGCGAAGACCTGGCGAGACTGCGCCGAATTGTCGCGGATGTAGCGGGCAAGGCCGGCTATGCACCGATAGCCGCATCCACGCATCCCTTTGGGCGCTGGACCGATCAGCAGCATTCCGCCGTGGCGAGATACAGTGTTTTGTCGGAGGAAATGCAGGTTGCAGCCCGGCGATTATTGATCTGCGGTATGCACGTGCACGTTGGAATCGACGACGATGAGTTGCGCGTCGACCTGATGAGCCAGTTACGTTATTTTTTGCCGCACCTGCTGGCGCTGAGTACCTCGTCACCCTTTTGGGAAGGTATTGATACCGGCTTGCATTCCTATCGACTGACTATCTTTGATGCCTTGCCGCGAACCGGATTACCTGAGCATTTTGAGAGCTATGCTGAGTACCGTCGCCACGTCGATGTGCTGGTGCATGCCGGACTGCTCGAAGATGCCACCAAGATCTGGTGGGACCTGCGTCCAAGTGACCGCTATCCGACGCTTGAAACGCGAATTTTCGATGTTTGCACCCGCCTGGATCACGCAATCTCGCTGGCGGCGTTGACCGCCTGCCTGCTGCGCGCATTGTTCCGCCTGCGTCGCGGCAATCAACGCTGGCGTATCTATAACCTGATGCTATTGAATGAGAATCGCTGGCGAGCCATGCGCTACGGCATCGACGAGGGTCTGCTTGATCTGGCCAAAAGTGCAATCGTGCCGGTCCCCGACCTGGTTGAGGAAATCCTTGAGATCGTTGCCGAGGATGCGGATGCGCTGGGTTGTAGTGCGGAAGTCGCCGGTGTGCGCGATATCCTGGCCAATGGCACCAGCGCGCACCAGCAACTTGCCGCCTTTCGGCGCGCGCGTCAGAGTGGCGCCAGCGAGCAGGAGGCATTGCGAGAAGTTGTTGACTGGTTGATTGAGGAAACGCTAGTGGGCGTGGATTCTGCCTGAGGCCTAGCCTGCCCAGGCTCCTGCGCCTAGTCAGCTTCGTCGATATAGCAACGTGCGCGCATGGGCTTTTCATCGTCGTAGGCCAGGCTCACATCCCTTTCCGGGAGCACTACGGTCTCTGCAGCTGTTTCGCTATACGGAATTTGTCTTAGCAGATGGGTTACGCAGTTGATGCGCGCGGCACGCTTGTCATCAGTGCGCACGATATACCAGGGTGATTTTTCCGTATCTGTTGCCGCCAGCATCTGGTCTCTGGCCCGCGAATAGGCATACCATCGCCGTCTGGCTTCCAGGTCCATAGGGCTTAGCTTCCATTGCTTGCGGCTATCTTCGATGCGCTCCTGAAAGCGCTTTTCCTGAGTTTCGTCGCTGACCTCCAGCCAGTATTTGATCAGGATAATACCGTCGTCTATAAGCGCATTCTCGATCATCGGGCAAATATGCAGGAAGCGCTGACGCTGTTCTTCGTTGCAGAATCCCATCACAATTTCGACGCCGGCCCGGTTGTACCAGCTGCGATCAAACAGAACGACCTCACCGCCCGCCGGCATCTGCTTGATGTAGCGCTGGAAATACAGTTGGGTTTTTTCCGCCTCGGTGGGCGCGGGCAGGGCTACCGTTCGGAATACCCGCGGGCTTACGCGTTCGGTAATGGCTTTAATCAGGCCGCCCTTGCCGGCAGCGTCGCGCCCTTCAAAGACGATCACCACGCGCGCTTTTCGGCTTTTAACCCAGGCCTGAAGCTGGCAGAGTTCTGCATGCAGCTTGCCAAGCTGTTTTTCATAGTCTTTGCGTTTCATTTGTCCGCTACGTTGCCCGAATGACCTGTCGGTTGGCAAGCTACCGCCGTGAGGGCGTTATAGCTATTCTAGGTAACTGGCTGTGCGCCGGGCCGGTTTAATAATTGGCGATCCTGCTGGCTCAATATGATGAAGAGAGTAGCGTCCATGCTAAACAAGCCAGGATTTTCCAGCATCGCGGTCGCGCCGATGATGGACTGGACTGATCGCGATTGTCGCTACTTTCTGCGCCTGCTAAGTCCGGATGTTCGTTTGTATACGGAAATGGTCACGGCTCGCGCGCTCCTGCACGGACCGGTCGAGCGCCTGTTGGATTTTGATCCGCTGGAAAAGCCGCTGGCCCTGCAACTGGGTGGCAGCGTGCCTGCAGAACTCGGCCGCGCCGCGGCCCTGGCACAGGCAAACTATAACTACGATGAGATAAATCTGAATGTGGGATGCCCGAGCGACCGGGTGCAATCAGGGCGTTTTGGCGCTTGCCTGATGTTGGATCCTGCGCTGGTAGCCGATTGCGTGCGTGCGATTTCGGAATCCTGGGACGGGCTTGTCAGCGTGAAAACCCGCATTGGAATCGATGATCGCGACGATTACGCTTTTCTGTCGAATTTTATTGCGCCGGTGGCTGTGGCCGGATGTGACACCTTTATCGTGCATGCGCGAAAAGCCATCCTGAAGGGACTGTCTCCAAAGCAGAATCGTAGTATTCCGCCGCTAAATTACCCGCATGTTTACCGCCTCAAGGCAGAATTCCCGGATCTGCGCGTCATTATTAACGGCGGCATCGACGGGTCCGCAGCGATTGACGAGCATTTGCGCCAGGTGGACGGGGTGATGTTGGGCCGCAAGGCCTATTCAGATCCCTATTTCCTGGTCGAGCTGCAGCAGCGCTATCTGGGTGGTTTTCCCGGCACTGTGCCAACGCGCCACCGCGTGATGCAGCAAATGAGCGAGTATGCGCAGGCCCGCTTGCAGCAAGGTGGGCGCATGACAAATATTGCACGCCATCTGCTGGGGCTATATGCCGGTCAGCCTGGTGCCGCTCGCTGGCGCCGATTCGTGAGTGAGTCCTGTCGCGGGTCCGGCGTTGGCGCCGATGTTTTGCTTGATAGCCTGGAAATGATCCGCAGACCCGCTTGAAGAGCAAGCGGCCATCGCCGACACTATGCTTTAGTGCCTGCGCTGCCGTCGATCAGAGGCGCTGCATGTGTAAAAAATTAGCCTGTTTTGCTCATTCATAAAGGAAGAAATCTTGGCCGCTAGAGAAGACGTCATTTCCGCCCCCGCTGAGGCCAGGGCGCCCAGCATGGCCGATCTCGCAGATCGACATGAGCTCTACGAAGAGTCCGTGCAGAACGTGGAAGAGGAGTGCGACTTCATAACGCGCACTTTTCGTGAGTTGCGTAATCGCCAGCCGCTGAGTTTTCGCGAAGACTTTTGTGGCACTGCCAGCGCCGCCTGCGAGTGGGTGCGCCGCGGGCCTTCGCATACGGCCATCGGTGTCGATATTGAAGCCGAGGTGCTGGCCTGGGGTCGTGAGCATCGGGTCGAGCGCCTCGCTGAGGAGCAGCGCACACGCCTGCAGCTGATTCAGTCAAATGTGCTCACGGTTGAGACGGCCAAAGTCGACGTGGTGGGTGCTTTCAATTTCAGCTACTACTTGTTCAAGAGCCGCGATCAGCTGCGCGGCTACTTCGAGACTGTTCGCCAGTCTCTCAAGGATGACGGCATATTTTTCCTGGATGCTTTTGGCGGGCACGAAGCCTTCGAGGAGATGAAGGAAAAGACCAAACATGACGGTTTCACCTATGTCTGGGACCAGGCGCGCTATTACCCCGTCACCGGGGAGATACTTTGCCATATTCACTTCCGTTTTCCCGATGGTTCCAAGCTTAAGAAGGCCTTCAGTTACGACTGGCGACTTTGGACCCTGCCGGAGATTCAGGAACTGTTGCTGGAGGCCGGATTTCGTCGAGTTACCGTGTATTGGGAAGGCACCGATGAGGACGGCGACGGCGACGGGGTATTCACACCGGAGCCGAAAGGAGAGGCGGATGCCGGCTGGATTTGCTACCTGACTGCCGAGACCTGAGGAATGCCTACCGCTGGCAGCCGTGTGCCGTATAATAAATTCGTCGGTTTGACATATTCCAAGCTCGGGTGCTGAAACAAGGTGGGTGAAGACCAACAAGTTGCCATTGTGTTCGCTGATGTCGTTGGCAGCACGCAGCTGTATGAAAACCTCGGCGACGAGAAGGCCCGCGAGACCGTGCATGCCTGTCTGGACGTGATGAAGCGGTCTACCGAGGAATATGGCGGCACTGTCATCAAGACCATGGGCGACGAGGTCATGTCGACCTTTCCGTCCGCGGACGACGCCATGAATGCCGCCAGTCAGATGCAACAGCGAATCACCAATAATCCTGAAATTGGTGGGGCTACAGCCGTAGCTATCCGAATCGGCTGTCATTTCGGGCCGGTGGTCGCCCAGGACCGGGATATTTTCGGGGCTGCGGTACATACAGCCAATCGCATGACCTCTCAGGCCAAGGCCGGCCAGATACTGACTACGGCAGTGACCGTGGAGCAGCTCAGTGGTGAGTGGAAGGGCCTGGTCAGGCAAATAGATGTCGCCGCCATGCGCGGCCGTAGCGACGAAGTCGCGGTATTCGAAGTCCTGTGGCAGCCGGAGGAGGCGACCAGCATGTTGCCGGCCGTGAATGTCAGCGGTACCTCACGCTCCGAAGGAGGCCCACGGCTGCAGCTACGCTACCGTGAGGCTGAAGTCCTGGTGGAACCGCATGGCCTGACCAATGCCACTATTGGCCGTGCCGACGACAATCACCTGGTCGTGAAGGGAAATTTGATATCGCGCCTGCACGCACGGGTAGAAGTGGTGCGGAATCGTTTCATGTTGGTGGATCAAAGTACCAACGGTACATTTATCCAGCGCGACGACGGCGAAGAGATCTACGTGCGTCGCGATAGTACCGAGCTGTCCGGGTCCGGGATCATCAGTCTCGGTCGGGTCGCAGCACGCGGCGCTCCGCTGGCCATTGAGTACAGCTTCGACGCCTGATGCCTGCCCGTGCGGGCAGGTCTCAACCCAGCGCTTTGACTACCTGGCCATGCTCGTCGCGCAAGGCGCCGGGCAGGCGATCGCCGAACTCATCAAAGTACTCCGCGATGGCGGCCATTTCTCCGCGCCAGGCGTCGGCGTCGATTTCCAGCAGCGCATCCATGGTTGCCGAGTCAATATCCAGTCCGGCGGTATCAATGTCCTTGGACTCGGGTAAAAAGCCGACGGCCGTTTCCCGTGCGCCCACGCGCTCTTCGCAGCGCTCGATGATCCAGCGCATCACCCGCAGGTTGTCACCAAAGCCCGGCCAGAGGAATTTGCCATTGTCATCCTGGCGGAACCAGTTGACGTGAAATACCTTGGGCAAATTCTTTGTGCGCTCTGAGAAACTTAACCAGTGGGCCCAATAGTCCCCGAAGTTGTAGCCGCAAAAAGGCTTCATTGCCATCGGGTCGCGACGCGTAATACCGACTTTACCGGTGGCCGCAGCCGTGGTTTCCGAGGCTACGCCGGCGCCAACCAGCACACCGTGATTCCAGTTCTTGGCTTCATAGACTAACGGTGCGAGCCCGCGTCGCCGACCGCCAAAAATAATCGCGCTGATGGGCACCCCGGCCGGGTCATCGGCGAGTGCTGAATAGCTGGGATTCTGCTGTGCCGAGACGGTAAAGCGAGAGTTCGGATGAGCCGCCGCGCCATTTCCCTGGGCATAGGGCTGGCCCTTCCAGTCCGTGGCCGGCCTGTCGTCGTCCTTGTCTTCCCACCAGGGCTCGTTGTTTTCCGTCACCGCAACGTTGGTGAAGATCGTATCGTGGGTGATCATGTCGAAGGCACTGCGGTTGGTTTTGGGGTTGGTGCCCGGTACCACGCCGAAGTAGCCGGCCTCGGGATTGATTGCGCGCAGCTGGCCCTGGTCGTCCAGGTGCAGCCAGGCTATATCATCGCCAATGGTACGAACTTTCCAGCCGGCGTGCGATTCCGGCGGAATCAACATGGCCAGGTTGGTTTTCCCGCAGGCCGACGGAAACGCAGCGGCCAGATAGTGCTTTTCACCCTGCGGGCTTTCGACTTCCACGATCAGCATATGCTCTGCCAGCCAGCCTTCCTGGCGGGCCTGCCAACTGGCGATGCGCAGTGCATGACATTTTTTGCCAAGTAGTGCATTGCCGCCATATCCGGACCCGAAACTCTGGATCAGGAGCTCTTCGGGGAAATGCATAATGAACCGGTTGTCGGGATCGAGCTGGCCAATAGAATGCATGCCGCGGACAAACTTGTCTTCGCGTTCTATGCGTTCAAGCGCGGCTTTTCCCATGCGTGTCATGAGCTTCATGTTCACAGCGACGTAAGGGCTGTCGGTAATTTCCACGCCGCAACGCGCGTACGGTGAATCGATCGGGCCCATGCAATAGGGAATGACGAACATCGTGCGTCCCTGCATGCAGCCGTCGAACAGCGCATTCATCTGCGCGCGGGCTTCAGTGGGATGTAGCCAGTTATTGTTGGGCCCGGCATCGGCCGGTTCTTTCGAGCATACGAAGGTCAAATGCTCGACGCGGGCAACGTCCGTGGGGTCCGAGCGATGCAGGTAACAACGCGGATAGCTTTCTTCATTTAGCTTAATGAGATCACCGCTGCCCTGCATGGCCTGAATGAGGCTGTTGTATTCGGCGTCGCTGCCGTCACACCAGTGGATTTTGTCGGGACGGGTCAGCTGGGCGACTTCGTCGACCCATTGCTGGAGCTTTGTATTGCTCGTGCTCATTCGATGCCTCGGCAGAGAAAAAAATGGGAATTTTCGGGCACAGGGTCTTGTTATGGTCCCCCGGCCGCTTTTTGGTGCGCGTATTATACAGATGCGCCGTCGCAGTTCAGCCGATTCCTTGTCCCTCGCCGGGATAGATTCCGTCGTGCATGGATGACGGCTAGTCTGCGTCCTGGCTGTGTTACCCGCTAATTCAGTCGCGAATTTTCCATAAACTTTGTTTGCCCGCTAATTGGGCGATGCCTTATCAGGATATCTATGACCCGCCAAGCCACTGTTTCCAGCCGTGCAATCGGCCAGCTTCTAAGCCATGGGAGCCCGGTGGCAGAGGTTTTACCGGGTTTCGCACCACGGCCAGAGCAGCTGGCCATGGCCGAAGCAGTGGTGGAGTCGATTCGCCGAGAGGCCAATCTGGTGGTCGAGGCGGGGACCGGAACCGGGAAGACGCTGGCGTATTTGTTGCCACTATTGGAAATGCGCTGCAAAGCGGTGGTTTCCACCGGTACCAAGACACTGCAGGACCAGTTATTCCATCGCGATCTGCCGATGCTGGCCAGGGCCCTGGGCCGCCCGGCCACCGTCCGCCTGCTAAAGGGCCGCAGCAACTATTTGTGCCTGCAGCGGCTGGAACGGGCCGCGGTAAATGCGGCGGCGGCTTTTGAGCCCGCCGAGCGGCGTCAACTGGCCCGCGTGCGTGACTGGTCGCAGGCGACTGCCAGCGGAGATATTGCCGAGCTCAGCGGAATCCCTGACGATTCTCGTCTGTGGCCGTCGATTACATCGTCCCTGCACAACTGTCTGGGCAGTGAGTGCCCGCGCATTAACGACTGTTTTCTGCTCAAAGCGCGTCAGGCGGCGCGTGAAGCGGACATTGTTGTGGTCAATCATCACTTGTTGCTGGCGGACCTGTCGATTAAGGAAGAGGGCTTTGGTCAGTTATTGCCCGGCGCCGATGTCGTGGTAGTCGATGAGGCGCATCATTTCCCTGACGTCGCGCAGGGTTTTTTCAATACCAGTCTGGGCGCGCGCCAGGTTCAGGACCTGTTGGCAGACCTGCGTGACGAGTTGGTGAGTAGTGGCCTGGCGGATCGTGATCTGGAAGACTGTCTGCGCGAGGTTCAGCTTGAGCTAGCGGAACTGGGTCGTTTGTTACCCGGGCAATCGGGCAATCTGCCCTGGTCTGAAGGACAGGTAGACATCGCCGACGCAGTAGCAGCGCTGGCCCGGCAACTGCGTCGCCTGGCCGATGCGCTGCAGGGTCAGGCTGAGGAGGGCGCCGCGCTGCGCCGCTGCGGTGAGCGAGCCGGCGATGCAGCACTGGCCGCCGAAGCGATTCTTGCTGCCGACGTGGATGTGGGCCTGCGCTGGATTCGTCGCAGCACCCGCAGTTTTACCCTCAATCTGACACCGCTGGACAGCTCAAAGCAACTTGCGGATCTGCTGCAGAGCCAGGCCTGCAGCTGGATTTTCACGTCAGCAACGCTGGCTGTGGGCGACGACTTCAGTCATTTTACCGGTCGTCTCGGTCTGTCGCAGCTGAACACCCGGCGCATTCCCAGTCCTTTCGACTATGCGCGCATCGCTCGCTTGTATTTGCCGGCAGATTTGCCTGCGCCGTCAGCCAGGGACTATACCGATAGGCTGATGGCGGCGGCGCGGCCATTGCTCGAGGCGAGCCAGGGGCGCGCATTCGTGCTGTTTACCAGCCATCGTGCACTGCGTGAAGCGGCTGAGTTGCTGGATTCAGACCCGGCCTTTAGCTTCCCGTTGCTGGTTCAGGGGCGGGCGCCGCGAAGCCGGCTGCTGGAGCAGTTCGCCGCGAGTGACGATGCGGTGCTGCTCGGCACCTCGACATTTTGGGAAGGCGTTGATATTCGCGGCCACGGGCTGGTCTTGGTGATCATCGATCGGCTGCCGTTCGCCTCGCCCGGTGATCCCTTGCTGGCAGCCCGACTGGAAGCGATACGCGGACAGGGTGGCAACCCGTTTAACGATTATCAGCTGCCGCAGGCGGTGCTGGCGCTGAAGCAGGGTGTTGGTCGTTTGATCCGTGACTACAATGATTTTGGTGTGGTGATGATCGGTGATCCGCGGCTTGTTTCGCGTAGTTATGGGCGAGTTTTTCTCGGCAGTTTGCCACCGATGACGGTGCTGAAGGATGCCCAGGCAGCCTGTGATTTTTTACGCAGCGCAGGCGGTACTGCGCTACTGGTGAGCAATGCCGAGGCAGCCAGGCAATGATTGCAGCTGATTTCACCGGGCTGGCGATAGAAACATCTACTGAAGTTTGCAGTATCGCCGTCTGCCGTGACGGCCGGATCATGCAACGTGACTATTCGGGCCTGGCGGATCGTTCCCGCAGCATTTATGCCTGGCTGGGTGAACTGCTTGAGGGCAATGAGCTGCGACTGGCCGACCTTGACGCCATTGCTTTTGGCCAGGGTCCGGGTGCATTCACCGGGCTGCGCATCGCTGCGGCCGTCGCCCAGGGCCTGGGGCGGGGTGCTGGCTTGCCCATCATCCCGGTGTCGAGCTTGCAGGCTCTGGCCTTGAGCGCTGCGGCGAATTCGTCGGCCAGCCTGACGGTGGCGGCTGCCCTGGACGCGCGTATGGATGAAATCTATCTGGGCATTTATCGGCTGCAGAATAATGAGCTCGAAACACTGCTGGCGGATTGCCTGGCCAAACCTGACGAGGTTGAGCTACCCGGTGAGGCAGCCCTGCTGGCGGCCGGCCCCGGCTGGCTCGCCCAGCCGTCCATGAGCCGTCGCCTGGCCAGGCGGATTACCGCCGTGAACGGTGACCTGCGTCCACAGGCCGGCGCACTACTGCAGTTGGCCGAGCCCTTGCTGCGCGCGGGTAAGGGTCTGGATGCCGCCGCGGCAGTGCCCAACTATTTGCGTAATCGTGTTACCGGCTAACAGCGGCTATCGGCCACGCCTCGTCACGGCTAGAATTCGACGCCATGCTTAATCAATTATCACCACGACTCGGAAACCTGGCCGGCTTTCTTGCCTGCGCAGGTTTGATGGCTTACGCCTTGTACGCGCAATACGGTCTGGCCCTTGAGCCCTGCCCGCTATGCGTATTCCAGCGTGTGGCTGTCATATTGCTGGGCCTGGTGTTTCTGCTGGCAGCCCTGCAGGCACCTGCGCAAACGGGGCGGCGGATCTACGCACTTTTGGCCGGTCTTGCCGGGCTGCTGGGCGTGGGTGTCGCGGGACGACATGTCTGGCTGCAGAATTTACCGGCGGACCAGGTGCCGGCCTGCGGTCCTGGTCTGGACTTTATGCTGGATACTTTTGGCCTTGGCGAGGCCGTGGGCATGGTGCTTTCGGGTTCGGGTGAATGTGCCGATATCAGCTGGTCGTTTCTCGGCCTGAGTATGCCTGCCTGGGTGTTGATCAGCTGCCTGTCTTTGACTGCCTGGGCGATCTGGAATAACTGGCGCAGCGACTGAGGCGTCAGCCCAGCAGTCGCTCCAGCACACGGCGATAGGTCCGTCGCAACTGGTCGATATGCGCGACTTCGATCTCCTCGTTGACCTTGTGGATGCTCTTGTTGATGGCGCCGAACTCGACCACATGAGTTCCGGTCGGGGCAATGAATCGGCCATCGGATGTGCCGCCGCCGGTGGATCTTTCCGGGGCTATTCCGGTGATGTCCTCCACCGCCGCGGCGACTTGGTCTACCAAATCTCCGCCCGGGGTCAGGAACGGCTCGCCAGACAGGTGCCAATCCAGGCTGTAATCAAGTCTGTGACGAGCAAACAATTCCTCGACCCAGGATTGCAGCTTGTGATGGTCCCAGACGGTTGAGTAGCGGAAATTAAAGCGCGCGGAGAGGCTGCCCGGCGTGACATTGGGTGCGCCGGCGCCGGCCTCAATATTCACCACCTGAAAGCTGGACGGCGGGAAGAACTCGTTGCCTTCGTCCAGGCGGTGCGCGTACATCTCGGCCAGGATCGGCGCGAAGCTCTGAATTGGATTTTCTGCCAGCTGCGGATAGGCCACGTGTCCCTGCCGGCCGTTCACCGTCAGCATGCCGCTGAGAGAGCCACGCCGGCCAATGCGTACGGTGTCGCCCAGTTGCTGGTCGCAGGATGGCTCCCCGACCAGGCACCAGTCGATGGCTTCGCCGCGATCCTGCAGTGCCTGGATGACCTTAAGCGTGCCTTCACGCGCGCGACCTTCTTCATCACTGGTGATCAGGAAGGCAATGGAACCCTTATGCCCGGGTTGGGCGGCGACAAATTCCGTAGTCGCATCGGTCATGGCCGCCAGGCTGGCCTTCATATCTGCAGCCCCGCGACCGTACAGGCGGCCATCGCGAATCTCGGGTTTGAAAGGGTCGCTGTGCCAGGCATCCAGAGGACCTGGCGGTACCACGTCGGTATGCCCGGCGAAGCAAAACACCGGCCCGGCGTTGCCCCTGCGCGCCCACAGATTGGTGACCTCGCCGAATTGCATGGTTTCCAGCCTAAAGCCCGCTGCGGCCAGCCGTTCCCCCAGCAGGGCCTGGCAGCCGGCATCGTCCGGAGTCACTGACGCGCGGCTAATCAGTTCCTGAGTAAAGGCAAGAGTGTCGCTCATGATTTTTCTTCAATCGCCTCGGCGTAGGTTTCTTCGTCAAAGCCTATGATCAGCTTCTCAGCAGTGACTTCCAATAAGGGTCGCTTCATTACCGTCGGATAAGCCAGGATTAATTGCATTGCTGATTCTGCGTCCAGATTGTCACGGTCGAAACTGGGAATTTTCCGCCAGGTCAGGCTGCGGCGATTGAGCAAAGCCTCCCAGCCAAGTTGTGCCTGCCAATTGCGCAGGCTTTTGTCACTCAGGCCGTCCTTGCGAATGTCGTGAAATACAAACTCCAGCTCGCGCTGTTCCAGCCAGGCACTTGCCTTACGACAGCTGTCACAGCTGCGAATACCATACAGCTTGATCGTCATTGCCCGTGCCTGCTGATGGTCTTTACTCGGCGCGCAATAATTCGTTCAGGCTAATTTTGGCGCGGGTTTTTTCATCAACGCGTTTGACGATTACAGCGCAGTAAAGCTGGCAGCGACCTTTGCTGGAGGGCAGGGTGCCGGGTACAACCACAGCGCCCGCGGGTACTCGCCCGTAACTGACTTCGTCGCGCTCGCGATCGTAGATGCGCGTGCTCTGACCTATATAAACGCCCATGGAGATAACCGCTCCTGCTTCGACGATCACGCCTTCCACAACTTCAGAGCGTGCGCCAATGAAGCAATTATCTTCAATAATTGTCGGGCTGGCCTGCAGCGGTTCCAGCACGCCACCAATTCCGGCGCCTCCCGAAAGATGCACGTTTTTGCCTATCTGTGCGCAGCTGCCGACGGTCGCCCAGGTGTCGATCATGCAGCCGTCATCGACATAGGCCCCGATGTTCACGTAGGAGGGCATAAGGACGACACCTCGACCTATGTAGGCACCACGCCGAGCGACTGCATGCGGCACAATCCTGGTGCCGGTGGCTGCGAGACTGGCTTCGTCCTGGTGCGCGTACTTAAGCGGTACTTTGTCGAAAAAATTAGTGAAACCTGCATCGATTTTTTGGTTTGACTGCATGCCGAAATACAACAGAACAGCCTTCTTCAACCACTGATTGACCACCCAGCCTTCGGCCGTTTTCTCTGCCACCCGGGCACTGCCCAGATCCAGCATGGTGATGGCCTGCTCAACTGCTTCGCGCAGTTCTCCGCCGGGCTGCCTGAGATCCAGTTCGGCGCGCTGCTCAAAGGCGTTTTCGATAGTCTGTTGCAGATCGTTCATCGCGAGTTCCTGTTGTACGAGCCAAGCTAGCCCGGCTGATTAAGACTGGATAGCAGCGCATCGGCAAGCTGGTCGCAAGCTGCGTCGTCCAGAGCGCCGCCTTTGGAGTCGGTGACGTAAAAGACATCCTCTGCACGTTCTCCAACGGTCATGATTTTGGCGGTTTCGATACTGACTTTGTGCTTGCGCAAAATCTGACCTATTTCGCTTAGCAAGCCTGGACGGTCGCCGGATACGATTTCAATTACCGTACGTTGGTTGCGTGAATCGAGCCCAAAGCTGACCAGGGTTGCAGTTGTAAACATGCGTACCTGGCGCGGTGCGCGCCTGGTTACGGTCAGCGATGCGTCTGACCCGTCTTCCATCGCAGCGATCAACCGCCGGCGCAGTTGAACAAGGCGCGTCGGCTCGCTAATTGCGCTACCGTCCGCTTCCAGTAAAACAAAAGTAGACAGGCTACGCTCGTTCGGCAGCTGGACAATGCGTGCGTCTGCAATGCTGAAGCCCAGCTCGTCCATAACGGCCGTGGCCATGGCGAAAGTAAACAGACGCTGCGGGGTAAACAGGAATACAGCTGTGCCGGCACCACTGAATTGCTCGCGCAAGTCGACCAGTATGTTTTTGTCGGCGCTTTGCGGATCGGCAAGCATTACCGTGTGAGCGGCAATTTCTTCCGGGCGGCAGCGCAGGAAATAGTCTTCGCTAAGTCGCGCCCAGGCAGCATTGATGCTGCTTTCCTCCAGGTTCTCCTGACGCAGCAGCTCGCGCGCTTCGCTCTGACGGTCGGTCAGCAGCTGCTGCCTGTCCAGGGGGTTTTCCAGGCCGCGACGCAAGGCACGCAAAGTCAGTGAGCGCAGTTCCTCGAACAATTGCGCGCGCCACGAGTTCCAGAGTTTCGGATTGGTGGCGCGCACATCGGCTACGGTCAGCATATACAGGTAGTCGAGGTGCGCTTCGTCGCCCACCGCTTCCGCAAACTCTTTAATCACCTGCGGATCGCCCAGATCCTTTTTCTGTGCAGTTAGCGACAGCAGCAGGTGATTTCGAACTAACCAGGCCACCAGTCTGGCATCGTACTGGCTGAGCCCATGCTCCAGGCAAAATGATTCCGCATCCACCGCGCCAAGCTCAGAATGATCGCCACCGCGGCCCTTGGCTATGTCATGGAAAAGCCCGGCCAGGTAGACAACTTCAGGCTTGGGCAGGGACTGCATGATTTCCGAGCAGCGAGGGTATTCCTGGTCGAAGCGACTCAAGGCGAAGCGCCGAAGATTGCTCACTACAAACAGCGTGTGTTCGTCCACCGTATAAGCATGAAACAGGTCGTATTGCATACGTCCGACGATGCGCCCAAAAGCCGGGATGTAACTACCTAGCACGCCGTAGTCATTCATGCGGCGCAATTCGTGTGTGACGCCCTCCGTTGCGCTCAGAATTTGCATAAACAAATTCTGGTTGCGGGGGTCTTGCCGAAACTCATCGTTGATCAAGTGCATATCGCGTTTGATCGCGGTAATCGTCGCAGCGCTCATGCCTTTTATTTCCTGATGTTGCTGCAGAATCAGAAAGGCTTCCAATATTGCCGAAGGATTACGTCTGAAAACCCCGCTGTCGGCCAGAATCAGGAATCCGTTACGCGATTGAAAGCGCTCGTTTATCTGCTCAGGAGTCGCCTCAGGATTCATTAGAATGACTTCCTGGAATCGCTGTAGCAGCATCTCGTTCAGACGGCTCAGTTCTTTAACCGTGCGGTAATAGCGTTGCATGAACTGTTCCACCGCCAGCACGTAGTTGCCGTCTCGGTAGCCGAACAGTTTGGCCAGCCGAATCTGGTGATCGAACAACAATCGGTCTTCTCGCCGACCGGTGAGAACGTGCAGGGCAAAACGAATTCGCCACAATAATTCCCGGCCTTCTTCCAGCAGGCTCAACTGGGCCTCGGTGAGAAAGCCGCGTGCCAGCAGCGCGCGCAAATCGCGGCTGCCGAAATGGCGGTGTGCCACCCAGACGATCGTCTGAATGTCGCGCAGGCCGCCGGGACTGCCCTTCACATTGGGTTCGAGGTTATAGGCTGTGTCGCCGTAACGGGCATGCCGCGCTTGTTGCTCCTTAAGCTTGGCTTCAAAGTAGCTCCGGTCAGACCAGATATTCTGTGGCCCGATGATGGTCT
Organism: uncultured Gammaproteobacteria bacterium; assembly: GCA_963850255.1. GTDB lineage: Bacteria > Pseudomonadota > Gammaproteobacteria > Steroidobacterales > J054. The sequence continues at coordinate 32,524 of CAWKLL010000027.1, forward strand.
GCATTGCCGCTACCGTTTCCGCTGGTCCTGATAGCCAGCGCGACTCCATCAGGGTGGTTACGGCGGAAAGGTCATCGCGACAGGCAGCGAGACAGTCGTCCAGGGTTCGCGTGCTATGGCCAACCTCCAGGCCCAGGTCCCAAAGCAGAGCCAGAAAGCCGGCGATGGCATCAGCGCCGCCGTCACTGGAGGGCTGATCCAAAAGAATCAGCAGGTCAACGTCCGAGTAGGGGTGCAATTCGGAGCGGCCATAGCCGCCAACGGCCACCAGGGCAGTGTCAGGTAGTTGCGCAGCAGCCCGACGCTTCCAGGCCGCGCGAATTAGATTGTCGACCAGTCGCGCGCGATCCCGAACCAGTTGTCCGGAGGGTATGCCATCCAGAAATAGCTGGATCAGTGTGGCGCTGCAACAGCTATAGATATGCCTAAGCTGAGTCAGATCAGCGTCAGGATCGGCAACCGCCGGCTCCAGGCGTGCCCAGTTTAGCTGGCGCTTGTCATTGTCCAGGTACTCGGCTGCCAGCTGCTGCGTTGCTGCAGTTAGCGAGACGCTGTTTTCGTCATCTTCGGCAATAGCCAGCGCCCGGTTCATTCGCGCTCCGCCGCGCCCAGGGTCAGCACCTCATAGCCATCTTCAGTGACCAGGATAGTGTGTTCCCATTGCGCTGACAGGGTGTGGTCCCGGGTTACCACGGTCCAGCCATCGGGTAACAGGCGCACATGACGCCGCCCGATATTGACCATGGGTTCAATGGTGAAGGTCATACCGGCCACCAGTTCAAAGCCGGTTCCCGGGCGACCGTAGTGGAGTACCTGGGGGTCCTCGTGGAACTGCCGGCCGATGCCATGGCCGCAGTATTCGCGCACGATGCTGCAATGCTGGGCTTCAGCATGGGTCTGAATAACATGGCCGATATCGCCCAGCTGTGTTCCGGGACGAACCTCGCGAATGCCTTTCCACATCGCGTCATAGGCAACCTGTGCAACTCGCTTGCCGGGCACAGAGGGTTTGCCCACCTGAAACATGCGGCTGCTGTCGCCATGAAAGCCATCCTTGATGACCGTGATATCAATATTGACGATATCGCCATTGCGCAGTCGCCGATCCGTCGGAATGCCGTGGCAGACCACATGATTTACCGAGGTGCAGATGGACTTGGGGAAGCCTCGATAGTTAAGCGGCGCAGGGATAGCCTGCTGCGTGTCAACGATATAGGCATGGCAAATATCGTTCAGTTCATCGGTGGTTACACCCGCCTGTACATGTTCGCCGATCATGTCCAGCACATCGGCAGCCAGGCGGCCGGCAAGCCGCATCTGCGCTTGTTCTGCCGAAGTCTTAATGCTGACGTCCATAGAGTCCTCTCGCGATTAGCCTCGCCGTCCGGCAAGGCCAGAAGCCGGGCGCTGTTGCCGAATCAAAATACAGGCTTGAGCCCGGCCGTTTCGCCGCAGTGCGACAATATGCTGAGTACGCGCCCGGCCCGCTGGCGGCAAGCCCTGGCGCGTTGTTGGCCGGGGACGCGTATGGTATAAAGCGCGCGCCTTACAGGCAATAAATCCACACATGTATCGACACGTGCGATTGGGTGCCGGGCTTTGATGCCTGGTTATCGCATGGGATACATGGAGGCCCAACCCAGGAGAAAATTTGTGACTGACATTAGCATGCGCCAGATGCTTGAGGCTGGCGTGCACTTCGGGCATCAGACCCGTTACTGGAATCCGAAGATGGCACCGTTCATTTTCGGCTCCCGAAATAACATCCATATTATTAATCTTGAGCATACGGTACCGCGTTTTAACGCTGCGGCGGAGTATGTGAAACGCCTGGTTGCCGATGGCGGCACGGTGCTTTTTGTAGGTACCAAGCGATCAGCCCAGGAGGCCGTCAAGGCCGAGGCAGCGCGTTGTGGCATGCCTTTCGTATGCCATCGCTGGCTAGGCGGCATGCTGACCAATTTCAAGACCATCAAGCAGTCGATCCGACGCCTTGAAGAAATTGAGGCAATGCAGGAGTCCGGAGCCATTGAGCAGCTGACCAAGAAAGAGGGTCTGCAGTTGCGCCGCGAGCAGGACAAGCTGCATCGGAGCCTGGGTGGTATCAAGGACCTGTCAGGCCTGCCAGACGCGGTGTTCATCATCGACGTCGGTCACGAGAAGATTGCCGTTCATGAAGCCAATGTGCTGGGTGTCACCGTGGTTGGTGTCGTGGATACCAACTGTTCGCCGGATTCCATTGATTACGTGATCCCCGGCAATGACGACGCCATGCGCGCTGCCCGGCTATATGCCAGCGGTATTGCTGATGCCGTATTACAGGGTAAAGAAAGTGCACCATCGTTGCCCGAGGGCGAAGACGAGTTCGTAGAGTTGGATGAAGATGGCAAGCCGCGTGAGCGGCAGACCAAGGCTGCCCGCAAGGCACCGCGCAAACGTCGCAGCAGTGCGGCTGCCAGCGCACCGGCGGCTGCGCAGCCTAGCCCTGCGGAAGAGCCCGCTGCCGACGCGGACAGCCCAGCGGCCGTTGAGGCATCTGACGACGCGACTGCTGCCGCTCCGGTTGCCGAAGTTGCTAGTGAACCAGCCGTCGACGCTGCCAGCAAGGATACGCCGGCCGAGTAAGCCGGCGGGGCGGGCGCGCAAATCGCCCGCCAACGAGTAATTCACAGGTTAATAGTCATGACAATTACAGCGAGTCAGGTGAAAGAACTCCGCGAGCGCAGCGGCGCTGGCATGATGGAGTGCAAGAAAGTTCTGGTCGAGGCTGGCGGCGACATTGATGCCGCTCAGGAACTGCTGCGTAAACGTGGGCAGGCGAGCGCCGACAAAAAAGCCGGGCGCGTAGCCGCGGAAGGACGCATCGAGCTGGCCGCCAACAGCGGTGCTGCCGTCCTGGTCGAGGTCAATTGCGAAACTGACTTTGTTGCCATGGATGAAAATTTCGTTGCCTTTGCGCGGCAGGTTGCCGAGGCCGCGCTGGACAGTTCCGCCGCGGATACTGACGGGCTGATGAGCGCGTCACTGGCAGACGGCAGTCTTGAAGACCAGCGCAAGACACTGATTGCGAAGATCGGTGAGAACATTAGCGTGCGCCGTTTCCGGCAGGTGAGTCCGACTGGCGAAATCGGCAGCTACCTGCATGGCGTCAAAATCGGTGTGCTGGTAGATGTCAGCGGTGGTGATGCTGACTTGCGCCGCGATCTTGCCATGCATATCGCCGCGACCAGCCCGCGCTGCGTATCTGCCGAGGATTTGCCTGCAGAGGACGTTGCCAAGGAACGGGAATTCCTCTCCGAGCAGGCTGCCGGGGAGGGTAAACCGCCGGAAATCGTCGCCAAAATGGTCGAGGGCCGGTTGCGCAAATATCTCAATGAAATAACCCTGCTGGGCCAGCCCTTCGTCAAGGACCCTGATGTCTCGGTGGAAAAGTTGCTCAAACAACACGCAGCCACCGTGAACGGATTCGTGCGCTTCGAAGTGGGCGAGGGGATCGAGAAAAAGGTCGAGGACTTTGCCGCTGAGGTGCAGGCCCAGGTTGAGGCGCAGCGCTGAGTTCGCTGACGCAGCGAACGACCGGTATGGACTGCGGATCATTTCCGTTAGACTTGCTAAAAACCCCGCCATGGCGGGGTTCTTTGCGTATCGCCCTGGAGTTCTGAGCAGATGGATGGCCCCGGCAACAGTTACCGACGTATCCTGCTAAAGCTTAGCGGTGAGGCCTTGCTGGGCGGCGAGGACTATGGAATCGACCCGGTAGTACTGGCGCGTATCGCCGCCGAGATACGCGATGTGCTTGAGCTTGGTGTCGAGGTCGGCGTGGTAATCGGCGGCGGTAACATTTTCCGCGGCGCGGGCCTGGCCCAGGGCGGTATGGACCGGGTTACGGGCGACCAAATGGGCATGCTGGCCACGGTGATTAATTCCCTGGCATTGCAGGATGCCCTGGAGCGGCTTGGCATCAATGCGCGCGTCATGTCAGCGCTGCAAATCAACGAAATCTGCGAAGATTATATTCGGCGCCGTGCCGTCAGGCACCTGGAAAAGGGGCGCGTTGCGGTTTTTGCGGCTGGCACGGGCAATCCGTTTTTTACTACTGATACGGCCGCCGCCCTGCGTGCGATAGAAATCGGCGCTGATATTCTGGTCAAGGCGACCAAGGTGGACGGCGTCTATTCGGCCGACCCAATGAAGGACAGCTCGGCGCAACGCTACGATAGTCTGTCCTACGACACGGTAATTTCCGATAAGTTAAATGTCATGGATACCACCGCTGTGGTGATGTGCAGAGACAATGAGTTGCCCATTCGCGTATTCAACCTGAATCAATCGGGCGCCTTGGTTCAACTGGCTCGCGGCGCCAATATCGGTACGCTGGTTGGCGCCGGGGAGTAGCGGCACTGCCGGGGAGAGCAACACATGATTGACGAGATTCGCAAGGATGCCGGGCAGCGCATGGACAAGAGCGTTGAAAGCCTGGGTCTGGCCTTCCGCAAGCTGCGCACGGGTCGTGCGCAAACCAGCTTGCTGGATCATTTGACGGTGGACTACTACGGGTCCGAAGTGCCGCTGACGCAGGCGGCCAATATCGCCGTAGAAGACTCCCGGACGCTTACCATTACGCCCTGGGAGACAAAAATGGTGGCGGCCATTGAAAAGGCCATCATGAATTCTGATCTTGGTCTGACACCCAACTCCGCCGGAACCATTATTCGCGTGCCGTTGCCGGCGTTGACTGAAGAGCGCCGGCGCGATCTCGCTAAACTGGTCAAGCAGGAAGCCGAGCAGGCCAGGGTTGCCGTGCGCAATATACGCCGGGATGCATTGCAGGACTTTAAAGAGCTCCTTAAAGAGAAGGAAATATCCGAGGATGAAGAACGCAGAGGTCAGCAGCTAATCCAGGAGCTAACCGACCAGCACACCCAAAAGATCGATAAACTGTCTGAAGAAAAACAACAAGAAATCATGAGTTTCTGAGGTTTTTCTAATATGCCGGATAGCTCTGAAATTGCGCGTTTGCCGAGACACATTGCGGTCATCATGGACGGTAATGGTCGTTGGGCCGAGCGCCAGCGAAAAGCCCGTCTGACCGGTCATCGTGCGGGTGTTCGAGTGGCCCGGCGCTGTGTGGAATCCTGTGCCGAAGCCGGTGTTGAGACGCTGACGCTGTTCGCCTTCAGCAGCGAGAACTGGCGGCGTCCGGCTGAAGAAGTTAACGGCCTGATGCGGCTATTCGTCGAGGTATTGCAGCGCGAGGTCGCTGCATTGCATGAGAATGCTATTCGCCTGCGTTTCATCGGCGATCGCGATCATCTGCCTGAGATACTGCAAAAACGCATGGCTGATGCCGAAGTTCAGACGGCGGGCAATCAGCGCATGAATCTCTTGCTGGCCATTGGCTATGGCGGTCGCTGGGACATTACCCAGGCAGCCCGGCGCATCGCGGAGAAGGTCGCTCGCGGTGAGCTGGCGGCCAAAGATATTGACGACGCCTTGTTTGCGCGTCATTTGTCGCTGTCCGGGATGACGGCCCCGGATTTGCTGATTCGCACCGGTGGCGAATCGCGCATCAGTAACTTCCTGCTTTGGGACCTGGCCTATAGTGAAATCTTCTTTACAGACACGCTGTGGCCGGACTTTGACCGTAACGACCTGGATCTGGCGCTGGAGTTTTTCGCCGGCCGAGAGCGGCGTTTTGGGCGTACGGCCGAACAGGTCGGCGTGATCGGCGACTAGCGGTCGCTAACCGAAAGGCTCCCGGAGCTTTTTCGAGAACCGGTATGAGCAAGATATTACAACGTGTTGTTACTGCAATAATTTTGATTGCAGTGCTGCTGGTTGTTTTTTTCGCGCTGCCGGGTGAGGCGGCGGTTGTATTAATTGCTGCCTTTGTTGCGGCCGGTGCCTGGGAATGGGCTGGATTTGCCGGTCCAAGCAGCACCGGCGCGCGCGCGCTGTATACCGGTCTGGTGATTCTGTGTGTGCTGGGCGTACTGGGTCTCCGCATTGCAGGCCTGCCAACGGCTTGGCTGGTCTGGGCCGGCATGGTCTGGTGGGGCTTGGCATTTATCCTGGTGCTGCGGTTTCCGCTCAAGATCAGTGCCCTGACGACGGCTATCTGCGGTTTTCTGGTGTTGCTGCCGGTTTGGGCGGCCTGCCTGGCCCTGCTGGCCAGCCCGGC
>CAWKLL010000028.1:0-139433 GCA_963850255.1 uncultured Gammaproteobacteria bacterium
GATGAGCTGACAAAGCTGCGCATAACCGGAACGGTTAGTCGCCAGCAAAATTATTCTGAGCCCGTCGTTGAGGCAAAACTCACTGCCGATGAGCAGCTGGATGTTGCGTTCGCGCGCAGCCATATGCGCGCGCACCACGCCAGCCACGGAACATTCGTCCGTCAGGGCAATGGCTGAGTAGCCCAGCTGTTCAGCGCGCGCAACAAGTTCCTCGGGATGCGATGCGCCGCGCAGAAAGCTGAAGTTACTAATGCAGTGCAATTCGGCATAGCCGAGCTGCTGTTCCTCGCCAGCCATAGTCAATCAAACAGTCCGTGCAGGTACCAGGTCGCTGCACGCAAGTCATGGAACACCCACAGCTGCAGGCCCTGGGCGTTGCGTGCCCGATAGTAATCACGACGCACATCCTGGCCATCCCACCAACCGGTTTCGATGCGCTCAGGACCCTGCTCCAGCTGCAGGCGCCCCTGGAAACTGGGTTTCCCGTCGCGCGCATATAAACGACGCGGCTGCGCCAATATCCACAAGGGGCGTTGCGCGACAATCGGCAAGCCCGGGCTGGCCGGCTGGCCAAGCAGCTCAGTCACAGGTTGCCAGGCATGTTCCGGGCGATGATCAGCCTTAAGGCACAGGCCATGCACGGCTTGATCACCCAAACGGGCCCTGAGTCGAGCCATGAAGACGGGCCAGGCTTCCAGCTCAGCCGATCCGGCAGACAACAAATCTGCCTGCGCCTGATCCGGCACTTCCGTCAGGCCGGCACGCAGCTCAAGGCTCAGCACCGGCGCAGGCAATGTCGTTGCCGCCAACTTGACGGCAAATAATTCAAGCAGACGCTCGGTACTGCCCGTCGCTTCCAGCAAACCCAGGCGCAGCAGGCTGCCAGCCTGCTGCGGGTGTTGAAAACGCAGCCAGACCAGGCTGACGGCAGATTGGCGACGCCGCAGCTCGAGGCCGAGTTTGCCGAGCAGAATTTCCATACCCTGGTGCAACAAATCAAGCTCGGCCGTCATCGCCGGTAACTCCAGTTCGGCGATGAAATGTTGTTCAGGCTGATACCAACTGCGCACTTCCGGGGCTCGCCCATAAATCTGGTCCAGCTCGGCCAGGCGTGCACTACCCAGTCGCCGGGCCAGTCCGGCACGCGGCAAACGAATGCAGTCAGCGAAACAACGCACGCCCATCTCTGCCAGCGCGCGCAGCAATTTTTGCGGCCATTGCAGGCAACTCAGCGGTAAGGGCGCCAGCGCAGCGGGCAGAGATTCAGCCGACTCGACCCGGCTGCCGGCATTGACGCGCGCCAGACACAGGGCCGCTCCTGCCGTCGGCGCCACGGCGGTCTGCGCGTGGTGACCGGCCAACTGCACAGAGCGGATGAACTGCGCCTGCAGACGCGCAGCGCCGGAAAAAAGTTTCAAGCTGCCGCGAATCTCCAGCAACAGCGCGCTCGGTGACTGCAGGCTGACAGCCGGACTAAAATCCAGCGCGATCCTGGCCAGCCTGGCCAGGGCACGGGCTTCAGCGGCTTCATCGCGCAACAACAGTTGCAGATTCGGTGCCAGCGCCAGGGCGGCATTGGCAGGCAGGCCGGGCCGGACCCCCTGCTCACGCGCCAGCAGGTTACAGCCCAGCACGCGTTGCTGGCGCGATGGCACAGATAACACTGCCAAAGCCTGTTGTGTTTCAGGATGCAAAGCTTCCAGGCATAGATCCGGCAAGTACAAGGCCAGCCACAGACGTGCCGACGAGTTTTGCCGCTGCGCAGATATCGCCGGCGGCTTGGCCACGATCGAACGCGGCCGCTGCTTTTCGTTACTGGCAGCGCTGTCCTGGAATAAGGAAGGCTGTGAAGGCAGGTCACTCATGTTCGCCCGCTTCGATTCAGGCTTTAAGGACCAGGCGTTTAGGTCGCCCCCCACGTTGTTTAATGATCGCCACATCCAACCCGGCAGCGGAGGATGGCGATACGTGCAGACGCAGGCTGGCAGGTGAACGCTGGCGACGAAAGCCACCCGGTCGCAGCAACACGGCCCAGCTGCCTGCGGCTTCAGCGGCCAGTTGCAAACGCCGCAGGCACTGATCATCAGCTGCCTCGCACCAGCCGAGCACCGCCGCACAGGTTCGCGAACGCAAGGCCTGCTCCATAGCCCAGAACAAATCCTGGGAATCAGCGCAGCGCGTGACCAGTACACGCGATATATCCACGCCAGCAGCCAGCAAAGCCGGGGCATAGGGAATATAAGGCGGGTTCACCAGCATTACCTGGCGGGCAACGGCTTTGTTCGTCTCCGCCGTTAACCTGCTTAAGGCAGGCAGCAACAGGCGAAACTCACCCAGCCCCCACTGTTCCGTAAGCAATTCACACAGACTGCCCAGGGGCCAGCCACCGGCCAGGGCATGGTCCAGTTGCGCATCACCGCTGCTCAGCACCTGGGCATGAGCACGCGAAGCTTGCCCCCCTCGCCAGATATGCGGGTGGGTGAGCAGTTCCTGTAGTTGATGCCTTGCCGACATTTCTTGTTATTACTGCAAAGAAAAAGGTCAGTGCAGCATGGGCATCCCGTTGCGCAGCAGGCCCACCACCACACCTTCAATCACCATGGACTGCTCACGCAGATCAACCTCAATGGGTGAAAATTCAGTGTTTTCCGGCAGCAGGTGACAAATGTAACGATCTTGCTGGCGATAACGTTTCACGGTTACTTCGTCGTCCAGACGCGCCACCACAATCTGGCCATTGCGCACTTCCGGGGTGCGATGTACGGCCACCAGGTCGCCATCGAGAATGCCGGCATCGCGCATACTCATGCCCTGAACGCGCAGCAGAAAATGCGGCCGCGGATCAAATAACGAGGTATCAATGCGGAAATGCCCCTCAATATGCTCCTCGGCCAGAATCGGATTACCCGCCGCAACCTGCCCGATCAATGGCAGACCCAGTTGATCGCGCAGTGAATCTTTCAATCGAATACCGCGCGAAGTGCCTGGGATCAGCTCGATGGCGCCCTTGCGCTGCAGGGCCCGCAAATGCTCTTCGGCAGCATTGGCAGAGCGAAAACCCAGGCTGCGAGCTATTTCCGCTCTTGTGGGAGGCATTCCAGTTTCATCTATAAAGTCTTGAATTAAATCAAGAATCTCAGACTGTCGGCGGGTAAGTTCAGACATGACTTGCTTAAACACTGTGAATAAACACAGCTGTAATCATATACAGTCTTCGGCGCGTTGCAAGTATCGCTTGTCAGCGGCGGCTAGCCTGGCCAAGTCTCTCCCTGCTCAGTCGCCATCAAACTGCAGGCCGTGCTTTTGCGACATTTTCCCCAATGAATTTAGGCTTGAAGTAAATGCCGAATAAATTGAGATTTAACATTGTTTCCGTCATGATTGCGCCGTCTAGGGAGGCCTGCCAAGGCAGTGTTCTGTTCAGGCTTGTTGTTTTTTTAGTTTGAGGATTCGTTGATGACCAATACATTCCAGACAGCGATCAAAGCGAGCGTTTTAGTGCTCGTCATGCTGATGGTGACCGGCTGCGCCGCTGAGCTGCAGCGCCAGGTCGACGAACTGAATGCCAAAGTTGATCGCATCTCTGCGGATGCTAGCCAGGCCAAGTCAGCTTCTGACGCCGCCGGTGCTAGTGCCTCTGAAGCGCGGCAGATGGCTTCCGGCGCCCAGAGTACCGCTAACCAGGCACTCAATGCTGCCAACCAGTCACAGTCTTGCTGTGACGCGACCAATGAGAAAATTGACCGCATGTTCCAGCGGAGCCAGTCCAAGTAACGGACTTGCTAATGGATGATTTAAGCCGCGGCAATGCCGCGGCTTTTTTTTGCCCGTAGTAAAAGTGCTCCGGCGCGTAGCGCCAGCCTTCACCCGCGACTAGTCGGTCCGGGCCGCCACCTCCGCAGGCTGCACCACGGCCCGGCCCACCACGATGGGTATGCCACGCTGCTGTCGGTAAACCTGCTCAATAAGATCCCAGTCCACCACGGCAGCACGCTCGGCCGTTGCCACTACATAAAGCTGCGTAATCACCGTCAGACCGTCGCTCTCCGCAACCACCTGATCAGCTTCATTCTCTGCCGGCTTGGCAGCCGTCAACGGTGTATGCACTTCCAGCAGCAGCTGGTCGCCGCTCCAGCCCATCTTGTACGGTTGATTAACAAGCTCCACCGGCGTTTTGAGCGTCACCCGCGGGTACAGCCAGGCAATATCCTCCGGATACATTCGGATGCAGCCGTGCGTGACGCGCATGCCAACCCCGGCCGGGCGATTGGTGCCATGAATCAGGTAACCCGGCACACTCAGGCGCAGCGCATGCCGACCCAGCGGATTATCCGGACCGGACGGCACGATGCGCGGCAGCGGACGCCCTTCAGCGGCATGCTCGGCGCGAATGGATTCCGGCGGATACCAGGCCGGATCCTGGGCCTTGGCAACGATGGCAGCACGACCCAGTGGCGTTTCCCAGTCCATGCGGCCGATGCTGATGGGAAACGTCGATACCCGACGCTGTCCGTCGCCATCGGGCTGCGGATAGTAGTAAACGCGATACTCGGCAATATTCACCACCAGGCCGCGACGTTTGCCCGCCGGCAGTACAAACCGGGTCGGCAACACCACCGGCGTATCAACGCCGGGCAACCAGACATCAACTTCCGGGTTAGCCGCGGTAATTTCGCTATAGCCAACGCCATTGCGACGACCAATATCGATCAGGGTATCTTCGTACACAGCCGACACCCGACCCATGGCGCCAACAACATCTTCGCCGGGCAACAATTGAAATACTTCTGCGGCCAGGTTTGGCGGTAACAGCATGGTCGTCAAAAAAAACGCCAGTACTCCCAACGGGCGGGCCGCTGGCTGACAGACTTCGAAACAGGCGCGGTCAGGCATTACAACAGTCTTTCCAGAATCGGTATCGCCAAAGCATAGGCTAGGATGGGGATTAACACTATGCCAGCCAGGTTCAGACGAAATCCAGCCCGACTCATGGCTGGTAACGGGACCTGTCCTGACCCAAACACAATCGCGTTAGGCGGTGTCGCCACAGGCAGCATAAATGCACAACTGGCAGCCATGGCGGCAGGAATAACCATCAAAAATGGATCAATATTGATACCCACGGCCACTGCGTAGAGGACCGGAATGAGAGTTGCCGTGGTCGCCGTATTACTGGTGATCTCGGTAAGAAAAATCATCAGGCTAACCACCACCAATACAATCAGTGGCGCGGGCAGCCCATCCAGTCCGGCCGCCAGGCTACCCAGATAGGCGCTGAACCCGGAACGGTCCAGCGCTGCGGCAAGACTCAGCCCACCGCCGAATAACACCAGCAGGCCCCACGGCAGGCGCACGGCAATTCGCCAGTGCATCAGGAACTCACCTTCGGTCGGCCGCACCGGGGTAACAAACAACAGCAAGGCTGAAATCACCGCGATGCCGGGATCCGACAGTCCGGCCAGAGGACGAACACCGGCCACTTCCAGACCGTTCAAAAATGGCCGCGATATCCAGGCCGCCGCCGTCAGCAGAAAAATCGCAAACACCAGCTTTTCGCCGCGACCAGGTTTACCCAGGTCGGCACGCATCCCCGCCAGTAATTCCGTAACACCAGCGACGGGTTGATTCGACAAAGGAAAAATCCGCCGCACCAGCAGCCACCAGGCCAGCGGCAGAAATACCAGCACCAGGGGAACACCGAAGCTCATCCAGGTAATGAAACTGATTTCGATATTCATTTGTCGCTGAATAAACGACACCACGAACACATTCGGCGCCGTGCCAATGATCGTACCCACTCCACCGATGGAAGCCGCGTAAGCGATACCCAACAGCAGTGCCAGAGCCAGATGCCGGTGAGCTGTTTCGCCACCCTCTTCAACCGACACCAGGCTAAGCACACTGAGTGCTACGGGCAGCAGCATGATCGTAGTGGCGGTATTGGTGACCCACATGCTGACAAAAGCAGAAATAGCCATGAAGGCAGCCACCATTCGTGTCGGGCGGGTGCCGACACGAGTCAGTACATGTAGGGCCAGACGTCGATGCACCCCCCAATGCTCCAGGGCCAGAGCCAGTACGAAGCCACCTAAAAACAGAAAGATCAGCTCATGCCCGTAGGGTGCGGCCGTCTCCCGAATGCTGGCCGCGCCCAGCAGCGGAAACAGCGCCAGCGGCAGCAAAGCCGTGGCGTAAACAGAGATCGCTTCGGTCATCCACCAAACCGCCATCCATGCACCCACAGCCGCCGTAGCACGTGCTGCGACAGATAATTCCAGCACTTCGCCGGACGCAGAGAGATAGGAATCGGGTAACCACCACAGCAGCAAAATCGCCAGCAAAGGACCGACAGGCAGTGCAACCAGGCGCAGGCGGCGAGTCATCAGAAGCGAATCAGCGAAGACCCCCAGGTGAAGCCACCACCGAAGGCTTCCAGCAGGATCAGGTCACCGCGCTTAATGCGACCATCGCGAACCGCAACATCCAGTGCCATGGGCACCGAAGCCGAAGACGTATTGCCGTGATCCTGAACCGTCAAAATGACGCGATCCATCGGCATGCCCAGGCGTTTGGCCGTGGCCTGGATAATGCGTGTGTTGGCCTGATGGGGAATCAGCCAGTCGATGGCCGAGTGATCCAGCTGGTTGGCAGCCAGGGTTTCCTGAACAACACCCTCAAGGGTTTTTACTGCCACCTTGAACACTTCGTTGCCCTTCATATGAATGAAAGGTCCTTCAACATCATCGGGCTGACGCTGACGGGAAACGCCGTAGGGGTTATACAGCAGGTCCTTATAATGCCCGTCCGCACCCAGGTGACAACTGATCAAACCGGGTTCTTCGGCAGGCTGCAGGATCACGGCACCGGCACCGTCGCCAAACAGCACGCAGGTAGTGCGATCCGTCCAGTCCACCATGCGCGACAGCGTCTCGGCACCAATTACCAGTGCGTTACGAACCTGGCCGGAAGCCACAAAGCGATCAGCGATACTCAGGGCATACAGAAAGCCGGTACAGGCCGCTTCAACACTGAACGCGGGGCAGCCGCGAATCCCAAAGCGTTCCTGCAACAGGCAACCGACATTGGGGAAAACCTGGTCAGGTGTGCAGGTGCCTACGACAATAAAATCGATCTCATCCGGCGTAATACCGGCAGCCTGCATGGCTCGTCGACCGGCCTGTTCGGCAAGGTCAGCGGTGGTTTCACCATCGGCCGCAATGTGCCGTTGTTCAATCCCGGTGCGCGCACGGATCCATTCGTCGCTGGTATCTACCAGCTGCGCGAGATCCGCATTGGTCATCACGCGCTCGGGGAGATAGTGCCCGGTACCGGCAATTCTTGAATACATACTAGTGAGATTCCTGCTGTTCCATCAGGTGACGTATTTGCTGAGGCACATCCTTTTCCACCTCGACCACTGCCACGTTAATCGCCTGGGCAAAGGCCACGTCATCTGCACCACCGTGACTCTTGATTACTATGCCATTAAGACCCACCAGACTGGCGCCGTTGTATCGACGCGGATCGAGGCGGCGGCGCAGAGATCGCAATACCGGCAACGCGACTAAACCTGCCATGCGTCCGTACAGGCTGGCGCGAAACTCGCGCTCAAGAAAATGCGAGACCAGGCGCGCGGTCCCCTCCATGGTCTTCAAGGCTACGTTGCCGCTGAAGCCGTCGCATACAATGACATCGGCGCGCTGATCCGGAATCGCGTCGCCCTCTACGAAGCCGATGTAGTGCAAGTCGCTGCTGGACAACAGTGCAGCTGCATCGCGAACAACATCGTTGCCCTTGATGTCCTCTTCGCCAATATTTAGCAGGCCAATACGCGGCGCTGCTATATTTTCAATATCGTGAACAACAACGGAACCCATAACGGCAAATTGAAATAACTGCTCTGCGCTGCAATCGGCATTTGCTCCCAGGTCCAGCATATAAGTACGACCATGCTTGGTCGGCACGATGGCCATAATGGCTGGCCGATCTATTCCTGGCAGCGTTTTAAGCACGAATCGGCTGGTCGCCATTAAAGCACCGGTATTACCGGCACTCACACAAGCATGCGCCTCGCCGCTTTTTACCAGGTTAATGGCCACGCGCATGGAGGAGTCTTTCTTTTTGCGCAGGGCATCAGCCGGCGGTTCAGCCATGGCGACAATTTCGCGGGCATCCTGGATGCGCAGACGCGCTATCGGATAATTTAGTTCAGCCAGACCGGCTTTCAGCAATTCTTGCTTGCCGACCAGGATAATTTCCAGCGCGGGATGCTCGCGCAGTGAAGCAACGGCCGCCGGGACAGCAACGTTGACGCCCTGGTCGCCGCCCATAGCATCCAGGGCGATGATGATTTTATTTCCCAATCGAGAACCCGTCTTCGAACGACGCCGCAAGCCCGCAGATCAGGCCCAGATTATGTCGCGCGGCCACATTGCAGGCCAGCCGCCCGGAGTCTGGCCGGGTGATAGGGATTTACTCTAAGTCTTCGTCTGCGCTGGCCAAGACTTTACGGCCGCGATAGAAACCATCCGGGCTGACGTGATGTCGACGATGGGTCTCACCACTGGTGGGATCTACCGAGACAGCCGGCTGGGCCAGAGCATCGTGCGAACGGCGCATGCCGCGTCTGGATGGGGTTTTTCGACTCTTTTGAACTGCCATCTGAATTCTCCTAAGCAGAGCTTAATTTTTGCTACCGGTTTTACCGCCGCCCTGCATCAGTGCAGCCAGCTCGGCAAACGGCCGGTCTGTGGGCTCAGCCGCATATTTGTCTGCCGACTGCGCCCCGCATTCCTGTCTAGATTCGTGCATCGCCGAGATCGGCAATGCGCTCAAAATCTCGTCCTCGACTACAGACAATAGCTGTAGCCCTGGCTCATCAACGACCACGCTGTCAAACGGATCAACCAGGCTCTCTACGTCGGCCTCACTAGCCAGTAAGTCCAGTTGCGATACGAGATCCAGTGGCCATTCCATTCTGTGCAAACAACGCTGGCAAACCAGGCCAAGTCGCCCGGCGAACTCAAGTCGCAACAGCGGATGGCCATCAGCAGCTACAGACAATCCCACCTGCAGTTCCACTTCACCGGGATCATCAGCTACCAGCATCTGCTTCAGACGCGGGAGTTGATCGGCCGCCAGGCGAAATTTTTCCTGGCTTCGCCGCTCAGCGAGTTCCTGTAATTGGCTGAACTCCAGGCGGTCGGTGAGCATAACCGGCGTATAGTAGTGACCGTGTCCGATACTGTCAAAATATCCCGGGTATTGAATAGCTTAAGGATTATCGACCATGCCCCTGACCGATTCGCCGGTGGCCGTGGCGCTGGCCTCCACCTCGCGCTACCGCCGGGCGCTACTGGAAAGACTGCTCAGCGACTTCCGGTGCCTTGACCCGGCCGTTGACGAAACACCGCTGGCCGGCGAATTGCCGGCAGCCCGAGCCATCCGCCTGGCCCGTCTGAAAGCTGAGGCCGGCGCGCGCATGGCCGCGGGCTGTATTGTCATCGGCAGCGATCAGGTGGCCAGCCTGGACCAGGAAATCCTGCGTAAACCCGGCAGTCACGCCCGCGCCGTAGCGCAGCTGGAAGCCTGTAACGGTCGCCATGTGGACTTTTATACCGCGGTCTGTGTGCTGCACGCCGGCCAAGCCAGCGAGCATCTTGACCACACCCAGGTGGTATTTCGCGACAGCGACGCGCAACTCAGGCATGACTATTTGCTGCAGGAGCAGCCCTATGACTGCGCCGGCAGCTTCAAATCGGAAGGCCTCGGGGTCATCCTGATGGAGCGTATCGACAATCAGGACCCGACCGCCTTGCAGGGATTACCGCTGATCTGGCTGGCCCGCTGTCTACGCAATCTGGGCGCGGCGCTGCTATAGCCAGCCTCAGGTCCGTTCAGCTGCAGCGATTCGCTCAAGCACCGCCTGCAGGTCCTCATCCAGGGGGCACTCCACCCGAATGACCTGGCCGCTTTCCGGGCTGTCGAAACTCAGTCGTTCCGCGTGCAGGAACAGTCGCTGCAGCCCAAAGCGCCGCGCTGCGCGCTCCGCTGCCACACCATAGCGCTGGTCACCCGCCACCGGGTGACCGATGGACTCGGCATGTACACGAATCTGATGCGTGCGGCCGGTCTCGATGACCACGTCGACCAAAGTCAGGCTGTGAAATCTGCGCCGCGGCGTAATCCGGCTGCGCGCAGGTTTGCCCGTTTCGTCAACCTGCACATGGCGCTCGCCGCCGCGACGCTGCGTGGTCAGCAGGGGGGCATCCACAAAACGTTCCGTGCCGCGCATCCGCCCACACAGCAGGGCCTGGTATTGCTTGCGTACCAGGCCGTCGCGAAATTGCTCATGCATCTGGCGGAGTGCCGGCCGCCGCTTGGCAATCAGCAGGCAGCCGCTGGTTTCACGATCAAGTCGATGCACCAGTTCGAGAAATCTGGCCTGCGGGCGGGCCGCGCGCAGCAGCTCGATCGCCCCCCAACTGACGCCACTGCCACCGTGCACCGCCAGGCCCGAAGGCTTGTTGAGGGCCAGAAAATCCTCATCCTCGTAGATCACCCGCTCGTTTAACCAGCCAATCTTGTCCGCCGGTGGCGCAGCCATGGCACCCGACTCCGACGGGTGATGCGGCGGGATTCGGAGCTCATCACCGGCCTGCAGGCGCCGGTCCGGGCGCGCCCGGCCGCCATTCACACGGACCTCGCCGGAGCGAATCATGCGGTAAATGCGCGGTTTTGGCAGACCCTTCAAAATCGCCATCAGGTAGTTATCCAGCCGCCGTCCAGCCTCGTCAGCAGGGACTTTCTGGAGGCGGGCCTTGGACTTAACGAGGGTTTTTGTCATGAGGGACCGGAGCTTATGGATTGCTGCTGAGTGAAGGCACTGCTATATTGGACTGCGGCGACATGCGTCGCCCGTTCGTTCCGCCGTGGCGGGACGCATAGTTTACTGCGATCGCCCGAGGCGGTCGCGCCAGGTCAGGCCTGCTAGGCAGGCTATCAACCGGGCACCTGGGGCAAGGATAGGACTTTTACTGTCTCATCCCATAATTCACTTCTGAAGGATCCGCGACCGATGAAAGCGGCCAGCCAGTCTGGACTCAATATCGAAGACGCTCTAGCAGCACGGGTACGATCCCGCGAGTTCATCGCGGGCGCCAGCTGCCACATCGGCAATTTGCCCCTTCAGCTTTGCCTGCCCAGGGCCCTCGCACAGAAAAAGTACGGGGCTTATGAAGAGAATGCTCGTCAACGCAACTCAGGAAGAAGAGTTGCGCGTCGCAATGGTCGATGGCCAGAGGCTTTACGACCTAGACATCGAAGCCGCTTCCAGCGCGCAGAAAAAGGCCAATATCTACAAAGGCCGCATAACACGCATCGAGCCTAGTCTCGACGCTGCGTTTGTTGAATACGGCGCTGAACGACACGGATTTCTGCCGCTCAAGGAAATCTCGCGGGAATACTTCGTCCGCGAACCGGCCGAAGGCCAGCGCATCAACATCCGCGATGTTCTCAAGGAAGGCCAGGACATTGTTGTCCAGGTTGACAAGGAAGAACGCGGCAGCAAGGGCGCCGCCCTGACAACGTTTATCAGCCTGGCCGGCCGTTTCATCGTCCTGATGCCCAATAACCCTCGGGCTGGCGGCGTTTCCCGACGCATTACCGGCGAAGATCGCGACCTGGTTCGTGACGCGCTCGGCGCACTGGATATCGAAGACGGCATGGGCGTAATCGTGCGCACTGCCGGTGTCGGCCGTAGCGACGAAGAATTGAACTGGGACATGAACTACCTGCTGGGCATCTGGGAAGCCATCAAGCAGGCCGTGGTCACCCGCGATGCGCCGTCACTGATCTTCCAGGACAGTAACGCGATTATTCGCGCCCTCCGCGACCACCTGAATTCCGACATCGGCGAAATATTGATCGATGACGGAGATTGCCATGAAGAAGCCAGGGAGTTCATGTCGCGTGCGATGCCGCATAACCTGCGCAAGCTAAAGCTGTACGAAGATCCGGTGCCGCTGTTTATGCGTTACCAGATTGAGAGCCAGATCGAGTCGGCGTTTGCACATACAGTGCAGCTACCCTCTGGCGGCAGCATCGTGATCGATCACACAGAGGCTTTGGTATCGATTGATATCAACTCAGCTCGCGCCACCAAAGGTGGCGATATCGAGGCCACTGCAGTGGCCACTAACCTCGAGGCCGCAGACGAGGTCGCCCGTCAATGCCGGCTCCGTGACCTGGGTGGCTTGCTGGTAATTGACTTCATCGACATGGGGCCGCAGAAAAATCAGCGCGACGTAGAGACGCGGCTGCGGGATGCCGTACGTGCAGACCGTGCACGCGTGCAAATCGGGCGAATCTCGCGCTTTGGGCTACTGGAAATGTCGCGCCAGCGACTAAGACCTTCCCTGGGGGAATCGGCCCACCAGGTTTGCCCACGCTGCAACGGCATCGGAAAAGTTCGCAGCGTAGAGTCTCTAGCCCTTTCTATACTGCGCCTGATCGGCGAAGAGACACGCAAGGACCGAACCGCCAAGGTGGTCGCCCAGCTGCCAATAGACGTGGCCACTTACCTGCTAAATGAAAAACGCGACTGGATCAGCCGCATTGAGGAACGCGAATCCGTTGGCGTAATGCTGATCGCCAATCCAGACCTGGAAACACCTAACTACTCAATCCGTCGCGTTCGCGATGACCAGACGGTATTGCCCGAAAATACCGGTTCCAGCTATCAACTGCGTGACGTCGCCGAAGACGAGGCGCTACAGTCGGCCACCGCACCGCGACCCAAGACCGAGGTACCTGCGGTTACGGTGGTCGCACCAGCTGCTCCGCCACCGCCGCCACCACCGCCGGCAGAACCGGCTACGGTGGAGCCATCCAAACCCGGCATATTCGTGCGCCTGTGGCGCGCCTTGTTCGGCCGTGGCGAAGAAGTAGCAGAGCCAGCCAAACCGGCGCCCCGTCGCAGCCGCAGCCCACAACAACGTACCGGGGGTTCGCGCCAGCGCAGTGAATCGCAATCCCGCGGCAACCGGGAACGCCCGGGTAATCAGCCGCGCGGCCGAGGCCGAGGACAAGCGCGTAACCGCAAGCGGCGCAGCGATGAAGCCCCTGGCGAAGCCGCAGAGAACAAACAGGCTGGCGACAATCGGTCCAGACAGGCTGAACAACCCGCGGCCAAGCCAGCTTCGGCAAAGTCGTCAGAGCCGTCAAAGCAGGCTCAGCCGGCCCGTGAAGGCGGACCAAAGCCGCGTCGGCGGCGCCGACGCCGCGGCGGCGGTGGTGGCGAAAACCGCAATAGCGGCAACAACAACCAGGCCGGTGAGAATCAACAGCCAGAGTCCAAGCCAGCCGCTGATGCCCCGCAACAGAAAAACATACAGAGCGCTGCGCCCGCTGTTAGTGAGCCGAAGCCTTCCTCCGGCGGCAGCCCGGTAAAGGCTGATACGGCTGGCAGTCCGCACGAGGCGACCCAGCCCAATGCCGTCAACAAACCGCGCGCCAGAACGGATACTGCTGCCAAGCCGGCGCCCGCAAGGCCCGAGCCCGCAGCCGCCCAGCCGGCGGTAGCGTCCAGCAACAGCGCTGCTGCGGCGAAACCAGCAACTGGGGCTGCTCCGCCTCAGTCAGGTTCGCAGCCCCAGGGCAATGATCGACTGTTGCCCTTCGAGAAAGCCATGCAAGGCAGCGGCAGCGCAGACAAAGGCAAGAACTTCAAAGTCTGGTCTTCGGACGCAGACAATGATGTTCCCGGCAAAGGGGACAAGAGCTAGGCGAGAAGGACTAGCTAGTCCTTCTCGGCGCCGCTGACGCGTCGTTCCAGCTCCGGCAACAGCCCTTGGAGGATTGCTTCCTCGACCATGTCGAGCACTCGCTCGAAGCCTGTTGCGCCGCCATAGTAGGGATCCGGTACCTCGCCACCGGCGCGCAGCGCTGAGAACTCCAGTAACAGGCAGGCTTTATGCTCAAGGCCGTCGGGAGCGAGTTCAAGCAAAAAATCGAGATTATCCTGATCCATTGCCAGGATCAGATCAAAAACTTCAAAGTCAGCGGCCTGAACCCGCCGAGCCTGTAAATCCTCGATCGGCATTTCTCGGCGAGCGGCCGCAGCCTGTGCGCGCGGATCCGGCGACGAACCGACGTGGTAACTGTGTGTGCCGGCTGAATCAACATAAACCGTCCAATCGCCGGGATAGTCGGCAGCCCCCTTGCGCAACACAGCCTCGGCCAGCGGTGAGCGACAGATATTGCCCATGCAAACCATCAGTACCCTGATATCAGCCTGTTGCGGGTCAGGCATGCCAGCGCTTGCCATATCGGTTTTATTCTGCAGCCGCGAGGAACGCAGCTGCCTTGTGAATGTCTTCAGGCGTGTCCACATCCGGACCATGTGCCTCCGTTGCTGTCGCGACGCGTATTTCCATGCCTAGCCAGAGCGCTCTGAGCTGCTCCAGCTTTTCCGTTTTTTCAAGATAGCATGGCGGTGTGCTGGTTAACCGCTGTAAAGCGGATACGCGATAGGCGTATATCCCTAAGTGACGGCGTGCCTGTGCAGGCACAAGCCGATCAGCATGGCCAACAGACGGGATCGCGCAACGGCTGAAATACAGGGCACGGCCCTCCTGATCGGTAACCAGCTTGACCACATTGATATCGTTGAAGGCCAAAGGCTCGTGCAGCGGCACACAAAGCGTGGCGATATCTGCGCTGGAGAATTGTTCCAGCAAAGCAGCCACCTGGCCGACGCTGGACGGTGGTGTACAGGGTGCATCGCCCTGCAAATTGACGACAATATCGTCTGCCTGCCAAGCGCGTCGTGCCGCCACCTCAGCGGCTCTGTCAGTACCCGAGGGGTGACTGGCAGCAGTCATTTCAACCTCGGCACCAAAGGCCGACGCCGCTTCTGCTATACGCTCGTCATCTGTCGCAATTATGACTTCGCTGGCGCCTGCGCCGAGCGCAGCAGCATGTACGCGGGACAACATTGAGCGGCCGGCAATTTCCGCCAGTGGCTTGCCGGGAAATCGACTGGACGCATAACGCGCAGGAATCACTACTCGAAAATCGGCCATCTCAGGCTCCCCGACTGACTGACGACAACGCGGCGCGAGCAGCCTGCGGCGGCCATAGCCTGGCAAGCTGTTCTTGCAGAGATGCCAGCGCTACCGCCGACAGTTCGACCTTTACGGGCAGATACCAGGCGTCGATATCCGCATCCGGCGGATATTTTACGGCGTCTTTCTCGGTCATCAGAATCGGTTGCGCGGATTCCCGGCTCAAGGCTTGCAGATCAGTGCGACCGTGATCCGGAATCTCGACCGGCATCGGTTCAATGCCCGCATCACGAAGGCTGTCATAAAAGCGTTGCGGGTTGCCGATACCGGCGACTGCCCAGACTCGCTGACCCGAAAAATGCGCCAGCGGCAGACGTCGACCATCGCCAAGATTGGTCAAATCTTCGGCCCGCAGTGTGAAGCCGACGCCCTGTTGGGGTGCCGGATCTCCGTTGATAAACAGCAGATCGACCTCGGCCAGTCGCGCCGGCGGTTCGCGCAGGGGCCCGGCCGGCAGCAGGCAGCCGTTACCGATCATGCGCCCGGCATCCAGCACGGCAAATTCCAGATCGCGCTGTAAACGATAGTGCTGCAAACCGTCGTCAGACACGATGCAACTGGCGCCGGCAACCACAAGTGCTTTAGCCGCGGCAACCCGGTCGCTCCCGACACAAACCGGAAGCCCGGTCTGACGCGCCAGCATCAAAGGTTCGTCACCGACTAACTCGGCGCTATCGCTGAGCCTGACCAGATGCGGGCCTTGCCCCACCTGGCCACCATAGCCGCGACTGACAACACCAGGCTGGCGACCCTGAGCAGCCAGATATTCTGCCAGCCAGGCGACTAGTGGTGTCTTGCCTGCGCCACCAACAGTAATGTTACCGACCACAATCACCGGTGCGCCGAGACTATGCTGTTGCAGCCAGCCACGAGCGTAAGCCCAGCGGCGCGCCGCCGCTGCCGCACCGAATAGTGCCGCTGCAGGACGCAACCAGTTCGTCAGTGGAGACTCGGTGTACCAGCTACTTTGCAGCGAATGCGAGAAATCACTCCGACTCATCGCGGAACTGCATGCGATATAGAGCGGCGTACTGACCACCAAGCTCGAGTAACTCGGCATGGCTGCCGACTTCAGCGATGCGCCCCTCCGACATCACGATGATGCGGTCAGCGTTTTCCACAGTTGACAAGCGATGCGCAATAACCAGCGTGGTCCGGTTCAGCATCAACCGCTCCAGTGCCTGCTGGATGTGTCGCTCAGACTGCGTATCCAGCGCCGAGGTGGCTTCATCAAGAATCAGCAATGGCGCATTCTTGAGCAATGCACGGGCAATGGCGATTCGCTGGCGCTGACCGCCGGACAACAGAACGCCGCGCTCGCCGACCATGGTGTTGAGGCCCTCGGGCAATTGCTCGGCGAATTCATCCACGTGCGCAGCATGCGCGGCGGCATCTATGTCGCTGCGCGACGCACCACTCAAGGCCCCGTAAGCGATGTTGTTGGCAATCGTGTCATCGAACAACACGACTTCCTGGCTAACCAGGCTGATCTGGTCACGCAGGCCAACCAGGGAATAGTCTCTGAGCGAGCGATCATCGAGCAATATTTCGCCGCTGCTGGGTTCATAGAAGCGGGGCAGCAGGTTTACCAGCGTAGACTTCCCGCTGCCGGAGCGACCGACGATGGCCAGCATTTGCCCCGCCGGCACCGTCAGCTGGATATCATTAAGTACCGCACCCTTGGCTTCAGAGTAGCTGAACGCTACGTGACGAAACTCCACTCGGCCCTCGACGCGCGTCGGACTGTAATCCCCGCTGTCGGCCTCTTCCGGTTCATCAAGAATATTGAAAACACTACTGCCGGCGGCAATCCCCCGCTGAATGGCGGCGTTTATTCCGGTCAGCGCGCGGAGTGGACGCATCAGGAAGACCATCGCGGTCAGAAAGCCGACAAAATCCCCAAGGTCACCCGGTCGCACAGACTCGCGCGTGGCGAAATAGACGACCCCGGCAACACCCACGGCGATAACCAGGCCGGTCATAGCGTCGCCAGCCGCCCGGCTCGCAACCAGGCGCATGTTCAGCCGCCGATTCTTCTCGTTAGCCTGGCCAAAACGATTATTCTCGTAATCCTGACCACCGAAAATCTTGATTATCCGATGGCTTTGCACAGCATCGCCGGTAATTCGGATGACGTCGCCCATGGATTGCTGAATTCGTGCGCTATAACGGCGAAAAATGCCACCAAGGGTCTTAATGAGAAACGCGATTACCGGTGCAACGATGAAAAGAAAAGCCGACAGCGGCGGACTGATATAAGTCATATAGACCACCAGACCGATGATCGTCAGGCTGTCGCGAATCAGCACTGTCACGACATCGGAAGTCGCCGCTGCGATCTGTTCAATGTTGTAGGCAAGCTTTGCAAGCAACTCGCCGCCGGAACGCAGGTCAAAAAAGCTCGTCGGTAAGCGCAGGAATTTGGCGAACACCTCGGCGCGCAGCGTCATGATGACCTGACGCCCGATCCATGCGAGCCCGTAGGAGGACCCAAACCCGGCGACGCCGCGCAATAGAAACAGGCCGAGAATCGACAACGGCAGCCAGTTGCCTCTGATTACCAGAGGATCGCTGTTCGCGCCCGCCTCTTCCGGTGACATCGACTTAACTAATTGAGAAATCAAATAGGCAAAAGCGGTATCGGTAAAAGCAAACACCGCCATAGCCACGGCTGCGAGCACAAATATCCCCCAGAACTTGGCGGTGTAGCCAAGCAGGCGGCGATACACGGAGGCGCCGGTGGCGGCCTGATCCTGAGCCTCCAGCGCAGTCAACTTTTGCGCGGCCGTACTAATTAGCCTGCTCCACTGCGCGCAGCGTGGCGATAGAAATATTGGTGAAGCCAAGTTTGCCGGCGACATCCATGGCCGTAACTACAGACTGGTGGCTGGCCCGGGCATCCGCACTGATGGTCAGATCCGAGTTCACACCGGATTCAGGCATCAGCTTGACTATGGCCGCTCTCAGAGTAGCGGGACTGGCATCCACTAGTGCGCGATTATTAACCAGGTAACTCCCTTTGGCGGTAACGGTAATTTCCAGGGCGGGTGCCTGCGGCAGGGAGTCGCCGGCACTGCTGCTCTCTGGCAAGCGAATAGAAAGTTGCGACTCACGCACAAAACTCGTGGTAATCATAAAGAACACGAGCAGCAGCAACACCACGTCAATCAGGGACGTGAGGTTAATTTCGGGCTCGTTACGACTACCCGACCGCAGCTTCACTGCTACGACTCGCCGAATCTATGCGTTGCTTGCGGTGCAATGCATCCACCATGCCGGTGGCTTCTTTCTCCATTTGTACAACCAGCGCATCAATGCGGCCACGCAAATAGCGATAGCCAATCAGTGCCGGAATGGCCACACTTAATCCCGCGGCAGTGGTAATTAATGCTTCCGAAATGCCACCCGCCAGGACGCTGGGGTCGCCGACTCCATTAGTGGTAATCGCCGCGAATACTTTAACCATGCCAATGACCGTACCGAGCAACCCGAGCAAGGGCGATATGGCCGCAATGGTGCCGAGGGTATTCAGATACCGCTCAAGTTCATGCACCACGTGTCGACCCGTATCTTCGATCCGCTCCTTCATGGCCTCACGATCAATTTTTCGATGGCTTAGCGCTGCGGCAAGAATCTCGCCCAATGGCGAACCCTCGTGCAGGCTCTTGATTTGTTGCGGGCTTAGCTGATTCTTGTTAACCCAATCCCAGACCTGACGGGTTAAATTGCGCGGCAGTACGCGCGACTGCTGCAGCGTCCAGAGACGTTCGATAATGATTGCCGCTGCAATAATCGAACAAATGATGATGGGCAGCATTAGCCAGCCACCCGACTTCACTATTTCCAGCATGCGGCGATCGCGCCTCTCGCAACTCAGCGGACTATAACGTCGTAACGGTCTATTCTACAGTCAGACTGCGTTCAGAGCAGCGTCCCGGCGTTTTGCCCGCGGTCCATAGTCGCCTTTGATCGCGGCGACTGGCCGTTTCCAGCCGCAGGCCACGGCCTGGCTGCAGCGTGAAAACGAGGCTGCCATGTTCAGCGGTGTTCAGCAGACAGGCGCCCGCTGCCGACCAGCGCTGCGTAACCTCCGGCAGCGGAAAATCCCAGCGATTGCGGTAGCCGGTGGCAAATACCACATAGCGCGGGCGGGTAGCGGCTACCAGGGCCGGGCCCGAAGAGGTGCGGCTGCCATGATGGGGTGCCAGCAGCAGATCAACCCGGCCAGCGGAGAACTGGCGCAGCATGGCTGCTTCGGCTCTACGGCTGACATCGCCGGGCAACAGCACGCGCGTGTTACCGGCGGTAATCAGCAAGACGCAGGAAAGGTCGTTGTCCGAAGCGCGCAGGCGCCGCTGACGCGCATCCGGATGCAAAACTTCGAAGCGCACGCCATCCCATTGCCAGGACTGGCCGGCCACGCAGGCGCGCGCCGCATTATTGGCAAGCCGCTGCGGGGCCAGCAAAACCAGCCGCGGAAAAGCCTCGCTGATGGCATCCAGACCGCCGGCATGGTCACTATCCGCATGTGAAACTACCAACCGCTGCAGACCCTGAACCCGTTGTCCGCGCAGCAGGGGTAGCAAGCGGCTGGCAGCGGCGCTGCCGCCGCCCGCATAGCCAGGACCCGTGTCATAGAGCAGCGTGTGTCTGCGCGTCTGCACCAATACGGCGAGACCCTGGCCGACGTCTGCCACCGTTATGCGCAAGGCTGCGACCGAAGGGCTTTTTGGCGCACCTAGTAACAAAGGCGCCAGTAACAGCAGGCTCACAACCCCGGGCAGCCGTGGTCTGGGCCAGATCAGCAACACTGCGCCGAGGCCAGCCAGCAAGATCGACAGCAGCGCCGGCCGGCCAGGCTGCCAGACCAGGCCAGGCAGGGCGGCCAGTTGATCGAGCGCGCGCAGACTTATCTCCAGCAAGTCTGCTGCGCGCTGCAATAGCCAGACTGCCGGCGGCCAGGGCAAAGCGCTGCTGGCGATCAGGGCCAGCGGCACAACCAGAAACGCAAACCAGGGAATGATTAGCAGGTTGGCCAGCGGTGCGGACAGCGAAAGCAGACCGAACAACAGCAGGCTCAGCGGCGCCAGGCCGAGAGAAACGCACAGCTGGGCTTGCCAGGCTAGCCGCCAATAGCCACTGGTTGTGACCCGTCGTAGGGCCAGACCTGGCAACAACAGTATCGCCACGGCCGAAAACGACAACCAGAAACCGGCCGTCAGCGGACCGAGCGGATCCAGCAACAGTACCGCCAGCAAGGCTATCGCCAGCAACTGCCAGGCGGGAACACCGCGCCGCAGGGATAGCAGCAAGACCGCGGCGCCCAGCATTACCAGGGCACGCACGGTTGGCGTCGCAAAGCCGGCCAGCCCGCTATAGGTAACGGCGGCTGCCAAGGCGAATACACCGGCCAGGCTGCGTGGGGGCGGCGCACGCGGCAGCCATACCAGCATGGCTGCCAGGGCCTTCCCCAGCGCCGCCGAAAAGCCGGCTACCAGACCAATATGCAGGCCGGATATAGCCATCAGGTGGGTGGTCCCGGTAGCTCGCAGCAGCTCCCAGTCGTCGTTAGCCAGTCCGGAGCGAGCTGCTACCACCAAAGCCTGGATAAATGCGGTGGCGCGTCGCTCACCGAGACTGGTTGCCGCAGCGCGCGCCTGGCGTGCGCGCAATCCGGCGATCGGACAGGCAGTTGTAAAGCCCGCCAGGCGCCGGTTCAACGCCGAACGACGAACACTGGCCCGCGCACCGATTCGCCGAGCGAGATCGCGGCGTTCACGGTCCATGCCGCCGCCACCGTGCAAGCCGCGGACCTCGCGCAGGCGTAGTCGAAGCTGCCAGATTTCACCGGGCTGCGGGCGCACGGGACTGTCGAACCAGACCACCGCAAGAGAGGACGGAACACCCAGCGCCCGCGCAGCCGAATTCGGCCGCAATATGAATCGGGACAGGCGACCTTCATTGCGGGCAAAATCGCAGATACTGCCCGTGACCAGCAACTCGCTGAGCCCGGCCTGGGGATCAAAGCGATCAGCCCGGCGCTGCTGAACCTGTTGCAGGCCGAGCAATAAAGGCAATATCGCCAGGCAGCTGCGGCGCAGGCCAAGCAAGCGCAGCAGCAACAAGAAACCCGCCAGAGCTGATGCGCCCGGCAACTGCCCGGACAGGTCGGGCAGCAGCAAGAGCAAAATGCCGAGCAGAGTCCAGACGCAAAACGCCAGCATGTTTCCTGCATCCAGCCGAAGGGTGCAGCAAACCATCGTCGAACTCGACCATGCACGCGCCGCAAGCCTGCCAAGCTGGTTAAACTAGGCTATGCCCAGACGCTTTTTCAGACGTGTTTCCAATAACTATCTGCAGAAACAGGAGAAACCCTGGTATCTGCGGCCGTTCAGCAGCGTGATGGCGCACCCGACATTCTTTTCCGTCAGCCGGCGCAGCATCTGCGGAGCGCTCTGGGCCGGGCTGTTTGTAGCCCTGATCCCCATGCCGGCACAGACTGTGGCAGCGGCCCTTTTAGCCCTGCTGTTGCGGGTCAATCTACCCGTCGCCGTGGTGGCCGTATGGGTGACAAACCCAATCACCATGCTGCCGATTTTTTACTTTGAATACGGTCTCGGCTGCCTGATCCTGGATTTGCCCATGCAGGCCTTTGACATCAACTTATCCTGGGATTGGCTGGCTGAGGAATTACAGGGCAAGTGGAAACCCCTGCTGCTGGGCTCATTTATCACCGCCACGGTGACCGCTTCGCTGGCCTATGTGGCGGTAAGCGTGACCTGGCGCTGGCTGGTTACCCTGCGTTACCGAAAACGCCGGCAAGCCGGATTAACAGCCCGGCGCGATCAGTCCTTATAGTCGCTGCTGATATCGTGCAGCTGGCCTTCGCTCAGGCCGAGCACGCGACTCATACGCCGGGCGATAGTGCGATCATGAGTAACCAGCACCAGGCTGGTGCCCGTTTCCGCATTCAGCTCAAGCATCAAATCCAGCACCCGCTCGCTGGCTGCCTCATCAAGGTTGCCCGTGGGTTCATCGGCCAATACCACGGCCGGACCGGTAGCCAAGGCACGCGCCACGGCAACCCGCTGGCGTTCCCCGCCGGAGAGTTCACCGGGGCGGTGTTCCAGACGATCGCTTAAACCCACCCGTGCCAGCAAACCACGCGCACGCTCACGCACGGCGGTCAGTGACTCGCGTCGCAGTAGCAGCGGCATGGCAACGTTCTCGAGCGCCGTGAATTCCGGCAACAGATGATGAAACTGGTAGACAAAACCCAGGGTTTGATTGCGCAGCTGGCCGCGGGCGGCCTCGCCCAGGGCGGCAAGGTCCTGACCGAACACGCAGACTTGCCCCGAGCTCGGCTGATCCAGCCCACCCAGCAACTGCAGCAAAGTGGTCTTGCCGCAACCAGAAGCGCCCACGATGGCCAGGGTCTCCCCGGGTTGCACCGCGAGCTGGCATCCCTTGAGCACATCAAGCTTCGCGGGACCTTCCATGAACGACTTGCGCAAGTCGCTGCAGCTCAGGGGTATTTCGGCGTTTTTATCGGCAGTCATCGGCGCCACTGTCGGCTGGTCGGAAACGCATTCTACTCGTGCCGCAGCGCTGCTGCCGGCTGGGTGCGCGCACCGTTCAGGGCCGGATAGATGGTCGAGAGCGTTGCCAGCAGCACAGCGATACCCGCCACGCGGAAAACATCGCCCCAATCGATACGACTGGGGAAATCACTGATGAAGTAGACATCAGGTTCGAGAAATTTCAAGCCCAAAATCGCTTCGATAGCCGCGACGATAACGTCGATATTGGCAGCCAGCAGCAAGCCACCCGCCACGCCCAAGGCCGTCCCCAAGACACCTACCAGCACCCCCTGGGTCATAAAGATTATCAGTACAGCGCGCGGCGAGACGCCAAGGGTACGCAGAATCGCGATATCGGCGCGCTTCTCACGCACTACCATTACCAGGGTGGACACAATATTGAAGGCAGCCACCGCAACCACCAGCAGCAGGATCACAAAAATTATCGACTTGGTCAGCTGAATCGAACGAAAGAAATTCGCGTGCTGGCGGGTCCAGTCAGTGATAAACACGTCCTGGCCGAGCTCGCGGGCGATGGAGCGCACCGCCGTGGGCGCAACCAGCGGATCGTGCATGGCGATACGCACCCCGGAAACTGCGTCGCCCAAACGCAGCAGGCGGGCCGCGTCCTGCTGATGCAGATAGACGAGTCCGCGATCGTATTCATACATGCCCGCATAGAAGATTCCGGAAATTTCGAAACGCCGCATGCGCGGCACCAGGCCTGCCGGTGTGGTCACCCCTTCGGCGACCATCAGAATGACCCGGTCTCCAACACCAACCTCAAGCAACTCAGCCAGCGACTGACCGATAATTATCCGGTAAGCGCCCGCCTCCAGGCTCTCAACACTCCCCGCAGTGAGTAATGCCGGCAGATCCGAGACCAGGCTTTCGGCGACCGGATCTATACCGCGGAATTCAACCCCACGAATAGAGGCGTCCCCCACCAACATGCCCTGCCCGCTGATAAACGGCGCCACGGCGCGGCTGGCCTCATTGGCCTGAGCAATGTCGGCCGCGATTCGCCAGTCTTCCAGGCGTCCGTCCCAACCGGTTATCGCGGCATGTGAAACCACCTGCAGGATGCGATTACGCACTTCAAATTCAAAGCCGTTCATCACCGACAAAACGACGATCAGCACAGCCACGGCCAGGGCAATACCCAGCATGGAAATCAGTGAAATGAATGACACAAAGCGATTGCGGTTGCGGGAGCGCAAATAGCGCAGACCAATGGCAAGTTCAAAAGGCTGGCGCAGCATCACTCGTATCTCAACACTTCGGCGGGCGCCACCGAAGCCGCTCGCAGAGCGGGATAGATGGTGGCGAGTCCGGTCATGGCCAGGGCAATAAAAGCCACCCAACTGACATCGGCCAGCTGCAAATCCGACGGCAACTGCACCACGTAATAAACGTCAGCCGGCATGAACTCAAACCCGAAAACACGCTCCAGAAACGGTGCCAGATGCTGCACATTTGTCGCCAGCAGAACACCCAGCGCCACCCCGATCAGGACGCCGAACCAGCCGACAATCAGCCCCTGCAAGGTAAAAATCGTCATGATGGTGCGACGCGTGTAACCCAGCGTGCGCAAGATAGCGATACCGGCACGCTTGTCCGTGACGATCATCACCAGCGTGGCGACAATATTAAAAGCCGCCACCGCCACGATCAGCGACAGCAGCAAGGTCATCATCAGCTTTTCTATTCGGATCGCGCGAAAATAGGTGGCGTTGTCCTGAGTCCAGTCACGCACCTGCGGTTGCACAGACGCCGAACCCGCCGCCCAGTCGCGCACCACTTCGGCAGCGGCAAACACATCGTCCATGCGCAGCCTGATTCCTGCACTGCCGGCATCGCTGCCGGCCAGGGCCACCGCATCATCCAGGTGCACCAGCGCGCGCACACTATCGTGATCCGTCAGGCCAAGCTCAAAAATCCCGACCACCTGAAACTCACGCAAGCCAGTGCGCAGCGCCCCGCCCGCCTGCTTGCGTGGCACCAGCACCGTGACCGCGTCGCCCGGCTGGACGCCAAGACGCAGGGCCAGTGCTCGACCCAGGATCATGCCGCGCTGGCCACTGCGCAAGGCGGACAACTCGCCCTCGCGCATGGCTGCACCGACACCCGACACGGCATCCTCGAAACCCGGGGCGACGCCAACCATAACGGCGCCAGCCAGGGTACGACCGCTGGACAGCATGGCCTCAAGTTCCACATAGGGTGCCGCGGCGGCAACACCCGGAAACGCTTCAAGTTCCGCCTGCAACGGCTGCCAGTCTGCCTGCAGCACCTTGTCGCTGGTGACGCTGGCATGTCCGGCCATGCTCAGCAAGCGATCGCGAAGCTCGTTCTCGAAACCGTTCATCACGGACAACACGACAATCAAAGCAGCCACGCCCAGGGCCACACCCACCACCGAAGCTGCGGTAACGAAAGAAGCAAACTGATTACCGCCGCGCTCACGCAGGTAGCGCAGGGCAATAAAAATCGCGACGGATCGCTGCATGGATCAGGCCTGGATACGCCCTGTGCTCAGAGCTCGACGGTTACTGGTGCGCTGAGACTAATGCCCTTGGCGCTGACAGTCGACCGCAATGCCATGAGTTCAACCCCGGCAGCCGCCGCAGCGCGCAATTCACGGCCATAAAGGGGGTCAATCTGATCGGCCGGCCGAACCCGCTGCACATCTTCTCGCTGCACGCAAAACAGCAGACCGGCACCCTGTCCGGCACGCCGCAACTCGGCAAGGGCGCGGGCATGCCGGCTGGCGCGCTCGCTGACCGCATCGGGAAACAGCGCGCAGCCCGCACTGACCGCTGCAGTGACATTCTTGACCTCGAGAAAACGCTGGTAGCGGCGCTGCAGACGAGCCGCAATCAGGGCGTCAGGGAATTGCATAGTCGGGCTCCCAACCCCGGCTGGCGGGGCCTAACGCAAAACTTTCGGGGTTTCCATGACCTGGGCTGTTTTTTCCAAGCGCCGGTCGATGTATATTGGACAAAGTATAAGTGGAGTGTACAAATGTTGCGCAAGTCACTGAGTCTATTGATTCTATCTGCATCCTTCATCGCTATTTCCGGCGTCGCCGCCGACACCCTGCTGTTAGAGGGTGTCCAGGCTGCCAGCAGCAGTCAGTCCGGCCGACCCAGCCGAGGCATGTCCATGGACAGCGTGCAGGCCAAGTGGGGCCAGCCTCTGGCGCAACGCGGTGCCGTGGGTGAGCCGCCCATCGCGCGCTGGGAATATGGTGATTTCGTGGTGTTTTTCGAGTACCAGCGAGTCATTCACGCCGTTCGCAAGAACTGAACCGCGGCGCCGCGGCGCCGCAGCCTGTGAGATAATTCGTGCTGACGCCCGCCAAGCCGGGCGATTCCATCAGCGCGATACATGCATCCCATTAAGCCAGTCAAAACGGCGACTCTGTCAGCCGCGGATCGCCGTCCATGAGCGGCCCCCTGCTATTTGGGGAGCGCGGGCCGGTCTTACCCGCGCAACCGGGCGATTCGTTCCATTGGGGCCGCCTCAGGGGCGCAGCCATACCCCTGGCCATTGCTGAAGCGGCAGCGCACCGCCAGCAAACCACCCTGGTGCTGGCAGACAGTGTCGGCAATGCCGAGCATCTCGCCAGTCAGATCGAATTTTTCCAGCTGGACGGACCCGACGTCCTGTTATATCCCGATGCAGAAGTACTGCCCTACGACAGCTTCAGCCCGCATCAGGACCTGGTATCGCAGCGCCTGCGCAGCCTGCAGCGCCTCGGCGAGGGTCGACCGTTAACGCTGATCGCGGCGCTGCCAAGTTTGCAGGCACGGGTGCCGCCGCCGGACTATTTGCGTGCGCATAGCATGCAACTGCGCAGCGGCCAGAAGCTGGACCCGGCGGCATTCCGGCACAGCCTGGAGCAATCAGGCTATCAACGCGTCAGCCAGGTGGCGCTGCATGGCGAATATGCCGTGCGCGGATCGTTGCTGGACTTCTTTCCCACCGGCCACCCTTGCCCGGTCCGCGTGGACTTTCTGGACGATCAGCTCGAATCGCTGCGCGAATTCGACCCCGATTCCCAGGTCAGTACCCGGCGTATCCAGCAACTGGAAACCTTGCCGGCACGCGAACTGCCCGTCGATGACGCGGCCATTACGGCTTTCCGACAACGCTTTCGGGCGCGTTTTGAAGGCAACCCCGCCCGCACCCAGGTTTATCGAGAGGTCAGCGAGGGCCGCTTGCCTCCCGGCGTGGAAATGTACCTGCCGCTATTCTTCGAGCGCACAGCCACAATCTGGGACTATCTCCCCGACGCTACGCTGGTGATCAGCCTGGGCGATGCCGGCGGCGGATTCCTGCAGGCCTGGGAACAAACCCTGAGTCGCTATGAGCAGGCCCGCCACGACAGCGAACGACCGGTGCTGGCGCCGCCGGAACTGTATTGCTCACCGCAGGAACAGCAGGCAAGCCTGGCGCGTTTTGCCAGCCTGCGTCTGGACAGCAGCGAGCTGCCCGACCCGCAACCGGGCGCGGGCCGGCAAAATCTGAACATCGGCAACGCGCCCGGCTTGCTGATTAATCGCCGCGATGCAGAGCCCGGCCGGCGCCTGCGCGAGTTCGTCAGCGCACACCCGGGCCGGCTGATTTTCACGGCTGAATCTCCCGGCCGCCGCGAAATGCTGCTCGAGACGCTGCGCGCAGCCGACCTGCGACCACAGACGCGTGACGACTGGCTCAGCTGTCGCGACAGTGACGCCCCTGCAGTGATTACCGTGGCACCCCTGGATCGCGGCTTCCTGCTTGATGACAATGATTTTGCGCTGCTCACGGAAGCGGAATTACTCGGTGAGCAAGCGCAGCGGCGACGCCGACGCCGTCGGGTTCAGGATCCCGAAAGCCTGATAAACGATCTAACCGACCTGCGACCCGGCGCCCCTGTCGTGCACGCTGACCACGGCGTGGGTCGCTACATCGGACTGACGCATCTGGATATTGATCATGCACTGACGGAATTTGTCACGCTGGAATATGCCGGCGGCGATCGCCTGCACGTCCCGGTCAGCGCACTACAACTGATTTCGCGCTATACCGGCGCGGCACCGGAACAGGCACCCCTGCATCGTCTGGGCACTGATCAATGGTCCAAAGCCAAACGGCGGGCCGCGGCGCGGATTCGCGATGTAGCCGCAGAATTACTGGAACTCTACGCGCTGCGCGCTGCACGCCAGGGGCATGCGGCGCGCATGGACGTCGCCGACTACCGGGCCTTCGCCGGCGAATTCCCGTTCACATTGACTGATGATCAGGCCCAGGCCATTGATGCCGTACTCGCCGATCTGGCCTCCAGCAATCCCATGGACAGGCTGGTCTGCGGAGATGTGGGCTTCGGCAAAACCGAAGTGGCCTTGCGCGCAGCCTTCGTAGCAGTAGCCGACGGGCGGCAGGTGGCGATCCTGGTACCCACTACCCTGCTCGCCCAGCAGCATCAACAGACCTTTGCCGATCGTTTTGCCGACTGGCCGGTACGGGTCGAACAACTCAGCCGCTTTCGCAGCGCTGCCGACAGCCGCGCGGTCATCGCCGACCTGGCCAACGGCAAAGTTGACATCGTCATTGGTACACACCGACTGTTGCAGGACAGTATCAAGTTTAAAAATCTTGGCCTGATTGTTGTTGACGAAGAACATCGCTTTGGTGTGCGGCATAAAGAGAAACTCAAGCGCCTGCGCACCGAGGTCGACATCCTTACCCTCACGGCAACGCCGATTCCGCGCACGCTGAATATGGCCATGGGTGGTCTGCGCGAATTATCGCTGATTACCACACCGCCCGAATCGCGGCTGTCGATAAAAACCTTTGTAGTGGAATGGCAGGACCACCTGATTCGCGAGGCCTGTCAGCGCGAACTTCAACGTGGCGGCCAGGTCTACTTCGTGCACAATCGCATTGAAGACATAGAACGAGTAGCGGCAAGACTGTCTGAACTGCTGCCTGAAGCGGGTATAGAAGTCGCTCACGGCCAGATGCGTGAGCGCGACCTGGAACGCATCATGGTGGATTTCTACCATCGACGTTTCCACATCCTGGTCTGCACCGCCATTATCGAAAGCGGGCTGGATGTGCCGACGGCCAACACGATTCTGATAAATCGCGCCAATCATTTCGGGCTGGCACAACTCCATCAGCTACGTGGCCGGGTCGGCCGATCTCATCATCAGGCATTTGCCTACATGATCGCGCCGGAACGGCGGGCCTTGAATGCCGATGCACAAAAGCGCCTGGACGCCATCGAGTCGCTGGAAGACCTGGGTGCCGGTTTCGTTCTGGCTACCCACGACCTGGAAATACGCGGCGCTGGCGAGCTGCTCGGTGAGGAGCAGAGCGGTCAGATCCAGGAGATTGGTTTCAGCCTTTATAACGAGATGCTAAGCCGGACTATCCAGGCCCTGCGCGACGGGCTCGAGCCTGATCCCGAGGCAGCCATGGAACGGGCAACGGAGATCAATCTGCATCTGCCGGCCCTGATTCCGGACGAATACATGCCCGATGTGCATTTACGCCTGGTGCACTACAAGAGAATTGCCAGTGCGCCGGATGCGGCTGCACTCAAGCGCCTGCAAGTCGAACTGATCGACCGCTTCGGCCTGATCCCGCCAGCCACCGCTAACCTGTTTCGGATTACCGCCTTGCGCCTGCTGGCCGAACCCCTCGGCCTTAAGCGCGTGGACCTTGGCGGCTCCGGTGGACGCGTGGAATTCAGCCCGCAAACTCGGGTAGAACCAGCCGTGCTGGTGGCGCTGTTAGAATCGCAGCCAGATCGCTTCCGCCTGGACGCAAAACAACGGCTGCGGATCGATGCTGAACTTGAAACCGATCAGGAAAGGTTTGCCATGCTGGAAGAATTGCTCGACCGTCTTAGCGCGCTTCCGGCGCAGCGCGCCAGCGCATGATGATGTCTCAAATTAACCAGAGAAACCTGGCCGTGTGGCTGACATTGCTGCTCAGCCCGCTAGTCGTGCCGGCGGAAGAAATCTCGGCGCCGGACGAGTACCAGGTGGAAATCATCGTTTTCAAACACCAGGATCAGAGCCGCAATACGGCCGAAGTACCCGCGGCCGAGCGCGGCCCGGTCCTGCTGCCGGAAGAGACTTCCGGGCCGCGACGTCCGCAGCCGGACTTCGTGCTGCTGCCCCCCCGGTCAGTGGCTCCCGCGCAGGCATTGCCCGACGGAGCGCTGCAATTGAACCGGGTGTTAAAACGTCTGCAGCAACTTGATGCTTACCAGCCAATCGCTCATTTCGGCTGGCAACAGGCGGCCACCGCGCGGGTCGATGCCGAGAACTATTGGCTGGAAGCGAAGATCCCTGCGAATACCGGGCTGACCGGCTTCCTGAAAGTCTACAAAGAGCGC
Organism: uncultured Gammaproteobacteria bacterium; assembly: GCA_963850255.1. GTDB lineage: Bacteria > Pseudomonadota > Gammaproteobacteria > Steroidobacterales > J054. The sequence continues at coordinate 30,102 of CAWKLL010000028.1, forward strand.
TTTTTGCATCTCGCTGTAGATCTGCAGTTCCTGCCACCGGATGGCAGTGCAGCAGCCGTTAGCATCAGTGAGTCGCGTCGCTTGCGCGATGAAGAACTGCAGTACTTCGACAATCCGCGCTTTGGCGTAATCGCCAGCGTACGACGCCTGCAAAACGAGCTGGAGACTGCCGAACAGACGCCGCAGGCGTCTCGCTAAGCCTCGAATCAGGCCCGACAACGCAGGTCTTGTTCACCAGAGCCCGGCAAAGACTGTTGCAAGCCAGTCAACAATTCCTCCGCGCTATCATGCAGGCCAGGCTGTTGCACGCCAACGGCGTGCGCAACAGTAACAAAGCGATCGACGGAAGATCGCGGGTGATGAATAGCCAATAGCCTCACCCGCTCGGCGATGCGCTCGGCAAAATCCTGCGACTGATTCTCATCGGCGGCAGCGACGATGGCGGCAAACTGCCCGTCGCCAAAGCGTGCAACAAAGTCCGCGTCACGACGCAGACATCCGCTTATGGCATGGCCGACCTTGCGCAGACAGGAATCTGCCGCATGCCGACCAAAAACATCGCGATAGGCATCAAAGGCATCAATCTGAAACAACAACAGGCTAACGCTGAGACGCTGCCGGCGAGCTTTGGCCCAGTCATGCGCCAGCAGGCGGTCGAAGGCGGATCGGTCTGGCAGACCGGTGGCGGTGTCGACGAGTTCAGCGCCTGCCTGGGTGGCGGTGCCCTCATCGGCGGGCAGTCCCGCCACGGCCGCTACTGTAAGTAGCCACTGGACGACACAGTCGTTGGAATCGGCCAGCGGAGCAGCGCTGATCTGCAATTCGCGAGGACGCCCGCGCGAGTCCCGCCACAACTGTGCGGCCGCCTGGCCAGGCAGGGCAGAATCGGCATCTAACAGCAGGTTTTCGCCGCCTGCCTGCAGCTGGGTCAGATCTTTGCCCTTCAGCAAACCCTGCGACCAGCCGAGCAGCGCTTCACTGGCGGCATTGGCATAAACAATCTTGCGGCCCTCGGCATCGAGCATAAGCATCGCCGCAGCGCTCCTGTCCAGCGCCTGCTGGAGGATTCGTTTCGTCAATTTAAACATTAGGTTATGTCATATACCTAACTTATATTACGAAGTTAATGCAGGCGCTGCTCGCAGCGCCTGAAAGGCGACACGGGGCGAAGAGTGTCAAATATACGAGGCACGCGGCAGGCGCGTCTGTGACGCCGGTCATGGCCAGACCAGCGGACTAGTTCGAGCTTAGCAATCCGTCCAGCAGAGCGGCCGCCGAAGCCATGCCATCGGCCAGGCTCGCGGCGATATCTGCGTGAATGCTCTGGCCGTCCGGACTGCGTCCGGCCGCATAATTAACCACCAGCGCACAAATCGCATAGTCGAGACCGAGTTCACGGGCCAGGCCGGCCTCAGGCATCGCTGTCATGCCGACCAGGTCGCAGCCGTCGCGTTCCAGCCGGTCAATTTCGGCCGCTGTTTCAAGGCGCGGGCCCTGGGTTACGGCGTAGACGCCGCCATCCAGCGGGTCGAGCCCCCTTTCTTGCGCGATCACCAACAGACGCGCGCGTAACGAGGCCGAAAACGGCTCAGTAAAATCAACGTGCACCACCGGCCGATCCGCAGGATCTTCATAGCTGTGTTCACGGCCCCAGCTGTAGTCCACCAGCTGATCGGGAATCACCAGGCGTCCGGGCCTGGCTGCCGCGGCGATGCCGCCCACGGCGTTAATACCGAGCAGGAAGTCAGGCTGATACTGCGCCAACGCCCAGACGTTGGCCCGGTAATTCACCCAGTGCGGAGGAATATGCCCATCCTCGCCATGACGAGGGATGAAATACAGCTCCGCGGAAGACAAGCTCCAGTGACAGACCGGCGACGACGGAACGCCGTAAGGGGTCTCAACGGGGTGACGGCTGACGCCTGCTTCCGGCACCAGGGCCAGTGCGCCGGTGCCACCAATGACGGCAATGCGTGCCATGTCAGTTCACCTCCTGCAAGGCATAGATGCCACTCAAATGGCGCCAGTGATGAGCCAGGTCCATACCGCAACCGAAAACATAGCGATCAGGCACCTCCAAACCCACAAAATCTGCAGGCGCCCGCCCTGCCGCGCGATCATGACGTTTTTTGACCAGCGCCACGCTGGTTACACGGCGCGCACCGGCAGCCTGACACTCGCGGCGCACGTACTCCAGGGTAATGCCTTCATCATATATATCGTCTATGACGATGACATGCGCCGACCTGATATCAAGGCTCGGGGGACGCAACCAGACGGGTACAGCACCCTTCTGGCGACCCTGGTAGCGGGTGACGTGGCAGTAGTCGAGCTGGAAGTCGCCTACCAAGCGCTCGGCCAACCAGGCCGTGGGCATTAAACCGCCCAGCAATACACTCACCAAGACGCAGGGCCCCTCGTCCACCAGCGGCTGCAGCTTGCCGGCCAGCGCATCCAGGGCCGCCGATACTTCGCCGGGTGTTACCAGCAGCTCGGCACGAGGCGGCAGCGAGCGCGGATCGAAATAGGCGCTGTCCTCAGCCATCCAGCTTCAGCGGCGGCGGTTCCTGGGCCTGGGCAAGATCAGCCACGGCGGCACGCCAGCTGGTACTCGCCTGCAATACGTCGATCTGGTCGCTGCCCGGCTTGGGTCGCAGAGCCGCCAGGCGTCCATGGCTGGCCGGACCCGAATCGAGATCGCCGGCAGCCAGCACCTCGGCGGCCGCGTCCGGATTGTTGCAAATCAGCGCCATGTCGGCTCCGGCAGCCAGCGCCGTGCGCACTCGCGCAGTCATATCACCCGCCTCGGCAACGCCCGCCATATTCAGGTCGTCGGAAAAAATTGCGCCGTTAAAGCCAAGATTCGCGCGCAGCTCTGTTCGCAACCAATATGAAGACAGACTGGCTATTTCGCGGTCAACGCGCGGATAACGAACATGCGCCACCATTACTCCGGGCAGGCCGTGCGCAATGAGACGTTCATAGGGTCGCAGGTCTTCTTCCATGTCGACCAGATCGCGCGCATCTTCCGGCAATTCCAGGTGGGAATCTGCGACTACTGCGCCGTGCCCGGGAAAATGCTTCGCTACCGCTGCCATACCGGCATCGCGCATACCCTGCATATAGGCGATGGACAGCGCTGAGACGACCTCGGCGTCACGATGCAGGGCCCGGTCGCCAATGACTTCGCTGACACCCCAGTCCAGATCGACCACCGGCGCGAAGCTCAGGTCGACGCCCAGATCGAGTAGCTCTGCGGACATCAGCCAGCCACACAGCCTGGCCAGCCGGCGACCACGCGCAGGATCGAGATCGTACTGGTGACCACACCATCGCGCTGGCGGCAGTGGCGTGAAACCAGACCGAAAACGCTGCACCCGACCACCTTCCTGATCGACGGCAACCAACAGCGGTGGCTGGCGCAGCGCGTGAATTTCCCTGACCAGGTCGCGCAACTGCTGACGCGATGAAAAATTGCGGGTAAAGAGTATTACGCCGCCCACCAGTGGCGAACGCAAGCGCTCGCGTTCGCTCTGGCTTAGCGACAATCCTTCCACATCGATCATCAACGGCCCAAGCGTCATTCCGCAATCTCAGCGTGGCTGTGAATATTCACCAAGGTACCGGGGCCCACACGGTCGAACAAATCCAACACGTCCTGGTTACGCATGCGAATACAACCGTGTGAGAACGGCGCGCCCATGGGCTCAGTGTCTGGCGTGCCGTGGATATAGATATAGCGACGCATACTGTCAACTCGACCGAGACGATTGCGACCCGGTTCGCTGCCGCATAACCACAATATCCGCGTCAGTATCCAGTCGCGCGAGGGGTAACGGCAAGCCAGTTCCGGCGTGTAAACCTCGCCCGTCGGACGCCGGCCAACAAATACCGCGGCGGCAGGCTGACCAGCACCTATACAGGCACGAATTCGATGTTTGCCGCGCGGTGTGCATTGACTGCCATTAGCCTCACCTGGCCCGTATCGCGATGTCGAAATCAGATATTCCTGCAACAGCTGCTGCCCTGCTCGCAGCTGAAGCCGCTGCCGAGTCAGACTGATATCAATGTGCGAAGCAGGCATCACCAGGGCAAAAAAACTCAGGCAAGTTCAAACAGGGCTATGGACTCCACATGACTGGTCTGCGGGAACATATCCATGATACCGGCTGCGCTCAGGCGATAGCCAAACTCTTTAACCAGCCGACCGGCATCCCGCGCCAGGGTACCCGGATGACAGGAAACATAGACTATGCGCCGTGCGCCCAGGCCTGCCACAGCGGGCAAGATGGCGGCCGCACCGGTGCGTGGAGGATCCAGCAGCACGCGATCAAAAGTCCCGGCGGCGAATTCGTCCAGCGACCTGGCTTCGGCCAGGTCTGCCTGCCGAAAGCTGACATTGTTCAGGCCGGCCCTGGCCGCATTATCTCTGGCCCGCTGTACCATCGCCAGCTCGCCTTCCACGCCGACCACGGCACCCGCCTTGCGAGCCAGTGGCAGGGTAAAATTCCCCAGGCCACAAAATAAATCCAGCACCCGATGAGCATCTTCGAGCGCCAATAGTTCCAGCGCCAATGCCAGCATTTTTTGGTTGATTTCAGCATTTACCTGGATGAAGTCGGTAGCGCCGAATTGCATGTCCAGCTGATAGTCCGGCAATTGATACTCAAGCAACGGCAAGTCATCGTTTCCTGACAAAGGCACTATGCTATCCGGGCCGCCACTTTGCAGAAAAATACGAAAACCGTTGTCGACAGAAAAATCGCGCAGCTTTTCGAGATCAGTGCTGCTGGGAGGATCGAGCACCCTCAGCACCAGAACCGTTTCGCTGTCGCCTACAGCCACTTCAATTTGCGGCAAGCGACTGCGAATGCTTAGCGATGCGATGAGTGCTGATAGCTCCTCCAGGCGCTCGCCCACCGAGGGGTGCAAGGTTGCACAAGACGGTGTGTCGCAGACGTAAGGCTTTCCGCGTTCGCGAAAACCTACCAGTACGCGACCTTTCTTTATCACGTCTTTTGCCCCCAGCCTGGCTTTACGCCGATAACCCCAGAGGGGTCCCGTTACCGGCGCGAGCACGCGTTCCGGGGTAACGCCGCCAATCCGGGTCAAATTATCGAGCAAAGCAGCCTGCTTTAGGGCTAACTGCTGGGCCGGCGACACATGCTGCAGAGTGCAAGCGCCGCAGATACCAAAAACCGGGCAGCGTGGCTCGACCCGATGCGGCGAAGGGGTGAGGACTTCCAGTAACTCCGCTTCATCGTAGTTGCGCCGCCGACGACGACGCTGAAACCGTACGGTTTCGCCCTGTAACGCACCCACAACGAACACTGCCTTGCCCGAACCACGGACTACACCGCGCCCGTCGAGAGTGGTATCAACGATTTCTGCGATTTCCGGCTCGGGTAATGCGGCCACGTGCGGGTCAGGTGCCGCCTTGCCAGGCGGCAAGAAATTCCTGCAAATGCGCCTGCTCGCTGTCAGCCAGCAGCGAATTTACTCGCCCCAGCTCCTGCTCAAGGCCCGCACTGTCAAGCACACCGCGCATATGCTGGAAACGCAAAAAAACCAGGTAGGTGTTCAGCACATCCGTCTCACAGTAGTTGCGAATGCCGTCAAGATCGCCGGCCAGATAGCGGGGCCAGACCTGGTCACCCTTCAGGCCCAGTTTGCCGGGAAACCCGAGCATGACCGCGACATCATCGAGGCTGGCTCGCGCGCGCAGCTGAAAGCCCGAAATCACATCCATTACGTCAATATGTCGCCAGTGATAGCGATTCAGATAATTGTTGTAACGAAACTCGCGGTGCTCGTCGCCCTGCTCCCAATAGGCTTCTGCCTGTACGCCATTTTTAAGTGCACGATAGTGCAATACCGGCAAATCGAAACCGCTGCCATTCCAGGACACCAGTTCGGGCAAGTACTGGGCCACACCGTGATAGAAGCGGCTAATCAGATCAGCTTCATCGCTGTCCTCATCGCCCAGACTCCACAGGCGTAGCTGATCATCGTGCCGCAGCAATACGGATATCGCCACAACGCGCTGTTGAAACAGGGGCAAAAACTCCGTCTCGGCCTCCTGCAGGCGCTTGAAACTCATCGCCTTGGCAACGTCTTCGTCAGACAAACTGGCGTCAAGGCCAAGCAGACGCCTGCCCAACTCAGTGTCAGGCACAGTCTCAATATCGAAAACCATCCAGCGCATATCTGCCTACTCCGCTTGCGCGCGCATCATTACGGCGACCGCGACTACCAGACCGGCCTCGTCGGTGAGCGTCAGATGCCCTTCACCAACCCCCAGCTGCGCGCATTTGCGTTGCCCGCGCGGCGAAAACACCACCTCCGGCCGACCGAAACGGTCCGGGATAACGCCGGCATCCCGAATCCACATTCCATTGGCAAAGCCAGTACCCATGGCTTTGACAACCGCTTCCTTGGCGGCAAAACGCATGGCCAGAAACCGCAATGGACGCTTGGTCTTGCGAAACAACAACTGCTCCTCGGGCATTAACAATCGTTGCACAAAGTGCTCACCGAAGCGCTGAAATACGGCATCGACCCGGTCTACACGCAGAATATCCACGCCGATTCCAAAAATCATCGCTAACGAGCCTGATCAAGCAGATCACGCATGCGTCGAACGGCCCCTGTCATGCCGTCCAGGGCAGCGCGGGCGATGATGGCATGACCGATGTTCAACTCAAGAATCTCGCCGATCGCGGCAACCGGCAATACGTTGTGGTAGTTAAGGCCATGCCCGGCATGCACCCGAAGTCCGAGCCCGGCGGCGTAATGCGCCGCTTCGCTAATCCGCGCCAGTTCGCGCGCGGCTTCAGCCTGATTGCCGGCATCCGCGTAACTGCCCGTATGCAACTCAATCACGGGCGCACCGGTTTGCTGGGCGGCTTCCAGTTGCAGCGGGTCCGGATCCACAAACAGCGAAACCCGAGTCCCAACCGCCGACAAGCGTCTGCAGGCAGCGGCAACGATATCCTGTTGCGAAACTACGTCGAGGCCGCCCTCAGTGGTGAGTTCCTGACGACGCTCGGGCACCAGGCAACAATCCGCCGGCGCCAGCGTCACGGCAAACTCCAGCATTTCATCCGTGATCGCCATCTCGAGATTCATGCGCGTCTGCAAGGTATCTGCAAGTAAGCGGACATCGCGCTCCTGGATATGACGACGATCCTCGCGCAGATGGACCGTGATGGAGTCTGCACCAGCACGTTCAGCCAGCGCAGCCGCTTCTACCGGATCGGGATAGCGCGTGCCGCGAGCCTGTCGCAAGGTGGCAATATGATCAACGTTGACACCCAGCTGAATGGGGTTAGGACTTCTCATGAAGGAGTTCTGCTCAAAACCGGCGTGCGCCAGCAGCGCATATTCGCATCATCGGACCTGCGGCTCAACGCAACAGGCTTAGCGATGCATGGCCGAGAGCACCTTGCGGGTCTTCAGCCCTCGATCCCCGAGATGATGGGCCAAGATGCCGCGTAACAGACGTTTGGCCGCGGCCAGATCATCGCGGTCGGCGAAGTTGCCGGCGGCGATGCGCTGCAGTTGGGCGCCACTGTAACCGCGACCATGACCATCAAGCTGCAAAGCCACAGCGCCCCGATCAACGACATAGTCGTACTGAGTTTCTGCGCACAACGGATCGCCGCTGTCTGCATCGCTGAGCACACTAATGCCATAGCCCACTTCGCCGAGCAGGGCCAGCTCAAAGCGGCGCAGGGACACTTCTGCATCATCGGACTCCGCCAGACCTGCCAGGCCCGCCGAATAATGTACGAACAGCTCCGGGTGAGGGTCACCGCGCGTCGTTAAAGCCAACAACAACTCATTCAGGTAGTACGCGGAGAGCAAGCGATCGCCGACCAGCCGAAAAGGCGGAGCGGCAGGCTCGGCGTTGATCAGGGTGGAAAGCCCGCCCCGGCCTGTCCAGGATAAATGCAGCGGTTGAAAGGGTTGCAGGCAGGAACGCCAGCGCGCTCGAGGGCCGCGCGCGCCGCGCGCCACCATGCCAACACGTCCGTGCGCGCGACCGATGACTTCCAGCAGCTGGCTGCTTTCGCGATAAGGCCGATGATGCAGCACATAAGCCGGCTCCATCTCCACCCGCTCGATAGCGCTCACCCCGGCTCCTCGTATCCCAGTTGACGCAGCGCCAGGGCGCTGTCACTCCAGTTCTCTTTGACTTTTACGCGCGTCTGCAGGTGCACGCGTCCCTCGAGTGTGCTTTCCAGATCAAGCCGCGCGGCCATGCCGACCTGCTTGAGGCGCTGTCCGCCCTTGCCTATGACAATGCCCCGATGGGAATCACGATCGACCCAGATCACCACATCCACCATCAGAACATCGGCCTGTTGTTCGATCGCCCGAATCTCGACAGCCAGACCATAGGGCACTTCGTCACTCAGTTGCATCAACAATTTCTCACGTATTACTTCGGCAATACGAAACTCTCTGCCGCGGTCGGTCTTGATATCGGTGGGAAACAGCGGCGGACCTTCCGGCAATTGTTCACGGATGCAGTCCAGCAGGCGATCCAGGTTCTCATCGCGACGCGCAGAAACGGGCACCACGGCGAGAAACTTAGCCTGGCCAGAGACCTCCTCAAGAAACGGTAGTAAGGCGGTGCGCGGCTTGACCAGATCAATTTTGTTGGCGACCAAAATTGCAGGTACGCCGGCTTCGTGCACCCGCGCCAGCGCAAAATTGTCGCCCGCACGCCAGCCTGTAGCGTCGACCACAAACAACACCAGGTCGGCGCCGGCAGCCGAAGCACCAGCTGCGCGATTCATGGCCTTGTTGATTAATTTGCCGGTACGCGGGTGCAAGCCCGGCGTATCGACAAACACGATCTGGCAGCCAGGCTCTGAACGTAAGCCGAGAATGCTATGCCGGGTCGTCTGTGGCTTGGGCGTGACGATGCTGATTTTTTCTGCGACCAAGGCATTAACCAGGGTCGACTTGCCCGTATTCGGTCGGCCAATTACCGCGACGAATCCTGAGCGCGGCGCCTCAGTCATTCTGAATCATCTGCAGCGCCTGCTCGGCAGCCAGCTGCTCCGCTTTGCGGCGACTGCCCGATTGTCCCTCACTACGAATATCCAGGCCCTCGATCGAACAACTGGCCGTGAACAGTTGCTGGTGAGCGGCGCCGGTTGCGCCCTCCAGGCGATATACCGGCGGTGTCAGACCACGGCCCTGTAAATACTCCTGTAATGCCGTCTTGGCGTCCAGCAATTCCGCTTCAGGGGGCAATTCAGCGATACGTTGGGCAAACAGGCTGCGAATTACCTGCTCGATTGCGGCAAAGCCACCGTCCAGCAGAATGGCACCGAAAACTGCCTCCACGGCATCGGCCATCACCGAAGTCCTCTGGTGACCGCCGGTACGCGACTCGCCGCCGCCCATACTCAACTGTGCGCTGATGTCTAGTTCGCGGCCGAGCCCGGCCAGGGTCTCGCGTCGCACCAGGCGCGCGCGATAGCGACTTAAGGCACCCTCTCGGGCCAACGGATAAGCATCGAAAACAGCCTGAGCGACGATCAGCCCCAAGGCTGCATCACCAAGAAACTCAAGGCGTTCATTGTGATCTGAACCAGCGCTGCGATGCGTGAGCGCTCGCTCGAGTAATCTGGCATCCGTGAATGTATAACCGAGCCTGTCCCTGGACCAGTCCCCGGCTGAGGTCAACGCCGAATCTCTACCGCATTATTAAAGACCGCGACCAGATAAAGATTAGCGACATACTGGGTACGATTCTCATATTGAATGCGCACGTCATAACCCGCCTCGGTCTTCTTGATTTTGAAATCCTTGGCTTTGACCGTAGTGACCATCTCAATAACCAGGCGCTTGTTAATGCCTGATCGAATTTCCTGAATACTGGCTTTCTGCCCATCCAGATCATTCTTAGTATCATTGAGCGTACTGACGATCTTCATATGCTCAAGATAGACCGGCGTAAGCTTAAGACCGGCAAAGCCAATCAGGGCGACGATGAGCGCAATGATTATAAATCCGATTGCGGTCATACCTTGCTGTTTTCTACGCATGGCAATAGTCCTGTTGCGCGCCACTACTCTATGGCATTTCCAATCCGGCCCCAGCGCGGCATCTTCGGAATTTCCCAATTCATCCAGATGCGTACCGCCTTGCCGACGATCCGTTGTTCCGGAATCAAGCCGACGCCGCGGTATCGGCTGTCCCGGCTATTGTCCCGGTTGTCGCCCATCATGAAGTAGTGCCCGGCCGGAACCACGAAGGTTCCTTCCAGGCTGCGTTGTCTGGGCATCAGCAGGGCGTCGTGCTGCTTGCCACCCAGGGTTTCCTGCACCAGGGTGGCACCTGCCTGACCATCGCCTTCATATGGGCCTATAACTGAAACATCGACCGGTTGGTCATTAATGTAAAGGCGCTTGTTCACATATTTGACGACGTCCCCGGGCAAACCGACCAAGCGCTTGATGTAGTTGGTGGACGGCTCCGATGGGAGCTGAAATACCACCACATCACCTCGTTCGGGGTCGCCGATCTCCCAGATCCGCGTATTCACTACCGGCAGCCGCAAGCCGTAGGTGAATTTGTTCACAAAGATAAAGTCACCAACGAGCAGGGTTGGCACCATCGAACTGGAGGGGATACGGAAAGGCTCGAACAGAAATGAGCGTATAACCAGCACCGCAATCAGAATCGGGAAAAATGACCGCGCATACTCCACCAGCATGGGCTGCGGCGCGGGCCGCACCGGCGAGTTGGCCTCACGACGGGCAGCAAAGAAGCTCGCGTCAATGGCCCAGATGACACCGCTAACGGCGGTGGCAATTACCAGGATCAGGGAAAAATCGAGATTCATAGTTGCCTCAGCGACCTGCGCAAGCGCGGGCGACCATAGCATGGGAAAAGCCGCATCCCAAGCTGACGCCGCTCACTAGTCCCTGCCCACTTTCAATACTGCCAGGAAAGCTTCCTGCGGTATCTCAACACTACCGAGTTGCTTCATGCGCTTCTTGCCGGCCTTCTGCTTCTCGAGCAATTTTCGTTTACGACTGACATCGCCACCGTAGAGCTTGGCAGTCACATCTTTACGCAAGGCCTTGACGTTTGCGCGCGCAATAACCTGCGATCCGATGGCAGCCTGAATGGCAACTTCAAACATCTGGCGGGGTATTAATTCGCGCAATTTCTCAACCAGCTCGCGGCCGCGGCGCTGCGAGAACTCCCGGTGCACAATCATCGACAAGGCATCCACGCGATCCCGGTTTATCAGGATATCCAGCTTGACCAGGTTGCCTGGCACGAAATGCGAAACCTCGTAGTCAAAGGACGCGTGACCACGACTAACGGACTTCAGACGGTCAAAAAAGTCCAGCACGATCTCAACCATCGGCAGCTCGTACTCCAGCATCACCTGGCTGCCTACATAGTTCATTCGTTTCTGTATGCCACGGCGGCCTACGCATAATTGCATCACCGCGCCAACGTACTCGGGCGGCAACAGCAGGTTGGCGCGAATATACGGCTCGCGGATTTCAGCGATTTCAGCCGGTTCTGGCAGTGCGGCCGGATTGTCGACGCGAATGGTCTTGCCACGCGTCGTCAACACTTCGAAAATTACCGTGGGCGCCGTAGTGATCAGCTCCAGGCCGTACTCGCGCTCCAGCCGCTCCTGCACGATCTCCATATGCAGCATTCCGAGAAAGCCGCAGCGGAAGCCGTAGCCCAGCGCCGCCGAGGTCTCGACTTCGTAGTGCAGGGCCGCATCATTAAGGCGCAATTTGTGTAGCGCCTCACGACAGGCCTCGAACTCATCAGACTGCACCGGGAATAGTCCTGCGAAGACCCGCGGCTTGACTGCCTTGAAATCAGGCAGTTGTTCGTCGGCCGGACGATCATCCATGGTAATGGTGTCGCCAACCGGTGCGCCGTCGATTTCCTTGATGCCGGCAATGACATAGCCCACCTCGCCTGTGCGCAGGCTGTCGCGCGGGCTTTTCTTGGGCGTAAAGGCGCCGACTTCGGTGACTGGAAAGCTGCGCCCGGTAGACATCACGCGGATCTTGCTCTTGGCATCAAGCCTGCCGGATACCACACGTACGAGCGAAACTACGCCGACATAATTATCGAACCAGGAATCAATGATCAGCGCCTGCAGAGGCGCCTCGGTGTCGCCCACCGGCGGCGGCACTCGACGGACCAGCAATTCCAGCAGTTCGTCTATGCCCTGACCGGTCTTGGCACTGATCAGGCCTACGTCATCCGTATCCAGCCCGATAATCTCGCGAATATCCTCGAGCACCCGCTCGGGTTCCGCCGAAGGCAAGTCAATCTTGTTGACCACCGGGATGATTTCCAGCCCCTGCTCAACGGCGGTATAGCAATTGGCAATACTCTGCGCCTCGACGCTCTGTGCTGCATCAACGACCAGCAATGCGCCTTCGCAGGCAGCCAGTGAACGCGAGACCTCATAAGAGAAGTCCACATGACCGGGCGTATCTATCAAGTTCAGTTGATAGGTATGACCGTCCTTGGCCTGATAATTCAGAGAAACGCTCTGCGCCTTGATGGTGATCCCGCGCTCACGCTCAAGATCCATGGAGTCCAGCACCTGCTGCTCCATTTCGCGCTTGGCCAGGCCACCGCAGCGTTCGATCAGGCGGTCAGCCAGGGTCGACTTGCCATGATCAATATGGGCGATGATTGAAAAATTGCGAATGCGGTCCATGCTGCCTCGGTCGGCCAAACGATCAATTATAGGCCTTGGACCGCAGTTGTGCGGAAGACTGCGTCAGTCTTCCGCCAGCCAGGCCAGAATGCCCTGGCGATCCAGGTGATACTGACAGAGGTCCCGGCCGGAGCCGCTCACCACGGGCACCCGCTGACCGTACTTGTCCTGCAGCTCGTTAGAGCCATCAATATCGACGACCAGCAGCCGCGCGCGGCCGCGCAATAGCGGCTCCAGCTCACCGAGCAGGTCCTCGCACAGATGGCAGCCACGACGGCTATAAACTGTCAGCGTTTTGAGTTCAGTCACGCGGCCTCAGCGCTACGGCGGCCGGCTGAAGCAGGGCTAAGCGAGCCCGTTGTCGGCTAAAAGCGACGCCCAGGCACAGGCCAGAGGCCGCGCCAGACAAAACCATTACATCACCCGCGGCGGGCCAGACCAGGGCAACCAGCATTCCACCCAGGGCCAGACCCAGCAACGGCAGCCCATAGGCCAGTACGGCCGCCCTCAGAACCTCTCGAGCCGGCAACTCGACGGAAACCTGGCTACCTACAGAAAATTCCTGGGTGGCGCCAAGCTGCAAACGACAGGCTCGCGCCGGGCCGCGAAAACCGGCACCCAGGCTAAGTAAGCCGCAGCCCTGGGCGCAGCCGGCACAGGCAGTGCTGCTGGCCAGCAGCTCAAGCTCAAGACTGTCGCCGTTGCGACTCAGAACGCGACCAGGCCTGCTCAGCATACTCAGCGCGACGCCGCCGACATGGCCATCATTTCGACGGTTTGCACCGGCACATCGCCCACGGCGGTCACCAGGTACCCGTCAATAATGGTTGTATAAGCGTTAGCCGCTCCCATGCTGGAAAGACCTTCAGCGTTTTCGTCCTCAGCCATTTTCATCTCGATGAACAAAGATACCGAGGCCAGACCGTCGCTATAGACCAGCTGCTCCATGGGGCCGGGAGCACCCGGTGCCAGCTTGGCGCGCGACGCAATTAACATGAAACCGTCCGGAACGCGTTCGACACGCCAGCCAGAGCGGACGGCGGCGTCCGCGTCGGCGTCCGTCGCGTCGCTGGTCTCCATCAGCTGCAGTCGTTCCATCGACAGAGATGGCTCAAGATCAGCGACTGCGATGCTGTCACTGATTTCTATAGTGGTAAACATGATCTCTTCGACCATGACGCCGCTGCTGTCGATCAACTGTGACTTCAACGGCATGGCGGTAACCTGGTCCAGCGACAATCGGTAGCCAAACCGAAATCCGTCTATGGGCCTTACTTCAAGTACCCGGGTCGGGCGTCCAGCGACGGTACCATCGGCCACGAAGGTCAATTCATAGTAGCGCTGATCGAAACTGTCCAGTCGCGGCAGGCGTCCCTGCAAAGGACTCTGACTAATACTGTGCGGATCCCTGGGTTCTACCACCACGGTATCCTGATCCGGCAGGATGCAGGTGACTTCATCATCATCGCGAATGATTTCGCGACTAGGTCCATCGATGGTTGTGATGCGCTCGGAAATCTTACCGTCTTCAAATCGATGCACAATGCGCAGGATATCCGCCTGACCGCCGTGCATATGCACCATGGTGCCCTGGTAGTTAAGACTCTCCACGGCATCGGCCATGCGCATCAGCCAGCTCAGCGGTTTATCGGCTGCGTAGACGGCCGGCCCACACAGCAGTGCGGCGCAAACCAGCGCCAACCCTGGCCAGGATTTCTGACCGGCTACGACTCTAATCACTCGCAGGATCCTGCTGATAGCTGGCCTGCAATAATTCAGCCCGCTGGTTGACCACGTTCGAATTCATGATCTGACGAGAGAGCCCCCGAGAGTAGTCGCCGTGCGAAACCAGGTAAGCCGTCAGGCGAGACGTGGCCAGGCGCGAACGCGGCATCTTGCTGGCATCAAATTCGTCGAAACGCAGAGGCTGAGCAACCGGCGTCGCCACCGGAACTGGCTCGGCACCATTGTTGGCCGACTGATTGAAGCCGATGGCGACAACCGCAATCGCCGCTGCTGCGGCTGCGGCAAGACCAAAACCGGCGAAGCCGCGCCGCCCGGCGGGCTTTTCGTCGGGCGCGGGCAAAAGATCGTCTTCCGCAGCCACGGCGAGGCTGACTCGTTCGGCAAAAACTGTGGTCAGGCTGGCCTGCCTGTTACCGCGCAGGATTTCCCCCACCAAGCCATAGCGCGACAAAGTCGAGCGATGACCGGCGCTGCTCTCCAGACGACGCAGCAGCAGCCCCTCCTCCTCGGGCGGCAGAGCATCATCCAGAAACGCGGATAACTGTTCTTCGACGGTCCGACTCATCTATAAAGGCCTCTCAATATTCTCTGGTCTCATCAATCAAGGGCTTAATCCGCTGATCAATGGCATCGCGGGCACGGAATATTCGCGAACGAACCGTACCCACCGGGCAATCCATGGCCTGGGCGATCTCGTCATAACTCAAGCCTTCGACCTCACGCAGGGTGATAGCAATGCGCAGTTCCTCGGGCAAATCAGCGATGGCCGACTCCACCGTCTCGCGTAATTCTTCGCGCAGTGCCAAGCCCTCCGGACTATCCCCGTCGCGCAAAGCCGGGTGCACCGTAAACTGCTCCGGATCCTGCAGGTCGAGGTCGTATTCCATCGGTTTTCGACTCGCTGAAACCAAGTGGTTCTTCGCCGTATTAATCGCGATCCTGTACAGCCAAGTATAGAAGGCGCTGTCGCCCCGAAACCTTGGCAGTGCTCGATAGGCCTTGATGAACGCTTCCTGCGAAACGTCCTGCGCTTCAGCCGGATCACGCACATAGCGCAAGACCAGCTTGATGATCTTGTGCTGATACTTCAGTACCAGCAGATCGAAGGCGCTCTTATCACCTTGCTGGACCCGCTCTACCAGACGTTGATCGTTCGTCTTTGCTGCCATCTCGCCAATGCCGAAGCCAAGGCAACCAAGCAGCTACCTCATGCGTAGACTGCCGGCGCGGCCAAAAGTTCGCCGCGGGTTCACCCGAATGTGAACTGCGCCACCCAGGGTGATGCAACGCAGCGCCAAAGGCCGGATTTTACGTCAAGGCCGAGGTCCGCGGGAATCGCAATAGCACGCGCAGGCGACGCCAGGCGTCCGGACCACAGTCGCAGGCGCCCAGGCAGCTGAAATAATAGCCGCCATCCGCTGCCCGCCAGCCCAATCCGACCACCCCGCCCGCAATCCAGGCATGTTTTAGCTCGACACGAACGCGCCGGCCACTCACGAGGGTCAGCTGCCAATGACCGGAGGAAGAACAAGTCAGGCGCTGCAGGATGGCTGCGCGACGCCAGGCTCGAAACAGCAGAACCGACGAAACCGCAATAAGGCAGAAAACTCGCAGCGGCGCCACCGTCAGGCTTGTCGCCAATAAGCCGACGACTCCGATCAGCCAGGCACACACCGCCACGGCCCAGAATATTTCCGGGATGACAGGCCGAATATCAAGCGTGTTGCAGAAGCCGTTTGAGGACATGGCGCAGCTGTGCATCCTCGCTGTACAAGCGCCCGGTAAGCAAGGCATGAATATCCGGATCCTGCAAAGAAAGCAGTCGTTCAAACGCCGCCTGCTCCTCGGCTGGCGCACTGACGAAGGCGCCTTCCAGATAAGCCATCAGCAACACGTCAAGTTCACGCATGCCACGACGGCAACGCCAGCGCAGTCGCGACAACTCTTCGCGACTATGAACCATCTAACTAAAGCCGGCGGGCAGCAAGCATCCGCTTGGTTTCGGCGATAGCCCGAGCGGGGTTCAAGTCCTTGGGACAGGCGTTGGTGCAGTTCATGATGGTGTGGCAGCGATACAGGCGGAACGGGTCCTCGAGTTCGTCGAGCCGCTCGCCGGTGGCCTCGTCACGACTATCCACCAGCCAGCGATAGGACGCCAGCAGGGCCGCCGGACCCAGGAAACGATCACTGTTCCACCAGTAACTCGGGCAACTGGTAGAACAACAGGCGCACAAAATGCAGGCCGACGGCGAATTGATCAGTTCCTGCTCGTCTTTGGTCTGTAAGCGCTCCCGATCGGGCGGCGCCGGTGTGCGAGTCTGCAGCCAGGGCTTGATCGACGCGTACTGCGCATAAAAGTTAGTTAAATCCGGAATCAGGTCTTTCACCACCGGCATATGCGGCAGCGGATAAATTTTCACGTCGCCGTTCACATCGTCAATGGCCTGGATGCAGGCCAGGGTGTTGTTGCCATCGATATTCATGGCACAGGACCCGCAGATGCCTTCGCGGCAGGAGCGCCGAAATGTCAGCGTCGGATCGATATCGTTTTTTATCTTGATCAGCGCATCCAGGACCATCGGCCCACAGCTATCCAGATCGACTTCATAAGTGTCCAGACGCGGATTGTTGCCGCTGTCCGGGTCATAGCGATAAACCACGAAGCGTCTGATCCGCTTCGCTCCGCTGGCAGCCTTATAGTCTTTGCCCCGTTGCACCCGCGAGTGCGTGGGCAGCCGAAATTCAGCCATGTTGCGCTTCTCTCACTAGCTTGTTAGTAAACACGCGCCTTGGGCGGCACGCTTTCAACTTCATCGGTCAGGGTTTCCATCGTCACCGGGCGATAATCCAGGCGAATGCCCCAGTCCTCCTGTAACCAGGCCAGGGTATGCTTCATCCACTCTTCGTCGTTACGGTCGGGATAGTCTTCACGTGCCTGTGCACCACGACTTTCCTTGCGATTAGCCGCGGATACGATGGTTGCTTTGGCCTGGCCCAGGAGATTCTCCAGCTCCATGGTCTCAATCAGGTCGGTATTCCAGATCAGGCTTCGATCACTCACTTTCACCGAGGAAAACGAGCCGATGCATTGATCCAGCATTTCGATGCCCTCCTGCAAAACTTCCCCGGTGCGGAAAACAGCGGCATGGTTCTGCATGATTTTTTGCATTTCCAGGCGTATCTCGGCAGTCGGTCGATCGCCGTTGGCATGGCGCAGTTTGTCCAGCCGCGACACCGCGTAGTCGCCTGCATCGGCGGGTAACGGACGCTGCCGTTGCGTTCCCGAAAGCACTTCCGCGCAACGCTTGCCGGCGGCGCGACCAAATACCACCAGGTCCAGCAAAGAATTAGACCCCAGTCGATTGGCACCATGCACCGAAACGCAGGCTGCCTCGCCGACGGCCATCAAACCCGGCACGGTGGAATTGGGATCACCATCACGAATCGTCAAGACTTCACCGTGGACATTGGTCGGTATACCGCCCATGTTGTAATGCACAGTGGGGAGCACGGGGATGGGACCCGCCGTAACATCAACACCCGCAAATATCCTGGCCGTCTCTGCAATACCCGGCAGCCTTTCGTCGATGACGTCGGGCCCGAGGTGTTCGAGATGCAGATAAATGTGATCCTGCTCTGCGCCAACACCTCGGCCGCCGCGAATTTCCATGGTCATCGAGCGACTAACCACGTCGCGTGAGGCCAGATCTTTCGCGTTCGGCGCGTAACGCTCCATAAAGCGCTCACCGTCGGAATTAGTCAGGTAACCACCCTCGCCTCGCGCGCCTTCCGTAATCAGGCAGCCGGCACCATAAATACCGGTGGGATGGAATTGCACAAACTCCATGTCCTGCAGCGGCAGCCCGGCACGCTGCACCATCGCATTGCCATCGCCGGTGCAAGTGTGCGCCGAGGTGCAGGAGAAATAAGCGCGCCCATAGCCGCCGGTAGCCAGGATGACGCGCCGTGCGCGGAAACGGTGCAATTTACCCTCGGCAAGATCGATGGCGACAACGCCGCGGCACTCGCCATCTTCCATGATCAGGTCAATGGCAAAGAACTCAATAAAGAAGCTGGCTTCATGCTTGAGAGACTGCTGATAAAGGGTGTGCAGCATGGCGTGACCGGTGCGGTCAGCGGCAGCGCAAGTGCGCTGTGCCGTGCCCTCACCAAAGCGAGTGGTCATGCCGCCGAACGGCCGCTGGTAGATACGCCCGTCCTCGGTCCGCGAGAACGGCACGCCATAGTGCTCCAGCTCGATAATGGCGTCCGGGGCCTCCTTGCACATGTACTCGATGGCGTCCTGATCACCCAGCCAGTCAGACCCCTTGATGGTGTCGTACATATGCCAGCGCCAGTCATCCTCGCCCATATTGCCCAAGGCAGCACTGATACCACCCTGGGCAGCCACCGTATGACTCCGGGTGGGGAATACTTTGCTGATACAGGCTGTGGTAAGCCCTGCTTCTGCCAGACCGAGGGTGGCACGCAATCCGGCGCCGCCGGCGCCGACGACCACGACATCATAAGTGTGGTCGATAAACTCGTAGTCGCTCATTAAGTCGACCTCGCGGAAACAGAAATCACCGCAAAAAGACCCGAGACCGCCATGATTGCGAAAACGCCGCGCAAAGCCAGCAGGCTGATTATCTTTGCAGCGCCATGCACGTAGTCTTCAATCACCACCTGGGCACCCAGCAGCGAGTGATACAGCAGGGTCAGCAGCAACAGGATTAATAGAATCGCATTCGCGGGGTCGGCCACCCAGGCAGCAACAAACTGATAGTTGGTGTTTTCCAGGCCCAGCAGGGAAAACAGAAACCATAAGCCCAGCGGCACCAGGCCAATAGCGGTAATTCGTTGACCAATCCAGTGACCGGATCCTTCCTTGGCTGAGCCGCGACCCAGCGCACGTCCTAGCGGTGATTCAAGACTCATCGGCCTAGCCCTCCCCGCCGTTCAGTGCAACGATCCAGACCGCCAGGGTCACAAAAATCGATACCGCCACCACAGCCCATCCCGTCAGCCGCGCGCGCTGCTTTTCGAAACCCAGCCCGGCATCCCAGAACAAGTGACGGACGCCATTGGCCAGATGATAGAAAAAACAAAACGTGACGCCGAACAGGAATAGCCGACCGAAGGGGCTGCTTAGCCAGGCCATAACGCGCGCGTAGGCTTCGTAGCCGGCAGAGATGGCAATCAGCCAGCCCACCAGCACCAGGGCGGCGACGGAAAGCATGACGCCGGTGGCACGATGCAGAATCGACAGGCTATTGGAGACCTGCCAGCTGTAGATGCCCAGATGCGGCGATAAGGGCCGCTGCGTTCGCGCCATACCTAAACTCCGTCAGAATCACTGTTTGAACATTTCCGCCCGCCTGCTCACGATCGCCGCTTGAAGCGACCGGCCAGGACAGGCGTGAAAAACGTAGTATGCAGACCAGCCGGGGCTAAAAGTCGATACACCGACCTTTTCGTTCCCAGTCACCGTAACGGGTCGGGTCAGGACCCGCCGGGCCGCCGATCTCGACAGGCCGCTGCGCCTTATTCTGCTGCGGCTCTGGCTGCACCGGCAAATGCGGGTCCGATTCGACCGACACATCGCCATGCGCATTAGTCTCACGCTGCGGGACGGATGAATCAGAGGGTCCTGAGGGTGCTGCTGACATGCGGAAAATTGTGCCAGAATGACCGACTTTTTTCACCAAGGACTTGGCGGTTTGGCAATTCCACTGCGCTATGAAGAACTCGACGACCTGGGCATCCTCAGGGTAACAGGCGGAGATCGCCAGACTTTCCTGCAAGGGCAGCTGACCCAGGACCTGCTAAAGCTGGAGCCGTCGCGCAGTCTGCTGGCTGGCTGGACTAACGCCAAAGGGCGCCTGCTGGCCCTCTGTCAGCTATTTGCGCGCCAGGAAGAAATCCTACTGCTACTGCCACGCGAGCTACTCGCCAGTGTTGCCCAGCGCCTGTCGATGTTTGTGCTGCGTGCCGATGTGCGCATCGAAGCGACCGAGCAGTCGGTTTTCGGATTGCTGGACTTGCCCGTCGAAGCCGAACTGGCGCTGGGCGGACTCGAACTGGCACAGACGCCTGGGGCCTGCGCCAGCAGCCCGGAGCTGTTGCTGGCGCGTAGCCTGGCAGACAGCGACCGTGCGCTGGCCATTGGCAGCAAATCTCACCTCGAGCCGCTGCTCGCGGCTGCGGGCCAGCGCGCCGCACCCGGCAGCTGGCAGCAAGCCGAGATCGCTGCGGGCCTGCCCGGCATTTTCCTGACCACCAGTGAGGCATTTGTCCCGCAAATGCTTAATCTGGACCTGCTGGGCGCGATCAGCTTCACCAAGGGCTGCTACGTCGGCCAGGAAGTGGTGGCGCGAACCCAGAACCTCGGCCGCATCAAACGGCGCATGTTTCGCTTTCGGGTGCCGGGCGCCGAGCCTCTGCAGGCTGGTGATGCGCTACTCAACCAGGCCGGCGACAGCGCCGGGCGCGTGGTCAGCTCAGCGGCTGTCAGCGACGCCCGGGAACTATTGGCTGTGGTCCCGCTAAGTCAGCCGAGAGATCAGCTGTACAGTGCCGATGGCCGGCAACTGGAGCTACTTGCCCTGCCCTACGCGGTGCCGAACCCGGACTAGTCAGTCGGCCGCTGCCTCGCGCAAATGGGGAAATAGCAGCACATCGCGAATCGAAGCCGAGTCGGTCAGAAACATCACCAGTCGGTCGATACCGATGCCAAGTCCCGCGGTGGGTGGCAGACCGTATTCCAGGGCGGCGATGTAATCGTCATCAAAAAACATGGCTTCTTCATCACCGGCAGCTTTCTGCTGCGCCTGGGCCTGAAAACGCTCGGCCTGGTCTTCAGGATCGTTGAGTTCTGAAAAGCCATTGGCGATCTCGCGACCGGACATGAAGAACTCAAAGCGATCGGTGCGCCAGGGATCACCATCAGTGCAGCGCGCCAGCGGCGAAACCTCGGCCGGAAAGCCGGTGATGAAAGTCGGATCCACCAGCTTGTCTTCCACGGTTTTTTCAAAGATCTCGATCAGCAACTTGCCCGAGCCATAGCTGGGCCGGCGCGGAATTTCCAGCGCATCGCAGGTTTCAGCCAGGTAGTCCGCATCCCGCAGCCGCGTTGCGTCCAGATCAGGGTTATAGCGCGCGACGGCTTCCTCAACGGTTAAACGCGGAAATGTTTTACTCAGATCGTACTCGCGACCCTGGTAGGTAATACGCGGTGTGTCCAGCAAGGCACCGGCAACACTGCGCAACAAGTTCTCTACCAGATCCATGAGAATTTCATAATCAGCATAAGCGAGGTACAACTCGAGCATGGTGAATTCTGGATTGTGCTGAGTGGATACACCCTCATTGCGGAAGCAGCGGTTGATCTCGTAGACCCGCTCAAATCCCCCCACCACCAGGCGCTTCAAATACAGCTCCGGCGCAACGCGCAAATATAATTCGCGACCGAGGGCATTGTGATGCGTGGTAAAAGGCCGGGCCAGGGCGCCGCCGGGTATCGGGTGCATCATCGGCGTTTCAACTTCCATGAAGCCCATGGCATCCAGATAACTACGGATATGCTGAACGGCCTCCGCGCGGGCGCGAAAAACCTTGCGCGACCCAGGGTTAACGATCAGATCAACATAGCGCTGCCGATAACGCTGTTCCTGATCCGTCAGTCCGTGAAATTTCTCGGGCAGCGGGCGCAAGGACTTGGTCAGCAGGACCAGCTCCGACGCCTTCACGGTCAACTCGCCGGTGCGGGTGCGAAACAAATGACCGCGCACCCAGGCAATATCGCCAAGATCCCAGCTCTTGAAAGCTTTATAAACGCCCTCCGGGAGCCCATCGCGCTCAAGAAACAACTGTATCTGCCCGGACCGATCCTGCAGCTTGGCAAACGCCGCCTTGCCCATGACGCGTTTGGCCATCAACCGGCCGGCCATCAGCACCTCGACATTTTCCTCGGCCAGCGCTTCGTCGCTGTGGCCTTCGAAGGTTGCCAATACCTGCCCGGCAAGGGCGTTGCGACGATAGGTATTCGGATAGGCGAATCCATCGCTGCGCAAATCGTCCAGCTTGCGGCGCCGTTCGGCAACCAGGCGATGCTCGCCGGCAGTTGTTTTCTCCCCAGTCACCTTTTCATCTACTCCCTAGACACCCTGTTTCAGGCTGGCCTCAATAAACCGGTTCAAGTCACCGTTAAGAATGGCGTCCGGATTCCCGGATTCCACGTTGGTTCGTAAGTCTTTAACCCGCGACTGATCGAGCACATAGGAACGAATCTGGCTACCCCAGCCGATATCCGATTTACTCTCTTCGGTAACCTGGGCTTCAGTCCTGCGTTTCTGCTCTTCCAGCTCATACAGCTTGGCGCGTAGTTGTTTCATCGCCGTGGCCTTGTTCTTGTGCTGGGATCGATCGTTCTGACACTGCACCACCACGCCGGTGGGATTATGCGTAATTCGCACAGCCGACTCGGTTCGATTCACATGCTGACCACCCGCGCCGCTGGCGCGATAAACATCAATGCGCAAGTCCGAGGGATCAATTTCAATATCAATATCGTCTTCAATTTCAGGTGCCACGAACACCGCCGCAAACGACGTATGGCGCCGATTGCCAGAATCGAAGGGTGACTTTCGCACCAGCCGATGCACACCCGTCTCCGTGCGCAGCCAGCCATAGGCGTGATCGCCCACCACCCGCAGCGTCGCACTCTTGATGCCTGCGACATCACCCGGCGATACCTCGATAATCTCTGCCTCGAAGCTATTGGCTTCGGCCCATTTCAGGTACATGCGCAATAGCATTTCAGCCCAGTCCTGAGCTTCGGTACCGCCGGAACCTGCCTGAATATCCACAAAGGCATTGGAGCTGTCGGCGCTGCGATTAAACATGCGGCGGAATTCCAGCCGCTCAACACTGGTCGCGAAGCCGGCCACTTCCCGTTCAACTTCGGTAAAGGTCGGCACATCGTCTTCGGCTTCGGCCATTTCCAGCAACTCGGCCGCATCCGCCAGGCCCTGTTCCAGGCGAGTCAGTTCCGTTACCACGGACTCCAGGCGTGCTCGCTCTCGCCCCAGGGCTTCAGCTTCCTGCTGACGATCCCAGATAGTCGGATCTTCAAACTGCCGATTAATCTCTTCCAGTCGCCGCTGGCAGGCTGCGAAGTCAAAGATACCCCCTTAGGGCATCACTGCGGGTGCGCAGCTCCCTGATGGAGGTCTTGAGAGGATTGGTTTCCACAACGCTATTCCTGCAGCTCTGGCCTGGGCACGAAAGCGCGTAATCCTAGTCGCAAGCTTGCGGGATGGAAAGAGCGGGCCTGGCCGATGGCGCTTCAGGCAGGGTCAATACACTCCACGACCAACTGCGGGCGACAGCGTGAGCGATATTCATTGACCTCGAGCCGATAGGCGAAATGCGGCTGTTCATGGCGTGGCAGCTGCACCTGGTTAAAAGCGATGGCATCAATGCTGCCGGCAGCACCCGCCGGGCGCAGGGTCATCTTAAGGTGACGTTCTTTCAAAATCCGCCAGTCAAGCACCTCAAGTCGCTCGTCGAACATGGGCTCCGGAAATCCCTGGCCCCAGGGACCACCGCTACTCAGCGCTTCGGCAAGCTCCAGCTCGAGCATGCTATCCGCCAGTTCACCGTCACTCCACAACAAATTCGGCTCAGCCAGCGCTTCCGGAAATGCCGCCACTTCCGCAACAAATAGTTGCCTGAAGCTATCGAGGTCTGCGGCTTTTATGGTCATACCGGCAGCCATGGCATGACCGCCGAAGCGACTCAGTAACTCAGGCCGACGAGCTGCGACCCTGGCCAGCACATCGCGAATATGAATACCGCGTATGGAACGGGCCGAGCCTTTGAGTTCGCCCGGCTGCTCGGCCGGCGCGAAAGCAATAACCGGACGATGCACCTGATCCTTCATACGACTGGCGACCAGGCCCACAATCCCCTCATGCCAGGCCGGATCGAACAAACAATGTGCCGCTGCATCACCAGCCAGCCCGGCAAAAGCTGTATCCAGATGCTTGCGGGCACTGTGTTCCATACCCGCCTGCAACTGGCGACGCTCTTGATTCAGGCTTTCCAGCCGGCTGGCCAGGGGCCTGGCGCTAGTGAGATCTTCGGCCAGCAGGCAGTCGATACCGATGCGCATGTCGGTAAGGCGGCCGGCCGCGTTCAGCCGCGGGGCAACGGCGAAGCCGAGATCGCTGCTGCGAACCCGGCGCGGGTCGCGGCCGGCAACTTCAAACAGCGCCACGATGCCCGCGCGCGCCCGACCGGCACGAATTCGCTTCAGGCCTGCTGAGACCAGGATGCGATTGTTGTAATCCATGGGCACCAGGTCCGCCACGGTACCCAGCGCTACGAGGTCAAGCTGAGCCGAAACTATCTCACGCACCGTGGCCGCGGGCAGCAGGCCCCGCGTTTCCAGCAAATGCCCCAGCGCCGCCATCACATAAAAAGCCACGCCGACCCCGGCCAGCGACTTCCCGGCGAAAGGCTCCTGCGGCAGGTTGGGATTTACCATCACGGTGGCTGCCGGCAACTCGTCGCCGGGTAAATGATGATCGGTAACGATTACCGCCAGGCCCAGCTCCCGCGCACGAGCCACGCCCGCCAGGCTTGAAACCCCGTTGTCGACGGTAATCAGCAGCTCTGCGCCGGACTCGGCCGCCTGCTCCACAATGCCCGGTGACAGGCCATAGCCCAGGCGAAAACGATCGGGCACCAGAAACCCCACCTGAGAAAAGCCGAACGCGCGCAGGCAGCTAACCACCAGCGCCGAAGCCGTTGCGCCATCCGCGTCGAAATCTCCGACTACGACAATGCTGCTATGCTTTTCGCGGGCCGCCAGCAGATGCTCAGCGGCTATCAGTGCCGGAGCCAGACTACTGACTGGCAACAGCGCAGACAGGGATAATTGGAGTTGATCACCGACCACCTCGCGGGCCGCATACACCCGACGCAGTATCGGATGAACAGAATCAGGCAGGGCCTGTACCGACTCCCGGGAAACCTTGCGTCGGCGAATATGCTGTCGGGCTGCTGAATCGGCAGAACTCACAGCGGATACCTTGTCCGCAAGCCGTTAAAATGGATACAAAGCGAACTACAGATGCAATTAAGCTTAGACAACAATGGCAGCGTCCTGATTAGAGCCTATCAGCCGGGCGAACTGCTGATCGGCGAAGATCAATTTCACGGGCCTTTAATCGTCACGCCCGATGCTGTGCATGGCGACTGGTCCCCCACAGCCATTGCGGAACTCAGCATAGCCGATTTTGAGCCCGTGCTAGCGCACCAGCCGGAAGTTGTTTTATTCGGCACCGGACCGACTCAGCAATTCCCGCCGCTTGCCCTGATCAGCGCGGTAATGAGTCGCGGCGTGGGGTTCGAGGTCATGGACACGGCCGCTGCCAGCCGCACCTTTAACGTGCTCGCAGGCGAAGGCAGACGAGTCGTTGCCGCTCTGCTACTCGACTAGGCCGCTAGCGTCCGGGCAGATAGCCGAGCGGATCTACCGGTGAGCCGTTACGACGAATTTCAAAATGCAGCATCGGCTTGCTACCCGGCCCGTTACCCATTTTGGCAATTGTCTGACCGGCGCTTACGCGCTCCCCTTCACGCACCAGCAGTGCAGCGTTGTGCCCATAGGCACTGAGGAAACTATCGTTGTGCTTAATGATCAGCAGCTGACCATAGGACTTTAAGCCGCTGCCGGCGTATACGACCTCGCCCGCCGATGCTGCGGTCACAGGCTGACCCAAACGCCCGGCAATTTCGATCCCGGACTGGGTGCTTGGCCCGGCGCCGAAGCCGGCAGCTACGCTGCCGGTGGTTGGCCAGCGCCAATCGCCGACGGGCTTGACCGGCGCCGTTGGTGTCGAAGCCTGCTGGCCGGAACGCGAGCGGGTGCTGGAAGTGCCGGCGCGGACCGGGCCCTTGAGGCTAAGCTTTTGACCCGGATAAATAAGCCGACCGTCGCCCAGTCTGTTCCAGCTGGCCAGATCACGTGGATCCAGGTTATAGCTCTGGGCAATGGAAAACAGGGTTTCGCCTTCACGCACCCGATGGGTATCCGGCGTCCAGCGCAACGCCGAACTGCAGGCTCCCAGCAAGACGATGGCAACGCCGGCCACCAGCCAGCGCATCAGTCGCGCAGCAGCAGGTAGGCGCCGATAATAAGCACAACCAGTAACCATCCCAGGACATCGATATAGCGTTTCAGGCGCGCCTCAACGGCCGCGCCGCCCCAGGCCACCAGCCCGGCAACCAAAAAAAACCGCGCGCCGCGGCCAACTGCCGAAGCCGCGGCAAACGGCAGCAGCGGCATAGCCAGGGCACCCGCCGCAATGGTAAATATTTTGTAGGGAATGGGCGAGAATCCGGCCGCCAGGATTGCCCAGAATCCCCAGCGCTCGAACCAGGCTTCGGCCTTGGCAAAGGCTTCCAGGTAACCCCAGTCGGCCAGCAACGGCTGAACCGCATCAAAAGCCAGCGAGCCGATAGCGAATCCGGCCAGACCGCCCAACACCGAAGCAACAGTGGTCAACCCGGCCAGAAACCAGGCGCGCTCGGGACGCGTCAGTACCATCGGCGCCAGCATCACGTCCGGTGGAATCGGGAAGAATGACGACTCGGCAAAGCTCAACGCGCCCAGGTAGGCCGGCGCGTGGCGGTGCCGGGACCAAACCATGACCCGTTCATAAAGCGCGCTGAAGATCCCCATCAATCAGTCCCCCCGAGCAAGGGCACGAAGGAAACCCAGCTCAGATGTTCACGCTCCAGACCCTGTTCGCTGCGAGTAACGCGCACCAGCTCTTGCTGGCCCGCCGGCCCCACGGGCATCACCAGGCGACCACCCATGGCTAACTGTTCGAGCAATCGCGCTGGAATATCCGCCGGTGCGGCGGCAACGAGGATACCGTCGAAAGGTGCCTGGCCTGGCCAGCCTTCCATACCGTCGCCGTGACGAAAACGCACGTTACCGACGCCCGCTTCGCGCAAATGCACGCGCGCAGTGCGCAGCAAAGCCGCTACGCGCTCGATAGTAAAAACCCGCTCACACAGGGGCGCAATAACGGCCGTCTGATAGCCACAACCGGTGCCGACCTCGAGAACTTTGGCCGGCGGTGTGCTACGCCCTTCCACCAGGGCCTGGCTCATCAGGGCGACGATGAAAGGCTGGGATATGGTCTGACCGTGGCCAATGGGCAGCGCGCTGTCTTCATAGGCTCGGCTGGCCAGCGCCTCATCAACAAACAGATGTCGCGGCACCTGGCGGATACGCTCCAGCACCCGGCTATCGGTAATCCCCTGGCTGGACAAGCGTTGCAGCAACCGTTCGCGGGTGCGTGCCGACGTCATGCCAATACCACGGGTGCGCGCGGATTCGTCAGTCATCGGCGTCTTGCAGCCCACTGGGCAGCCACGCCTCCAATCCAGCCACTGCCTGGTGACGAGTCAGGTCGATCTGTAATGGCGTCACGGAAATATAGCCGTGCTCAATCGCATGGAAGTCTGTGCCAGGACCCGCGTCCTGACCCGAGCCAGCCGGGCCCACCCAATAAACCTCGCGACCCTTTGGATCGGTCATCGGCACCACAGGCTCCGCCCGATGCCGAAAACCCAGGCGCGTTGCCTTAAAGCCGCGCACCTCGGCCCACGGGATAGCCGGGACATTGACGTTGAGTATCGTGTCAGCCGGCAAAGGCTCCCGCAATAAATGCTGAAACAGTGAGCGCACCGCCTGCCCGGCCGTATCCAGATAGCGCTCATCTTCGCTCGCCAGCGATACGGCAATGGCCGGCAAACCCAGGAAGCGACCCTCCACAGCTGCCGCCACCGTGCCCGAATACAGCACGTCATCGCCCAGATTGGCACCATGATTAATGCCCGCAATGACCATGTTGGGCTCATCCTTGAGCAGGCCGGTAATGGCCAGATGAACGCAATCCGTCGGCGTACCGCTGACGAAATAAATACCATCGCGGGTCTGGCCAACGCGCAGCGGCATGCTCAGGGTCAAAGAATGGCTGGCGCCGCTTTGATTGCGATCGGGCGCCACGATTACCACATCGGCCAGATCCGACAAAGCCAGGGCCAGGGTCGCTAGTCCGTCAGCCTGGTAGCCGTCGTCATTGCTGAGCAGTATTCTCAAGATCGTGGGTTTCGTGTGACTACCCGCGCACTGACCGCCCGCAACAGATGCAGGAACCACCGCTATGGGTAAGGAAGATTCGAACGATAGCAACTCGGGGGATGCGGCGCTATTCCGCGCCGCCATTGGCAAGATCAAGCCGGTGGAAAAGAAACGCCCCCATCACGAGGGCCCCAAGCCCACACCCAGGGCGGAATTGCGGCGACGGGGAGAGCAAGAGGTGTTAGCCGAATCGCTGGCCCTGCCGCCGGACAGCGCCGATGTTGAGACGGGTGAAGAGCTGGTCTACCGACGCGTCGGCATTTCAGACCGGGTATTTCGTAAATTGCGCCGTGGCGAGTTTGCGGTGCGCGATGAGATCGACTTACACGGCATGCGCGCCGACGAGGCGAAGTTGGCTTTGCGCGCCTTTATTACAGACAGCATCCGCCACCGCGTGCAGTGCGTGCGCGTGATTCACGGCAAGGGACTGGGCTCGGGACAGCGCGGACCGGTGCTCAAAAACAAGGTCAATACCTGGCTGCGTCACTGGGACGCGGTACTGGCTTTCGCCAGTGCGCAGCCTCGCCATGGCGGCACTGGCGCTGTCTATGTCCTGCTGCGACGCTAGTTACCGAGACTAGCCGCGCAGGCGCTCAACCAGGGCCTGCATAGCCGCCTGAGTTTCCTCGCTGAACCAAAACTCCGTTGCCGTACTGGCGTCATCGGCTGCGGCCAGACGCGCCACGAAATCGGCTTTGGCCAGGCGGCGTGTCTGATTCATTGCGATCGGCGGCAGCGCAGTCATCTCCTCACACCAGGCCAGCGCGCGCGCAATCACCATTTCACCAGCGACCAATTCATCGACCATGCCGAGCCTCAGCGCCTCGTCCATCTCTACCATGCTGCCGGAACCCGCCAGACGACGGGCGTTACGCGGCCCGATCAAATCAGACAATGCCTGGAGAATTGTCGACGGCACAGCCAGGCCCACGCGCACTTCGTTGAGACCCATTTTCCAACTACCAGCGGCTGCCACCCGATAATCGCAGTGCAGCGCCAGTACCGCGCCGCCGGCGGGTGCATGGCCGGTAATGGCAGCCACAATCGGCACCGGTGAGTCGGCCAGTGCATGGGTGAGCGCGAAAAACCGCTGCCAGAAATCATCAATCTCAGCACGCGGCCGACCGAGCAACTCCGGAACATCCAGACCACCGCTGAACATGCCCTCGCGCCCGGAAATAACCACGGCGGCAACATCATCTTGAAAGGCCGAGTTCAGGGCCTCCTGCAATGCAGATACCAGCGGCAGATTCAGCGCATTGGCCGGCGGCCGGTCCATGCGTATTTCGCGGACTGCATTATGATCATTCACCTGCAGCATCTAACTTTCTCCTGGCGGGGCGTTCTGAAACTCGCCAATTTCATGCACCACACTGGTCGCATAGCTTCCTTTGCTCAAACCAAAACTCAGGGTAAGCCGGTCGGCATCCCAGTGCCAGCGCAGATCGTCAACGCTAAGGCGCAGCGAGCGGCGCATCATCCGCGCCTGGTAGCTCTGCAGAATTTCACAACTGGCCGGAAACTGTGCAAAAAATTTGCTTTCTTCCATCGCCGCTACATCGCCACTCAGATTCTCTCCGCTTCCCCATAAAAGACCACTGCCTGCGTCCGGCTCAGTGCGAGTCGCAATTTCCCCGACATTTCGGACCAGCCAGGTACGTGCCTCTACGCGACCAGCCAGGTAGTGATTAAACATGGCCGAACGCAAGGCCGACAAGCCGAAACTGCGCTTACGCCGATCGCGCCGAGCACCGGGCTGAGTCAGCAGATCTATATTACTGCCCTGACGGCCAAAACGCTGCGCGCCAAAATAATTCGGCACACCCTGTTTCGCGATAGTCTGCAAGCGCGCATTCACAGCCTCGATATCGGCGACACAGTCACGCAAAACCAGTTGAAACAAATTGCCTGCCAGCGCACCGGTACGCAATTTCGCCTGGTGACGACGCGCCTCCAGAACTTCAACACCAGGCAGGTCGGGCAATACCGGGTCCGCGCGACCAGGCAGGTGCAGACTAAACCACTGCTCGGTGACGGCATGCCGGTCTTTCAGACCCGCATAACCCACAGAGCCCGGCCGCAACTGGCATGCACTGGCCAACTGAGCGGCGAGCCAGCGCGTATTCTGGCCGCTTTTACGGATTCTCAGGTAAAGATGCTCGCCTTCGCCTGTCAGCTCGAAAGGCAACTGCTCGACAACCTGAAAGTCGCTGTGGCGGGCCCGCAGAATACCCTTGGCCAGTGATGAGCCCCAGGCACGCGGCAGATCATTCACCGCAGCACCACGCGCCAGCAGAGCGCGCTCGGCCGGTGGAATCGGGGTACTAGTCGCCGCCGCTGCCCTCACCAAGAATGTAAAAACTCTCGTCCGCACCGACAAGACCAAGGTCAGATCGAGCGCGCTCTTCGAGGGCGTTGAAACCGCGTTTTAAATCGCGAACCTCGGCAGCCATCCGCTCATTGCGTTCGGCCAGCGCAGCATTCTCAATTCGCTGCGCATCGTTCTGCGTACTCAGTCTACGCACTTCGGAAAAGCCGTCCTCGGATACCCACAAGCGAACCTGGAGCAGCATCAGCGCGGCGGCCAGTGCCAGCAAAGCGATGCGCAGAGTTAAAGGTCGTGACGACATTTCTAAACGGCCACCGGAAACGCATCGCGGCCAGCATATTCCGCGGCACTGCCAAGTGTCTCTTCGATACGCAAAAGTTGATTGTATTTCGCCATCCGATCGGAGCGACACAGTGAGCCGGTCTTGATCTGGGTCGCGCGGGTTCCCACTGCAATATCTGCGATGGTCGCGTCCGAAGTCTCACCGGAACGATGGGAAACCACCGCTGAATAACCGGCATCCACTGCCATATCAATGGCCGCCAGCGTCTCGGTCAAAGTACCTATCTGATTCGGCTTGATCAAAATAGAATTGGCAATCCCGCCTGCGATGCCTCGCTCGAGAATACGGGTGTTAGTGACGAACAGATCGTCACCCACCAGTTGCAAACTGCTACCCAAGGCCTGGCTGAGCTTGCCCCAACCGTCCCAGTCATCCTCGGACATGCCGTCCTCGATGGTGATAATCGGATAATCTTTTGCCAGGCCCTGCAGGTACTCGGCAAACGCCTGGGCAGAAAAAGTTTTGCCTTCTGAAGCCAGACTATAGGTCCCATCGGAATAAAACTCGGAGCTGGCCACATCCAGGCCCAGATAAATATCATGGCCGGCTTTCAGCCCGGCTTTGTCGATCGCCTCAAGGATGATCTCCAGGGCCGCCGCGTTGGAGGGCAAGTCTGGCGCGAATCCGCCTTCATCGCCGACGGCAGTACTGAGCCCCTGTTGATGCAGGACGGATTTCAGCGCATGAAAAACTTCCACGCCCTGGCGCAGCGCTTCGCTGAAGCTGTTCGCGCCGACAGGCAGAATCATAAATTCCTGGATATCAACGCTATTGTCAGCGTGGGCGCCACCGTTGATGATGTTCATCATCGGCACCGGCATTACCCGGCCATCGGCAGACAAGCGCTGAAACAGCGGCAGGCCCTGCTCCACTGCGGCGGCTTTGGCCACCGCCAGGGACACGGCCAGCAGCGCATTGGCACCCAGACGTCCCTTGTTTTCGCTGCCATCGAGTTCAATCAGACGGGCATCAACGGATGCCTGCGACAAGCCGTCGGCACCGGTCAGCGCGGCGCGAATTTCTCCGTTCACGTTGGCAACAGCCTGCCGTACGCCCTTGCCGAGATAACGTGAAGCATCCTGATCGCGCAATTCGACCGCCTCGCGAGTCCCGGTAGAGGCCCCGGAGGGCACCGCCGCGCGGCCGAAGGCGCCGGATGCCAGACGCACATCCGCCTCAACGGTGGGATTACCGCGCGAATCAATGATTTCGCGGCCGTGAATAAATTCAATCTGACTCATGGGCGCCTGTTTCTCCTGATTTGCCAGTGGCCGTTCAGTGCAGTAATTCCTGTTCCGGCAAAGCACGAGACTTGACCACCTGGTCAATCTCGAGCAGAGCCTCCAATAACTCGGGCATTTTATCCAGCGGCCAGGCGTTCGGTCCGTCGCTCAAGGCCTTGTCCGGGTCCGGATGCGTTTCCATGAACACGCCGGAAATACCGGCGGCCACGGCCGAACGCGCCAGCACCGGCACAAATTCACGCTGACCACCCGAGGCGTCGCCTCGCCCGCCGGGTAGTTGCACCGAATGCGTCGCATCAAAAACAACCGGACAACCCGTTTCTCGCATGATGGCCAGCGAACGCATGTCAGCGATCAGATTGTTATAACCGAAACTAAAACCACGTTCGCAAACCATGATGGATGAATTCCCGGTGCTGCGGGCCTTGTCCACGACGTTGCGCATTTCTCCGGGCGAAAGAAACTGGCCTTTTTTAATATTGACCGGTTTTCCGGTTGCCGCCACCCGCAATATAAAATTCGTTTGTCGACACAAAAAAGCCGGCGTCTGCAGCACATCGGCGACCTCGGCGACCTCGTCCATCGGCGTGTCCTCATGCACATCGGTGAGCACCGGCAACTTAAGCTGACGACGGACTTCGGCGAGAATACGCAAACCTTCTTCCAGGCCGGGCCCGCGAAAACTGTTGGCAGACGAGCGATTCGCCTTGTCATAGGACGACTTGAAAATCAGCTGCATGCCCAGCGCCTGGGTGATCGACTGCAAGCGCCCAGCCACATCGATGGTCATGGCCTCACTTTCGACCACACAGGGTCCGGCAATCAGAAACAGCGGATGATCAATACCCGCGTCAAAGTCCAGCAGCTTCATGCGCCGGCAGCGGCCTTGAGCTCCTGGGCGCCGAATTCCCGTGCCGCCGCGACAAAACCGGTAAACAACGGATGCCCCTCGCGCGGATTGGAAGTAAATTCGGGATGAAACTGACAGGCCAGAAACCAGGGATGATCAGCCAGTTCAACGACCTCGACCAAACCGTCGCTGGAACGACCGGAAAATATCAGCCCCGCCTGACTCAGCCGCTCAAGGTAGCCATTGTTGACCTCATAACGATGCCGATGGCGCTCACGCACTTCCTCGGCACCGTAAGCGCGCGCGGCCAGACTACCCGGCAACAACTGGCAGACCTGGGCTCCCAGACGCATGCTGCCACCGACTTCCGACTCAAGGCTGCGTGCCTGCGTACTGCCGTCCAGATCCTGCCATTCAGTGATCAGGGCAATCACCGGATCAGGCGTCTCGGATTTAAACTCTGTGCTGTTGGCTTCTGCCAGACCGGCAATATGCCGAGCATATTCAACGACGGCTGCCTGCAAACCAAGACAGATACCGAGAAATGGGATGCCATTTTCCCTGGCGTAGCGCACCGCGGTAATTTTGCCTTCGAAACCGCGATCGCCGAATCCGCCAGGCACCAGAATGGCATCAGCGCCTTCCAGCAGCCCGATGCCTTCGCGCTCCAGCTGTTCCGATTCGAGGTAGCGAATATTCACCCGGGTGCGCGTGCGCACGCCGGCGTGGATCAGGGCTTCACTCAGTGAGATATAGGAGTCGCGCAGGTCAACGTACTTGCCGACCATGCAGATCGTGACTTCAGCCTGCGGATTCTTCTTGGCTGCAACCACGGCCTCCCAGGGCGATAAATCCGCCGGCGGCACATCCAGACCGAGACGCTCGACAATAATTTCGTCAAAGCCCTGATCACGAAATACCATCGGCAAGCGATAGATGTCGTCAACGTCCATGGCGGAAATCACCGCGCGCTCCTGAACATTGGTAAACAGGGCTATTTTGCGGCGTTGCTCATCAGGCAATGGATGATCCGATCGGCAGACCAGCACATCGGCCTGAATACCGATGGAGCGCAGCTCCTTCACGGAATGCTGCGTCGGCTTGGTCTTGATCTCTGCGGATGTCGCAATGTAAGGCACCAGGGTCAGGTGCACGTAGGCAACCTTCTCCCGCCCCATATCGACGCCCATCTGGCGAATCGCTTCCATGAACGGCAGGGATTCGATATCGCCCACGGTGCCGCCGATTTCTACAATGCAAACGTCCGCGTTGCCGGCGCCGAGTATCACACTGCGCTTGATCTCATCCGTCACATGCGGAATCACCTGCACCGTGGCGCCCAGATAGTCGCCCCGACGTTCCTTGGCGATAACGCTGCCGTAGATTCTGCCGGTGGTGAAATTGCTGTGCCGACCCGTGGTGGTATTCACGAATCGTTCGTAGTGGCCAAGATCCAGATCGGCCTCGGTACCGTCTTCGGTGACAAATACTTCGCCGTGCTGAAACGGACTCATGGTGCCGGGATCGACATTCAGATAAGGATCCAGCTTGATCATGCTGATACTCAGGCCGCGGGCCTCAAGAATCGCGCCCAGTGAGGCAGAGGTGATGCCCTTGCCCAAGGACGACACCACTCCACCGGTAACAAAGATAAAGCGAGGCATTATCCGCACGACCTCCGAATCTGCGGATCAATTCGATTCCGCATCGCCTGGTAAACCTGCGTCTGAGCCAGACACAAAAACACGTCGGCCGGAGGGGCTTTTGTCCCGTCACCCGCAGGTTTGCGCGGACAGGAAAGCACACTCCGGCCTATTAGGAAGACTCCAAAAATGAAGTTTTTCAACGGGGTGGACGTTACCAGATCGACCCTGCCAGCTCAATGCAGAATAGCCCAGCAAGCGCCTACTGCAGAGGCGGATGACCGTCCCAATGCGGCTGCAGGCCAGCCTCGCCGGCCGGCGCCATGGCCTCGGCGCTGAGCCACAGATCCGCCACAGCAACCAGACAATCATCGGCATATAGCAATGGAATGCGGGGACGCATCCAGGGCGGTATACCGGCTGCCTGCAGCAATTTTTTTAAGGCCTGGTTATGGGCCTGGCCCGGACGCCGCAAGCGCTCGCCGCCGCGCCGGTAGCGCACCTGCAACCGGCGCTGACTAATACCCGCCTGCAAACCGCCTGCTGCGGATTTTTTCAGACGAAAACTCTCGCCATCGCCCAAATCGAGAATCCCCCGGCCGTCCCAGGCGATCTCCGCCTTCTTCGAACGCGGTGGCGCTGTTAACAGGTATAACTGTCCTCGATAGCGACGCAGCTCACCCCCATTGAAAGGCATGACCGGCTCAGCATCCGGCCGCGCCCCCAGGAGCTGCTGATAGCCTTCGGCCAGTCGGGATGCGCCCGGCGCCTGCAAGCCCGACAAGCGCAGAAAGTAACGCAGCAAGTTGCGTCCACGTGCCGCACCCAAGTCGGCCAGCGTCGCACAATCGAGTCGCAGGCCCCGCTGCACCCCGCGCAGATCCTCTCTGGCCAGCTGGTCGAGCAATTCAGCAGACTCACGCAGCAAGGCTGCGCTATGGGCGATGGATTGGCTGGCCGCAGGCCAGCGCTTGCGCAGGGCTGGCAGGATTTCGCCACGAATATAGTTTCGCTCATGACGCGTATCGGCGTTGCTGGGATCCTCGCACCAGCTGAGCGACTCAGCATCGGCATATTCGCGCAGCGCCTGCCGCGGCAACGCCAGCAACGGACGCCACAACCAGCCCGCGCCCAGTTGCGAGAACGCCGGAATACCGGCCAGCCCGGTGTTGCCGCTGCCACGCATCAGCCTTAACAGCAGGGTTTCTGCCTGATCATCAAGATGATGCGCCGTGGCCAGCACCTCACCCGGTCGCAATACAGCGCGCAGCGCCTGGTAACGCGCATCGCGGGCGGCCGCTTCCAGACCCCCGGGCAAAGACTCGGCAAGACTGACCGACAATTGCTGATATTCAATGCCCAATGCATCGGCCGTGAGCCGGCAGTGGCGTCCCCAGGCATCGGCATCACTGTGCAGTCCATGATGGATATGGATGGCGCGCAAACCAGCCACGGCAGGATGGGTCTGTAGTTGCGCCAGGCCATGCAGCAGCGCACTGGAGTCGAGCCCGCCGCTGAAGGCCACGCAAATGCTGACAGGCTGCTCGGCCAGCGCCGTTAGCGAAGCATCCAGACTGGAAATGAGGCGAGACATGAACGAAACCTGGACCTGGCCCGAAGCAAGGTCAGCTTAGCCGTCCTTAAAGCGTCCGAAGCTGTCGATGCGCGTACGACGCTGTTCCAGCAAGGTAGCGGTATCCAGTTGCCCCAGCTCAGCCAGCATACTCACCAGCGCATTCTGCAAGGACTGGGCCATGGCGCCCGGATCACGATGCGCGCCGCCAAGCGGCTCTTCAAGCACCTCGTCAACCAGCTGCAGTGAATGCAACCGATCGGCGGTGATACCCATAGCCTCAGCGGCCTCCTCGGCTCGCTCGGCACTCTTCCACAAAATGCTCGCGCAACCCTCGGGCGAAATCACCGAGTAGACACTGTATTGGAGCATCAACAGTCGATCAGCCACACCGATAGCCAGCGCGCCGCCCGATCCGCCCTCGCCGATGACCGCGGCAATAATCGGTGTCCGCAGCCGCGCCATGCGAAAAAGATTTCGCGCAATCGCTTCACTCTGGCCGCGTTCTTCAGCGCCGACTCCCGGATAGGCGCCGGGCGTATCGATCAGGGTAATTACCGGCAGGGCGAAGCGCTCGGCCATATCCAGCAGTCGCAAGGCCTTCCGATAGCCCTCGGGCTTGGGCATGCCGTAGTTGCGATGCACCCTTTCTTTTGTATCGCGGCCCTTCTGGTGACCGATGAGCATCACCGGCTGGCCGTCAATTCGCCCGATACCACCGACCAGCGCCGGATCATCCGCGTAGTGTCGATCGCCGTGCAGCTCCTGAAAATCAGGGCAAACGGCGTGAATGTAGTCCAGCGCATAGGGCCGTAGCGGATGCCGCGCCACCTGGGCGACCTGCCAGGACGATAAATCGGAAAAAATACTGCGTGTCAGGGATTCGCTCTTTGTCTTGAGCTTGGCGATTTCGTCCCCGATGTTGACCTCGGAGTCACTATCGACGAACCGAAGTTCCTCGATTTTCGCCTCCAGTTCGGCGATGGGCTGCTCGAAATCAAGGAACTTCAGATCCATGGTCGCGAACGGTAAACGCTGGCCGGCCGGCGCACAAGCCGGGCCTCAATCCGCGGCCGGGGCATCATCGTAAATAAAGCGAAAATGATCGTTGCCGAGCAGTGCCGAAAGGCGCTCGCGCAGCTCGCGACTGGGGCGCACGGCCCAGGCCTCACCCAGCCGCACCCGGGCATGCGCATCCGGGCGCTGATAGAACAGGCTGACATCACAACGACCCGGACGAAACGGCTCCAGCAGGCTGCGCAGCGCGGCCGGGTCTGCCTGGCTGCCGTTGGTCAGGTCCCAGTGAATAATCAAACGCTTGGCGCGCCGCTCAATAAGTCGATCTATATCGTGCACGTCTTCGCCGGTGAGTCGCCAGCCGTTGATGAAGTCGTCGTAGCGCAACTTGCCTTTGATAACCACAATGCTATGCGCCACCAGCAAGTGCCGGCAGCGCTCGAAGGTCTCGCTGAACAAGCTGACTTCGATGCGGTCACGGCCATCGTCAAGGTCAAAGGTAACCCGATTGCCGCGCTTGCGCAGCGCGGTTACCAGACCTGCCAGCGAAACCCGCTGGGCCGGCGCGCGCGATTCGCGACTGCCGTTAACCTTCTTGCCACCGACCATGGCGGCGATGGTGCCCGAAGACACAAAAGGCCCGTCGGAACGATACTGATCGTAGGGATGTCCGCTGAGATAGAGTCCGAGACTCTCTCGCTCGGCCGCCAGACGCTGCGCAAAACCCCAGTCAGGGCATTCTGCAATGGGCGACTCTACGGGCCCGGATTCACCGGCATCGCCGAGGGAAAAAAGGTCTGTTTGACCGGAATCACGCGCGTGCGCCGATTGTTCAGCCCTGCCCACGGCCGCCGGCAGGGCCGCAAGCAAGGCAGGTCGTCGCGCGCCGAAACCGTCGAATGCCCCGGCCTTGATCAGTGCTTCCAGGGGCCGCCGCCCGATCCGCTCGGCTTCGGCGCGCCGGCAAAAATCGTCCAGACCCGCGAACGGCTGATCCCCCCGCAAGGCCACGATGGCTTCACCGGCGTTGCGGCCGAGGCCTTTGATGGCACCCAGTCCATAACGCATGGCGGCATCACCACGAACCTCAAAAACACAGCCAGAATCATTGATATCCGGCGGCAACACTTCCAGGCCCTCTGCCTGACAATCGCGCATCAGGCCAGACAGCTTGTCGGTGTCATCCATCTCCGAACTAAATACCGCCGCCATAAACGCGGCCGGATAGTGCGCCTTCAGCCAGGCCGTCTGATAGGACAACACCGCATAGGCAGCCGAATGAGATTTGTTGAAGCCGTAGCCGGCAAATTTCTCCATCAAATCGAAAATATGCGTGGCCTGGCGAACATCAACCTTGCGACGTTCAGCACCCGCCATAAATATGGATCGTTGCTTGGCCATCTCCTCGGGTTTTTTCTTACCCATGGCTCGCCGCAACAAATCGGCTTCGCCCAGCGAATAGCCAGCCAGTCGCTGGGCAATCTGCATCACCTGCTCCTGATACAGGATGACGCCGTAAGTGGCGAGCAGTACCGGCTCCAGTTCCGGATGCAAGTAATCGATTTTTTGATACTTATCGCCGTGTTTACGCGCAATAAAGTCATCCACCATGCCGGATTGCAGCGGGCCCGGGCGATACAGCGCAACGAGCGCGACGATGTCATCAAAACTGTCGGGCCGCAGACGCCCGATCAAGTCGCGCATGCCGCGTGATTCCAGCTGAAATACGGCCGTGGTGCGGCACTCCTGCAACAGCCGAAAGGTCTTGGCGTCATCCATCGGCAGCTTGGCGAGCTCCAGCGGCTCCTCGCCACTGGCCGTGCGCGCCCCGTTTATGGTCTTTAGCGCTCGATCAATGATGGTCAGCGTGCGCAAACCCAGAAAGTCGAACTTGACCAGGCCGGCGGCCTCGACGTCATCTTTATCGAACTGGGTGACGCTGCCCTTCTCGCCTTCCACGCGATACAACGGCGTAAAATTAGTCAGGGCAGTGGGCGAAATAACCACGCCGCCGGCATGTTTGCCGGCATTCCGCACCAGCCCTTCAAGTTGCCGGGCCAGGTCGATCAAGGCACGAACTTCTTCATCGCCTTCGTACAAGCCGCGCAACTCCGCTTCCTGCTTCAGGGCTTTGTCGAGCGTGATCCCGATCTCGAAGGGAATCAGCTTGGCTACCCGATCAACGAATCCGTAGGGATGCCCAAGAATGCGCCCACAGTCCCTGACCACCGCTTTGGCCGCCATGGTGCCGTAGGTAATGATCTGCGAAACACGGTCGCGGCCGTAGCGCTCAGTCACGTACTCAATCACCCGGTCGCGACCTTCCATACAGAAGTCCACATCGAAGTCAGGCATGGACACACGCTCCGGGTTAAGAAAGCGCTCGAACAACAGGTCATGCTCAATGGGGTCCAGGTCAGTTATCTCCAGCGCATAGGCCACCAGCGACCCTGCACCGGAACCGCGACCCGGACCAACGGGAATATCGCTAGCGCGCGCCCAGCGAATGAAATCCGCGACGATCAGGAAATAGCCGGGGAAACCCATGCCGGCAATAACTTCCAGCTCCAGGCTTAAACGCTGCTGGTAAGCCTCTGGGAAGTCATCGCTGCTGGCCTGCGCATCAAGACCCAGGCGCCGGGCCAAACCCGCTGTAGAGGCCTGGCGCAGGAATTCACCGACCTCAAGCCCATCCGGCACTTCGAAGGCCGGCAGTTGCGGATTGTCGAGTTCCAGGCGCAGATTGCAGCGTGTGGCGATCTGCACGGAGTTTTCCAAGGCCTCGGGCAGGTCGGCAAACAGGCTGGCCATTTCTTCCGCGCTACGCAGGTACTGATCTGCGCTGTAATCGCGCGGGCGACTCTGATCATTGAGACTGCGGCCCTGGCGAATGCAAACCCGTGCTTCATGGGCTTCGAAGTCACTGGATTGCAGGAAGCGAACGTCGTTGCTGGCGACAATCGGAATCCCCAGATCTGCCGCCATGCTCACGGCCAGGCGCAGTTGCGCCTCGTCACGGGGGCGCCCCGTTCGTTGCAGCTCCAGATAGAAATCGCCGGCAAAGCGCGTCTTTAGATCAACCGCCAGTTCACGCGCCAGACTCAGGCGATTGGCCAGCAAAGCCTGGCCGATCGCGCCGTCGCGAGCCGCGGACAGCGCAATTAAGCGGTCGATATCGGCGACATCCAGCCACTCACGCTGTATCACCGGAACGCCGCTTTCCTGGCCGTCCAGGTATGCGCGCGACAGCAGGCCCGACAGACAGCGAAATCCTGCGTCGTCCTTGCACAGCACAACCAGCTTGGCCGCCTCCTCCTCGTTGGGAAACTGCAGCCAGATTTCCGCGCCAATAATCGGCTTGAGACCGCGCGCCAGGGCCGCCCGATAGAACTTGACCATGGCAAACATGTTGCTCTGGTCCGTCATAGCTACGGCCGCCATCCCGGCTGAAGCCACCGCCTCCATCAGCGGTTTTACCCGGACGACACTGTCAACAATGGAGTACTCGGTATGCAGGTGCAGGTGAACGAAGGACTGGCTCATGGGCCCAGTGGTCCCGTCGCGATAGCCCGCTGCACCGGTCGATAGCTGCGCCGATGTGCCGGGCAGGCACCCAGGCGCGCAAGCGCTTCACGATGAGCCGCCGTCGGATAGCCTTTGTGCTGGCGAAAGCCATAGCCGGGAAACTCTTCGTCGAGTTGCCGCATCTCCTGATCCCGCGCCACTTTGGCCAGTATTGACGCTGCCGAAATGGCCGGGCAGCTGCGATCACCGCCGATAACAGCTTCTGCGCGACCGGTATAACCGGGCAGTGTCGGCAAGTGATTGCCGTCAATTTGCACCAGCGCCGGCAATCGACTCAGCGCCGCCAGCGCCCGGCTCATGGCCAGCAGGCTGGCCTGCAGGATATTCAAATGATCGATCTCCTCGACCTCGGCGCGTCCGAGCGCAAAACCCAGCGCCTGTTGCTGAAT
Source organism: uncultured Gammaproteobacteria bacterium (assembly GCA_963850255.1). GTDB lineage: Bacteria > Pseudomonadota > Gammaproteobacteria > Steroidobacterales > J054. The sequence goes on from CAWKLL010000028.1 coordinate 71,778, forward strand.
ATCTGCGACCAGCAGAGAGCGCTTGCGGGCGCTGAGGCGTTTCGAATCGCGGACTCCGCTGATGGTTTGTCCGGGGCCCAGCACCACCGCGGCGGCAAATACCGGACCGGCGAGCGGACCGCGGCCGGCTTCGTCCACACCAGCCACGCAGTCAGCGAGCTGGGCGCTAGGTTGAGCGAACAAAAACGGCGACCCCATGGCGCAAATTATACGAAGCCCGGCAGGCTAGCGGGCTGTAAATATTCAGCGATCTATGCCGATCTGCTGCAAAACCACCCGCGCGGACTCGGCACTGGCATTGCGCTTGAGTAAGGCTGAAAGTTTGACAAATTCCTGTTTAAGATCATTGCAATGCGCTGGGTTTTTCAACCATCCCTCAACAGCAGGGCCGAGCAATTCCGGGCGTGCATCAGCTTGCAGCAGCTCCGGCACCAGGCGGCGGCCGGCGAGCAAATTCGGCAACGATGCAAACTGCACGCGAATCAGGCGCAAGGCGCGCAGCAGAAAATAAGTCAGCGGCGAAATCCGGTAAGCCACCACCATGGGGCGGTTTAGCAACATGGCCTCCAGGGTTGCGGTTCCGGAGGCCAGCAGCACGACATCGGCGGCAGCCATGGTCTCGCGGGCCCGGCCATCGATCAGTTGCCAGCGGCCCGGCGGGCCATAGGACTCCAGTGCGGCGCTAATCTGCGCGCCAAGTTTTTGCGACGCCACAGGCACCACGAATCGCAACGCCGGATCGCGGGCGGCCAGCCAGCTGGCTGTTCGCGCGAAGGGTTCCGCCAGTCGCGACACTTCGCTGACACGGCTGCCCGGCAGCAAGGCCACCACGCGCGGGGCGTCAATGCCGAGCAAGGCACGCGCTGCAAGCGGATCGCCGGGCGCGACGATTTCGTCGGCCAGCGGGTGTCCCACAAAATGGCCTTTCAGGTCGTGACGACGAAGAAAATCTACTTCGAAAGGCAGCAGGCACAGTATCTGATCGCAAGCGGCGCGCAGGGTTTCTACGCGCCCTTCCCGCCAGGCCCAGACAGACGGACAAACATATTGCATCGTCGCTATGCCACGATCCCGAGCAAAGCGCTCAATGCGCAGATTAAAATCGGGCGCATCAATACCAATCAGAAGATCAGGCGGATCTGAGCTCAGCCTGTCTTTGGTCGCCTTAATGATTCTTCTGAGCCTGGGCAAGTGGCGCAATACTTCGAACAGACCCATGACGGCAAGCTCGTCGGCATCTCGCCAGGCTTTGCAGCCGGCTTCACGCATCAGCGGACCGGCGATACCTTCAAACTCTATGTCAGGACGCAGCGCGTTGACGGCACGAATTAGTCCAGCGCCAAGCAGGTCGCCCGACGCCTCGCCCGCGATTATCACGATGCGCGGCATGCGGTCGTCTAGCGAATGATGCTGCGTTCGGAAAGATCCAGAAAATCAACCAGCAGCTGCAGCTCAGGCTGCTCCGGCGCTAATTTTCCCAGCGCCTCGCGCGCTTCTGTCAGGCGCAGACCCGAACGGTAAAGAATACGGTAGGCCTCTTTGAGATTGCGGATCTGCTCAGCGGTAAATTCTCGCCGCCGCAGGCCTTCCAGATTCAGTCCGCGTGGCGCCGGTGGATTACCCGTCACTATGGTATAGGGCGGAACATCCCTCGCCGCTCCGACATAGGGGCCGATAAAGGCATGCGCACCGATTCGGCCAAACTGGTGGACTGCCGCGAAGCCGCTGCAAATGACCCAGTCACCCATTTGCACATGCCCGGCGAGACTGGTGTTGTTTGCCAGGATGATGTGGTCACCCAAACGGCAATCGTGCGCCACGTGCACATAGGCCATTAACCAGTTGTCGTTACCTATGCGGGTAACGCCCTCATCCTGCACCGTGCCGCGATTGAGTGTGCAAAACTCACGAATGGTGTTGTTGTCACCGATTTCCAGCCGGGTAGGCTCGCCCAGGTATTTTTTATCCTGGGGGTCATCACCTATGGATGCATAACTATAGATGTGATTATTCCTGCCGATCCGGGTCGGGCCCTTAATCACGGTATGCGATCCAATCCGTGTACCTGCGCCAATACTGACCCCTGGACCAATCACGGCGTAGGGACCCACTTCGACGTCGTCGGCTAGCTCGGCGTCCGCATCAATAATCGCCGTGGCATGGCGCAAGGGAATGTCAGTCAGCGGCATGGGGTTCACCCTGGGCACGTTCCAGCGCGCGCAGCCGACGCGCGATGCTGTCTAGCTGACGGTAACGAACCGCATTCCTGCGCCAGCTTGAAACCTCATCCGCTGTCGTGGCCGGGCCGCCATAAACGCCAGGTTTGCGAATCGACTTGGCGACATCGGTACTGCCCAATATCACGACATCGTCACAAATTTCGATATGACCGGCAAAAACCACCCTGCCGCCAATCATGCAGCGCGCGCCGATACGCGTACTACCAGCGCTGCCGGACATCGAAGCCATGGCGGTATGTTCACCAATTTCCACGTTGTGCCCAATCTGAACCAAGTTATCCAGCCGCACACCGTTGCCAATCCGGGTATCACCGATGGCGCCGCGATCAATGGTCGTATTGGAGCCAACTTCAACATCGTCACCGATGACCACACTGCCTAGTTGCGGCACCTTGGTCCAGGCCCCGGCAGAATCACGAGCATTGCCGAAACCATCGGAACCAATCACGCAGCCAGCGTGCAGAATACAGCGAGCACCGATCTTGACCCCGGCATGAACAACCACCCCGGCCAGAACCTGGCTGTCGTCTGCCAGCACCACATCCCGCTCCAGCACGGCATTCGCACCAACACGGACTCGCTCACCGAGCTGAACCCTGCTGCCAATAACCGTACCAGCGGCTATCTCGCAGGAATCCGGAATACGGCAGTCAGCCGCAATCACGGCACTTTGGTGAACGCCTGGCTGCAACGCCGAGCCTGGATGCAATTCGGCAGCCACCTGCGCGTACACCAGGTAAGGATTGGAACAAATCAGCGCAGCTACGGTACAGTCATGCGCATCTGCCGGCGCCAATAAAACCGCCGCGGCCTTCGTTTCAGCTAACTGGCGGTGATAAGCCGGATTGGCCAGAAAGGCCAACTGGTCTGCCCCGGCGGACGACAATGTGGCGACGCTAAGAACCTGCTGGTCAGGATCCCCACGAAGCTCGCAGCCATAACGAACAGCAATCTCGCCGAGGCTAAGACTCATCGACGTCGGTGACCACAATTCGCCAAGTGAGCCTAGTTACCCATCGTGGATGGCAATTGGCTACCCGACTTCAGTCGCTCGATGATTCGATCCGTTATGTCGACGGCCGGACTGGCATAAAACACGCCTTCACCAACCACCAGGTCGAACCCCGTATCGCGTGCATAGGCAGCCACTTCGCGCAGCAGTTCCCGTTGCAGCGTCGCCAACTCTTCGTTGCGGCGCAGGTTGGCATCCTCATTCAGCTCCTCGACGCTGCGCGCCAATTCGCGTTCTTCCTTGCGAAGATCCCGCTCGGCATTGCGCCGTTCCTCCGGACCCATCACTTCAATGTCGCGCTCTATTTGCGCCTGACGATCCTGAAAGGCTTTCTGCATCGCGACCAGCTCTCGCTGGCGAGGCGCAAATTCTTCCTGCAGGGCACCCATTGCCGTGTTTGCCTGCGGTGATTCACTGATCAGGCGGGCCACGTTGACGAAGCCAATTTTTGTCTGCTGCGCGAAGCCGACCCCCGGCACCATCAGCAGGCTCAACACCATCAGCAAGCCTGCGCGCTTAAACATGTCCATAGCCGTTTTCCTGTAAGCCAAAAACTAGAATGCCCCGCCAATTGAGAACTGAAAGCCTTCGATTTCATCGCCGTATCGGCGCCCGTCGCTATCCTTCTCGTTCAGCGGGAAACCGTAACTGAACCGGAACAAGCCAAGCGGCGCCAGCCACTCGGCGGCAATACCCACCGACTGCTTGAGCTCGTCAGCGTCGAAATCATAACTGATCTTGGAAACGCCATCCTGTTCAAAGAACGTAACGCCACCCGTATCAAACACGCCACCAATGTCGTAAAACGCCGAAACCCGGACGCGTGAGCGCCATTTCTGGGGAATCGGCATGATGATTTCCGCGTTGCCGACCGTTAACAAATTGCCGCCGTAAGGATTTCCGAAGCTGTCCCTGGGGCCGATGCTGTTCTCGCGCAATGTACGCACAGAATTCGGGCCGCCGCCAAAATAACGCTTATAGGGTGGTATCGACGAGGAGCTGCCAAAGGCATCGCCGAACGACACCTCGGCTTTGAGCGCCAGCGTGAAATAGCGGGTCAGCGAAAGATACTGCAAGCCGGTATAGGTAATGTTGAAGTACTCAACATCACTGCCGGGCACGGTGCCGCCCAACAACAAGCGCTGACGTCCGCCGCGGTCAGCAAACAAGGCGCGATTGCGACTGTCGAAAATCCAGCCGGCAACCAGTTCAAACGTGTCGAAGCCGGTGCCCAGTGTATTTTCTGATACCGGAAACTGGTTGCCATTTTTCAATACCCATTCCTGGGCCTGAAAAGAACTGAAAGTACTGGCCAGCAATTCAGCACGATTCCAGGTTACGCCAAACACCAGGCGTTGAAATTCAGTCAGCGGATAGCCGTATTCCAGCGAAGCACTCAGTGTCTGAGTCTCGAAATTTGATGCATCAGAGGTGAACTGCGTGATATCCCGATAAGAAAAGCTGACAGTCCGACTAACTTCGTTCTGGGTGCTATAGGGATTGGTATGCGACAAACTATAAATTGTCCGAAACTGGCCCGTATTAATGTCGGCAGCTATACGATTACCCGTGCCCATAAAATTGGTATGCACGAAGTTGCCATTCAAAATAAGGCCCTGGGACTCGGAGAAGCCCACACCACCCCCAAACTGACCCGGCAATCCCTCCTTGATGTCGAAATCGACATCAACCAGGTCTGGCGTTCCGGGTACCGGCGTCGTCTCAACCTCCACGGATTCTACGTAGGGCAGACGCTGCAGTCGCACGCGCGAGCGCTCGACGCGGTTGCTGGATAGGTAGCCACCTTCAAACTGACGCATCTCGCGTCGAAAAACCTCATCATTCACCGAGGCGGCGCCATTGAAATTAATGCGCCGCACATAAACGCGGTTTTTCGGATCCACATACAAAGTCAGCGCAACAACTTTGCCTTCTCGATCCAGCTCAGGAACCGGCTCAACATTGGCAAAGGCATAGCCCTCTTCGCCCAGCCGCAAGCGAATCAACTCAGCACTCTGTGTAATCAGTTGCTGCGAGTAGGTTTGCCCCGGCTTGACCAGGACGTAGGGGCTCAAGGCCGCTTCCGGCAGAACCAGTTCGCCCGCCAGCCGCACATCTTTAACCTTGTATCGATCGCCTTCGATCAGGTTGACGGTAATGAATATATCTTCCTTGCCAGGCGAAATAGCCACCTGAGTCGATTCAACACTGAAGTCTGCAAAACCACGATCCATATAGTAGGAACGCAGCGACTCCAGATCGCCAGACAAAGCTTCGCGAGAATAGCGGTCGTCCTGACGAATAAAGGACAGCAAGTTAGGCGTCTGCAAGGAAAATGCGTCGAGTAGATCCTTGTCCTTGAAGCTGCTGTTCCCGACCACGTTTATCTGCCGGATGCGCGCACGGTCGCCTTCCTTGATATTGATTGCGATCCGCACGCGATTATCCGGCAGGTCTTCGACTTCCGTAGCAACGGTAGCTGCGTACTTGCCCTGAGAGAAGTACTGGTCGGTTAGCGACTGTTCAACCTCTTCGAGCACGGATCGATTAAAAATCCGCCCTGTCTTGAGACCGATACGGGCCAAGGGTTCTTCGAGATCCTCGGTCTTAATGTCTTTGTTGCCGGAAATCTCGAATGATTCAATCGAAGGTCGCTCGGCGACTGCGACGATCAAGGTACCTTCGTCCCAGCGAATTTCGACATCGCGAAAGAACTCGGTCGCATAGACGGCGCGCAACGCTTCCTGGACCCTTTGCTGATCCAGGCGATCGCCAATATTCACCGGCAAGTAGTTAAACACGGTACCTTCGGAGATTCGCTGCAGCCCCTCTACACGAATATCGCGAACGACGAGTGCCTGCTGCTGGGCCTGTGCAGGCGCCTGCTGTGAATACACAGCGAACGGCGCCAGCATGAACACAACCGCCATCGCGAGCCGCTTTAGCAGGGTGACCTGCGCAGCGCAAAGCGGGTGTTTATCGAACCACATCGCCATCATCCAAGCAGTCTGGAAATGTCGTTGTAAAAAGCAAAACTCATCAGCACGATAAGAAACAAAATGCCCACTTGCTGGCCAATCATCTGGGCACGATCAGACAGCGGCGAACCTTTTATACCCTCGGCAAGCTGATAGACGATTTGCCCGCCATCCAGCATGGGTATCGGCAACAGGTTAAGTATTCCCAGGCTAATGCTGACGATGGCCAGAAAACCGACGAAGGACGACCAGCCGCTGCTGGCGCTATAGCCGGCAAACTGAGCAATATTGATCGGCCCGCTGATGTTTTTCACCGATACATCGCCGGTCAGCATGCGCCCGATCATTCGCACCGTGAGTTCGGACATGTTCCAGCTTTTGCTAACGGCTGCGTTCAAAGCCGGCAGCAAAGAATAACGCTGGGTGGCACGCATATCGGCATACAAATCGTCGGCCACCTGCACCGATGCACCAATGCGTCCGATTCTTGTACCTGAATCATCCGTCGCCTCACCGATAGTAATCGGCAGAGTCACTCGGCGACCGTCGCGTTGCAGCTCCAGGTCGAGCGTAGCGCCAGGCTGGCTGCGAACCAGACTCACCCAATCAGACCATTGCGCCACCGCCTGCCCGTCGGCGCTCAGGATCAGGTCCCCCGACCGCAGACCCGCTGCTTCAGCTGCTCCGCCGGGCGTGAGCTGATCAAGTACCGGCGGGATGAACGGCGCCCACGGCCGCAGTCCGATGGTGGAAAACAGCGCGCCCGGCTCGGTCAGCTCGGCTACGCGTGTCGCCGTAGGCAACAACAGGCTGCGCTGCAGTCCGTCACCATTACGCACTTCTATGCGCAGGTCACCGTTGCCCAGCAACTCATCCAACATCGCAATGACGGCGCCCTCCCAGGTCTCCACCGGGCGTTCACCCACGGCCACGATCTGGTCGGCATAGAGCAATCCAGCCTGCGCCGCCATGGAGTCGGCTTCTATTTCACCGACTACCGGTTTCAAACCGGGAACACCGGCGACAAACATCAGCCAGTAAGCCAGAACTGCAAAGATGAAGTTCAGCGCCGGGCCTGCAAACAGAATCGCAACACGTGCAGCAACGGGCTGCCGATTAAATGCCCGTGGGAGTTCCTCGGGCGCCACGTCACTATCGCGCTCATCCAGCAATCTGACGTAACCGCCGACTGGAATCGCCGACAGGCAATACTCGGTCTGATCGGGTCCGGCACGGCGCAGCCACAGCGGGCGACCAAAGCCGATGGAGTAACGCAACACCTTGACACCGCAGATGCGGGCCACAATGTAGTGACCCCATTCATGCACGGCCACAAGGATCGCAATTGCGAACAGAAATGCAAATACCGAGGTGAAGAAACCGATCATAGTCAGGGTTTGTACCTTAGTCGTCCTTTGACACGCGCACAGACGTCGACTGATTCCCGCCGACCCGTAATGATCGCAACCCGGCATCCCGGCGCGCAACACCCATATTTCAAAATGTCACCAATCCCGACCACTGCATTTGCAAGGCAAATAGCGGCACCGCGCTACTCACACCGTCAACCCGGTCAAGCACGCCGCCATGGCCCGGAAACAGGCTGCCGCTATCTTTCAGGCCGGCATTGCGCTTAAACAGGCTAACAGTAAGATCACCTAATACAGATATCAGCGCCAGGCTGAGCGCCACAGGCAGCATCAGCCCCGAAGACATGCCAAGCAGCCAGGACCCGCACCAGGCGACCAGCAGTGCCGCCAGCAGTCCGCCCAGCACGCCCTCCCAGGTCTTTCCGGGACTTACTGCCGGCGCAAGCTTGACCCGCCCGAAGCGGCGACCTGCGAAATAAGCGCCAACATCGGCGGCCCAGACCACAGCCAGGGCAAATAGCAGCAGTGCGGGTCCGGCAGCAGCCGTAGCAGTATTCGATTGAAATTACGTCATACAATTGTTCATCATAATACACGTCTTGTTATAAAGGCGTATCGTATCAATCTGTATGCATTGAAAACGGGGTTTATACTGGGTTCATCTTCCCTGTTTATAATAGATCTAGTTTCCAAACTCACTTTCAATCAAAGCACTTGGTACAGCACGAGCACGTCACCTTGGGATCGGCACCGGCACAGTCTGCCCACAGATGATTGATGCTGCCACCAAAGGCTGATATTCTATTACAAACCATTATCGGCATTCCCCCCTCTATATTGTTCTTATGTATCGTCAGCACCTGGAGACTGCCGAGCAATCCTATGGCAGGCGGTATGGTCCCCGTTAATAAGTTGTTGTGAAGCTGAATGAAGTAGGCCCCCCTCACGCCAGCGAGGGGGCTGATGTTGCCCGATAGCATATTACTATTCAGGTCAACAACGCCAAGCTTTGGTGCATCCCCAAGAGTTTCGGGTAAAGACCCCGTCAGCATGTTAAAGTCCAGATCGAGTTCTCGTAGTTCTTGTAGGTTACCAATTTCATTGGGAATGCGTCCGCCTATCTCGCCCTTTTCAAGGCTTAATATCTCAAGCTTACTGAAGGATCCAATCTCGTACGGTATAGATCCACTCAAACCATTGTTTTCTATAAGAGGTTTGAGTGTTGGAGCAAAGGTGGTGATATGTAGTGTTAGGAATGTCCAAGATGGAGACATAAATCTCTGTGCACACTCAACATTTCTCTCAATGTATGTCAACTGACTTACCAAATTCTATGTGCGTAATCTCTCCGTCTCGGTTGCACGTAATGCCCATCCACAAACACTCTCCCGCAGACCCGAGAAACTCTTGATTACCAGCTCCCTTTTCTACCCAGTTCTGCCCATTTGTTGAATAATAGAACAATGCGGCCAAGTATCGCTGCGCAAGGCGTTCGTCACCGGGACACATCTGCGTTGGATCTCTGTTTAATATCCACCAAAGAGCCTGAGCTTGAGGACTACCGGTAGTCAAGAGATTACCTCTAGTTGAGACACCCGCCCCTGCTAGAGTGTTTGCAATGGCTTCCTTCCTTGCGCTTTTGGAAATACCACCGCACATGGCAGTAGGCTCACTTGTGAAGGGAGATGGTGCATAGGTTGGTTCTGCAGTAGGATTGGGTGTTGGTTGCTTTGATGGGCTTGCGGTCGGCGATGAAGACGGCGAAGCTGTTGTAGGAGCAGCTGTAGGAGCAGCTGTAGGAGGATCTGGCACTGAGGGATTGCCCAAATCGTCTCCGTAGTTACCATCGTCTCTGTTGGTTGAGGACCCATCATAAGGATAACATGTTGTACAGCAAACGCAAGATACTGTTCCTCCATCTGCCGGACTTGAGCAGTCCGCCTCCAAGTACTCCAGCTGCCCTTCGATACGAAGGGCACAAAAGCCAAGAGCAATATTTCCACTGAGTTGGTTATCATGTATCGCGAATACCTCTGCATACAGAAGGCAAGGACGTTTAGAGTTAATAACATATGAAAGGGTTAGATTGGGACGGATGAAGAAATAATCGTCAGCAAGCAGAGCTGGAAACAACATGATCAAAAAGCATCTATTCATCATCAAACATGATCATACTCACGAAGTTTTTGCAATGAACCCAATGCCTCGGGGACAGTGCCACTAAAGAAATTGGACTGCAGCTGGATGAAGAACAAGTTGGATAGGCCAGACAATACGTCGATACTCCCGGAGAGATCATTGTGATTCACATCAATTAACTTCAGATTCGATAAATATTGAAGTGACGATGGCAACGTCCCCCAGAGCTTGTTGTAGTCCATATCGAGCTTCTCCAGGTCGGTAAGAGCACCAATAGTTTCCGGAATTGGCCCCGAAAGCTGTCCACGCTCCATGCGGATCGTCTTCAATGTATGCAAGGCACCTATTTCCGACGGGATGGTACCACTTAGACCATTCTCTTCAAATGCAATCTTGGTGACAAAGTTGTCAGCATTACATCCGATTCCGGACCACACACACTCGTGATAATTACTTAGGTATCTCTCCCCTATCACACAGGCATTGGCGATATCCTCCGTCTTTGAGCACGTCAACCAAGTCTCGTCGCCACCGGTTGAATAGTAGAGCACTGCCAAGACGTACCGTTGGATAAGATGTATATCGTCTGCACATAGATACGAAGGATCCTCAAACACAAGCCAATCAACTGCTTTGCCCTGAGGTGTCGTCGTTCTTCGCAAATCAGTTGCGTCTGATATAGATTCAAGTTGCTTCAAAATGGAAGAATGACGCTCTACCTCATCCATGTTGCATTGAATGGTAGGTTCTGATGTCGGAGCATAGGTGGGAAAGCTCGTCGGGACAAAAGTAGGGAGATGCGTTGGCTCCGCCGTAGTTGGTTCTTTCGTAGAATAAGTAGTAGGAAAGGACGATGGCTGCGCGGTAGTAGGAGAGGGCGATGGCTTCGCCGTAGTAGGAGAGGGCGAGGGCTGTGCCGTACTAGGAGAGGGCGAGGGCTGTGCGGTGGTAGGAGAGGCTGTGGCCCTAACCTCAACTGTTGGTGATCCTGTTGGTTCGATAATACCGCCGTCTCTGAACTCTTGTTCTGGCCCACGATCGTCACTAATGCCAGTCATTCCACCAGCTGGAACACTATCATCCGGAGCTGCACCGTTATTAGGCTCAGCATCTCCTGTAGAACCGCTATCCGCACCACCGTCCTCTTGAGCTGCATCATCTGAGGCGCCGCCGTCTGGAGTACTGACATCTGCAGCACCGTCCTCTGGTTGAGCGGCACCGTCTACAGCACCCTCATCTGCAGCGCCATCTTCTGGAACACCATCATCTGCAGGTGCTTCTGCACGGGCATCATCTTCGGCACCGGAGCCATCATCCTGCTGTGGCCTTTCACCCAATCCACTGTCGCCATCTCCAGCCTCCTCGTCAGGGAGAGGGACTGCACCGCCGCACGTACTATCAAATTCAACACAAGCCGTCCCATCCGTGAATCCATTGCACATGGTACTCGTACTTAAGGCTAGGTTGGCACATCCGTAGTTGCGATCGGCTCTTGTCCTGATGTAGATGTTGGTACCGCCTGTGTTGTATTCCTGATAAATGGCAGGACCTGCCACGGCGGCTAAGTTGGACATGAACCGCGAATCGCTTACGATGAGCGTTGATGCAGCGGCAGCTGATTTAGACTCGCCGAGTTTCCGTTCACTTCGTTCTTCAACACGGTATTGTCGTCCATATCGTCCTGGTTTTCTGGATGTAGCATGATCACTTCCCTTGAGGACTCGACCGTGCTGCTGCCGCCGCTGCCGCTTCTGCTCCGTATCACCGTCGGCCTCCACGGACAAGACGCGATTATCATCGTAATCTTCATCCACGAGCTTGAGAGCGCCGCCCTGTAAACGTAGATGGAGAAGAAATGAAAATGAAGTATTCAAAGAAAGAGAATATGTAATCGAATTAGATGCATACGATGGTGTAGACCAATGTTAGTTCAGCCATGACAAAATTCAAAAATGGACAAGTCAATTGAATTTGCAAAACTTACCACACCAATAGATGCTCTATTACCTCTAAAAAGACAATCTCTAACCTCCACGACACTACCCACGCCACTAAGTGCCCCACCACCCCAGGCGGCATTGCGATTGAATTCACATCCCACCACAAGGGTGTCTTCACTGTACCGTCCCAACACAACTGCACCACCGTCTCCCGCCACCCTAATGTTATTGCGAAAGACGCAATTGGATATCGTAGTGCCGTAAACGTATTCACCAACGCTTATGGCGCTGTGCTGGGAGTTGGCAAAGGTCATTCCAACAATGGCGACGGAGTCGGCAAGGATGTTGAAGTGCCGAGCAGCGCCTCGGATGGTACAACCGTTCGGTGTGATTTCACCGTCATTTTCATCATTGAGCGACTGCATTACGGCATCACCGGCACCATCGGCTGTATCACCCACCTGGCATGCCAGTGTCAAACGCTTCTTGTACAGATCGATGCCATCAGATGCGGTGCCCGCGTGAGTAATATCGAAGGGACAAAGGACCAAAGTTCTTTGATTCCTTTTGAGGGATAGGACGGCCGTACGAATATCGGACCACGATGATACAGTGGTGCAGCCAACGGCTTGGGTTGGAGTTGACAGTAGTGTGCACAGGAGGAGAAGGGGTAGGATTGCCGATAGGCTGGCGCGAGGACGAAGGAATGTCATTGTATATATTTGCTTTACGTGTTCTGGGTACTAGTACGTGGTTGGGACCTGACCTGCTAGTGAGCTGGCGAGTATGACGAGCAGGGACCGATCAATCGCGACAGTTCACGTTACGATGAGTTGTTTTGTTAACTGTAATCTCTTTATCCAGTGGCGTCGCACTGCAACAATGGTCTTCGAATGTAATGCAACAAATAAATAAGTCAGGTATCGTCACGACTTGGGACTTGAATGACTCGGCCTTTCGATCTTGCGAGTAGAGGAACTCGGAAGTACAAGGAAACTCTTTAGACTGTCGCAAAAGCCCGATTGGCGATCGTATGAAATTCGTCGGCGCCGGAGCCATCTATTGCCCCGCGAGGACGAAGGCAGGCTATCTGGTGTAGGCTACTCAGACTTATGGCGGTACGTAACGTGAGAGATCATTCGGTTCAACATGTGCAGCGAGGGAGGTCAGGCGCTCAGCTCTTTCTTATGTACATACTATTCATGAAATTGATGATTGACGTGTTAGCGAGCGGATCGGCGAGCTATTTATTCGGAAACAAATATTATTCATAATATTGGCAGGCTCGAGGAGCCAGATCCCCTCGTTTACCCTGATTCGGGTTATAGTTTTCTGCCTCGTCAGTCGCCACTCTGAAGCTTCTCTCTAGCTCTGACTACTGTACCTGTACGTAGTAGCTACCGTCTGTGTTGGCGTGTCGGATGAGCTTTTGGCCTACCGTACTAGTACGGAAGAGACTTTACGTAACCAATTTCAGGATTGCATTACTTAAAATCATTAGTAACATGTAATATCTACATGCAGTACATGTAGCTGCACCGCAAGCACGCATTATCTTTAAAGCCGCAATTGAAAGCCGTGGATTGGCTTCAGCTTACGAGTAGTAGAGGCCACATACTAAAATCTACTAGAGTATGTACCTGAAGCATGTCTCAACTTCCTGTTTGCTTTATCACTTAATTTTTGGAAGGCGCCCAATCCACAATGTGCTGAAATGCCACTCCCTTATTGCTACCTGGCAATCAACGGCACTCCACTAAACAAAGACGCCAACCACGCAAATCCAACACTAACGACCGAATACGTGGCCAAATTCAAAATCCACATAATAAGCAGGGATGCAATCCGATTCAATAGGGGATATCGTCCCTGTAACGGCAACCTTGCGACGACCCATCGGATCCAATGCTGGTAGTTGAAGAATATGGGTATGGTTATGGCCACACGAGCCGGCAAAAACGGACCCCCAAAAACTAAATCTAACGTCCTTTGCGCCTTGAGGAAGGTATCCAATCCACCCGCCACAGTCAGAGGCGAGGCGCCCAACTTGGCACTCGCCATATGCCAAGCTGCCGCATTGACCAACCCGGCATTGATATTGGCAACAAGGTTATACGCCAGGACCAGGACGGCACCGAGATATATAATGACCACGAAGGCTTCCCTGCGCTGGACTTCGTTCATGTTCTGTGTCCAAAAGAAGTTGGTAAGCTCGACTAGCTCGTGGATATCGGCCTCGCGCATTAGGGCCAAGGTTTTTTCTGAATAGGTTAGTACGTTGGTACCCGTTTTGGATACCTTTGATATTGTCCCCTTGGTAATGTCCTGCAGCCGAGGATGGTAATAACGCGAGGCGTGAAACGTATATAGAAATTTCTATAATGAGAATAAAATATTCACACCACCATCCAAAAGAACCAAATAAATGAATATATAAAACTCACCCCAAACTGATAACCCTCGTTCCCCGTGGTCTTGTGAACGACATCCTCCACGACGTGTGTTCCGGCGCTAACCGCGCTCTTGGTCAGATCGCCAAACTTGTATTTCGGGTTGTTGGTCATCTTCCTCACCATATTCTCGAAGCTGCTACCCGGGGCGGCTACCGCACCACCGGCACCGCCGTCATCTTTCTCGTCATCGCTATTGGTATTGGCATCAATATTGTCATCGTCATCGGTGGATGAATCTTCTCTGGCACCGAATAGTTCCGACAGGCCTGGAGGAAGGCGGATTCTCCGTCCTGCCGCCACCGCGCCGCGGCTATTGTTGCTGCTACTGCTGCTGCTTCTATCTCCTGCGATTGTAGAGGGCGGCCTCACCGACTGCTGCGATCGAGAAAAGAATGCCGATGCTGTCGAGAGCTGCTGAGTTAGGAAGAGCAAGAGGACGAAAAGGGTCGTCATGGTTGCCCCATCATGACTACGGTACTGTCTCGTAGTCGTAGGCATGCCTCTTTCTTCTCTTCCGGCCTACTAAGTACGAGTACTCTAGAGTATCTGCCTGATAGATGGCTATCCGCGGCGGCGGCTGATGGATGATGGCCGGCCCCGCGCCGCACTGATGATTCATTCTCAGTTATGGAGCAGCCCCGGATCAGTGACTTCAATCTCGGATCTGCCCCTCTATTCCTACAAGCCTGCCTTCCTCTCCAGGCCCGATCCCAATCCCGTCCCGGCCAAAAAGCTTCCCGCAAAAACTTCTCGCCTCAGAAAGAAAGTCAGCCCCCCGCCGGGCGTGCTCGATGCGAAGCCCAGCAGCAGCAGGCGCCCCCGCCACAAAAGCGAGCGCCGGCGAAGGCAGGAAGCGGCAAGGGCCCAGAGCGAGAACGGGTCGGGCCGACACGCAACTGCACCGTCTCCAGAGACCTCCCTGCTGCAGCTGCTGCTGCTGCCCACCATCCAATGAGACCAAGATCGGCTCTACTGGCCACTTCGATATTGAAAGCTTCGGCTTCATAGCATGTTCAATGTTTTGCGTGACACGATCGTGAGCTGCTCCTTTCGCTTCATACCGGTACGCACAGAACATACACGATGTCAAGTTCTGTATCCATTTCTGGAAGATCCACTTTCGCCCGAGCGTGTCGCCAAACAATGCAGAGTAGCGCACCAACCAGAATGATACGTCTATTTGAGCTGTCCGTGCTTCGAAGGCACGCTCTACCTGCGATATCCGTTCCTGCCGTATCTTCCACTACTACATGTACTACTGCCGCTGCTGCCAGTATCGCTGCTCGCTGCTTCTCTGCAACCCATCCCGCTGCTGCCAGCAATAGCGACACCGTCCCGAACGACTATCGGTCCGGCATGGAAAAGGAGATCGAAGCTCTGCCCGAAACCAAGGCTCGCAACGATCTATCCACCTTTCTCAAATCCTCTGCCACGTCAGGGCTGGCCTACGACCACACCGGCGGTGTCTCCACGACCAATCCATTCCATCATGACGTACCGACTCCACCTTCCGACGGCTACAGGCATCTAATGTCGCCCGATCAGATCCGAACCACCCTGGACGCAGCCATGGCAACGTTCCACCTGCACGTCGAGTCTCGCATCGCTGCCCTTTGCGGACGGGGCTTTTACACCATCGGACCCTGCGGGGAAGAGCTGCTAAGTGCCGCCGGACACGCGTTGGATCCCGAGACCGATGCCGTCGCCCTGCATTACCGTCACCTCGGTGTATCGCTAACGCGACAGTTGCGTCAGGGACGGGATATGGAAGATATACTGCTCGATCGTGCTAGGGGGTACTGCGTGAGTCGGAAGGATCCCGTGACGGGTGGGGTGCATTGCGCCATTGGGAGTAGAGTTAGTGACCGTGATTTGGCGACGGGAAGTGGGGACTATGTCGTTACTTCCACATTGGCCAGTCAATGTCCCCCAGCTGTTGGGAGGGCACTTGGATTCTCGGTGGCGTCCAAACTCCTGCCTCAGGCTGAGGACAAGCCATCGTCCAGACCTATATCTTTTGTCACGATCGGCGACGGCTCGATGCATAACGCTCATTTCCTTTCGGCCTTCAATCTCGCTCGACATGCCCGCTACAGACGTATCAAGTGTCCTGTCGTCTTTGGCATATCTGACAATGGGTAAGTGAACGTGCGGTGTGGTATTATTCCAGATGCGTATATATATAATACATAATGTTTTCGCTTTTACTAAACATTCCCTCGTCGGTTCATTCATTCCCTTTGGTACGTCCCGTTATCTCACCGTGTTCAGTATGTCGATATCATACAAGACGGATGGGTAAGTGAACGTGCGGTGTGGTATTATTCCATGATGCGTATATAATGCATAATGTTTTCGCTTTTACTAAATATTCCCTCGTCGGCTCATTCATTCCCTGTGATACTTCCTGTTATATCAGCTACACGCGGTCGCTATTCAATCTACGTGGAGATGAGATACCAATGTGGGCCGCTAACGGTACCGACATGCTCGACGTGTACGACAAGACCCTACGAGCGACGGAGTACTCCAGGAAGAAGGCCGCACCGTCCCTCCTCCTGTACAAAGATATTACTCGACGATTCGGCCACGCCGCCACAGATCGGCAGATTTGCCTACCTTACCGAGGATGAGATCCTAGGTATGGCCGAGAGTGATGTCATCTCGAGCGCCGTGGTGCAGGCCGTCGAGCAGCAGAATGTTGGAACGTATGCTGAATGGTCCGATCGGTTCGAGGAAATTGGTGTTGCAGCGTCCCGGGCCTTTGATGCGGCCTCGTTGGAGCCCAAGATTACCGATAGGGATGACATGATGTCGGTCGTTTCGCAGCCCATGGTGCATGTGCCTCGTCTACCTGAGGCCAAGGTCACTGAAAGCGTCGATAGGGAGAAGCGAGAGTGGTCGGAAAGAAAGGGGAGGTAGCGAAGGCAAGGCTGAGGTAATGAGAAAGCACATGACGAGGGTTGTTGCAGAAACACTCGGCAAGTACCCAGATGTCGTGTACATAGGCGAAGACGTTCAGCATGGAGGATACTATCTCGTTACGGATGGTCTCGCCAAGAAGTATCCTGGCCGTGTGATTGACTTCCCGCCAGATGAGACGACGCTTTTAGGTGCTGCCATGGGGTACTCCCAGACTGGTCTTACTCCAATCATTGAGATTCCGTACGCCAAGTATCTCGATTGTGGGGTCGATACGTTCTACGAGCTAGCGATATCCAACTGGCTAACGAATGGTCAGCGTCCAAACGGTATGATTGTGCGAGTCCAGGGTTTTGACCGAGGGGTCTTTGGCGGCAATTTTCACACCCACAACGTGAGTTACGCATTAAAGATATGGAGCTACTTGGTCTATTTTCTGTATGCAAAACACGTGCAGTCTATACTGAAGTCCTTTTTTATCATTTTGTAATGTCCTTAAATAGATGCTCTCTCATATGCCTCCAGGAGTTGACGTCGTCTGCTTCAGCAATGGTCGAGACTACGTCCGCGGCTTCCGTAATGCCATTGAACAGGCAAGAGCCGGCAGAGTCGTATTATTCATCGACTGTACCAACCTTTTGAATCTACGGCACCTTCGCGATAAGGATAGGCGATGGGAGACTCCATATCCTCCCGATGATGTCAGCGAGATCATGGGATTTGATGATGTAAGAACCTACACCAGTTCTTCACCGAGGACCGTACGAACGCTAAGTTTGCCATTGTAACATATGGCAACGGCGTTGTCACGTCCCTGCAAGCGAGGGCATCCATGATTGAAAAGGGCCTAGTCCACGAGGGTAGACGTAATCGATTGTCCGTATTTAAGCGGCATACCCGAGGGACTAAAAGAGGTGATTGGATGCTACGATGGCGTCTTGTTTGCTGACATATGCAAAGAAGGTCCCGGCTCGAACGCCTTATCTCCGATGATCCCACAGCTGAAGAAGGATGATTTACTCCCTCGTAATTGGGACTTTGTCGCCGCCCCACGTACTTACAATCCACTTGGTAATATGATTACCTTCTTGAATCAAGAGGACGTTGTTGAAGGACTTAGGCGTGTCATTGCCCGAGCCGATGTGCCTGATGGCTCGCAAGATGTGAGCACGTTGGAGATGATGGGGTGAATGGTGCACACTATCTGGCAGATGTAGAATTACCTAACCTACCGGTAATGGTTAGTGCATGTAGGTAGCGTAGAAGAAGTGATTAGCTTAGTCGATCTACACTTCTTCGAGATCAGCACATACCGATGCCACTGCGCTGCTAACACGCATCATTCAGCTATCGCACCCTGCGATTACGCCTAATTGCTAACTTTGTTGAAGCTGATAAAGAGCTTCTTCGGCTGTGCCCTCAAACTGCATACCAGTACGCAATTCCTCAGAGGCTCCTCCTCAAGCACAGTACGGAAAACCTACAAAGAAGCGGCAGCAGCATCCTCATCCGTAGCAGCAAGTCCCGCCCTCTCCCCCCTACTCATGACTGGTACTTCTAAGCAGCAGCACCACAACAGTAGCTGCCGGCGGACGTCGCCTAGATCCCTTAGTGCCAGAAAAGACCCCCCAAAACAGCTAAGAGCTGCTTCTTGCCCAAGAGGGAAGAAAAAGTAACACGAAACATACAACAGCCATAGGGGTATTAATTAAAAATTCGATGTTTTAATTCTTTTATAATCGACGCCACTGCACTACTGCGTCTTCCTCTCCCTTTTAAGTCACATACTAGATCTAGTATGGAGAAAATTAATACTGCAAGAGTACAGTGTCCTTCTCACTAAGCAAGCCGCTCTGCAGCGATAACGCTCCACTTGTCCGCACCAAGCAGAGTCTCCAAGGCAGCCTGACCGGAAGTGCCGAAAAAGGTCTTCGCTCCATCGACTCCAACATCCTCGATACTCTTCATTGATTCAATAACCTCACCGATAAGCTTCTCGGGAGACGACGTTTCCGGGTCAATATCCTTCAGCTTGGCACATTGACGGCAGAGCCAAGGCACATCAAGGACCTTGACACGGATGAACTCGGCAAGCATATCGCCAAGGTACTGGAATGCGCGTGGCGAATCAATGACGAAGCTATCTATGAACTCAACTAGCTCTCCCACCGGAGTCTCAAAGTCTGAGCGAGATAGCTTCCCCTTCTCCGCCAAGATTGAGAGCATCTCGATAATTACCTCCCTCTCGGCATCCTTGCAATCCATGGCGGCATCAGTATTGATCTGTACAAGTGTCTGGCCTGCATTAGGAGTCGACGCAAGCTCATCCATAGTAAGTAACAGCTCTTCTTCATTACTATCCGCCGTGAACTCGGCCTTCATGTTCTTCACCTTCTGCTCAAGCTTCGAAGCACTCAGAGGTGGCGGACCAGAAGACTTAGGAGGAGGGGGACTACGGCTTGGAGCACGCGACTCCTTCTTGCTACCAGGAGGAGGAGTCTTGGCGCCACCTCCCCTAGAAGGCAATGGTTGGCCACGGGCAACAACGGTAAATCCATGCTCATCAACTTGAGGTTTGGACGATGGCCTACGCGACGTATTGTCACCTCGCCCTCCGTAGAAGCTTCCTCCACCATCCCTTCTACTGTCCCTCCTACTATCACGCCTGTCACCACCACGATAGTCAGCCCCCCCGCGGCCGCCTCCGCCACGGCCACCACCACCTCCGCGGCCGCCATACCCACGCCCCCCCTGAGCTGACTGCTGAGCCTGCATGCGTTCTTCTCTCTCAAACTCCTTCTTGATCTCATCTAACGTCTTGGCTGTCTCCTTCTCTCTGCGAGCCTTCCAATTGTTAGCACGAAGATCGATTAAATCCTTGTACATAAAGCGGTACCTTGAGCTAAGGCGCTTGTCGTCGCTAAGCTTCTCCATTTTCTTGAAGTATACATTCATGTACGACCTTGCACCAGGATGATCCATGGTCTTGCCAATAGTCGTGAATAAATTGCATAGCGCCTCGTGGTCCTCTTCATCCATATCGTCATCCTTGACATCAACAAGTTGGCCAGTCGTCGGATCTTCTTCGAGCTTCATGAGAGATTGGATGCAATACTTCATAATCCTCTCCTTGAGCATGTCCTTCTTGTAGAGCTCGCCAATAAAGCGAATGTTACTGTTTAGGTAAGCAATAAACAGTGGTAACAATCGCGCAGGCGAAATGGTGTAGCGATGATACATACATAATACGGAGGTGAGATGGTGTAGACATACATGATAAGAACATTACAGCCAATGTCAATTCGTACAAGAGAAACGCTCAAGCACGAATGATTAAAAAAACACCGCCTCTACTTACCCAAGCATCTGCTTCTTAATCATCATTCGACGGAACTCAAGATCTTCCTCCGTCTCGTTGCGTTTGGCTTCCGTCAACGTATCTTTTGTACGTTGATATTCAGTCATCTCTTCTTTCCAGTGCACGTAAATGTCTTGCTTGTTGAATTCGTCCTCGCACTTGTTAAGTAGAGACCTCTTGAAGCTATTCTGCTTCAATCCATCGTTCATAGCTTCACGATCGGTAAGAAAGATATCAGACATTTGCTGCCCAATCTCCTCCGCCTGGTCCTTGGGAAAGAAGACGACATAGTACTTATCTCCCTCTGGATCGCCCTCGGTGCGTAGCGACTTGATGAAGATACCTTGGCGGATCTTGACATTGTGAAGCACAAGCTCTTGATCGCCCCTCTTGACCGGATCGGGGCAATTATCCGCATCTAGAGCAGCACCTATACACTCTTCAGGCGTCTCGAAGGGACCAATAACTTCGTCGTCGTTGGTGTCGACATCATTCGACCACCTGTAGACCAAGCTCCGAAGATGACGTGCCTCCACCTTCAGTACCACCTTCAGCGGCTCCTCGTCACTTTCAATCAACTTGACAAAGTCCGCCTTCTTGGCCGTCTGACTCAAGCGGAGACACAGGTCAGAGTACATGTCACCAAAGGACGGCTCGAAAATGGCCTTTTCGTAGACATGCTTAATGATCATGACCAACATTTCGTTACTCAGGATGGGAATCTCACACATTTGAGCAGATAGCCTATCAAACTTTTCCTTGGTCATCTTGTTGAGGATACCCTTGAGCTTCTTCTCCGTCGTCAACATCATAGAAGTGGACTTAACAGGAACCCATCTGTTCTCGTTGCGCTGTAAAGGAGCGACGGGTGTACCATCATCTAGGAAGTTAGGATCGGGATCATTCTTACCTCGACGTCCCCTACCTCCACGTTGGTTAGGATGAGGCCGGGGAGGGGCCTGTCCTCTTGACCACTCGTTGTCTCCTTTACCAGCGGATTGGCGGCGATTGCCACCGCCACCACCACCACCACGTCCAGGAGGAGGTGCCGACCCCCTTTGCCAGCCCGATCCGCCTCCACCACCACCACCACGACCGCCTCTGCCACCTCCGGCAGCACGCTGGATGGTCTGATCGGGAAGGTCATCAGGACGGCAACAGCAAATGTCAAGATCGCGGAACCCAAGAAGCTCAGCCTTGGACCAGACGATGCGCCTCTTCTTTGCCGCAGGGCCATCAGCACCAGTCGGTGCCGGCACTGGCAGCAGCACCAGGCGTAGCTACACCAGGACGCAGGCCACCAGGACGGAGTCCTCCCATCGGAGATGCTCCAGGACGAAGACTGCCACCGGGAGTACTCATACCAGGACGCAATCCACCGGGACGGAGTTGGGAGGCGGATGGAGTAGCTGCAGCAGACGCCGCGGCTGCGGGTGCATCGGTAGGGGTGGCAGGAGCCGCCGCGTCCACAGCTGGATCAGCGGCGTCAGCATTTCCTTCTTCGGGAATAGTAGGCGGCGCCTCTTCTCCGGCACTATCCTCGGTTTTGGCGGCTGTCTCCTTTGCCGCCAATTCCTTGGCATCTAGGCGACTAGCAAGGCTGCTTAGCGATCCTCCACCAGCGGCCTTCCTAGCTTCCATAGCAGCCCTACGCTCTTCCTGCCTGCGTTCTTCAGCAGCCTTGCGCTCGGCTGCTTCAGCACGGGCACGGTCTTCAATCTCCTTTCGAGCCTTGGCGACTTGCTCTCGCTGCTTCTCTTCGGCCTCCTTCCTCGCCTTTTCTTCTGCCTCCTTCATCGCCTTTTCTTCGGCAAGACGCTTGGCCTCGGCTTCAGCCCTGACCCTTTCTTCCTCGGCCTTCTTAGCAGCAGCTTCTTCGTCCTTCTTCTTGACAGCAGCTGCGCCACCCTCAGCGATTGAGCGCTCGATGGCTTCACGCAGCTTGGCGCCAGCTGCCTCGGACTCAGCCTTGCGAGCGACCTCCTCCTTCTTACTCTCATCCTCGTCACTTGCAGCAGCGGGGGTGGTGGTAGTGGCGGACGTCGTGGTGGCAGTGGTACTGTCTTCGGCTGGGGCGGATGCATCGCTGCCACCATAGTTACCACCGACCGAAGCTGCCGCGGCTAGAGTGCTACCTGCGGGGGCAGGAACTGGAGCGGTTCCTGCACCGTCAGTCGCGGGGACAGTAGCCGGGGACGGGGTAGATGACGTAACAGGAGACTTCTTTGGAGCAGCACCACTAAGATCAATGACATTGCCATCCTTATCCTGTTTATGTGCGAAAGGAAGAAAAGTGCAGAGGGATTATATAAATGTATCATGAGTTGACGGATTGACGTGCTGGGAGCAAGACTCTTGCATACGCACATATTTACGCATGCACACTGTAGATCTCTACTCTAACTCACAGTAATCTTGAGCACCTTCCTCTCCCTAGGCTTGGCGGCTGCGGCCACGGCAGCGGCAGCAAGGGTAGACGTTCCGGCCCCGGCACCACCAGGGCCGCCACCCGGTCCGCCATACGGAGGTCTACCCCCACCCTGCTGGAACTGCGGCGGCAATCCCGGCTGGACGGGTCTCATACCGCCACCCGGAGGAGGTGGACCACCAACCGCACCGCCGCCTGCAGCGTATGGGTTGTAGTTGGGCGGGGGACCCCCACCGGCACCCTGAGGAAGACCTGGCTGGACGGGACGCATGCCCTGCGGGGCGCCGCCAACGCCACCGCCACCTCCTCCAGGCTGCTGTCCTCCACCACCACCTGCTGCTGCTGCTGCACCAGCCGAAGGGGCGGGAGCAGATCCAGGTGCCGCCCCGGGAGCAGGCACACCACCACTGCCGCCGCCGCCCTGTCCTTGTTGCTGCTGAGCCGGTTGAGGAGGAGGCCCTGGGGGGACCATGCCGGGCTGCATAATCATCCCACCTGGGGGCGGCATACCGTCTGTGGCATGTACGTTTAAATTTCGCATAGGGAGTAACAGGCAAAGAAGAAGATGAGATAGAGATCACAAAACTGTTGGGAGACAAAGGGATATGATTCAATAATATGCACTGGAATGTAATTCATATATATATATATATATATATGATGATTAGAACAGCATCAGTACATTTCTCCATATTATTCTTGAAAGCCAAGAAACACTGCATCGGGTAGCTCAAATGAAATGTACACATACATACGGTCTCGTATAATGATGATGCAATGAAAAAGGATCGCGCTCATCATCAGATAATATTTATATGGTTGTATCCACGACAGGTTTTTCACGAAGTATATTTCAATATCAACTGAACATGAATTGAACTGAATCTATCCTTCCATTTTTCAATTTAGTGGGAAAAAAAAAAACTCACACTGAGGAGGCATCTGCCCGTACATGGGATGATGAGCCCCGGCGTAAATGGGCACCCCGCCCGGTCCCATGGCCACGGGCGGTCCGCCGGGGCCGCCGTACATGATGGGCTGCCCGCCCGGTCCGTACATCGCCCCTCCCGGCGGCATGCCCGCCGCTGACTGGAGGGAGCTCTGCTGCCCTCCGTAGGCCCCGCCGCCACGGCCTCTGCCGCCGCGGCCGGAGTAGCGGCCGGAGCGTCCTCCGCGGCCGCGGCCGCCGCCGCCATCGTAGCGACCGCCGCCGCGGCCGTGGTATCCTCCCGAGCCACGTCCGCCGCCGATGCCGCTACCGTCGGGACCACGACCTCCCGCGCCGCCTGTCCCTCGCCCTCCGCCGCCGTTGTTGCTGCTGTTCCCGCCGCCGCTGCCAGATCCGGTGGCAGCCTGGAGGGACGACATTTGTTTGTTCCTTTGTTGTTCAAAGGCAGTAATCTACCTGCTTTCTACAGCTATTCTTGCTACTGCAATGTAGTATTGTAGGGATTGTTTCTCGTGTCCTTCGATTCGACTGAAGCTCTACTCTAGAGAAATTTCTAGTATCTGCGCACGATCAGGGCCACACGTCCCTCCCTCTCTCTCTCTCCTCTTCTTGCGAACACGGGCCGATCAGCACTCGAGCTCGAAGGCGAAAGGATGATAGGTAGTACTAGTACTACGAGTACTAGAGTAGAGTAGGAGTGATGGGCATTGTTACTCTTACAAGGCAGAAGGCTCTCGATCGATCGATCGAGATTCATCATTGCTTGGCCTGGGGCGGGCGGGCGCGGGCGGATATCGACTGACTTTCTCGCGCGCGAAGAACGCGCGACGCGGGTGGGACGTGTGGGGCTGGCGTGCGTCTGGAATTCGGACGGAAGGACAGACCATTCTGCTGCTGCATTCGCTTCGCCGCCTGATATCGATATCTTTTGCACCGAAGCGACGCTGTACATACCCGTATTATCTGCTGGTGGTAGATCATTATTCCAAATACTCTTGGATAGGTTCTATGCACAATAAAACTACTTCAGAAGTAACACGTGCACTAAACGAACTTATGGTTGAAACACAATCTATAGGACGCACGAAACGTATTCAATATTATACGGGGTGATGCAGATTCATCTTTCCTGTCAGCCGAATTCCAACAATGGTCAATTGACAACAAGATAGCTGCTGATTTCGCAGCTATATGCTTCTGTACGACATGAAGCATCTCGGCACGAAGACATACGACGCAAAGAAATTAACGTTGCCAAATCCACCGACGGTAATAATGGTAGATAACAAGGCAGCGGTACAGATGTCATTGAATGGAAAATTGACAAAGCATACGCGACACATTTCGCGTCGCTTTCATTACGTAAAAGAAGGATCGAAGCTGAAGCTACATACAATTACCTGGTGCCCAGGCGATGATATGGTAGCAGATATTATGACGAAAAGTACCGATCCAGCGAAGACGAAGCCCCAGAGGGATAGGGCATTCTATCGCCTACCAAAGTTCCTGTGGAACTAACAGCGCTTTGAGCGCAATCGAGCGAAGGATTACCAGCAATGGTTTGACGGGGGGTGTTGAAATGCCTGTCAAAATGACTCTTGGTCAGTTTAAGGGCCTCTCTACGTCGTCATACCGGATTATACCTATTAGGGCCTTAATGACCAACATCGTTATACCGCGGACGCAATGACCTTTATTTGAGTACCGCGGATGCCTGTTAGGGTTAGGGGGAGACTATCGGGTCATTCTGACCCTTAGGCCTAGAGGCCTACATCTACGATGTACGCCTGTACGCCGCGCTCCCTCGCTTACCTCTTCGTGCAAACCGTTGCCTCACCCTTCTGCTTTTTAATGTGAAGAGAGGAGACCAGTAAGGTCTCATATTCTTTTCTAAGCCTAAATACAATCAACAAACAAGAGAGCTCTCTACCCAACTAATATATACTAGTATACTTCAGTCAGCAACCTTCTGCAGAGGAAACTGACACCTAACTTTCCATTAAAGAGCTCCTTGTAGTGGTTTCGTCATGCAATCTCCTACCATATTTCTCCGGTAGGGCACCATTCGATGTTGAGGTCGCCGTTAGCAATCCTATCGGTGATGAAAAAATAACAAATGTCAATGTGCTTGGTGCGCTTGGAGCTTGATGACTTGCCGTTCTTAGCAAGTAACATTGCACTCTCTTGTTGTCCTGGAAAAGGACATTATCGTTCACCTTGTAGTTAGTTAGTGGAGAATGAGCCTGAAAATGCTCTCGCCGGCCTGTAGCTCCGCAAACTTGTCTTCGGATGGTGAGCTACGAGTCGTTTACGGACCAGCTCTTGAGAGGGAGTGTAAGGATAACAAGCAGTTATCCAACCTTAGAGAAACGTACGGAGTATTAGAAGATCTCCTACGTCTCAATATGTTGGGCTTGCCCTTCAAATACATGTCATGTATGTCTACATACCAGTCTGTCCTTCGCCCGTCGTTGAGAACCTTACTCAGAGGGAGGGTTCTCTGGCATCCGCGGTCGTACTGCGCACCACGTAAGTAGAACGTATGTTCGAACGTTTTAGAGAACGTTCGAACCTGTTCATTGCGGTACTATCGAATTAACATTACCGCAAACTCATTGTCACAGCAGAAAGAGCGCAGCTCAAATGCTCACTTATTAAAATTAGGTCAAAGTAACAAAGCCCAAACCGATAGCACCACAGTAGGTGCACTATTCATTCTAAGACCCAGGTACGTGTAATGCATTAAATTATTACATAGGATTTAGGCGCCTTTTAAGAGCTCACCATTAAGCCTCCAACGGGATAAAGTCATAGGCTCCATTCTTGCCGCCACTCCGACTTGACACATCGTCAGCCAGACTGACAGTTGCTGCAGCAGCAGCTGCTGCCTCGATTCCCTCGTGTCCCTGGCCAGACTGCTTTGACAACAGTCCTTCTGCGCCGTCGCTTCCGCCCTTTCGGGACTGATGCTTCCCAGCGCCTAGCTTCATCTTGCCCTTGAGGAGGGTGCCTACTATACCGATGCCTGGAGGCTGCTGATCTATGCTGTTGTTGCTGCTTTTGTTATTGAGGTAATTTTTCCGGTACTCGGCCTTGGCTGATAATCCGCCCTTCTTATGCTTTCCCTTGCGAAGTTTACGGGCGGGGGTTTCTTGCGGTTTAGGAATACTACCAGCCTCAGATATTAGGTACGGGTCAGCATCGTCAGAAGAAGGATGAAGTGATCGGAAGGATCCGCCAGTGGCTAAGAAGCGACGCGATTCGCCGTACCGCTCCATCTGTCGTGCCGACCGTAAATTTTCCAGAACGGAGGAGTCCTTCGGAATGTGTGGAATTTGCCCGTCGTTGCGTCGACTGCTGTTGGCGGCCCTTTCCGGTCGACCACGGAGGACGTCTGGAGTAAGACGAGATGGACCACCAGAGCGGTAAAGCATCGGCCTCCCTCCTCGCGACGGTATTGCTGGTGGTGGTGGTGCCGATGCGGGACTTCCATTGCCACTCTGACTCTTTCTAGATGCTCCCACAGCGCCTGTCCGGACGGCCAAACCCGAATCAACGCCAATCGGACGTGTGGCACGACGAGCAGATGATGAAGACGTGGGCAACGAACCAGTGCTACCTCGACGTGTTGCTAGACGAGCTGACCGAGAATCGAGCAGGACTTGAGGACGGAGGGCAGGGCCACGCACAACGTCATCCTCGTTGTCGTCAGATCGCGATACCTGCAGCGTCAATGCCGATCTAGACAACGACGACTCCGCTACGTCTTCGCTACCACCATGCGTCTTGCGCGATCGTGATATCGCCGCCCGCGCCGACCTAGCCGCTCTAGCAATCTGTACCATGTCCTCCCGTACCATCTGCTCGACAAGCTCTGCATCCTCCTTGGCGAGCTGAAGCGCCGTCGCAACACAATCGGCGGTTTTCTGACGCGAAACCTCGCCCAGCGCATCAGGATCGAGCAACATAGAGCCCTCGACGGTCTCTCCCCATTCGTCTTGACCATCGTTG
Source organism: uncultured Gammaproteobacteria bacterium (assembly GCA_963850255.1). Taxonomy (GTDB): domain Bacteria; phylum Pseudomonadota; class Gammaproteobacteria; order Steroidobacterales; genus J054. The sequence goes on from CAWKLL010000028.1 coordinate 99,578, forward strand.
GCATCAATCACATCCCACTGCCTATCCTGCTCATCGAGCACGGCATCCCACGTCCTTTCGCGCGCCCGACGGAGCTGGGCACGTTCCTCCGCCGTTCTCATCCCCTCTAGACCGCGACCATCTGGTAGTTCCGAGTCATTGTCGTTTTCACCGTTTTCGTCGCTACTGGTATCCGCGCGCCCACTCTCCGCCTGAGTTAGCGCATACAAGGCGTTGGCAACGTCCTCCTGCATATCGTCCAAATCCCGTTCCGAGTACCATATGGCGGCAACTTCCTCGTCGGTCATTCCCGACACCGCCTCCACGTCGTGGGTGGTCGTACAATCGAGATTGAAGGATACAGCCTTTCTACATGTAGCGTAGATTGGGTTGGACAACCGACGCGATCTCTGCTGTTGTTGCTGCTGCTGATTGCGGCGCGAGCGGTTCCTAGCCGGCGTCGTTACGATGGTAAAGGGCGCAGCGCTGGGTGCAGCTGACGAGACGTCGATGGATGAGTTGCTCACTGATATGGACGTCTCGGCAGTATCCGCAATACTTGATAATGATTCGGCGGCCGTCTGTTGTTGTTGCTGCTGCTGCTTTGCGGCCTCATTGTCCACGAACGATTCCGTCGATTCTTGTTGTTGTTGCTGTTGCTGTTGCTCCTGGGCCTGGGCGCTTTCCATGGCACCAAGGCTCGTGGAAAGGGACGGCCCCCGTCGAGCCCGACGTGACAAGCGGCTGGGCTTGGATAGGATTATTATCCCATCGTCACAACCGCCGTCGCCGCCGGCCGAGGGAGACGTATTGGTATTTGTAACATCGGCAGCTGGGTCGATCATTACTGTCTCTCTAGGTAAACTAACGAAACTCTTCTCTTAGCTCAAGTACTAATACCAGTAATACCAGGTAGTAATAGTAGTCGTCTTTCACCTTCTCGATTGCTCTCGACCGTGCGGCGTGTCGTTTATCGCTTTCTGTTCCTTGTTTGAACGATCGAATTTGCGAGACACTCAACTCAACTCACACGCACAAGATGTGACTTTAACTCCAGGATTGTTATTATGCCTTTGTCGAGCGATTGCCACTGGCTAGAGAAGATGATAATCTGCATTCGCCTACCATGGTACTCTAAATCTTGTTAGAGATCTACTACGGTAGAGTACCGGAACAGCCTGGCTGTATCTGAATGATTTAGAGAGCTTCGAAGCTGTACCGGTAACCGGTAGCCTACCCCGCGCCCCGCGCCCGCTCTACGGTAGCCTACGCTAGAGGCTACTCTAGCTAGTACTAGTAGAGAGAGAGAGTACCTAGGTAGCCTAGGAATTCCTAGTTCCTACGAGTACCTTACTCGTACATGAGTGACAGACGCAATCATAAACCAGGCTGGTTTATGATTCGTAACCCTAACCCTGATAGATTTCCCCGGGCTTGCTCTTGCGCGCACACGAATTTCTGTGACGGCTAAGTCTTTCGCGGAAAATGCAGCAGTGTAGCTAGCAGCATGTCTTGCTGCAGGCAGCATTGCATGCTATGATTCGTACACTCGTACATGCATATATTATAACAACATCTGTTTCTAGAGTTTATATCTTTGATTGTGGAAACTGTTGGCAAGTTGGCAAGAGCTGCTGGCGTACATGTACACACATGTTGCTAGCATCAACTGCCGTTCTTTCCTGATTCTCCAAAGTATCAAATAATACTGACGTAGGTTGCATATGTCCTATGTCCACCACTATATCACCGAATACAAACAAACTAGGACTCTGCTCCGTATTGTCTCCAAATAAAGTGCGTAGACCTGCACACAACGTCCACTATTCAATACATGACATGTACATGTAGGCCGCATTGTGTACACAAAAAATCATAAGATAATGCAACTCTCTCGTGTCAGCGATGATTACTCTCATCAAGCGGTAGCTAGTAGCGAATCACTTACTCTCTCTACAGTAGTAATATAATCTCCTAAAGTCTAGTAACTCAACTATCTAATAGAACAATTAGATGCTAAGCTGATAATAGAGTTGACTCTAGGACATGAAAGATATGAGGCCGAGACGAGATCACGAGACGGGAGAGGACGAACCGATATCCAGCTGATGGAGCCCGACTCCATTCCCGTCGCCATTGCCAAGCCCGCTTTCGCCGCGTGCGATATCCCTATGTCTGCAGCAAACTCCAGCGTTAATAGCGGCGGTTGCAGCTGTACTATCAGGAATTCGACTCGGCGTCGTTGCATCCAGTATCGCGGCGTCATAGATTTATCGCGGCGTTATAGGTTGGCCGTCGCTTCAGCATTGATGAGGTCGGTCTCGCCCTTGTTCAGAAGATCAACTCAGCGGTCCCTATGATCTTCCTTGCCCCATCTCAAAGTGCACTCGACGCAGAATGACTTGCCGCAGATCAGCGTTCTGTCAATACCGTTATTACATCGGCCATTCGGATCCTGGACACGGCATCGGTGGTCCGTTCTGATGTATACATCGTAAACGTGTCCAAGGGACCACTCCCCCCGGAGAAAGGTAGATGGTAGCTGAGGCGGACACGCTGTACGATGGTCGTTCTTCGTCTGTTGATCCATCGCGTGGTCCTCGGTTGCCTGAATTTCGGCAGCATGGTCGGGGTCGATATCGACCTGTAACAACTCGCTGTCGCTGGTAGCTTCCTCCCGTAAGACTGCTGCTTCTGAGGCGGCAGCGGCGGCGGCAGGAGGCAGCCCTTGCCGCCATTGATGCTGGGTCGACATCTTGGTTTGTTTGTTGTTGGCCGCTCTCGACGGCACTCCTCTCGCTCGGTCTCGATCTCTCGCTCTCGATCTCTCTCTGCCTCTTGGCCCGATTTTTGCTTCGTCCTCGCGGTACGAGCTCGTAGAAGTGTCAGATATTGAGCCGTTTAATTTAGATTCAAACTTATTGGGCTCTTCTAAGTATCATTAAAAGTACCATGGCGAAAAAATCATAAACCAGAGAGGCTCTTTCCTGGTTTATGATTGCGCCAGTACCAAAACGTATTTCTCTTAGGGTTGAGGGTTTTGAGACGGACGCTAACAAACGCCGTGCTGAGCTGTGGTCTGTAACCCTAACCCGAATAGGAAGTACAAGTTGGTACTTCGCAATCATAAACCATTCTGGTTTATAATGACGTCAAAAGAGCCTATTCTGGTTTATAAAGGGGCATTACATTAAAGTAGATGCTTTCGACCCCGGGCGGGGGGCTGAATCAATCGATAAGCCTCGCAACCCTAACAGAAACCTCGGACACAGTACAAAAAACACGTAGAAATCGCCGCACATGACCCTAGAGCAAGCCGTGCCAGGTCCCAACGCAGACGCAAATTGAAGGTGTTTGATGCTGGCTTTTGTGCGGGTTCGTAGAGCTGGGCAAAGCGCGCCGTCTTTGCTTGCGAATGTTCCTTTCTGGAGTTTGGGCAATGATTGGTTCGGACAGTCGAAGTGGTTCGGGGCCGCCGCCGACCTGCTGACTTCGAACCTGCAGACCGGGGCCGGCGCGCGCGTCCCTCGCCCTGCTGGGCGGCCTCTCGCCCAGGGCTTTGCACCCGTTTGCCACCCAAATGAAAAATACCCAAAAAAGTGGGTGTTGGTTGGGTATTTCAGGTTTGGTCAACCCTTTTCATACCCAACCAACGGAAAAGCAGTATGGGTGAATACCCAACCAATGCCCATTCCAATCGGTGCCAAATGGGCATGTCGAAATGGGTGTACAATCTGTGGGTTACTGGTCATTACTGGACTGCTGGCGCTCCACCAGCTTGATATTTGTTCCCGACATTGATCCCGTTTTATTTTTGTGACGTGGCAGATCTATTGGAGTTATCAGGGTTAGGGTTATATCCTACCCAATACCCATACCCAATACCCGAAAAAATGGTTTGGTTTTGGGTAAATACCCATTGGTTGTTACCCATTCAAATGTTGAAATGGGTAACAACCAATACCCAACCAACCATGTCAAAATCAAATGGGTGCAAAGCCCTGCTCTCGCCGTCGCCCGCCTGCTCCTGACCTGCCTAGAGGCCTAGGCCTAGGTACCTGGCTGGCTGGCGGCGGCCCTCTGGCCGATTGGCGCCTTTCGACCTCTTGGCACGCACTCCTTCCTTCGCATTCTGGTGCCCGATCTCGATTAGATCTACCATGCATCCATCGATTAGAGAGAGAGCAGAGGAACCCACCCCCCCACCCTTCAGGCCTTGTAGAACTTGACTGTGCTTTGCGCCTTGTTTCCTCTCGTCGCCCTACATGCACTCGCAGAGTAGGGGTTGAAGAAAAAAGCGTTTGACGCATCTTGTGTTTTTGCGCAACGAAGGAGGACCATTCATTCATTATCGCCCCCATTATTTATTGTGTCCACGCTTTTCTGGTTAGGACATATCGGACCTGGCCTTCTCAGAGAAGCCACTCTAGCTGCCCTTCTTCTTATTGCTGATTAAATACATTTTGTCCCAGATCTTGTCGCGGGAGGGATACTACCGCAGCAAGAAACACAGAAACAAAGTCGTTGTCGTCAAACGCCATCATGACGTCCAGCAACGGAAGGACATCATCGTCTGCGGCCGTGGCCTCTTCTGCTTCCGGCAATGGCAAGGCGACCGCTGCTACCTCGACCAATGGCAAATTGAATGGCGGCGCTCACGTTAACGGAACCGGCTCTAAAGCGCCTTCCAATAAGGGCAGCAATACCACTACTAAACAGAACTCCGCCATTGTTTTCACCATCCTCTCCACCGTCGGTACCCTCCTGCGCACGATCCTAATCGACATTCCCCTAACGTCGCTGTTCCTTCTGCTCGTTGCCTCCGTCCTAATCCGCCACACGTACCACGCGTACGTTACCACCATCATCGACTCCTACCGTCGCGGACCTGAACTCCCCGGAGGATTCTTCCCCGATTTCACCTACGACATGACGTACTACAATCGTCAATGCGACAGGCACGACATTACGACGCGGGATGCCAGCGATTTGCTAGTAAAGCCAGAGTATACAGGTGACCAAGCGGCCGATATTATGATGAAGCACGGTGCCGTGGTCGTCCAAAATGTGTTGGAGCCTCAAACGGCAGCCGATCTGCGCGTCTATCTCGAATCGCGACACAAGATTCAGGATGAGCTGCCGTGGCATGAAAAGTTCTTTGAAGAGGAGGATAGGCTGGCACTTGGTTTGGGTGCCGGTGATGCGCCCGTGGTAACCGAGGCGTTGCGACAGGTGGGGACTCATCCCACCGTCAAGACGACCGTCGAGGGGATACTGGGACCTGACCCGGCCATCGTTGAGATTAGCACCATGACAAGTTTGGCAGGTGCAGAGGATCAGGGCATCCATACCGACAGCGACTACTTTGGCAGCAGCCTGCTTTACAGCCGCACGTTTTTGCACTCGTACACCATGTTCATCGCGTTGCAGAACACCACCGCGCGAATGGGTGCCACGACTCTATGTCCCGGTACGCATCACTGCGCCAATCCCGACCTTGAGGAGGTTTGCTTGCGGAACGGCGCGTTCGAGGCAAGCTCCAACGGATTGACGGGCCCGGATCGCAATGATGGCAACGGTGGTGGAGTCCTACTGCGGGGTGATGCCATGATGTTCAATCAGAATGTTTGGCATCGTGGGGCGGCGAATCAAGATCCCAACAACCCCACGACCAACCGCGTTATGTTCATCCTAACGTTTGTTACGAGGAACAAGGCCAACGAAGCCGATCGACGGTATCAGGGTTTAGGCACGTACTACTACCAACGATGGAATATGTGGGGACATACGTATCAGGATCTGAAGGATTCCGCTACGATCATGCAGCAGCCCGTGGCCGCGCTTCGGAGTATGGGGATATGGAAACCCAGGCGTAGGAATTGGGGCATCACGTGGATTGAGCACATGGCCCGAGAGCTCGGCAATTCCGATCACTTTTACGCCCCTTACGAGCTTCCGGACTACGTCAAGTTTTTGGACAAGGTTGGCGTTCCCAAGTTCCTTCAGGGCAAGTATGGACGGACGAAGAAGAAGTCCGATGGGGGCTGGCAGCCCTTTATTGAGGAGATGATGGACAATGTCGTTCAGTGGCTCGCTCGTATTAATGTCTTTGCTGTCGGGACTTATCTGGTCCTTAGATTTGTTGCGCTGATGCTGGGATATGCTTTATCTACCATGACTGGCGTGGTTACACCATCTTCTTCCACTGGACGGTCTGCAGTCTCTCATCAGAAGCGGCGAGGCTACGTTCGCTCTTTCCTCGAGACAACACTGCCGTTCATTGGATCGATTGCGCTCATTGGCTTCTTTACTGGTCTATACCTTCGAGAGGCTGGTAAATCAGCGATGCAGATCATTTGGCAATGGCGACAGTCTGGCAAGCTCGAGGAGTTCGTCAACGAGACACTCGAAGACGCCATCGACTCCCTACTCTGGCCAGTCTTGGCTGCGGTCGGAGTATTCCTTGTCGCGCGTCTAATGTACGTGTCAATGGCAGGCTCTTCAAAGGGTCCACTTCTGCCTTCCTTCGTCGCCAGGATTGTTCTGTCGCATGGCTTCGTTGCGCTGCTTGGGTTGGGAGCCATCCTGTACTACGATCAAGGCCGCCTTGCCATCTCTGCCAAAACCAAAGACATCTTCGAGAGACCATTCGCGCCCGTTGTGGGCCCTCTCAAGCACGATGCACCTACAACATATCCCGAGCGTGCCGATGTCCTCGTAGGTACCAGGCTCGATGCTGTGTGGCTAGCGTCGTTCAATGATATGTTTGAGTATCATCCTGGCAACATCCGATTCAATAAAATGATTGCAAGCTTTGCTACGATGCCGTCATCAATGACAGACATTGCTGTTCGCTCCGTATTCGATCTTGTGCAGCAGAGGGCTGAAGGAGTAACCCCAAGGTTTCTTCTTCAGAGCTACGCCGATGGCTACTGGATGACAATGTCTAGGGGTGACGCACAAGAAGTCATACGGAAGGATATTGCCATGGAAAGAGACGGACTGAAGAAAGCGTTGGGCAAGGAGGTCAAATCCATTTTGGCTGACAGCCGCTTCGGTACGCTTCGCAATACAGCTCTCGCAAAGCGTTTTACGCCTGCCTTTGTTAAGAAGTGGGATGAATTGATCTTTGGATCGTCACCCGAGAAAGACGCGGCCGTACTCACCAGCGGATCCAAGTCTAAGTCGACCAAGCTGCGAATCAGGCCCATGGCAGCCCTTCCAATTTCTCAGATTGGCCTCCTCAAGAAGTCCGCAGTGCAGAATAGAATAAGAGATGCTGCTCGAAGTATTGTTCGCGACAACAGCGATGCAGTGGTACTCACGGTTGGTGACAAGGTGCTTGCGAACTATGATAATTCGGGTAACTGGATGGAGGCAAGAATTGAACTCATTCGAGATCCCGACCGTTGCGATGTTTGCTATCTCAATGATGAGTGCTTTATGGATGTGAATCCAGAAGCGTTACGACCATTTGAGTCATTTACCGAGGGCGATGACGTTGAAGCACAATTTGAGAAATATGGTGGAACATGGTTCAAAGGTACAATTGTCAAGGTACATCCAATGGGTACTTATGATGTCAAGTATGACGATGGCGACAATGAGCTTTCCTTGGAACGCGGCCGAATCCGTAAGCCCAAGAGTCTCGTGAAGTCTGCATCTCTGCATTTTGATCCGAGCAGCTTACCTTCGTTTGAGATGGGCGATGTCGTCATGGTAAACTTTGAAGGTGCTGGAGAGTTCTACGATGCAGAAATCGTAGGAGTGAATGATAATGGTACATATGACGTCGAGTACACCGACGGAAGCGGTGACAGAGAAACCGGAGTGGACGTTTCTATGATTAGTCCCAACTACTGAAGTGTGTGCAGAAGAGTGCGAGGTAACTGAACTATTTATTTTGTTCTATGCTCTCGTAATAATAGAGCGAATACATAAACGCAACTTTTCAACAATTAGTTCGTGCTGCATTGCATAGGAGTATCGAAAAGATACATGTATGCATAGATGGATGATAGTACCTAGCTAGTATCATCAAAATTTGATGCACAACAGCAACAACAAAAGATCTACCTACTACCGGTAGTAAAAGTCGATTCCATTTCCTCTACTTCCTCCTCCATTTTCGCGGCTGCTTCAATACATGCTTGAGTGAAGTTGGTCTGATTGCCGGTCGGGATGGGTTCAGGATAGTCGTAGTCAGCTGTGCAGTTACACACAACGGGCCGACCTGCAGAACCACACGTATACATAATCTCACAGAGCGATCTGGTACTCGAGTGGCAGCCAAAGATGTCATTCGCGTCGGCTCGGCACTCAATGTTCTGAAAGAGGTTCGCCTTGTCGTCCAGCTTCGGGATCAGATCGCCAACAGGAACAATATTCAAAGTGTGAGTATTGAGTTGCTCCTCGGTGAGGGGAGGATCAAAGGTTTCCCTCGAAAGCATCGCGTTTGGAGCTGACAATCCAACGGCGGCTACATCACTCTGAGCGCCAGTAATTAGGGCCAGGCCTCCACCTAGACATAAATAATGGAGATATCCGTGTGCATATTGTGAAATGGGAGCATTGCAAGAGATTAAAAAAATAATTAGACTCGTGAAGAGCATAATGTGACGGGAATTATCACTTGACTTAGTATTCCGTTGCCACGAAGAGTTAGTGTACCTAGCTAGCTAGGTAGAACAAACAGACTGACTTACCCAAACTATGCCCTGTAACCTGAATTGTAGTAAACTCAGTGTTCTCCTTCAAATACTTGACGAATTTGGTCGTCTCCTTGTAATAAGCAACCTTGCTGGTGCTGTCCGACTCGAGTGCATTCACAAATTTTACCATTTTGTGAAGTATGGGAGTCCAAACTTTACCAAGAGGCAACAATTCACGAAGGCCTTGGAATAGCGCTGCACCGAGCCAAAGTTGGGCGTCAGCCATAAGGTCCCATAGGGTGGCGGTTCCTCTGATGGTAACGACGGCGAAGTTCGGGACGTCGCGGAAGGTAATGAGCTTGTATGAGGCTGCGGATTGTGAGTACTCCGGAAAAACGGTTATAAATTCATCGATGACTTCTACGCTATCAGTTGCAACGCCTGCGCCAAACCATTGGTCAAGCAGAATCTGAGAGTCTGGCATCTTTACATATGCCAGATCGGCGATGAACGCTTCGTAGGAGGGAACGAGGACGAAAATACTATTAGAAAATTTCTAGTCGTTGTGAGACACTCGGGGACCAAAAAATCGCACCCACAGTTACTTACCAACATCGCTCAAGTCGACAGCTTCGGCGCCGCCCGGAATTTCCAGCCCTTTCTTCAATTGGCACGTTGGGTAAGGTAGACTGGGTTGTCGCTCATACGCAAAGCCACTAACAAGAAGGTTATGAGCAGTGCCTTCCGTTTGTCCATCACTTGCAATGGAGCTCTTATCTGTCGTCGCTACAGCTCCAATAACAACTACTACATAGAATACGACCAAAAGCGAAAAGATCAGGTCCCAGAATCGACGGCTCTTATCATTTCCGATACCAACAATTCGGCTTAGACGCGACTTCGCTACCCATTCTTTCTTGGACTTTACCCCAAGCAACCCGTTGTGTTTTAGTGTGTCTCCCTCAATTAGGCCTAAAGATCCAAAGTTCCCAATGCCCTTAAGGAGAAAGGAGGGACTTAAGAAGTTTTCGACCCCAGCAAAAACGCCCAAGAAAGCAAAAAGGATCGTCGATGGGACATTTTTTAAGAGTGCCATGTGAATAAGCGGCCAGAGATAGAGACAAATAACTTCGAGGGCAATGAAGATCCAAGTAAAGGTTGCGGTTGGCTTGTTCAGCTTCCACGCCTCCCAAACTTGATAAATAGCAGAACTAACGGCTTCTTCTTCAGTTGCAGCGACGTCGTCTTCGTCGTTGTTTTCCTCCACCACGTCTTTGGGTGCAATATCATTGTACAGACGCCGAAGACGAAGGATAGACATCACCTCCGGAATGCAACATAAGATAATGACGGCGATAATAATGCCCAAAATTGCGCCAGACACACCAAACCATACCAACAACCCGGCTACAAGTAGGACGAAAAAAATGTTGCCGAGGATGGCACACACAAAGCTGGAAGTGGCCTCTTTCCTAGTGATTGCAGATGGTCCGGCCACAACCGGAATAGAAGCAGTTCTCCCTCCCACGCAGAATAACTTCTCAAGCGACCACGCATTCTTTGTTATGAATGGGACTTTCCCCCGAACCTCATCAATTGTCCATTGACGCCTTGGTGGATCCAAAGGCTCATAAATGCAACCAAGGCACTTCAGCAGCGTAATTTTGGAGTATATAGAAGTTCTAACCATATGCGGCTCGACATCTGAATCAGTATAAGATCCATCCTCTGGCATCACCATATTCCCGTCTATCATGTAAAGCTCCCGTCTCACTCCACCCAAGCGAACTCTATAACCATGGATTATGGCGAGCTTAATCTTGCCGAATATGCCCAGATTCTTGTCCTTGACTTCTGGGTCCGCCTCACCGATCAGGTACAAACAAGCGCTCAGTTCGTAATAGATGACACACCCAGCGAAGAACACCCAGAACAGTACGACGGTAGTAAACCACGTAATGAGAGATATACCCCACCAGTCATCTAATCTCATCATAAGCGTACAGATGAAGGTGAGCAGCGGGATGCCGAGATACATGGTGAATGCCACCCAGTCCGTCACCACGACGCTCCAGTTGCCGAATGTGCGGAGGAAGGGATGTCCACTCCACGTATCGACAACGAAGCTCGTTGCGATGGACATGAACATGGAGAAGCTGTACACGAACACCGGAATGCTGAATATGATCGCGACGAATGCTTCAATCTGCAAGGCCCCCCCATGAACCACACCGAGCGCTGTTGCCAAATCAATGAAGAGAAAGAGCAGAAGTACCAGGCCAAATATGAAGAGGAAACCACCCATGAAAATAGCGATAAGGCTGTAAGTCGCTCTGAGGAAAGTTAGGCCGTACGATGAATCGTTTGTCTCCTTGACGGTAACGTACATGTTCAAATTTTGGTCATCTCCAAAGTTAGACCCATTATTACCAACGTTCTTAGCGGTGGCATGCTCTTGAAGTATGAACTGAGAGTTGGGCTGTTCGTAAATGCGGACATTGGACCGACGGAACCGTACCTCACTCGACGGTGCCGGCAGGCTGAAATGATCCTGTACCCTGGGCATATTCCTCTCATTGACATTGGTTATTGACACCACGACGCTTTGGTTGTGCCTGGTCGTCCTGGCGGCGGACATCTCTGGCAGACCTGCCTCGTCAGTGTCAAAGATGTCGTCGGCCTCGCCCGCGGGTGCATCCTGCTCCCTATCGCCGTCGGCGTTGGAAGCCATCGTGCTGGTCGTCGAGGGTATTGCCGCCGGTGCCTTGCCTCTCTACATGTACGAGTATGTGTAGTAGAGAGAGTATGGGTCTTTGCGGATAAAAAGGCTCTCGCTCGGCCATGCGGATGGATAAAGGCGCGCGGTGCTGAAGTGCGGTGGTCGCGGTGGGTTCTCATCTGCTTCTCTAGTGGTCAGGCGTGCAGGAACCGAAAAACTCGCTCCGAAATTCGGTTCCAAATTCGGTTCCAAACGGCACCTGAACCCAGTGAGTTACACAACTTGTATGTAGATAGATACAAACAATAAGAGTGTACAGTATTGTTCTATATAAGCGGTATTAACTGGAAGTTAGCTTGGTTTGTCGGTTTCGGCTGAAATTCAGCGAATCGAAAGCAAATCCGTACCGAGTACGATTCACAAAAAGCATATTTTGGTTCCGGTGAGAAGCCCGAAACTGAATTCCAAGCCGAAGTTAAAGGACGATTCAACACGCCTAACTCGAAAACTGATCGAAAGGGAAAGGTACTTACCGTAGCACATGAATCCGTACGACCATGGACGTACGAAGAGAAAGTTGCGCTTGCGTGCAGCACCGAATATGAGAATTCGTCACATACGCCATTATTACATACCGTACATTACATACAAGATTCTCGAATTCGGGGACCCCCCTTTCGGAGTGGAACTAACTCTGCTGAATGACTGCTGGGATGCGCAACACGTCATTAACGCAATGAGGTCTCATTTCTCGACTGGTCAGGTCCATGGCAAGTTCTTCCCTTCTCCTGCTCCGTACCGCCGCTGCCCGTACTCGTAGACTAGTCCCAGCGTCAACCTTTGCGTCCACGTCCCAGAAGCAGCAGCAGCAGATGCGACTGGTCCGTCCAGGAACAGCGGCGACCACGATCGGTCTAGTCGCTGCAGCTGCCACCACGACCACGACCTTCCCGTCGTCCTACTATTACCGGTACCACTTTGGTGCACGTCCTGTATCAGCCTTTGCTACCCCTTCTTCAGCACGACCTGCGTCAGCATTTTCTTCCTCAACAAGTAAAAGTACATCACGTAAAATGTCGTCCCCGAGCGCATCTGCCGCCGAGGCTGAGGCCGTAACAGCAAACGGCGCCAGCAACGGAGAAGAAGGAACGAGCAAGAAGCAGCAGCAATCCCATCCCCTCAACGCCCTCGCCAACAACTTCGATCACACGTGGCTCAATCATCTCGACGCCGAGTCCGAATCCTCCAGGCGCAGTGCGATGATACACACTCGTCATTCCTCCATGGACGATCCTCTGTTCAACCGCTCCAAGCGTCCGGTGTTCGATGGTCACTACGTGGAAGTTCAGCCGACACCGCTGAAGAATCCTCGATTGATCCTTCACAGCAATGACATGGCCCGTCGGCTCGGACTTGGCGAGGAGGCTGTCAAATCCGAGGAATTTACCAAATTCTTTTCGGGAGATGTCACCGATGCCCTTGCCGGCCTATCTTCCACCACCGACGAGGAGCGATTCGGCGCCACTTGGGCAACTCCGTACGCGCTCTCCATCATGGGGACGCGCTACACGTCCAACTGTCCCTTTGGCACCGGAGATGGATACGGCGACGGTCGTGCCATTAGCATCGGCGAAGTTACCGTATCCCCGGAACATGCCGAACATCCCGCCTCGCCGCGATATGAGATGCAGCTAAAGGGTGCCGGACCGACGCCGTTTTGTCGCGGTGCGGATGGTCGCGCCGTCCTCCGTTCGTCGATACGGGAATTCTTGGCGAGCGAGGCGATGCACCATTTGGGCGTGAAGACTACCCGGGCACTGAGTTTGGTGGTCAGCGACGGCCCGGACGGCGATACGTCCATGAGGCCGTGGTATTCCGAAGACAGCAAGCGGAAGGTACCCAGCATGGACGATCCGCGATTGGCGCAGTACACCGATGCTCAGAAGCGTCAGATACTCGCCCAGCTTCAGGTGCAGGCGAGGGATAATCCTGATATCATGATTGAAGAGCCGTGCGCGATCACCTGTCGGGTCAGTCCTAGCTTTGTTAGGGTTGGACACTTGGATTTGTTCGCCCGAAGAGCCACCAAGGCTAGTGGTAAGGACGGGAAGCAGTACGATACGTCCACGCCAGAATGGGAGGCATTGGAGAAGCTCATATGGCATGCCGCGTATCGAGAGTTTCCAAAAACGGCCTATGATCCCTACAAGGACAGTGATGATATTGGATCTGCTGCCAAGGCTCTGTTGAAGTGTAGTATGAATGGTATTGCCACAATGGTTGCGGGATGGATCAGAGTCGGGTTCACGCAGGGTAATTTCAACGCCGATAACTGTCTAGTAGGCGGCCGTCAAATGGACTACGGACCCTTTGGATTCGTTGATGAGTACCATCCATTGTATGCCAAGGTAAGTTGTACCGTGGAATTGCCTTTATTCGGTCTTGTACTACTAGTACTTTTACCGAAAGTCGAATCTTACCCTATCCGTTGTTTCCTTCTTGTTCTTCTGTAGTGGACCGGCTCTGGGGAGCACTTTGGCTTCCTCAACCAGCCTCAGGCAGGATTCACAAACTTTGCCGTCATGGTAGAGAGCGTCTTGCCTGTTATCTCTGCCCACTGCGGCGCCGAGGAGGCCAGTAAGTTCAAAGAAGAGCTCATGGCCGAAGGTGCGACGATATTTCAGGGCAAAGTTGATGAAGTATTCAGGGCCAAGCTCGGCTTCCATCCTACCGATGAGGCAGCCGACGAACTTTGGTCGGAGTTAGAGCCGCTATTCCGCGAGACGAGGGTAGACTGGACCATGTTTTGGAGACAGCTGTACGAGGTTGTCAAGCAGTTCCCCGTCACATCAGACGCATCGACGGATTATGGCGATATGCTGGAAGTACTCGTGGCCGATGATGGCAAGAGAGCAGGCTCAAGTCCATTCTACGAAGAGCTCTCCACGGAATCAAGAGCCAAATATCTAAAGTGGATTAAGGAATGGAGAGAAACGCTCGTTGCGTCGTATAAGGAGGATGGAGCTTCAGCCAAGGGAGTCGCCGCTGATGCTGCCACTGGCGAGGACATGTCCGCGGAGGAGAGGATGCGATTAGCCAATCCCAAGTATATTCTACGAGAAAGAACTCTGGTAGATGCCTATGGCAAGGCCGCCAATGGCGATGAGTACATGATAAAGGAGCTCCTTGATTTGGTAGAACATCCGTATGACGAGGGTACTGATGAGCAATCTGAGAAATACTACCGAAGAGCTCCCGACGAAGCGCTCAAGGCAGGCGGTACTGCCTACATGTCCTGATCCTCGTAAGCGCGTAGTAATGGATGCTTTTTGCTTGATGCGAATCAGTACGTCGCAAGAAGCATCACTACGCGCGAATACAAGCGATATTGTGGAGAAAACTATTGTTCTATCCTGGTAGCCGAGCACGGCCAGCCTACTCGAGAATGACGGACGAGGATTGCACTAATTGTCTTCATGCATGTCATGTATTGATACTATGCACAGACTGTAGTGGCCCTGGTCCTGACATCGTGTAGGTTGCAGGTACTTTTTCGGTAGAAAAGTCAGATAATTCTAGGTAGAAATTTTCTAGTCTCAGCTATACTCGTCCCCCGACGACTGCGCAGCAGCTGCTACCATGGTACAGTTGATTGGCTGATGATTACGATCAGTGATTGATTCGATTACAGCACGGAATTACAGCTGTAGATCCGATTCGATTCCTTCGATTCGATTCTTCGATCGGGCACATGCATGTATCGCAAAAGAGTGCCCTGCTGGTTTTAGTCCGAGCGTAGAAGTTACAGTATGACGCGGCCGTGGCACATATTTTGTATGTGTTTTGCTTTTTTATGAAGTCTGAGAGTACAGTGTACCGGTAGGAGTATGGAGTGAGTCAAGTGTCGAGTCGAGTCGTATCGTTACCTTTTGAACCGAGACTTTTATGTGAAGCAGAAATATTTCAGCTTTACTAGGATCTCGTACATACAACTGCTCCATGCTCATATATTATAGGCAGTGCGGTTGAACCAAGGGCTAAAAAAGTTGACCGTTTGTATTTGCTCTTTTCAAGTGAGATTTCATGAGATGTCGTCATCATCAGAGAGCCTTCCCGTTTTTGGCCCATATGCAGCAGAAACTCTATTAGATCTTGGTCTCATCGACAACGCCAACACCGATAACTTCGACGTAGCAATCTGTCTGACCGGAAAGGGACAAGATAGTCCTGTAATCGTGTACGCCCACTCAACTATTCTTAGGTCCAGAGCCCATGGGTTCTGGAGCAGGATGCATGTTACTGGTATTGGCACAACGCGTCCTATCAGAATCCATCTTCAAGACGTCGACGCAACAGCACTTTGTCGACTGCTGCGCTTCGTGTACGGAGGCGGGCTTCCAGACTTTGACAACATGTCAAGGAGAGAAATGATAGACTTGCTGGTGGTGGCTGAGAGATTCACTTGTAACAACAAGTTCTGCACTTCAAAATGCGCCTGCAAGGAAATGAAGTTAATTGCCGAGACAAAAATCACCTCATTAGGCTTCAGCATCGACAACGTGTGCGACTTTCTTCGCCTTGCACATGCGATGAAATGCTCAAAATTGAAATCGGCCGCTGTCGAATATTTAGTGCAGAACTACGAGTCTGTGTCGAAGACAGACAGGTACCGCCGTTTGATGCGTGCAAACGCCAAGAGCCCAGGGATTGCAGATGATATAATTAGAGCCGCTATTCAATACGCACCAAATCGCGAGAAGAAGAGACCGAACTCAAGCAATCCTGGCAACAAAGGCCAGCGCCAGGATGGTAAGAAGCGTCAGCGCCGCAAGGCATTGGGACGAGTACAGACTGTAGTCCAGCAGGAGATAGACGAGGTAGAGGATCTCGCTCGAAAAGCGAAGCTCATGACAGATGAGCTGAGATCTGTGAAGAAGGACTTGGACCTTATAAAGTACGAACGAAGATAGCTTTCATGTACATCTATCTGTATCTTCAATCTCCAGAGTAAGAAGGTACTGTAGTTATGAGGTAACCCTTTGCAAGAAGAGAACTCGCGCTGGATGTGAAGTCTAAACTAGACATCTATGTATAATTTAGTAACAAAAATCTAAATACAAGTGACACCTATCCAAGCCCTTCATCTATCTATTCACAATGAATTGTGACGGTATCTGATCTCCTGTGCCACTTGACTTGTCTTTCTAATAGACTCGAGCAACAGGAGGTACGGTGGCACACTCCTCCTCATCCAGCGTGTAGTAATGGATGGGACGGTACTTCACATCAGTCTTGCCCTTATCCTCGTCGAAGTAGGCGACGGTGTGCTTCATCCACTCATCGTCGTTGCGATCGGGATAATCCTCGTGAGCGTGAGCGCCGCGGCTCTCCTTCCGCTCCTCGGCGCTGTGCATGGTGGTGGCGGCGTTGCCCAGGAGGTTGCGACATTCGAGCGTTTCGACGAGGTCGGTGTTCCAGATGAGAGACTTGTCGGTAACCTTGACGTCGGAGAACTTTTGGACGACGTCATCAATCTTGGTCTTGCCCTCGGCCAGGAGGTCGGACGTGCGGTAGACGGCGGCGTGCTCCTGCATGACGGCCTGCATGTCCGATCGGATCTCGGCGGTCGGCGTCGATCCCTCGGCGTAGCGGAGCCTGTCGAGATCGGCCACGGATTCCATCCCCGCGTCGGCTCCGGCGTCGGGGACGGCATCGCCCGGCTTGGCAATGTCGGCAATGCGGAGGGCACAGGCACGGCCAAAGACGACAATGTCAAGGAGGGAGTTGGCACCGAGACGGTTGGCACCGTGGACGGAGGCGCAGGCCGATTCTCCGGCGGCGAAGAGGCCGGGTACGACCTCATCGTCCACGAAGTTACCAGTCGGAATCAAAGTTCGACCGGATCACCTCACCAAGATGATTGGTCGGAATGCCACCCATGTTGTAATGGACGGTGGGCAGGACGGGAATGGGTTCCTTGGTAACATCAACGCCGGCAAAGATGGCGGCCGTTTCACTGATACCCGGGGAGACGCTCGGCTAGCAGATCGGCGGGCAGATGATCCAAATGCAGGTAGATGTGATCGTTCTTGGGCCCGACACCGCGTCCCTCCCGAATTTCCATCGTCATGGCCCGCGAACACCACATCCCTGCTGGCCAAATCCTTGGCACTCGGCGCGTACCGTTCCATGAACCGTTCGCCCTCGGAATTGCGCAGGATGCCACCCTCGCCGCGACAGCCCTCGGTTATGAGACAGCCGGCACCGTAGATGCCGGTCGGGATGGAACTGAACGAATTCGGCATCCTGATTGGCCAGCCCGGCGCGCATGGCCATGGCATTGCCGTCGCCGGTGCAGGTGTGGGCGCTGGTGCAGCTGAAGTACGGTCCGACCATACCCGCCCGTGGCCAGCACGGTATTCTTGGCACTTGAATCGCGATGGATGGTCCCGTCCTCCATGTTGAGGGCCGTTATGCCCGCGCACTGCCCGTCCGGGGTCATGATGAGATCGAGGGCAAAGTACTCGATGAAGTAGGTGGTGTCAAACGCGAGCGAGCGGCCGTACAGGGTGTGGAGCATGGCGTGTCCGGTGCGATCGGCGGCGCACGCGCATCGGTGGGCCTGGCCGCCCTTGCCAAAGTCGAGCGACTGTCCGCCGAAGGCGCGCTGGTAGATCTTGCCGTCCTCGGTCCGGCTGAAGGGGAGGCCGAACTCCTCCAGCTCGAGGACGGCGGCGGGGGCCTCGCGGCACATGTAGTGGATGGCGTCCTGGTCGCCGAGCCAGTCGGAGCCCTTGACGGTGTCGTACATGTGCCAGCGCCAGTCGTCCTCGGACATGTTGCCGAGGGCGGCGTTGACGCCGCCCTGGGCGGCGACGGTGTGGGAGCGGGTGGGGAACAGCTTGGAGACGCAGGCTGTTTTGAAGCCGGCTTCGGACAGGCCCATGGCGGCGCGGAGACCGGCGCCGCCGGCGCCGACTACCACGGCGTCGAATTCGTGATCTACGATGGTGTAGTCGCCCTGGATTTGGGTTTGGGTCGATAGAGAGCGAGCGCGTGCTCGTGCCACGGCGGAAGACCTGGACGCATTGGTGGTAGTCCAGTAGTGCCAGTGGAGGCAGTGGAGGCAGCACTGCGCTTGATGCCCTGCTTGAGGGCAGATCGGAGGGCCAACATGCTCGAAACTGATCTACTGCCGATATGGTGAAAAAAAAGAATGCCGTCGTATCTATCTTGTCGTCAATTTCGTTATTATTTATTTCTCCTCCCGTTTTTGCTTTGACTACTAGTAGCTAGCTAGACGACTCGACTCTCTTTAGTTACAAGTCGCTGAGTAAGCGTATTATTGCACAGATAGATGGAGGTAATGCCAAGAAGGTGTACTAGTATTGGAAGATGGGTCAGACATACCCATCCCTCTGCTGGCATCGGCAACAACCAAAGCAAGTCAGAGATCCAAAAACGGCGAAAGCCAGCAAAAGAGGCATTGCAAAAGGTGCGAAGGCGAAAATGCCGAAGGCAAACGAAAAAAGGCCTGATGACGCAGAGGCGAAGAAAACAGCTGGCTGGCTCTCTCGCCTCCGCCGGGACTACATGACTCATTGTTGAGATGACGACTCTTCATGCCTGCAGACCACCTCGCGTACGTCACCGCAGATTTTTCCTTGCTTTTCCCTCCTTCTTCGCTGACAGCTGTGCTTGTTCCTCCTCCACAACCCCCCTTTTTCTGTTTTGTTGTCGGTAACCATGCGTGTTCTCGCCGTCCTAGCCCTCGTCGGCTCCGCCGCCGCATTCGCCCCCTCCCCATCGTAAGTTGTGTGTGTGCTTACAGCTGTAGCTCCTCTAGTTTTCGGGTTCGTTCGATTGGGGCAATCGCGGGAGTGGAAGGAGAAAAAAAAAACGACGAGCGATACCACCGCAGAGGGAGGGAGTTTGATGGGAGCAGTGGTTGAACTACGTTGGTAGTGTGTGTTGCTTTCCACGGTACCTGGTACACTAGAAGAATGGGCCTTGTTGCCTGCTGGACTGGACCAAAGCAATCGAGTGGAATGAACCTACCGGTAACCAATGGAACACCAGCACGCGCCTCCGAGGAGATGGCCGTCATAATGTGGAGGCGGGGCCGTACCGCCGATTACCGACTTGTGTTGTAACGAGGAAGGCTGACGAAAGTTATCGCATCATGTGTTGGAAGATACACACATCTTCTGCAGGTGCCCTTGTCTCGAATTATTTCGTAAGCATGCGCCCTTTCCTCTCTCCTCACCCATAATACATACATCTCTCTCTCTCTCTCTATTTCAATCCACAACCTATCGTCGCAACAACAACGACAGGGCCTTCGCCCGATCCGTCTCCCTCAACGCCGAGACCGAGGAGTGGACCGCCCCTCCCGAGTGGAAGGAGAAGGACTTCGAGGCCCAGATCAAGAAGCTCGAGAAGGAGGCCGAGGAGCGCCTGGACACCAAGATCGACGAGCTCAAGCGCAATATCGCCAGCGCCGGAAAGTCGGATTAAACTAACTCTCACGCACACACCAATGAAAATGAATTGATAAAATATTATTGGTGTTATGAAATGAACATCTGCGCACAGTTCGTCTTCTCTTTGACAATGCAGAGATATGCATTTATCAACGGGGGAGGCGTTTGGTTGCGTTGCGCGAGGCCGCGAGGCGAGTTAATAAAGTTGACTTGACTTGTGGTTGGAACTTATTGGAGGAATGCGCGGAATGCAGTGCTGTCTCCTCTGATACTTGATTTGGCTGTAGACTAATCTTTACTTTTCGATAAAGGGTATTTATTTATTTGAACAAGATATGTGTAGTACTACTACAACTACGTCGTAGCAGGCTGGCATTCCGTGTGTACTACGAAGTCAAGTTGAACCTGACGTTGAAAAACAAGTTTAGCCCTCATATGCATGTTGCAATGTTTAGATTCGATACTAGGCCTACTGGAATGGCATAATCGTAGTCTATGTGGCCATGCTGTGAGAGCTTGAAGCATAGGTTTTGGTATGAGGGAATTCTCAGACTCCAAAAATATTATATGTATGTTCCTAGTGTTGCATTTTCGCTAAAGTTTGATAGTAGTATTACCTTTTCACTCTGTAAAGCCCATTGAAATTAATACATTATTAGCTGCGTGCTATTGGAACTCAACGTTACTCCAACCCTCATCTTGCCTTACGACCCTTACGGGGCACTACGGGAGCAAATCCGTCATCGTCAAACTCAACCTGTGGCTTTTCCGGTGCAGCCTCACCCAGCTGTCTCGGCGGCGGGACACTGGCAGCCGGTTTGGAAGTTGGCAGCGGACCAAACAATCCCTCCGAGGCATACGACGAGGCCACCTGCTGCGCCGTCATTACCTGATCGACGGTACTACCAACACCTTCATCATCATTACTCGTCGTCGTCCTCATCCAGTTCACCTTCAGTCTGCACCACAGCCTTGTGCGCTGGCATGGCCGCAACAACAGCCTGAGCATTGGCCACAACCTGTCGAGCGAGAGTAACATCGCCCACCCTACATCCCTCATACATTCTGTAAATAACATCTGCAAGTTGTCGTTCACTTCCATCCTCGAGGACGACGCTAAACTCCTCCTCCATGTACGACGCCAAATTATCTTCCAGCTCCTCTTGTGCCATCTTGGGCTTGCCTGAGGCATCGAATTGTTCGAATATGTTGGCCCGGAGATCTTCGGCCTTGGCCTTGGAATCCACGCCGCCCCAATCGCCTTCTACGGCTGTTCGGAGGGCCGACCAAGAGCGGAGAGCGGCTGTTACGCCCGCCTGAAACTCGGCTAGAGCGTCTACTGCTGGTCCCTGTGGTTGTTGTTGGAGGGCCGCCATCACTACCGGTATTCTAGCCTACATAGTCATGTAATGACTGACTAACTTATCCCTGGCGATTTCGATGGCTGTGCGAAAAAGCGGGAAGCAGTGCGCCAGCGACCAGCACACGGTCACGCGCCACGCCACGCGCGAAGGGTGAGAGGCGCCGCGCGGTCGCGCGGTCGGCATCCCGCGGTCGCCAGCATCTCCGCTCACTTCATCCGGCCGAAAGCTCCTGACATACCTACCAGTAGTACCTTATGCCCACCCGAAGGCTCATCCTCTCCCTCCGCTCTTTGCTCGCAAACCTCATTAGCGACCAGCAGCTTTCGTAACTAACAGATTCCCCCCCTTTTAAGACAAAATGTCGTTGCCCATCAGGCCACCGCCGCGGGCAGATCCTCCTTCCTCATCACCTGAAACCAACTTTGAAGATCTTTGTTTAGACCCATACCAATCAAACTTTGACAGCGGGCGCAATGAAGGTCATGCCGCCGGATTGAAAGCTGGACATGACGAGGGAAGAAAGCTAGGACATCAGAAGGGATTGGAGGTTGGTATTGAGTTAGGATACATGCATGGGGTCGCTACGACAATACAGACTGAGGTGCTGCCAACAATGGCTCAAGAGGCGGAGGATGATTCCAATTCTATACGGCGTATGCAAAAGATTGAAAAGTCTATCGATGAACTGATTGAAGCAATCGACGGATTTCCCTCACCTGATGAGATATTTCGTCGTGAGGAGATACCCACCAGTTCTGGCGTTGTCGAGTATGATCATGTTGATGTGTTGCGTAATGATAGCGAGGGAACGCAGACGGCAGCAGCGATAGAAACGAATGGAAAAGCAGTGGACATATCTGGAAGGATGCAACGGATACGGGCCAAGTTTAAGCTATTATGTGTGCAGTTGAAGGTACCGGAACTGTCACTTACCAAAGTTATGGACGATGCGAAATCTACTGCAGCAACTCCTTCCGAGAGTAACGAGACGAACAAAGAAGGAAGTTCCAAGGATACTGGTGGAAGTACCGAAGGGGATCAGGACTGGTGATGCGCTATACCATGTAGACGCTACTATTTCCTATGTTTCGCAAAAATACAAATTATGTGAGCGTAGAATGATTGTATTTTATTGTATTGTAACAGAATACAAGGAAGGTATCGCAAAAGAGTGCCTAGTTTAATGAAAGAGGCAGCGAAAGCGGAATGCTACTCTCTCCGCTTTATTTGCCGCGAAGACAAACGGCTCCTTATGGCCTCTATTAGCAACTCAACTATAAAAAGTAGGAAGCGAATGCCGCATCCATATGTGAACCACCAAAGCATATAATGTATTCGATAACTTTGTGTTGCGTTGGCGCTGTATGGCATGAGCATTTCATTTACATTAAGACCAGCATAAATCGATGCCGGAGTGATGATACCCACATAATATATAGACGCTACGGCGTTACCAACAGCTTGCCACATGATCCACTCAGTGGGCAGACGAAGGGTAGAACCAATGCCGCTGCTTTCGGCGTTCCGGCTACCGAATAACATCGCTGGACGCATTGAAAGTTCGCCGCAAATCACATAAGCAAGTGGAACCAAAAATAGATATAAAACATGACACATATATGCCACATTGTAAAGTACATCCCAGACGTCGTTGCCACCATTACGAAGTATCGACGAAACATCACTAACCAACGAAAACAGGACAGGAAAGAGGGAGGGTAGGAAGGACAGCCAAGTTTGTAGTAGTCTATTTCGAAAGTCAATACATTTCCAGGGAGATATAAACGAGAACCCCGCCGACATGATCCAGAGCGTACCAACCGGCATACCAACAAATAACAACCATCTACCTGGATAGTTTGATCCCTCCCAGTGCAGTTTTGTCCAGGCAACGTAGGGGTACAATGTGAGAGTTGCAACCTTCATCCATAGTTTTGGATAGAGGAGTTGTGACGTGCCGGTTCTATTACTTGCACGGTCGTTGACCTCGTCAATACGTCCTAACTTTGGTCCAACTAGAGCCAATATCAACGCGCCGACGAGGATGAAGCCAACCCATTCCTGAAAGTGGCGTTCGGGTGATATGAACCACGTTCCGAGAAAACGCCAGCGGTTAGGTGGCAGGTTGGCGCATTTTATCTCGGGATAGTCCTTGTACGCGCGATAGCAAACATCACGCCAATCATGCGGATATTCATCAACTAGGCGCGGATTGAGGAAGCGGAAAGATAGCATCATCGTTTGCCGTGTCTGCCGGCCGCTGCGCCGCTGCTGCACACTACCGCCCGTTCCGGTGGTACTCTACTAGAGAATCTACTGTAGTATCACGACATGGTTGACCCTCTACTACATGTAGTATCTGCTCGGCGCCGGCGGATCGATTGGTCGCGACGGTGCGTCAATCATTTGCAACTGCGGCGGCGCGCAGTCTTGGATATTGTGTTCAGGTTGATGAGATGAGACTGCGATGCGAACCACTCACCATTCAGGCGGCAGAGCCCTCGCCTTTCGTTGCAAGCCACACAAAGAAAGATACCCCCCCCCCTTCGCCCGAAAGCAAGTGCACAAGAAGTCAGGTCGCGTCATCACATCTTTTCTCAGAGGCTAAGAAAAAAAAAACTATCATGGTCGCCGCTTGCCTGAAACCATGTGAACGGACGGGCCTCATCGATGGTATGGGCGAGGAATATTCTCTCGACATTGGCGTTCGCAAGAAAAACTCGTTGTGCACCTTCTCATCATGTCTCTGGTTCTCAGTGGCGGTGGCTGCTATTGTATTCATTGTGGCCGTTTTTACCACCGATTCCATTGACAACATGTCTGCACAAAAGCAGATTGACTTGCTCAATGCTGATACTGTTGCTGGTGAAGTTTCATCGGGTTGCCAGTCTACTCTAATTATAATGAGGCATTGCGAGTTTACCACTGACGATGAACTAGGGGTTGAAGATGAGGAGGGCAATCAGCACTGTTCTGCTGTTGGGTTGGAACGCGCGGAATATATCCCCACTTTGTTTGGTGATGGGGCCAAGTGGCCGTTGCCGACGACGATTTATGCTATGAAGCGTGATAGAGATGGTGTACGTGAGGGGGACGATCAAGTGAACTTGCGTGAGATTGAAACTCTTACTCCTCTGAGCGACAAGGCCGGTGTTGATATTACCGTGCTGCATTCGGATGGAGGCGAGCGGCGGCTGGCAATGGAGCATTTCCATCATTTGGGATCAGGCGAGCTTTGTGATAAATCCACGGTAATTAGCTGGCAAGACAAGCGTATTGCCACTCTGGCTCAGTCACTCGGGTGCGGAGAGAACCAGGGCTGCCCGTTCAAGTACAAAAAGAGAGATTTTGACAAGGTGAGATATTCTATGATATATTGGCTGACAATTCGAGAGCAAATTTATGACATCGTAATTGATACCTTTCTAACATATACTTCGCTACTCTGCCTTTCGTCAACTTTCGCTTTCAACAACATTCAGGTTTGGGTGCTAACGTACACATATTGGGAGATCGAGGACGACGAAGAGGAAGAGGATGGAGGGAACGATGAGAGTGGCAGAAGGGAATTGAAAAAGAAGAAAAAGAAGAAGAAGAAGACTATAACGTTTCAGGATGGATGGAATGTTCATGGAAGGGTCGTCAAGATGCACTTTCAGCCTTTGGCGCATTAGATTACATTGTATGTAGACAACGCGAAGATGTATGTGTCATGATATTTCGATATCAACATGAAAGAGAGGCTATCACTGTGCTTGCACCATGCAGCATACCTTTGTAGAGCCAGTAGTTTCTGCTCTTACTATTAGTATTGGTTATAGAAATAATCAGCAAAAGAGTGGCTACTACTACGTGTAGTACATGTAGATCTACTTAACTTGTAGGATCTGTTTTCTTTCATCTGATCTGGTGAGCCGAAGTAAGTGATCATCGGGCAGAGCGCGAGCCCGCCTGCCTCGCGATGACGTTCGCGTGTCACACGGCCCGCGGCCGCAGCATGCAGTTGCAGACGCCTGCATGACGATTGCGGATATGACATGTGATGTGACCTTCGCTTCAGTCAACGTCTCAGGATGCGCCCAGCGACAGTCGTCGGACGGCAACAGCGCGCACAGCGCAACGGGCCGATAAAAGGGAAGAAGGGCAGGAGGGGTTGGCCCTCTAAACTCACCACGCGAGGCCGAGTTCTATTTGCAGGCAGAAAGAAGACAATCAACTCCAGCCGATATTTCATTATTTCTTCCATTGCTTGAAGGAGAGCAACCAAAAAAGTTCAGAGCGAGTAAGAATGGCTACCAACAATATCTCGTCGGGCGGTATCCCGTATCCACGCTACGCCAAAAAGAAGCAAGTCAAAGGAACGGCAGCCCAAGAGAGGCTCCGTGAGAAGATGTGGCGCCGCAACCGCTATCATCTAGTTGCATCTCAGTGCAAGAATTCAGTCGACGACGAGGAGTCGTATCTCCATCACATTCTCGAGTCTCAGCAAGGCATTCTGTCGCCAATCAGTGCGTCGGCCCATGACACCAAGATGCGTCTGCTGCACGAACTGGCCGTCGATCACGGTGACACACAGGGTCAGGGCTTCCGTGAGACCCTCGACGAATTGACAGACCTGCACACCTTGGCCGATTGGGATGCACGCGATGACCCCAACTTGGGTGGAATGTCCACCGACCGTCCTGTCCTCGAGGGGACGTGGATTACTCTGTCGAGACCCAACTTCCAAGGCTGTCTTGGCCAGAACTCTCATGGTGAATACCTCTACTCACTAGGTAGGATGGCATGGGATATGTTCTGTCCAACTGACCTAGTATGCAGCATCCAGGGCTCATTCAATCAAGTTGAGGTCATCCCCCTTCGAGAACGTGGAGAACTTGTTGAGGCCGTACCCAAGAGCCTCTCGAAGGAAATCAAGAACGGCGACACAGTCTTACGAAGTTACAACATCATCACAGCCTTTACCATTGAGGCGCATGATTCTAAGCTGGGACGGTCGTGCTCCAATCAGAATGTACGGTTCCCCATCAAGGGCATCATGACATCCTTTGGTTATTGCCTTCCCGATCCAGCTCATCCCACCAGACTAAGCGTTTGGTTTACCGGTGGCAGTATCGAAATCAATGACGACTTTGACCTCGAGCACTGGAAGGCAATATTCGGCGAAGCGCATCTAACCAAGCGCAAGATGTCTGGCCGAGCAAGAGTATTTGCCGCCAAGGTTATGATGGGTGCTAATCCTCCTGAGGAAACTGGCGGGATGGATGACGATGGCACTATCAGCTTCACGCTGAATAGGCCTATTGGTGGTCATGGATCGGCCTATGTAGATAATCTTTACATGGATTCCAACATGCGTGTCCTCAAGAGCCAGACTGGGACGGTATATGCCTTTGCTAGGTTACCAAACTAACCGTTCATGAGAGGCGAGATGATTTGACATCATTATATTTATTTGACAAGAGATAGTGGAGGAGATCGGTGGTCATGGATCGGCCCATGTAGGTGTCCTTTTCATGGATTCCAATATGAGTGCCGTTTGAGAGCCAGACTGGTTTGGTATAAGCCTTTACGAGGACACCAAACTAACCTTTGCAGATTCATGAGAGGCGAGATGATTTGATATTTATATTTTGACAAAAGCAAGAGATAGTGGAGGAGGATGCAGCTGGAGCATTACCGGTGGAAGGATGGATTGTATCGCGTTTGTTATTTCATACAAAAATATTGCCTACAGTGTAACATTAGGCTACTAGAGTAGCTAGCTAATGGTGACTACCGGTACTACTGCAGCACCTGAGCGTTGTGCAGCAGCAACGTGCAGATTCCCATGGAACTCTCTAGCATTCGTTTCTGTGATCTTTTGCAGCAGCCCCTCATTTATTTTTGTTTGCAGTCATTCTGTCATTCTGCATCGAAGCAAATCAGAGGACCGAAGCCTCGAATGTTGACCACTTGAATGGCATCTTTCTACTCGTATGGTTTAAACCCGTTGCTTTGGCCTTCTTGCACCGCTCTTCGGAATGGTAGGAGCTGGCAATCTACCAAGCAGAATCATTGATGCTTCAGTTCCACATAATGCGAGCATCAGTAGTAGTACATCAGCAATTTCCGGTACAAATCCAGTTGATTCGTCCTTGGGACCGATATTTCCACCGCGCATACAATCACCGTTAGCCACATCGAGGCTTCCAGTAATCGCGCCGGTAGTATCACACCAGCGAGTGCTGAAAAGAAATTCCAACATAATAATGGCAGCGGCATCATCAACACCGAGAGGTCAGAGCGCCGAGGTATCCATGATGTCTCGGTGGACTGTAAAGAAATCCGCTTTCCTCATGAGCCTTTCAATGGCACTTCACTTCTTTGGGTACGAATTCGCCAGATCATCGAACCTGTCTCTATTTACATCAAAGACAGTAGGCTTTGGTGGTAGTTCGTGGGCCTTTCCATTAGCCATGTCATGCGTTAGTCCGCTATCTTTTCTCATGTTGCTAGGTTATGGCAGAGAGCTGGGATTGCGCGGACCAAGAGCTGCGCTTCGTAATAGCGGCCTATTGTGTGCCGTATTCCTCTGCTTGTCAGGAGGCGGTGCATCACTACTTGGTGTTGGCGCTGAAGGTTTGTTGTCATCCTCTAGTGTTTCTCTTCCCATTGTGGGCGACATGACTCCATCAAAGGCATTGATATGGGCATCCTTCATATTTCAGAATTCGTATGCGCACTTACTATACACGCAGCAGTGGAGCTTTATTGGGAGCGTACTAACTGCTGAGGAGGGCGCAACTCTCTTCTCAGCGATCGCTGGATTATCGTCTTTATCGTCAACAGCAGCTGGAGCGATACTAAGCATTACCGTTGATAAGATGGGGTTAGCTGGCTTGTTGGGTGTAGCAGGTACTACTTTAGTGGTTTCTATGATTCTTGCCGATGCTGCATACGGCATATCCGAGAGATATAATTTCGATCCGGCTGAAGATATGAAGAGAAAGAAGAAAGAAAAGGATAAATCGGGCACAAGCAATTCATCACAAGAAATGGGGCTCATTGCAAAGTCTTTAGATATGTTTCGTCGTGTTCCAGTTTTGGGGGCACTGTTTAATGAAGTGGTTAGCTTCCAGAGCTTTGCAACTCTATTGAATATATGGATGGTGACAATGCTTAAGGATATCATATCTGATGATGCAGAAAGAGCAGCGTGGACGGGAAAATTTTATTCCTACGTCAATGGTGTGAGTGGCATCTTTCAATTCATTGTTTTGCCAATCTTTCTCAGAAGAGTTGATGTGAAAGTCATATGGCGAATTTTGCCCTTCGTGCCACTGTGCTGTATTCTATCCACGCAAGTTCAGCCATCTCTGAATTTGGTGGCGTTTTCATTCTTTGCGGCCAAGGTAATGGACTACTCTATTCGAAATGTACTGAACGAGATGATATATGTACCTCTGGACTTTGATAGTAGATATTTAGGAAAGGAAGTTATTGGAGTATTTGGCAACAGATTCGGAAAAAGTGGAATATCCTTGGTTTTATCGGGCTTGGGTTATGCCTTTGGCTCGTTTGGCGCCCAAGAACTATCGAGACTGACCGCTGTTGCTAGTTTGACTTGGTTTAGCTTTGCCTTCCGACTAAGCAATTACATTCCAAGAAAAGATGAGGCTACAGATGGTTCCACAAAGAAAGAAAAGTAAATAAATGCCGGCAGGATAAAGCTTCATAGTAGAATTGAGACCTGGACGCCCGAGAAGAAAAGTGTTGCCATGTCTGTAGTACATGGAGGCACAGCACTTGCCGTACTAGTACTCCTATCATTTCGAGCATCTGTCTGAGTGGGTGCCGACCTCACGAGCAGCTACTCTACTAGAGAGAGAGTACTCGTACTAGTAGATCTACATACATGTACTAGTACTTCAGTATGTCATGATATATTAGAGTATGGGCTACTACTACGTAGTGTATCGCTAAAGGGTGTGCGACGGAGAAGAATTATGGGGCAGCCCCGCATCCCCCCCCCGTCGAGTATCGATATCCAGAACCATCACCGACGCGGACCGACCATGACCGCCTCCATCTCCCATCCCCTCCGAGCCCCCGAGATACCGTCCAAAGCATCAAATCAATTATTAGAGCTGACTAGATCTATGTCCCCTGTGCACAGTCCGATTCCAAGAAGTCTACTTTGGCCCATTGACGATCTCTCTCTGCGCTTCGCGCGCTCTTTATCATAGCTGTGGTCATCGCCAGCTGTGGGTCGTTGTCCAGAGTCAGGAACAATAAATAATGGTTGTGATTGGCTCCAAGTCTTCCCGTTCCGGAAGTGGTTCGATCAGATGCGGCCAATGGATAGCGAGGGCGTCCTTTGCGGTCGCTCTCGTGCTTTTGGTTGTCAGCCCATTGGCAATATACACACCCTGAAACTGGCGGCGGAGTTGGCGGCTCGGTAGGACTTGAGTCTTTGAAGGACATATCAAATGTTTTGGATGTCACAACAACAACAACAAACTGGTGCGACAAGGTTAACGAGGCTCGTGATGACTTATTACCGGAACTTCGCATTACGGTACCGTGCGAAACGATGAAACCTGCCAAATCTGCCGTAGTTTGTTTCTTAACCGCCGGAGTTCCCGACGGACAGGGCAATCATAAGGTATTTACGGGTACCGACTACGTCAATGGTGCGTTGGCACTCGGAGCGAGTCTTCAGGATCATGTTACTCGACAGGATACCCATCAGCTATTGTTGATACGAGATGGGTTCACAATACCAGAAGATAAGATTGCAATGTTAGAAGCTGTGGGATGGACGCTGGGGAAGGCGCCCAGGGTGGATGTTGAACAAAAGTACATCCCTCGATATGAACGATACAAGACGCTGTATACCAAAATATCCGTCATTGGCCTCGCCGAATATGATTGCGTCCTGCTGTTGGATGCCGATGCGTTGACGGTTGGCAATTTAGACGATTTAATGAGCTGCAGCATCCTGCAGAATAAATACAGAATGGCGGGTACGCTCGA
Organism: uncultured Gammaproteobacteria bacterium; assembly: GCA_963850255.1. GTDB lineage: Bacteria > Pseudomonadota > Gammaproteobacteria > Steroidobacterales > J054. The sequence continues at coordinate 129,792 of CAWKLL010000028.1, forward strand.
CTACTACCACGGACAGTGGTATCACTTCAACACCGGTAGTGTTCTGTGGAACACATCCTCAGAGGAAATGAATCGAGTTTATCAATTGACCAAGGATCCAAAGTTTATGAAACGATTTGAGAGTGATCAGATATTTACCAATACCGTGTATCCCGATCGGACCAACCGGACGTTGAATGCGCAAATACTAGACGGCAGTGTCGGTCAAGAACAGTGGGGACAGGTCGCCGATCTTGGCTGGGCTTACAATGCGCAGACGCACGTTGAGAATCAGCTCTCTGGATTTTGGGAAGAGCACCTGAATGAAATCAAAATTATTCACTTCACCCAGGCCAAGGGGTGGCAATGTCCAGAGCGACATGGAGGGCCACCAGAACCCAAGCAAGACTTTCCAAGAAATCCGGAACGGTGTAAAAAAGTACCTGGGTGTGCATGCAATGAGGGATATCGGTGGTACGACTATCTCGATGAGGCTAGAAATAGAGCCAACAGAAAGATTGGTGCAGCAAAGCAATAGACACAATATTTTAACTGTCATACTCGTATGCGGTATCTCTGGATTTAGCGAGATCTAAGGGCATCTTTTCCAGAGAGTAGTTAGGTATGTGTTATACTTCTTAGCTACTCGACAATTCTCCTCCTCTTGGCAGGTGCATCAGCACGTGCACTCTCTTCCGCGATGTCTTCGTTGTCCCGTCTTCTCTTACCGAGTACCGACCCCGCAAGGTTAGAAGCCATATCATACAGCACACCAATAGTTCCGCGGAAGACTCCACGCCCCCCCGAGGATACAACTGTACCCTCCGCCCCTCCACCAGCGGCGCCCGCGATCAGATTAGCATTGCTTCGCTTTTCAAGATGCTCCTTGAGCGAAATGACAGTCTGATGGAGATACACCTTGCGTAGGGCACGTTCGATAACCTTCCCATGCCTCTGTATGATCTCAGTGCGATCATTACTGTTTAGGAATGACCCCATCTCGGAGCCATCGTTTGGTGATCGGGTGGCTACCATGAACGTAACGTCGTCGACCCACACAATATCGAACGACGGCCTTTCTGCACTGCCGGAACTAGTAGCAAGCTCCCTATCAAGACCATTCCTAATAGCCACCATAATATCCCTGGTTTTGATTGACGGCTCAATGCCGGACACTCTAAACGTCGTCTCAGGTAACATACCCTTGCTAAGGTCGTCGCCATATTCATTCTCAAGATCGATTGTATACATTGTCGTCATTAGGTATATCTTGTTGCGCCCGAAGAATGACCCTGCCTCGTCAACGGTACTACCGGCAGTGGGTCCCAACGGATTAGAATTGCGTGTAACTGACAAAAACTCCAGGCCGCCGTAGCCATCACTGCCGCCGTTACTGCTTCTTCCCTTGCGAGCTTGAGATACTTTGTTTTTGTAGAAATGTGACCTTATAATACGCCTGCATAAGTACTGAAAGACGGCACCGGTCATGAACGCATCATATGCAGCCTCGTGCATCTGACCCGGATCGTCCTCGTCTGTTGCAGCCTCACCCTGCACCCTGTAGAGCCGCCCATCATCCTCGTCGAAGTTGACGGCGTCATCGCCATCGTCCAAACGCGGCCCACAGACGCTCTTGAACAGCTCTCCCAGCGCCGTATTTCCCATCCGGACGTCGGCGTCACTACACTCGGTAGATAGGATCTTGGTATCGTACAGATTGGGAAAGTAGCTGTGTATCAGTTTCTTCGCCTCGCCGTACGTTGGGGGGAGCGACGGGGAGTGAAAGTGCGTTAGGAGGAAGAGCAGATCCATCAAACCATTATGAACGATAATTGGCACATGTCGAGGCTCGGTCGGCATCTGTGCATTGGTTCCATCAGACTTATTGGCGGCGTGCTGCTGCCTCCTCGTCCTCATCCTCCTTCATTGCCTTCCTTTTCTTCTTCGTCATCTTGAAAATAGAAGTAGGCCTACGAGTCGACGACTTCCCCTTCTTCTTTGCACCTCGCTTTCCATCGGGGACGATACGCTTGATATCCTCCTCCAACAAAACCTTCTCGTAGTCAAACATACGGAGAGTTCCAGCTTCGGGGCTAAAGCGTGACAATCCCTCCTCCTTCGTTCTGCCACCAGCATCATTGTCACCAGTACCGGTACCAGTAGCATCAGCACTAGTAGCATCAGTACCAGTAGCATCCGACAAAGGAACAATGACGGCCTTCCCATCCGGACCCTCCACGAGCTGTCCTCTGCACGCGGCACTGAGAGCACGGAACACATCCGTGAAGCCAATCTGCTCCCTGTGGATCCTGTTCCACTCCTCGCGCTTCAACCGCACGGTCCGTTCCGCCTTCTCGTCGTCGCTCAGACGGAGGACGCGGATGTGTCCTCCGTCGGCCCTTTCGAGGAGGAGGCTGGGATATTCCTCCTCGATGCTTTCGTACAGCGCACGGCGGAGGAAGGCGTTGCACGACGGGAGGAGGAGGGACTTGCCCTCCAGCCGCTCCCGTCCGAAGTCGGGCCGCCACCTCATCTTCTTCATCGTCTTGGTCTTGGTCGTCGGCTTGCGCTTGATCGTCCTCGCGTCCGGGCGGCGGTACGGGCGGCGGGGGACGGATGGCGCTGTCGATCCATTCCCGCAGTCCCGCCATGGTCCGAGCCACGAAGGCAACGTCGTCCGCCCGGGTTAGCCTTACCCTGTCCCTCTTGGGAGATCGATTCTGCCCCTCGCCACCATCACCACCACCAGCCCGCTGCTGCTGCCTACCAGCCTTGGCCAGCCTAGCCTCCTCCTCCAACCGATCATGCTTCACCCTGAATTTCTCCAACATCTCCCCAGCCCTCCCGACCGTAACGAACGGCACCCCCTCCCGCGTCCACCTGTTCCAGTCCATGCCGTGCGCGTTGAGGAATTGGATCGTCGACGGGTTGAGCACCACCTCCCGCGTTGCGTGCGCGTCGTCGTTAGCGTTGTTGCTGTAGCCGGTCGGCGGCGGAGCGAAGAGGTAGAAGTTGTACTTCCGGACGAGGAATTCGGGCGGTTCTCCTCCTCCTCCTCCTGCTGCTGCTGCTGTTGCTGTCCTTGATTGTCGTCGGAGCTGTCGCTACCATCAACGCCGCCCGCCGCCGCTCTCATTTCTCGCCTCCCTCCTACTACTACTCTACTCGCAGCCTCGACCCAGGCTGTGAACTCTGGATTTTCGTGAAACAACGCCACGCCGGCCTGAATGATGGAATACTTCTCCGGCACGGGTCTGAGCTTGGGATAGCGCTCCTCGGGAGTATCGTCGCGGGTCGGCCGTCCGGTCCCCGGGATGGTTATGCCCGTCATTTCCAGATCGATCGCGGCGTATGCCGCCGAGGGGAGACGATCGATCAGGTCCTGAGACTTTTCGAGGAAGTTGGACTTTACCACGTTCACCATTGTTGTTGTTGTTGTTGTTGTTGTTATACGTTTAATATGTTAATGTTTATTGTTTCTGTTGTTGTTTGATGAACGTAACGATACTAGAAGTACGAATAGAGGCGCCGTCTACTGGTATCGGCGTATGGGCGCTCTGCCTTCGTGCCCTCACACCGCTGATGGATGTGCCGTTCTCCATTGCGTTGCGTTTCGTGACTTGGGCGACTGCGTCGCTTCGGCCACGGGCTCCTACGCGGTCCTGCGGGTGATTGGTATGGATGTTATTAGAATGATCGTTGATGTAATTTTGAATATTACTTTGGAACATATTGTCGAAATGGGTAGACTTGAAGGTAATGGTGGAAAGTCGACATTTACTAATGGCGCCCTTCCTCCACCCCTCGGAATACACCGTAGAGACGATATAAACCGGCCATCTCCGCCAGGAAAAGGGAGGGAAGGGAGGAGGAGCCCGAGTCTACTCGTGCTCGAACGGTTCGTTCGGATTTGGAACGACAACAGGAGGGGCGTCGGGGTCCTGCGCGGTAACCGCTTGCTGGAGATTGGCGCAGCACGCAGTGCGTCAGATGATAGCATTGCTGCTGTCCCGTTTACTCCTAAACCCGAAGAAGAAAAGTCGTCTTCTCCTTTAGGGGACGCTAAAGATAATGACGACGGCGCAATGACAGCCGAATCGTCAAAGGAGGAATAAGCAATAACAAGCTACGTAGGATACTAGTATGGCTACGCTTTTTAAAGACCTACCTTCGTGTGTACGTGTGACAAAGAAATATATATGCAATGCATCTACACTGTAGTTATTAGTTTTAAGTGGTTTTCGTTCAAGTTCATACTGCAGTGCCAGAAAGACAAGACAGGTGCAGCTGTTCGATGTTATTCAAGTTAAGTTAAGTGTGTGTATATATATATCATGTATGCTAGTATCCCAAATATCATTTATGAGTGCTTGGGAGAGGACACAGAGGCAGCAGAACAAGACCAGCAGAAGCCGACTGCCTCGAGATCTGCGATACGACTGGGATTCAGACCAGAGGGTTTGCCCTGTGTTGCAAGTGCGAAGATGCATTGTATGTAGGCAATGTACGTTTTTGTCAGTGTAGGAATTCCTAGTATCAAAAGCAATGCAACAATATATATCATACTCTACGCGAATACAAGTACATGTATACGTTCGTACAACAAGGCAACGCTACATTGTAAACTCACCTCACAGTACAGCTTGTACTGCCTGCGCTGACATTTGACCCATGTGGCCAGTGGAGGGTTGTCATTATACTTTCTGGGAACAAGACAATTGCCAAACCTGTTTTTGTAGGTGATCAACTCCAGCACCCTCTCTCTCCAGCTAGCTTCGTGGCTGTCCCAAACGAATCCTGCATCCTCCAGGACTGCAACTCGATCGGCTGTCATGGTGGACGTCTTTCCACATTGAAGGAGCTTGTACTGACGACGCTGTCTCTTCACCCAACGAGCGAGCTGGGGATTGGCCTTGTAGGTATGAGGGACCAGCGCGTGGCCATTCCGTCTACGGAAGTGTTGGAGCTCAGTCAGGCGCTGATTCCACTTTTCTTGGTGAAACGATTTGAACCGACGAGTTTTCCTGTCATCTCCTGGATCCTCGTCACTGCCGCTGCGGTTAGATGTGCCACTCTTGCAACCTGCCTTGTCTCTATCTGTTGGGGACTTGTTGGCACTGGAACTCCTTCCTGCACCCTTCTCGACCTTCTCAAAGGCGCCGGTGGCGGGCGAAGAATATTCATCAGGAGGGAGGGGTGGCATGTCATTCATTAGATCGTATAGGTCCTCATACAGCGCAAAGCTGTTATTGGCGACGTCACTAACGATGGAACCTCCTGTTCTTTCAGCTACTGGAACTTCATCTGAACCGCTCCCCAGAGTAAAGTAGACGTCGCTGGTTTCGGGGGCAACGGCGCTGCAGTTCGTACTACTACAATGGAAGTGCTGATCGGTAGGCGAGAGTGCCATGTAATCTAACGACGATGACGCTGATGATCTTCTCGATGATGCTGAGGGGGTGTTATGTGTCCCTCTTGGTCGCCCAATGCTGATGGCACAAAGATTGTGGGAGGCGGCAATTCCATTACGGATTCTTCGTATTCTTCCACAGCGTTGATAATATCGTCGATGTCCGCGCTGGTTAGATCGATGCCAGCGCGGGTTGAAGTTTGCTGTTGCTGCTGTTGCTGCTGATTATCGTTACTAGGGCGAGATTCAATGTCTGGCCCCGGCATTCTAAAAGTTGAGGCCATTGCTTCATTCGCATGATTGTGCGCTCAGCGCTCAGCTTTGCCTCTGCCAGCCGCGCGATGACATTACTTAGTAGATAGTAGCCTACATAGCCTACCTCTAGAGGCTGTAGGCTACTCTCTCTCTCTAGCCTACTCTAGGCTACATACTAGTACATGTAGCCTACGAGCTCATACACACTCTAGTAGTAGCCTACACTCTCTAAAAGTTGAGGCCATTGCTTGCCTGTGCCAGCGGTCCCACACTAGGCCTAAATAAATTCTACATAAGCCCTTTTCGCGTGTTAGCGAGAAATGTCCGAGGCTGACCGCGCGAGAAATTAATTGATTACGCCCGGACCCGTTCTACAACGACCAGACACGAAGCGCCTCTTAGTGTTCGTCAACCTTCGCTTCGTCAACGCCTGAACTCTCTCGAAAGAGGTATGAAGTACGGGCTACTGCACTGCCCAGGCGATGATATGGTAGCAGATGTTATGACAAAGAGTACCGATCCAGCGAAGACGAAGCCCCAGAGGGACAGGGCATTCTATCGCCTACCAAAGTTCCTGTGGAACTAACAGCGCTTTGCGCGCAATCAAGCGAAGGATCACCAGCAATGGTTTGACGGGGGGGCACGGCTGTTGAAATGCCTGGCTGACGCGTTGATTTTGGCCAGAAAAAAGCCACAAGATGTGAACAAAATGATTTTTGGTCGGGTTAGGGGTTTTTCGTCTTCGAGAGATAGAGAGGTGCAACCTCTGAAGAAGCCGAAGAAGTTCGAGAGGTACTCTCTAACTACTTACTACGTAGTAGCAGATCTATTCTCTCTACTAGAGAGAGAATTCCTACTACTAGTCTCTCTAGGAGACAGAGAGTAGGCAGAGAGAGAGTAGTACTGCACTTGACTTGGCCCATGTTACTCACATGACATAGATACTCGTACTCCTAGAGAGAGTAGAGAGCTAGTACCATGGTACCGGTACATGACATACATAAGCGCAGTGCATACAGCAACAGCAAAAGTTACGACAGTACGATCGTACCAACACAATGTCCGATCTGTCCGAGGGAGCGACGGGTACTAGTACTAGCAGCGGCGCGGCGTTGCTCGATGTGCTCGACAGGGCAGCAGCAGCAGGCAACGATGTGAGTGGTATCATGTAGCAACGGCGAGGTTGGGGACGGCGGTAACATGATACAACGAGTGGCGCGGCATGGCACAAGCATAGGTGTCACCTCGTCTACCGGTAGCGGCGACATGAAGCCACCGTCACCGATACAGCAGCTATCCATACAGCCACCAGTGCGAGGCCTAGTACCGGTAAGTCAGATGTCCACCGCCGAATATGATCCGACCGCGGAATTTACTACCGACGACGAGCAGCGGGAGCTGGTGACGATATCGCCCACCGAGCTGGCTGACGCCGAGACGGATTTGCGGGGGATTATAACGCAGTTTGGTGGCATGTCCATGGGGGGACCAGCAGCAGCAGCTGGAGCAGCAGCAGCAGCGGGAGGAGGAGAGGCAACGCAGCGGCAGCTCGACCGTCTATCTCGGGCCGAATCGGAATCCCACGCCATGCATCTCCCCCAGGCATTGCTTCGGCTTGATGAGGAAATTGCCTCCCTCCCCCCCGACTTCAAGCATGCCTACCTGACTGCCACGAGGCGATGTCCTCCCACCGTCACGGCAGAAGCAGCAGCGTCCGAGGGATCGGGGTGGGACTGCTACCGCTCCGCCTTTCTAGAGCGGGAGGGATACGACGCATCCGTCGCGGCGCGGAAGCTATGCAATTACTGGAAGGTGAGGCAGTCGGTGTTTGGACCCGAGGCGTACTGCCCGTACAATAGGAGTGGTGAACTGACGCTGAACCAATGCTTCACCCCGAGTGAATTGGAGATTTTTCTGCGGCATGATTATTGGCACCTGCTGGAAGGGGAGAGGGATGGCGCCGGTAGGGCCGTGCTGTTCTTGGATCCCAGCCGGGGAGATTTGTGTAGCAAGTTCTCGACTGTTTTGAAGGTACGTTTCCATTTCGCCCTTGGCATTATATTAGTGTATTCTTTGGGAACCTGTTTGCGTGGGTTGACTCAATGCTCATTTATGCTCATTTATCTGCGCTACACACAAAACAACCGCAGATGAAGGCTGTCTTCTACCTCTTCCAGCGGATGGCCAACGATCCCGCTGTCCGTCGGCGCGGCTTTGTCCTTGTTATCAACATGAGGCTAACGTCGAATCAGTACAATCAATCCGCCATGAGGGCCGGGGCCCTGCCCTTTTTTTACGATAATATGCCAGTACGTTGGCGTGGCATTCATCTGATCAACCCCTCGGCCATATCGTACTACGTCATCCTGCCTGTTGTCAAGTACTTCTTAGGACGGGAAATGAGACTGCGGCTCAAGGTGCACTACGGCAGCCCGTCGGAGGTAGCCCGTAGCCTAGAAGAGTATAGACTGCCCAGCATTGCGCTGCCGCAGGAGGTGGGCGGAAGCGTCCGTATAGACCGTGATGCCTGGCTGGCGGCTAGGTTGATGGAGGAGGAGCAGCTACTTCGGCCAGTGATACCGCAACAGCGGCAACCGCAGCTGCTGCAACAGCAGCCGATGGTAGACATTGGAGCTTCGACGAAGTCGCAGTCGCCACAACGGCAGCAGCTGCCGAGCGGAGGTTATGACATAACCACCTCTGATCTGACAACAATGATGGAGTCTTCCGATGAAGACGGTTCGCTTAGTTCCTTCTTGGCAGAAATGGAGCAGTTGCCGGCGGAGGAACCGCCTATCAAGAGGACAAGGAGCAATAGGTCTTCAGATGTTGAGCACCATACGAGTATACCGGAGCAACGTACTAGTTGTAGCAGCAGCGCCGCAGGTATTGCGACTTATTTCCCAGCCGAGGCCAATAGTGTGTTGACATCAGCTGACGCTAGCGTTTCTACAACAGTTGCCCTGTACGATCCAACCCTTGCGTTGCCAAGGATACAGGTGCCACCGATGAAGGGCATAGCCAAGGAGTCCGTCAAGAAAACAAGCGCCGAGAAGAAGGCCAAGGGAGCGTCGAACAAGAATGGAACTAGCAGAGCAAGTGGGAAGGAAAAACGCAAAATAGCAGGCAGCAAAGTAAGGAAGGGAGGACGGCAGTCTGACCCTCGAATGAGTAATGCCATAGTTGCCAAGAGGAATAATGACAAATTGTCGCTACGGGAAGCTCTTGAGGCCGGGGGCTTTGTCTTCCCTCCAAAGACGACCGGTCGATGCGCTGCGTCTACCGTTTTCGATAGCGACGGCGTGTCTCTAGCTCAGCGGAAGAATCAGCTCAATCGAAGATTGAGAGCACTGATGGAAAAGGAAGAAAATGAGGGGGGAGATCAAGAAGGCTCAGAGGAAGAAGCAAAGGATGCAGAACCAGCAATAGTAGCTGCAGCTGCAGCTGGTGACATGAATAGTTTTGTTCCAGACTTGAAGCCTGCGGCTAGTGCATCTACCAAGGACAACAAGTCTTATTCAGATGATGATTCTTTCTTGGAATTGGTGAATGAACTTCCAGGAATCACTGACATATGATGCATTGAACGGTATTACATATCGATAGTTGGCGGCTGGCTTGCGGCCAATGCTGTTATGGGATGCACCTTTGTTGATTATCTATTCCTACAAAAGCACATTCTAAGTGATTTGGAACAGTTTATGATTGGCGCAGCACGCAGTGCGTCAGATGATAGCATTGCTGCTGTCCCGTTTACTCCTAAACCCGAAGAAGAAAAGTCGTCTTCTCCTTTAGGGGACGCTAAAGATAATGACGACGGCGCAATGACAGCCGAATCGTCAAAGGAGGAATAAGCAATAACAAGCTACGTAGGATACTAGTATGGCTACGCTTTTTAAAGACCTACCTTCGTGTGTACGTGTGACAAAGAAATATATATGCAATGCATCTACACTGTAGTTATTAGTTTTAAGTGGTTTTCGTTCAAGTTCATACTG
>CAWKLL010000029.1:0-118791 GCA_963850255.1 uncultured Gammaproteobacteria bacterium
TGTTGTGTGTGCCTTTCAAGCTTGGGGCACCGTATTGCTGGTGCTGTTTCTGTATGCAGCCCCGGACGGACCAGCGCCGCGGGCCGCCGGCGTGGAGTTTGCGCTGGAAACCTTTACCCGTCAGCGCCGGGAGAGTTTCTGGGAGCTTGAATTATCCTTGACGGACAGCGGGCCGGGGCAGGGCCTGAGTGGCTACCTGGGTTACGCAGAGGCCTTGTTTGAGGCCGATTTTGCGGCCGCGCTGCCGGCGCGACTGGCGCAACTGCTGAGCGCCGCCGCGGCCAGCCCGGCACTCAGCCTGGCGGCATTGCCGCTGCTGCTGGATGGCGAGCTGGACAGCCTGCGCCGGCGCGGTTGCGGACCAGAACTGGCCTGGAGCGGGCCGCAAACGCTGCATGAGCTGGTGAGGGAACAGGTCAGGGCGACACCGGAGCGGGCTGCCCTGGTTTGCAGTCCGCGCGAATGGACTTACCTGGAACTGCAGGACAGGGCCGATTCGCTGGCCGGTGCCCTGCAGCAGCAGGGGCTCGCGCCCGGCGATGTGGTGGGGCTGGCACTGGAAGCTTCACCGGACCGAATCGCCGCGGTGCTGGCGGTGCTTGCCTGCGGCGGCATATTGCTGCCACTGGATCCGACTTATCCTAAAGAGCGACTGAGTTTCATGCTTGGCGATGCCGGCGCAACGCTGTTGTTGACGGACGCGGCGAGCGAGGACTACCTGCCCGGCGATTCAAGGCGATTCAAGCTGAACGAATTTGACTGGCAGTGCGCGCCGCCGTCGCCGGTGCCGGTGGCGGCCGATTCCCCGGCGTTTCTGCTGTACACCTCCGGATCCACGGGGCAACCCAAGGGTGCTGTGGGTGTGCATCGCGATGCGGTGCGTCGCTGCGCCTGGATGTGGCAGGCCTATGGCTTCGACGCCGATGAGGTTTTCTGCCAGCGGACCAGTCTGAACTTCATTGATTCGCTGTGGGAAATCTTCGGCGCCCTGGGTCGCGGCGCACGCCTGGTGATTCCGCCGCGCGCAGCGGCGCAGGATCCTGAGCCGCTGCTCGACTGCCTGGCCGAGCACGCGGTGACCCACCTGGTCTGCGTACCGACGGTGTTGCGTGCCTTGCTGGCTCCGTCGGAAACACTACGTCAGCGGCTGCCGGCCCTGCGCAGCTGCATCACCAGCGGCGAACCGCTGCCGCCGGATCTGCTCCGGCGCTGGCGTCGGCAGGCACCCGATAAGATCCTGATCAATACCTATGGAATGTCTGAGGTATGGGATGTAACCCACTGTAAAATAAGTAATCTAAAAATAGACTCAGGTCCTGTCCCCATTGGCTCCCCACTGGCCGGGGTGCAGGTATGGCTGCTGGATGAGGCACTACAGCCGTTGCCGCCGGGCGTGGTCGGCGAGCTTTGTGTGGCCGGGTTCGGGTCCAGCGCTGGTTACTGGCGGCGGCCTGAATTAAACGCCGAGCGATTCCCCGCGCATCCGCTGGTGGCGGGCGAACGGATTTATCGCAGCGGCGACCTGGCGCGCTGGCGGCCCGACGGTTTCCTGGAGTGTCTTGGCCGGCGTGACCAGCAGGTCAAACTGCGGGGCCTGCGGATTGAATTGACCGAGGTGGAGAGCGCATTGCGCGCGCTGCCGGGCGTGCTTGAGGCCGGCGCGCGCATCGATGGCCAGGACACAGCCACGCCGCGCCTGCTCGCCTGGCTGGTGGGCGCGGGCCAGCGTCTTGACCTTGAGGCGCTGCGCAGTCAGCTGCGGCATCGCTTGCCGGCGGCCATGTTGCCGGCACGCCTGCTGCAGGTCGATAGCTTGCCGCTGACCCCAAGTGGCAAGCTGGATCGGCGCAGGCTGGTGGAAACGCGGGACTGTGCTGCCGCCATTCCAGGTGCTCAATTAACGGCAACGGAGCAACGCGTCGCTGAGGTCTGGGCCGCGCTGCTGGATCGGCCCGTGACGGACGCGCAGGCGGATTTCTTTGCCCTGGGCGGTCACTCGCTGCTGGCCGCGCAGTTGATGGCGCGCTTGCGCGAAGCATTTCAGGTACAGCTGCAGCTCGGCGATTTGTTTGCTGCGCCGACCGTAGCCGGGCTGGCAGCGGCGCTGGGGCGTCGCGAGCGCCGGTCGCTGGTGGATCTGTTGCCCCTGCCGCCGCGTCCGGCCAGCCTGCCATTATCCTTCGGGCAGCAGCGCCTGTGGTTTCTCGAGCAGCTGGATCCCGGCAGTCCCGCGTATCACATCGCCTTCTTGCTGGAGATTGAGGGCCCGCTCGACCTTACTGCGTTAACCGCGGCGGCCACGGACCTTACCCAGCGGCATGAGGCCCTGCGCAGCGTATTTGTCAGCCGCAATGGTCGGCCCAGCCAGCAAATACTGCCGGCCTGTCCGCTGACCCCGGAAGTCCTGCCGTCTGCCAGCGAAGCGGTGTTTGCCGCTTTTGCCCGACGACCCTTTGACATCGAAAGCGGGCCGCTGCTGCGGCTCGGGCTGGCGCATGAGGCGGCCGGGCAGCACCAGTTGCTGCTGGTGGTTCATCACCTGGTGTCGGACGGACGCTCCAGTGCGCTGTTGTTCCGCGACCTGGCCGCCTTGTACGCGAGCCGGATCACAGGTGCCGAGCCTGAACTGCCGCCGCTGCCGCTGCAGTATGTTGATTTCGCCCTTTGGCAAAGACGCGCCCTGGATACTGATGCGCTGGAGCGCTCGCTGGGGTTCTGGCGCCAGGAACTGGCCGAGGCGCCGGCGGCGCTGACGCTGGCCCATGACTACCCGCGACCGGCCGAGCAGCGCTTTCGCGGTGGCTGGCTGCGCCGCAAAATCGACGGTGAAGCCCTGGCGGACCTGCAAGCGCTGGGCCAGCAGCACGCGGCCAGCTTGCCCATGGTCCTGCTGTCGGCCTATTACCTGATGCTGCGCCGTTACGCTTCGCAGACCGATATTCTCATCGGCAGTCCGGTGCAGGGCCGCCCTGATCTAAACCTAGAAGAAGTTGTAGGTTTATTTGTTAATACACTGATATTTAGATTAAATATTAATGAAAATCTGCCTTTCGACCAGGTGCTTGGGCAGGTGCGGGAAACGACCCTGGCGGCCCAGGCCGAGCAGGCGCTGCCGTTCGAAAAGCTGGTGGAAGCCTTGCAGCCGGAGCGCAGTCTTAGCCGCGCGCCGCTGTTCCAGGCGATGTTTAATTTCACCGAGATTCCGGTCATGGCGCTGCCGGCGGGGTCGAGCACCTGGCGCCTGGGTCCGCTGCTGGATCATGGCGTGGCCAATTTTGATCTGAGTCTGAACATCGGCCGGCACGCTGACGGTGCCGAGCTGATCTTCGAGTACGACCGCGACCTGTTTGCCGCTGGCAGCATTGCCGCCATGGCCGATGTGTTCATGCAAATACTGACCGCGGCGCGGGCCGATGCCGGCGTGGTGCCGGAACTGCTTTCGCCGGCGGCGCGTGCCGCGCTGCTTGCGCTGAACCCGGAAGGCACAGCTGTGCCTTCCGCAGCGCTGGTGCTGGACAGTTTCGCCCGGTTCGTTAACCGTCAGCCGCATGCCACGGCAACGCAGGATGTGGACGGCCGTCGCTGCAGTTACGCGCAGCTGAACGAGCAATCGCAGCGGGTGGCGGCGGGTTTGCGCCAGGCGGGCATTCGACCCGGCGATATCGTTGCCCTGTTGCTGCCCGCCGGTAGTGAACTGCTGGCCGGCCTGCTGGGCGTGTTGCGCAGCGGGGCCGTTTACCTGCCGCTGGACCCGGTCAGTCCGCCTGAACGTCTGGCCGGCATGCTGGACGACGCGCGGCCTGTCGCGGTCCTGGCCGGGCACCCGGTCGGGCAGCCTGGTCGGCATCGCTTCCTAATGATGGCGGACTTGCTGCAGTTTCATCCGGATTCCCAGCCGGACCATGCAGCCGCCGCCGATGACGCGGCTTACGCACTGTTTACCTCGGGCTCCAGCGGCCGGCCGAAGGCGGTGCTGGTCAGTCACGGCGCATTGGCCGCCGCTGCGGCCAGCTGGCGTGATACCTATGCTCTGCAGCCCGCGGATCGCCACTTGCAGATGGCCAATCCGGCCTTTGACGTGTTCAGCGCAGACTGGGTGCGCGCCCTCACTAGCGGCGCCAGCCTGGTTTTTTGTCCGCGCGATGTGCTGCTGGATGCGGAGGCCCTCGACGGGTACCTGCGTGACCAGCGCATCAGCTGCGCGGAGTTTGTGCCCGCGGTGTTGCGTGGCTTGCTCCCTCGCTGGTCGGCCGCCAGCGTGCCACCGCCGGATCTGCGCCTGCTCGCGGTGGGTTCCGAGCCCTGGTTTGCCAGCGAATATCGGCAACTGCGCGCCGTGCTGGGCGCGCAGGTTCGCCTGATTAACTCTTATGGCGTTGCCGAGGCCACGGTAGATAGCAGCTGGTATGAAGATGCCAGCGGCCCGGCGGGCGAGGGCTTGCTGCCCATCGGACAGCCCTTTGCCCATGCGCGCCTGTATGTCTGCGGCGCGGATCTGAGTCTTCAGCCGCCGGGCGTGCCGGGTGAGCTGTGTATCGGTGGTGCGGGTGTCGCGCTGGGTTATCTGCACCAGCCCGAGCTGACCGCCGAACGCTTTGTGGCCGACCCGTTCAGCAGCGAGCCGGGCGCGCGCTTGTATCGCACGGGCGACCGGGCGCGCTGGCGGGCAGACGGCCAGCTGGAGCTGCTGGGTCGGATGGACCGGCAGGTGAAGCTGCGCGGTTTCCGCATCGAGCTGGGTGAGATAGAAGCCGCGCTGGCCGGTTGTGCAGGCGTGCAGGCCTCGGCCGTGGAGTTGCTCAAGGCGCCGGCGGGTGAGCAGCGACTGGTGGCCTGGGTGGTGGCATCGACAACATCGGATGAGCTGGCCCTGCGCGCGGAACTGGCCGAGCGACTGCCTGATTACATGCTGCCGACGGCCTGGGTGTTTGTGCCGGCCTTGCCACTGACGCCCAACGGCAAGCTGGACCGGGCGGGTTTGCCGGCGCCGGACTGGCAGGGCGGACAAGGTCCGGGCCGGGCGGCAGCCACGCCGCTGGAAGCATTGATTGGCGAAGTGATGTCGGCGGTGCTGGGAGTCAGCGGGGTGCAGGCGACGGATGACTTTTTCGCGCTGGGCGGTCACTCGCTGCTGGCCACGCAACTGATCTCGCGCCTGCGCGATGCGCTGGGCCTGGAGCTGGAACTGCGCGCGGTGTTTACCGCGCCCACGCCGGCCGGTCTGGCCGCCAGCCTTTCCGCGGCGGCGCCAGGCAGCGAGCCGCCGCGTGCTTTGCCGCGTGACCGTGAGCGCTGGCCGGTGTCGCCGGCCCAGCGCCGTTTATGGTTCCTGGCAGAGCTGAACCCGGCGTCACCGGCCTATCATTTGCATTGGTCGCTGCGCCTGGACGGCAAGCTTGACCCCGCTGCGCTGCAGGCGGCGGTAGAGGGTCTGCAGGCGCGCCATGAGAGTCTGCGCACCTGTTTTGTGGCCGCTGACGGCGAGCCTTACCAGCTCATCGCCGAGGCCGGCGGCCTGCCGGTGGACTTTGCGCAGCTGGATAACAGCGAGCTATCGAGCGCGTTACGCGACTACGTCGAAGCGCCGTTTGTTTTATCGGCAGGACCGCTGTGGCGGGTCGGCGTGTTCAGCGATGCGCCCGACAGCCAGGTGCTGGTGCTGGTGATTCATCACATTGTTGCCGATGGCTGGTCGCTGTCATTGCTGTTTCAGGAGCTGTCTGAACTGTATGCGGCGGCGTTGGAAAAGCGTGCGCCGCAACTGGCTGAGTTGCCGCTGCAATACGTCGACTATGCAGTCTGGCAGCAGGCGCTGTTGTCCGGGCCGGAACTGACCCGCCAGCTCGACTTCTGGCGCGCGCGCCTGGCCGGCGCGCCGGCGGCACTTCCGCTGCCCGTTGATCACCCTGGATCGGCCGTTGCTGGTCGCCGGGGCGCCTGGTTGCGTTGTCGTTTCGACGGCCAGGCAGTCGATCAGCTTCAAGCGATTTGTAAAGACAATAAAGTTACTAATTTCATAGTATTACTAACAATACTTAAAGCACTTTTGGCGCGCTGGACGGGCGTCGAGGAGCTGGTGGTCGGTACGCCTGTGGCCGGGCGCAGCCACAGCCAGCTGGAGGGGCTGGTCGGTTTCTTCATGAACACGCTGCCGCTGCGCGGCGACCTGTCCGGCAACCCAAACCTGGTCGAACTGCTGGCGCGGGTGCGCAGCTCGGCGCTGGACGCCTTCGCACATCCCGACCTGCCCTTTGAGCGCATTGTTGAAGCACTGTCGCCGACCCGCGTGCCCGGTCGACATCCCATCACGCAAGTTTTGTTTGTGCTGCATAACCAGCCGCGCAGTGACCTCGCGCTGGCTGATCTGCAGGCCAAGCCGCTGCTGATGGAAAGCGAGGCGGCCAAATTTGATTTGAGTCTGCACGTGGCCGAGGACGACGACGGCTTTGAGCTGGCCTTTAACTATGACCCGGACCTGTTCGACGCGTCTACGCTGAGCTGGTTGTCGGACAGTTACCTGGGCCTGTTGCGTGGGTGGCCATCATCACCGCAACTGCGGTTGAGCGAGTTAAGCCTGCCGGGTGTTCTGCCGGCGCCATCACTGCCGGCCCTGCCGGCCTTCAGCCAGGCCACCAGCCTGGGCGCGGCCTTTGCCGCGCGCGCGGCACTGGATCCGAAGGCACTGGCAGTAGCTTCCGGCGCGCAGCGCTGGAGCTACGGCGCATTACTGGAAGTGGCGCATCGGGTCGCACAGGGACTGCTGGCCGGCGGCGGCACACTGGGTGAGCGGGTGGGCCTGGTGGCACACTCGACGCCCGACGGGGTGGCCGGTTTACTGGGCATCCTGCTGGCCGGTCGCGCCTATGTGCCGCTGGACCCGGCGCAACCGGTGGCGCGTTTGCGCCGGCTGCTGGCGCTGGCTGGTTGCCAGCGGCTGGTGGCCAGTGACGAGCTGCTGGAGCTGGCCGAGCAGCTGGCCTGCCCGCTGCAGCGCATTGATAGCCAGGCCGATGGCCGCAGCACGCCGGCGCCCGGGCTGGCAGTGCCGGCCGAGACGCTGGCCTACCTGATGTTCACCTCGGGCAGTACGGGTGAGCCGAAGGCAGTGATGCAAAGCCACGCCGGGGTACTCAGCCAGGTGGCCCGCTATGCCGCCAGCCTGGAGCTGTGTGCCGATGACCGGCTCAGCCAGTTGTCGAGCTTTGGTTTTGACGCCTCGGTGCAGGATGTCTTTGGCGCGCTGCTCAGCGGTGCCTCGCTGCACCCGCTGGATGTGCGCAGCGCTGGCGACGGCGCTGAGACGGTGGATGCACTGGTGGCGGCCGAGGTCAGCGTGGTGCACGCGACACCGACGGTCTATCGACACCTGTTTGGCAGTGAACTGAGTTGCCGGCATGCGCTGACGTCGATCCGCGCGGTAGTTTTGGGCGGCGAGCTGGCGCGACGCGCAGACTTTGCGCTGTTCTGCACACGCTTTGCGCGCGGCACGCGGCTGGTGAATGGCTACGGGCTGACGGAGTCGACGGTGGTCGCGCAGTGGCAGGGCGATCACGACAGCCGGGTGGCCGGTGACTGGCTGCCGCTGGGCCAGGCGGTGGCGGGCATCAGCATCGAGTTGTGGGATCAACAGGGTCAGCCCAGCTGGCAGGGCGAGATCGTGCTGCGCGGGTCTGGCCTGGCGCAGGGTTACTGGGGCGATGAAGCGCTGACGGAAGCGCGCTTTGCGGACGGGGTGTATCGCACTGGCGACCTGGGTCGCTGGCAGGCCGATGGTCAGCTGGCCTTTGTGGGTCGGCGCGACGACCAGGTGAAGCTGCGCGGGGTGCGGGTCAGCCTGCTGGAAGTGGAACAGTGCCTGGCCGGGGCACCGGGGGTGAGCGGCTGTGCGGTGAGTCTGCGCACCCTGGCTGACGGCCAGGCGCAGCTGGTGGCCTATGTGAGCGGGCCGACGGCCGAAGCGTTGCCGGCGCTGCAGCGCTGGGCGGTCACACAGCTGGCGCCCTGGCAGCTGCCGGCGGCCTGGGTAGTGCTGGATGCGCTGCCGCGGCGGGCCAACGGCAAGCTGGATCGGGATCGCTTGCCGGCCCCGCAGCGGGCTGCGGGCTTGCCGCCGCGCACCGAGCTGGAGCGGGCGCTGGCCGGGCTGTGGAGTGAGTTGCTGGGGGTTGAGCGGATCCGGCGCGAGGACGACTTCTTCGCCCTCGGCGGTCATTCCCTGATGGCCACCCGGCTGATTGCACGCATTCGCCAGAACCTGCGCCGCGAACTGCCCCTGCGCAGCGTATTTGAGTCGCCGGTACTGACCGTGATGGCCGAAGCATTAGCCGCGGCACCGTCACTGGCCGCTGAACCCGAGTTGCGACGCTTGCCGCGCGGTGGCGCCGCCAAGGGCCGCGCTGCGCAAGCGCTTAAGCACTAAGATAAATTATTGTGATTGCTCGCCTGGACAACTCACCCCTCGACGAAGTCGCCGACGATGACCTGTTTCCGCTGTCCTTCGCCCAGCAGCGACTGTGGTTTCTGGAACAGCTTGAGGGTGCCGGTGCGGCTTACAACGTGCGCCTGCCGGTGCGCGTCATCGGGCAACTCGATCTCGAAGCTTTTCAGGCGGCCATCGATCAGTTAGTAAGCCGCCACGAAAGTCTGCGCACGCGGATTGTTTCGACCCCTGCCGGTCCTCGCCAGGGCATAGCAGCACAGCAGCAATTGGCGCTGGAGATCAGTGAGCTGCGCAGTACGGATCGCGATGTCATCGCCAGGCGTGTTGCCGAACTGGCCGATCAGCGTTTCGATCTCGCGCGTGCACCGTTATTGCGTATTCACTTGTTGCGCACCGGAGACGACGAACAGGTGCTGGTGCTGGTGATGCATCACATTATTGCTGACGCCTGGTCGTCGGGCATTTTGTTTGCGGACCTGGCCGCTTTGTACAACGCGCATCGTGAAAAGCGGCCGGCGGCGTTGCCGGAATTGCCGGTGCAATATGCCGACTTTGCCGTCTGGCAGCGTGAATGGTTGCAGGGCGAAGCGCTTCAGCAGCAGCTGGACTGGTGGTCGACGCAATTGCAGGGCGCGCCGGAATTGCTGGCACTGCCCACGGACCGGGTTCGACCGGCGCGACAGAGTTATCGCGGCAGTCGATGGGGTCATGGCCTGGACGCGCAGCTGGTCGAGCAACTTGAGTCGCTGGCGCGCAAAAACTCCGCGACCTTATATATGGTTTTGCTGGCGGCCTATTCAGCGTTGCTGTCACGTTACGCCGGCCAGACTGACCTGGTCGTCGGCTCGCCCGTGGCCGGCCGGCCGCGCGCAGAACTGGAAAGCGTGATCGGCTTTTTTGCCAACACCCTGGCCCTGCGCATGGATCTCGACGGCGCGCCAGGCTTTACCGAGTTGCTTGCGCGGGTGCGGCGTACGACGCTGGGCGCTTTTGAGCATCAGGCTTTGCCGTTTGAAAAACTGGTTGAAGCGCTTAAGCCGCAGCGACGCCTGAGTCACTCACCCCTGTTTCAGGTGATGTTTATTTTGCAGAACGCGCCGTGGGAGGCGCAAAGCCTGGATGGCCTGGAGATTTCGCCGGCAGAAATCGCACCGGGTAGCACGGCAAAGTTTGACCTGACCTTATCGGCTGCGGTTTACGAACAGGAGCTTTGGTTAAACTTTGAATACAACAGCGACCTGTTCGATGAGGCCAGCATAGAAAGACTGGCCGACGCCTATGAGCAATTGTTGCGCGCCATCCTTGCGGAGCCTGAACGCGATGTTCTTTCGCTGCCGTTAACGGGTGATGCGCAAACTCTTCAGCGCATGGCTGAGTGCAATGCGACCGAAACGGTATTACCGCCCTTTGCCGATATAGACGCAATGATTACGGCGCAGATGATGCGCACACCCAGGGCTGCGGCCGTAGCGGACGAATCCCAGCAATGGACTTATGCAGAACTGCAGGCGCGCAGCGAGTCCATTGCCCAGGCACTGCAAGCAGCCGGTGTGCAACCTAATGTACCCGTGGCCATTTGTCTGCAGCGCGGCGCTGCCATGCTGGCCGCGGTGCTTGGCGTGTTGCGCAGCGGCGCGGCCTACCTGCCGCTGGATCCCGCCTATCCGCAGCCACGTTTGCAGCACATGCTGGATGATTCCGGCGCGGTGATACTGATCAGCGATTCGCGCGAAGGTTTTAGTGACTATGCCGGTAGTTGTCTGCAACTCGATGCAGACGCCAGGGTGGTTGCGCAGCAAGCGGGGCGGCTGCCGGTGCGTCCGCTGGATAGCGAGCAAGCGCTCGCGTACCTGATCTATACCTCGGGTTCTACGGGTCGTCCCAAAGCGGTGATGGTGACGCAGTCGGCGGTGCTGAACTTTCTTGCCAGCATGGCCAGGCTGCCGGGCATCGACGCCGACGATTGCCTGCTCGCGGTAACCACGCTGAGTTTCGATATTTCTGTGCTCGAATTGCTGTTGCCGCTGAGCGTTGGTGCGCGGGTAGTTGTTGCACCGGCGACCGTCACCAACGATGGCAAGCGCCTCGCGCAATGGCTGGATCAGGCGGCCGTCAGCGTGATGCAGGCAACGCCGGCGACCTGGCGCTTGTTGATCAATGCGGGCTGGGCTGGTCGCAAGAGTTTGAAGATGCTTTGCGGTGGCGAAGCCCTGGACGGCGACCTGGCGCGCAAGCTGCTCGCCTGCGGCGGCTCGCTGTGGAATCTTTACGGCCCGACGGAAACCACCATCTGGTCGACGCTGGCACAGGTGAGTGATGCGGATAACATTACCGTTGGTACGCCCATTGCCAATACCCAGGTGCACATCTGCGGCGCGGATCTGAGTCTTCAGCCGCCGGGCGTGCCGGGCGAGCTGTGTATCGGCGGTGCGGGCGTCGCGCTGGGTTATCTGCACCAGCCCGAGCTGACCGCCGAACGCTTTGTGGCCGACCCGTTCAGCAGCGAGCCGGGCGCGCGCTTGTATCGCACGGGCGATCGGGCGCGCTGGCGGGCGGATGGTCAGCTGGAGCTGCTGGGTCGGATGGACCGGCAGGTAAAGCTGCGTGGGTTCCGCATCGAGCTGGGTGAGATAGAAGCGGCGCTGGCCGGTTGTGCAGGCGTGCAGGCCTCGGCCGTGGAGTTGCTCAAGGCGCCGGCGGGTGAGCAGCGACTGGTGGCCTGGGTGGTGGCATCGACAACATCGGATGAGCTGGCCCTGCGCGCGGAACTGGCCGAGCGACTGCCTGATTACATGCTGCCGACAGCCTGGGTGTTTGTGCCGGCCTTGCCACTGACGCCCAACGGCAAGCTGGACCGGGCGGGTTTGCCGGCGCCGGACTGGCAGGGCGGACAAGGTCCGGGCCGGGCGGCAGCCACGCCGCTGGAAGCATTGATTGGCGAAGTGATGTCAGCAGTGCTGGGAGTTAGCGGGGTGCAGGCGACGGATGACTTTTTCGCGCTGGGCGGTCACTCGCTGCTGGCCACGCAACTGATCTCGCGCCTGCGCGATGCGCTGGGCCTGGAGCTGGAGCTGCGCGCCGTGTTTACCGCGCCCACGCCGGCCGGTCTGGCGGCACAAATTCAGTCGGCCGAGCCGGGCATCGCTGTGGCACCCATACCTTCGCGCGGCGCGCTAAGCCAGGCGCCTGCCAGTTTCATGCAGCGACGACTGTGGTTTCTCGACCAGTTACAACCCGGCAGCAGTGTCTACCACCTGGCCTGGTCACTGCGCCTGGACGGCACTCTGGACCGCGCTGCGCTGCAGGCGGCGGTAGATGGACTGCAGGCGCGCCATGAGAGTCTGCGCACCTGTTTTGTGGCCACCGACGGCGAGCCTTACCAGCTCATCGCCGAGGCCGGCGGCCTGCCGGTGGACATTGCGCAGGTGAATAACAGCGAGCTATCCGCGGCGTTACGCGACTATGTAGAAGCGCCGTTTGTTTTATCGGCAGGACCGCTGTGGCGGGTCGGCGTGTTCAGCGATGCGCCCGACAGCCAGGTGCTGGTGCTGGTGATTCATCACATTGTTGCCGACGGCTGGTCGCTGTCATTGCTGTTCCAGGAGCTGTCTGAACTGTATACGGCGGCGTTGGAAAAGCGTGCGCCGCAACTGGCCGAGTTGCCGCTGCAATACGCCGACTACTGCCCTGTGGCAGCAAGCACTGTTGTCCGGGCCGGAACTGACGCGTCAGCTCGACTACTGGCGCGCGCGCCTGGCCGGCGCGCCGGCGGCACTGCCGTTGCCCACGGATCGACCCAGGCCCGTGTTGCAGCGGCATCGCGGCGAGCGAATGGTCGCAACACTGGACGCGAACAGCACCGACGCCTTGCACGCCTTATGCCAGCAGCAACGGGTGACGCTGTTCATGTTGTTACTGGCAGGCTTTCAGGCGCAGCTGGCGCGCTGGAGCGGCGCCGAAGACCTGGTGGTCGGCACGCCGCATGCCGGGCGCGGGCGCAGCGAACTGGAGGGGCTGGTCGGTTTCTTCGTGAACACGCTGCCGCTGCGCGGCGACCTGTCCGGCAACCCGAACCTGGTCGAACTGCTGGCCCGGGTGCGCAGCACTGCGCTGGACGCCTTTGCACATCCCGACCTGCCCTTTGAACGCATCGTCGATGAATTAAATCTGCCGCGCGATCCGGGTCGCACGCCATTGTTCCAGGTCATGTTCAATTTACACAATGAACCCGCCGAAAGTTTTTCATTGCCGGGCCTGCGGTCGGGCGCCGCGCCGATACAGCGGGTCACCGCAAAGTTCGACCTGAGTCTTTCCGTTACTGAAAGCGACGATGGACTCTCACTGGTGTACGAGTTTGATCGCGACCTGTTCGACGCGTCGACGCTGAGCTGGTTGTCGGACAGTTACCTGGGCCTGTTGCGTGGGTGGCCATCATCACCGCAACTGCGGTTGAGCGAGTTAAGCCTGCCGGGTGTTCTGCCGGCGCCATCACTGCCGGCCCTGCCGGCCTTCAGCCAGGCCACCAGCCTGGGCGCGGCCTTTGCCGCGCGCGCGGCACTGGATCCGAAGGCACTGGCAGTAGCTTCCGGCGCGCAGCGCTGGAGCTACGGCGCATTACTGGAAGTGGCGCATCGGGTCGCACAGGGACTGCTGGCCGGCGGCGGCACACTGGGTGAGCGGGTGGGCCTGGTGGCGCACCCGTCGGCGGACGGGGTGGCCGGCTTGCTGGGCATCCTGCTGGCCGGTCGCGCCTATGTGCCGCTGGACCCGGCGCAACCGGTGGCGCGTTTGCGCCGGCTGCTGGCGACTGGCTGGTTGCCGAGCGGCTGGTGGCCAGCGACGAGCTGCTGGAGCTGGCCGAGCAGCTGGCCTGCCCGCTGCAGCGCATTGATAGCCAGGCCGATGGCCGCAGCACGCCGGCGCCTGGGCTGGCAGTGCCGGCCGAGACGCTGGCCTACCTGATGTTCACCTCGGGCAGTACGGGTGAGCCGAAGGCAGTGATGCAAAGCCACGCCGGGGTACTCAGCCAGGTGGCCCGCTATGCCGCCAGCCTGGAGCTGTGTGCCGATGACCGGCTCAGCCAGTTGTCGAGCTTTGGTTTTGACGCCTCGGTGCAGGATGTCTTTGGCGCGCTGCTCAGCGGTGCCTCGCTGCACCCGCTGGATGTGCGCAGCGCTGGCGACGGCGCTGAGACGGTGGATGCACTGGTGGCGGCCGAGGTCAGCGTGGTGCACGCCACACCGACGGTCTATCGACACCTGTTTGGCAGTGAACTGAGTTGCCGGCATGCGCTGACGTCGATCCGCGCGGTAGTTTTGGGCGGCGAGCTGGCGCGACGCGCAGACTTTGCGCTGTTCTGCACGCGCTTTGCGCGCGGCACGCGGCTGGTGAATGGCTACGGGCTGACGGAGTCGACGGTGGTCGCGCAGTGGCAGGGCGATCACGACAGCCGGGTGGCCGGTGACTGGCTGCCGCTGGGCCAGGCGGTGGCGGGCATCAGCATCGAGTTGTGGGATCAACAGGGTCAGCCCAGCTGGCAGGGCGAGATCGTGCTGCGCGGGTCTGGCCTGGCGCAGGGTTACTGGGGCGATGAAGCGCTGACGGAAGCGCGCTTTGCGGACGGGGTGTATCGCACTGGCGACCTGGGTCGCTGGCAGGCCGATGGTCAGCTGGCCTTTGTGGGTCGGCGCGACGACCAGGTGAAGCTGCGCGGGGTGCGGGTCAGCCTGCTGGAAGTGGAACAGTGCCTGGCCGGGGCACCGGGGGTGAGCGGCTGTGCGGTGAGTTTGCGCACCCTGGCTGACGGCCAGGCGCAGCTGGTGGCCTATGTGAGCGGGCCGACGGCCGAAGCGTTGCCGGCGCTGCAGCGCTGGGCGGTCACACAGCTGGCGCCCTGGCAGCTGCCGGCGGCCTGGGTAGTGCTGGATGCGCTGCCGCGGCGGGCCAACGGCAAGCTGGATCGGGATCGCTTGCCGGCCCCGCAGCGGGCTGCGGGCTTGCCGCCGCGCACCGAGCTGGAGCGGGCGCTGGCCGGGCTGTGGAGTGAGTTGCTGGGGGTTGAGCGGATCCGGCGCGAGGACGACTTCTTCGCCCTCGGCGGCCACTCACTGATGGCCACCCGGCTGATTGCACGCATTCGCCAAAAAATTGGCATTGAAATCTCTTTGTTGTCTTTGTTCGAAAACCCTACTGTGTCTGGCCTCGCTCGGACGCTTGCAGAGGCTTCGTCTCAAGAAGCCAACGGCCCGGAGCCCAGCCTGCGGCGACTGAACAGGGGATAGCAATTAGCTATTGCCGGTAGCACCGGCAGGGAGAGTATAAAATGGGATCGCAGCTCAAGCTCAAGCCCAAGGAACAGGTATTGGACGAAGAAACTCAAGATATTGACGTAATGGCGGAGAACTTTCGCGAGATTATTTCTCGCTTGGGCGAGGACGTGAACCGCGAAGGTCTGGTCGATACGCCGCATCGCGCAGCCAAGGCCATGCACTTTCTAACCCGCGGGTATCGGCAAAACCTTGATGAGCTCATCAATAAAGCGGTATTCACCAGCGACACCGACGAGATGGTTATTGTCCGCAATATCGAAATGTATTCGTTGTGCGAGCACCATATGCTGCCGTTTATCGGCAAGTGCCATGTCGCCTACTTGCCCCAGGGCAAAGTGCTCGGGCTGTCGAAAATTGCGCGGATTGTCGATTACTTCGCGCGTCGGCTACAGATCCAGGAAGTGCTGACCAAGCAGGTTGCCGAGAGTGTCTTTCAGGCCATCGACGCACGCGGTGTCGGCGTGGTCATCGAAGCTCAGCACATGTGCATGATGATGCGCGGCGTTGAGAAACAGAATTCGGTGATGACCACCTCCTGCATGCTGGGCGCATTCCGTGAGCATTCGACCACCCGCGAGGAATTCCTCCGCCTGATGCGCGGCTGAACCGGCGCTGCGCTAGCGCAGGCCGCGCAGAATCAGATTTGGCAGGTAGGCGTCATCCCAGTCCAGCGCCAGTTCGCCGGTACGCACGATGACGAGTCCGGCCGACGGAATGCTATACACCCTCGCGCCGCCAAACCCGTCGAAGTAGATGACGTCGGGCGCGGCGAAAGGCTCGGAGTGATAGGCCTTGGTCGAGGCCTTTTGGTTATAGCCTCGGTATTCCGTGTACTCGGTGCCCAGCCAGGTCAGAAAACCGTAATTGGGGTTGGTGGCGCTGGGGGTCACCATTTCTCGCATCCACTCGGCCGGCACAATCTGGCGTTCGCCAAAGCTTCCTCGCGTTAGATGCAGCAAGCCCATGGTCAGCCATGAACGCGGCGTCGCACTCAGACAGCAAAATACGCGCGCCATGCCATGCTCGACGGAGTCCAGAACGACTTCAGCGTCATCAGCGCCGGTATATTGCCAAAATGCCTTGGACAGATAATCGGCGTAGCGTTCGCCGGTAGCGCGTTCGATGACCAGCCCCAGTGCCTGCGGATTGATCGAGTTGTAGTCGAATTTTTCACCGGGCGTGCCGGCCAGCGGCTGACTGAGAACCAGCGGAACAATATTTTCTCCCAGCACCAGTTGAGTAAAACCGCCGAGCGGGTTCCAGCCAATACTTGGAAAATCGATGCCACTGGATTGCTGCAGCATCTGGCGCAGGGTGATGCGTGCGCGTCCGTCGGCGGCCCATTCCGGCAGATAAACGCCAATTTCGTCATCGACAGAACCGATGTGTCCGTCACGGATGGCAATACCGACCAGCATGGCGAGCACGGACTTATGCATCGACTGCGTGGCTGACAGGCTGTATTCATCGAAGCCGGGATAGTAGTGCTCCAGTTGCAGCGCTCCGTCGTGAAAAATCAGCAGCGCATGCGACTGGGTTTCGGTGCCATAGGCAATCGCTTGTTCGAGGGTGTCGGGCAGAATGCTGCGGTTGACTTCGCCGGCCAGGCGCAGGTCGAGTCGCGGACCACCCAGGACCGGTTCCGTGGGTCCCTGGCCGCCGCCAAACGGGGCCATCACCAGGCGTGTAGTCAGGCCCGGGTCCTGAAAATACATCCAGCCCAGACCGGCGAGAATGATCAACAGAACCAGTTGCAGCAGACGTTTTAGAAAGCGGAATAAGGTACGCATGGGCGGGAGTATAGCTGCAGCAAACGCTCAATGGGCTTGGTAATGGGCGCTGAATTCACACGGGCTGGTGACCTTAGCCGGGCTTTTTGTAAGTCCGGCGCGGCTAGCGGGCCGGCGCATTGGAGCGGGATGAAAGCGCCCCTGCACAGCTTGATGGCCGGAAACCAGAGAATGACCTGATTTGACCAGATAGGCCGCAGCCGGATGCGCAGAATACATTCCCATGAACAACACAACACACATCCGAAGCCGCGGCCGGCCGACTATTGGCAAGGCTCGCATGGTCACTGTAGGCATCCGTATCGAGCCCGAGGAACGGCAACGACTCGAAGAGCTGGCTGCCGAATGCAACATGTCCCTGTGCGCCTATCTGCGCGCCGTGGCACGGCGTGAAATAGCCCGTGCCGACGGACATGGTCTGAAGGTCGTCAATGGCAGGAACGCGCAAGGCGCGGAGTGCTAAAACCCGAGCTCCTGAAACAACAACGATTCTCCCCAATCAATGGTTTTTTTGCCGCCTGCATGGCGGCCTTTTTTTGTCTGCGCGCCGGCGAAACCCCTGTGCCGGAGCTAGCGCCAGGTTTGCAGCAGCTCAGCCAGGCGATCGAGCTGCGTTTCGCTATGCGCCAGGGACAGGAAGCCGACTTCATAAGCGCTGGGTGGCAGGTAAATATCGGCAGCCAGTGCGGCCTTAAACAATTCTGCGTAGCTTTCGCGCAGTCCTGCCGGTAGCTGGTCCGGGCGGCGAACAGGCAGTGTGGCGTTGCCATCGGGGATCAGCCAGAACAGGGAACCGCAGCGCTGTAACTGCAGACCGTGAACGGATTGCAGGCAGTTTTCCAGATGTGCGCCCAGCGCCTCCAGTCGAGCGTAGCTATCCGTCTCTAATAGTCTTTGCAGGCTCGCCAGGCCGGCGCTCATGGCCACCGGGTTGGCGCTCAGTGTGCCGGCCTGGTAGACCGGGCCCAGCGGCGCCAGCTGACTCATTATTTCGCGCGCACCGGCCAGCGCGCCGACCGGAAAGCCGCCACCGATAATTTTACCGTAGGTCACCAGGTCGGGTTGTAAATTCATGCTGTCTGCGCAACCGCCGAAGCCGAGGCGAAAGCCGCTGATGACCTCGTCGAAAATCAACAGGGCACCATGCTGCCGGCACAGGTTTTGCAGCGATTCGAGAAAGGCACGGCGTTGCGGTAATAGTCCGAAGTTGGCCGGTAGCGGTTCGATGATTGCCGCGGCAATTTCATGGCCATGGCGCTCGAACAGGCTGGCAAGGCCCGCTTCGTCATCCAGCGCTGCCACCAACGTGTCGCTGGCTACGCCGGCCGGAACACCGGCGCTGTCGGCTACACCCGCGTCAGCCAGTCCCGAGCCGGCGCGAATCAGCATGGCGTCACTATGGCCGTGGTAACAGCCGGAAAACTTCACCAGCTTGTCACGACCGGTGACACCGCGAGCCAGTCGCAGTGCCGTCATTACGGCCTCGGTTCCCGAATTCATGAAGCGTATTTGCTCAATGAATGGCAGCCGCGTGCAGATCAGTTCGGCCAGCTCCAGAGACACCGTTTCGGCGGTGCCGAAACTCCAGCCGCGCCCGAGCGCCGCGGCTACGGCCGCCGCGACTTGCTCATCTGCATGTCCGAGAATCATTGGGCCAAAGGCCATGCAGTAGTCTGTCAGGCAGCGGCCATCGGTGGTTTCAAGCTGGCTGCCGCGGGCAGCGCTGATAAACACTGGTTGCCCGCCGACGCTGCTCAGGGCGCGTACGGGGGAGTGCACACCGCCCGGCGTAACTTTTTTGGCGCGCGCAAACAGATCGCGCTGGGATGTAGCCGGCATTACAGGATGCCGCGCCGCGCCGCGTAGCTGATAATCATGCGAGCGCCGGCGCGCAGACAGGCCGTCCAGGTTTCCCGTTGAGCGTGAGCCGCATTCAGCAAGCCCTGCTCGGCGGCCAGATCGAGTCCGGCCTGCTCGCCGCTGGTTTGATAAACCGCCCAGGGTTGCGGCAGGCGGGCGCTTAAGTCTGCCAGCACATCAAGATAGGGCAGGGCCGGCTTGACCATCAGGATGTCAGCGCCTTCTGCCGCATCACGTTGTGCGCATAGCAGTGCATCATCGCGGCGACCGGGATCCAGTTGGTAACTGCAGCGATCCTGCAAGCGGCCATCGGCGGCCGGCGCTGATTCCGCGGCATTGCGAAAGGGTCCGTAAAAGGCTGAGGCGAACTTGGCGCTGTAACTCATGATTGCAGTGTGCTCAAGCTGAGCGGCATCCAGGGATTGACGGATGGCAGCGACGCGTCCGTCGAGCATGTCGCTGGGCGCGACACAGTCCGCCCCCGCCTGGGCAAACTGCGTTGCCGCACGAGCCAGTTCGGTCACACTCTCGGCGTTGCGCAGCGCATCACCGGCATCGTTCAACAGTCCGCAGTGTCCATGCCGGGTATACGAACAAAGGCAAACATCGGCAGCCAGCCAGATGTCCGCGCCGAAACGTTTTTTCAGAGCCTCAATCTGGCTGCAGGTAAAGCCATAGTCGAAGTCCTGATCCTGCTTGTTCCGCGGCACGCCGAATAACAGGAACTTGCTAATGCCCTGTGTTAAATCGGCGTCAACCTGACGCAGCAGTGATTCGCTGGTGTCGCGGTTGACCTCGCGCAGTCCCGGCACAGCTTCAGGGCTGTTGAGACCGTCAACGACAAACAGCGGTTGAATTAACTGTTCGCGGTGCACGCGATGCTGGCGACTCAGCTCGCGAATATGCCGGTTAAGACGCGTACGCCGCAGTGTTATCCCAGCCATGCGCGCCACTCTTTGCGGCTGGGAAAAATACGTGCCTGAATGCCCAGCTCGCGCAAGGCAGCGGCTGTTTTGCCGTTGCCGCAGGCATGTTCGGCATCGCGCGGCGCCAAATTGCCCAGGGCGCGAAATTGTGCGCCACTGCCCCAGAAGCAGTGCGTGGCCTGCGCGAGGCTGTTGTCTTCCGCGGTCACTGGCTCAGAGCGATAAGTGGCCAGCACGCTGCCCACGCCGGAAGCCGACCAGCTGTCTTGCGCGCCGTCGCGCGTTACTGCCGTCCAGTGCTTCATCTCGGGCAGTTGCAGCACCGACGCCTGAAGCGTTTCCTGAATAGACTCGAAACCAAGATTGTCTGCACAGCCTTCGACCCAGTAACCACGCGCGGCCAGCTGCCGCCAACTTTTTACGCCGCTAACCCAGATGCGCTGCGTACCGTGTCTGGACAAGGCCGCGGGCAGTGCATGCCAATGCGCAATAAACAGCGCGCCCTGTGGCATGTCTCTGATCGGCAAAGCCTCGCGGCGAGTCTGGCGAATTGAGGCTGCGCCATCCCAGGGCCGTGCGGCGGCCGGCCGGGGTGGGTGATCCCAGAGCAATTGCCGGTGGCCTTGCTCGTTGCGTTGAAAAACCAGGGTGCCGAGTCGCGCGGTTGCGACTGCAGTGGCAGCGAAAGCGGGCGTGTTACCGCTGGCCACTGAGAATTCGCGGGCGACCAAGGCTTCGGTCATCGGGTCATGCAGTGCGTTCAATCGCTCTGCGCAGCGCAGATCGTCCGACCGGCACTCCAGCGACAGGGCACCCTGCCCGGGTGCAGCCGGGCATTCCGATAGCGGCAACACCATCCAGCGGGCGCCCTCAAGTATCGTGGCGAGACATTTTCGCCCCTCTGGCTCTTGCCAGAGACGCTCCAGCCCCGCCAGTGCCAGCACCACACCGTCGAGGGCTTCGCTGTCATCATCGGCCAGCGTCAGTCGACGCGCGCGTTGCTCCACGGCTCCGCGCAGGGATCGAAACTGCAAGCTCGGCGGCTGGCCAGCCGCCGGCAAATGTTCGTTGAGAAAATCCCTGACGTGAAGCTGGCGACGCTGCGACGAGGAACCGATGCGCAAGCTCATGCCGGCGTGCAGACGCTGCATGACATCGGCGCGAAACAACACCACATCACGCGGATTGGCGCGCGCCGGCATGGCTGCGCAGCGCAAGCCTGCCGGTCGTTGATCTGCCAGGTCTTTGCGCGAATGCACGCAAAAATCGATATCGCCGGCTTGTAGCGCGCTATCCAGCGTGTCGGAAAAGAACTGTGCATCCCTGACGCTGGCCAGCGGCGTGGATTGATCGCGATCACCGCGCGTGCTCAGGCAATGCAATTGAATTGTCAGGCCGGGATGTGCTTCCTCAAGGGCCCGCGCGATTTGACGGCTTTGCGCCACAGCCAACAGCGAACCTCGCGTGCCGAGGCGCAAAACGTTAGCCGCGCTGTTCATGCGCGTGCGCGTTGCAGCGTGGGTGATTCGAAGCAGTCCGCCAGCTGCGCATATTCGCGACAGGCAACGCGCGCGTGCTCGATCTGTAGTGACCGCACATTCGCCTGCCTGGCGCGCAGTTCGAACAGGTGATCCAGGTCGTAGCAAGGCGTTGCGCCGCTGAGCTTGAGTGCTTGTTGTCGGCGCCGTCCGAGATGAGTGAATGTCGACAGCAAATTGCCGTCGAGTTGTTGCTGCCAAAGTCTATCGTTGGCCGGATCGGCCGGGGTAGTCATCACCACATGATCGGCCCAGTCGGCGGCCAGGCTGAATTCTGCCGGCGCAAACCGCTGAGTAAAAGTTATCGTCGGTCGCGCATGCAGGCGATAATTCCAGCTGGCGGTTTGCTGACGCTCGAAGTACGGCAGCAAAGACTGCGCCAGTTCGCCGTCACCGACGAACAGCAGCCGTTCGCCCCGCGCAGGTCGCAGTAGTTTGCGCAGCAATGATCCATAGGAGGCGCCGCCGATCCCTTGCAGGTGATCGCGATGAATGGCAGTGGCATCTCGCAACAGGGTTTCCACCACGGGAGCCAGCGCAGCGATCTGCGCCGTCGTGGCGCGCAGACAATAGTCCTGCCAGGCACGGCGAAACTGACCCTGCACATTGGTTTCGCCGGGTACCTGGCTGCGTAAACCGGTGATTACTTCGAGCAGAAAGTTATAGGCCTCGCGTCCGCGATGGCGCTCTGGCGTGGGCTCGTCGACAAGTGTTGGCGCGGCGGCGTGCGCGCGCAGCAGCAGACGGCGCAGACAGGTATCGACGACCAGCCCCTTCGATGCGCGGGCCGGCGTCGACACGGGCGTGGGCCAATGCAGTACTTCAAGCAGGGCGGGTGGATAGCAGACGGTCATGCAGCGGTTTCGCCTTAACTGACGCTGGCCAGCCATTCGTCGTCGGAGCCTTCTTCAAGATCATCGAACAACCAGGTGCTGAGATAGCGTTCGCCGGTGTCGGGCAGCATGGCCAGAATGCTTGAGCCCTTGCGGGGCCTGTTCGGCGACTTTGGTGGCCGCAGCGTAGGTGCCACCCGCCGAGAGGCCGACGAAAATGCCTTCCTCGCGGGCCAGCCGCAGGGCCCAGTGTTTGGCCTCGTCATCGGTGACCGGAACGATTTGGTCGACCACGCCAGGATTAAGAACATCCGGCACAAAATTCGGTGTCCAGCCCTGGATCTTGTGCGGCTTCCAGTCCTGGCCGGCCAGCATTGACGCTTCCGCGGGTTCCGTCGCAATGATCTTCACCTCGGGGCGTGCGGCTTTGATGATTTCGCCCGCGCCCGTCATGGTGCCGCCGGTGCCCCAGCCCGTCACCCAGTAGTCCAGGTCACGGTTCGCAAAGTCGCGCAGGATCTCCGGGCCGGTGGTGTTGCGGTGGTAAGCCGGGTTGGCCATGTTCTCGAACTGGCGGGCCAGGAACCAGCCATGCTCGGCGGCCAGTTCTTCAGCGCGCTGCACCATGCCTGATGCCTTGTCGGCTGCTGGCGTGAGAATCACGCGGGCACCCAGCGCGCGCATTATCTTGCGTCGTTCTACGGAAAAAGTTTCTACCATCAGGGCGACAAAGGGATAGCCGCGTGCCGCGCACACCATGGCCAGCGCGATACCCGTGTTACCCGAGGTTGCTTCAACCACCGTTTGTCCGGGCTCCAGCGCGCCGCGTTTTTCGGCGTCATTGATAATCGCCAGTGCCAGGCGATCCTTAACGGAGCCCAACGGATTGCTGGCTTCCAGCTTGACGAACATCTCCATGCCGGCTGGCGCAATGTTATTTAGTCGGACGACCGGTGTATTACCGATGGTGTCGAGAATGCTGTCGTAGATCATGTTCTGCTACCTCTACCTGACCGGTATGTTGTTATTCATTAACTGCAGCGCTGGCGCGTGCCGCTGCGGGTGAAAACCACGCCAGCTGGCGCCCCAGGGTCGTTGCTTCGCCGATGATCATGAGCGCCGGCGTGCCGATCCCGGCGGCCGCGGCCCGGGCCGGTAATTCAGCCAGGGTCGCTCCAACGATGCGCTGACTGGCGGTGCTGCCTTGCTCAATAATCACAGCCGGCGTAGTCGCTGCGCGACCGCCGGCCTGAAGTTTAGAACACAGCTGCTCGATACGCTGGGTGCCCATATAAATCACCACGGTGTGCCCGGTGGCTGCGATGGCCGCCCAGTTCGGTTGTTCAGCATCATTGGCCGGGTGACCGGTGACTACGGTGTAACCGGCCGCCACGCCGCGATGAGTCAGCGGAATACCGGCATAAGCCGCACAGGCATTGGCGGCAGTAACGCCCGGTACCACCTGGTAGGCAAGGCCGG
This sequence comes from uncultured Gammaproteobacteria bacterium, assembly GCA_963850255.1. Taxonomy (GTDB): domain Bacteria; phylum Pseudomonadota; class Gammaproteobacteria; order Steroidobacterales; genus J054. The sequence continues at coordinate 23,196 of CAWKLL010000029.1, forward strand.
CCTCCGCCAGTGCCTGGAGTTCTTCGCCGCCGCGTCCAAAAACGAAAGGGTCGCCGCCTTTCAGACGACACACGCGTTCGCCGCGTTGCACGCGCTCAACCAGCTGCTGATTGATCTCGGCCTGCCCGACGGGGCTGTGGCCGGCGCGTTTGCCCACCGCCATCAGTTCAGCATCGCGGCGCGCCAGATCAAGTATTTCCGGTGCCACCAGCGCATCGTGCATCACACAGTCGGCGCGTTGCAGGAGTTCCAGGCCGCGCCGCGTCAGCAGGCCCGGATCGCCTGGTCCGGCGCCCACCAGCCAGGCTTCGCCGTCGCTGCTTGTATGGCCGTCAGCCAGGCGCTGGGTCATCAGTGAATCGGCCAGCGTACGGCGGCCATCCAGCACCTGTTCGGCTAACGGGCCGTCGATGATTTCCTGCCAGAAGCGCACGCGTTCGCGGTAACTGCCCAGCTGCTTGCCAAAGCGGCCACGCCAGTCGCGCACCCAGTCGGCCAATTCACCCAGGCGGGCCGGCAACCAGTCGTCGAGTCGCTGGCGCAGCACGCGCGCCAGCAGGGGTGCCGCACCGCCGCTGCTGACAGCGACGATGATCGGCGAGCGGTCTACTACCGCGGGAACAATAAAGGATGAGGCGGGGCCGTCATCGACCACATTGCACAGCCGCTGCTCGGCCCTGGCGGTCGCGGCAACGGCGGCGTTGACCGCGGTATCGTCCGTTGCGGCAATCACCAGCAGCTGCTTGTTGACCAGTCCGGGATCGAAATCCCCGCTGACATGCCGGAGTTGCCGCGCAGCCACCAGTTCGATCAGGCCCGCATTGAGCTGCGGGGCATTGACCGTCACCGCGGCCCCGGCCCGCAGCAGCTGACGAATCTTGCGCAGCGCGACTTCGCCGCCGCCCACGACCAGGCAGGGCTGGTTCTTGAGGTCGGCAAACAGCGGGAAATAGTCCATAAGCGGGCGGTCGGAGACGGGTCAGATACCTTACTCCTTATCGCAAGCCATTAAAAAATAATCAATTTGGATGCGTATATCGCAAACGGCTATATGTCGCGTCGCGAATTGACAGGGCATCTAACCAATGGTTATATGCGCGCCCCCGATCCAGGCCTGCCCATGACCCTGCAACAACTCAGATATCTGCTGGCGATCGCCGATTCCGGGCTCAATATCACCGCGGCGGCGGATCGTCTGCATACCAGCCAGCCGGGTATCAGCAAGCAGCTCAAGCAGCTGGAACAGGAGCTGAGCGTTCAGCTGTTTACCCGCAAGGGCAAGAGTCTGGCCGAGATCACGCCCGCGGGTCGCGAGGTGATTAACCGGGCCCGAAAAATTGTTCGCGAAGCCGACAATATTCGCAGCCTGGCACGCAATCTTTCCGGCGAGCAGGAAGGCACCTTATCGATCGGCACCACGCATACCCAGGCACGCTATGTGTTGCCGGAAATCATTCGCGAGTTTCGCGAGCGTTTTCCGAAGGTCAAACTGGAGCTCCACCAGGGCACCTCGGAGCAAATCGCCGAACTGGTCGCGCACAATCGACTGGACTTCGCCATTGCCTCCGGCGGCCAGCATCTGTTTCCGGAGCTGGTGCTGTTGCCGTGTTATCACTGGGACCGGATTGTTCTGGCACCTCGCGAGCACCCGATCAGCCAGTTGCAGGGCCAGCTGGATCTGCAAACCCTGGTGCAGTACCCGCTGATTACCTATGTGTTCAGCGTGACGGGCGAATCGTCGTTCAAGCGCGCCTTTGCCGAGCATGAGCTGGAACCGGACGTGGTGTTTACTGCGCGCGACGCCGACATCATTAAAACTTATGTGCGTATGGGTATGGGCGTCGGTGTGGTGGCCGGTATGGCCTACGAATGTCAGGATGAGCGCGACCTGGCGGCGCTGGACGCGACGGGTTTGTTTCCGCGCGTGACCACCTGGATCGGCTACCGTCGCGATGCGGTGCTACGCGACTACATGCGCGAGTTTGTCTACCTGTTTGCGCCGCATATCTCGCGGGAAATCTTGCGCGACGTCGGTGAAACGGGCAGCCAGCAGGAAATTGATGCCTTGCTGGCCGACATTGCTTTGCCCGTACGCGGTGGCTGCGGTAGTGAAATTGCTGATGCCGCCTGAGACGCGGGGCGCCTGTCCCTAGAGGGACGACAGATCGATATCGTGTAGTCCGCACTCGCGTTTCAGACCAAAGAAGCGTGTTTGGTCAAGGTTGCTCACAGCGTGAATGGGCTGGGTGGTATGTACGTCACCAATGGACACATAGCCCTTATCCCAGAGCGGGTGATAGGGCAGTTGATGACGCTGCAGATACTGATGGATATCGCGGTCACTCCAGTCGGCAATGGGGTGCACTTTCCAACGATTACCTGACCAGCTCAGAAAGGGCGTGTCGCGACGACTGTCAGACTGACTGCGGCGCAATCCGGCAAACCAGGTGCCGGCACCAAGCTCGCGCAGCGCACGTTCCATGGGCTCGACTTTATTCTCACGGTTATAGGCATTCAGTCCGTTGAGTCCCTGTTCCCAGCGCTTGCCATGCTGCGCTTCCTGCCAGGCCGGGCTTTGCGGATTGCGATAAACCTTGAGGTTCAGTTTCAAGCGCTCCGTCAGCTGATCGACGAACTGATAGGTTTCGGCGAAGTGATAACCGGTATCGATGAAGACCACCGGGATATCTGACAACTGACGGCTGACCAGGTGCAGTGATACGGCAGCCTGGGCGCCAAAACTTGACGACAGCAGATGCTGTCCGGGCAGATGCTCCAGTGCCCAGGCAATTCGTTCAGCGGCCGACAGTGCGGCGAATCGCTGGTTGCAGCTTTCTAATGCCGCCAGGCGACTCTGTTCTTCATCGTAGGCTTGGAAGCTATCTTCGACGCAAGGCAGTACGCGCGCAGTATTGTCCAGCAGCACATTCACTTCGGCGATTTCTTCCGTTAGTCCTTGATCGGATGACTAAACTAATGCCTGACCAGGGCCGCGTGAACGTAGCAGTTGTTATCCCGGTATAACCTGCGATTATTTGTCCATCAGGAGGTGCTGCATGAACAACGGATTAAACCGCCGCGAAATATTGTCCCTGCTGGGTCTGGCCACGCTGGGGCGCCTGCCCATGGCCATGGCGGGCGGGCATACCGGGGGCGCAGCCGCCACAGGCCGGGCGCCCATGCTGCGGCTGATCGCCAACGAGAACCCCTATGGCCCTGGGCCGGCAGCCCGCCAGGCAGCGGAGAAAGCCGTCGCGCTGGGGTGGCGTTATGCCATGAGTGAGACCCGTCGGCTTAAACAGCTGATTGCGGAACTGGAAGGGGTTGATCCCAAGCAGGTGATGATCGGCGCGGGTTCAACCGAGATTTTGCGCGTCGCCGCGTTGCGCTATGCGCGCGATGGCGGTGAAGTGCTGGCTGCCAGGCCCACATTCTCGTTCTTGCCCAACTACGCTCGCCAGCTGGGTGCTGACGTGCGCGAAGTACCGCTGGATGACAACATGGTGACCGATCTGTCAGCCATGACTGCAGCCGTCAGTGGACAGACTCGTCTTATCTATCTGTGTAATCCGAATAATCCGACCGGAACGCGGGTTGGCGGATCTGCCATACGCGAGTTTTGTGCAGAGATGTCGCCGCGCGCAGCCATCGTGGTGGACGAGGCGTACATGGATCTCGCCGATGATTTTGTCGAGCACACCGTGCGTCCGCGAATTCTTGCCGGCGATCGGGTGATACTCGCGCGCACCTTTTCCAAACTGCATGGCATGGCCGGCATGCGCGTCGGCTATGCATTGGCGCCAGAGGCCGTGATTCGCGAGCTTGAGCAGCTGCGTATCACCATGCCGAACCTCGTCGGTGTAATGGCTGCTACCGCAAGTCTTACGGATCAGCAGTTTCTGGACTTCAGTCGCGCCCGGATTCGACAGGCTATGCAGATTACAAGCACGGCCCTGGAAGAAATCGGCCGGCCCTATACGCGCAGTTACGGCAACTTCCTGTTGTTCGACACCGGTGGTTCCGGGCGGGATTTCGGCGCTGCGATGCGCGGCGAGGGCATTTTGACCGGCACCACCTTTAGTCCCTATGACCGATGGGCACGCATTAGCATGGGTAAGCTGGAGGACATGCAGGCCCTGGCGGTAGCTATGACGCGTTATTTTCAGGCGCAGGGGTGACCACAGCGGATACCGATCAGCCGCGCGTTTCGCGGGGCATATTGCTGATGTGCGCCGCGGCCCTGTCCATGGTCGGTCTGGACGTCTGTGCCAAGTATCTACTGGATACTTACGGCCTTGCGCAGCTGGTCCTGCTGCGCTGCGGTTTTTCCGTCGCGTTTATCGCTGCCTTTGCGCTACGACAGGGTGGCGGACGCGCATTAGCCACTAAGCGGCCTGCCTGGCACCTGCTGCGGACCTTGCTGATGGCGGCATCCATGTTTGCGTTTTTCTATGCGCTGCCGCGCATTCCGCTGGCCACGGTGCTGACCATTGCCTTTGCCGCGCCCATCGTGGTTACCGCACTGTCGCACCCGTTTCTCGGTGAGCCCGTCGGACCCTGGCGTTGGATTGCCGTGTTGTTTGGTTTTTCCGGCGTATTGGTGGTGTTGCAGCCAGGTCAGGGCGTGATCGCCCCGGCCGCGTGGGTTGCGCTGACCGGCGCCGTTACCTACGCCTTATTGTCTCTCACCGCGCGCAAACTTCGCGACACCGAGTCCGCGCTGGCGCTCAGTTTGTATATGTTCCCGGCGCCTTTGCTGATTGGCGCCGTCGGCGCCTGGGCCAACTGGTTGCCGCCGACGCCAGCGGATTGGTTGCTGTTTATCGCCGCCGGCGTTTTTGGCGGCCTGGCCTTTATATTGATGAATGTGGCTTTTCGGCATGCCGATGCCGCGGTATTGGTGCCCTTCGACTACACCGGCCTGATCTGGGCTGGTCTGGCCGGTTACCTGATCTGGGGAGAGATTCCCGGGCGCAATACCTGGCTGGGCGCCGCGATTATCATCGCCAGCGGGCTATTCATTCTTTACCGGGAGACCCGCCGACCGAGTCCCGCATCGCAGCCGGCTGCAATGCTTCCGGAAACTTTGGCTGAGCCGACCGTGCCTGGCCGGGCTTCCGACCCGGGGTAGCCGGCAGCCCCCCCGCATGAGGTAAAATGATCGTTTACCCCAAACCGGGCATCAGATCCGGGCAATAGCAGGCCAATGACCGACACCGTAAAACTGATTTATCACGCCGCGAAGGTGCGCCTGGGCTTTTTGATCATGGCCTGCGCGCTGGCGGGTATTGCGGTCAGTCCCGTGAGCGAATCAGCGCTGCGTCCCTGGCAGGTGTTGGTGCTGGGTATTGCGGTATTGATGTCGAGCTCGGCAGCGGGTGCTTTCAATCAGCTTTATGAGCGCGATATTGATGCGCGCATGACGCGCACCAAGAAACGCGCCTTCGTCACCGGCGAATTGCGCGCCGATCGTTACTGGATGTTTGGTCTGGCCCTGGTCACTTTGTTGTCGTTAGTGGCAGCGGCCTGGGCGTCGAATTGGCTGGCTGCTTTTTACATTTTCCTCGGCGCGTTTACTTACGGTGTGGTGTACACCGTTTGGCTCAAGCGGCGCACCTGGATGAATATCGTGATTGGCGGCCTGGCCGGCAGTTTTGCCGTGATGGCGGGCGCGGCGGCCGTTGATGCAGCCATGGCGCCGGCTCCCATCATCCTGGCCGTGGTGCTGTTTCTGTGGACGCCACCGCATTTCTGGGCGCTGGCCTATGCCTGTCGCAAGGACTATGCCGCGGCGGGTGTTCCGATGCTGCCCGTGGTCTTTGAAGAATCTATCGCCACGCGCGCCATACTCTGGCATGCACTGGCACTGGTCGTGTTGTCGGTTGTGCCGTTTTTTTACGGTATGAGCTGGATCTACCTGGCCTGCGCCGTCAGCGGCGGTGGCTATTTCCTGCGCGAGAGTTTCCGCCTGGTTGCCAAGCCCAATGTGCCGCAAGGTTGGCGCACCTTCGCCGCCTCCATCGTGCAGCTGGGCTTGCTGCTGACCGGGGCAATTTTTGATCGGCTGGTTCTTGGCTGACGGATTGCGATTCATGCGCAAACTATTCCCGCTGGTGCTGATCCTCGCTTGTTGCTTGGGCGCCTGCACAAGCACGGAAGTTGAGACATTCAGCAGCCCTGCCGAGCGCAGCGTCGATCAGGCCTTCGTCAAGTCCGGCACGGATTTTTCGCGCTTTAAACGCTTGCGCGCAGCGCCCCTGGAAATTTATTTTTACGAAGGTCAGGGGCAACCGTCCGCCGAGGTGGTTGAGCGCATACGCGGTATTTTCCGCAACGCATTTCTTGACGCCATCGGCGATGACTACGCGCTGGTTGAAGAAGCGGGTGCCGACGTGCTCGGCGTGCGCGCATCGCTGGTCGACCTGCGGCACTCCCAGGCCCTCGGCGCGCTGCCGGTGAAGGGCCGGGCGGCCCGACTGGTGGCTAACGGTCAACTGACATTTTTCATGGAATTGACGGACTCGGTCAGCGGCGAGGTGCTGGCGCGTGCCGGTGACCGCGAACGCGAACCGGCTGCGCCCGCCGTCACCGAGCTGGAGGAATCCTGGGCCGTCACCGAACGCGAAGCGCGCCGCTGGGCAGCCCTGTTTCGCGACTTCCTGGATAAGAATCTCGGCCAGCGCTGACGGCCTCCAGCGCCGCGATCGGCGCATCAATAACGACAATTATTCCTGCAGTGGAAAGCTCCAGGCGCGCAATAATTCATCGCCGCGAAATTCGTAGAGTCCCAGCGAGCGCATGGTCTTGCGTCCGTCCGCGGTATCAAAGCTGTCCACCTCGATAGCGACGGCCAGTTGTCCGTAAGCGCGTACGTCTTCGACGGTCGAATTGGCATAACCGCTGGCCGCGAACATGGCCGCCAGTGCCTGGCCAACCTGATCACGCCCGCGCGCGCGACAATTCGGGCCTTCCGGCCCGACCTCCCAGGACTCGTAGTCCTCGGCAAGACCGTCCAGCAAGGCGTCCAGATCCTTGCGGTTGTAAGCATCGGTCTGCGCCATCACTTTGGCCACTAAGTCTGTCATTTTGATCCCCGAAATCCAGATTGCCCATTCATCATAGCGCTCAGGCGCCGGCAGTGAACTGGTAAACATTTTGCGGCGCAGGTAGTTTGCGCCAGGGGGGATACATTTATGCGAATTGCAATTATCGGTGCGTCGGGGCAAACCGGCCTGCAGTTGATTGATGTTGCGCTGGCGCGCGGACACAGCGTGATCGGACTGGCGCGCACGCCAGCCAAGATAACGCGTCAGAATCCTGACTTGACGGTTCGCCAGGCTGATATTTTCGATGCTGACTCGTTAACCGCTGGACTGGCGGGTGCAGATACAGTGCTGACCAGCGTGGGAAAAACCAATCTGCGTGAGAAAACGCCGCCGTTTAACACCACCTCGCATCGGAACATTCTTGCGGCCATGCAGGCCAATAATATTCGTCGCATTGTCGCCATTTCTTCCTTCGGCGCTGCGCGCGGCGTCAAGCGCAAGGGCCTGCGCCGGAAGATTTACCTGTTCCTGCGCCGCAAGTACTACGGTGACATGGGCGCCATGGAGCAGATGCTGCTGGACGCCGACGTGGACGCGACCGTGGTTCGAGCACCCATGCTGCATAACCGCGAGGCTCGCAGTGACTGGTTATTAACGGATGACGGCAGCCTGCCGGCGGGCAACGCCATCAGCCGCGCAGACCTGGCGGAGTATCTGATCGGTGAGCTGGAGACGGGTACCAGTACCGGGCATATCGTTGCAGTGGCCGACGAGGGCGAGTTATCGCTGCCGTTCAGTGAGCTCAGGCCGCCGCGGCCAGACTCACAGTGAACCGCCAGGAAAAATTTGGCTGGGCCGTGGGTGCGCATGGCACCCAGGTCATGATTGGTATCTATACCTTCTACCTGTTGTTCTACCTGACCGATGTACTCGGTCTGCCGGCCCTGGAAGCCGGCCGAATCGTTTTCCTGGTGCGCATCTACGATTTGATTACCGACCCGGTGATGGGCTGGCTCAGCGATCGTACCCGGTCCAGTCGCGGTCGGCGGCGTCCCTGGCTGCTGGCGGGTGCCGTCGGCTGTACCTTCAGCTTTATTTTGCTGTTCAATTTGCCGGAGTTTTCCAGTCAGTCGCAGACGGCAGTAGCTGTAGTGCTGGTGTTGTTGCTTTATGCGACGGCCTACACGGTCTTTAACGTGCCGCATCTCGCCATGCCGGCGGAAATGACCAGCGATTTTCATGAACGCACGGTATTGATGTCCTACCGGGTGATTTTCTTTGCCACGGCGAATTTTGCGGCCGTGCTCGGCGGCTCGGTGTTGTTGCAGAAGTTTGGTAACGCCGAAGGTTTTCCGTTGTTGGGCTGGAGTGTCGGCGCAACCATTCTGATCAGCATGTTGCTGTGTTATCGAATGACAGCCAGTGCGCCGTTCAATCAACCCAGCGCAGCCACCCGCTTTTCAGTCGTCGACCAACTGCGCATCATCGGCCGACAACAAACCGTTCCTGATTTTTATCACGGCCAAGCTCGGCATGCTGACGGCGCAGGCCAGCCAGGTCGCGGCCTTTCTGTTTTTCTCCGAGTATGTGCTGCAGCGGGGCGCTGCGTTACTGACCTCACTGGGTATTTTTCTCACCATTGGCCCGGTGCTGTCGGCGCCGGTCTGGACCTGGTTGTCGCGGCGCAATGGCAAACGCAACACCTTCATGCTGGCGGCCTTCCTGTATGCGCTGGTGGTCGCTTCCTGGTTATTGTCCGGTCCGGCTGAGCCCGAATGGTTGACCAATCTGCGTGTGGCGGCCCTGGGCCTGGTGGTCGGCGGCGTGATTATTCTCGGCTTTGCTTTGCTGCCGGACACCATCGAATACGACCGCCGACGCAGCGGCCTCAATCGGGAAGGCGTCTATTCGGGGCTCTACAGCACCATGGAGAAGGCCGCATCCGCTTTCGGCCCGCTGGTGTTCAGCGTTTTCCTGGCGCGCAATGGCTTCGTGTCTTCCAAGGCCGGCGAGACCGTGGTGCAGCCCGATGCGACGGTCAGCGTGATTTACCTCGCCGTGGGCCTGTTTCCGGCCCTGGCAGCCCTGTTTGCCGTGGCCGTACTGACCCGATACGACCTCACCGAGGAGAAGCTGGCCGCCACAGAGCGTCTGACGGGCGGATAGCCGGCGGATTGGCTCAGGCCGCCTGTGTATCATTTTTGCTACATCAGCCGGGTGGGTTTCATCCTTAACAGACTATCATTACACTCGCTGCTGTGGTCCGGGGGTCACAAACAGCACAGGTGTGCAATTCGGGGCTGGATGAATGAATTCCACAGGGGGAATCGCATGAAAGTATTTCGTAGAGGCCGGTCGCTCGGCTTGGGCGTTGTCGTCGGCTTGGCGGCAATATTGGTAACAGGCCCGGCCCTGGCGGCCATCGAAGAGATTCGAGTCTCGGCACGAAAGCTGGATGAAGACCTGCAAAAGGTTCCCGTCGCTATTACTGCCATCGGTGCTGAAGAGATTTCTCGCAAGGGCATCGTGAACCTGGATCGGTTGGTGCAGCAGACGCCCAGTGTGATACTGGACCGTGGTTTTGGTCCCCAGGACCAGCGCGTGGTCGTGCGCGGACTGTCCCCGACGCGCGGTCGCCAGAACGTGGCCATTTTGCAGGATGGTTTCGATATCTCCAGCGAGTCAGTGACCACCGGCGGCGGTTCGCTGCTGATCAACCCCCGTCTTTTCGATCTCGAACGTGTCGAGATCGTAAAAGGACCGCAGAACGCCCTGTACGGACGGTCTGCCTTCGCTGGCGCAATTAATTACATCACCCGCAAACCGGGCGATGAATTTCGCGGCCGCGCGGGCGTGCAAGTGGGTAACTATGGCAACCAGGAAGCCAGCCTGCAGGTATCGGGGCCCATCACCGAGGGCTTTTCCGCGGGTGTGAGCGGCATGATCTGGAGCAATGACGGCTACTTTGATAATGCTTTTACCGGCGATCGATTGGGCGGTGCCGAAGGGGCCAGTGTCGCGGGGACGCTGGTATTCGAAGCGACGGAAAATCTGTCGATCACCGCACGCGTCGAGCACCTTGATGATAAGTTCGGCGCACAGCCGTTCCTCAATATGCCGGTTAATAACACCTTTGCCGTTCCGCAGGCAGCTTTGGACCTTGGGCTCACGGCTTTTCCCACCATTGACGGGGTGAACGGCGACGCGATCAGCGCCAGCGATATGCAGCCGAGCATGACCGAGGAATCACGCACTTGTTCGGATCCTCTCGACGCGTCGACTTGTGACGACTTTATTGGCACCGAGCGCCAGATTACTCGCGGTACGTTGACCCTCGACTGGGATCTCGGCGGTGTTCAGTTCACCTCCCTGACGCAGTTCGCAAACTCCGAGACTTTTATCAGTCAGGGTGGCGATGACACGTCTGCCGCCGAATCCCTGGTGGTCCAGGAAATCCGGCAAAACCGGGAGACGGATCTCTTCAGCCAGGAGTTCCGACTGTCGTCAAATTCCACCGGGCCCTTGCAGTGGGTGGTTGGCGGCCTTTACTGGCAGGAAGACGTGCGCCTGGTTGACGGTGGGTATACCTGTATTAACTATACCGACCTGTTTGCTGGCTTTCCGAATGGTCCCCAGCCCTGCGGTCCCTCCATGGCACTGATAGGCGTAGATCCGGGCGCGCCGTTCAACCCGGCTCGCCTGGAGCGAGATACCGAGCACTACTCGATATATGGTCTGGTCGAGTGGGAGTTCATCGAGAACTTCAGAGTGGCCTTTGAAGCGCGCCAGGTCTGGGAAGAACTTGCTGTTGGCGGTCCCGACTTCGATCGGAACTTGTTCGACCCGTCCGGTACGCTGTGTATTTTCTTCGGCTGCACTCCCGGCCCGCAGCAGGGTCCCGGCACAATTAATGGTGTAACCACTGCGCCGAACATTGGCCGCGCCACGGAAGACGATGACTTCTTCGCGCCGAAGGTAACCCTGACCTGGAATGCGTCGGACAGCGGGTTGCTGTATGCGTCCTTTGCCGAATCCTTCAAGCCCAAGGGCATCTCGCTGATCAACGGTGGCGCCGGCAGATTCTTCGACGCATCGTGCGGAACTGCAACAAATCCGGATTGCGTAGATCCGGTGGCTGACAAACGTTTCGACCAGGAGCGACTGGATGTTTACGAACTCGGCTTCAAGTCTGGCTGGGCCGACAACCGTGTCCAGCTGAACGGGGCATTCTTCTTCCAGGATTTCAAGAACAAGCAGGTTTCCCAGCAGGTCGTTGATCCGGCCACCGGCTTGCTGCAGCCGCGCGTAGTGAACGCCGGTAAGGCAGAGGTGCTGGGTTTCGAAGTCGACGTCCTGTGGGTGCCAACGGACAACCTGTCCATGTCGCTGGGCTATACCTTCCTGGATGCGGAGTACAAGGAATACGACCAGTTTACGACTAGTCCGGCTGCACCCTCCTACGTCGGCAATTGCACGCCGGCTGTCCAGGAAACGGCAACCGGAGACGTAGACGGCTGCAGCGTCGACTACTCAGGCAACACACTGGAGGGAGTGGCGGAGAATGCGCTGGTCGGCAACGCGCGCTGGCAGAGCCCGCTGGTGGGGGAAACGGACTGGTTCCTGGAGGGTGACTTCCAGTTCCAGGATGATCGCTTCTCGAGTGATCAGAACACCCTGGTGTTCCCGTCGTTCTGGCAGTTCAATTTCCGCACGGGCATCACCAGCGATAACCTCGATCTGACCTTCTTCGTGGACAACGCGTTTGATGACGACACGACTCGCACAGGCGTTGCCGTCGGCGATATCGTGTTCTTCGCACTGGATCAGGAACAGCGCTTCATTAACCGTGGTCGTCTGTATGCCACAGATCCGCGCACCTTCGGCGTGCGGATGAACTACCGCTTCGGCGCGAAATAGTCCGAAGTCTTTAGCTACGAACCAGGCCGCGCCAGGCAACTGGCGCGGCCTTTTCTTTGCGTCCGGCAGATGGCCGCCGGGCGCTGACTCGGGGTATTACACTGCGGTTTCGAATCGAATGCGGAAACGCTGATGAAAGCCGAAATCTTTTGTTTGTCCTTGTTATTGTCGCTCACCGTCTGCGCGGAATCACCAATAAGCTTCAGCGATCAGGCCGAGGCGCTGGGTATGGCGGATCTCGCCGTAAACAGTACCGGGCCCAGCTTCGTTGACTACGACAACGATGGCGACCTGGACATCTACGTGCCCACCGAGGCGCATCAGCCCGGCCAGGGCAATCGCCTGTATGAAAACCTGGGCGAGGGTAGCTATAAGGATGTTGCCCGGGCGCGCGGCCTGGATAATGGCGCGGCTTTGTCGCGCGGCGTGAGTTGGGGCGACTACGATCGTGACGGTGATCAGGATGTGATGGTTTCCAATATGCGCTCCAGTCGCGGCGCCGAAATTGTCCCCAGTACGCTGTTCAAGAACCTGCTGGCGGAAACGGGCCGGCCCGACTTCATTAATGTCACGCGTGCAGCCGGCATTATGCGTAAGGACCGCCTGCTGGACCTGCGCTATGGCGGCATCAGTGTTACCGGCGGCGGCGTGGGCTGGGCCGACTACGACAACGACGGCTACCTGGATCTGTTCTGGAAAGCGCCGGACGAGGGCACGGAGAACGCGCTGTTCCATAACAACGGTGACGGCAGTTTTACCGACGTCACCCAGGCCAGCGGCGCGACCATTGTTGACAAAGTCGACAAAGACAATGCCCAGGGCTCACCCAGCTGGACGGATGTAAATCAGGACGGCTATGTCGATCTGCTGGTTACCGTGGAAGGGGCGGCCAACACGCTGTTTATTAATAACGGTGACGGGACTTTTCGCGATGTCACACGCAGTCGCAAGGCGCCTTCAGGGACGGCGTTTCTAAATCCAGGCAACGCCCAGGGCGCCTGTGTTGGCGATCTTGATAACGACGGCGACATGGACTTCTATATCCCCAATGCGGATCAGGGTAACCGGGTAATTCTGAGTCGCCTGGCGGAAACGGGCGAGGTGAGTTTCGACGACATTACCCTGGCCTCGGGCGCAGATGACGCCGGTGGCGCACGTGGCTGCACCCTGGCTGATTTCGACAACGACGGCTGGCTGGATATCTATGTCAATAACGGCGGCTTGTCGAACATGCTGATCAACGACGTCATTCGCATGCCGGCCTTCGTGCAGTTTTATATTGCCTGGGAGCCCGCTGCCAACAAACTGTTCCGCAATAATCGCGACGGCAGTTTCACGGACATCACCGCTGATTCCGGTGCAGAGGGTTTAGGTATCGGCAGTGGCGTGGGCTGGGCCGACCTGAATGATGATGGTTTTGCTGACTTGTTCGCGACCAACCGAACCTATTACAGCCGCGGTCAGCAAGTGGGCGACAGCAACCGCAATTTCGTGTTGCTGAACAAAGGCAACCCGCATGCCTGGCTGCGGGTGCGGCTTAAGGGCACTAAAAGCAATCCCAATGCCTATGGTGCGCGGGTACGCTTGTTCGCCGGTGAGCTGGTACAGACCCGCGAGCTAAGCAGCTCGCATGGTTACAACTCGGGCGAAGACCCTCGGCTGCTATTCGGTCTGGGCGACCTGAAGCGGGCAGACAAGCTGGAGGTGACCTGGCCGGGTGGTCGCGTTCAGGTGCTTGAATCGCCGCCGCTGCGTACCACCGTTACCGTCACGGAGCCGGGCTAGGTCTCAGCGTCCATACGGCATACCAGTATGCGCCGCTCGGTAATAGAGCCGACCAGTAATAAATCTTTGTAGTTAACGCCCACGCTACTGGCCGAGAATTCCTCACCATTGTCGAGGTAGATGTCTTCGCGTCCGTTGGCGCCGCCGGCTGAATTCAGCGATATCTTCATGACCTGCGAGGGTGCCGGCTTACCGGCAGTGAAGTGTTGAATCAGTTTCAAGGTGTTGGCGTGCGCGCCGACCCAGAGATCGCCCTGGTCATCGACGTCGATATTGTCCGGCGATGAGCCGACGGGAATTTTGGTAACTTCGCGAACCGCGCCTTTTGCGCTGTCGCGCTTCAGAACGCGCAGGCGTTGCGCGGAGGTCTCGGCGACAAACAGGTATTGCCCGTCTGCAGAGACATTGATGCCGCCGCCCGAGGCGATATTGTCCAGCACCACCTCGACGCTATTGTCGTTGACGTAGGCCAGCGGTGAGGCGCCGATGCCAAGTTGCTGAAGCGCGCTACCGATGCCGTTGGTGGCCTTGTCATTGGCTACATAAAATTGTGCCGGACCCACCGCGACCAGATCATTGGGCGATATGAAGGCCTTATCGCTCCAGGTGCGCTGATGTTCAAATCGCCCGGGCGCTGTTTCCAGGAATAGCTCAACCATCTCCGGCGCGCTGCCGCGATTCACGGGGTGATTCAGGGCAAACAGGAAACGCTGGCCAGAGTCGTCGATAAACAAACTCAGTCCGTGTGGCCGGAAATGCTTCGGCTTGGTCAGCAGCGCGGTTTCTGCCACCAGCGGGCTGGCGTTCAGGTCGACCACGGCCACGGTGCCCTGCAGGTCGGTGCGGCCTTCCACCAGGCCCTTGCGGTCGAGCAGCGACAAGTAGGCCAGGCCACGTTCGCGATCAACCAGGATATCCTCGGCGCTGGCGCCCAGCTCCAGTGATTCGCAGCTGCCGGCGAATTGCGGTTCTACCTGGCGAAAAAAGCTGCCACGCCAGGCCACCACGGCGGTGAATACCAGGCTGATCAGCACCAGCCAGCCGAGCAGCTTGAAAATCGTCTTGAGTATGCGCATGGAACTCTCCAGTGAACCGGCCCGCCCGGCGTTTGCCGGCGGCAGACCTGCCGGCGCCGTATTCTAGCCGCCTGGTGGTGTGATTCGGCAATCCCGGCGTGGCCGCGAATCCGCCTGGCAACCTGCTGCGGAAACCCATAGCGGTGACTATCTGCGGCTGTAATCACTTGTTGGTCATCCGCAGGCGCAGAGATTGTGCGCCAGCGGGCCATCGAACAACATCCAGCCTGGCCGCTATCGGCCCCGGGGAATATTTATGGCAACGCCTACAGAAGCGGCCAACATCGACGAAAGCGGCATGAAGTTCGGCCCGCTGCGCATGCAGCCCTTCGTTACGCCGAAAAACCTGTTTGCGCTCTATTTCGCATCCTTCTTCGGGATCGCGAGCATGAGTTTCATCAATACCAGTCAGCCCTACATTCTGACGGAGATCATGAACATCCCCCTGGGCGAGCAGGGTACCTTGTCGGGTCGCCTGACCATCATCCAGGAAATCACGCTGCTGATCCTGCTGGGGCCGGTGGGCGCCTTGTCGGATAAATTCGGCCGCAAGCCGATCTACGTGGCGCGCGTTTGTGTTTCTGGGGCTCGCCTACTTTCTTTATCCGCATGGCCAGCACCGTGCTGATGCTGTTTATGTTTCGCATGATCTTTGCCGTCGGCGTGTCGGCGAACTCTGTGATGCTGCCGGCTGTGGCCAACGACTACACCCAGGAGCACTGTCGCGCGAAAATGATTGCCTCTTGCTTCATTTTTAACGGCCTCGGCCTGGTGGTGCTGATTTCCTTGCTGCGCGGACTGCCGGTGCGTTTTACCGAGATGGGTATCGACGCGGTGACTGCGGGTCAGTACTGGCTGTGGACCATGTCCGGAATTTGCCTGGTGGTCGCCGTCGTGCTGTCTTTGTTTCTGTCCCCGGGCGCGCCTAAACAGCTGGGCAAACGTGATCCGTTGCTGGCCACGTTAAAGGTTGGACTAAAAGCCGCCCGCAATGGCCGCATCCTGCTCGCTTACGCCGCCGCCAGCGTGTCGCGCGGCGACTTGTCCGTGATGAGCACTTTTTTCACTTTGTGGCTGACCCAGGTGGGTATTGCGCAGGGTATGTCTACGGCCGAGGCAAGCCGCACCGCGCTGACCTTCTATGTGGTCGTACAGGGCTTTGCGCTTACCCTGGGCGCCGATCGCGGGTTACATGCTTGACCGCATAGATCGGGTGCTCGGCCTGGCCATGGCCATGGCCATCGGCGCCATCGGCTACGGCTCGCTGTTCCTGCTGGGTAACCCGCTGGGTAACTGGATGTATCTGTGCGCAGGGCTGATCGGTATGGCCGAGATGACTGCGAACCTGTCGGCTACTTCGCTGATCGGCAAGGAAGCGCCCGAGCGTGGTCGCGGCGCGGTGCTGGGCACCTGGACCTGGTTTGGTGCGCTGGGCATCCTGATTGTTGCGCTGGTGGGCGGCTATCTGTTTGATAACGTCAGTCAGATTGGGCCGTTTATGTTCGTGGCCGCGGCGAATTTCGCCTTGTTGCTGTGGGCCCTGAGCATCATGTATCGCAAGCGTGGCAGGGCACAGCCGGTACTATCGGAATGAGATAGCGGCAAGTTGCGCTGTAAATTTTCAGCAGCGATGATCAATTTCATACCTTAAATACTGAAGAGGCACGACAAGATGCAGCATCAACGCAGAGACCTGCTGAAATCCTTCGCCAGCGTAGGTGCCTTTGGCGCCATGACGGCCGCTATGGGCGGGATGAGCCAGCAGGCGCAGGCCAAACTCGCCTCGAATTCGAAGTACGGTGTCGGTCCGGCCCTGGAAGGCCCGTATCTGAACCTGCGCACTGGCCGCGGCAATCAACTGGCCTATGCCCGCTTGCAGAGTGATATCGACTTCGGCAAGCAGAAGTATTTCTGGTTCAAAGGCTATGTGGCCGGCAACCGACCGACTAAAAAGATTGACGATTTGTTTGGCGCCCAGGGTTTTGGCGTTATTCGCCTCAACGAGCGTGAAGATGGTGTGATCGAGCGCATGTGCCGGGAAATTATTCTGTATACGGATCTGCGCACCGGCGAAGTTCTGGATGAGTGGTACAACCCCTACATGGACGAGACTGTCAAAGTCGTGCAGGTTGATAACGACCCCTACAATTACACCATCGAGGAATTTTTCCCGGCACCGCCGGAATTTGGTGGCCTGAATAAAGAAAAAGCACCGCCGCGCGTGCCCTTCGTATTGCCCTGGTATCAACACGGTGACTGGCTGGAAATGGAACTGCATATCCACCTGGCCTATCCCAGCGCCTTGCAGCCTGATGAATGGCCGCGCGAGTCTGCCGGTCCGATTAATCAGGTGTCCGAGATGTTTGCGCATCACGTGAAGGCCGAGGATATGCAGAACCCGGATATCACCAGCCTCGACTACCGAGGTACCTGGAACCGGGTGACGCCGTGGCTGCCGTGGATGCTGATGGGTCAACAGCCCGGTCATTGCCAGTACCAGTGCTTCATGGGTACCGCGGATCATCCGGGCGATGTGCTTTCGCGGTCGGCTGTGGACTATGCCGAAAAGAATTACGCCAAGTATTTCGAAGCGCCCACGAACATGGACGGCGAGAGTCTTTCCAGTCTCGAGCGCTATGCCATGGAGCAGAAGCCGGCACCGGCCAGATAAAGCGCTAGTGGCCGCCGGCAGTTGTCAAAACGGCCTGAGTTCGCTCCCAGGCCCTTCGGCGGTCTGTTTCCGCAATTGTCAGGGTGTCCCATGGTTAAGCGCTGATCGACTGCGACCTTTTGTCGCAAGCCGGCGCCGTCAGGTGAACCGCGCTGGTCGGGGTTCTTTCAGCACTGCGGGTACTTGCCTACATTAGCTCGCAAACAGGGTGGTGGGGAATCCAGTGACGCTAGAGTTCGGCGACAGGCCGATGTTCATCGGTGGCCAATTTGAAGCCAGCGACAGCGGCGAATGGATGGAGTCCGTCAATCCGGCCACCGAGGTCGCGCATGGGCGGGTGCCGGCCGGCACCGTAAGTGATGTTGATCGCGCAGTGCAGGCGGCAGAAGCCGCGCAGCCGGGCTGGAACGCGCTGTCGGTGCTGGAGCGCGGCAGGCTGTTGCGCCAGCTGGGCGAGGAAATGCACAAGCGTGCCGATGAAATCGTGCCGCTGGAGGCTGCCGATACCGGCAACACCATTCACAGTCTCGGCGGCGATATCGTGCTGGCGTCAGCCTACCTGGATTTCATCTCCGGTCTCGGCATGGAGATCAAAGGCGAAAGCGTTCCGGCAACGCCGAACAATCTGCATTTCACCCTGCGCCAGCCCTACGGCGTGGTTGGACGCATTGTGCCCTTCAATCATCCCTTCCTGTTTGCAGCGGCCCACCTGGGTGCGCCCCTGATGGCCGGCAATACCGTGGTGCTGAAATCGCCGGATCAAAGCCCCTTGTCGGCACACTTGATGGCGGAAATTTGCCAGCAGGTTTTGCCACCGGGCGTGGCAAACATTGTTTCCGGGGTCGGCCAGTTGGTCGGCGATGCCATCGTTCGTCACCCGCGCGTGCGCCGCATTGGTTTTACCGGCTCGGTGCCAACGGGTATGGCGATTCAGCGTTCAGCGGCAGAAGTTGGTATCAAACACATCAGCCTTGAGCTGGGTGGCAAGAACCCCTTGATCGCATTTCCGGATGCCGATCCCCAGGCCGTGGCCAGGGCCGCCGTGGCCGGGATGAATTTTGCCTGGTCGGGCCAGTCCTGCGGTTCCACCAGCCGATTGCTGTTGCACGAATCCCTGCATGACGAAGTGCTAGCCTCGGTGGTTGAGCAGGTAAAGGCCATTCGCCTGGGCGATCCGCGTGATCCCGAGGCGCAGATGGGGCCGGTGAATTCCGCCGGACACTATCGCCATGTCACTGGCATGATCGCGTCTGCTCGCGAGGAACAGGCGCAAATTCTCACCGGTGGCCAACGTCCCGCCGGTGCCGCCTTCGAGCGTGGCTATTGGGTTGAGCCGACGGTTATCGGTGGCGTGCAGCCCGACATGCGTATTGCCCGCGAAGAGGTTTTCGGTCCGGTGCTCAGCGTCTTGAAGTGGCGCGATCGCGACGAGGTGCTGAAGATCGCCAACGGCACCGATCTGGGCCTGACGGCCGCTGTCTGGACCAACGATGTGACCACGGCTATGACCATGGCCCGGGAACTGAACTGCGGCCTGGTCTGGATTAACGGTGGCGGGCGACATTTTATGGGTACCGGTTTTGCCGGCTGGGGCGACTCAGGCCTGGGTCGTGAGGAATGCCTTGAGGAAGTCCTGAGTTATACGCGCTCAAAATCCATACATGTCATGTTATGAATCGGGTAAAAAAACACACGGCCATCATCTGGCCAAGGAACAATTTGTGGATATAGCACCCGGCGGTAACGCCCCCATCGATCGCAGCGGCCGTCGTTTTGGTCCGGTCTGGCTGGTGCCCGGCGTCAGTATTGCCAACGGACTGTCTCTTGCATTTGCCGCCTATACCACCATTGGCTTGCTGACTTTCATCGCTACCGGTACGCCCTATGTACTGAATGCCAATCTGGGTATTCCGGTGGCTGACCAGGGGCAGTACACCGGCGACCTGCAACTTCTCAACGAAATCGTTTTGCTGATGGTGTTCGCCCCAGCCGGCATTCTGGCGGATCGCATTGGCCGCCGGGGTGTCTATGCTTTTGGCCTGATGGCCATGGGTCTGGCCTATGTGCTTTATCCCCTGGCCACATCAATTTTGGAGTTGAGCGTCTATCGGGTTATCTATGCGGTAGGCATCGGCCTGGCTACCGGTATGCTCGGTACCATCATTGCTGACTACCCGCAGGATATTTCACGCGGCAAGATGGTGGCGATGATCGGCATTCTCAATGGCGTGGGCGTCGTTACGGTCACCTTCACCATCGCCCGTTTGCCAGGCATCCTGGCCGACGCAGGTTACCCGCCGCTGGATGCGGGTCGCTACGCACATTGGGTGGCTGCCGGATTCTGTTTCCTGAGTGCTGTAGTAGTCGCCCTGGGCTTGAAGAAGGGCGCGCCGGTCCAGCGAGAGGAACAGCCGCCGCTGAAGGAGACCATGCTGGCTGGTGTCAAGGAAGGGCGCAACCCGCGCATTGCACTGGCTTACGCTTGTGCTTTTATCGCGCGCAGTGACCTGGTGGTGCTGGGTACCTTCACGACTTTGTGGGGTGCTACTGCCGGCATCGAGCAAGGACTGGACCCCGCGCGTGCGGCCGCCCGGGGCGCACAGATATTCGGCACTGCCTCGCTGGCTGCGCTGCTCTGGTTGCCGATAATCGGCGCCATTGTCGACCGAATGAACCGGGTTTCCGGCGTAGCGCTATGTATGTCCATCGCGGTGGTCGGCTTTTTGAGTACCCTGATGATTGATGATCCCCTCGATCGGGCCTCGCTGTTGTGGTTTGGGGTTTTAGGTATTGGTCAGATCAGCGCATTCCTCGGTGCCACGGTGTTAATCAGCTCCGAGGCGCCGGCGCGGGCGCGCGGTGCGGTGATTGGCATGTTCAATGTGTTCGGCGCCATCGGCATTATCGTGGCCGTAGGCATCGGCGGGCGCTTGTTCGATTCCGTTGCGCCATCAGCGCCGTTTGTTTTTATCGGCTTGATTACTGTGCCGGTGGTGATAATGGCACTGATCGTACGCTGGAAGTCTCCAGGTCATATGCCTACTCCGGCGCAAGGCTAAAAAGGTATAGCTGCTGACGCCGGTCGTCAGCAGCGCTTGTGGGCTCAGGCTGCGACGTCGAAACCTGCGTCTTCGATAGCTGCGACCAGGCCCGGGCGTTGAATCACGGCCGGATCAAAATCAATGGTTACCAGCTTGGCTTCCAGGTTGGCTTCCGCCTTGCTGACCCCTTCACGGCCGCCTAATGCGTTCTGGATGCTTTTGACGCAGCCGCCACAGGTCATGCCTTCGACTTTCAGTTGTACTTGTTCCATTGCTTAGCTCCCGTAGGTATCCATTTGTCAGTCTAATTCTAGCTTTACTGTTTGCCGTCGCGCATGAAGCCTGGCTTCCATCCGCGCAGCAACAGTGAATTGGTGACCACGCTTACGCTACTCAGCGCCATCGCTGCACCGGCTATGGCCGGGCTTAGCAAGCCAGCCGCAGCGAGCGGAATGCCGACTACGTTGTAAGCGAAGGCCCAGAACAGATTCTGTTTTATCTTCCGGAAGGTTGCCCGGCTTGCTTCGATAGCGCCAGCCACCAGTCGCGGATCGACCCGCATCAGCGTGATACCGGCGGTTTCCATGGCGACATCTGTACCGCTGCCCATAGCGATGCCAACGTCGGCGGCGGCCAGCGCAGGTGCGTCGTTGATGCCATCGCCGATCATGCCGACCTGGTACCCGGATGCGGATAGTTCCTGGACCGCTGCGGCTTTCTGTTCCGGGCGAACGCCGCCACGGGCCTCATTGACGCCGGCCTGGCGACCAATTTCTTCCGCTACCAGCGGCGCGTCGCCTGACAACATTAAGGTGCGCACACCCATGTCGTGCAGGCGTCGGATCGCTTCGGGTGATTCCTTTTTCAGCGGGTCAGCGATTGCAGCGCTGCCAAGCAGGCCATCTTGATCAGCGATCCAGACTACGGTCTGGCCGGCAGCCTCCAGTGTGCGTGCCTGATCCCGGGCGGCGCCAGGTTCCAGCCCATGTTCTGCCAGCAGGGCTTCATTGCCGATGAGGACTTGCCGATCAGCCACGTCACCCGTGACACCGCGCCCCGTATGACTGCGAAAATTCTCGACCCTGGCGAGCTGCAGGCCGCGCTCTTCAGCCGCTTCCTGTAGCGCGCGCGCCAGCGGGTGCTCACTACCCCGTTGTACCGTTGCGGCCAGCCGCAGCAGTTCGTCTTCGCTGCCGCGCAAAGCCTGAATGCTCATCACTTTGGGCCGGCCCTCCGTGAGGGTGCCGGTCTTGTCGAAAATAATGGCGTTGAGTCGATGCGCACGCTCCAGGGACGTAACGTCCTTGATCAGTATTCCTGAGCGCGCGGCGGCGCCGGTGCCGGTCATAATTGCCGTTGGCGTGGCCAGGCCCAGCGCGCAGGGGCAGGCGATGACCAGCACAGATACGGCGGCCACCAAAGCCGCCTCGAATCCGCCGCCGGTGAAATACCAGCCGGCAAAAGTGATGGCAGCAATGCTGACCACCGTGGGCACGAAAATCTCGCTGATCCGGTCGACCAGTCGTTGCACCGGCGCCTTGCCGGCCTGGGCATTTTCAACCAGCCGGATAATCCGCGCCAGGGTCGAATCTTCGCCAACGTTGGTGGCCCGGACTTCCAGTAAACCGGTACCGTTGATGGCGCCGCCGGTCACGTTATCACCCGGCGTCTTTTCTACAGGCAGGCTTTCACCGGTAATCAGGGCTTCATCCAGTTCACTGCGACCGCCCACAACTTCGCCGTCTACGGGTACGCGCTCGCCCGGGCGAATAATGACCAGGCTACCGCTACGTACTTCACTGATCGGGACTTCTGCTTCGCTGCCGTCATCGCGTCGCAGCCGTGCAGTTTCGGGTCGCAGGTCCATCAGCTGGCGAATTGCCGCGGTGGTGCCACGTTTGGCGCGCGATTCCATGAACTTGCCCAGCAGGACCAGGGTAATGATCACTGCCGAGGCTTCGAAGTAGAGCTTGCCCTGTGCAGCATTGCCCAGGGTTGCCAGCAAATACAGGCTATAGCCGAAGGCCGCGCTGGTACCCATGACCACCAGGACGTCCATGTTACCTGCGCGGTTGCGCAGGGCATTCCAGGCGCCACGATAAAAACGCGCGCCGATGACCAGTTGCACCGGGGTGGCCAGGGCCAGCTCCAGCCATGGCGACAGGCTGATCATCGGGCCGGGCAATCCCGAGAGCATCTGGAAATGGGTAATCATCTGCGCGACCAGTGGCAGGGTCAGGGCCGCGGATGCCAGCAGCAGCCAGAGTTCCCGGCGCAGCTTCGCCTGCTCGCGTTCACGATGCTCGGCATCAACGCGTGCCTGTTCGTCGGCGGGGCTGACAATTCGCGCGGTATAACCGGCGCGTTCCACGGCGGCTGCCAGCTCTTCGAGGCTTGCGCCGCCGGCCAGCACCGTGACATCGGCACGTTCCAGGGCTACATTCACATTGGCTTCGCTGACACCGGGCTGGCGACGCAGGGCTTTCTCGACGCGTGTCGAACAGGCACTGCAGGTCATGCCCTCGACGGGGAAGGAATAGGTTTCCTGGCCTACCTGGAAGCCGGCCCGGGCAACGACCTCGGCAATTCCCGGCAGGTTTATTTCGGCCGCGGTGAAGTCGACGGCGGCACGTTCCAGGGCAAAGTTAACATTGGCTTCGCGAATTCCGGGCGCCCGGCGCAAGGCCTTTTCAAGACGCGTGGCGCAGGCTCCGCAGGTCATGCCCTCAATGGGCAGATCGGCGTGGCCCAATGGCGCGTCTGCTAATACGGCTGTGTTCATGCTGATCCTGTTGGCCAGGCAACGGCCCTGGGCAAAATCTTAGAGGCCTGCAGGCCCGGCGGGCAATGCTTTGCATGCCGGGTTCATGCTGCGGTGCCGTCCGCTTTAACCCTAATGAGCGGATATGGGGGCAGCCGCGGCAAATTTCCAGCCCGCACATGGCTTCGGGCCCGCCCGCCACTTAGCGCGACGGCAGTTTGCTGCGTCGCCGTTGCTGGTGCATTTCGCGGATATAGGCGCCGAACAGGTCTTTTCCGATGGCCAGGGACTCGCCGATATAACGGTGCGTGTCGCGCTGAATCTCAGCAACGCGCACCTGGGCATTGCCGAGCTCCGACAGCTCACGCTGATTGCCGGCGTTCAGCAGCCAGCGCTCGATCATCGGCGCGTCCACTTCCAGGTGAAATTGCAGGCCGTAGACATTGTCCCCGTAACGAAAGGCCTGATTCCTGCAATCGGGCGAGGAGGCCAGTAGCTGCGCGTGATCCGGAAGGTCGAAGGTATCGCCATGCCATTGAAAAATTTTCTGATGATCACCCAGCCGCCGAAACAAGGGGTCTGCGCGTCCAGCGGCGGTGGGATACAGGTCGTACCAGCCGATTTCCTTGACCGGGTTCTTGCGCACCCGGGCACCCAGAGCGCGGGCGATCAGTTGTGATCCCAGGCAGATACCCAGCACTGGCTTGCCGCTGGCGATAGCGGCCTGGATGGTATCGATCTCGCGGTGAAGATGTGGGTAACGGTCAGACTGGTCGCAGTTCATCGGCCCACCCAGAACCACCAGCCCCTGGTAGCGACTGATATCGGGCAGCGCGTCGGGCTGGCGACTGAAATTTACATAGCGAATGCGAAACCCGGCCGCGCGCAACAGCGGATCCAGGCTGCCCAGAATTTCGTGAGCGACATGCTGAAAAACCAGCAGGCGACGCATGGCCTAAGGACTCTGAAAAAAGCGCAGCTTCCGACAGGCTGTCAGCGCTGTCAATCGTTGCCCGGCGGACTGCCCTGGTGTTCGGAAATTCCCGGCGCTGGCTGCACACCGCCTTCCCGATTTAAAAGCACGGCGCAGCCCTTCAAGCCCGCCGGTGTAATCAGGTTGAGCAGGAAGGCCGTGAACACCAGTGCCGAGAAGGTTGCCTGGTCGAGGGCACCGCGGGCCAGGCCCAGCGAGGCCAGGATAAAAGCCATCTCGGCTCGCCCGCACATACCGACGCCCACGGTCAGAGATTCGGCCCAGGACAACTGCAGGCGTCGGGCCATGACCCCGGCGCTAAGAATCTGGCCAACGACTACGGCAAAGGTCAGGGTCAGCAAAAATTTGAGGCCGGCATCTTCGCCCAGATCGAAGGTGATATTAAAGCCAAGGCTGATGAAAAAAATCGGACCAAGGAATGAATAGGCGATGCCATACAGTCGATCGCGCACGATACTAAACAAATTACAATTGACCACGCGCTCTTCGAAAAACAGGCCGGCCAGGCAGGCGCCTGACGATGCGTAGTTTCCCGCATCGTACCCGCGCTGGCGCGCGAGGCTGCCGGTGCGCGCTAGCCAAGGTCATCCAGCGTGAAGGCATCGGCATCCCGATGGGCGGGAAACTTTTCACGATAGCGTTGCAGGGCAGCGCTATCCAGGCGCACGTCTAACACGGCTGGCTTGTCTTCGGCATTCGCCAGGCGAGTGCCGAGGTAGTCCCAGACGCCGCTGTCACCACAATAGTCGATGTCTTTGCCGTCGCGACCCACACGATTAACCGCCGCGACATAGCAGAGATTTTCCACGGCCCGCGCCGGCAATAGCGTCTGCCAGGCAGAGCGTCGCGATTGCGGCCAGTTGGCCACGTAAATCAGCAGGTCGAATTCATCGGCACCGCGGCTCCAGACCGGGAAGCGCAGGTCGTAGCAAATCAGCGGAAACACTCGCCATGCGCCCAGCTGAAAAACGGGGCGTTGGGTGCCTGCAGAAAATACTTTATCTTCGCCGGCCATACGGAACAGATGACGCTTGTCATAGTGACCGCTTTGTCCATCGGGCGGCATCCAGATCAGCCGATTAAAGTAAGCGTCTCCCGACTTGATGATCAGGCTGCCGGTAATGGTCTTGTTTCTATGCCGGGCCTGATCGCGCATCCACTGCACGCTGACCCCGTCCATAGTCTCTGCCTGTTCGCCGGCGGCCATGGTGAAGCCGGTGGTGAACATTTCCGGCAGCACCAGTAATTCGCTGTCCTGGCCAGCCGTGTCCATCAGTGCTTCCAGTCGCCTGCGATTTTCGGCCGGTGCATGCCATTGCAGGGGCGTCTGAATCAGGCTGAGGGTCAGATCGCGCACAGTCGCTCCGCGGCGGCTTCCAGGGTGTCATTGTGCTTGGCAAAACAAAATCGCAGTAGTGTTTGCTTTGCAGGTACCTCGGCTTGAAACACCGATACCGGAATGCAGCCGACCCCATACTCGCGCGTGACCCGGCAGGCGAAATCAACGTCAGCTTCGTCGCTGATGTTGCGATAGTCCGCAATCTGAAAATAACTTCCGGCTGACGGGCGCAAAATGAAACGCGACTTGTCCATCAGCTGCCTGAAGCGGTCGCGCTTGGCCTGGTAGAAATCAGACAGTTCAAGGTAGTGCTGCGGATCCGAGACCAGGTAGTCCGCCAGCGCATATTGCAACGGCGTAGCGACGCAAAACTGTACAAACTGATGGACGCGTCGAAACTCAGCCGTGAGCGGCGAGGGCGCTACTACGTAGCCAATTTTCCAACCCGTTGCGTGGTAGGTCTTGCCGAATGAGGAAACGGTAAGACAGCGGTCCGCCACTTCGGGGTAACGCAACAGGCTTTCGTGCCGCTGGCCGTCAAATACCATGTGCTCGTAGACCTCATCGGCCAGCACCAGCAAATCATGCTCAATCAGCAGCGCAGAAAGCGCCTGCAGATCCGCCCGGCTTAGCACAGCGCCCGTCGGATTGTGCGGGTTGTTGATTATCAGCATGCGTGTGCGCGAGTTGATCGCTGCGGATACGCGATGCCAGTCGATGCTGAAGTCCTCAGCCTGCAGAGGCAGATGTACGGCGGTTCCGCCGGCCAGCCGGATGGCCGGATCGTAGCTGTCATAGGCAGGGTCGAAAACAATCACTTCGTCGCCGGGGTGCACGAAGGCGGTGATGGCGGAGAACAGCGCTTCCGTCGCGCCGGAGGTTACCGTAACTTCACGCTTCGCATCGGTGTTGCGCGCATACAGGCGATGCGTTTTTGCTGCAATTTGCTCACACAGCGCTGGCAGACCAGCCATCGGCGCGTACTGATTGTGTCCGGCCCGCAGGTGATGGCTGACACGTTCCAGCAGGTCGGCCGGAGCGTCAAAGTCAGGAAACCCCTGCGACAGATCCACGGCACCACTGTCCTTCGCAAGCTGCGACATAACGGTGAAAATGGTGGTTTCGACGTCGGGAAGTTTGCTGCGCGCAAGCTGCATAGCTGTGCTGTTCTCTCTGCTCGGACAATGAATTTGCCACGGCCCCTGACCGCTGTCGAATCGGTCTGCGGCCGGTTCCGCGTGCTTGAAGCTCGCAGCCGCGTGTGCCCCTGATATCATCGACGAAAATCTCTTGGGGAGTGCTTGCATGCGTGTCATTCTGGTGCCAGTAGCCAATCGGCCGGAATCAGCCCGGGCGCTGGATACGGCCTTTCAACTCGGCGCACGTCTTGGTGCCGACATCATTGGTTGTCATATTCGTCCGCACCGGGAAAGTGCGGTAAAAATGCCATCATTGATGGGCGGTTCCGGGTCCGAGTGGGCAGCGCTGACCAAGGGCTGGAACGCCGAGAAGCTAAGTGCCGATGCGCAGGTCTTGTTTAGCCAGCGGGCTGAAAGGGCCGGCTACCGGGTGGCGCGGCGTCCGTCATCAGCTGACGAGTCCATCGCTATCTGGCAGGAACGGGTTGGTTCGCCCGAGAAAGTCATGCCCATTGTGGGTCCCATGTCCGACCTGCTGGTGCTCTCCCGCCCAGCCGCCAAAGGTGGGCGTCTGGCTTCCCTGTTTCTGATGGAAGCCTTGCTGCGCGCCTGCCGACCGGTATTAATTCTGCCGCAAAAGAAGCTGGCCTCGCCGGCGCAGCATGTGCTGATTGCCTGGAATCAGAGTGCCGAGGCCAGTCGTGCCGTGGCTATGGCGATGCCGCTCCTGCGCGCTGCAACTTCCGTGAGCATTGCCGTATCGGGGGCCGAGAATGCGCTGGGTCCCAAGTCGTCGCATCTGCAGCGCTATCTGGCGCACCAGGGCATTACGGCCAGCGTTCAGCGAGGCCGGGGCCGTGATGCCGCCAAGGAAATAGAGTCGGCCTATGAAAAACAGTCGGCAGACGTGGTGCTGATGGGCGCCTATAGCCGGAGTCGACTGCGCGAGCTGATCTTTGGTGGCCTCACTGATCACATGCTGCGCCACTCGAAGCTTCCGGTGCTGATGTATCACAGTGGTTAGCGGCCAGGCTTCAGCAGTGCCCATAAGTGATGACTAACCGTAATTAGCAGTTAGTCCTAAAAACCGTTATATCCCCGTTAACGTATGTTTGCGCTACTTCCCAGGTGGGCGAGCGTGCAGCGGCATAGGGGCATTGATCCTCCATTCCCGGCACCGTCGGGAATTCCAAGGCAGCCTTGCGAATCGCGCGGTTGTCTTCTTTTTGCCAAAGATTTGGCTATATCCGCCGAGTTCTGTGTGATTGCGCACGCCGCCAGCCTTAGAGTGGTAGTCATGTTTGTCCAACAGACCATTGACTCGCTTACATTTTTAGAGAATTATGTCGCATCGCCCGTCAGTCGGGTCTTAGGGAAATTCGCGGCTTGTAGCCCGCTGATGCCGGAATTTTGGCATTGGCTGGATGCTGTCGCAGCAGGCAGAGCCGGGGGAGGGCCATGTCCAGCAGCAGCCAATCAGCAGTAATGACCGATATGCCGGCCAAGTCTGCGTCCGGAGACAGTCAATCTGCTTACTTTCCCACCGGCACCAGCCAGCGGATTGTGCAGGTTCGGCGCATGCTGGAGCAGGTGGCCGGCTTTACCACCAACGTATTGATTACCGGCGAATCGGGTACCGGCAAGGAATGGGCCGCCCGCTATATACATGAGCTTTCGGAGCGCTGCGATCAGCCTTTTGTACCGGTCAACTGTGGTGCTATTCCCGCTGATCTGCTCGAAAGCGAGCTTTTCGGTCACGAGAAGGGCGCTTTCACCGGCGCCATTGCCAGCCGTATCGGTCGCTTCGAAGCCGCTGAGGGTGGCACCCTGTTTCTCGATGAGATAGGCGACATGTCACTGCCCATGCAGGTGAAGCTGCTGCGCGTGTTGCAAGAGCGGGTCTACGAGCGGGTCGGCAGCAACAAAAGCCGGAGTTGCGATGTGCGCATCATCGCGGCCACCCACCGTGATCTGGAGGGCGCTATCCGCGACGGCAAGTTTCGTGAAGACCTGTTCTATCGGCTGAATGTGTTCCCCATCGAGCTGCCGGCATTGCGGGAGCGCCTGGACGATCTGCCGGAACTGGTGGAAAACATCGTTGCGCGTAGCAAGCAGGCGGCCGGTCAATCGGTTGCCCTGACACCCGGCGCCATACGCGTTCTCAAGCATTATGGCTGGCCAGGCAATATTCGTGAACTGTCGAACCTGCTGGAACGTTTATGCGTGCTTTATCCCAGCGATACCGTGGATATCGCGCAGTTGCCAACCCGCTATACGGCCAGTGCGCCCCTGCGGGATTCGGATCGCGAACAGGTCGCTGTGACGCGTGCATCGGGACCCCAGCCGCAGGATTTTGAGCTGCCTGTGGAAGGCGTGCCTTTAAAGGAATACCTCGAACGTGTCGAAGTCGCATTGATTCGGCGGGCCTTGCATGCCGCTGATGGTGTGGTTGCGCACGCGGCAGAATCTTTACAAATCCGCCGCACAACACTGGCGGAGAAGATGAAACGCTACGGGATTGCCGCGGGCCGCGATTGAGTCTCTATGCCTGGGACCAGGTTTTCGCGACCTTACTCAGGCTGCCTGAATGGCGTCGTAGCGGGTTAGCTGATCGCGACCGTTGCGCTTGGAGTGATACAGCGCTTCATCAGCGGCCGAGAGTAATTCAGCCGAATTGTCGAACTTGCTCGCTGCATCAAAGGTTGCCACTCCCAGAGACAGGGTAATGGCAACCCTTTCTCCGTCGGCACCATCGACGGACTTGTTGCGTACGTCCGCGATCATACGTTCGGCAATTTTACCGGCGCCCTCGCGCGCCAGGCCCGGTAACAGCAAGACGAATTCGTCACCGCCGTAGCGGGCGACAATATCGCTGTCCCGTACATTGCCGCGCAACAAGCCGGCGACTTCGCGCAGGATTTTGTCACCCGACTGGTGGCCGTGCGTGTCATTGATCTGCTTAAAGCGATCAATATCGACAAAAATTACGCTCAGTGGCCAGTCGTGCTTTACTGCGGTGGCGTATTCTTTATCTACCGCTTCATCAAAATAACGTCGGTTGAAAACCCCGGTGAGGCCATCGCTGCTGGCTTCCTGCTGGAGCACATTGTTTGCTGATTCCAGCTGCGACTTCTGTTCTTCCAGGTCACGATTCTCAGTCAGCGTATGCAGGTTGCGAATCATCAGGATCTCGCGAGCCGTATCCGTAATGTCCTGCAGATAGTCCGCATCAAACAGATCCATCTCGAAAATACTTTCCGCGACCGGCAGCTGCTCACGAATCACTTCGAACATTTCTGCCAGCCGATTCGGCACAATGCCCAGATGGTGGTGCGCTTCCTGGCCGGCGCGCCGAATGCTGACCTCGTCCGGATTGCCGCACCACAAATCGCTGAGTTCGCCGGACATGGCGACGGCGCGAATGAAGCCCTTATACTCAGGGTCCACGCCAGCGGCGGTCAGATCATGGCTGTGACTTACGGCACGCACCAGGTTTGCCGGCATGTTCCAGTCGTCTAACAGCCAGGCACCGATGGCGCGATGATCCGTTTCAATATGCGTTTTCTCGTGCTGCGCGACCCGCGCGTGGTCCAGCTGGAAGGGCGAGATACTCTCGTAAACATCCGGCGCAATCTTGTCGATGGCCAGCATGCCAATGTCCTGTAGCAGGCAGCCTAGGAAAATTTCTTCAGCATCGCGGCGGCCAAGTTCATTGGCCAGCAATTTACCCCAGGTAGCCGCCACAATGGCACGCCGCCAATAGGCATCAAAGTCAAAGCCCTTGGGCGGTGACTTGCGCAGTGTTGCCACCAGGGTAAAGCTCAGTGCCAGAGTCAGGGTCGCATTCAGACCGAGGACAATCAGGGCCTGGCGAAGGTTCGAACTCTGCCGACGGCGGGCGTATAGCGCCGAGTTTGCAATGCGCATCACTTTGGCGGCAATGGCGGGATCACCACTGACAGCATCGGCAACGGTGCCCAGGTCAATCTCGGGATTCTGGGCCAGTTCGATCACTCGCATAGCCACGGGTGGCGGCGATGGGAAGTTGGTGCAGGTCTTCAGACGTGCAGCGATTTGCTCCGGTATCAGTGACATCTGTTTCTGCTCTCCGTCCTAAACTGGCACCCGTGTCCCCTGCCCGGTCCGTCGCTGGTCTGCTGCGTTGCGGTAGCTTCCTGCGATCCGCTCTCCGACTGCGGCATCCGCTGCCTGTCCAATCAACTCAGGCCAGTTCGTCCACATGCTGTGGTGCGTCATCTCCTGAGTTATGTCCTGTCGGTATTCTAGGCTTGGGCTTGCGTCGCTGGCCCGGAACTGTTTCACGTCTTGGGTTTTTGCCCTCGGGCCTGCGTACCAGGTGGCTCGGCAGAGTCGGCAATATGTGATCTACGGGTTTCATGTTTACACCCCTTCGCCCTCAGGCGCTGGTGTGGTGGGATCGGGATCGCCAATCGCTTCAGCTGTCTGTTCCGCCGGCAGCGGCTCAGCTTCAGCGCTTTGCGCAATGATTAGAATGACGCGCCGATTGCTGCGTCGGCCGTCTGCAGTGTCATTGTCGCCGACCGGATGATGTTCACCCATTCCGGCGACAATCATGCGCTCCGGGCCTATGCCGGCTGACTCGAAAGCGCGCACCATCCGAGCTGCACGTGCGGCCGATAGTTCCCAGTTGGAGGGGAACACGGCGGTAGCAATGGGCCGGTTATCGGTGTGGCCTTCGATGCGAATGCGGTTGTTCAGAGGCGCAAGGACCTTGGCCAGTTTGTCGACAATCTCATCGGCATCGTCGCCGATGTCTGCGCTGGCGCTGGCGAACAAAATGTCAGTCTTGATCTGCACCTCAATGTCGACGGCATCATTGGTCACGGCGACCAGATCGGCATCAATGAGGCTGCCCATGGCCTGTTCAAGCTCGCCGGCCAGTTTTTGCTGGGACTGAGAAGGTTTCGGCGGGTTCGGTTCGATGGCATCGCGCGGTAAGGCAGCGGCCTGGGTCGGGTCCATGCCGGCGAGCGTTCCGTCGCGCGGCGCACGCATGATCTGATTACCGATTTGTATCGGCTGCATCGTGCGTGTCGGTCCCTGAAAGGCAGATTGCATCGATTCTGCCAGCACGCGGTATTTGCCTTCGTTGACTGTGGAAACGGCGTACATGACGACGAAAAAAGCCAACAGCAGTGTGATCAGGTCGCCGTAGGGAATGGCCCAGGCTTCGTGATTGACGTGATCTTCATGGTGCTGTTTGCGAGCCATGGTCTAGCCTCTCAACCCAGGAAGCTGCGCAGCTTGGCTTCCAGGTTGCGCGGGTTTTCGCCCTGGGCAATGGCAATCACGCCTTCCAGCACCATCTCCTTGGTAGCCGTCTGCGCCTTGATAATGTCCTTGAGCTTGTTGGCCGTAGGCAGGAAGAACAGATTGGCCAATCCAATGCCGTAGATCGTTGCGGTGAATGCCGCAGCAATGCCGGTACCCAGCTTGCTGGGATCGGCCAGATTCTTCATCACCGCAATCAGGCCGAGCACGGCACCGATAATACCCAGGGTGGGCGCGTAGATGCCCAGTCCCTCGAACACTTTGGCGCTCTGCAGATAGGCCTGCTCCTTGGCGTCGAGCTCGACTTCCAGGGAGTCGCGGATTTTTTCCGGCTCGGCACCATCCACCAGCATTTGCAGGGCTTTCTGGGTAAACTCGTCTGGTTCCTGTTCGGCGGCCGGCTCCAGTCCCAGCAAACCTTCTTTGCGCGCGATTTCGCTCCAGCCAACCAGTTTTTCGATCAGTTTGGCGGGGTCCTGCATCGGTGGGCTGAAAATCCAGGGAAAGATCTTCCAGGCACGTATAAAAGTAGGCTTGGGGGTCTGAATCAGGCTGGCCGCCAGTGTCCCGAGCACCACGATGACGAAGGCGGCCGGGTTGGCCAGCGAAGCGATCCCGGCGCCTTTGAGTACACTGCCGCCAATCAGTGCGATTAGCGCAAGGGCTACACCAGCTACTGTCAAAGCGTCCATGATCTGTCATTCGTTGCTGCCCACTGTTGCCCATTCATCCGGGGCTCCAGCGCGATGGCTAGCTCCGCTCCCGGTGCATAGCAGCCCAGCCCTGCAGCCGCGAGCGCAGGCGCGCCAGTGCTTGGCCATGTATCTGGCAAACGCGCGATTCGCTGACCCCAAGTACCGCGCCGATTTCTTTAAGATTTAGTTCCTCGTCGTAATAGAGCGCCATCACCAGCGCCTCCCGTTCCGGCAGCTTTTTCACTGCTGCAGCCATCTCTTGCTGGAATTCCTCGCTTTCCAGTTCCAGCGCAGGATTGGATTTGCGGTCCACCTGGCGTTCGGTGCTGAACTCTGAGCCTTCTTCTGCCTGATCGAGGCTAAACATGCGCGCCGCCGAGGTAGTGGACAGCATGGCGAAGTACTCGTCCAGCGAGACACCCAGCTCGTCAGCAATCTGCTGAGCCTGGGCATGTTGACCGGTGCGGCTTTCCACGGCCTGAATAGCACTGTTCAGTTGCCGCTGTTTGCGATACACCGAGCGAGGCGCCCAATCATTCGCTCTGACTTC
Organism: uncultured Gammaproteobacteria bacterium; assembly: GCA_963850255.1. GTDB lineage: Bacteria > Pseudomonadota > Gammaproteobacteria > Steroidobacterales > J054. The sequence goes on from CAWKLL010000029.1 coordinate 56,523, forward strand.
ATCCAGCATGGCGCCGCGCACCCTGATACTCGCGTAGGTTTCAAAACTCGCCCCTTTGTCCGGGGAATAGGCCCTGGCGGCATCGAGCAAGGCGATCAGACCTACCTGGATCAGATCGTCAATTTCAATGCCGTCCGGCAGCCGCCCAAGCAAATGCGCTGCGATCCGCTTGACCAGCGGCGCATGCTTCTCGACGAGAATTTCCGGCGAATCCCGTCCGGTCAGTGCGTATTCGCACGCGGCGCTCATGCCACTTCGTGCTCCCGTACTGCCGAACCGTTGAGAAAGCGCTCGACGAAAAACTCGATGTTGCCCCGGGCAGCCTGGGGCACATCCCATTTATCGGCGCGATGTGCCAGTTTCTTTAGGGCGCCCGCTGCCAAACTGGTGGGGAAGGCTGTAACGAACGGGGTCTGCAGTTGCACGGCGCGCCAGACGCGGTCGTCGAAGGGGATGCTGCCGGCATGGTCCAGATCAACATCCAGAAACTTTTCGGTAACGCGAGACAGCTTCTCGAACAGGCCGCTGCCGTCGCCGCCCTGGCGAGTCATGTTGGTTACGATGCGAAAACGTCGCACCCCACGCTCAGTGCTCAGTAATTTGATGATGGCGTAAGCATCGGTGATGGAGGTTGGTTCGTCGCAAACCACAAGTAGTGTTTCATGAGCGGCTTCAGCGAAGCGCAACACGCCGTCGGAAATACCGGCAGCCGTGTCAACGATCAGCGTATCGAGGTCCATAGTCAGCTCGCTGAAGGCGCTGATGATGCCGGCATGATGCGCAGGCGTCAGATCAGCCATGTCACTGATGCCCGACGCACCGGGCACTACCATGACGCCGGCCGGGCCGCTGACAATGATCTCCTGCAGACTGCGTTCACCGCGAATGACGTCGGCCAGGTTGTAGTGGGGTTGCAGTCCGAACATCACATCAACGTTGGCCAGACCCAGGTCGGCATCCAGCAGCATTACGCGACGGCCCAGCATGGACAGCGCCACCGCCAGGTTGGCGGAAATATTAGTTTTACCCACGCCGCCCTTGCCGCCGGTGACCGTGATGACTTTGACCGGTCGCGAACTGCGACGCTGACGCAGGCCATCGGCCTGGTTCGGTGGTGTAGCTTGTGATTGATCAGGCGCTGACATAGCTGGCCACCTCCGCAAAATTTTCTGCCAGGTACTCGTCGTTGATAGCGACGTCCTGCGTGTCGATGAGTTCTACCGCCGCCTTAACCAGCCAGGCTTGCCGGGCGTGGGCCAGGTGCAGGTCTTCCGGAACACGCTGGCCGTTGGCAACATAAGCCAGCGGCAGACTTGCTCGAATCAGCACCGAAAAGGCCCCCCCCAGGGACGTCGCCTCATCCATCTTGGTCAGGATGCATGCGCTGGGCGCCACGGTCCGGAACGCGTCCACAATTTCCTGCATGGAGCGCGCCTGGGCGTTGGCAGGCAATGCCAGCAATACCTCGATGCTCTGTTCGGCATCCTTCAGGCAGCGCAGTGAGCTGGCCAGATTCAGGTCGCGCTGGCTCATTCCGGCGGTGTCGATCAGGACCAGGCCCTTGTCCTGCAATCCGGCCAGCGTCTTGCTCAGGCTGGCGGCGTCGCTGGCCTGGTAGACCGGCACATTCATCATGCGACCAAAGGTCTCCAGCTGCTCACGGGCACCGATGCGATAGGTATCGGTGGTGACCAGCGCAATATCCGTGCTGTCGGACTGTTGCATGTAGCGCGCTGCGAGTTTGGCGATGGTGGTGGTCTTGCCGACACCCGTGGGGCCGACAATCGCGAAAATGCCGCCCCGACAGACCAGGTCTTCATCGCAGACGGACAGATTGTCGACCAGCTGCCTGAGACTGGCGGTCCAGGCATGTTGCTGGTTCTCGATCTGGGCTTCGTTCTGTAGCAATTGTTTGACGATGTCAGGGTCCAGGCCCAGGCGCGACAGATTGCGCATGGCGCCGGCCACCTGCGGGGTTCTTTGTTTCTGATCCTGCCAGGCCGCTCGTGACAATTGCGCTTCCAGCAAACTGCGGATATTGCGCATTTCCACCTGCATCAGGTCCAGCTCTGGTGAGCCTGCGGTCGCTGTTGCAGCGCTTTGTTGCGGCACGGGCGAGTCAGCCGCACTGCTAAGGGCGTCTTCATCGCTGATATCAATCCGCGCACGCGCCGGCGGTTGCTTGGCTGACGCCTGGTAGGCGGCCGGATCAAAGTCCATGGCGGCGGTCAGTTCGACACCGTCGCCGCAACGACCAGTTTCCAGGATCACCGCATCGGGACCGAACTGTTCGCGTACCTCGCGCATCACGGCACGCATATCGGTTCCGGTAAAACGTTTGATTTTCATCGCTCTCACATCCTCTCGGGCTTAACTCAGGCGCCTACGGCTGCAACCAGCCGAATGCGTTTGTTGTCGGGTACTTCGTTGTAGGCCAGCACTTTCAGGCTGGGTACGGCGTAACGTAAAAACTTGGCCAGCCAGGCGCGCAGGTTGGGCGTGACCAGCAAAACAGTAGGTTCGCCGGCGGCTTCCTGGCGCTGCGCGGTGGCAGCCAGTTCGTGCTGCACTTTTTCTGCCAGGCCGGGTTCAACAGCGCCGCCTTCGCCCTGCACCGCCTGTTGCAACATCTGCTCGAGTCCGGGGTCCAGTGTGATAACCGGCAACTCTTCGTGGTCGCCACTGACTTTTTGCACGATGGCGCGACCCAGCGCGACACGCACATGGCCAACCAGCGCTTCGGGCTCCTGCAGATTGCGGCCGTGTTCGGCCAGTGACTGGCAGATTGTGCGCATGTTGTTAACCGGAATCTGTTCGCGCAGCAGTTCCTGCAGCACGCGTACGATGGTCGACAACGGCAGTGTCTTGGGTACCAGCTCTTCCACCAGTTTCGGTGCGCTGCGTGCCAGCCGGTCCAGCAATTCCTGAACTTCCTGGTGACCCAGTAATTCCTGCGCATTGTCCTGCAGCAGTTTGCTGAGGTGCGTAGCCACTACTGTGGGGACGTCGACCACGGTATAGCCGCGCGCCTGGGCGTCTTCACGCTGGGCCGGGTCAATCCACACCGCTTCCAGTCCAAACGCCGGGTCCTTGGTGGCGATGCCGGGCAATGGATCATCAATATGGCCGGGATTAATGGCCAGTTCTTTGTCAACGTGCACTTCGCCCTGGGCCAGCGGCGAACCCATAAGGCTTAGCCGATAGCCGTTGGCGGGCAGGTCGAGGTCGTCACGAATGCGCACTGGTGAGATCAGGAAGCCAAGTTCTTCTGACAAGCGTCGGCGCACGCCTTTAATGCGGCGCATGAGTTCACCGCCCTGATTGCGGTCGACCAGCGGGATCAGCCGATAACCCACGTCCAGGGCGACGGCATCGGCTTCACCGACGTCATCCCAGCTCAGCTCTCGATTTAACTCAGCGTCAAGCGGGTCTTCGCCATTGACAACTTCCGGCTCTGGCGCGCCGGCCGCGGCCTGGTCAGGCTTCGGCCGTTCCATTAGCCATGCGCCGATGCCGCAGGCAGCGGCCATCAGCAAAAATACCAGGTTCGGCATGCCCGGTACCAGGCCCAGTGCGGCCAGTATGCCGGCGACCACGCGCAGGACGCGTTTGTCACCGAGCAATTGCGAGACCATTTGCGTGCCCATGTCCTCAGAGCGAGACATCCGGGTGACGATGATCGCTACGGCGGTAGCCAGCAGCAGCGAAGGTATTTGTGCCACCAGGCCGTCACCGATGGTCAGCAAGGCATAAGTCTCTGCAGCTTCGGCCAGCGAAAGGTCGTGCTGCAGGGTGCCGATCAGCATGCCGCCGATCAGGTTGATGAACAGGATCAGCAGGCCGGCGACGGCGTCGCCGCGGACGAATTTGCTGGCGCCGTCCATGGAGCCGTAGAAATCGGCTTCGGTGCGAATTTCGTTACGGCGAAGCGAGGCCTCGTCCTGGTCGATGATGCCGGCATTCAGATCCGCATCGATGGCCATCTGCTTGCCCGGCATGGCATCCAGGGTGAAGCGGGCGCTGACTTCTGATACGCGGCCGGCACCTTTGGTTACCACGACGAAGTTAATGATCACCAGGATCGCAAAGATCACGATACCGACGGCGTAGTTGCCACCGACCACAAAATCACCAAAGGCTTCAATGACCTTGCCGGCCGCATCGGTGCCGGTATGTCCCTCCAGTAACACCACTCGCGTCGAGGCGACATTCAGCGCCAGGCGCAGCAAAGTGGCCAGCAGCAATACCGTCGGGAAAGCCGCGATATCCAGCGGCCTTAACACATAGACCACCGCCAGAATCACGATGAGTGACAGGCAAATATTGAAGGTGAACAGCCCATCCAGCAGAAACGTCGGCAGCGGCAACACCACCATCGACAGCATCGCCAGCAGCATCAGCGGCAGGCCCGCTCCCTGGGTCACAGCGCTACGCAGATTGCTGAGCAGATTTGCCTGAGAGTTTGTCATTGTCTAGCGATCCCTTAGTCAGTCCGCGACGGGTTTGTTTCTTTGCTTGGGCGCAAGCGCCAGCTGTTCATCGACTTTCACCACCGGCCGGTCCGGCCACGGCGCCTGGCTCTCGGCTGCAGCGCGCAGCCGGAATACGTAGGTCAATACTTGTGCCACGGCCAGGTAAAGTTGCGACGGAATTTCTGCGCCGATATCCGTCGTCCAATACAAGGCCCTGGCCAGCAGCGGCGCCTCAAAACGTGCGATGCGATGTTCATCGCCGATTTCACGAATGCGCGCGGCCATGTGATCCATGCCTTTGGCCAGCACCACCGGGGCGCCGACATCGCCTTCGCGATAGCGCAAGGCGATGGCGAAGTGAGTCGGGTTAGTGACGATCACGTCCGCCTTGGGCACTTCTTCGAGCATGCGCTGGCTGGCAAGTTCCTGTTGCAGCGCGCGAACCCGGGAACGCACCTCGGGGCGGCCCTCGGATTCCTTCATTTCGTCCTGCACTTCCTTACGCGTCATTTTCAGCTCTTTGTGGTGATTCCAGAGCTGAAACGGCACGTCGATCAGTGAGATCAGGAGCAGCGACAGGCTGCACAACAACAGCATGGTGGCGACCAGTTGGCCAGCCTCGGCCATGGTGGTGCGCAGTGGTTGTACGCTGAGCTGCAGAATGCTGTCACCGGAGAAGACCAGGTAGCCATAGCCAATGCCGCCAATCAGTCCGGCTTTGGCCAGCGCCTTGACCACCTCGACCAGACCTTTCACGCCGAACACGCGCTTGAGTCCCTTGAGTGGATTGACCTTGCTGAGCTTGGGCTCCATGGGCTTGGCACTGAACGCCCAGCCACCCACGCTGACGGCGCCGAGTACGGCGGCCAGCATCAGCGCGCCGAGCAAGGGTGTGAATACCAACAGTGTCGACAGCACCATGTCGCGAAAGCGCGAGGTCATGCTGTCGGTATCGTGCAGGGCTTCCGGCGGAATAGTCAGGCCGGTTTGCAGCAAGGCCATCATGTGACCACCCAGTTGTGGTTTGATGGCAAAAAACACCGCCGAGGCCACGATCATCACCGCGGCCATATTCAGTTCCCGCGAACGCGGAATCTGGCCACGCTTGCGCGCCTCCTCGAGGCGCTTGGGCGTGGCGTTCTCGGTCTTTTCCTGAAACTGTTGCTCGTTGTCTGCCATCGCTAGTAGGCCCCGAGCAAACGCGCCATCATGCTGAGCGCTTCAGTAAACAGGCCTTCCCAGACCACGCCATGCGAACGCACGCTGACGGTCATGATCAACATGCCCAGCATCAGGGTAATTGGGAAGCCGACGGCAAACAGGTTAAGGGTCGGCGCCGAACGGCTGATGACGCCGAAGGCGACGTTGACCATCAGGATTGCAATGATCGCGGGCAGGGCCAGTTGCATGGCGCCGGTGAATATCACCGAGGCAAAGCTCACCAGTTCGCGCGCACTGCCGGCAGCCAGGCTGGCTTCGCCGATGGGCAGCACCGCGTAACTGTCGCCGAGCATGCTGATCAGAGCCAGGTGAGCATTAGTGGCCAGCATCAGCAGCGTGGCCACAATAATATATAGGCGACCCAGCAGGGGCGTACTGCCGGCCTGGGGGTCGACCACCATGGCGAAGGCCAGGCCCATGCCCATGGAAATAACCTGGCCGGCAAAAACCGCGGCCTCGATAACCAGCTTCAGCGTGAAGCCCAGGGCCAGGCCAATCATCATCTCCTGCGCAATAATCAAAAAGCCGCGCGGACTTAGTGGCGAGACGGTCGGAACGTCTCCCAGCACCGGCAGCATGGCAACGGCAAGTATTGCCGCCAGGATTACGCGCACGCGCATCGGCACGAATACTGCGCCCAGCAACGGCGCAATCAGGACCAGCCCGGTGACGCGCATTAGCGCCCACAGAGTCTCCATGAGTACGTCGCTGAGTTGAAACAGGGCAAGCATGACAAAAGGGCCTAGCCGAGCATTCCCGGAATGCTGTTAAACAGGTTCCTCGTGTAAGCCGTGATCAGCTTCAGCATCCAGGGCCCTGCAACCATCAGTGAGATGACCAGGGTGAGCAATTTGGGAATGAAGCTCAGGGTCATCTCATTAATTTGCGTTGCGGCCTGCAGCACACCGATGAATACACCCGTCGCCAGCGCGGTCAGCAGCAAAGGTGCTGCGAGCAGGCTGGCCACGGTGAGCGAATCGGAAGCGACGGTAAGCACAGTTTCGGGGGTCATGCCGAATCTCCTATACGGTGAAACTGGCGGCGAGCGTGCCGATAATCAGGCCCCAGCCGTCGACCAGCACAAACAACATGATCTTGAAGGGCAGTGAGATGAGCATGGGCGAGAGCATCATCATGCCCATGGACATCAGGACGCTGGATACCACCAGATCGATGATCAGAAACGGTATGAAAGTCAGAAAGCCGATCTGGAAAGCGGTTTTCAACTCGCTGGTCAGAAAGCTCGGCAGCAGAACGGTCAGTGGTACGTCGTCCTCGGAGGCATAACTCTCGTCGCCGGCCAGTTGGGCGAACATTTCCAGGTCCGGCTCGCGCACCTGGCTGAACATGAAGCCGCGCAGCGGTGCCTGGGCGGCATCTGCGGCTTCCACCAGCGGCAGGCTGCCGGCCATGTAGGGTTCGATAGCGTTGTCATAGACCTGGTTGAGCACCGGTGCCATCACGAAAAAACTCAGAAACAGCGCAATGCCGATGAGTACCTGGTTGGGCGGTGTCTGCGGCATACCCAGGGCCTGGCGAAGTATCGCCAGCACAATCACGATGCGTGTAAATGAGGTTGCAGCCAGAACCAGGGACGGCAGCAGGGTAAGCGCCGTCATGACCATCAGAATTTGCAGGCTGACGGACCAGGTCTCACCGCCGCCGGCATCTGCGGCAATAGCAATGGCCGGGATACCTGAGTCCGCCGCAGCGCTTAGCGGCAGCAACAATATAATTAGAGTGAGCAGGCGCTTCAGGTTCACGACGAGCTCTCCATATAGTCGGAAAAATCCGCGCCGCGCGCTTCGCCTTTGAGGACGTGCAGGGCGCGCATACCGGCCGGGCTGATACCGACCAATATTTCTTCGCCGCCGACACGCAGCAGCACAACTTTTTCGCGCCCGCCCAGCGAGATGCCGCTGACCACTTCGATCAGACCGGTCTTAAAGGCGCCACCGTTGCGCATGCGCTGTGCCAGCCATACGCAGCCCGCCAATACGGCCAGCACGGCGCCCAGGCTCAGGATCATGCGCAAGGCCGGAGCCCACAGCTCAGAAGTCGTCGCGCCGGCCTCAGCATCAGCCGCCAGCAATAGCTGCGGCAGGCTGCTTAGCAGGGCGATGAACAGGTTTGCGAAAAACTTAGTCATCAACTCAGGCCTACGCCTGTTCCGTCAGCGCATGGCTGGCAGGCGCGATAACGTCAATCAGGCGAATACCAAACTTGTCGTTAATGACTACGATTTCACCGTGCGCGATCAGTGCGCCATTGACCATCACATCGAGGGGTTCGCCGGCATTGCGATCCAGTTCAACGACCGCGCCTTGAGTCATGCGCAACAGCTTGCCAACGCTCATTTGCGTGCGGCCCACTTCCAGTGAAAGCGTCACCGGCACGTCCATGATCACGTCGATATTTGCCTGCGTGCCGCTGCCGGCTTCGGTTGCGCCGGGATTTACTTCCTGAAACTCGGCGCTCTGAAACTCTTCCTGTTCGGCGGGCGGAGTATTTGCGCCAGCGCCTTCCTGATTTTTACTGTCGTCCATACTTTTCTCCCAGCATTCGCAGGTTGATTAATTTGTTTACGCGGACCGCATTCCGGCCCTTGCTGACGCCAAAGGCGCCGTCCAGAACCGGTGTTTCGCCGGCGTACATGCGCATCTGCGCGGGTATATCCAAAGGGATGACATCGCCAGGTTTCGCCAGCGTGAGCTCGCGCAGGCTAATCTGCGATTCCGCCAGCACGGCACGCAGGTCTACATGTGCCTCCTGGACGTCTTCACGCAAGCGCGATTGCCATTTGCGTATTTCTTCCTGAGAGCTGTCAGCCTGGCCGGCATCGCGCAAGTAGCGAATCGGTTCCACCAGCCGCGCCGGCAGAATCGACTGCAGCTTCAGTTCCTGCTCGCCTACCTGGAAATTAAATCCAGCAACGCTGACGGCGTCGGCGCCGGCTGCCACCGAAGCAAAAATAGGATTGGTTTCCGAGGTGCCCAGTTCGAACTGCAGATCGATAAACGGTCGCCAGGCCTCGCGCATGTCCTCGGCAATGCGGTTGACGAACTTGCGCACCAGGCGTGTTTCCATGGGCGTAAAGTCCGCGTTTTCCAGGGATCGTTGGCCGCTGCCGCTGCCGCCGAAGAAGACGTCGACCAGGGAAAATACGAAACCGGGGTCGAGGCAAAGCACGCCTTTCAGGTCCAGCGGCCGAATGGTCAATACGTTGAGACTGGTTGGCACCGGCAGTTTGCGTGCGAACGAGCCCCAGCGATGAGTGCGACTGGGGATGGCGGTAACCTCTACGGACTGGCGGAAGAATTCGCGTCCGGTAACTTTAAGCAGGCTGACCATGCGTTCGCTGATGGATTCCAGCGCCGGCACACGATCGGCGATGATGCGTTCCCAGTGATCGGGGTGCAGATCGCGGACCTCGCCCTCGGGCGCCTTGGCGTCTTCCACGCCGTTAGACACTTCGACGTCGGCCTGGCGCAGTGCCTGGGATTCTTCCTCGGTGAGTACTTCGTTGGAATTCATGGCGGCGCTTACTGCACAACGAAACTGGTGAAATACAGGTCTTCTATGCCGGCTTCGCCATGCAGGGTGGTGAGAATGCGCTGCACTTCCAGCAAAGCGTCCTGGCGCAGCTGTTCCTTGCCCTCGCGCGTGGTCAGATCTTCGATGGTCTTGCCGCCCATCATCATCAGCAGGTTATTGCGGATTACCGGTGTATGCGCCGTAACGGCCTCAATGGCATCGTCCTTGCGCGACATCACTTCCACGGTCACCTGCAGAAAGCGGATGGCGTCGCGGTCTTCAAAACTGACCACCAGCGCCGGATCAAGGGGCAGGTACTTGGGCGGTCCCTTGGCTTCTTCAGGCTTGGTTTCTTCTGCTACCAGCCCGGCGTCGCCGCAGCTTGGCACCATGTCTGGTAACAGTTTGCAGGCCAGAATTGGACCAACAAGCTGGCTAGCCAGCATCAGTACAAACAGGCCAATGGCAAGACCCAGGGTCTTGACAATGCCGCCCTTGCCCCCGGTGGCTTCGACGGTAGCGGCTTCGGTTTCTTCAGCAGCCATGATTTCCTTCCTGGCAATTGACTCAAGGGGGTAGAAGCAAGAGTCGTGCCATTCTTGGCTGCTAAAAAAAGAATATTAAAAACAAATAGTTAGGACTATTTTTCCGGCTAAGGCCAAAGGCTTGGCGGACGGTTTCTTGGCGATCGCCAAGAAATTGTTGGCGTGGATGATCCTGATCAGGCGTACACGTCCAACAGTCGGCGAGCTGATATCAGCGCGTTCAGTTGGCCGGCCTGCAGACGTTCTGCGCGGCTAAACGGGGGTGGTTCGCGCCAGTCGCGATTGGCTGCCGATGATTCGTCAGCGGGCTGGCCGCTCTGGCCGTCGTTGCCGCCACTCACGTTGGCATCGGTTAGCCGCATGCCCTGATCGGCCATCAGTTCACGCAGGCGCGGTAGCGCCTGTTCCAGAATTTCACGGGTTTGGCTCTGACCCGCGTTAAACCAGACCTGGGTAGAGTCGTCCTGCACCTGGATGCGAATTTCCAGCGGGCCCAGGTGCTCCGGATGCATTTTGATGCGTGCCGATTGCAGTCCGGCATCCGCCATCACCAGCAGCCGTTCGCCGAGGCCGCGGGCAAAGCTCTCCTGGCCGCCGGTAGGTTGCAGCGGCCGGTTGCCGGACATCGTGTCCAGTTCCGCCAGCGCGGCGCTACTGGTGCTGGTTAGCTGGCTGGCGGTTGCGGTCAGGGGAGCGGTGACGCTGGCCGGCAGGTCCAGGCTAAAAGCGGCCCGTGCCGGGCTGGTGCTCGGCGCCGGCAATTCGCCGCGCGCCTGACCCTGGCTCTCGCCGCCGAGAAAATTTTCATCGCCGGTCATGCTGCTCTGGCTGGTGTTAGCGCTGGTCGGCGGCAGATTTGTACTCGCTGCGGGACTGGCGGTGCTGACCGGCCGATCATTGCTCAGACTGGCCTCGGCTGCGGGTCGCTGCGTGGCTGCCGGGTTGGCCGGCGCTGCCACCGCGGCGTTCAGCGTCGCTTCGGGCAGGTCCTCAGCGCTGACGACTTGCTCCGCTGTTGCCGCAACTGCCGGCACCTCGATTGGCAGGGGTTCAGCCGGCGTTTCGGGTGCCGGCGCAGCTTCTGTGGCTGCGCCTTCTATCGCAGCGGGTAGCTCAGTTGCCGGTGCCGGCGTCACGCCCGGCTCAACGGCGACGGTAGCCGGCTGCTGCAGTAGCTCCGGCAATGGATTGCCGGCAACCGGCAAAGCATTGCCGTCCGGCAGTTGCTCTACCTCGGCAGCGGATGGCTCCGCGCCGGGCGCCGATTCAGGCTTGCCGGGCGTATCGCTGGCGGCCGTTTCGGGGCTGGCCGGCGGGCTTTCCTGCGCCGTATCTGGCGGTGCTTCGGTGGCCGTTGAGGCACTGGCAGATTGGCTAGATTCTTTTACAGAATTATCTTCTAAATTATTAATAGTATTAGAAAAATTAGATTCCCCTTCTGCTCGAGACAGGCCATTGCCGTCGCGTTCCTCGCCCTTCATAGAAGGACTCGCCGGGCTGCCGCTGGCCGGCTTCGCTTGCATCTGGGGGGCCGCGATCAGGGCGGCCGCGGAGTTGTTCAGGTTGGCATCCACGGTGGTTCGAGTCTCCTTGCTTACCCGGTATAGGAGCAAAATGCGTGCCAGTTTTGGCCGATAGCGCATGCGCTATGCTGTGCGCTATTGTTTTCCGACGCGGCGCCTGGCCGCGGGAGCCAGTTATGAATTTGCCTGTTCTTGCCGGTGCGCCGCCCCACTACTCTGAAGCCAGCCTGTGGCAGAAGTTTACTGATCAGGCTTTGGCTGCCGGGCGCGAGATTGTCGAAAAGGCCCTGTGGCTCTACTTCGCGGCCGAACGTCCGGAGACTCCCCGCTGGGCACGATTGACAGTCTATGCGGCGCTTGCCTATTTCATCCTGCCCGCAGATGCGGTGCCGGACCTGCTGCCGGCAGCCGGTTACGCCGACGATCTCGGTGTGCTGACGGTGGCGCTGGCCACGGTCGCGGCGCATGTGGATAGTGAGGTCAAAAGTCAGGCCGCAGCGCTGCTCGCGCGCTGGTTCGATTAGGCCTGCGGACCGGCCAGCGAATCGGCGGGTTGCAGATACTGGCTCAGCCGCGCCGGCCCGCTTCAATGCAGTTTCTCCGCGCCATACTGACGCCTGCGCCGCCGCAGATGGCCGGAATGGATGCGCCGCGCCGGCCGCGGCGGTTTGCTGAAGCCGGGCAGGGATTCAGCCGGCAGCGCGTTGATGCATCGTCTGACCAATTTCATCGAGTCTGGCCTGTTCCTTCCGATTCTGTTTGAGATCAATTTCCTGCTGCTGGCGCTCGGAATAGTTCTGCAGGCCGAGTGCCTGGCTGCGCGCCTCGCGCCAGCGTTGCAGGTCCAGTTCCAATTGCTGACGCAGTCCTTCGATTAGCCGCGCTTGCTGATCAATTCCGCTGCTGATGCGTTCGACGAAGGCTCGCCGGGTGCGCACGGTATCGATGAAGATGCCACTGCCGTTGTCGTCGGCCTGGTATTCCTGCAGATATTTTTTCAGCTGTTCGAGGCGGACTTCCTCGGCGTCAAGCGCGTTGCGGCGCTGCGCAACCACACGCGCGCTTTCATTTTCAGCGGAATCAGCAAGAAAGCGCAGGGTGGTAAGGGTGGATTTAGTTGCCATTCGGGTTTCCCGGTTCAAGTTCGGTTTCGTTGTTCAAGCGTTGTTCGCCGCTCGGCTCGGTATTCACCAGCGCCAGCAGTTCCTGCACGCTTTGCGTGAGGCTGACGGGTTCGTTCTGGTCCTGGCTCATAAAGGCTTCGATACGCGGCCAGAGTTCTACAGCCCGGTCCAGTTGCGCATCAGCGCCTGGCCGATAGGCGCCAACGGTGATCAGGTCACGGTGACGCAGATAGTAGGAATAGACTTCGCGCAGGCGCTGGGCGGCGCGCAATTGATCGGCGCCGGCGATGCGTATCATCGAGCGGCTGACCGAGGATTCAAGATCTACGGGTGGATAAATGCCGCTTTCGGCGATCTGGCGCGACAGCATTACGTGGCCGTCGAGAATCGCTCGTGCCGCATCGACGATGGGGTCCTGCTCGTCATCGCCTTCGGCGAGTACGGTGTAGAAAGCCGTTATTGAGCCATGCCCATGCACTCCGGTGCCGGCGCGTTCAACCAATTGCGGCAGGCGTGCAAACACGGATGGTGGGTAGCCCTTGGTGGCAGGCGGCTCGCCGATGGCCAGGCCGATCTCACGCTGTGCCTGTGCAAAGCGGGTCAGCGAGTCCATCAGCAACAGCACATCCTTGCCCTGGTCGCGGAAATGTTCGGCGATGCTGGTTGCGGTCCAGGCACCATGTACGCGCATTAATGGTGAACAGTCGGCTGGTGTGGCTACCACTACGGCGCGTTTAAGCCCGTCACTGCCCAGATTGTCTTCGACGAATTCTTTAACTTCACGACCGCGCTCGCCGATCAGGCCGACGACGATGACATCCGCGGCAGTAAAGCGCGTCATCATCGCCAGCAGGCTGCTTTTGCCGATACCACTGCCGGCAAACAGGCCCAGGCGCTGGCCGCGGCCTGCCGTCAGCAAGGCGTTGATGGAGCGCACGCCCACATCCAGTGCTTCGCTGATGGGCTGGCGGGAGAGCGGATTAATCGGCTCGCCTTCCAGCGAAGCCCGCTGGTCGCACAGCAGCGGGCCACGCCCGTCCAGGGGTTTGCCGGCACCGTCAATAACCCGCCCCAGCAAGGCTTCGCCCACCGGTACGCTGGCCACTGTCGATGTAGGGATCACCCGGGCGTTCGGCATCATGCCGCGCAGTCCTTCGGTGGGCATCAAAAAAAGTTTGTCTGCGCCGAAGCCGACCACTTCGGCTTCGACCTGTTTGCCGCCGCGTGTTTCGATCAGGCAACGTGCGCCCAGGGCGGCCTCACAACCGCTGGCCTCCAGGGTCATACCGGTCAGGCGCGAAAGCTTGCCTTCTACGACCATCGGCGGTGCCTGCAGTCGGCCACGCAAATGGCGCAAACGCTTGGCCCAGCGTTGCTCACGCGTGCCGGCACGTGCGGCTACGTCAAGTTTGCTCATGATCTGCGCGCTGTTCCTCAAACATGGTGGCGATAGTGCGCCCGAGCCGGGTTTCCAGCCGCCCGTCGATCTGCGAACTGTCGCTGTTGACCTGGCAGTTACCGCGCTCCAGCAGCGGGTCAGCCTGAATGGACCAGGGCGTTTGATTAGCATCCGGTTTGAGCAGGTCCTTAACCAGCTGCGCGTCGTCGGGGTGTAGTCGCACGACTACATCGCGGGAGCTGGCTGGCAGCGCAGTCAGCGCGGCCCGGACAAGGCCGACGACTTCACCCGGGTCGCTTTTTAGTTCGCGGCGCACCAGTTGTTGGGCAACAGCCTGCACCAGGGCCAGCAGTTCTTCCTCAACCTGCTGTTCGAGTTCATCGAAGGGCCGGCTTAGCGCGTTCAGGGTTGTCGCCAGAGCCTCGCGCTGGGCGGTAATCTCGGCTTGCGCCGCGGCCAGACCTGCAGCATGGCCGGCGGCAAAGCCCTGGGTTTTGCATTGCTCGCGTAGTGCGGCCAGCTCTGCCTCAGGGTCCTGCTGGTCTTTGCTGGTCGGCTGACTGACTTCCGGCGCCTCCCAGGTAACCAGATCGTCACCAAGACCTTTACCACTAATTAGTCCACGCGATTTAGAGGAAGTCATCGCCACCTGTCCCTATCATGATTGTGCCGTCGTCGGCGAGCTTGCGTGCCGTCGCTACGATTTGTTTCTGTGCTTCTTCGACCTCGGTAATGCGTACCGGGCCTTTGGCTTCCAGGTCATCGCGCAGGAGTTCTGCGGCGCGCTTGGACATATTGCGGAAGATCTTGTCCTGCATCTCCGGCTCGGCGCCTTTGAGCGCAATGATTAACAGTTCGGAAGTGATTTCTCTGTTCAGGGCCTGGATGCCGCGATCGTCCAGATCCATCAGGTTCTCGAAGACAAACATGTTTTCCTGAATTTCCTGGCTCAATGCCGGATCGTTCTCGTCTAACTCGGCAAAGATTTTTTGTTCTGCCTCTTTCTCGACAATGTTGAGAATTTCTGCCGCAATGCGTATGCCGCCCATGGCCGTGACCTTGAAGCCGCCGGATTGGGAAAAGCGTTGCTGCATGACGTCGTCAAGCTCTTCCAGGGCCGATTGCGGTACCTCGCCCATTTTCGCGATGCGCGTGACCACGTCTGTGGCCAGGCGCTGGGGTAGCTGACCGACTACCTCGCCGGATTTCTTCGGCTCCAGGCCGGCCAGCACAATGGCAATGACCTGGGGATGTTCGCGATGAATGACTTCGGCCACTTCTTTCGCGTCCATCATCTGCAGTGAATCCAGACCGCGTGGTTCGTCGTCGACAATCCGATCCATCAGGCTGCGGGCGCGATCTTCGCCCAGGGAGCTGGTGAGCAGGCGCTTCAATGACTGTGGTGAGCGACCGACCAGCGGGGCTTCGCTTTCCACGCTTTCGGTAAAGCTGCCCAGTACGCCGTCGGCCTGATCGCGGCTGACTTTTTGCAGTTTCGCCATCGCCTGTCCGAGTTTCTGTACCTCGGAGACGGCCATGTGCTTCATGATCTCGGCGGCTTCATCCTCGTTCAGCGACATCAGGAATATCGCCGCCCGTTCACTGCCTCTCAGGCTTGCAACGTCAGTCATCGCTCTGCACCCATCCTCTTACGATCTGTGCAACCCGTTCCGGATTGCGTTCGGCAATCTGCCGTGCAACGGTCACCTTGTCTTCGAAACTCAGCGGCGCGGCGGGCTGCGCTGCCGGCGCCTGCATGGCCGCGGCCCCGGGTCCGCTCGCCGCCGGTGTATAAGCTGGCATTGACTGCGGCAAACTGCCTGCGCCCGTCAGGCCGACGCTAAGGCTGCGAATGATCGGCCGAATGATGCCCAGCGCCAGGGCGATGATCAGCACGGCCCACAGTCCCTGGCGAATAACGTCCTTGACCATCGGGCTGTCGAGCATTCCCGGTTCATCCAGCGGTGGCGGGACTTCTTCGGCAAAGAACGAGACGTTACTGACGCTCACACTGTCGCCGCGCTCCGCATCGAAGCCAACAGCCTCGCGCACCAGGCGGGTCAATTCCTCCAGCTCGGTGCTGCTCATGGGCTCGGTGGTAACCGTGCCGTCTTCAGCGATCACGCGCCGGTCGTCGACCAGTACCGCCACCGACAGTCGCTCGATCAGGCCCGTCGGCTGCACGGTCCGGCTCAGGGTGCGATCCAGTTCGAAGTTGCGCGTACTGCGCTTGGATTCGTTCAGTGGCGAAGCCGCATCGTCGCCGTTGCTGCCCTGGCTCTGGGCGGCTGCAGCTTCAGGCCCGGATTCAGGCGGCTGGTTACTGAGCGCGCCGGGAATACCACCGGGTCCGCCCGGGCCCATGCGCCGGTCTTCACTCAATTGTTCGCTGCGTACAACGCGGCCGTCCGGGTCGTAGGCCTCACGGGTTTCTTCGCGCACGGTGAAGTCGACGCTGGCAGATACCGTGGCGCGTACCCGATCTGCGCCCAGCATTGGCGACAGCAGGCTGATGACGCGCTCTGCATAGGTGGATTCAAGCCTGCGGACATAGTCGAACTGGCGTGTATTTGCAGCCATGTTCGAGTCGTCATCCGGCGAGGTCAGCAGGCGCCCTTGCTGATCAACCACGGTGACGGCCTTTGAATCCAGTTCCGGAATGCTCGACGCAACCAGATGCACGATGGACGAAACCTGGCCCCCGTCGAGATTGCGACCTTGATACAGGTATACCAGCACCGAGGCGCTGGGTGATTTTTTCTGGCGCAGGAAAACACTGCTCTTGGGCAGTGCCAGGTGTACGCGCGCGCTTTGCACGGGCCGCAGGTTTGAGATGGTTCTCGACAGCTCCGTTTCCAGGGCGTGATGGTAGCGGGCGTTTTCCATGAACTGACTGGTTGAGAAGCTGGTCTCGCCCTCGATAATTTCCAGACCGAAGCCGGCGCCGCGCGGCAGACCCTGGCCGGCCAGTTGCAGGCGCGCTTCATGGATGCGGCCGCTGTCGACCATGATCGCGCCGCTTTTGCGATCCAGTTCGAAGGGAATCTGGCCCGAATTCAGTACGTTCATCACTTCGCCGGCATCGCGATCAGAAATGTTGCTGTAGAGCAGGCTCATGGCCGGCTCGCGCGCCCAGAAAGCCGCGGTAACCCCCACCGAGATGCTCACGGCCAGTGCCGCCAGCATCAGCAGTTGCCGGAGACCGGGTACCCGGTCCAGCAGAACCAGTGGGCCAAGATTCATTGAAGTAGGCTGTGCCATTGATTAGTCCTCTGATGAGCAGCCCTAGATGGGCATGTTCATGACTTCCTTGTAAGCCTCGACCAGCTTGTTGCGCACTTCGGTCATGGCCTGAAACGACAGGCTGGCTTTTTGCATTTGCACCATTACTTCGGCCACGCTGGCGTCACCGGTGCCGGTCTGAAACCCTGTGGCCATATCGTTGGCAATGCTTTGCTGTTCATTGACCTGCTTGATTGCATCAGTCATGACTTTGCTAAAGTTTTCGCCCGGCACAGCGCTGGTCTCAACGGGTGCTTTCAATTCAGTGGACATGCTGCGCATTTGCGCCAGCACATTGTTGATTTCCATATTGCTCATGCTTGTCTCCTTGCCTTCAGCTCAGGCGGCACTGGCGCTACGCTGGCCCGGCATCTGAATACCGGCATCGCGCAGGCGTGCCATTTTGTAACGCAGCGTGCGCGGGCTGATGCCGAGAATCTCGGCAGCCCGTTTGCGACTGCCGCCCTGTTCCAGGGCGTCGATAATTAGTTGGCCTTCCATCGACTGCAGGTTCTGGTGCAGCCCGGAGGGATCATCTGTAATTTCTTCAGCCGCCACGGCCGCGGCTGGCTGTGCGGCCGTATCCAGGCGCAGATCGCGGGCGCGAATCAGGTTGCCGCTGCAAAGTATTAATGCGCGCTGCAAGGTGTTCTGCAGTTCTCGCACGTTGCCCGGCCAGGCCTGCGCGTGCAGCAGCGCAATCGCGTCATCGCTGAATCCGGGAACCGGCCGCTGTTCACCGCAGGCGTCGGCGAGAAAATGCCGGGCCAGAGGCAGAATGTCGGCGGGGCGTTTACGCAGCGACGGCAACTCCAGCGGAAATACGCTGAGTCGATAGTAGAGGTCTTCGCGAAAACGGCCGGCTTTTACGTCGGCGTGCAGATCGCGGTTGGTGGTGGCCAGCACCCGTACATTCAGGGGCAGTGCGCGGCGCGCGCCGATGCGTTCAACTTCGCGTTCTTGCAGTACCCGCAGTAATTTCGCCTGCAGGCCCAGGTCCATTTCACTGATTTCATCCAGCAGCAGGGTGCCGCCCTGGGCCTGTTCGAACTTGCCGGGTCGGGCCTCATGAGCGCCGGTAAAGGCGCCTTTTTCATGTCCGAACAGCACTGCCTCGAGCATGTTTTCCGGGATCGCAGCGCAATTGATGGCGACGAAGGGTCCGCCGGCGCGCTCCGAATGCCGATGCAGGAAGTGTGCGAAAACTTCTTTGCCGGTTCCGCTTTCACCGGTCAGCAGCACGGTGGTTTCACCCGGCGCGACGCGCCGCGCCAGTTCCAGTACTTCCAGCATGGTCGGGTCTTCGGCGATCAACTGGTCTTCGCTACAGGCCGGCGGGATCAGCCCGGCCAGCTTGTCGATCAATACCTGGGCCGAAAATGGTTTCACCAGGTAATCGGTAGCGCCCTGCATCATCGAATCCACGGCATGCTGAATGCTGCCGTGTGCAGTCATTAGCAACACCGGCAGTTGTGCATAGTGTTCACGGATCTGCTCCAGCAGCTGGTAGCCATCCATGGGCTTCATCTGGTAATCAGTGACCACCGCGTTAACCGACGTCTCCGCCAGCAGCTTGAGGGCGGCCGAGCCATCGGCGGCAACGTGTACCTGGTAGTTCGCCAGGCCAAGGGTTTCGGCGAGCGCCTCACGCAGGGCCAGGTCATCTTCTACCAGCAAGATTTTTGTCGCACTCATGCTGCAGCGTCCTCCAGCTTGGAATCGGTTACAGGGGCGTCAGTCAGTACCGCGGCAGTTTTTGCCGGCAAGCGCATTACAAAGCAGCAGCCGGCATCGCTGCTTTCGTCGAGACTGACGCTGCCACGGTGGGCTTGCGCGACCGAGCGGACCACCGCCAGCCCCAGGCCGGTGCCGTCGGGTCGTGAGGTGAAAAAGGGCTCGAACACCCGCTGACTAAACTCGGCGGGCACGCCTGGTCCGTTGTCACGGACGTAAAGTTCGATGTCGGTACCGTTGCGGCGCGCAGAAATTTCTACCCGCGCATCGGCACCGGCATGTTGCAGGGCGTTGTTGGCCAGGTTGAGTAGTGCGCCTGCAAGTGCCTCGCGATTGCCGGTAAGTTCCAGCGCTGCCGGGCCGGTATCCAGCTTGAGCTGCTGGTGACTACCCAGCGACGGTTGCAAGGCGGTGTTCACACTGTCGAGCAGATCGCGCACGGTAACGGTTTCTTCGGTCGTGGCGGCGCCGCGAGCAAATTGCAGCATGTCGGCAATCAGTTGTTCGAGGTTCTGCAGGCACGACGTGGCTTTATCCAGCTGCTGCCGGCGGCGTTCGTCGCTGAGCTCTGCACGAGTCGCGTTGGAGGTGTATAGCAGCGCGGCCGACAGGGGCGTGCGCAATTGGTGGGCGAGGGCGGCGGCCATCTCGCCCATGGCGGCCAGGCGCCGGTGGCGGGCCAGCAATTGCTGGACCTTGCGATGTTCGGTGACGTCCGTGAATAGCAGCACCCGTCCGGCACCCGGATCGAGCAGGCGTTGCGCCAGGTTAAGGGTACGGCCGTCCTCCAGGGTCATATCGCCGGCGTCGCTTTGTGCCTGCTGAAACACGCGCTCGCGCACAGCGTTCCAGGCGACATTCTGTAACGGCGAGCCGAGGTAATCGGTGGCGGTGGTGTTGAGTTCGCGGACCTGGCCATTCCCGTCCAGCATGATGACGCCGGCCGGCAAAGCTTCTAGCAGCGCAGCCAGGCGTGCTGCCAGTTCCGCGTTGCGTTCCGCTTCCTGGGCATGCCGCGCGTTAGCTGCGGCGAGCTGCTGCTCAAGGCTGACAACCTGGGTCTGCAGGTCCTGGTAGGACGACTCCAGCTGGCCCGAAACCCGGTTGAAGGCTTCGAAGGCCGCCTGAAGGTGAGACAGTTCAGCAGCTTGGTTGTGGTCTGTGGGCACGTAATGCTCCTCCTGCCCAAGAGAGAAGCAAAATGCGTGCCACCGCCGACTATAATCTTATCTATCTGTTTTAATTAGAGTTTCCGTCAGGCTCCAGCTTTAGCCCCGGGAAATTGACGCCGTTGCTACGTCGCCCGACATTATTTTGACATGCGGAAGATCCCGGTGTCGGAATGCACCCCGGTGCCGCGCGACAGCGCAATCTGGCGTCGGTGACGTCGAAAGACGAGTTTTTCCATACCGTCCTGTACCGACGGGGTCAGGTGCTCGAAACGGGTTAGCAGCCAGCGGCTGCCGCCACGTTCCACGCTGCCGACGATCCGGGCCGGCAGCCGCAGCGCCAGGGGCAGGCTTGGATTGAGATACAGCATGGCGAAGCCGCTGTCGCCGGTCTGCAGTTGCTCGCTGTCAGGGCCGCTCCATTCCAGGCTGGCGGCGCGCAGCACCAGGCTGTGTGCCACAATCGTGCTGCTGCGTTCGGCGATCAGGCCGCCCAGCAGGCTAAGGATTACATCGATTTTCGCTTCCAGGTGGTGCAGTTCCTGGGCGGTGGGGTCGGCGTCGCTACTGGCCTCGCGGGGGGCTTCTTCAAAAACTGCCATGGCCTGCAGTACGCGAGCGCTTTCCAGATTTACATGCTCCAGTTCCAGGCCGTCGTCCAGGCTGGCCGGCTTCCACTGCAGGGGCAGCCGATCGTGCAGGGCCACGCCCTCGAAACCGTCGTTGCTTTCCGCCGCGCTATTCACCGTGGCGTGCCTCGCTGGCCTGCTGGTACATAGTCACTGCAGCGACACCCCGCTTGATGCGCTGGCGGGTGCCTGTGAGCTCGCCGCGCTGCGCCGTTAATTTCACCACGCTGGCTTCATTGCGGGCCAGCACTTCGCGCAGGGCCTGGCGCGTAGCGTCGTCCAGTTGCGCCGCGTCGCGATCCTGCAGCAGACCCCTGAGCAATTGCTGGCGACGCTGGTTCAGTTCGTCGGCAGCCAGCCAGTCGCCCTCATCGACGCAGTTTTCCACCGCGGCTGTGAGTTCCAGAATTTGATCGAGCACGGTCATAAAACTGCGTCAGGCCGGCTGGCTCTGTTCGCTGACTGTGACCTGCTCCCAGGCCGATCGAATCTCGCCGAGTAGCCCGCTGACTTCGTCGAGGAGTTCCGGCTGATCGGCCACATTCGCCTCGACCAGCCGGCGATTCATGTAGTCGTAAAGATCATTCAGGTTGCTGGCGATCTCGCCGCCCTGTTCCAGGTCGAGGCTGGCGCGCAGTCCATCGATGATGCCGATGGCCTTGCCGATGGCTTCGCCTTTCGGTGCCGTTTCGGCGCGGCGCATATGTCCGCGCGCCGTGGCCAGCCGATCCTGGGCACCCACCAGCATGCGCAGTATCAGTTCATTGCGATTTTCTGCTGATGCTGCGCCGTAAGCGTTTACGCTGCGGTAGTGATCTAATCCATTGTCTTTTTGCATGACTTATTTCCCCTGTAAGTGTGACCCGTCAGCCGAGCTGTTGGGTCAGAAAACTACTGGTGTTCTGGAGTGAAGAGACCAGCCGGTCCATGGCGTTGAACTGATCCAGCAGGCGTGCCTCTACGCGTTCCAGTCGTTCGTCGAGTTCGACCCGGCGGTCGCCGAGTACCTCAAGTTTGTCTTTCAGGCCGGTTTCACGCAGGTTGATGGTGCTGGTGCTCTTCAGCGATTCTTCAAGAATGGCGAACAGGCGTGTCGCGACGCCATCGTCGTCGTTGGCAAACAATTCACCCACGCCGTCAAAATCCAGCTCGATGGCGTTACCCAGCTTTATTTCGTCGAGTTGCAGTTTGCCATCCGGCTGCGTGGTGATGCCGATTTCTGAGAGCGTGCGAAAGCCACCGCCCAGCTGGTCTACTGCGCTGCCCAGCTCGCGACGCAGGCGGTCTTTGATGCCGCGCACTACTGAATCGCCGAGCAGGGGAGCAGCCTCGCCGGTTTCGGCGTTGAAATTGGTGACCTGCTTGACGGTGTCGATCAGGCCGTTATAGGCATTCACGAAACTACCGACAGCGGCCTTCGCGGCGACGTCGTCCAGCCCGACGGCCACACGCAGCTCGGTGCCAGGCTGAGCCTCGAGCAGATCAATGCTTACGCCCTCCACCGCACCGCTAACGGAATTCTTTCCGCTGGTTACCGTGAAGCCATCAATGATCAGGGTGGCATCGGTGGCGGCTTCGATCTCGGTCATCGGGTTGCTGCCGGCCAGCGGATCGTAAACCAGGGCATCCAGGCCGCCGTCGCCGCCGATGGACTGAACGCTGATGCCCTGGCTGGCGCCGGTTTCACGCGAACTGAGTATCAGGTGAGCGCCGTCCGCGGCGTTGACAATGGTGGCATCAACACCCGGGTTGTCCGGGGCAGCGTTTATCGCGTCGCGAATATCCGCCAGTGTACCGGCGACCGATGGAATCACGATGGATGAGGTCAGCCCGCCTACCGAAATGTTCAGCGTGCCGTTGCCGACCGTAGTCTCGGCATTGCCGAAGCCGGCTGACGCCAGTTTGCTGCGGCTGGCCAGGGAGGTCACTTCCACCGAGTAGTTGCCGGGCACGGCCGATGAGTCGGCCGATGCGGTAATCAGGGTTTCATCGCTGACGCTGGTGGTGCGCTGCTGAAACTTGGAGATGTCGCTGAGTGACTCAAGGCTGTCGCGAAAACCGGACAGGGCGCTCTTGAACTGGCCCAGGGCCGACAGCTCGGCGTTGGTGCGCGCTTCCTGCAGATTCAGGCGACTGGCAACGGGACCGCGTTCAGCGGCCACCAGCTGTTCAACAATGCCTTTTACATCCAGTCCGGAGCCTAGTCCGGTTGCGTTCAATGCCATGATCTGGTCCACGGGGAACCGGCCTCAGGCCGTTTCCCCTGCTTGGTGAGTTGCAGCTCGTCAGACTGCTAGAAGCAAGATGCATGCCATCAGACGAGAGTATTGAGCAGACGGGCTCCACCGCTGGACACCGCGGCGGCCATTCGCAGCACCTCGTCACCCGGTACCTGGCGAATAACCTCACCCGTTTCAGGGTTTGTCACCGTCATGATCGGCCGACCGCTGCTCTCGTCGAGGCTGAAACTCAGGCTGCGCTGGGAGCTAGACAGGTAGGTTTCGATCTGCTTTACCGCCCCGGCAAGATCGACAGGCGGCTCTGCGGGTGGCCGTTCTTTGCCGCTTTCCGGCAAGCTGTTGCCGCTAGTCGTCGTCGCCGGCGCGGCCTTGTCGACCTTGACCGGCGGGCGCAGACTGGTTGATGTAGCGATTGCGTCCATCTTCGAACAACTCTGTTGGCGGTCGATAGTCCCGGTGACAGCAGGCGCTCCGCCGGGGGTTTCGCGTTCAAAGTAGTTATCGGCCGGCGTCGACGGGAGCTTTAGGCTGTTTTGACATAGTTGCGTTGAAATACGCCACAAAATGACCTTTTTTGTCACTCATGACACAAAGCGTCAGGCAAAAAAAAGCGGCCGGGGTAACCCGGCCGCTCTTATTGCAGAGTCGTTGCGAATTAACGCAACAGACCCAGCACCGTCTGCGGTACGGCGTTGGCCTGGGCCAGGACCGCGACACCTGCCTGCTGCAGGATCTGGGCCTTGGTCAGGTTGGCCGTTTCGGCAGCGAAGTCGGCATCGAGGATCCGGCTACGGGAAGCCTGCAGGTTTTCGGAAACCGTCTGCAGGTTCGACGTAATGGACTCGAAGCGACTCTGCACCGCACCCAGCTGGCTGCGCAACGATGACACGGAGGTCAGCGAAGCATCAACGCGCTGGATGGTGTTCTCGGAGTTGGTCACCGACAACACGTTCACCTGCGACAGCGTGTTGCTGTCGACGGCGATTTCCGCGTTGGCGCCAAAGCCAAGCAGGTCACCCGCGTCCTGCAGCACGATATTCTGTGCGGCGCTCAGCGTGAGGCTACCTACCAGGGTACCGTCGGTCTGGCCAAGGCCGGCACCGCTGGCGCCCGTGCCCGTGATGGACTCGGCGAAGGTGATGTTACGACCGTCGGCCGCGCTCAGGGTCAGGTCCGTACCGGATACCGTTGCGCTGACACCCGTCTGGGTGGAGAACAGGTTGACCTGTGCAGCCACTTCGTCGGCGGTCAGGGTCTCACCAGCGGCCAGGTTGTCGGCGCCAGTGAAGATGCCGACACCGTTGATGGTCAGACCGTAGGTCACGTCGTTGGTACCGTCCGTACCCACCGACAAGAACGCCGGCGGTCTGCACATTGTCGGCAGTGGCCGTCAGACCAGAAACGCCGGCGGCGGTGATGGAGTTCAACGCGGCATACGCGCTGTTGGCATCCTGACCAGCCTGCGAGCCGGCCTGGGTTGCGCCAACGGACACGAACTCGCCCTGGCCTACGGAGATGGCGACATCACCATCGGCGAGCGCGGTGCCGCCGTAGGTGGCGGTATCCGTCGCGATCTGGCCCAACTGGTCGGCACGCACGCCGGTAGTCAGGTTGACGTTGATGGTTTCACCGACGTTCGCGCCAATCTGGAACTGGGCGGAGCCGAAGCTGCCGTCGAGAACTTTCTGGCCGTTGAACGAAGTCTGCGAGGCGATCCGGTTGATCTCTTCGAGGCGCTGCTGGACTTCCTGGTCCAGGGCGGCGCGGTCAGACGCAGAGTTCGTGGCGTTGGCAGACTGAACGGCCAGCTCACGTACACGCTGCAGGTTATTGGTCAGCTCGTCCAGCGCAGACTCTGCAGTCTGGGCCAGCGAGATACCGTCATTGGCGTTTCGTACAGCCTGGTTCAGGCCACGAATCTGGGTGGTGAACCGGTTTGCAATAGCAAGACCCGCAGCATCGTCCTTGGCGCTGTTAATGCGCAGACCAGACGAGAGACGCTGCAAGGACGTCGATAGCAAGCTGTCCGAACGCGACAGGTTACGCTGAGCATTCAGCGATATCACGTTGGTATTTACGACGCTCGGCATGATAACTCTCCTTCAATTGCCTTTAATCGCAGCTCTTCGGGTCCGGATTGCGCAAGCTTCCCTGCACGTGAATTTGGTGGACCTGTCAGGCTTTGCAAGAGAGTTATCGGCCCCTGAGGGCGTGACTTGAAGGCTTCTGTGTGACGTGAGTCGCAGTTCAGGCCGGGCCTGCGGCGATATCAGTGCGACCATGGCTGCAGACAGGGAGCTCGCGCCGCTGTTGGCGGCCGACAGTCTAGATCAGGCTAAACAGCGAGAAGGCGCGGGTCCGCGAATAGGTCTTCTGGGCAGCTTCCAGCCCAAGTAATTGCTGTTCCAGCTCGGAAATCGCGCTGGCATAGTCGACGTCGCGAACCGTGGATATAGTCTGCTTGTATTGCAGGTCCAGTTCGACATTACTTTCCAGCTGCTGATCAATCACGCTAAGTCGCGAGCCGAGGATACTGCGCGCGTCGCTGATGCTGCCCAGGGCCTGGTCAAGATCGGTCAGGCTGGAGTTGAGCGCACTGTAGGTGCGGGCCTTGCCGGGGACCGAGCTGGTATCGCGGTCCAGTGCATCGATGAATTTTTGCACGGTATCGAAGACACTCTGGTTTGCACTGGGCTTGATGGAAAATTGATCGCCGGCCTCAGGCTCGCCCGTCAGGGTGATACCAACCCCGGCGAAGCTGATGGAGTCGCCCGGGGAAAAACTGCCGGACTGCACCACGACACCACTGCTATCGGTTACTTCATAAGTGTCCGGGGTGGTGAATACCAGGCTGTAATTGTCCGCAACCCAGGCCGAAGGATCGTTAATGAACGGCGCGCTGTAGGCCACGCTGCCGTTATTGCCGGGATCTGCGCTGACGCTGAAGGTGCCGTTGCCATTGCGAATGGCAGCAAATACCTGGGCGCCTGACAGACCTTCTTCGACGACACGGTTGTCGCCAATCCGCTGGGCGCTGCCGCCGGAATCACCCTGGTAAGTAAAATTGCTGCCGTTGGCAGCAAAGGGCAGGGCTTTAACGCGGTTGCCGCCAAACAGGTAACGACCTTCGCCATCCTGGCTGTTGGCCACGTCGAGCAAATTGCGCAACAGTTCGCGCGCCTCATTGGCAATGGATGCGCGGGATTCCGGTGACTGCGCGCCATCGCCGGCCTGCACGGCCAGCTCACGTACGCGGTTGAGAATATCGGTGCTGTCGTTGAGCGCATTCTCGCCGAGGCTGAGCCGTCGCCGTGCGGTCTCGGCGTTGGCTGAGTAGTTTTCGAGACGCTCCAGGCCTTGCTCCAGAAGCACGACCTGGGCCGCGCCAGCCGGATCATCCTTGGCCGTGGCCAGACGTCGTCCGGTACTCACCTGGCGCTGAATATCCAGCAGCTCTACCTGGCGTTGGTTAAAGCCGCTGAGCCACTGCAGCTGAAATGTTTTGGTCGAAACACGCATAGCTTAGCGACTCACCACCGCGAGCAGATCGCGGAATAATTCGTTGGCCACGCCAATAATCTTGCTGGCGGCCAGGTAGGCTTCCTGGTAACGCAACAAGTTCACGGCTTCCTCTTCCAGGTTGACGCCCGAAACGCTTTCCATATCCAGCTCTGCCTGATCGCGCAGGGCGCTTTGAACGTTCAATGCCTCGCTGGCGCGTGCGGCGCCGGCGCCGGCGTTCGATACCAGGTTAGCGCTCAGGTTTGCCAGCGACAGGGTACCGTTGGCAAAGAAGCCCTTGGCAGTAATACCGGCCAGGACCAGGCCATTACTGTTGTCGGCACTCGCTGCGCCAGTCGGGCCGACGTTAAAACGGTCACCGGCCAGCGTCTGGCCGTTGACCTGCACGGTCCAGCCGTTGAAACTGATGTCGTCGCCGCTGGTATAAGTTTGCGGTCCGCTCAGATCGCTGCCACCGCCGTCAACAATGCGGTAGGTGTTGGGATCGTCAAATACGATGCTGACGCTTTGCTGCAGGTTGGGTGCGCTGATGTCATTGACCTGGGCGCCCGAGACGCTGGCACTGGACAGATTCTGCAGGCTGGTCGCCGTGCTCACCGGCGCCGCGGCGGCGATTTTTGCCGGATCGCCGATATTCAGGCCAACCTGGGTGCCTGCGCCGCGTACCGCGCTGATCAGAAAACGGTCACCGGCAGCGGCACCGGCGCCGGTCACGATACTCAGACCCTGCACCTGGTAGGGGTCGCCCGCGGTGCCGCTGCCCGTGGTGCTTATCGGGCCGCCGGTACTGGCGTCGAGGACCTCCCAGTCCGAGCCGCTGTAACGCAGGATATAGTCGCGCGCCTCGACCGCCGCCGGGTCGCCGATAGCCACGCTGACGGTCGCGCTGCCGGTATTGTTAGCGGACGCCGCCGTACTGGGTGCGATGCGCAGGAAAAAGTCTTCGCCGAGGTCACCGTTCTGGTCTATGCCCTGCTGGTGCTGATTGTTGAACACTTCGGTCAGGCCGAGGGCCAGCTGGCCGAGGTCGCGCCTGGCCGGATCCAGGCCGTCATTACGAAACGCCAGCAGTCCGGCAATCTGGCCGCCACTGACCAGGTTGGAGATCGGTTGGCCGCCGGAAGCCAGCTCGAGTCGGCTGCCGTCGAATTCATTTTGCAGCAGCGACAGCTCGAAAGACTGCACGCCCAGCACCAGTGGCTGGCCGTTGCCGACCAATACGTTGACGCCGCCGTTTTCGTTGCGCACGGCATTAAAATCGATCAGTTCGGCCAGGCGGCCGAGGATCCGATCCTGCTGATCCAGCAGGTCGTTAGGCGGACTGCCGGCGGAGCTATTGATGCGGTCATTGATCAGGCTCAGGTTTTTCGCCAGGCTGTTAATTTCGTTTACGCCTTCGCGCAGGCGGACATCTGTTTCATTGCCGATCTGGTTAAGCTGGGTATCGAGTTGCGCAAAGCGTTCGCTCAGGGCCTGACCCTGATTCAACAGTTGCTGGCGGTTGACGGCCGAGCTCGGATCGCGATTCAGGGCCTCGACCTGGCTGAAAAACGCTTGCAATTCCCGGCCGATGGCCTGGTCGGGGTTGCCCAGTAATTTGTCCAGACGTGTGGCAAGTGCGTTGTTGGCTTCCGCGCGCTGCTGCGACATGGTGGAGGAACGCAGCTCTTCGGCGACAAACTGATCGTAGACTCGGTTGATGCGCGCCACCGACACACCGGTGCCAACCTGCAACCCGCCGCCGATGGTCTGGCTGGGCCGCTCGGCCAGTTCCACCCGTTGCCGCACGTAGCCGTCAGTGTTGGCGTTGGCCACATTGTTGCTGGTGGTTTGCAGCGCGCGTTGCGCCGCAAGTAGTCCAGACAGGCCGTTGTTAATAAATAATGACATGGTGTTTATCAGGCATCTTCAGGCAACCGCAAAAGCGTCAATTGCTTACAAAGATGTCGGCATACCTCCGCTGTTCTTGAGCTCGCTTACGGTCTTTTCGAAGCGAGGACTGGTCATTACGCCTCTGATTTTGTTGGCATAATCCGGATCCGTTGCGTAGCCCGCTCGCTGCAGGGAATGGGCATAATCTTCGGCGCTTAATCCACCCGCTGTTGCTTCTGCGTAGCGCGGGTTGGTCTTGAGAAAGCTCACATAATCTTCAAAGCCAGCGGCCAGGTCCTGGTAGGCACGGAACTGTGCAGATTCGCGTTTTGCGATACCGCCGCGATACTCGAGGGTCGGCACATTGACCTTTTCGCCATCCCAGCGCCGGTCGGCTTTGATGCCAAACAGGTTATTGCCGCTCAGTCCCTCACCATCGCGAATCAGTCGCTTGCCCCAGCCCGTTTCCAGGGTGGCCTGCGCCGCTATGGCCTGCGGGTCAACACCCAGGCGCTCGCCGGCCGCCTCGGCCAGCGGCCAGATCTTGCGCAAAAATCCTTCCGGAGAGTCTGGACGGAAGTCCTGTCGGCCCGGCAGCGGTGAAGCAGCCGGGGCAGGGGCCTCGTCGGCGGTGGGCGAAGCCATCGCTCGACGGGCAATGCGTTCCTTGAGCTGTGACTGATCAAGGCCGGCCTCCGTGGATGCATCGCCGCCGGGTGTCATCTGTCTTACCAGCATTTCCGCCAGTCCGATGCCGCGTCCGCGGGTCAGGTCCAGCGCGATCTGGTCGTCGAACATTTGTTCGTAGCTGCGATCACGGTCTTCGGCCAGCACCGCATTAGCATCGCGCATGCTCTTCAGCATCATCTTTACAAATACGGCTTCAAACTGACGCGCGGCTTCACGGCGTTGCTTCCGGACTGCGTTCACGCGCGCCACGTTCCAGGTTTGCAAGCCCGGAAAAGTCGTTGTAGACAGGTGTGCTGATGGACATGCCGGGCTGCTCAGATCACCAGTAGCTCGGCCCGCAGGGCACCGGCCTCACGCAGGGCCTCGAGAATGGCTACCAGGTCGCCGGGCGCCGCGCCGACTTCGTTGACGGCGCGCACGATCTCGTCGAGCTCGACGCCGGGTTCAAACAGGAACATACGACTGCCTTCCTGGGTGATATCAATGGTGCTGTCCGGCGTCGTTACGGTATCCCCCTGGCGGGCAAAGGGCCCCGGCTGACTGACATCGAAGTCTTCCGTGATACTGACCACCAGTGAACCGTGTGAAACGGCCGCAGGCGTGACGCGCACATTGGCGCTAATCACTACAGTTCCGGTGCGCGAATTAATAATCACTCTGGCCGGCGCTTCGCCGGGTTCAAAGCTCAGGTTTTCGATCTCCGACATGAAAGCGATACGCTGACCGGTACTGACCGGCGCGGCAATCCGTACCGAGGTGGAGTCAATGGGATTGGCGGTGCCGCCGCCAAGCATCTCATTGACCCGCGCGGCCAGCCGCGTCGCGGTAGTGAAGTCTGGTCGGTGCAGGTCCAGTTGCAGAAAGTCTCCGGTAGCGAAGCTGTTGGGCACTTCCCGTTCTACCGTCGCACCGTTGGGTATCCGACCGACGCTGGGAATATTGATTGAGACGCGTGAGCCGTCGTTGCCCGAAGTACCGAGGCCGCCGACCACCAGGTTGCCCTGCGCGATGGCATAGGTCTGGCCGTCCAGTCCCTTGAGCTGCGTGATCAGCAAGGTGCCGCCGCGCAGGCTTTCTGCGTTGGCAATGGACGATACGGTCACGTCGATGGTTTGCCCGGGCTTGGCGAAGGCCTGCAGATCGGCGCTGACGGCGACGGCCGCGATGTTCTGGAGCTGCAGATTGATGCCGGGGGGTAGCGTAATGCCAAGGTTCTGTAACATGTTGACCAGGGTCTGGGTGGTAAACGGTGCCTGTGCGGTGCGGTCACCGGTGCCGTCCAGCCCCACTACCAGGCCATAGCCGACCAGCTGGTTAGAGCGCACGCCGGAGACACTGGCGACGTCTTTGATTCGCTCGGCGCGGCTTTCGCCGGGCATACTCAACAGTACTAGCGCGAGGCCCAGCAACAGCCAGCTGAGCTGGCGACCGGCAGTGCTTGTATTGTGATGTTTCATGCTTGTTACCTTGCAGGCCAAAGTAAAATTACAGGGGCCAGAATTTCAGGAACGCCCGGGTCAGGATGCCGGGCCGATTGGAGTCTGCTACCGCGCCGTTGCCACTGTAGGTAATGCGCGCGTCAGCGACTTTGAAAGAAGGCACTTCGTTGTTGGTCGCCAGGTCAGCGGTACGAACAATTCCGCTGATCTGCACGTATTCCTCCCCCTGGTTCAGGGTTAGCCATTTCTCGCCGCGCACGACCAGGTTGCCGTTGGGCAGAACGTCAGCCACGGTGACGGTGATGCGCCCGTCCAGGCGATTACTCTGGCTGCTTGAGCCTTCGCCGGCGAAAGACTGGTCCGTCTCCCAGGCGTTCTCCAGGATGTTGTTGCCATTCAGGGTGGGTGTTACGCCGCCCAGGGTTGGTGAGCCGGCATCGAA
Organism: uncultured Gammaproteobacteria bacterium; assembly: GCA_963850255.1. Lineage (GTDB taxonomy): Bacteria > Pseudomonadota > Gammaproteobacteria > Steroidobacterales > J054. The sequence goes on from CAWKLL010000029.1 coordinate 87,360, forward strand.
ATCACTGGTCTTGCTGGCATCGGTGCTGGCGTTCTTCGAGGCCTGCATGCGCTCGTTGAAGACGATGGTGATGGTGTCGCCGATGCGCCGTGCCTTCACGTCGTCAAATAGCACCAGCGAGCTGCGCCCTTCGAAAATGCTGCCATCCACCGGTCCGGCAGGCATCGCCTGCTGCGGTATTGAAGGTGGATATTGGCCCGGCTGAACGCCCACCACGGTGGTGCAGCCGCTCACAAGCAGGCCAATACTGGTCAGGCTCGCCGCGATAGTCGATTTAATTGGTTTAGTCATGTCGCCTCCGGCTCAGTTCAAGCCACTCAGAGGTTGTTGTTCAGGTACTGCAGCATCTGATCGCCGGTGGAAATGGCTTTCGAGTTCATTTCGTAGGCGCGCTGGGTGCCGATCATGGCGACCAGTTCTTCAACTACATTCACGTTTGAGCCTTCCAGCGAGCCCTGCACCAGTTTTCCAAGACCATCCAGTCCTGGCGTACCCACCTGCGGGTTGCCGCTGGCAGCGGTTTCGACATACAAGTTCTGGCCCTCGGGCTGTAGACCCGCCGGGTTAATGAAGTCGGCGGTCAGTATCGAGCCGAGCTGGATCGGATTGGGTTGGCCCGGCAGCTTGGCTTCGACGATGCCGTCGCTGGAAACACTGACGCTTTCCACGCCGTCGGGAATGCTGATCGCTGGCTGTATTTCAAAACCCGATGCGGTAACTACACGACCTTGCTCGTCAATCTTGAACGAGCCATCGCGGCTATAGGCCAGTTCGCCGTCCGGCATCAGCACCTGGAAGAATCCGCGGCCTTCGACCAGCATGTCCAGCGGGTTGCCGGTGTCGATGCTGCCGCCTTGCTTGAAGTTTTTCTCCGTGGCGATCACTCGTACGCCGGTACCCATATTCAGGCCGACGGGGTTCTTGGTGTCCTGGGAAGTAGCGGCGCCGGCCTGCTGCACATTCTGATAGAGCAGGTCCTCGAAGACGGCGCGACTCCGCTTGAAGCCGTTGGTGTTGACGTTGGCCAGGTTGTTCGAGATCACCGACATGCGGGTCTGCTGGGCGTCTAGTCCGGTCTTCGCGATCCATAGTGATTGCATTTTTCTATCCCCGTGGGAGTAAGTTCAGTTGAGTGCCGTGCACTTAGCTCATGCGCATCAGGCGCGCGGCATACTCGTCATTCTGTTCCGCCGTATTCATGGCGCGTATCTGCATCTCGTAGCTGCGTGAGATTTCGATCATCTGTACCAGCGCCTCGGCGCTGTTTACATTCGAGGCTTCCAGCTGCGAGGTATTTATCCGCACACTGGGATCCGCGACCGGCGCGTCGCCGCTCACGGTACGAAACAGGCCCTGCTTCGGCGTGGGCCATGTCGGCATTGTCCGGTTTCACCAGCTTGATGCCGGTCGACCTCGGCAATGGCATTCGGTGGTGAGCCCCTGGGTACCACCGAGACCACGCCGTCTTCGGAGATCTGCAGTTTCTGATAAGGCGGCAGCGATATCGGGCCGCCGTTACCCAGCACCAGGTCGCCGGCCGCAGTTTCCAGGAAGCCGGAGGGTGCGACGCGCAGGTTTCCGGCACGCGTGTAGCCTTCGCTGCCGTCCGCTGTCTGTACCGCGATCCAGCCCTCGCCGCGAATGGCGATGTCCAGCTCGCGACCCGTTTGGATCAGCGCGCCCTGGCTGGCATCCCAGGCATTGGGTTTGGCCACCACGTTGATGCGTGAGTCCAGACCGTCGCCCTCGATGGGCGCGCTCTGCAGCGTGTGCTGCAGAGCGCGGAAACCCGTGGTCGTAGCATTGGCGATGTTATGACTGACCACGCTCTGGGCGCGCAAGCTTTCGCGCGCTCCGGTCATGGCTACATAGATCAATTTGTCCATCGTCTCAGCTTCCTGTTAGTGCCGGTGGTCCGGGCCCTTAGCGGATGTTGATAATCGTCTGGGTGACCGTATCCATGGTCGAGATCACCTGGGCATTGGCCTGGAACAGGCGCTGCGCCGTGATCATGTTCACCAGCTGTTCGGTCAGATCGACGTTCGACGCTTCCAGGGCGCCGGCCTGTACCAGGCCGAAGTTGGATTGCGTGGCTTCACCCCGCTGGGCTACGCCGGAAACAAAGGTTTCCTGGAATGAGGTGTCACTGACCTTGGCCAGGCCTTCCGGGTTGGAGAAGTTCGCCAGCGCGACTTTGCCCAGGGCAATGGATTGGCCGTTGGAGAAGCGTGCAAACACGATACCCGATTGATCAATCTCGACGTTGCGCAAGCGGCCCGCGGCACGTCCATCCGGATTAATGCTGTTGACCACGAAGTTCGAGCCGTACTGGGTGGTAGGCGAAAGGTCAAGATTCAGGGTGACCGGGTCGGCACCGTTGCCTGGATCATAGGCCGGGTAGCTCACGACGCCATTGGCCGGTGTCGCGATGCTGCCGTCGGAACCAAAAGTGAACGGCTGCGCTGTGCCGACGGGGTTGCCATCGAGCGTCTGGTTCACTTCCCAGGCGCCACCCGTTTCGAGGAAGTAATAGGTTGCCGTATGCGCAACACCCAGGGAGTCATAGACCACCGTTGAGGTGCTGTGATTATAAGTCTGCGGGTCGTTCGGGTCGAACGGGACTACGCTGGGCGCCACAGCATCGGCCGGCAGGTTGATGTTCATATCGATCTGCGTACTGGGCTGCGGCGGACTGGTATCCGTGGTGATTTGCAGGTCGCCCAGGGTACCGGTGTTGAAACCGCCTTCGCCCTGCGCGGGGTAGACCTGCAGGCGTTCGCCTTCAGCATTCTCGACAAAGCCCGCAGCATTCAGGCCAAAGGCGCCAACGCGTGAGTAGAGCAGACTGCCGTTATCGTTGACGATGAAAAAGCCGTTGCCGCTGATCGCCAGGTCGAGCTGTCGCTCGGTGATTTCCACGTTGCCCTGGGTAAATGCCTGGCGAACTTCCGTCAGCCGCACGCCGGCGCCGATACCCGAGGCTTCACCGGAGTACACGTCGGAGAACTCGGCGCGCGAGGATTTAAAGCCGATGGTATTGGCATTGGCAATGTTATTTGAGGTGACCTGCAGGTCCGTTGAAGCGGCGTTCAGGCCGCTAAGTGCAACTTGGAATGACATGTCTGAATTCTCCTGTCTGCTTAAACTTGGTGTCGGTAATCCCTTACCGGCTTACATGATGGCCTTGACCTGGGACAGACTGAGCTGCTCCCCGGCTTCGGTGGTTATCTGGGCGCTGCGGCCGCCGCCGGTCAGCGTGATGCTTTGCACGCGCGTGCCGACATAGGTAGGCAGCGCTTCCTCGACACCGCCGTTACGCAGTCCCGCGGCAATGACGTAGTTGCCCGCCGGGGCGCGTTCGCCATCCGGCAAAGTGCCATCCCATTCAAAGGTCGCCATGCCGGACTGGCGATTGCCCAGCGGCAGTTCGCGGACCACCTGGCCCTGGGCATCAGCGATGCGAACGAAAGCGGCGTTAGTGGTGTAGGGCAGTTGCACGCCGCCCTTCAGCGGTGTTTCTGCGCCCAGCGTGCCAATGTTGCCGTCGGCCAGGACACTGCGGCCGACCATGGTCGAAGCCTGCAAAGCCTGGCTGGCGCCCATGGAATCGGCCAGGCTTTCCATCGATTCATTCATTTCAGCAATGCCGGCCACCTGGCTGAACTGCGCCATCTGGGCGATGAATTCACCGTTTTCCATCGGCTGGAACGGATCCTGATTACGAAATTGTTCGATCATCAGCATCATGAAATCGTCCTGGCCGAGTTCACTCTTTTCCGCCTGGGTTTGTTTTTGCACCGCCAGGGAGCTGAGTTCGAAATCCGAATTGGGCATGTTGATCATTGAGAAGTTGCTCCGTTAGGTCTTACTGACCCATTGACAAAGTTCGTAACAAAAGTTCTTTTGAGGTATTCAGGACTTCAACGCTGTTCTGATAGGAACGCGATGCAGAAATCATGTTGACGAGTTCATCCACCGAATTAACGTTGGACATATAGATGTAGCCTTCTTCATCCGCCTGCGGATGGCCGGGCTGGTGTACCTTCACCGGTTCCGCCTGGCTGACGGTCACGTCGGATACGCGCACACCGACACTGGAGCCGTCCATGGATTGCTCGTTCATAACCGTCTGAAAGACCGGCTGGCGCGCGCGATAGGCGCCTTCGGCAGTTCCGGAAACGGACTCGGCGTTGGCCAGATTACTGGCGGTGGTATTGAGTCGCACTGACTGGGCGCTCATGGCCGAGCCGGCGATATCGAAAACTCTAAACAGGCTCATGATCAGCGTCCTCCGGTCAGAGCAAGTCGTATGCCGCGGATGCGGCTGTTCAAAAATGTCAGGGTGGCCTGGTAGCGCACCGCGGTTTCTGCCACGGCCGCACTTTCCTTCTGACTGTCTACTGTGTTGCCATCCTGGGATGGCTGGTCCGGCATGCGGTACAGCACCTCAGCCCGATTCGGGTTGCCGCCAACGCTGATATGTCTGCTGCGTCGTGGCTGCCATGGGTATTTGCTCGCCGGCACTGTTAAGTGCCGCCTTGAAGTCCAGGTCACGCGCCTTGTAGTTAGGCGTATCTGCATTGGCCAGGTTGTCGGCCAGCAGCTGCAATCGCTGGCTGGCGACGCCCAGGGCGCGCGCATGAATTCCAAATGAACTGTCGAGATCGAAAGGCATCTTGGCTTCCGGTTTTTTCCTGCAGGAGTAAATGCAAGTCCCGTGCCAGAATCCCAATTGGGGCTAAGATTCCTGCAACAAGGTGAAAGGCCGGCAAGCCATTGCCGATCACCGGCAGAATCGGAAACCTGCGCGGCAAGTTATTGCCGCTATAGCTGACGACCTGTTCCAGGGATTCAGAAAGATCTTTTGGGAGCCTGTTCAGGTGACGGAGAATTGGCGCTTGGCGACGGTGTGCCGACGCTGAAGTGGCTTTCGCTGTTCTACTCGCCGACACAAAAATTTGCCAGCGCCGAGGACAGGATTCAGCGCCTATATAAAGTGCAGAAGCTGGTTGCCTGGGTCTGAGTGTAGAAATCGGCTGCCCGGCGCGGCTGACCGTGGACCATGTTGGTATCTGGCACGCGTTTTGCATTTACCCAGGCATGAAACGTTTTCTGCCTGTTCTTGCCCTGTTTGCGATGGTCTCGGCCATGGCCGGCGATTGGCATTCGCATCAAGATATCCGTGACGCTGCGGCAGACGCCGTGCGCCTGAAGCGGGCCATTCCGGGTGCCCGTGCTGAGATTGTCGCCGACGACCTTGATGCCCGCTTGCACCTGGCGCGTTGTGCGCAGCCGCTGGACGTCAAGCTGCCCTTTGACGGTCGACGCAGCAGCCGCATTACCACCGAGGTGCGTTGTGCCGGGCCGAAACCCTGGAAAATCTTTGTGCCGGTGCGTTTGGTGATTTACCAATCGGTGCTGGTGGCGGCACGCGTGTTGCCCAAAGACAGTTTTCTTAGTGCCGAGGACCTGGTGCTGGCTGAGAGAGATACCAGCCGTATGAATTATGGCTACCTGGTTCGCCTGGAAGATGCCGTCGGCCAGCGCCTGCGCCGCTCACTGGCACTCGGCGATGCCCTGACCCCCGGTAACCTGGAAACCCCGGCGCTGATCACCCGCGGCCAGCATGTCACCCTTGAGGCCCGTGGGCGCGGATTGACCGTGCGCATGGCCGGGGTGGCCGAGGCTGACGGCATTCGCGGGCAGATTATTCCGGTCAAAAACCTGCGCAGCGGTGAGAAGGTGCAGGCGGTGGTCCGCTCGGCCAAAGCCGTTGAGGTATTGCTGCAGTGAAAAAGATGGTTTTTGCCCTAAAGTTTCATCAAGGCCCGGCCGATAAGGGGGTGGGAGCTTACGCGTCCCGCCAGGAGCATTGAGAAATGGCTGATAAAATAAGCAGTTACGTTGGGTCTGGTATTGACATAAGCAATGCCCGTAACCGCCAGGTGAACAAGTCGCCGGGTGCCGAGGATACCCAGGCACGCAACCGGCCGGAGCCGGCGCGTGACGGGGTGGATTTCTCGGACACGGTAACCAATCTTCAGCGCATTGAACGCCAGCTTAAGGACACCGCCGAGGTGGATTCCGCGCGGGTCGCAGAAGTCCGCGCGCGAGTGGATGCCGGCGAATTCGAGATCGACGGCGATCGCGTAGCCGAGAAACTGGCGCGGCTTGAGCAGGATCTGAGCTGACATGGAAGCCCAGCAGCCACAGCCTGACGGCGAAGCCATGCGGCGCTTGCTGGATCGCCAGCTAGAGGCACTGGCGCGTGTCCTGGATTTGCTGGGCGACGAACAAAGCGCGCTGTTGAGCCGCGATGCGGCCGCGCTGGAGCTGGCCACGGGCAGTAAAAGCCAGGCGCTGGCGCGCAGCGATGAACTGGAGCAGCAGCGCCGCGCGCTGGCGCCCAGTCTTTCCGACATGGAGCACCTGGCCGCCGACGAGGCCATCGCCAGACGTTGGGAACAACTGCTAGGCCTCACCCGGCAATGTCGCGAACAAAACGATGCCAATGGTCGCCTGATTCGTCGTCAGCAGCAGCGCGTAGAGTCTGCCCTGGATCTGCTTTGCGGCAATCCGGCCGGCGACAGCGACTTGTATGGCCCCGATGGGGAGCAACGGCGCAAACCCGGTCGGTCGCCGCTGGCCTCGGTCTAGGGCCGGAGCAAACAGGCGTCGTCGTCGCTGCAGCTCTCGTCAGCGAAAAATACCCAAGGCTTTGAAAATATTGCGGTTTTTAATCAGCTGATCGTAGCGCGTACGTCGGCGATACGGTCAGCGCGATCGCGGGCCAGTTCCAGAAAGCTCAGCCCTGAAAGCTGCACCGGCTCCAGTATGGCTTCGATCTTGGTGGCCACGCCATTGCTGGCTTCCTTCAGGCTGTCATAGAGTTTCGCGCAGGACAAGAGTCGGGTGTAAAGCGTCAAATTCTCGTTGTCGCCCGCGGCAATACCGTCCTGATTTTCCACCGCTTCGCCGAGATAGTCGGGCATGCCCCAGCTTTCCATAAAGGCCCGGGCAATGGTCGGGTGCCAGCTGCGGGTGGTCTGTTCCCAGTTGGGATTGCCGGCAATGTCCAGGCCTTCGCCGTGTGCACGGGTCAGCAGGTAAAGATTGCCGAGTTGATGGAACAGGCCGGCGGCCAGCGCTTCGTCGGCGCGCAGGCCATCGATTTCGTCGCCGAGAACATGGCAGATGGCGGCTACGCCGTTGGAGCGGCGCCAGATTTTTGCCAGTTCCGGGCGCACCGGCTGCAGCCATTCCTGTTGTTCGATTTGCCGCATCGCGTAGGCCGTGGCGGTGCTGCGCACAATATTAAAGCCCAGCTGGGTGACCGCCGCACGGGGCTCGCCGACTTCGCGTCCGGTGGTGTTGAACGCGGCAGAATTAGCCAGCTGAATCAGTCTTGCCGCCAGCGCCGGTTCGGTGCTGACGCGCTCGACGATGTCTTTTACGCCTTTACTCTCGTCGGCCAGATCCTGATGCAATCTGGCGACGCTATCGGGAAATCCGGGCAGCTCGAGGTCGTCTTTACCCAGATCCTCGGCCATATTCTGGACAAATTTGAAAGCTGCGGCGTTCAATTCAGCTGTATCAGTCATTGTTCTCCCTCTTTTGCAGCCACAATAGCCGGCGACAAGCGCCATGTGCGGGCCCGGTTCACATGTTTGAAGTATCGGCGCCTTGGCAGACAAACTTTAGCGACATAGTCCTCCGGCTTATCAGGGAATTCCCGATTGCCAGCGCAGCCCGCGCGGAGAAAAATCGCAGCCAGGCCAGCTAACGGGTGGCTGTCCGGCGATGCAGTAATCCCGTTTCGGTGTCTGAGTTCGGGGGAACTCATACCGGCGGGTAGCTGGAGGTGCAAAGTGCGCGAATTTCAAGCGATTCAAGGCATTGTAATTGCTGTTGGCCTGGGCCTTGCGCTCTGGGCGGTGATTGCGATCGGACTGCTCGGCTAGGCACTAGCCGTTGCGGAATTCCCGCGGCGACATGCCGGTCCAGCGCCGGAATGCGCGGGAAAAATTGCTCTGGTCTGAAAACCCGAGCAAGTAGGCGACTTCGCTCAAGGAAAGCTCCTGGCCTCGCACGTAGGCTTCAGCCAGACGTTGCCGGGTATCTTCGCGGATTGTCTGAAAGCTTTGCCCCTCAGCGTGCAACTGGCGTTGCAGGGTGCTCAGGCTGCGGTTCATTCTTTTCGCCACGGCCTGTTGCGAGGCCTGTCCCGATGGCAGCATATCGACCAGCAACTCGCGCACAGCCGAAGCCACGCGCTCCGGATCCAGACCTGCAAGGTAGTTTTCCGCCACAGCATCATTGGCGTGCGCCAGCTCGGCATTTTCCCCGGGCAGAGTGAGTTCCAGTGCGGCCCGGTCGAGGATCAGTCCGTCATAGTCTTCGTTAAAAAGCACCGGTGCATTGAATGCCGCCACGTATTCGCCTGCCCGGCTATGGTCGGCGTGCCGGAAGGACACAGACAGGGGCTGGAAATGCGGGCCGCTGGCGACCTGGCATAACTTTACGATGGCCAGGGTAAACGCGTCGATGGTGGCATTGGCCGAATGCACCTGGGCGGCGTCGTCGGAATAGCTGAAGCGCATGCGGGTGTCGTCAAGTTTATCCAGTTCCAGGCTTACCGGGCTGGTCGATAACAGTTTGTAGTAGCGCTGCAGGCGTTGCAGTGCTTCGAGTAAATTGCGGCTGGCCAGCCAGGAATAGCCGATGGCGTGAAAGGTGGTAATGCGCATGCGCGCGCCCACGGCCAGGCCGAAGCAAGGGTCGCCCGTTGCGGCCACGGCGCCGTGCCAAAGCTGCACCAGTCGGGCCGAGGGATACCGCGCCCCGGCGACGTGCAGGCGGCGCGCATCCAGACCCACTGAGGCAAATAAAGGCCCAGGCTCTACGCGATAATTTTCTCGCAAGGTCTCGGCTAGCAGCTGGGCGCCGGTAGTGAGATTGCTGTGTTCGAGCATCATAGGGTGATTGTCATAGCTGACCCGCAGGGAATACAAGGCGACCGACACGGACCAGTCACAACTGGGCAATGTCCCTAGCATCGCTTGATGCCAAGCCCGCCACCCTCCGATCCAGACTTGGAGACCATCGCGGCCGTCGATCGGGTGGCCCGCGCAGCGCAGCTGTGGCTGCGCCGGGAGGTGGCACACGGCGTGGCCGCCGCGCCCGGCACACGCGCGCATCGCGAACTGGCTGCCGGCCTGGTGGTCAGATTGTGCGAGCGTCTGCAGCTGGATCGCGCGGAGACGCTGTTGGCGGGCTACGCCGTAGCGCTGCTCCAGTCAGAAACGGACATGGCCATGGATTTGCCCCTGCGCATGACAGGCACCGGACAATCCGCCGACTACCTGCGTGGTGTGGCGGCTGCCGAGTCTCTGTTTAGCGTGCTTACCAGCCCGCCCGCTGCCGGCCATACCCGCGGGGTGATTGTCTGAGAGGCTTTTCTACCAGACCTTTTCAGCATCCATAGGGACTTTCCCGCTTGCCCTGACAGCTGCAATTCGGCTAAATCATGTATAAGTAGCCGTAATTACTAAGGAGCAGGGCTCATGGCGGATAATAAGGCAATCGTATTCCCAACGGATTTTTCGGAAGTTTCACTGTCAGCACTGCCCTTGGCGCAGCGCATGGCCGCGGTGATGGATGCCCAGCTGCATTGTATTTATACGGTAGAAGAACCGCATATTTACGCTACGCTGGATATGGGTCCGGTACCGATTCCCACGGCAGAAGAGCTGTCCTCCAGTGCCGCAACGCGCTTGAACCAGTTTGCCGCCGATCATTTGCACGGGATGAGCAAAACCGCGGTGACCAAAGTGCTTACCGGCCGGCCGGCCGAGGAGATTGTCCGGTATGCTAGCGACGTTGATGCCGAGATGATTGTCATGACCACGCATGGTTATAGTGGCGTCAAACATGTAGTTTTGGGTAGCACCACCGAAGCCGTGCTACGCCACGCCAGTTGCCCCGTACTGTCAGTGCGCGCCGACTGACGCGGCGCCGGCGGCGGTAAGCCTGGCAAGGGGAAGTTTATGGAAGTTGTTGTATCCGTGGTCGCGGTAGTGATCGCGCTCGGCTGTTTTATTGCCATTTTTCGCAGCGATTGGGGCAAGAAAAAACGCGACAAGGACGGTGGCGACTCTAGCTGATGCGGCGGTGTGTTCTGTGCTGCCGCTGCGCTTATTCCGATAATTCCTTAAACGCCTGAAGTGCCCGTTGGCGGGCTGCTTTGTGATCCACTATCGGCAGCGGATAACTGTCGCCTATGCCTGCGCTGCGGCGCAGATCAGCTGCAGCGGCCCAGGGCGTATGCACCAGTTTGTCCGGTAACGCCTGCAACTCCGGAATCCAGCGGCGAACATAATCGCCGCCGGGATCAAAGCGCTCGCCTTGCCGGGTAGGGTTAAAAATTCGAAAAAACGGCGCTGCGTCGGTCCCACAGCCGGCCACCCATTGCCAGCCGGCTGCGTTATTTGCCAGATCGGCATCCACCAGGGTGTCCCAGAACCAGCGCTCGCCAAACTGCCAGTTAATGAGCAGATGTTTTACCAGGAATGATGCCGCCACCATGCGCACTCGATTATGCATCCAGCCGCTATGCCAGAGTTCGCGCATACCGGCATCGACAATCGGATAGCCCGTACGTCCTTGCTGCCAGGCCTGCAGACCCGTCGGATCGTCGCGCCAGGGAAACTGCTCGAAGGCCGGCCGCAGTGGCCGATGCTCCAGGGTCGGCCAGTGAAACAGCAAATGACTGGAAAAATCCCGCCAGCCGAGTTGGCGCAGGAAAGCTTCGGCGCCCACCTGCAGGGATTCATCGCTGCGCTGTTCGCTGCGCAGTGCATGCCAGACCTGGCGCGGGCTGATTTCGCCGAAGCGCAGATGGGCCGAAATCCTCGCCGTGGCGCGTTTGTCAGGGCGGTCACGCTCGCTGGGATAGGCGGAAACCCGGCTGCCGCTGAAACCGCTCAGTTGCTGCCGGGCCGACGCTTCGCCGACTTGCCATTCAGATGCAATGCCCGTGGACCAGTCTGGATTGCTTGGCAGCAGATGCCAGGACTCGAGGCGGTCACTGCGGATAGGGGTACCCGTATAGGCTCGCATGATTTCCGGTATCGGCAGGCTTGCGCGTGGTTCAGCGCTGGCCTGGCAGGCTTTCCAGAATGGCGTAAACACCTTGTACGGTCGGCCGCTGCCGGCAAGGATCTGCTCGGGTTCGAATAACAATTTACCGGCCCGCCGGTGTAACGTGACTTGTTGGCCGAGCTGCTGGTTGATCTGTTGTTCTCTGACTACGGCGCCGGGTTCATATTCGCGGTTGAAGAATAAATCCGTGGCGCCCGTGCCTGCCGCTATTTCGTCAAGAAGATCGGCACTATTCCCGCGGCGCAGGATCAGGGTCTGGCCATGCCGGCGTAGATTGTTGATCAGTGACTGAAGACTGTGATGGAGCCACCAGCGGCTGGCGCCGCCCAGGCTGCGCGGGCCTTCATCGTCGAGTATGTACACCAGGATCAACGGCTTGCCGGTAGCGGCAGCCGCATGCAGTGCCGCGTTATCAGCCAGGCGCAGGTCGGAACGAAACCAGTAAATAACGGGTGTATCGGAGGTCATAAGCTATTCTTCGTTGCTCGGGCTGGCACAGATCTACTGGCTTGCGGCGCACCCACTGCCAGGTCGTGGCGAATAGATCTTGGCGTCGCCGTCCATGCGCGGTAGTGTTGCGCTCTCAAAAGCCGGGCCCGCTGGCAAGTCAGCGCCGGCGAGCTGCTACCGATAGAGGATTCGCTATGGTGACCTATGTTGCAACCTTGTACGCCAAGCACGGCTCAGAAACTGACGTCGCTCAGTTTTACCAGGATATGGAGGCGCAACTGAATGCGGCGCCCGGCTTTCGTCAGCGCACGATATTACGCGCCAAGCCAGGCACGATGTTTGCCATCGTCAAGCCGATGCTCAGCGAAGAGCAGCTGGCCAGTAACCGCGAGCCACCGCATCCCGAGGGCGTGCATTTCGTGATGATTGAAGAGTGGGATAGCGCCGAGGATCGCGTGAAGTTTTCCCGTGGTCAGGACAAGTCGCGCGCAGCGAAGCTTTACCCCCACCTGTTGCCCCAGCACACCCATGAATTCTATGAAGATATATCGCCGGCGAGCTGAGTCGACGAAGATCTGTTCTCTGTTCCGTTTATCTTGATTCTGGAGTCACTATGCGCCTGATTACTACCAGCCTTTTACTGCTACTCATTAGCGCTACGACAGCGATGGCCGATGCTTACCTGGACGCTATGGCGGCCGAAGAGGGCGCCATAACGACTGAATCCGGACTGGTCTATCTTGAGCAACGCGCGGGTGAGGGCGATTCACCGACACTGGCCAGCGTTGTGCGGGCACACTATCACGGCACCCTGGCCGACGGCAGCGTGTTCGACAGCTCCGTGAATCGCGGCGAGCCACTGGTGATCCCGCTGAATCGCGTGATCAAGTGCTGGCAGGAAGGCATTCCGATGATGAAAGTTGGCGGCAAGGCCAAGCTGACTTGTCCCGCGGGCATTGCTTACGGCAGCCGTGCAACGGGCGGCATTCCGGCCAATTCAACCCTGAGCTTCGAAGTCGAGCTGATCGATATTGTTCGCTAGTTTGGCGCGCTGTCTGAACAAGCCGTTCAGTGCAGCCGGCTAGTGAGGCCAGGCCCCAGGCAAAGTGCTATTTGCGACGACCGGTCTTGCAAGTTCTGTTGCTGGACCGGTGTTTCTCCGGGTGAATGGAAAGGCAGTCATAGCAAAGTGCTGGCGTAAGCGGGAAGGAAGGTCGCTAAGGGCCGAAGCTAAAAGCAAAGATACATATTTTGTAATAGCTTAGATGGTATTTCTCACTTCGGTGCTACGTTTAGGGGTTTGTTGGAAGCCCAAGTTTTCGTTTCCGAATAGCTGCCGCAAGGACTAGACTGTCAACTTGTGTAAACCGCTTTGCCGGCTTCTTTTGGCACGGCACCCAGGGAAAAAATTATGCTGTTACGCGCCGCCTTGTTACTTATCGTCGGTACTTTCTCTGTCGCGGGATGGGCAGCCAATGAAGCCGATTTCGCCAATGCACTGGCTGATTTCCGGGCTACGCCTGAAGTTGCCGCGATGCTGGATGAGTCCCACGCCTACGCGATTTTCCCGACGGTGGGCAAGGCCGGCATTGGTATCGGCGGTGCATTTGGGCAGGGCCGGGTCTATCAGGGCGGCACTCATATAGCCGATACGTCGCTGACCCAACTCAGCATTGGTTTTCAACTGGGCGGTGCAGCCTATTCCCAGATGATTTTGTTTCGCAACCAGGACGCGCTGTCGGAGTTTTCCACCGGTAAGTTTTCCTTTGGCGCGGAAGCCTCGGCCGTGGCGCTGACCGCGGGTGCCCAGGCCAAGGCCAACTCCATGGGCTCGTCCGCATCGGCCAGCGATTCCGAGCCGGGTGGATCAGCCGTCGGCGGCTGGAACGGCAGCATGGCGGTTTTCGTTCTCGCCAAGGGCGGCCTGATGTACGAAGCCACCATTGGCGGCCAGTCGTTTAGCTACGCTACCGTCGGTGGCGAAGGTACCTGAGCGTTGCGACGGCTGTTTACGCGGCCTGTCAAAATTCTGAAAGCAACGCGTTTGCGGAGTTCGACTGAGGTAGCTCGATCGCTGTAGCGAGCGTCACGGTGCTTAGCCCGTATCGCCATTGATCCCCTGAAACCCTTGGTTTCATTCGCTTTGTCGTACGCTGCTGACAATTTTCTGACCTGCAATAACCAGAAGTCCCGGTCCCGTCGCTGCAGACTGTTAACACAGTCAGGCGTCATGGGAGCGACAAAATGCAGGCACACAATCAACGATCGCGTTGGGCAGAACATGTTGAGCGTCGCGTCGGCAGCGAACAGCTGCGACGTGCCCGAATGATGGGCCAGGCCATACCCGACGGACCGCTTGTATCGACGGCGAAAATCATATTGCCCGGGCCCGGGCGCTTGAAAGATTCCGGTGCCAGCTAGCGATGCGTAGTTTCAGACCCTTGTTGCTGATGCTGCTGTGCTTCTGGCTGCTGGTACTCGCATTGGCCGGCAGTCGCGCGCTGTTCGCTCAGTCCGAACCCGATGGACGCTTGCACTTCGAAACGAGCTCGGCTGGACAATTAGAGCCCAAGGTCGAATGCGTCCATTGCTGCTGTTTATCCTGATTCTTTGGCGGCCCATCGCCGGCTTGCTGCTGGACAAAATGACCGGCTGCGGCCTTCAGGAGCAGCTGATTGGTCCGGTGGCAGCGCCCGCCGCCGCCACGCCTAAAGATAGTCCTTAGCGCGGCACCGCTGATTTGCTTGGCTTGGTGCCCGACGCAAAGTGACCAAAGCATGATCTGGCGAGGCTGTGGCCGTTGAGTGATGGCGCAACGCCATGCATGCTGTTGCCCTCTATGGCCTTTGGTCGAATCGGGGGATAAGCCGCCATGATGTCGAATTTCGTATCACAGCTGACTATGAATCGCCGCACCGCTCTCAAAGGTGCGCTGGCATTAGGCGCGTTCGCAGGCAGCGGTGCCCCGGGGTCGGCCATTGCCGGCGCGCATGCCGCCAAGCCGGGTCTCGATTATTCTGATCCGGCAGACAATCTCTACGCCTTTGGCAAACTCTGGGCCAGCTACGACGAACCCATCATCGGCGGATTTCACGGCTTGATGTATGCGCGTATCGGCGACAAGCGCATGGTGCCGGTGTTTGGTTATACCGGCACGGGTGTTTTGCTGGCGAAGATTGACGAGAACAAGGACCTGTGGGTCAAGTCACGCGAGACCGGCTACTTCACCGATCTGGAAACCGGTGACATTCTTGAGACCTGGGATAATCCGTTTACGGGTAAGACCGTCGAGGTCTATCATTTCTACAATGACGTGCTGGTCGGCAAGATCGGTAAGGAAATACCCAAGTTCTTTTTTGGTGCGGAAGGCGACTCGCCAACGCTGATGAATGAAGGCACGGTGTTTCCCGATAAAGACGGTCGCTACCCGTTTATTTTGCCCTTCGAGCAGTACGGCGATGACATGATGCTGTCCTGGGATTACACCCACGAATACACCAACCCGGTGACGCGTGAAGGCTGGCCACGCTCGTCCACCGGGCCGCGTATTTCTCCGTCGGAGCATTTCACCTTCAGCATGTCGCGGCAGGAACTGGAAGATCGCGATTTGCCCACGGCGCGATTTGTGGCTGGTTTTTCGCGCATTTCGCAGTTCTGGCCGTTTATGGAAATGGGTGGCACGCCTTACGCGAATGGCTCGCTGTTCGGTCGCATGTTCAGCCACAAGGGCCTGGGTGGCTACGACGACGTGCCGCCAAAAGTACTGGCCTACATTGAAAAGAACGCGCCGGATTTCCTCACCCTGCCGGATACCTGGGAATTGAAGAACGATCGGGTCGAGACCTGGAAGGCTTACGCGCTGGATGTACCGCCGGAGAATCCTGATTACGAATGGGAAGCTTCCGATTTTAGAGTTCCCACCGGACGCGCGGCACGCAAGGGCTAAGCGAAGTCGTTCTACCTGCGCGTGTAGCGGGATTGCTGGACGCTTTGCTTGGCGTGCTGTCACTGCCGGCAGGCGTCAATGATGGCGGCCGGGCCTGCTAACGGGAGGCTGTATTTGGAAACTGCTGATAGAATCCGTTTTTCTGAAACTCAATTCCGGGCTAGTGAAAGCGGCTGGCGGCTAAGGCTGCAGTGGGATATTTCCCTGTAAGCCTTAGGCCGGATCCGTTCCGCAGCCGGCAGAATGCTCTTTAAGATCTAGAAGCGCCAGCCAAACATCAGCCGACCGGACGGAAACTGAACGTTTTGACTATTGCTGCTGTCAATAATCAGCAGGTTGTAACTGGCCTTGGCAAAAAATTGTTCGTCGAAATCCCAGCGTATGCCCACGCCGCCACCATACGACATATTGGTCTCGCTATAGGTGTTCCAGAAATTAGAGCAGACATAGCCCCACCAGGGGTCCCACCAGCAACCCGTGACCGGCGGTCCGTCCGCGACGTTGGAGTCCAGGCTGGTCCAGCCGATGCTGCCTTCCAGGTAAGGCGTCAGCGGGCCATCAAAAATGTTCCAGATACCGCGAAGCTGACCATTAAACTGGTCGGCCGTAAAGCGGATCTGTTCGGGTGTGCCCGTGTCCTGCGGCACGATGGTGGCCGTGTAGTCCGGCTGTACAAACTCCATCCCGAAACCCAGTGAAAAGTGGTTATTGAAGTTGTAGTCAAAGGCAAAGCGCCAGCCAATCTCGCTGTCCAGTTCCAGTCGGGAACCTTGCTGCCCGCCGACACTTTCGTTGCCCTGTTGAAGAATGCCAAGGCTCAAATCCCAGCGTTGGGCTCTTTCCATAGTCGGGCGAAAGAAGGATTGTGCGGTGGCCAACTCCGCGCCCAGCAGGGCGACGACGGCGAAAGCGAGCAAAATTTGTCTACGCATGGTCTGGTTCCCGGGAAAATTTGCCGGGATTCTATCAGAGTGACCCTGGGTAGGCAGGGTCCTGCTCACGACCGTGATCTGACATGCTAGTCAGCGGGAGCCGGCTTACGTTTCGCTTTGTATTGCAGAAACAGCTTGGTAAAGCCTTCCCAGGGCACAGGTCGGCGAAACCACTCGGGATGTACCTGCCTGACCAGCTCCAGCGTATCGGCCGGTGCTTCCAGGGCCAGTCTTCGATGCTTAGCCAGTGCGGCCGATTGTTAAAAAAGAAAGACTTGGTCATTCATAGACTGTCGCCGACCCGTTTATAGCGGTAGCCAAACGCTTGCGACTTCTCCTCAAACGGATTGTCCATGCCCGGCAGCCTGGGCTGTGTGTTGTCCGGCAGGAAAATCTTGAGAGGCGTAGATTATGTCCAATTCACCCCTGTCTACTGGTAGAGGACCCTTGAAAGCCAGATAACAAGCGCTTGGAGCTTATGTTTCTGCAGCTATCCTAATTAATGAAAACAAACCAGTCACTATTGGAGAAATACTCAGAATGCCAATAGTAGAAGTTGTATAGTTATAGCAACAAAAAAATGGCCAAAACCGAAAAGTGTCGCAAGCGCCCTGAGTTTTTTCGAGAAAAAATAACAAATTCGAGCGTTGCAAGAAGGTATTGAATTTCACTCATCCAGAGAAAATATGATCACAACTTGGCATCTAAAAAAATAGCCCTGCCAATCATTAATAGATATACGCATGTGCGGTATGCGCGAAAGTTCCGCCGGGCGTACTTTCTAGGTCAGGCATGATTCGCCAGCTAATGAGTGGAGCATCCTTAATGATCGAATTTGGAACCACGATTTCACCGCCGTCGCAGCGATAATGAGGAGACCGTTATGCAAAACGGATTTTTATTGACACTTTTTCTAGCTCTTTCACTGGCCACATCAGCGGGAGCCGCCATCTTAAATAGCGTTTCGCTGGTGAATGGCGGTGGCGGTCGCTTTGTATTGCAGAAACAGGTTGGTAAAGCCTTCCCAGGGCACGGGTCGCCTGAACCATTCGGGATGAATCTGCCGAATCAGTTCCAGGGTGTCCGCGGGTGCCTCGGCCAGGCTGCTGAGTTTCTTGCCGGCTTCATGCCAGATCACGTAGCCGGGTCGCTGACCCATCAGCATCCAGGGCAGCCAGCCGCTGGTGGCCTGGTAAAAAAACTCCGTGGGTACCGAGGCCAGCTGCGGATTTGTGATATCTGACCAGTTGGCTTTCAGGGTAGAAATCGAAGCCACATTGATATTTTCCGCAGGTGCTTCCAGCGGCCAGTCTTCGATGCTTAGCCAGTGCGGCCGATTGTTAAAATAAGAGGACTTGGTCATCCACAAACTGTCCCCGACGCGTTTGTAGGGGTAGCCAAACGGCTGCGATTTTTCCTCGAAGGGGTTTTCCATGCCCAGTAACCTGGGCTGGGCGTCCGCGCGCCATTCGAAAGGCACGGGACCTTCTCGATAGTGCAGGGGCTCAAGCAGTCGTCCGGTCAGGGGGTTGCGCAGGGTAGTCGGCCAGTTCGCCGCTGTCGGGATCGCGATAGAGGGTTGCCTCGTAGTCTGTGATGTGAAAAACATCGCCAGGCAGTTTTTCAACCTGGCGAAGCAGCAGCGACTCAACGGTGATGATGGGCGTAATCGGCGCGCCCGTTGCTGCCAGGTCGAGGCCGCCGGTGAACCAGAAAAAATACTCGCCCGTTTCAATACCCGCGCGCATTTTCAGATAGGCCAGCAAGTTGTCCTTAGGCAGATCCAGGTTCAGCGGTATGGACGGCGAGTCTGCTGCCAACGATTGTGTCGCGCCTGCCAGGCCAGCCGATGCGATTAACAGCTCGCGGCGATTGAGCGGGGCGTAGATTCGTTTGGACACGGCTGCTCCTCGCAAACGCTATTCAGAACATGCCTGATTCTCAAACAGAACAGGAAAAATTTGAGTGTCGCGTATATGGCCAAGGCATTAGCCAGTGGCCTGTGTTCCGTCAGGGCGTCAGGGAATCATTTTGCCGCCAGCCTGTCGGCCTTTTCAATCGCTTCGCCGCAGGGGTCTTTCGCCTGGAACGCCCGGTCCCAGATGGCTTGCGCCAGGATCGAAATTCCCAAGGTCATTATGGCGCGTGAGCTAGCTTTCTCGTCTATCACGAGTCCTGGATCAGCGAAAGTCCCTGATACCTTGAAGAAGGGGTTAATGACCTGAGAGATACTAATGCTCAATCCCTTGCGCGGCGATGTTCGAAAGCTGACGTCCTGGCGTTCCTGTGCAAGGTCTACGCTACCATTTGCGAAGACGTTGATTTTGTCGGTCTGCGCAACCATCGCCGGTGCGGTAGTGACCTGGCCGTTCTCCGCTTTCAGGATGACTGCAATGCAGGAAATGCCAGTATATTTTTCCTGGCGGCTGAACGGGTTGAGCGTCTGTGCAACCTCGATCAGGAAGTCTCCGGTTAACAGCTGCAGCCCGGCGTTCGGAATTCGACCGCCTTTCGCTTCAAAGCGCAGCGAGCCGTCCAAGCCCGCGGCAAGCTCTCGCAGGCTCTTACCCCGCGATGAGACATCGATGGACAAGTCCGTAATCGGTAGATTTTCGAGCGAAGCTTCTTCTTCACCGAACAGGTTCCACTGGAGTTGTTCGCCGCGCAGATTCAGCATTACGTCGGCTGAGTTGTTGCGCGGTGTGAGGCTGGCGCGAACCTGCAGTCTTCTGCCGTTCGATGCGGAAGCGTCGAATCGGGTCAGGTCCAGTGCGCCGTTCTGCAACTTCGCGTCCAGCTCAACCTGGTTCATCTCAACGGAGCGCAGGCGAAGCCGTTCGAGCCTGAGTGCTACCGTTGCGTCGAGTTGAGCCACGTGTTTCGAACGGCAGCGGCTCGTCAGGGATCAGCCGACCGTCTCCGGCCGGTTCAGCCTTTTCGGGCTCGGACGGCGCGCCATCTTCGCCTGTGTCGTCAGTCAGCAGGAACGGCCGCAGGTCAAGGAACGGAGAACGCAGGGAAAGATCGAGCTTCGGTACTTGCCCGCTGATATCTATCGCCAGGCTGCTGTCGAAAGAGCCTTCGCCGAGACGACCGTTCAGCTCGCGGAACACAAATCGATCGGGTTCGCCGCTGAACTTTGCATTGATGTCCAGCGGCTGCTCCGGGAGTCTCTGGCCGGCGATCACACCGAGCGCTGACAGGCTGGGGATCACGATAGTGAAGTTGGCATCCGTGCGCGTTATATTCGGTGGCGCATCGAAAACACCGCTTGCCGACAGACTCGCGTCGCCAAGCCGAGCGACGAGTCGGTCAATCTCCCACAATCCGCTGCGCCATGAGCCTTCGGCTCTGGCGGTAAACGACGAACTGTCGGGTTGCCAGGCATCCAGCTTGGGTAGAATCGCGGCCAGGTCGGTACCTTCGGCTGTGACGGGAAACTGGCCGAAGGATTCTGGTTCCAGCGGCCAGCCGACGTCGGCATCGCACTAATCGACGCCCGCCGCCGTGGCCTCAAGCTCGCTATCGTGAATTGAGTTTTGCGCTGCCGCTCGATTCCCCGGCGATATCAAAGGGTCCTTCGGGTACATCGAAACTGCTGATATCGGCAAGTATTGCATTGAGATTGGGTCCCTGGGTGGCAAAGCGCAGGTGGCTGCCGACAAATTCCGGCTGGCGGGAAACCAGCCCGTCTACGTTCAGTTGGGCCTCGCCGATGCTGCCTTGTATGTTATCCAGCCGATAGCCCTTCGGGCGAAGCGCGAAATCGACCACGGATGTCGTAGCTTGCGTCGCTAACGAATTCTTCTGCCTGCAATAGTCTAGCGAGCTCACTGGTGCTGTTCCCATGGCAAGCGGAATTGGACGTCGGTATCGTCTTCCAGCGGTTTGATTCCGATCTGGCCATTGAGCCGCAATTTCTGTGCGCCCAGTGTCAGCAGGGTGTCCTCGCTGGTCTCCAGCCCAAGGCCGGTAACCTCAATACTCGATTCAATGCTGTAGGGCACCGTGCTCTGGTTTGGAATATTTAGAGCAACGGCAGCTTTGCTGAAGTCATTGCCGCTGGCAACAATTTTCAGGCGCGTGCCGAGATAGCCGGGCGGATCTCCAATGGGGCCGGCTAGCTCCAGTCGAACAATATCGGTGACCAGGCTGACCTTAAGCAGCTCGTTTCCGTCCGGGCTGATGACAATATTGCCGTCGACTGAGAACGGACCGGATGAGACGCCAGGAATGCCCAGCAACTGCCGAAACCTGGAGATATCGTTGCCCTCAATAGCCAGTTTCACCTCGGCGCCGTCCAGATCGGGGAAGCGGTCTACCTTGCCGGTCAGATCGAAGCGTGCATCGGCGAAGTCCAGGGCCACGTTTTGGATCGTCAATACCGAACCGGCCCGCTGTACTTTGCCATTGAGTTTGAAGGGTTCGGCCGGCGCGTCTTCGATTCCGGCCAACGCGAGAATTCGACCGAGGTTCGGCGCTGCAACATCGATGTCGATGCTGGCGTTCTCGAGGGCTAGCAGCGCTTCACTGCGGGCTGACAGATCGATCTGTGCGCGACCGATGTTGCCGTGGATTTCCAGGCCGACGCCGTCGCTATCGGGTAACAGCTTGCCGGTTAGATCTATATCCCCCTCACCCTGTCGACCCAGGCTCAGCATCTCGGCCAGGTCCTGGACATCCGGGCCGTTCAAACTGAAGCTCAGCGACGGCTGCTGCGGGTCCGCCAGGTCGTCGACCAGACCGTTGGCTGCCAGGCTCAGGCTGTCAAACTGACCGGTAAGATCGAGCTGCACATCGCGGCCGTCAATCAGGTTTTCAAACGGGCCGAGTTTCCCGGCAGCGCTGATACTTTTCCCGCCGAGTTTTCCGCTCAGGCGTGCATCCAGCAATCCGTCAGCCCTGGGACGCTGGGTCAGCGTATCGATTTCCAGCAGGACTGGCGTATCGACGGCCGGGCTCGCAAAGCTCAGGCTCGAACCTGCGACATCAATGTTCTGAATCACGAAACCCAGGCCTGAAGAATCCTGGCTGTCGGGCTCTTGATCGGCTTCGCCAAAGCTCCAGTTGTTGCCGTGCTCGCTATCCTGAATCAGCCTTAGCGTAGCGTCGCGGACTGTAACGGCCGGCAGCACTATCGTGTCGCTGAGCACCGTTGTCAGGTCCACGCTGGCCTGTACTTCAGCAACATTCAGGAAGTCGCTGTCGGTGACCCAGTCAGGATTGGCAATGCGCAGCTGCGTGGCGCGTACCGTAACGATCTTGCCCAGGTCGACTTCAAACTCGCCGGCTATGCTGAATTCACGATCCAGCAGACTGCTGACGTAGCGCTCCAGTGGTTTCTGCAGGCGTTCCGGCTGGCTCAGGATAAAACCCAGCCCAGCCACTATAAACAGCAGCAGAATGCCGATGGCGATGAGTGTCGGTCGAAGCCAGCGCATAGAATCCCGCCATGGCCGTGTAATATTTCTTATTGTTCGCAATTATCTGCGAAGTATTGTCTACAAATATAGCAGACTAAACGCTTGCGGTTTTCCCCGCACCGGCCCCGTCAGGTGGCGGGCTGGCTGACTCCGCGTCGCAATTCTGCGGCCCGGCGCGCGGCCGCGCAGACCAGCACCAGTCCGTTCGCCAGCGTGATGGCGACAAAGGGCGCATTCGGGCCGAAGGAATCGAACAGCCGGCCGCCACCGGCTGACAGCGCTAGAATTCCGAGCGCACCGCAGAAGGCCTGAACACCGAAACAGGAGCCGCGATATTTTTCCGGGGCTTCCTCGGCGAGTAAGACCGTAGACGCCAGCTGCCCCGACGAAAGCCCGGCACCCAGCAACAGTAGCGCCGGGATAGATGCCGGAGCCAATACGTCGTCCAGCGAGGCAACCCAGCCGTAGCCGGCTGTGGCGATGGCAAAGGCAATCACCAGCAGGGTCAGTCGATCGACTTTGTCACCAATAATGCCGAATATCGGCGCCCACACCACTGCAGCAAGCTGCGCCATGCCGACGATCATGCCGGCTCTGGCCGTGGCCTCAGCAGTGCTGTCGGACTGACCGGAGGCGGCCTGCACAACCCACAGGGTCAGGAACAGCGTGACGATGGCCATGTCGGCACGCGCGGCAAAGGCACTGAGATAAGAAAGAGAAACGCGCGCATTGCGGGCTGCGCTCATGCCTTCCGTCAATAGCCGCAGCACGGGTGTTTTTTCCGTTGTGTCACCGGGTCGCCCAGGTTTCAGACCAAGCATGATCAGCGCGGCCAGCAGTGCGATGCCCGCGACAAACAGATAGGCATAGCGGCCGGCCCATACATCGTCGATGCCGCGGCCGCTGAACACATCGGGCAGGCGCGTGAGGCCGATAAAAAATGCCACGGAGCCAAGTCCGTTCAGGAAAAACGCGATACCGGTGAGCTTGCCGCGCGAATCGTTCTCAGCGTAGTCGGCGAGGATGGCCGCCAGGTTGGTGGTGGTGGCGGCGATGCCCAGGGCGAAGATCAGCCGATACGCGATCAGTTCATTCGGTGTTGTGGCAAAGGCGTAGGTGGCATAAGCCGCAAACAGCAGCAGAAATCCGAGGAAGTAAGTGATGCGACGTCCGAAGCGATCGGACAGCGCGCCCCAGATACCCAGGCTGGCCAGCAGGACGCATTCCTGCCAGAACTGCAGGTCACCGGAAATGCGGCCGTGTTCGCTTTCGGGTAGCCCCAGGTTGATGGTCAGCACGTAAGGCGTCAGGGCCACCAGATAGGTGTAGACGCCGATGCTGACCAAGGCGGCGAATAAGTAACAAATCACATGCCGGGGACGGACCCCGGGATTGAGTCGGATCGGTCCGAGTCGGTGAGACTCGTTGCTCACGACTGGCGCAGCAGGCGCATGCCGTTCAGGGTGACCAGTAATGTGGCGCCGACGTCAGCCAGTACCGCCATCCAGAGTGTTGCGATGCCGGGCACGGCAAGGGCAAGAAAAGCCAGTTTCAGGGCCAGGCTCAGCGCGATGTTCTGCTTGATGATTCGACGCGACTTGCGAGCCATACGCAGGGCCAGCGGCACGTGGGACAAATTGTCTTGCATTAAGACCACATCTGCGGTTTCCATCGCCTGGGCTGTGCCGCCGCCGCCCATGGCGATGCCGACGTCGGAGCGCGCCAGCGCCGGCGCATCGTTGATGCCGTCGCCGACCATGGCTACGGCGCCGTATTTGTCGCGCAGTTGTTCAATGGCTCGCAGTTTTTCATCCGGCAGGAGTCCGGCACGCACATCGTCGATACCGCCGACCCGCGCCGCCACGCGTTTCGCTGCCTCGGGATGGTCGCCGGTCAGCATGACCCGCGCGATACTGGGAGAAAACTGTTCCAGCTCTTGCAGGGCGTCGTGAGTAATGTCGCGCACCTCGTCCTGTACCCCGATATAACCGACCAATTTGTTGTCGCGAGACACAAACATAACCGTCTCCCCGGCGGCCCGCGCTGCATCGGCATGCGGCGCGACCTGGTCCCAGCCAACCATTGCCTGGTCGAACATTTGGTCCCGGCCAACGGCAATGGCATCGCCGTTGCTCAGCTGGCCGCTGACGCCCCGGCCGGGATGGGCAAGCACTTCGCCGGCGTTCTGAAAGCGATGCGCGAGTCCGCGCGCGCCGGCTGAGGCAACAATGGCATGGGCGACCGGGTGCTCGGACGCACGCTCTACCGCAGCCGCGACCGCCACTACGTCATCACAGTTGGCGCATTCTTCATAGTTCGCCGCCGGATGTTCGCAGCCGCTGGCGCGAACACCGGTTACCTGCGGATGGCCGTGGGTCAGCGTGCCGGTTTTATCGAAGGCGACCGCCCGAACGTCTGCCAGCCGGTCGAGTTGTGCCCCGCTCTTTACCAGAATGCCAAGGTTCGCCAGCCGCGTCAGACCGCTGACTACGGTTACCGGAATACTGATAACCAGGGCGCAGGGGCAGGCGATGATGAGCAGAGTGAGGCCGCGATAGAGCCAGCCGTGCGTGCCGTCGGCGGTATCGAGAAACGGCTGTCCGAACATCAGGACCGGAATTGCCACTGTCAGGACAGCCAGCGCCACGACGGCCGGCGTGTACCAGCGGGCGAAGCGATCGATAAAGCGTTCCTGCGGGCTACGCTCGGCCTGTGCCTGTTCCACCAGCCGGGCGATGCGCGCGATGGTGCCGTCGGCAGCCGCCCGGGTAACGCGTACCTCCAGCGCCGCTTCGCCGTTCACCGTGCCGGCCATGACTTCATCGCCCACGCTGCGCAGCACCGGCTCACTCTCACCGGTGACGGGTGCCTGGTTAATGGTGGTGGTGCCGGTGATGATTTCACCGTCGATGGGAATGCGCTGGCCCGGGCGTACCAGTACCCGATCGCCAATACGCACCTGGTCTACCGGCAGCACCAGTTGATGATCATGGGCAGCGGATTCATGCGCATGCGCCTCGCTGTGCTGATGCCCATCGTTATGCTCATGCTCATGCGCATCACTGTGCTGGTGTGCGTCCGCATGCTGATGCGCTTGGCTGTGCTCGTGTCCGTGTTGCTGCGTATGTCCATGATCATCTTCGCCCGCGCAGTCCGAATGTTCGCTATCGTCATGCGCGCGCAATACTGTGGCTTCCTGCGGTTGCAGCGCCATCAGGCTGCGCAGGGAATCGCGCGCCCGTTCAGCACTGTAGGCTTCCAGTGCTTCGCCGAGCATAAACAGCAGGATTACTGTTACCGCTTCGCCGGTTGCGCCAATGCCCAGTGCGCCGACACAGGCCACGGCCATCAGCAGGTCGATGGTGATCCGGCGGGCGAAGATCACAGCACGCAGGCCCTTGATAAATACCGGCGCACCAGCGACCAGTACGGCGGCGCCAAACAGCAGATTCAGGGCCTGCACACCGGCGACGGTGGCCGAGCCTGGGATCAGCAGCAAGCCGATCATTACCGTGCCTGCGACCAGCACAGCGCGCCGCAGGGGCGGCTGTTCCCACAGAAAACGGAAAAAGCCCATGGCGCCGCGTCGATCGACCAGTTCACTCAGATCGGCGGCGGGCGCGTCGCCGGCAATTTTGTAACCCAGTTCCCGCAGGCGCTTTTCGATACTTTCCAGGCTGACATCGCCGGAAACTTCCATGCTCTCGGTGGTGAAGCTGACACTGGCGGAGTCCACGCCGGGCAACTGCAGCATGCTGTTCTCGATGGTCAAGGCACAGCTGCCGCAGTCCATGCCGGCAATGCGGACTTTGCGGGTTTCGGTTTCGGCGATGGCGTGACTCATTAATACAGCTCTCTGCTGCCGGGAGATCCCAGCTTTGAGTCTATCCTGAGCCTTCAAGTAGGGTTTAAGGTCAAGCGTCTGCCGCTTCAAGGGCGAGGAACAGTTGCGCAAACAAAAAGGCATTCTCGCCCCGCGCGCGGAATACCAGGCCGCCGTCATCGCTGGCCAGTTCCGGTTCCAGGTGGGCATCGCAGTGCGTTTCCGCGGCCACCAGGCGTTCCAGGGCCGCTTTGAGCTTGGCGTCGGGTTCCGCAAAGCGCGCGGTATAGCCGTCGTCGTCCCGCCAGATATGCAAATGCCGGCCGCGCAGATCGGCAAACAGCGTGCGCCATTCGGCCGAGGCCAGGTTGCAGCCCAGGCGCTCGGTCAGTTTCTGTAACGCTGAAGCCGGTGCCTGCGCATGTTCATGACCGCAGGCCTGTTCCAGAAGTTCGCGATACTGTTCACCGGCAGATTCACCCACGGACTCGTCCAGGTGGCTGGCAACATCGTCCAGGAACAAATCCAGTTCGTGGCGCAGTACCAGCATCTCGGTTACCCGCTGCTCTATTTCCAGCATGCGCTGGCGGGCGATTTCGCGAATCGCGACACCGTCGGCCTTATCCGGATCCGTGGCGCCGAGGATTAGCTTGATGTCATGCAGCGAGAAGCCGTAGCGCTGCGCACTGCGGATAAAACGCAGGCGTCGCTCGGCGGCGCTGGCATAAAGCCGATAGCCGGCGTCGCTGCGACCGACCGGTTCGAGCAGTTTCTCCTTCTCGTAGTAGCGCAGCAAGGAGGTGGAAACGTTGGCTCGTCCGGCCAGCTGGCCTATGGTGAGGGGCTTGTCTGCCTGGTTTTCCATGCTTTATCCGATACTCACTGGGTAGACGTCGGCAGGGGCTTGACCTTAAACCCTGCTTGAGGGTCTAGGATAACCCATGCTGGCCCGGTGCTGCGCGCCGGTACGAACGCTAAGTTATTGAATTATAAAGCGGAGTGCTTAGATGCTGGGAGTAGACGACAGGCTGGTGACGCCAGGCACGCATTAAGTGGGTCAAGGTGGGCCTGATCGCGGGTATCGCGACCATACCGACCACGATCCTGCTTTATTACGTGCTCGGCCTGACCGTGGATGCCGCCGTGGACGGCAGCAATCTGATCCGCCAGTGGCTGGGGATTTTGACACTGCCTGGTACTGGCCAAGGCCGTGCTGGCCTGGACTTTCCGCACCGGTCAGTTCCGCGCCTCTTCGGAAGCCAAGCTGAATGTCCGCGATCAGATCTACAAGCAGGTCGTCGCTCTCGGGCCCGGACTGCTCGGCAAGCGTCGCACCGGCGAGATCGCGAATACCGCCACGGAAGGCGTCGAGTATCTCGATTACTACTTCAGCGTCTATTTCGTGCAGATCTGGGTCGCCATTGCTATCCCGCTGTTCCTGGTGGGCGCGATTTTCTGGATCGACTGGGTGGTCGGACTGTGGATGCTGGCCGGCGTGCCTTTGACACCTTTGTTTGTCGGTTCGTCGGCGCGTGGTTTTCGGCGCATCAGTTCCCAGAACGAAGATGTGAAGAACCGCAATAGCGCCCAGTACCTGGACTCTATCCAGGGTATGTCGACGCTGAAGATGTTTAACCAGGAACTCAAGCGCGGCGAGCAAATGGAAGCCGACAACGAGGTCCAGCGCAAAATCACCATGAGTTTGTTGCTGGTGGCGCAGTCGCAGTTTGTATTCCTGGAACTGGGCTTTGCCTTGTTCTCCACGGCCGTTGCCATGGCCGTTTCCCTGTACCGCTATAGCGGCGGTTTCATGACGCCGGGTGAGTGCGTAGCCGTAGTGCTGCTTAGCCTGGAATTCAGCCGCACACTGTTGCTGATCGGCGAGTTCTTTTTTGCCGGTGCGCTGGGCCGCGAAGTGGCTGCCAAGGTCGTTGAGTTCCTCGATGAGAAGGCGCCGGTACGCAGCAGCGCCGGGGCCAGTTCCGGCCGCACCGATGGCAAGGCTATTAGCATCGAATTTCGCAATGTGACCTTTACCTATCCGGGAATCGAGGAGCCGGCGCTGAAGAACCTCAGTATGAATATTGAGCCCAACGAAACCGTGGCGCTGATCGGCAAGAGCGGGTCAGGCAAGACCACGGTCACTAATCTGATGCTGCGCACTCTGGATCCGGAGTCCGGGCAGATCCTGTTCGACGGCGTGCCGGAAGAGGAACTCTCGCTGGAATGGATTCGCAAGCAGATTGCGCTGGTGCCGCAGGATCCGTTCCTGTTTTACGGGACCATTGCCGACAACCTGCGCATGGCCAAAGAGGACGCGACTGATGAAGAATTGCTGGCCGCGCTAGAATCCGCCGAATTGCTTGAATTCGTCGAATCCACACCGGCCCGGCTTAATACCATGGTCGGTGATCAGGGCATGGCCCTGAGCGGCGGTCAGGCGCAACGGCTGGCCATTGCCCGGGCCATTCTCAAGGATGCGCCCATCGTGGTGCTGGATGAACCCACTTCGCAGATCGACGTAGAGACCGAGGCCTTGCTGAACCGCGCACTGGAGCGTCTCTGTCAGAACAAGACCGTGCTGCTGATTGCACACCGACTCAGTACCATCGAACAGGCCGATCGAATTATCGTTCTGGACAACGGCGAGCTGTCCGAAAGCGGCACCCGCGATGAACTGATCGCGCAGGGCGGCATTTATGCCGGCATGTTGCGCACCAAACGTGAAACTGAACACGCGACGCTGGTCCCGGCGGCCGCGGTCTGATGTCTAGCGAGGCAATAGCTATGAATACCCTGGATGCCACAGCCGGCGACCTTCCGCAGACCTCTAACTATCAGATAATCCGACGCCTGCTAAAGTTTATGAGGCCGTTTAACAGCATCATGATGACCTCGCTGATTGCTCGCGTGGTCAAGTTTTGTGGCCAGGCGGCGGTGCTCGGCATCGCAGCGGCCAGCGTTGGTATCTATGTGAACGCCGCTGAACCCGGTGTCGTCAACTGGAGCATTATCTGGACCCAGGTCGGATGGATTGCGCTGGTCGGTACGGTGGTTGGCATTGCGTCATACATCGAAAATTACACCGGCCACTACGTCGCGTTTCGCATTCTGGCCGCGTTTCGTGATCGCTTTTACTACTCCATGCTGCCGCTGGCGCCGGCACGTACCGCCAAGCTGCAGTCCGGCGATGCGGTCAGCCGGGTAATGACGCGACTGCGAACGTATCGAACCGTTTTACGCGCACACTATTGCGCCGGCGATTGCGGCAATTTATGTGCCGATAATTATTCTCGCCTGGTGCTGGACCGTGGAGCCGGCCATTGTCTATGCACTGACACCGTTCTACCTGGCCAATACCTTGTTGCTGCCCTGGCTGGTATCCAGGCTCGGCGGCGACGGCGTGCGTTATCGGCAGCAACTCGGTGAAGTGAATGCCTTTGTCGCCGATAGCATTCAGGGTGTTCGCGATACCGTGGCCTTTGGTTACGAGAGACCGACGCGCGCGTGAATTATTCGACATTGGCTCTACCATGCAGGAAGGCCAGGAAAAGTTATACAGCGCTGATGCCTGGCAACGGGCGCTGGCCGAGATTTTCATCACCGTTGGAATCCTGGCTTCAGCCTGGGTTGGTGTAGAGCTGGCCCTGGCTGGCCGTATTGATCCGCTGGTTCAGTTGCCGGCAGTCATTGCCGTGTCGGTGGTGGGTTTCTACTTGTCCGTCGGCCTGGCCAATAACTACACGGATTTTCGTGTCTCGATCATTGCCGCCCGTCGCTTGTTTGCCATGATGGATCAGCCGCCGGCCGTTGACGATAATGGCAAGACCGCGGTTGGCGACAAGCTGGAAGCGTCGATCCATATCGACAACGTGCATTTCGAATACGACGCCGACGACGTGGACTGGAGCCGCCAGATAAAGGTTTTTGACGGCCTGAGCCTGGATATCGCCGCCGGCCAGCATGTTGCGCTGGTAGGCCCCAGCGGCACCGGCAAATCGACCATCGTTAATTTGTTGCTGCGCCAGTGGGACCCGCAGTCCGGGACCATTGCTATCGGCGATCGTCCACTGACGGATTTCCCGCTGGCAGAATTGCAGCGTTATATCGCCGTGGTTTCACAACGCAGTTTTATTTTTAATGAGACCATTCGCGAAAATATTCGCATGGGTCGTGACGACGCCACGGAAGAAGAGATCGTTGCAGCTGCCGACAAGGCTGGTTTGACGAACTGGCTGGCGAGCACCGCCTGACGGTCTCGATACAGACGCCGGTGAGCGTGGCGGAAAAATTTCAGGTGGCCAGCGTCAGCGAGTCGCCATTGCGCGTGCCGTCCTCAAGGATGCGCCTATCGTGCTGATGGACGAGGCAACCTCGAGTCTCGATGTCGACACGGAACGCGGCGTCATGCAGGCACTGCGCCGACTCAGCGAGGGCCGTACTACTCTGACCATTGCGCACCGCTTGTCTACGGTGGTCGATGCCGACGAAATCCTGGT
This sequence comes from uncultured Gammaproteobacteria bacterium, assembly GCA_963850255.1. Taxonomy (GTDB): domain Bacteria; phylum Pseudomonadota; class Gammaproteobacteria; order Steroidobacterales; genus J054. Next base: position 117,593 of record CAWKLL010000029.1, read on the forward strand.
GATGTTAGAAGGCCGGATTGCCGAGCGCGGTAGCCATGAGGAGCTGATGTCTCGCGGTGGCTGGTATGCGCGAATGTTCGAGCTGCAGCAGGACGAAGTCGATGCGACCCTGGTTGCCGATGCCTGAGTGCAGCGGTCCGGTGTCAGGCCCGCTCGCGTAGCAGCAGATAGTCCAGGGAAACTTTGCCGGGCCCGTAGGCCAGTATCGGCAGCAGCATCGCTGCCCAGGGCAAATGGAAGTTCTGCCAGGCATCGGGCAAGGTCAGCTGAATCAAAATCGTCATGATCAACAGTCCGGCAGCCGCGAAGCGGGTGCCAAGGCCCAGCACCAGTAATATCGGCAGGACTATTTCGCCGCCGCCGGATAAGAACGCCATGACTTCCGGCGCGGGATAGGCGTACTCGGCGCCGAACAGATGCAGCTTGAACTCGTTGCCGAACAGGTAGTTGGCCGACGGTGAAATTTGCAGGAAGCCATCCCATTTGGTCAGGCCGGATTTCCAGAACGGCACTGCAACGGTCAGACGCAGTAAAAGTTGCGGCAGCCAGGCGGGAATGCCGGCAAACAGGCCATTCAGGCTGCCGATAAAACGAATGACAGGATTAGCCGGGCTGGTATTCATAGCTGAGTCTCCGTGCTGCGCTGCGCGGCAGCTTGAAAATCAATGATCGCGCCGGCTGCCAGCAGCAGGCTGAGCATCTCTGCCAGCTCGAAGTCGGCTTGCAGGGCAAGGCTTGCCCGGGCTGCTTCACCCAGTGTCCGTCCTGCGCGCAGAGACTGCAGAAACACGATTCCGCCGGTCGGTAAAAGGCGCTGAGCGACCTGCGCCTGCGGGCGGAATATCGCGACGTCGTGGCCGCCGGCCTGCAGGTTTAGCTCGGCGCCTTGCTGTTCGCCCTGGTTGCTGGTCCAGATATCCAGGATTGGCCAGCGGGACGAACAAATCTGTAGCGATGGGTGCAGTTTCAATTGCAGACCAATCAATTGTTCGCCGTCAACAGCGCCTAGACTTTGCGGTTCGACCGGCGTTGCTTCAGCAGCGTGGTAGGCGCGCTGACGAAGCCACTCGAGACCGGCCACATCAGCCAGGTAGGGAAGTTGTGCGGCCGGTGAAAAGTTTTTAATAAATGCCGGGAAACTCGCGCCGTATTCCAGCAACAGCGGTGAGTCGGGCAAATTGTCTGCCACGTAGCGCCGG
>CAWKLL010000030.1:0-117886 GCA_963850255.1 uncultured Gammaproteobacteria bacterium
GGCCGCGAAGCTCAGGCCCGGGCAGATAGATTGTTTGTTGGCAATCATCACGACGCTTCGCTCCCAGGCTCCGATTGAATCCAGTACAGACCGAGACCGATGCGTTGCACCGGGGTGGTCGCTGCCTCAGCGTCCGCGAGCTCATGTGCCGATAACCAGGCATCCACAGTCTCGAGAAATTCCTGGCCTTGCCGATAGACGAACTCCCGATAGGCCGGCATGGCCGTTGCAGGAATGTTGGTATTGGTGGCGCGCGCTTCGAAGCGACTCGGCACTTTGTCGTCGCGGTAGAGGTTGTGAGTGACCGTCTGGCCGAGGTCTTCCAGCACGCTGCCGGCGCGAGTCAGCGCTTCGGGATCGGCGGTATCGAGGCGGTAGTTACGCCGCAGCGCTTTGACGACCTCACCCTCTTCCACCTGAACCGCGCCGGTGCGTCTGAGTTCACGCAGGATGGTGACGCCGGGCACGTCTCCGCCATAACGCCTGACCAGATCCTCATAACTCGGCGCCGGGCCTTCCAGGGCCAGGGTCAGCGGCCGACCGGCGCTATCCACATAGTCCGGATCCTGGTGCCAGCCGGACAACAGGCGCGCGACGCGGTTCTGCTTGCCGAGGTTTACCGGCGGCTCGTCGGCCGGTGCGGCCTGTTCCAGCTGATCGCGCAGGCGGCTGACTTCCTTGCGGCCGATTCCGGTGAGCAGCACCACCCGGGAAACATTGGTGGGACGACCGCGAATACCGTATTCACTGCGGGCCACCTCGACGTAGATTTCTTTACTCAACTCGACAAACTCTTTGTGCATCACGCCGTGCCTGAGCAGCATCCGGATCAGGGGCCGAAGTGCCGCACGACACGCGGCTAATGCGCTCAATCTCAATGTGTCAACCATTATTGAGGACTTTAGGAACAATAGTGGTTCCTGTCAAGCCTATCAGCCACGCCCCTAAGGGCCTTGATTAACAAGGCTTCTGGCGGATTTCGTGGTTTTACATAAGTGCTTGAGCCGCGACGACGGGCGGCCAAGGGATCTGCGTGCACCGCCGGGCGACACGGGCCTGTGCTGAGGATGCCTGGTTTGACCGCGTCCTCGGCCTGCGCAGCGAGCTGCCGCTTGCCAAACGCTGGCGGCTGGGCTGGTATGCCGATGTGGGTGCCGGCGGTTCTGATCTGACCGGGCAGGTTTCCGCGTTACTCGCTTACCAGTTTGGCCGGGGCAGCCTGGTCGGCGGCTGGCGCCACCTGGATGTCGACTACGGACAGTCGAATATCCGCGCTCGACGCGGCAGTAACCGGGCTGTTTATTGGTGCGGACTTCGCCAGGCAGCGCGGACCTGCTCTTAAGCAAGTTGCATGCCCGACGCCAAGGTAGCGCCAATCAGGCCGCCAGCTCCGCAAGCCACGCAGGTCTCTCCCGGCGTCGTCGCCCGCGCCAGCACTCGCCCATCCGGCGCAACCAGTTGGCTACCGCCGTTAATCAGCGTCGACACACCTGGCGGCGGCGCGGGATTGCAGGCGGGTTCGATGCGCGCACCATAAACGCCGAGCCGACGACACTGATCGGCGAAGCGCTCGGACTCGCTGCACGGCCGTGTGTGCATATTCACACGCAGGCCGGATTCGCCGACAAGCCGCTGCGCAGCCGGCGCCTGCAACACCTGCCAGCTTCCATCCCGATCGAATACCAGCAAACGTGGCGTGACAGACCCGCCAGGCTCGCGCCACCAGGCGCCCAGGGTCAATCGCAGCTCAAGTTCAGGAACGAGGCTCGCGAGACTCGATGATCTCGGCACTATTGGCGTCCAGTGCAAACCGCGCCAGCACGGATGCGGTAAACGGCCCGGGCCCCGACAGCGGGAAAGCACCGGCGGCCAGCCAGTCGAGTGGCGGGTGATCCGTTGCGCTGCGCTCGAGCAATGCGCGAAAGGCCGCGAAGGCCCGTTGTCGCGAGCCGCGCAGATCCTGCAGGTCGATGAAGGGCTGCGCACTTTGTAGCAAACCGAGTCGCAGACTGGCAGATGCTACGGATACGCGGCGCGCTGTCGCTGCATCGGCCAGTGGAATGCGCACTGCGCCCAAGGCCCCTGCCGACATCAGCAGTTGTCGACGCGTCAGCGCCATACCGTCTAGTTTCCCGACGGCGGCGTAATCACGCCGGCTTTCACCAGGTTGCGATAGGCCTCGGCCTGCACTTCGAGAATCCGCTCGCGCGAGTCCATCGGCTTGTCGGCAAAGCTGTTCGGCGGATAGAGCGTGGTCTGATTGTAGAGCGGGCGGTAAATATCCAGTCGCTGGCGCAGCAGCCGATTGCCGGAGCCCGGCAGTGAGCGCACACGGCGCAGCGCCTCCACATCGATCCAGTCTGAAGCAACCGTCGATTCGCCCGGTCCGCCGGTGTTGGCCAGCACCCGGCCATCCCAGTCGTAAATTTTCGAGTGACCGGCCGTTTGACCCTGTGGCAGCAGCCCGCCTATCTGCCCGGTCTGGTTGGCCGAGACCAGGAACATCATGTTTTCCGAGGCGCGGGTTTTCTTCGCTGACTCCCAGCTCCACATGTCCGAGGCGCCGTGGTCGGAGGTCGGATGCAGCAGCACTTCGGCGCCGCGCAGCATGAACATGCGCGCCGCCTCCGGATACATGATTTCGCCACAGGGCATCATGGCGATATTGCCAAGCTCGGTTTTCGCCACCGGGAAAGTGCCTTCAATACCGTAGCGATCGAGGTACTCGTCCATCATGTCGTGCGGCGAACCGGTGTACACGGTATTGATGCGCCGATATTTCAACACGATGTCGCCGGCCGGGTTAATCAGGTAGCAGCAATTGAAATAGCGGCCGGGCCACGTCGGGTCGCGCTCGTAGGAATTCGCGCCGATCCAGATCTTTGAGTTCTGCGCCTCGCGCTGCAGACGCTCGACTTCCGGGCCGGGAATTTCGATACAGGCTTTTTCCAGCCACTCGTCGGCGCTTTCGACCAGTGGGAAACCCGTCAGGCAGAACTCCGGGAACAACGCGAGTTGCGGCGGGCCGCGGCGAGCAACGCCGCGAATAAGCTCGATCCAGCGGTCGATGGAGCGGTTGACGATGACCATCGCCTCGTCACGATTTTGGGCTTCGTTGACGAGGTTGCAATAGACCTGCATGCAGGTCGCGCGCCAGGGCTGAACCATGATGACTCCCGGGATTTAGCGTATTTATTCATGTTAGTGGATGGCCAACACGGGAGCGAACCAAAGGCCATGGCCAACCTCAGCGAGAACAGCGCAGCAGGCTGAAGCGAATTATTTAGCGGTGATAAACGCGTCTACACGCGTCGCGGCATTGGCGCGCACCGCCTGATAGAACAGCGCATAGTCACCCAGGTGCCAGATGCCGCCCGGCATTGCCAGCGGTTTGAATTCAGCGCCCGGCGCTTGCGCCAGAAACAACGCACCATCATCGCAGTCAGCACCACCGGCAAGTGACGAGGCGGCAGGCAGCGGTGCAGGTCCCGGCGACGGCACCACGGCAACGGCGTCCGCTGTGGCCCAGGCTAGCGGATTGTTGCACTGAATCGAGTCGTCGCCGATCCGTTGGATTATCTCAGCGGATCGGCTGCGTGCAGAACTGCGCCAGCGCGTCGCGTCGGCCTCGGGCCCGAAACTGTTCCAGCTAACAATACAGCCCGTGGCCGATTCATCCTGGCAGGGCGAGAGCCTGGCCAGGTCATCCTGGTAACGCGCTTGCGCAACACCGATTCCGACAACGTAAGCCGCGACCAGGCGCTGTCGCCAGGGTTCCCTGTCGGCCACTTCCCGGGCGAGTCGCAGCGCATGCAACGCCCCCTGGCTATGGCCGGCAATAATGAACGGCCGCTCGGAGCGCGCGACGAATTCCGAAAAGGCACGACGCACATCGCCGTAGGCCAGATCGTAGGCCTCGGTACCGCGACCGGTGCGATCCATTAATGATTTGAGCGAGGCCTGACGATACCGCGGCGCATACACGGCACAACAGTTATTAAACGCACTTGCCTGGCCTTTGATGACGGTATCGGTGACAGGCGTCACGCGCGGATCATCGATGGCCGCATGCCATTCGCGCGGGTTAAGGAAAGTCGTCGGGTGAATAAAAAATACATCGGCCGGCGCGTCTGCCTGTTTGTCCTGCTCGCCGGGCGGTGTGAAATCCGCGGCGTCCTGCCGCTCCGGCAAGGCTGCCCAAGCATCAGCTTGGGCATAGTCCGGCGACGGACTCGCTGTTTCGCCGCTGAAACCGGCCACCAGCAGATTGATAAAGGCCACGTCATCCCAGTCCCAGCGAATCACACCGGTGCGCACCACCACCGTTTGCAACGCCGGCAGGATGTACACGCGCTGGCCGCCGCGTCCCTCGAAAAATATGACCGGTGTTACCAGCTGGCCGGATAGCGCCAGCTTGCCTGGCTCGCGCACTTCAGTGAACACGCGCTCCCTGTCATCGCCATCGAGCAGCCAGATATGCATGCCGAACTGCGGACCGCGCGCGGTAGTGATCATCTGCCCGATCCAGGAAGCTGGCAGGATCTGCTCGTCAGCCCAGCGCCCCTCGCCTAGCATCAGTTCACCAACGCGGGCCCAGCCGCGCGCGGTAGTCTGAAAACAGCAGAAGGTATGCGCGTTGCCGCCGGGACGATCCAGTCGCAGCCGGGCGCGACCGCCGCCGATGCGTGACCAGAAGCGCTCGCGGAAATAGTCCGGGTAATGCTGATCCGTGGCGCGTTCGACAATCAGCGACAACAACTGGGTGGTTAGAAAATTAAAATCAAAGCTGGTGCCGGGCGGCCGCTTGAGGCGCAAATTGAGGATCGCGTCTTCGATATGCGAGGTCATGAAGGCGCGCGTGCCGGGCGCAAACGGCGATGGATCCACCGCGGGCTGATCGAGGCCGCTTTCCATGTATAACAAATCGCGCAGACTCATCTCGCCGCGCGGATCGTCCTGCCACTCGTCCAGATATTTGCTGACCGGGTCATCGATGGAATCGATATAGCCATCGGTAATGGCGGCGCCGACCATCAACGGCACCAGCGGTTTATGCATCGACTGCGAGTCGGTCATGCGCTCGGCATCAAAGCCGGGACCGTAGTATTCCCACTGGATCGCGCCGCGGTACGAGACCAGCAGCGCGTAGCTTTCCATCGTTTTGGCGTAGTCCGTTGCGGCCTGCAGCGAGGCCTCGGTAAAGACCCGCTCATCAGGCCGGGCAAACTGCAGATTCTCGACCTCGGGCGTGCCCACTTCCACCAGCGGCGTGAACCAGTCGATCTCCGCGACGGGGTTATCCGGACTGTTCAGGTAACGCAGCCAGAATCGCCAGTCACTCGCGAGCAGCAGAGTCGCGGCCAGAGCGACCGCGATAATCAACACTCCAAGCAGGCGCCGCATTGTCAGGCTAGGTCGGCTTGCGCGCTTTCATGAAGTCGAGGAAGTCGTTGCGGAAGTCGCCCCAGGTATCGATATCCAGAATGGCCGGCGCGTATTGCTCGACAGCGGCCAGCACTTTCGGCGGCAGCCCTTCCGGCCCGGACACTTTGCCGCCAAAGGCGCGGCCGAAAGTGCGGCCCGGCAGCTGGCCCATACCCAGCCAGGGATGCCAGCTGACCAGGTTCTGAAACTGCGCCTGCGCCGGTACCGAGCTGGTCTCGGGATTCAGCACATCGCTGATACTCGCCGAAAAAGTGAAAAACGAATCCCAGAAATAGGTGTCGCCGGCAGATTCTTTCGGCCACTTGTCGGGCTTGAACATGTTCGGAAAGGAGAACGACGACTGCGTCGGCATGAAAATCTGATCGCCAATCAGTTCAATGGCATTGGCTTCCGGCTTGAGCGTAGCGCCCTCCCCCGTTTCGACCCCGTCCGGTCCGATCACCACCTTGATGGGCCCACCGATAAACTGCCAGACCTCACGCGTCTCACCGGTGATGGGGTTAAGCCATTCAGTAATCGGTTCGTCGGAGTCAAAGTCGGTATACACGCCAACTTCGTAATTCTTGCCGGCAAACTTGCCATCAGCCGTTGGCTCCCAGCGCGCCACACTGTAGTTCATCATGCTGAATAGCGGCACGGCCGGCTTACCCGACTGATGCGCATAGACGTGCAAGCGGTAGTAGCTATGTGTGTCCTCGGCAATGGTCGAGCCGGAAATTTTCGCCCTGACCCGCGCCCGCTCGGCCGGATCGTCCAGTCGCAACTGTTTGGCGGCGGCCTGTGCCTCGGGAGAATGGGCGATATACGGCAGCGCAGCCAGGCCGGCACTGGAGGCCAGCAGGCGGCGGCGCGAGATGGATTGGTCTTTCATCGGTCTACCTTTGTGTCAGCAATCGTCGAAAAGGCGAAGTAGCAAGAACTAATTGCTCAGCGGCGATTACTCACTCTGCTCAGCTTTGTAACTTGTAGCCAGCCCGACTCAGGGGCAGCGTGCGAATACGGATACCGCTGGCGGCAAACAGCGCGTTGGTGAGGGCCGGCGCAGCGATGCTGGTGGCAATTTCGCCGACACCACCAGGGGACTTGTCACTGTCGACCAGTTGCACACGGATCCGCGGTGCCTCGTTCATCCTTAATACAGGTTGACGATCAAAGTTGCCGGGAATCGCCTGCCCGTCACGGATTTCAATATCGCCGTAGAGCGCGGCGCAGAGTCCGTAATGAAAACCGCCCTGGATCTGGCTCTCTACGATCGCCGGGTTAACGATCGTGCCGGCGTGAATGGCGCAGGCGACATCGTGAACATTAATCTTTTGTCCGTCCAGCGTTACGTCCATGACGGCGGCGCAGACCGAATCCCAGCCGCGCACCATGGCCAGGCCCCAGCCGCGATTCGGATCCTGGCGCGGGCCAAAATCAAATATCTCGGCAAGCGCGCCCAGGGCCAGCTGCGCCTGCTCATCCTCGGCGGATAACTTGCGACGAAAGGCCAGCGGATCCTGGCCGGCTGCTGCGGCCAGCTCGTCGATAAAACTCTCGGCGAAAAATCCATTCTCACTCAGCAATGTCGCGCGCCAGATGCCGAACGGCACACTGACGTCGGCGCGCGTGTAGCTGATCTTTTGATGAGGTATCTGGTAAGCATCACCCGTCACGGCCGTCGCATGCATGGGCCCGATAAACTGGGCCGGCGTTCTGAAGTCCTCCGCCAGGGTTGGCCCGGTGGTGTTGGCCTGAACGGCCGTCAATTGGCCTTTGGCATCCAGCGCACCGCGATAAGCGGCGCCCATGGCCGGACGGTATTCGTCATGGCGCACATCCTCTTCGCGCGACCAGATCAGCTGCACCGTGCCGCCAGTTGCGCGCGCGATCAATGCAGCCTGTACGGAAAAGTCCGTGTAGCTGCGCCGACCAAAGCCGCCGCCGCTCAGCAGGGTATGCACCGTGACATTCTCCGCCGGCAATTCCAGGGCCGCGGCAACATTGACTACCGTCTTGGTCTGCGACTGGACCGGCGCCCAGACATCCACCTGGTCGTTGTTAACGCGCACGGTGGCGTTCATCGGCTCCATGCACAGGTGCGCGAGGAAGGGCACCTGGTAGCGCGCCTCGACAATTTGTGCGGCGTTGGCAAAGGCCGTGGTGACATCGCCGGTTTCTTTGCCGGTGACACCCGACTCCATCGCTACGGCCCCCTGCGCTGCCTCAATCTCGGCCGAGCCTTGCCGTGTTGCGTCGGCCAAGTCCCAGACCGGCTGCAAGGCCTTGAGTCCCTGCAAAGCGTGCCAGTAGTGATCGGCGACGACGGCCACGGCATCGTCCAGTTCCACCACTTGAGAGACACCCGGCAAGGCCATGGCCGGTGCCGGATCAACGGACTGCAGACGCCCGCCATAGGTCGGGCAGGCCAGCAGTGTCGCCGTCTGCATATCTTCGACGCTGGCATCGATGCCATAGACCGCCGACCCGTTCAATTTGTCCGGCACGTCCAGGCGCGGCAAAGGCTTGCCGATCAACTGCCATTCAGAGCGCGGCTTGAGTTTGGGCTGCGCCGGGATCGGCAGCTGCGCGGCAGCCGCGGCCAGTTCGCCATAGCCCGCGCTGCGACCCGAGGCGGCATGACTAATCCGCCCGGCACTGGCCGTGCACTCGCTGACCGGCACCTGCCAGCGCTCGGCAGCCGCCGCCGTGAGCATCTCGCGCGCCGCTGCGCCGGCCTCGCGCAACAAGGTGAAATGGCGCATCACGCTGTCGCTGCTGGCGGTCATGCGCTTGCCGTTCTTGGTGCGAAAACGCGGCGCGGAATCGGGCATCTCGGTGCGCACGGCAGACCAGTCCACCCCGAGCTCTTCTGCCACCAGCGCCGGCATGGCTGTCAGCACGCCCTGACCGATTTCGGACTGCGCGGTGTAGATAGTAACGATGCCGTCGGAGTGAATGCGGATCCAGACCGCGAGATCGGTCTCGACAACCTCGGCCGTTTCCAGTTCACCCGTGGCCGGGTTTCGACAACCGACCAGCAAGCTGCCGGCGATGGCGCCCGCCCCTGCCAGCAGCCTGCGACGGTTGATGGAAACAGTGGATAGCGACATGAGTATTACCCGCTCAACGAGCCCGATTGAGCCCAGTATGCCAAGATCCCTGTGGCCTCAGTCAACCGCAAGGTCGCGGGCAACGCGTAGACCGAAGATCTGCGAAGCAAAATCTTCCGGGTCACGACCGCGGAAGCTCGGCCGCTGCCAGCGCAGGCTGGTTCGCCAGCTGCCGCCTTTCACCACGCGGCGATCGCAGGCTCCTGAGTCTGCCTCAATGGGCGTCTCATCGACGGATTCAGGCGGATAAGGCGCCACATAACAGTCCTGGGTCCACTCCCAGACATTACCGACCATGTCGTAGGCGCCGAAGCTGTTCGGCTTTAGTTGGCCGACGGGGCTAACGATGGTAAAGCCGTCGCGGCAGTCTGTTACGTCCCACGGCATATCAGGGTTACGACCCGAGTTATCGTAAATATTCGCATAATCGCAGCCGCCCTCACCCGTGTCGCCCCAGGGAAAGACCGTCGTCGCACGCGACCTCGCCACGTATTCCCACTCGGCTTCGCTGAGCAGACGGTATTGAATCCCCGTCTTGTCCGATAACCAGGCCAGGTAGGCATTGGCGTCGGGCCAGCTGATACAGACCACGGGCTCCTTATCGGCAGGCGGGCGGCCGTAGCCCGGGTCACGCCAGGTCACACCGGGTTCGCGCCGCACGTCCATTTCCTTGGGAAAGAAAAGATTACAGCCGTCAGCAGAAGAGTGTCCGGTATCAGCAACAAACGCTGCGTACTGCGCGTTGGTGACTTCGTAGCGACCGATGGCAAAGGGGCGCGTGATCGTGACCTTGTGGATCGGTCCCTCGGGTCGGTCATCGCTGCCGTCATTACTGCCCATCATGAACTCGCCGGGCGGTACCACCACCATCTCGGGACAGCCTTCGCAATCTGAAAATACCGTGCCGGGTTTGCTCGCCCAGTGCGCTTCGCGGGCGAAGCGAGCCAGGTCGCTGTTAAATGTCTCCGGTGCTTCAGCGAACGGTGCATGGCCCAGGCCAGGATAAATTCGAACGCTGACTCTTGGCAGCATTGAGGCTGCGGCCTCGATGGTTGCCGGCGGAACCAGCTGATCAAGTTCGCCGCCGGACAGGCGCACCGGCAGCTGCAATTGCGCGGCGAGATCTGCGTTGTCGACACGGGTGAAGCCCATCGCCTTTTTCGCGTAGACCGGCATCATGGCGTAGGCCCACAACTGTTGCTCGACCCACTCAGCCGGCATCTCGGCCGCGGTGAGCCGACGGACACTGCTCAGCCCGGCGCGCAGGTTGCCGCGAATATCGGGCGAAAGCATGTCGCTCACCCAGTCCGGATCGGGGGGTTCCCGCGACGCTGAAGGCTGCACAATCAGGCCCACCGAACCCACCAGCTGCAAGCCGGCCACCTGCGCGATACCCCGGTTACGCAGGTAGTGCAGCGAAACCTGGCCACCGAATGACCAGGCCACCAGCACCGGTCGCTCCAGGCCCGTCGCGGCAATAATACGGGCGATGTCTTCTGCCCACACTTCCGGTGAATAGTCCTCCGTGCGCCAGGGCTTGCCCGAGTTGCCGTGGCCGCGCAGATCAAAGGCGACCAGGTGAAACTCGTTCTGCAGCGCAGAATCCTTCAGCTGCGCTTGCCAGCTCAGCGCTGACTGGGAGAATCCGTGTAGCAGCAAAATACCCGGGTTAGCCGTATCGCCTGTTTCCACGACGTTGATCGGCACGTCGCCCGCACCCGGCACGCTGGAAAAACGCAATTCACCGGTTGATTCCGCGTGGACTGATGCAGCCAGCAGAATCAGGCCGATTATTGTTGGCGGCAAACGCATCATCTTGGCTGGCAGGACCTGCTCAGGAAGAAACTCGATTCAGGATCTCAATCGCGGCCCTTTCACCCGACTCCATCGCCGATTCCATACCGACTTCAAGTCGCCGCGTGTGCTCGCCGGCGAAGTGCAGGCGGTCATGGGCAACCAGCATGGTATCGCGGAATCGGGACACCTGTCCCGGTGCGTAGTTGTGGCGGTTTGCTGCCTGGACTGGTGGGCCGCGGATCTGGGCTGCCTGTTGGTCCGAAGCGTGTTACGTCGATGGCAGCGAGAACACCCACTAGATCGATGACGAAAAAATTGCCGCCGCCCTGTGCAGCTATTCAAGTTTAGAATGCGGCGTTGCGCGAGTAGCGTAGCCCTGCCATTGCACAACCCCAGGAACCAACCGTGACCCTGCCGCAGAATCCACAAGCCGGCGTGTGCCTGCACCTGACCTCCCTGCCCGGGCCCTTCGGCATCGGCGAGATCGGCCAGGCGGCGCGGGACTTTGTTGACGCCATGGTCGCAATGAATCTGCGTGTCTGGCAGTTCCTGCCCACGGGCCCGACAGCCTATGGCGACTCACCCTATCAACCCCTGTCGACCTTCGCCGGTAACGAACTGCTGATCGACATCGACGGACTTGTGCAGCTGGGTTTACTCAAGCCAGGTGAGGCGGACGCGCTGCGCCCTCTGCCAGCGGCGCGCGTCGACTATGGCACTTTGATCCCGCTTAAGCGGGATCTCTTGTCGCTGGCCGCCGGACGCTTTCGTGGCCGCGCCAGCACCGCGGTGAAAGCCAGCTGTGATCAATTCATTCAGGATAATGATCCGCAATGGCTGCATAGCTATGCCCTGTTCCGGATCCTGAAAACCCGCCACGGCGAGCGGCCGTGGCCGGAATGGGACCCTGCCTTCGTCCACCGCGACAGCAGCGCCGTTCGCCGAATTGAAGACGCCGAAGCTGCCCTGACCGAGCAGGTAAAGATACTGCAGTTTCTGTTTCACCATCAGTGGCAGGAACTGCGCAGCTATGCTGCCGAACAGGCCGTGCAGCTATTCGGCGACATGCCGATCTACATCGCGCTGGATAGCGCCGATGCCTGGGCCGACCCGCAGCTGCTGCAGATCAGTTCTGCCGGTGAACCTCGCTGCATAGCGGGCGTGCCGCCCGATTACTTCAGCGCCGATGGTCAGCTATGGGGTAACCCGCTCTATGATTGGCCCAAGCACGCCGCCAGCGGCTACCAGTGGTGGCAGGCGCGACTGCGTCAGGCGACATTGCTGGCCGACATGATCCGCATCGATCATTTCCGCGGCTTTGAAGCTTGCTGGTCGGTACCGGCGGGCGCGACGAACGCACGGGACGGACACTGGGAGTCGGCGCCCGGCGATGAGCTGTTTCATGCCATCCAGGCCGGCATGGGCGACTTGCCCATGGTCGCCGAAGACCTGGGGCTGATCACAGCGGCCGTGGAAGCCCTTCGGCACCGGCACAACTTGCCCGGCATGCGCGTGCTGCAGTTCGAGGTGGCCGCGAAGCATTTCGATCTGAACAGCATATCGGCGAACACGGTCTGCTACACGGGCACCCATGACAACGACACCACGCTGGGCTGGTTCCTGGGTAGCGCCGCTGATGAGGTGTCAGCCGAAGACCGGCATGAGTTTCAGCAACGGGTACTCGAACGCACACAGGGGCGGCCGGAAAGCATTCATTTGGACCTGATCCGGCTGGCCTTTTCCAGCGATGCCAGGCTGGCTGTTGCAACACTGCAGGATTACCTGGGCCTGGGCAGCGAAGCCCGCCTTAACGTGCCGGGAAAGACCGGCGGCTACTGGCAATGGCGCCTGCTACCCGGCCAGCTGAACAGACAGGTGATAGACAGCGTCGGGGAAATGACTGACGCCGCGGATCGTGGCCGGCGTTGATAAGCTGCGGGCGGGCCAGAGCCATATCCGGCTTCGCGACGACTAAGCTACACTAAGCAAAAACCTCGTACGCTCCGCTTACCCGCCCCACAGGTATCGCCCATGAACGAAAATTCTCAGGATACCCGCTATGTCAGTCGCCTGACGCGTGAGACGCTGGCGTTAATCCTGGCGGGTGGTCAGGGTTCGCGCCTGCATGAGCTGACCCAGTGGCGTGCCAAACCGTCGCTCCACTTTGGCGGAAAATTTCGCATTATCGATTTCGCCCTGTCCAACTGCATTAACTCAGGCGTGCGCCGGATTGGCGTGCTAACCCAATACAAGGCGCATTCGCTGATTCGCCACCTGGTGCGGGGCTGGTCGTCCTTCCTGCCGGGCGATCGTGAGTTCGTGGAGATTTTGCCCGCCTCGCAGCGAACGGGTGCGGAATGGTACCGTGGCACTGCAGATGCGGTGTACCAGAACCTGGACATTATTCGCACGCACGACCCGCGCCTGGTGCTTATTCTCGCCGGCGATCACGTCTACAAGATGGACTTCGCTTCCTTCCTCGCCGCACATGTGGAGCTGGAGGCCGACATGACCGTTTGCTGCATCGAGGTGCCGCTGGCAGAAGCTGCCGGAGACCTGGGAGTAATGACGGTGGATGAGACGGGACGCGTGATTGCCTTCAACGAGAAACCGGAGAACCCGACGCCGATTCCGGGCAAACCGGATCTGTGCCTGGCATCCATGGGCAACTATGTGTTCGCAACCGACTTCCTCTACGAACAGGTCATCAAGGACGCCGATGATCCGCAATCAGGGCACGATTTCGGGCGAAATATTATTCCGTCGATTATCGAAAACTATCGGGTTTATGCTTTCCCGTTCCGCGACCCTGCCACCGCCGCGCAGCCTTACTGGCGTGACGTGGGTACCCTCGATGCGTTCTGGGAAGCCAATATGGAACTGGTGTCGGTCCTCCCGCAGCTCAACCTGTATGACACGGATTGGCCCATCCATACCAACCAGCACCAGTCGCCTCCGGCCAAGTTTGTTTTCGACGATCCCGATCGTCGCGGCGAGGCTATCAATTCCATGGTATCCGGCGGCTGCGTAATCTCAGGGGCCAGCGTAAGAGGCTCACTGCTGTTCTCCAATTGCCGGATCGCTATACACAGTTTCGTGGAAGACTCCGTGATTTTGCCCGATGTGACTATCGGTTCTGGCTGTCGCATCAAGCGCTGCATTATTGATCGAGGCGCGAACATTGCCGACGGCATGGAAATCGGTTTCGATGAGCAGCTTGATCGGGAACGCGGCTTTCGGATTACAGACAGTGGCCTGAGGCTCGTCACCCCCGACATGCTGGGCCAGACTCTGCATTTCACACGCTAGCCGGACACCGACATTATTAACGCGCAGCGCATTCTGTTGGTGGCAGCAGAGAACGGGGCTTTGCCCGGCGGCAAGGTCGGCGGTGTAGCCGACGTAGTCCGCGATCTGCCCCCGGCCCTGGCCGCACAGGGCAGCGAGGTCACGGTTCTGACACCCGCCTATGGCATGTTCAACAAGTTACCGAATGCTCGTCGCTAGAGCCCCTGCACGTGCACTTCGGTGGTACTAGCCATACGGCCGAACTGTGGCAGTTGCCCGACGCACACCCTCGCATCAGGCATCTTGCCGTCGAACATCCGCTGCTGTCCCCGCGGGGCCGGGGAAAATCTACTGTGACGATACTCCCGATCGACCCTTTGCCACCGATGCCGGCAAGTTCGCTTTTTTCAGCGCGGCCGTCGCCTCGCTGGTGCAACGGCAGGAAGCGATGCCCGACGTGGTACATCTGCACGACTGGCACGCGGCGCTTTACCTGTTACTACGTCATTTCGATCCGGCATTCCGGCAACTGCAGGCGCCGCGCACAGTGTTCACCATTCACAACCTCGCCTACCAGGGCATTCGCCCTCTGGCTAACGATGTTTCATCCCTGGAAACCTGGTTTCCGGGTCTTGCGCCGCCGCCTGCGATTGTCGGCGACCCGCGTTACGCCGATTGCGTAAATCCCATGGCTGTAGCCGTTCGCCTGGCCGACAAGCTGAATACCGTATCGCCCACCTACGCGCAGGAAATTCTGCAACCCAACGATCCGGCGCGGGGCTTCAGCGGGGGCGAAGGGCTCGAACAGGACCTGCGCCTGGCCGCCGAGCAGGGTCGCCTGGCGGGCATACTGAACGGTTGCGATTACCCCAGCAACACGGCCGCGGCGGCCGGGCTGGAACAAACTGCTGGAGATCAGCGAGCAGGCCCTCACGGACTGGGAAAAGACCACGCCCACGGCCGGCCACGCCGCGAGCCGGGAACAGCTCAAGGCTTTACCGCGACGCCGTCCCGGCCTGGTACTGACCAGTATCGGGCGGATGACAGCGCAAAAATGCGCCTTGTTCCTGCAGCCAACGACAGCCGGCCGCTCATCGCTGGAGAGCGATCCTCGACGATCTGGGCGAACAACGGGGTGCTGATCCTGCTGGGCAGCGGCGAACCGGAGCTTGAACAACGCATGCAGCAGCTTGCCGCAGAACACCGGAACTTTTTATTCCTGTGCGGCTATTCCGATGCGCTGTCGCAAACGCTTTACGCGGCGGGTGATTTTTTCCTGATGCCCAGCAGTTTCGAACCCTGCGGCATCAGCCAGATGCTGGCCATGCGCGCCGGCCAGCCCTGCATTGCCCATGCCGTGGGCGGCCTGCGCGATACCATACGCTCGGGGCAAAACGGCTTTCTGTTTAGCGGCGACACGCCGACGGCGCAGGCGGATGACTTCGTCGCTACTTTTCAGCGTGCCCGCCAATTGAAAACCGAGACGCCGGATCACTGGCAAAGCATGCGCGCCGCCGCGCGAGCCGAACGCTTCAGCTGGAGCGTCGCGGCCGAACGCTACCAGGAAGAGCTGTATGGATCTGGTTGAGAACAGACCGGCTTGCACTGGCAGGTCCGATTGGCGGCGCTTGCCAAGGGCGAGTATTCCGAACCCCTTCGCGATACTTGGCCTGCATCCAGCCAGTGGAACGCGCATGGTCCGCACATTCCAGCCGCAGGCCGCTACCGTCAGCCTGATTGGCGCCGACGGCGATCTGCTGGGCGAGATGACGCGCGTGCATCCTGACGGGCTGTTCGCAGCGCCCATGCCTGCCAGGAAGCGGCGTTACCGACTACGCATCAGCATGCCTGACGGCACGAGTTCTGAAATCGAGGACGCGTACCGGTTCCCCTCTACGCTGGGCGAGCTGGACCTGTACCTGCTGGGCGAAGGCTCGCATCGGCAGATCTATGAGGTGCTGGGCGCACAATTGCGAACCCTGCAAGGCGTTGCCGGCACGCGTTTCGCGGTCTGGGCACCGAACGCCTCGCGCGTAAGCGTAATCGGCGATTTTAATGACTGGGACGGACGCCGGCATGTCATGCGCCTGCATCCGGGTAACGGTGTCTGGGAAATTTTCATTCCCGGCGTCGGGCACGGCGCCTTTTACAAGTTCGAACTCTGCGACCGCAATGGTCGACTGCTGCCGATCAAGACCGATCCGCTTGCACGCTACTATCGAGGCGCCGCCAGGCAACGCTTCCATCGTGTATCAGCAGCGTCTACGAATGGGCCGACGCCGACTGGCAGGCGCAACGCAGCGCCGACCCTGGCCTGGGCAGGCCCGTGAGTATTTACGAAGTCCACCTGGGCTCCTGGCGGCGCAATCCGCAGCAACACAATCGTTCTCTTACCTATCGGGAACACGCCCGGGAACTGGTGGACTATGTGCGTGACATGGGCTTCACCCACGTGGAACTGTTGCCGATCACGGAGTATCCCTTCGAGGGCTCCTGGGGCTACCAGCCCATCGGGCTGTATGCACCAACCCAGCGTTTCGGCCCACCGGATGATTTTCGCTACCTGGTGGACTGCTGCCACCAGGCTGGCATCGGCGTCATCGTCGACTGGGTTGCCGCACATTTTCCGCGCGACGAACACGGCCTTGCACGATTCGACGGCACGGCCCTGTACGAATATGCAGATCCCAAAAAAGCGGCGCATGCCGACTGGGGCACACTGATTTTTAATTATGGACGACGCGAGGTCATCAACTACCTGATTGGCAGCGCGCTGTGCTGGATCGATGAGTTTCACATCGACGCGATACGGGTGGATGCGGTGGCCTCCATGCTCTACCTGGACTACTCGCGCGAGGCCGGCGAATGGGCGCCGAATGAACAGGGTGGCAACGAGAACCTGGAGGCCATCGCATTTCTGCGCCGCCTCAATGAGGAAGTCCACGCGCATGGCGCAGCCTCGCACGCCGAAGAGTCCACCGCCTGGCCCGCCGTATCCCGACCGACTTACTCAGGCGGACTGGGCTTCAGCTACAAATGGAACATGGGCTGGATGCACGACACGCTTATCTATATGAGCGAAGAGCCGGTGCATCGAAAGTTTCATCACGACAAGATGACCTTCAGCATGGTCTATGCCTTCAATGAAAATTTCATACTGCCCCTGTCCCACGATGAAGTGGTCCATGGCAAACGCTCCCTGCTCGAACGCATGCCGGGTGACGGCTGGCAGCAGTTCGCCAACCTGCGCGCCTACCTGGGCTCGATGTTCTGCCACCCGGGCAAGAAGCTGCTGTTCATGGGCGCGGAGCTTGCCCAGGCTCGGGAATGGGACCATGACGGGTCGCTGGACTGGCATCTGCTGGCAGACCCACGGCACGCCGGCATGCAGACGCTGGTTCGTGATCTCAACAAGCTCTATCGCTCGACACCGGCCCTGTACGAGATCGACTTCGCCGCGCAGGGTTTCGAATGGATCGACCTGCACGACAGGGATAACAGCGTACTCAGCTGGTTGCGCCGCGCCGCTGACGGCAGTTTTGTGGTCTGTGTCATGAATTTCACACCCGTCGTACGGGAAAATTATCGCTTGGGAGTACCCCAGAACGGCAGCTACCGGGAACTCCTGAACACCGATGCCGAAGTCTACGGCGGCAGCGGAACCAGTAACCCCGGTGAACTGGCTTCGACTAGTATTGCTGCCAATAATCGCGGGGCGTCGCTGCTGCTGACCTTGCCACCGCTCGCCACACTCATAATAAGCATGGACGCCACAGGCGACCGTGCCGGAGATACTAAGGCATGACGGCCTCATCAGAAAAATCAATCGCCCCGAGCCACAGCGAACTGCTACAGACCCCCGACCTGGATATGAGCACGTCCGGGATCCTCGACGACGTCATGCACTATCACGGTCGCATGCTGGGCCGTCGAACTATCCAGACCAACCAGCCCATCGTTTATCAATCCCTGGCGCATACGACCCGGGACCGATTGATGGAGCGCTGGAGCGAAACCCGTCTCGCAGTGGAGCGCAATGACAGCAAACATCTTTGTTACCTGTCGCTGGAATTCCTGATGGGCCGCCTGCTGCGCAACGCGCTGCTGAGCCTGGGCATCGAAGGTGAAGCCGCGCCAGGCGCTGGAAGCCCTGGGCCTGAAGCTCGAGGATATCTATGACGACGAACGCGATGCGGGTCTGGGCAACGGCGGCCTGGGCCGCCTGGCCGCCTGCTTCCTGGACAGCTGCGCGACCCTGGGCCTGCCGGTCATGGGCTACGGGATTCGCTATCACTACGGCATGTTTCACCAGCGGATTGAAAACGGCTACCAGCTGGAAGAGCCCGATTCCTGGCTACGCGAGGGTTACCCCTGGGAAATTGAGCGCTTCGAATATGTGCAGACGGTGAAATTCGGCGGTCACAGCGCCACCTACCTGGACGCCGATGGCCATACGCGTCACCAATGGATTGATACCCACGATGTACTCGCCATTCCCTTCGATGTGCCCGTGGCGGGCTACCGCAATGGTGTGGTCAATACGCTGCGACTCTGGTCGGCCGCGGCAACCGATGAGTTCGACCTGGACGAATTCAACGCCGGCAGTTACGCCGACGCAGTCGCCTCCAAGAACGCCGCGGAAAATATCACCATGGTGCTGTATCCGAATGCTGCGACGGAGAACGGCCAGGAGTTGCGCCTGCGCCAGCAGTATTTTCTCGCCTCAGCAAGCCTCCAGGACACCCTGCGTTTCTGGAAAATTCACCACGGTGAAGATTTCTCGCAGTTTGCCGATAAACACTGCTTTCAACTCAACGATACGCATCCGGCCATTACCGTCGCCGAACTGATGCGCCTGCTGATGGATGACCACGGGCTGAGCTGGAAGGATGCCTGGGCCATTACCCAGCGCACCATGGCCTATACCAACCACACCCTGCTGCCCGAGGCGCTCGAAACCTGGCCCGTGGACATGTTCCGGCGCCTGCTACCCCGCCTGCTGGAGATTATTTTCGAGATCAATGCACGTTTCATCGAGCGAGGTGTCACGGCGCTGGCCCGGCGATAACGAGCGCATTCGTCGCATGTCGATCATCGACGAAGAGCATGGCGGCATGGTGCGCATGGCCTACCTGGCCATCGTCGGCAGTTTTTCCGTCAACGGGGTAGCCGCACTGCATTCGCAGCTGCTCCGCGAAGGCCTGTTCCGTGATTTCGCCGAACTGTGGCCGCGTAAATTCAACAACAAGACCAATGGTGTAACGCAGCGACGCTGGCTGGCTGGCTGCAACCCGGGTCTGGCGGAGCTGATCAGCGAGACCATCGGCGAGGCCTGGATCACGGACCTGGATCAACTCGCCAGGCTGGCCCCCAAAGCAACGGACGCCGACTTCGGCGCCCGCTGGCGGGCCAGCAAACTGGCCAACAAGCAGGTGCTGGTCGAGGAAATCCGCGAGCGTACCGGCGTGCAAGTTGACCCGGCGATGTTGTTCGACGTGCAAGTCAAACGTATTCACGAGTACAAGCGCCAGCTATTGAATATGCTGCATGCGGTATATCTCTACGACCGGATACAGCGCGGCGACGGTGATGATCTGGCGCCCCGAGCGATAATTATTGGCGGTAAGGCAGCACCCGGATACGTGATGGCCAAGTCCATCATCAAAGCCATTAATAACGTGGCGCAGGTGATCAATTCCGACCCAACTATGAACGACCGACTGCGCCTGGTCTTCCTGCCCGACTACAACGTCTCGGCCATGGAACTTATTTGTCCGGCCGCAGACTTGTCGGCACAGATTTCCACCGCCGGCAAGGAAGCGTCGGGTACCGGCAATATGAAGCTGATGATGAACGGCGCGATTACCATCGGCACGCTGGATGGGGCGAACGTAGAAATTCGCGAGGCAGTAGGCGACGACAATTTTTTCCTGTTCGGCCTCACCGTGGACGAGATAGCTCAAATGCACGGGCGTTATGATCCGCGGGCCATCGTCGCCGCAGACCCGGACTTCACCCGGGTCATGGACCTGCTCTCAAGCGGCCACTTCAACCGCTTCGAACCGCAGGTGCT
The DNA here is from genome assembly GCA_963850255.1 of uncultured Gammaproteobacteria bacterium. GTDB lineage: Bacteria > Pseudomonadota > Gammaproteobacteria > Steroidobacterales > J054. The sequence continues at coordinate 19,696 of CAWKLL010000030.1, forward strand.
CGACAGTGTTATTCAGTCTATTCTGGAGCCTTCAGACCCCTGGATGACGGCCGCGGACTTTCGCAGCTTCGTCGATGCGCAACAGCGCGCCGGTGACGCCTTCCGCGACGTGCCGCGCTGGACCACCATGAGTATCCGCAACACCGCAGCGTCGGGTCGATTTTCAACGGACCGGACCATGCGCGAATACAACGCGGACATCTGGAAACTGGATCCCATCGATCCGGCCGCAAAATGATTCGAGCCGGTTCGCCCGATCTTCTGGGCTCCAGCCCGGACGATCACGGCACCAATTTCGCCCTTTACTCGGCCGGCGCCGAGCGGGTGGAGCTGTGCCTGTTTGATGGCGCCGGCCAGGCAACGGCAAGGATGGACCTGCCCGACTGCACGGGAAATGTCTGGCATGGCTATTTGCCGGGCTGCCAGCCCGGCCAACGCTATGGCTATCGGGTCCACGGCCACTATGCTCCGGCGGACGGACTACGATTCAATCCTGCCAAACTGCTACTCGACCCTTATGCGCGACTGCTGGACGGCGAACTGAGCTGGGACCCGGCCGTGTTCGATTTTGTCCCGGCCGACAGCGGCGACGAGCTGCAAATCAGTCACAGCGATAGCGCGCCTTTCGTCCCCAAGAGCCTCGTCGTCGCACCCGCTGCGGCCACGCCGCGCCTGCACCCGCCGGTGGCCTGGGCGGACACGGTGCTCTATGAACTGAATGTGCGCGGCTACACCATGCAACACCCCGGCCTGACCGAGGCTGAACGTGGCCAGTTCCGGGGACTGCGCAACGCTGAGGTTCTGGAGTATTTAAAAGCCCTCGGCATCACTGCGCTGGAACTGATGCCGGTGCAGGCCTTTGTGGACGAAGCGGCGCTGCGGCGGCGCGGACTGCGCAACCTGTGGGGCTACAACACGATCAATTTCTTCGCACCTGCCAATCGTTATCTCGGCGCGGGCGGTCTGGCAGAATTCCGCGAAATGGTGGACGCAATCCATGCTGCCGGCATGGAGGTCATCCTGGATGTGGCCTACAACCACACGGGTGAAAGTGACACGCTCGGACCCAGCCTGAGTTTTCGCGGCATTGATAACCTGAGCTACTACCGCACGCTGCCTGAACAGCCAGGCGAGTACATCAACGACACGGGCTGCGGCAATACGCTGGATGCCGATAGCCCGGTAGTTCAGCGCCTGGTGCTCGATAGTCTGCGCTATTGGAGCGAACAACTGGGCGTTGACGGTTTCCGTTTTGATCTGGCGACTATCCTCGGCCGACACGCGCATGGGTTCTCATCGCAACATCCCCTGCTGCAGGCCATTGCCGCTGACCCTGCGCTGAGCCGCCTGAAGCTGATCGCAGAGCCCTGGGACCCGGGGCCGGACGGCTATCAACTCGGCCACTTCGGCCCGCCATGGAGCGAGTGGAACGATCGCTTTCGGGATTCCGTGCGTAAATTCTGGCGAGGCGACCAGGCGCAAGCCGGCGCACTCGCTCAGCGGCTGCACGGCTCGGCGGAAATCTTCGAACCTTCGGCCCGCGGGCCTGCAGCGAGCGTGAACTTTATCACCAGCCATGACGGTTTCACGCTGGCCGATACCTGCGCCTTTGCTCAACGCCACAATCAGGCCAATGGCGAAAACAATCGGGATGGCCACCAGCACAATTTCAGTCGTAACTACGGTGCGGAAGGGACCACGGCGGATGTGGAGATCAATACACTACGGCGTCGGCAGCGGCTGAACATGCTGGCAACCCTGCTGCTGTCGCAAGGCACGCCCATGCTGCTGGCCGGCGATGAGTTCGGCAACTCTCAGAGCGGCAACAACAACGCCTACGCGCAGGACAATGCCACCGGCTGGCTCGACTGGTCCGGCCTAGCCGCGGACCCGGAATTCACGGATAGCGTCCGCAGGCTGATTGACTTGCGACGTAAAACGCCGTTACTGCGCAGCTCGTCATATGCCCACGGGCAGCATCAGACTGTGAACGGCTGGCCCGACATCGACTGGCGCAAGCCCGATGGCAGCGAGCTCAGCGAGGCGGGCTGGCAATCTGCGAAGGCCTTCACGCTGCTGCTCGCCGATACCGCAGACCAGCCAACACAGGTTCAGCATGATGGCGACCATGACGAGGCTATTGCGGTTCTAATCAACGGCGACGAGCACATCATCCAGTTCAGCTTGCCTGCAGTGGCCGGCCGCGACTGGCGTCTAATGTTCTCCAGCGACCCCGGCGCGCCGGCCAGGTGGTCGGCGCCGAGCTTGGCCGTGGCGGCCCGAAGTATCAGCTGCTGGCGGCTACCGTCCGCGTAGCAGGCTAGACAGACGCGACCCCGGCCGACCGTACTTTCGCTTATTGACTATTCCCTGCGCCGCGCCTAGCCTGTTGGTTAAGAGCATAAAAATGGTATTAAAGACATGCAGTTAAGTGCGTTTCAGGTCCGGATTTATCCCCCTATCGGCAGACACCGTCGTTGTCGACGGAGGATGCGCACGACTGCATCATCACTGTTGTTGGTCATCATTCTGTTCCGCCACCGTCGGCTGCGCGACCAGTTCCTTTTCACCCGAAGACCCGGCCAGCTATCCGTTCGTGGGTCGTGGCATCACCCAGAGTGAAGGCCCGGTGCGTGTCACCGCCGCTGTTCCTGATGCCGCGGAGACCAGCGCCGTTTTCGGGCTGTCTTTGTACGACAAGGGAATTCAGCCGGTCTGGATAAAGCTTGAGAACACCGGCAGTTCGCCGATTCGCATCACGATATGGAGCATTGATCCGGACTACTACTCGCCGCTGGAAGTCGCCTGGATGCATCGCGGCGGGTTCAGCAGTGATGGCAAGGCAGAGATGGAACGCTGGTTCCACGACAACGCCATGCCGCGGCGCATCCCGGCCGGCGAATCCCGATCCGGTTTCGTCTACACGAACTTAAGCCGAGGCACCAAGGGCTTCAATCTTGACGCCTTTAACAGTAGTGAAGACTTCAACTTCACTTTTTTTATACCGATGCCCGGCTTCACTGCAGACTACATGCAGGTCAATTTAGACGAGCTGTATAGCAACGCCGAGATTCAACAGCTGACCCGAGCACAGATACGCACCGCCACGCAGTCCTTCGCCTGCTGCAGCACCGATGAGTCGGGCACCGGCGCCGGCGACCCTTTCAACCTGCTCCTGATCGGCTCAGGCGAGAATCTGCACCGAGCCTTGCTGCGCGCCGGCTGGGATGAGACCGAGGCCGACAGTGCTGTTACCGTCGTGGCCCGGGCGCAAAGATATCGGGGACGGCGACCGGATGGCACCTTCGAGAAGTCTCGCTCGGACGGTAGTGAGCGCAAGGAACTAAGGCTGTGGCTGGCGCCCATGCTGATTGACGGCGAGCGCGTCTGGCTTGGCCAGGCCAGCCAGGAATTGAACGCGAGTCAGGCCGCTTCGGACGCTTACCGTATTGATCCCGATATTGACCAGGCGCGTGACTATGTGCTGCAGGATTTCTGGTACAGCCAGTCGGTTTTGCGCGCTGGTTTTACTGAAGGCGGAGAGCCGGCCAGCATTGATGCACCCCGCGATACTTTCTCCGGCGCCCGCTACTTCACTGACGGGCTGCGCGTCGTCATGTGGATCGCCGACGAGCCCATCGGCCTTGACGAAGCCGACGTGTTGCTGTGGGGGAATCTCGACGATGAGTGAGTCTCGAAGAATGACCCGCTACCTGACGCTGCTGGTTTTGTTAGCGCCATGGACCCTGGCCGCCGAGGATTTTGCCGATGCAAGTTATCGACCCGTGCCACCACCGAATGACCGTTTCCACCAGCAAACCGAGCGTAATGTGCGGGTCACCACGGCGGTGCCGAGCGCGCAGGAAACTCAGGCAATATTTGGTATCAAGCTGTACCGCAATAACGTTCAGCCAGTCTGGATACAAATCGAAAACCTTGGCGATGAAGCGCTGTTTTTTCTACCGATCGGGCTGGACGCTTCCTACTACACGCCCGTGGAGACGGCAGCGCGCAATTACTTCGAGGATCTGCTGAGAAACCGAGCCCTCGACAAGACCATGGTTGAGCGCAGCATGGGCCTGGACGTGGCCGCCGGGGAGACGCGCTCCGGCTATATCTTCAGCCGTGTAGACGAAGGCACCAAGTCCTTTAACGTGGATGTATTCGCGCGCGGAGCAGAACCTTACCGAATGACCTTCTTCGTACCGGTTCCAGGCCTGCGTCTGGATCACTATGAAGTCGACGTCGCCGGAATGTATAGCGAAGATCAGCTCGTGCAAGTGGACCTGGACGGCCTGGTGGCCGCCCTGGAAGCCTTGCCCTGCTGCGTCCGTGACAAGAAGGACAAGGACTACGGAGACCCGCTGAATATCGCTTTTGTCGGCAAGGTCAAGGATCTCTATTACGCCTTGTTGCGCTCCGGCTGGGATGAAACGGAAACCATCTATACCGGCTCATTGCTCAAGACCGGGATGTCAGCACTGGCCGGCGGCGAATATCGCTATTCGCCGGTCAGCGCGCTGTACGTATTCGGGCGCCCTCAGGACGCTGCTTTTCAGCGCGCCCGCTCCAGCATCAACGAGCGAAATCATCTGCGCATCTGGCTCACGCCGCTGCGCCTGGACGGCGTGCCGGTATGGATCGGCCAGATCAGTCGCGACATCGGCGTGCGCCTGACGCTCAAGACCATTACCACCCACAAAATCGATCCCGACGTGGACGAAACACGCGAGTTCCTGATCGAAGACCTGGCCTACTCGCAGGGACTGGCCGCGTTCGGCTATGCGCCGGGCGTAGGTGCAGCACCCTACGAAGAGCCGCGCGGAAACCTGACCGGCGACCCCTACTTCACCGACGGGCTGCGCGGAGTCATGTGGATTTCCCCTACGCCCATCGGCTTTGATGAACTTGAGGTTATCGATATGGGCTGGCATCCCGAAAGCGAACCGTAGCCGGCGTTTTTAGGAACTTCGAACCGGCTACGCGAAGCCTGAATACCTAGGGCACTGTCCCGCTGGGCCCCGGCGGCTTGCCGAACAATGATTTGAAGCGCGCCAGATCAGCGAAATTGACCACGCCGCTACCGTCCAGATCCATTTCCGGACTACTGGTCCCGAAATTAGCCTTGAACGCGGCAAGATCGGCAAAGTTCACCACGCCGCTGTTATCAAAATCTGCATCGCAGGCGTTGCCAAATCCGTCAGCGTCTGTGTCTAACTGAACGTTACCGCCGCCGTCGGGCAGATCGACACCGTTGGCGTGATTGATACAGTTGTCCGCACTGTCCCGCGCGCCGTCGCTGTCGGCATCGGTGGCAGCGCAGGAATCACAGCCGGCCCAGCAGTAGGTCTCAGTCTCGACGATGCCGGCACCATAAGGAACGGATAACGCCGTAATTCCCATAGGCATCGCAGGGCGAGATGTCACAACTACTGCCTTGCGGCGCACCGCCAGTTTCCTGCCAGCCGTTCTTCGTATACAGATATTCATACTTGCCAGCGGGCAATGAAATGGTCAAATCCCAGATCCCGTCTCCGTCGTTATCGGACATCGGATTACACAGCCCGCACCAGTTGTTGAATTCGCCATTGACATACATCCTGTCGAAAGGTGCCAGATTCAATGAACTGGCATCAACGCTGAAATGCACCGGGCTATTGGTGGAATTCGGCGGGTCCGTCAACAACAGTTGCAACAGACCACCCGAGTTGTCGACGTTGGGCGAAATAAACGTGCAGTAATTACCCCCGAAGCCGCCAAACTCACTGGTTTCCCAGCGTTCTGAGTCCAGATTGTCGAGATTGTCGGCCCACTGCAGGGTGAAGTTATTGTTGGTACCGGCGTTACCGCTACCCGGCGTATAGGCATAGTAGCGAACGTAGTCGTATGAAGACTGTACGGGAAGCACCTCAGGACTAAATTCTCCGACCCAGCTTGGCGAATCCGCAGCCCAAAGGTTCATCATGATGCGCATTGGGTACATCAGGCCGTATACGTATGACGCGTTCTGCGTATACACCAGCTCCCCATCAACAAACCAGCGAACCACGCCGGGCTCCCATTCGAAGGCGTAGTCGTGCATCTCAGCGTGGGGATTGAATCCGGTCGGGACTATCTGCGTGGAACTCCAGGGACCCGGGTAATGCGTGGTGAACTGAACGGAACTGTCCCTATTGCCCGTCATCTCGATATCGATTTCGTTATTTTCCGCCGGCCAGTTGCAACCGAGATCGGCGTTATAGAGGAAGAATGAACTGACAACGCCGTTGCCTTGCGCGGACTGCATGCGCGTCTCAAAGCGACCGTGCAGATATGCCTCGTGTGTGCTGACCGCGCCACCGGTGCATTGCTGGGCCTGCGCCGCTAACGACAAGGACAACAGACCGACCGCTAATATGAATCCGGACAGCTTCATGATTTTCAGATAGCCCCTTAAACTGAGGAAAAATTATATAACGGTCTTGGCGACTACTGAGCACACGCCCGAGACCCGCGTGGTCTGGCGAATATCGCTAATTCGCGAACTCAGCAAGGACAGGATTATGTCAATGCTGCCGGCTTGGTGACTGTGCCGGCGATTCGCTGGTAGCGTCGAGCGCGCGGCCGGCAATCAGTGCCCGCATTATTCTATAAAGATCGACTCAGCTTGCGCTGATCATCGGCCTGGCATTACCAGCCTTGAGAAGAAAGACCGCGCGACTTGCGCGCTTGCAGCGCCGCACTCCAAAGGCATCATGTGACCGCAATCGGCTACTGTGTGCAGCTGCTTGTCCTCGGCAGCAAGAAATTCCAGCGCAGCCTGGCCAACGGTTTCCACCGGCAACTCAGCATCGTTCGCCGACCATAACAACAAAGTTGGTGACTCGATGCGGGCAAGGTCTGACGGGGTGCGCACGAATGGGCGCGGATCGTCCTTGCCAAAGACCAGCGGCGGCATTCTCTGCGCGCGGTTGTTCAGGTCCGTCCACTCAGCCACCTGTGCCGATGTGATCCTGGCCGGATTGGCGAAGTTGTTACGCATGACCTCCCGCCAGAACAGCCTGGGACGCCAACCCTTGAACAGCGGATCGATGCGTATCAATAACTTGAACACTGGTGACCAGTGCGACGGGTCCATGGCAAAGGGCCCGACGGCAATATTGGAAAGGATCAGACCCTTGATCTTCTGCGGGTACTCAGCCGCATAGGCCGCGGCTGACTCGCCGCTACTGGAAGTGGCAACCAGGAAGAACTCCTCAATCTGCAGTTCCCGGCTGAGGGCCTGAATGATCTGCATATTGGTCTCCGGGCCATAGCGACCATCCGGGCTCGAGCCTGACAAACCCGTCCGCGGCAGGTCAAAGCGGATCACCCGGTAGTCGGTGGCCAGCGCCTGCGCCCAGTCATTCCAGTTCAGCAGGCTGCCGAAGGAACCATGCATCAGGACGATGGGCATTCCGCTGCCCTGATCAACCAGGTGAATGGTTTGCCCGTCAAGTTCCAGGAAGCGCGAGCCGGGCAGCGAATACCTGGCCCGCATTTCCGCTTCGCCGGGCGTGAGCAGGCCGGTTCGCGCGCTGAACAAAAAGGCCGCACTGACCAGCAGCAACAGGATCAGGGCAAGTCCAAGGTTTCTTAAGATCTTAATGTTTATGGGCCTTTGCTTGCGCGACTGCTCCGCTAACGCGCTTATCTAAAGCGCGGCAACACCTGCTCACCCAGCAATCGTATGCTGCGCTCTACCAGTTCCGTGGGCATGTCGCCCATACTCACACGCAAATTAAACTGCGTGACGCCGGCTTCCACGTAACGTTCAATGCTGTTGATACAAGTGGCCGGACTACCGACGAATACCACTTCGTCGCCTACGCGTTCGAACAGGTCGGTCTTCGGGTCCAGCGAATTACCTTCGGCATCCGTCACGGCGCCGAAAGCTGCGTAGAAATTTAGTACGTCGCTGACGTAAGGCTTGCCTTCGCGGCGTGCCTGATCGTCCGTCGGGGCCAGGAATGCGGTGCGGTTAATCGCCACGGTCGCTCCGGATGCGTCGCCGCCACTCGCCTCTAGCGCCTGCCGATAGCGCAGTGCCTGGCGCTTGATCAGCTCGAAATGATATTGGGTCGCGCCATACCAGGCATCGCCCAGTTCTACCGCTCGACGTATCGATCGCTTGACAGTGCCGCCGACCCAGATAGGCGGCCCGCCCGCCTGTACCGGCCCGGGCAGCACGCCGCCATCGAAGTGAAAATGTTTGCCGTGATAATGATCGGCACCGGACCACATCGCTTTCAGCAGCTCCATGGTCTCATCCATGCGCGAGCCAGCCTCTTCCTTGGGCACGCCGTAGCGTTTCATCACCGGACCGACACCGACGCCGACGCCCAGGATGAGCCGGCCATCGGAAAGCTGGTCCAGCATGGCGCCGTCATAGGCCAGGCGCAGCGGCTGCCACACCGTTAGTAAGGTGACGCCGGTGCCCAGGCGCAAGGAGGTACGATTCGCCAGCGACGCCAGTACCAGCAAGCGGTGAAGGCGTGTGCCCGGGCTGCAGTTTCATCGGCCGATTCTCGCCGGCCCAGACGGAATTGAAAGCCGTAGTCCTCGGCAATCTTCAGCAGGCGCGTGTAATCCTCGAGATGCTGGCTCATTGGCTTTTTAGTACTCCAGAAATCCAGCGCGAGACCGAAATCGACTGCCATCATCAAATCCTTCTAAACAGAACACTAGTGATTGCGAAAGCTGCGCAATGGTAACGCGACGGCTGCGGCTTTTGCTGCGCTGCCATGCGCCGGACTATCCCATGCTATGGCCGCATGACCAGGCCGCCCGGGCAAAGCCCCTGTTTGCCTGCATGGAATTACCGGACCGCGGCCTCAGGCCCTCTGGTTTTGCGCCCACGAATCCCCCTATAGCCCGGCGCTTTACTGCTATTCTGGCCGCCTGTAGCGGAGATAAATCATGCGCAGCAAGCGACTCACTGCAATGGCCCTGATCATGGCCACCACCGTCGGACTGCTCCCGGCCGCCCAAGCCGGCTGGCTGGATGACCTGCTGGGCCGGAACAAGGAAGACAAGGCCAGCACGGCAAACACATCGAGCATCCCGTCGGCAGCCGCGTTGACCAGCGGACAGATCGGTGCCGGTCTGAAGGAAGCCCTGGAAGTCGGCACCACGCGCGTGGTTGACTCACTCGGCCAGACGGATGGTTTCAATGCGGATCCACTAATCCACATTCCACTGCCGTCAAGTTTGCAAAGCGTTCGGTCTGCCCTTGACCGCGTTGGCATGGCCGGCAAGCTCGACGAACTGGAGCTGGAACTGAACCGTGCGGCCGAGGTCGCCACACCTCAGGCCAAGAGCCTGTTCATCAATGCCATTCGTGAACTGACCATCGATGACGTGATGGGCATCTACAACGGTCCGGAAGATGCAGCCACCACTTACCTGCGCAGCAAAATGTCCGCACCGCTGGCGGATGCCATGCAGCCCATCGTCGACCAGAGCCTGGACGAGGTAGGCGCCGCGCAAACCTATACGAGCGTAATGGGACAATACAACGCGCTGCCTTTCGTGCCGCAGGTGGATGCAGATCTCAGCGGTTACGTCGTGGACAAGGGGCTCGACGGTATCTTTGTCTACCTGGCCAGGGAAGAAGCGGCGATCCGCAGCGAACCCTTGAAACGCAGCACCGATTTACTCAAGCAGGTGTTCGGCGCCCTGTAAACGACCGCAATGTCGTCCTACTGGGCGGTGAAATCGAAACTCTATTGATGCGCCGCGTTCGCCGTTTTGCGCCAGCGCTAGCCAGCGGGTAGCGCGACTTCGGCGGCCGATCGGTAGGCAGCCAGTTTCTGCTGCAACCACTCACGCGCAGGCACCGGCGCGGCCTCACCGCACTGCAGAGTATAGGGCTTGCCGCTCAGCGAGCTGCGGCTGGCGAGGCGCTCGATGAACTGATCGGCACCATTAACCCGCGAACCGGCGCGCCGGTATTTCATGCGCAGGTGGGCGGCCGCGGACGCGGCGGTGTGCTCACTGCCATTACGCGTGAAAGTACAGTCGCTCTGCTCCACCGCATCCAGCAGAAACTCAAGCTCAGCGTCGACGCTTGCAGGCGCCGCCATTGATGCAGAGCCAAGCAATAAGCATGGCAGGACAAGACATCAGTATTCTCATCGGGAAAACTCGGCCGTCAATGGATTATGGTCGGAAGATTGCACCGCCTTCGTGCTGGCGCCAACCAGATTCAGCCCGCGCACAAAAATATGGTCGATGGCGTAGTTAAACGTTCGCGTGCGCTGATCGTCCTGAAAACCAATCGGCTGCATGGCCAGTTCTGCGGTCACTGCAGCAAGCAGTCTGAGCCGCTTGCTGCTCCAGGTATTGAAATCGCCGGACATAATAATCGGCCCGCTGTGCGCGGAAAGAACCGATTGCATGGCCTCGATCTGGGCACGAAAGGCTTTCAAGCCCCAGGTGAAATTGACCGCATGAATGTTGGCCACCAGCAGGGTCTCGTCGCTGTCTTTCACGGCATATTGGGTGATGGAAGTTGCCTTCGGAGTATTCAGCCATGGCTCCATTGTCACCAGGTTGCACTGGATCAGCGGCGCGATGCCGCTGAGTGTCATCACCCCGGTAAGCTGGCTACCGCTGCGATAACCCGGCGCAAAAGACCAGTGCTGCATAAATTGAATGGCCTCGGGCAGTTGTTCTTCCAGACCGGCTTCCTGCATCAACACCAGGTCTTTATCGCGGGTTAGTTCGGCCAGGTCTGCCTGCCAACCCGCCTGCAAACCTTTCTTGATGTTCCAGTTAAGAATTTTCAGGCCGAGCAGGTCCAGTTCACCGGACGTCCCTGCTCATTGCCGAGCAAGCCCATCGCGACAGTCCGTGCATCGCTGAACAGAGCGCCGGAGTGACTGCCCAGGGTGGCGGGCAGCGAGCGCGACACGTTGGCACAACCAGCCACAGTGGTGGCCGCCGCAAGCAGAATTAAGGCACGAGGATACATAGAGATTTCTGGCCCTTACAATCAATCAAGCTTGCCGCATCGGGCCGACCAGTTCTGGTCGGTGAACATCAATTTTGATCCCGGCAGGTCAGACTTCCTTGCCTGGGTAGTGCATAACACGCCTCGCCGCCCGATTTACGTTAGCGATTAAACAAACTGTCACCGGAATAAAAATAATCTCCGGCTCGCTGCCGGTGGCTTTCTCGCTGAAAACTTACTGAGCGCGGCCAGGTCGGTGTCGGGCCGGGAATGATCAGTACCCGGTCCGACGCCGGCGTACTAGGGTTCAGCAGCAACAGGATATGCGAGCCAGGCGGCCAGAAAAAGCAACCAGGAAATACCCTCGTCGCGCAGCTCGGTAAGCTGCAGTGGCGTGACGCCATCGACAGCGATTCCCAGCAGGCGCACGACGACGATACAGCCGTTGAACAAAATCAGAATTGCCAGGCACAGCCGCAGATGTCGCGGGCTGAGCAAGCCGGCCAGCGCCGCGACGGCCATTCCCAGAAACAGGGCACCCGGACCGGCGCGCAGAAAATTGATGGATTCCGGCGAACCCGTGGCACTGATGCCAAAGTTGCTGATGTGCTCGAGGGGCGCGCTGATATACAGCCAGGCCAGAAAGCTGAAAATCAGCAGACCATAGACAACGGCCAGGCGAGCGAACCACAGTCGAGCAGCATACATACTGATAGCCTAGCGCAAAAAGCGTGTGCTGAGCCGGACCGGTGCTTGCACGCGCCGGGGCTCAAGCTGGCGGCGCGAGACACCAATCCCCCGGTAGGCTCTTGCCTGGCAGGCCTTGCAGCCGCGTTGACCAGGCCAGGTCCAGGTCACTGCGCGGACTCTGCCTGCGGCCGGCGCGCGACAAACAAAGTGATTCTGCTATACCGATGGCTTAGCCTTGGCTTTGCCGCCGTCGCAATGCCGACGAGCCCGATAACAATGATCGCCTGATTTAAGGAGAAACCCATGAGCGTCGCCCATCCCTGGCTGGAACAAGAACCCTGGCCCACCAAGACCATGCCCATCGAGATGCTGGAGAGTCGTATCGAGCGGGTCCTGACCATGACCAATATCGGCTACCTGGGCACCACCATGAAGAGCGGCCAGCCCAGCGTCACCCCGCTGGAGTTCTACAACGATGGTTTCTCGGTGTATTTCTTTCCGCAACCCAACAGTCCTAAAGTCAAAGCCATGCAACGCGATCCGCGCGTAGCGCTGGCGGTAGCCAACCCCATGGCCGGCTGGGCCTGCGTGATGGGTTGCCAGATGTTCGGCAAGGTGGCCTTGCTGGACGTCGATACACCGGAATGGGAACACGGCATGAAAGTATTCAAGTGGCCGGGCTCCTCCTTCGAACTGGGCCGGGAACTACTCCACGCACCGCGCGGCCAGCTGGCACGCCTGGATGCCGAGCGCATCGTCTACAGCGAACACCTGATGCGCAAGGAAGGCTATGCGCCGCGCCAGATCTGGCGGGCCGGCGAGAGCGAAACCATGGTCGTGCCCGGGCGCAACGTCTGAGCGAGAGTCCGGGGCCTGCTCTACCAGCCAGGCCCCGAACGACTTCGCCACGCCTGGAATCCGATCCTCCAGCGCACTACCTGGACCGACACTTATAAATTTTCAGGCGCTGCAGACGGCGCTGCCTGCGACGGAATCAGGGTGGCAAATTCTCCGTGCGCAGCCCATCATTTGTGCTTTAGCACTATGCAGATACTTCCAGGACGATGAACGAACTTCTAAAGGCGGAAAAAGATCGCGTGGCCAGCTTTCACTATGTGCTGAGCGACGAACAGGGCGCTGAACTGGAATCCAGTCGCAGCGGCGAACCCGTAGCGGCGCTGATCGGCCACGGCAATGTAATGCCGGGGCTGGAAGCGGCGCTTGAGGGACGCGAATGCGGCGCACACTTTGAAGTAACGCTGGCACCGGACAAGGCATTCGGTGAGCGCCAGGACGACTGGGTACAGCGCATTCAGAAAAAGCTGGTGCCGCGGGCTGCGCGGCTCAGGCCGGGGATGCCGATACAGCTGCAAACGGAAGACGGACTGCGCAACGTAACCGTGGTGAAGGTCGGCGGCTCGGTGATCGACGTAGACCTGAACCATCCCTATGCCGGCAAGACGGTGACTTTCGCCATCGAACTGGTCGATGTGCGTGAAGCCAGCAGCGAAGAACTGGCGCACGGGCACGCCCATGGCGCGGGCGGGCATCATCACTAGGAATTGGCGGACGGCGGTGACAGGTCACCGCTCCCTGTGCTGCAACTATTAATGAGGTATCCCCGATGGCAGCCGTAGCAAGTCTTGCTGAACTGAAACAACGTTACGCCCTGAATCTGCCGGCTGAGATCCCGGGCTGGGTGAATGGCGCGCGACTGGACGTGAGCCCGGAAGCCGAGCGTCTGAAAAACTATTACCCGGGTACGGGTGAGTATCTTTACGATCTGGTCGAGACCAGCGTCGAGCAAGTCGACGGCGCCGTTCGCGCTGCGCGTAATGCCTTTGATAAGGGTAGCTGGGCGCGCCTGCCGCATCGCGAGCGCAAGCGAGTTATTCGTCGCATTACCGACATTCTGGAAAAGCATAGCGAGGAACTGGCGATCATTCAGTCGCTGGAAGTCGGACTGCCGCTAAACGGTGTGAAAAGCATGCACATGGCGCGCACCATCGAGAACTTCGATTTCTTCAGCGAAGTTGCGGGCACCATGGCCGGGCAGGCCTTCACGCAAACCGGTGACTACCTGTCGGTAGTGACCCGCGAGCCGGCCGGCGTAGCAGCGATCCTGTCGCCCTGGAACGCACCGCTGGTGCTGTCCTCCATGAAGCTGGCTGCGGCCCTGGCGCTGGGCAACACCTGCGTAATCAAGCCGTCGGAGTACTGTCCCTACTCACTCCTGCGCTTTGTCGAACTGCTGCAGGAAGCCGATCTGCCGCCCGGCGTGATCAACCTGGTGAACGGCCGGGGCCCCGTGACGGGCCAGGCGCTGGTCTCGCACCCCGGCGTGGACGTGATCGGCTTTATCGGCGGCACCGCCACCGGCAGCGCCATCATGTCTGCGGCAGCCAAAACGATTAAAAAAGTGGGCCTGGAATTGGGCGGCAAGTCGGCCAATATTGTGCTCGCCTCGGCGGATCTCGAGCAGGCCATCGACGGCTCATTGCTGGCGATTCTCACCGGCAGCGGTCAGCAGTGCCTGGCCGGTTCGCGAATCCTGGTGGAACGACCGGTGGCCGATGAATTCATCGCCGCCTTTAGCGAGCGCATGAGCAACGTGGTGGTGGGCGACCCGTTCGCATCAAGCACCGAAGTGGGGCCCATGGCCTTTGCCCGGCATCGCGACAAGGTGCTGTCCTACGTTGGCATCGCTGAAGCGGAAGGCGGCCGGCTGCTGTGCGGGGGCAAGGCTGCTGAGGGCCTGGGCGACGGCTATTACGTGCAACCCACGGCGGTACTGGCTACTTCGAACAGTTCCCGCGTTTGCCAGGAAGAAATTTTCGGGCCCTTCGCCACCCTGCAGGTGGTGGATGATGCCGAACAGGCCATCACCATCGCCAACGATTCGGAATACGGTCTGGTCAGTTACGTCTGGTCGCAGGACCTGCCCACAGTGATGAACGTAGCGCAGAACATCAAGGCCGGCACCGTGTGGGTCAACACGCCGCTGGCGCGCGATTTACGCGCACCGTTCGGTGGCTACAAGCAATCCGGCCTGGGCCGCGACGGGCTGCAGGCCTCGGTCGAGTTAATGACCGAGGAAAAAACCATGATGGTGCCGACGGGCGTGCTTACCCTGCCCCGCCTGGGACTCAGGAAAGATCAGCAATAATCTTTTCGATCAGTGCGCTGCGCTCAAGCTTTCTGTGCTGACTGGCCTCGGGCCCGGGGGTAAAGGCATCAACGGCCTCCGGCGACAACAGATCGTGCTCTGCCAGCAGCAATTCATGACTGTGCAGCCGGTCACGCAAAACACTGACTTCCATGGCCAGGCGCAATACCACGGCGACCACCTGGTCGGGGCTTAGCGACTCTATCTGGCGCGGCCGCGGCAGGCGTTCGGGGCCGGGTGTATCGGTACTCATCAACCCGCCTCCTTGTGACCACCAAAGATGTGATATTCACCCTGGCCGAGCGGGTCGTACTCGGCAAAAGCCTTGTCGGCGTCGAAAGCCGGCGGCAATCAGTTCATCGCGCATATTCATATCGGCATAACCGACCCAGAACGGCTCGCCGTTGTTCACCACCTGCCAGGCATTCGTCACCTGCTTGGGGATCGACAGGCGCGCTGGCTGATAGGGTGTATCGCCGTTCAGAAAAACGCCGCCTGGCGCCAGCACCCGGTAAGCCTCGCGCATAATCTCGGGCAGGATGTCGAACCAGGTTTCATGGAACAGAATGTGCGACATGATCAGGTCGAAGTGCTGATCCGGAAAGCCTGTCTTGCGGGCATCGGCCTGGCGGAAATTTATCGCGTGCCCGCAGTCTTCAGCCCAGGTATGGGCGAAACTCAGCAAAGGCGCCGACAGGTCCAGGCCCCAGACCTCGGCATCCGGAAAAGCTTCTTTGTAGGCCGTCGTTTCGACACCCACACCGCAGCCGAGATCGAGAATGCGCTTGGGCTGCAGATCGGGGAAACGTCGCTTCAGCGCACCGAGCAGGTAACGACCCATGCCGGGCTCGCCCACCTGTACGCCGGTACCCAGCCCCTTGGCATTTCGGTATAGCTCAATGGTGCCGAAGTACTTCAGGCCGGTCAGCAGACCCTCCTCGACTTGCGAATCGAAGTACCCACCGGGCTGACGATGGATTTCTATGTCGCGAATCGGTTCCGGTAAACGAAGTTCAGTGTCCAGTTCCAGGCGCCCAAGCTTTGACCCGCTCTCAAGCGCGGCGCGGCACTCAACAAACGCTGGCAATACGCGCTCGCAGGTCTCACCAACGGTTTCCCACATCAGGTCTTGTGAGGTAAACACCGACGCACCCCAAAGCTGATACCTGTGGCTGTGGGCAAAAGCACTGGCACCCTCGTCGCGGTCGCGCGGCGAATGGCCCTGCGCGCGCTCAAAGTCCGGCGCCAGCCGGCTCGAATACTCCTCGGCCAGTCGCTGCTCCAGCGGACCATTGACATAGCCCTTCAGCGCGCCAACGAAGGCGTGCCGGGCAGCCTCATCGTGTGTGGGCAGATAGCTTGAGCGCAAGGTCTGTTTTTCGGTCATACGTCGGGTTCCATTCGAGGCAAATTCACTAGATAAATTCGCTGCCGGCGACCAGGACGATTCAGGCGGCAGCGTCGCAAAATACCGCCGCCACAGCCGGCAGCGGCTGGAGCAGACTCATTTCCGACATCGACCGAACCGATAACCGGCCGGCCTGAGCGAACTGCGGTTCCGACACTTTTCCCGGAAAGACCAGTTGCAGTCCGGACCCGCGTCAGCGCAAAGCAGCCTAGCGTTTGCGCTCATACGGCTTCTTCGACGGTGATCCATCAACGGTGTTCACGTCAAAGCCGAGGAATTTCCAGCCGGCCTTACCTTCCTCCGGCTGCTCTTCGGCATCAGCTGCGGCGGGGCCGGGCTGAGCCGCAGTTTCGCTGTTGGTAACAGCCGCGCTGCCAGCCGCGACCGACGCAGGCGCCGCGGCGGAGTCTGTCGTTAGCTTACCGATGGACATCGCTTTCACACAGGCAGAACCGGCGGCGGTGCGCGCAAGCTCCTCCGACCGCGCATCCCAGGCCGACTCGCCGGCGCGCATTTCCGCGATCGTCGCAGCCACGATGTCCTGGCAGCTATCTGCCGCCATCGCCGCAGACAGTGCTGACGACATGGCAATGAGAAGCAGCGTCAATAAAAGCATACGCATGACGTATCTCGAGCATCTAAAACGGCCAATGAGTATACGCGACGTCGCAGCCGCGAGCGCCGGCAACACCCGCACCCGATTAGTGCGCGGGACAAAACCCCTGCACCAGAAAAGCGCACTGCGGGCGCTAAACGGCGCCTGCTTAGCACACTGCCGCTTGCGATTAGAGCGTCTAAGGCGTTGGCCCGATATTTGCATCCGAAACTCGGTCCGGCCGTTCGCGGGGTTGAGGAACCTCCGCGGACGGGATGCATTCTCTTTGGAGCAAAGTCCTGATGAAAACACCTAAAAAACTGACCCTGGCGGCCGTGCTCACCGGGGCAATGATTACTGCACCGGCGTACGCCAATGATTTTTCCGCCAACGTTTCGGTAACCAACAACTATATATGGCGTGGCCTGACGCAAACTGAGAACAATCCGGCGGTACAAGGCGGTATCGACTGGGCCAGCGATTTCGGCCTGTATGCCGGGACCTGGGTGTCTAACGTCAGCTATGAGCCGGCCGGCGTGTTCAACTACGAGCATGACCTCTACGCCGGTTTCGGTGGCGGCGACGACAACTTCAGCTGGGACGTCGGCTATCTTTACTACAACTATGACAAGAACGCGGAATTCGACTTCGGCGAGATCTACGGCTCCGTCAATCTGTATGGCCTGAACCTGTCACTTAATGTTCTGGCCAACACTGAGGCTGAGGAAGGTACCAATGCGGACGGTTCACGGCAGGACTTCGGCTTCGGCCAGGCGTATTACGTCGCGGCCGACTATGCGTTCGTGGTCGCCGGCGGCCTGGAACTCGGGCTGCACGTCGGCTACCACGACGGTGATTTCTCCGAGGCGTTTAACGGCGTGGCTGACGGCTACACGGACTACAACGTGTCGCTGTCGCGCGGCGGCTTCTCCTTCATGATCACCAACACCAATGCTACGGTTCTTCGGCCGATAAGTGGGCCTCGACAACGACGAGCTAAAGTTCGTCGTGTCTTACTCGGTTGACTTCGACTTGTTGTCGGACGACTAAACGCCTGGCGGCTGGCCGGAACAGGTGTCGCTATAGGCGCCTGTTCCGGTTACTGACACTGCCCGCTACTGCTTCGGGCCCCATTGTTCGTCGAAGGCCCAGACGTCTTCGAAACCGATCAGTCGGCAGGCATCAGCAAACTCGAACATCGCCTGGCGGGGCGCCGGCGTATTTCCAGTCTCGCGCAGCGTGCGTAAGGCGGAATCAATTGCGGCCAGCGCTGACAGCGGGCTCATGGCGGGGTAGATCGCGCAGGCCACACCAATTTCGGAAAGCTCTTCGGCGGAGAAGATCGGCGTGTCGCCGCCTTCAACCATGTTCAGCAGGATCGGCGTATCCAGCTGCCGGCAGGCATCGACCATTTCCTCGCGGCTTTCCAGGCCTTCCAGAAACAGCAGGTCAACGCCTTCCTCTGCAAACGCGTGCGCGCGGTCGAGCGTTTCCTGGAACCCCTCGCCCTTGCGCGCATCGGTGCGCGCAATAATCAGCAGATTGTCGTCGCTGCGAGTATCCAGCGCGACTTTAAGCCGGTCGCGCATTTCCGCAACCGTGACCAGGCGCTTGTTGGGCGTGTGGCCGCACTTTTTCGGAAACTCCTGGTCTTCCAGCTGCACACCGGTTACGCCGGCTGCTTCGTAGCCGCGCACTGTATGGCGAACATTCAGCAAGCCACCGTAGCCGGTATCCGCATCGGCGATGACCGGCGCGTCACTGACCTCGACCAGCCGCGTAATGCGATGTAGCATGTCGGTGTAGGTGGCTATCCCGGCATCGGGCAGGCCGAGATAAGACGCCATCATCCAGAAACCCGGCGCGTACACGCAGTCAAAGCCGATCCGGTTGATCAGCAATGCGGTCAGCATGTCATAGGCACCAGGCGCCAGAAAGAATTCGCGGGCCTGGAGTTTTTTCCGAATCGAAGGGTCAGCCATAGTTCGTAGTCCCCAGCGACGCGCGCACGGACGGCACGCTGGCGCTATAACAATTTTCGATGTGTATCGTCAGGCCGGGTTCGCGGCAGCGCGCAGCTGCTCCAGCTGACCACGCGTCAACCGGTAGCGTAACAATATGGGTATCGCGAGCAAGCTAAGCGCTGCGGGTACCAGCGAAGCTGCAATCTTGACGGCGAACAGCGCGCTTTCCGGCTGGTCGGCGGCCGCTACCTGGCCCTTGATCAGGCCGAAACCACTCAGCAATGCGCCCACGATGAGCGGCCCGAGCGCGCCGCTGAGCTTTTCGATGGTGGTAAACACGCCGCTATAAACGCCGTCGTTAGTCGTCCCACTAGTTAACGAGCCGTATTCCATCGTATCCGGTAACAAGGCCAGTCCGGCCAGCAGAGTGCCGGTAGAGGCGAAGCCGATAAACAATGCGCGCACATACATCAGGTAGGCCGCTTCCTGCGGTGACCAGAAAAACCAGCTGGATACAGCCACGGCGTACCAGATGCAAATAACAATGAAGATATCGCGCTTGCCGAAACGCCCCATCAGGGCCCGCCAGAAAGGTATCGATACAACCCCGCAAATAGAAAACACCAACAGGTAATTACCGATCTGGCCCGTCGACATATTCAGTACGTAGCGAAACAAATACGGCGTGCTGGCCAGCACACTGGCCAGCGCCACCAGCTTGCAGAGCTTGACCGCCATCAGCTGCAGGAACGGCGTGTTACCGGCGATGGTGCGAAACTGCGCCAGTAGTTGCGCAAGCAGCGGCCGTTGCCCGGCTTCGGCTGGAGCACTTGGCTCATCGTGTCCGGCCGTGGTGACGAAGGCCACCAGACCGGCTGCCATGGCGACACCAGCAAAGGTGATACCCATCCAGAAATATCCGTCTGCGCCCTCGCCGGCCCAGGTCACGATCTTCGGGCCGAGATACGAACTGATGAGAATACCGCCCATTAAAAACAGCACCCGAAATGACATCAGCCGCGTGCGCGCATCGTAGTCGCGCGCCAGCACGGGCGGCATGGCCATATAGGGCACTGAGAACACCGTGTAGGCACTGGCGTGCAGCAGCAGCACCAGGCCGACCAAAGCCAGCGTGGCGAGCGTCGATTCCAGTGGACCAATGGCAAACAGGGCGGCGAAAGACGGGCCCAGCAGCAGGCTGCCGAGCAACAAATAGGGTCGTCGCGCGCCCCAGCGATGTCGGGTGCGATCACTGATCACACCCATCAGCGGATCCGTCACCGCGTCGTAGATTTTTGTGACAAATAACAGCAAGCCGGCCACCACCGGTTCTATGCCGATGATGGAGGTCATGAAGAACAGGCCGAACAGCGCCAGACCGTTATACAGCGTGCCGGTGGCGAAGGATCCTGCCCCCCAGCCCAGCTGAACGCCGAGCCCGGCCTGATTAGCCGGCTTCATGCCGCGGCCGGATAGTTGATCGAAAAGCCGGCCCGCGTCAGGCGCTTGAGCACGTAGAAACCGCCAAGACCGCCGTAGTTGATGCGCAGATCGTCGTCGAGATAAACGATATCGGAATGCAGGCGCGGCGGCTTGAAGTCTTTGGCCAGTGCATCATCGGGCTGCAGGCCGAATTGTTCACGCAGTTGTGCATCGGATTGACCGTCCGCAGCGCGCAGGGAGACGCGGTAAAAAGCCACACCAAAGCGCTGCGGGTTGTCTGCGTCACCCGTGAATTCGCCTTGCATGACAACAATGCCGTTGGCCGAGCGATCTTCATTCTGAACGAACACCACATTGTTGTAGGCCCGGGTATCGGCGTGGATCTCCTGGTCAATACTGGTTACGTGCACGGGACATCTTGGGCAGGTTATTAAAACTTTGATTGGCCAGGCTCGAAGCTATGAATCATCGGCTTGTCATCCGAATGTTTGACCGCGAAGCTGGTGAACAGGCTGGTCCAGACGCCCTCCACTGTTTCCAGCTCATCAATGGGGGCAGGCACCAGCGTGTGCGCTACCAGCTCATCGAGCAGGCTCTTGAGCTGAAGCTTGTCGGCATCATTCATCAGCACCGCGGGGTCCTGGCCGGCAATGAGACCCAGGATGCGTTGTTTCAGTGCTGCGCGCTTATCCATGCTGCTGACTTGCTTTGCTCAAGGAGCCGCATAGTCACCCATGGCCAGCCCGGCCTCAAGGGCGATGCGGGCAAGCCACGGCAAAAGGCCTTTGTGGCTGGAAATTGCGGCAGACGGCCCGAAGCCCTTGCCCGATCAGCGATGGAGTCGGCCCGGCACAGTGACGATTTCGACCGTTATGCGCGCCGGGTATGGGTGGCAACGTGAAATTCTATCGGCTCCATCTACATCTTTGTGTAAGTTGCAACATTCCGTGATAGTTTGATTTCAATGCCTGTTAAGGTATTTAATTAACTAGTCGTCATTCCGTTGTATATGCGCAACATTTGCTGTCAGCGGTTTCAGGGTGAAGAGCAAAACAGAGGTTTAACTGTGAAAGTATTTTCTTTGATTTCAAAGCAGGCACCGCGAGCAATCCTCGCCGTCGCAGCCTGCTCGCTGCTGCCGGTGCCTGGTCTCAGCCAGGCCTTACAGGAAGAGATTGTGGTCACCGCGCGTAAGCGCGACGAGACGCTGCTGGAGATTCCGGTCGCGGTCTCGACGCTGAACCAGGACCAGATCATCGAACGCAGCATCCTCGACACCGAATCGCTGTCGGCCTTCACACCGGGCTTTACGCTCCAGAACATCGGCCAGGGCGGCACCTCCGGACGCAATAACCCGAACATTCGTTTTCGCGGCCTCGGCGTCCAGGCCTCCCAGCCGGCATCCCGTGCGGGCGCGGTATTCTGGGACGGTGCCTACGTTTCTGACGGCGTCGGCGTGCTGCCCCTGATTGATCTTGAGCGAGTCGAGGTAATCAAGGGTCCGCAAACGGCCTTCTTCGGTCGAAATACCTTCGCCGGCGCGGTCAACTACTTGCCCGCGATGCCCACTGACGAGGTCACGGGTCGCCTTATTACGCGTACGCGCCTGACTCCGACGGCGACAGCTACGAAGTGACCGGCGCTGTCGGCGGTCCGATCGGCGATAGCGACTTCGGTTATCGCGTCGCGGGCACTTTCAACAAGCGCGGCGCCGACTATGAATTCGGTGACGGTATGCCCCTGGGCGAAGTCAGAGACCACCTCGTTCTGGGGTACGCTGACGTGGGACCCGAGCGATGCTCTGTCGCTGCGGCTGTCGAGCTTCCGGGTAGACTCCAGCGACACCAACGCCCTCGTTACGCAAACCGCGACCGTCACCGGGGGCAACTGCAACGCGCAGTTACTCCGGGCGGTTCCGCGAAGTGGGCGGCGGCCTGGTACCCGGTGGTTCGTTCGTCGACGGATCAGTCCCAAAAGGCGCAGACCATCTTCTGCGGCGAGCTGCTTGACTGGGATGAAGGCGGAGAAGTCCTGATTCCTGTATCAGGTGACGACAGGCAACTCGGCGGACCCGCTGCAGACAGCAACACCGTGCGCAACTTGCCGGTGGAATTCAACGGCGAGGCCATGCCCAGCGCCCCGAATGGTCTCGGCAATGAGTACGAGGTCTGGAGAGCTCACTTCGCCGGCGACTACACCTTTGGCAACGACTACACCCTGTCCGGCTTTGTCTCGCATGGTGAGTCAGGTTTCTGGAGCATCACTGAGAATAGATTCGGGCGGATTCCCCCATCACTCATTGGCGGATTCCCGCGCAAGGTGAAAGATACTTCTTATGAGTTGCGTATCGCCTCTCCGCAGGACGGTCGGTTCCGCTGGGGGCTTGGCGTGAGCTACTACGAGCAGGACCAGATCGCAGCTAATTACCAGAACTTCGTTGCGGGTGGCGCATCCATGGACATCCAGGAGGGCAAAAACCTGGGTATTTTCGGATCAGTGGACTTCGACATTACCGATACGCTGACCGCGTCGTTCGAGGGTCGCTGGGCCGACGACACACAGGAAATCATCTACGAGGGCCCGACGGGTGGTGACACGGGTGCCTTCACCGGCGTGGATCAGTCCTTCGAAGAGTTCATGCCCCGCGTGATCCTGTCCTGGCAGCCAGTCGACTCGATCAATGTCTACGGCAGCTACTCGAAGAGCTACCTGCAGGGCCTTAGAACCAACGCGGTTGCAATATGCTGAATCAGTTTTCCCGGACCCGGGCGACCAGGCTGCGTTTATTGCAACCATCGGTCCGTTTACTCCGATCCAGGAACTCGACGCCTTCGAAATCGGCTTCAAGCAGCAGATCGGCATCCTCGACTACTCGGTCGCCGTCTACTTCATGGACTGGCAAAACCAGACCTTTTTCGACCTTGCGCTGCCTAACTTTCAGAGCGTTAATCTCGCCGGCGACGCTGAGTACACCGGCATCGAATTCGAGTGGAATGCGGCAATCACCGATTGGTTCACGTTCAGCGGCGGCTTCAACTACGTCGACGCGGAGTTCACGGATTTCGGCGGCTCAGGCAGCTTAGCCAGCGAGGTACTCGCGCCTGGCCAGCAGATTCTGCCCGCCAATCCGACAATACCGGCCGGTCAGCAAATCGACTCCACCGGCTTGTCGCCCCGTTACATCTCGGAAACGACCGGCGTTTTGTCCTTTGACTTCAATTTCCCGGTTGGGGACATGGGGGTCTACGCGCGGGCCGATGCGATATGGACCGGCGACTTCTACCTCGACAACTTCGAGTACAACCAGATCGAGGGTTACTGGAAGCTCAACCTGCGCGGTGGTGTGGAACTCACGGAGAGCATTCGCGCAGAAATCTACGCGCTGAACGTGACTGACGACCGCAGTTATCTGACTACGGGCGGAACCACTGGCGTCTCTTTCTTCGCCCTTGGAAATCGCAGCGCCTTCGGCACTCTGCCGCCGGCCCGCGAGATCGGCCTGCGCCTGATCGCCAACTTCGGCGGTGGAAACTAGTCCTTCGCCAGCTAACCGGATAGCCTCAAGGCTATCGAAGAAGGGCCCCTTTCGGGGCCCTTTTTTTCGGCCAGCGAATCATTTCAGTTCATCCGCTTGCGCCGCAAGCCGGCAAGCAAACCAATGGCTGAAACAAATAGCCACAAAGCCGTCGGCACTGGCACCACGGTGGTGGTAATCCAGGGCAGATCTTCGCGAGTCAGCAATCCGGCATCCTCCGGATCAATACCCTCCGGCAACACGAAAGACAGCTTCGCTGTGTTGGTAGCATTCAGCCAGGCAGCCAGCCCGGGGTCACTCGCCGAAGCACCGATACTAATCTCGGCTTTGAATTCCATCACCACATCCGGCGCCCAGCTAAAGCCGGGGATGGACAAAGCAGCCAGGTAGTCGGTCTCGTTAAATAACACGGTACCGGCATCACCGACCGCGGTCGGCGTTTCGAAAGCCGCGCCCTGAAATACCCCGTCCTCATCCCAGGTGCCGACCAGGTTATTCACTAATACGCTGGTTCCGATCACAGTGCCTTGGCTAAAGTTTCGCCATTGAAATTGGCTGGTATAGCTAATCTTCGCGGTCTTGGTTCCGGTACCAGCACCCACGTTTGTTGGCGCGCCACTTAGCAAGTGTTCGCCACTAACCGCCATACCCAGAATACCGCCCGGAACATTATAGGTATTGGTGGTGTTGTTCTTAAGAAAAAACCTCACCACATTGGCGCTGGCCTGGACCAGTGGATTACTGTTGTCGCCCAGAGGATCAAAGGCCAGCACGCGCAGTTCGCCGGCTGGCACATCTACCTGCGCATAGGCATCGGGTAACAAATCGGCTGTTCGGATGGATGCCGAGGCTGGTGTTCCGGGCAAGGACTGCGCCGCGTCGCGGACGGTAGCGCCCGTCGTATCCCCGGCGGTAGCACTCAGCTCCCAGGCGGATGCGACGGATGAAATGAGCAGCGGAATCAGAAATACCAAGCCACTTGGGCTGAATCGGCGAAGCTGCCGAGAAAGCCCCGAACAACCTGGTGCGCCCCCAAAGAGCGCATTGATATTACTTGTCATTTTTAACCCCCTTGGTGGAAGCGGCACGAAGGCCGCCTATGCGTCACCGGGAGCGTCTATTCGGTAATCACAATAGACTCAGCCCGGTAAAAAATCAAAATTGCCCGGGGATTATGTTTACTAAGCCGATGCTCCGATATCATGCCCTTACGCTAAGCGGCTATACCCATGGTCAGGCGAGCGTTGCCAACACTTGTACTTACCCTTGTCAGGCTCGGAACAAATACAGGCATGCTGATACATATTCTGCTGGTCGCCCACATCGCTGTACTTGGCTACTGGCTGGGGTCAGAGCTGGTGATTAACGCCAATTTCCGCTTCGTTTCCTGGGCCAGGAACATGCCCTTCAGCGAACGCGACGGCCTGCTCGATCATGTGCTGGACGTGGATCAGCACGTTCGCTACGCATTGATTCTGCAACTCGGCCTGGGCACGGCACTGGCCGGACTGCTGGGTTACCTGCCGGGCGGCGGTGGGCTGGCCGCCTCCGCAGGCGTCCTGACCGTAGCCTGGCTGGCCCTGGTGGAGGCTACTCACCGGCTGCGCAAAGCACCCGTCGGCGCGCTGCTGGCACGCATCGACAGCGGGATTCGTTACTTTCTGATCGCGGCATTGCCCGCACTCTGCGCCCTGGCTTTGCTCGGGCCGTTGCAGCTGCCTGTGTGGCTGGCCGTAAAGCTGGCGCTGTTTGGCGGAGTCATCCTCTGCGGCCTTGGTATTCGATTGGCCATCATTCGCTACTACCAGGTCTGGCGAAGTAAAAACGAAGCAGGCGCGCAACCGGGTGATGAAGATCTGGTACGACAGCGTTACTGGCAGGCCACCTGGATTCTTATGGTGTTGTGGCTGCTGATTGCGGCGATGCTTGCTCTGAGCTTGTGGAAGCCTTAAACACAAAATCCTGTATCCGCTCCTGCATCCAGGCGTGAAAGGGATTCCAGGTCAGCCGCAACATGTCCGCAGAAGAAACGGACAACACACCGCGTTCACCGCGAAACGACAGCATGCCGAGCTGGACATGCTCGATATCGTCACGGATGTCCTTGCCATACAGGGGGTCGTCGGGAGCAAACGGCAGCGCCACGTGGGACAGAGAAAATAACTCGTCCGGCCAGCGCATTCCCAGCGGTTCAGTGCGGAACTCCGCATCACCGGGCAGATATTTTCGCACCAGTAACTCATCGCTCTCTGCATTGCGATTACCCAGCAAAGTCAGGGTAAATGGCAGGCGCCGCGAGCTGAGCAGCGGCTTCAGGACTGCTTCGGGATCCTGACTAATCAACTCCGCGATATCAGCCGCCTTATTGATATCGAAAACCACCAGCTCATGGCCGTTCTCCGGCAGCTTGTCCATCAGGCCGGTAATCAGTGCCGGTGTGGATACCGTGGCATCCGCGGCAGACTGGAAAGCCAGCACGGGCGGGAAGCGCTGCAACTGGCCCTGCTTGCCCAGTCGCTCGAGTTGCGCGGCAATCTCCGCCGTCAGCCGATAAGTCTGATCACCCGCGTTGACCGCGAAGGACTGGTATTTAAAGGGGTTATATTCGGGCAACACCGAATTCCACTGCAATTTGTCCAGGCCCAGCAGGCCGCCAATGCGTTCCTGCCAGATGGCAAATGCGGCCAGGGCTGTAACGCCAATAGCCGGCGAAATCAGCACAATATTGGCGGGCATGGTGAGACTGTCATCGCTTAGCGCGGACAGCGCGTACTGGACCCCAAGCGCACCCCCGTTGGAGTAACCAACGATGGTGATGGGCCGCTCACCCACCCGGGCAGACAGATGCGTCATGGCCAGACGAACGGCAGCCGCCATATCCTGCCAGCTGACATCCACCAGTCCGGCCGGCGCCGTGCCGTGGCCGGGGATGCGCAAGCCAAGTACCCAGGCGCCTTCGGCGTGCAGGCGCAATCCCTGACTGCGCAGGCTATACGGTGAATCGCTCATACCATGCAGCAACAAGACACCGGCGCGCGGGGCTGCCTGCGGCAATTCAAAGCTGCGGTTCCAGTTCTGCGCCCAGCGATCCGGATGCGCGGGGCTGTTGCGGTAGTAGCGATTTAACAAGCGCGAATCAGGCGAGCTGAGTCTGTCGACAAGCTTGTCGTCCAGCTCGGCAAACAGTCGCTCCTCCAGCGCCAGGTAGCCGGCAAAGTCTGCGACCTCGGATTGCTCGGTAAACTCTTCGCTGAGCTGAACCTCATGCCACGGCGACAAGTCCGGTTGGTTGTTGACGAACCAGATACCGGCAGCCAGACCGGTGACCAGCCCGCCCAGTAACAGCAGGCCAAGGATTTTGGCAGCGCGCTTCAGCATGATTTTCCTTTGCAGCGTGCCATCACACTACCCGTTATGCCTTACTCTGAAAACAGGCCACGCGCCAAGCAGAAGTTGATCGCTTGCCAGGAGTAGCCGGGAGAAAGCCCCCGGCATAAAAAAAGGCGGTCCATGCGGACCGCCTTTTTCAGGCTATGGCCTTGGCGCCGAACCGGCGCCTGGCAGCCTCAGGCTTCCTGCAGATTGCCGGCAGCCGAGCGACCGCGCTCTTCGATTACGTCAAAGCTGACGCGCTGGCCGTCATTCAAAGTGGCCATACCAGCTTTTTCTACGGCACTGATGTGTACAAACACATCTTTGCTGCCATCTTCGGGCTGGATGAAACCGAAACCTTTCTTCGAATCAAAAAATTTAACTGTACCGATAGCCATTTTTGGCCTCCTGGAATAGATAGTGTCCACGCACAAATCGGGCGTGGTTTCGAACAACCGTAGCGCAGTGGGTGTCTTGAATCGTTTACCCGTGAACCGGGTCGGAAGTCAAAAAGCAGGCCAAAACGTAGATCGCAGGCAAAGTCTGGCGCAATAATCCGAGAAACGCAAACGTCGATAACAGGCTAATAATGTCTTTCAGACAAGCGCTTACCCGTGCCAGCCGGGCGGATTGGCCATCCGGATTGGCGGTCTGCGCCAGTCACCAGTCGCTCTGGCGCCAGACCGCTCTGGCGGGATCAATCAGTGTCGAAGGTGGCGGCCGAAAGGCCCGTCGCAATATCGAATTTGGGCACAATGCGTACATCAATTCGGCGATTGCGAGCGCGACCCTGGGGGGTTTCATTGTTGGCCACCGGCCGGGTTTCGCCGTAACCGACCGCGTTGACCTGCTCTGACGCGAGACCCATCTGCACCATCAGATACTCGCGAACCGAGGCTGCACGTTGCTCCGAGAGCGTCAGATTCTCGTCGTCGCCACCATAGGAATCCGTATGGCCTTCGATGATGACCTGGCTGTCGGCAAACACCCGAATGGCATCTTCCACCTTGTTCAGGATCTGGAAGTTGGCGGCATCAATATCGGCACTGCCGGAGTCGAAACTCAGACCCACCAGCCGAATATAGATCTCGTTGGAATCACGAAACACCTCGGCTTCCGCGCGCGCAAAGGTACTTTCAATCTTCTTTACCTGCTGCCGTAACTGCTCCTGGGCAAGCAGCCGCTGTTGCAGGTATTCCTGCTCGTCAGCCACGCCACCGAGCTCTTCCTGCAGGCGAGTTACCTCGTCATTCAGGCTCATGATTTCATCGTTGCGATCGGCAATCTGCTGACCCAATTCGTGAGACTCGGCGCGCTGATCGCCCAGATAGTCGATAACAGCCTGCATCGGGCCCTGGTAGCCGGCATCGAACTCGGCATTCATATCTGCAGCAGCAGCAATCTGTTGCAATGGCGATTCCCATTCCAGGATCAGCGACTCCGGCGTACGCCGCAGAGTCTTGGCTTCCTTTAAGTAGGCCGTCAGATGCAAAGCGTGACGAGCCTCATACTTCGCTTCCCGGGCCAGGCTACGCGGTTTGTCAGTGTCATAGCGATTTTGAGTCAGCTCTACTTCTGCACTTTGCAGCAGCAACTTGGCCGTAGCCAGGGTTTCCGGCGCGTATTTTTTCGCGCCCTGCCTTTCAGCCTGCACGATCAGCAATTCGGTCTCGGCCAGGTACATGGTCTTGATCGCAGTCAGCTCAGCCTCGCGGTACAGACCCGTGGCACTGGCGGCGCTGCGCTCGGCATCCCGCCCCCGGCCGCCCTCGTTATCGGCGATGGCGTCGCGATACAGAGTTTCAGCGCGTTTCCATTCGCGAGCCGAGTACTGGGCGGCCTCCACTGTCTGCGCGTCGGCGCGGGCCTTGATTAATTTGCCCAGTTGCTGCTTCGCCAGCTCGGCGACCATTTCGGCCTGCTGGAAAGCCTTGATGGCCTTTTCCAGATCTTTCTGCACGCTATCAATAGAGCGCGCTTCGCTGAAGCGCTTTTCAGCACTGCGATAGGCTTTGGCGCCCCTGGCATAAGCTGCCGGGGCCAGGTTCACGCCGTCTTTGGCATCGGCGGCCTGACGGGCTGTGGTAGCCGGCTGAAACAGTCGGTCTCTCACGCTCTGGGCAGCGGCACCGCTGCTTATCAGCAGCAGGCTCAGGGCCAGGCCCAGGATCAGCGAAATCTTGCTCGAATGCATGTCGACCTCCGTGTCGAACATCTGTGTCAGTAACTGACTCTTATAGTAAGAACTGCGCGGGAGCGGAAAGCGGCAACAGGTCACGTTTTGTTAAACAAACGGGGGTCGGGCGGGGCCACCGTTAACCCAAATCGTGAGCCAGCTCACTGCAGACAGCCCGGCCAGACTTCACTGTCAGGCTGTTGTGTAGTGTGCTTGGGAGACGCGTCATGTATCAGTGGCGAATTTTGATTCTGGTAAGCGGCCTGCTGGCGCTTGCCGGCTGTGGCGGCATGAGCGCCAGTGAGTGCGAGCTGGCCGACTGGCGAGCCGTGGGTTACGAAGACGGTGTGCGCGGTAGCTCCACCGATGCCTTTGGGCGGCATCGCAAAAGCTGCGCCAAGCACGAAGTGGCCCCTGACTTTAACAACTACCAGGTCGGCCGAGAGGCAGGCCTGCGCGAGTACTGCCAGCCGGAACGCGGTTACCAGGAAGGCTCGCGCGGCGCCAAGTACCTGGGCGTCTGTCCCGCGGACCTGGAAGCCAGCTTCTATGACAACTATCTGGAAGGCCAGATTCTCTACAACCTGGAATCGGCCGTGGCGAAAACTTCGCGGCAGATCGATTCGAACAAGTCGCGCATGAAAACCATTGAAAACAAACTGGCCGGCAATACCTCAGAAGTATTGAGTGATCTTTCCGGCGAGGAGCTGGCTGCGATTCTGGTAGAAACCAAGCAACTGGCCGAAGAGCGCATTGAACTGGGTCAGGAAAACGAGCAGCTCGAAGCGCGCCTGGAACGCGAGAAGGACGAACTGGCGGCGCACAAAAACCAGCTGGTTTCGCGCCGCTAACAGGACCAGGCCGACTTCCGGGGTCGCGAGTGCGCGCCCGGCGGTTCGGCTTGCGGCCCGGCTACCAAGCCGCAGGCTGCGATCCGCTGACCATTTCACGCCGGACTTACTGGCCGCCCCACATCACGGAATAGGCCAGCAGCAGGCGATTACACATTGTCGCCGTTGTCGCGCTGGGTTTCGCCGCGTATCAGAGAGATCTTGATACCCTGGCGACGATCAATGGGAAAGCCGAAGCTGGCGGCCAGCAGGGTTTTTTCGATTCGATCATTTTTGGATACACCGTTGATGGTCGATTCTCCACCCCCACCATAGGCCGCACTGAACGAAGCCCACAAGCCCGGCCGAAAGCTGTAGACAAGTGGGACTGGATGCATAGAAGGGATCCTGTTCGCGGCTACTGTCGCCCCAAAGTCATCGTTATCGGTGTAAAGAAATGCCGACGCGGTGACTTCGCCTGACCAATTGCCCCAGTTATGCACTAGGCCGATATGCGGGCGAAAGGTCCAGCGGTTCGTCGATAGGTTAATCAGCCGATCATCCTGATAGTCGCCCAGCGGCGCTGTGATCTCGAGGCCCGCGCCGACAATGGTGGTGACCTTGAAACGCTGAAACTCCGCGCCCCGCTGGGCCGGCGAGCCGAGCAGATTGACCGCGAAACGAAATCGCGGATCAGCGAACCCACGGCGGCGCGTGGAAGCCGGCCGGCCCTGCAAAAGGCCCTGCCAGCGGCCAGTGGAGTAAGGCACCAGTACGTCGATGCGTCCCGACTTGCCAAACACATCCAGCGCGCGCACATAGGAGAAAACCGCCGTGTGCACCTCGCCCGTGACCTCCTCAAGTTCCAGCGCGGGTCAAACAAAATGTCCGAATCCGAGTAGCTGTAAGCGAGCGCGGCAAAATTGGCGCCCACGGGCAAGTGCGACCAGCGTCGAGGTTCAAGTTCCTGGGCTTGCAGCGGGCCAGTCGAAAGGATGGCGAATAGCAGCCATGTGCCGTGCAACTTCGGCCAGAAGCAAGAGGTGCTGGGCGACAGGCGGTGACAGAACACGTCGTTCTACCTGACTGCCGCGGCCAGCGGCGGGAAACGGTCCTGGCGCTGGCAATTAAGCGTGATGCCCGGATGGGTCAGGGTAATTTCTTCGGCCCCGGGTGGCATGCTGGTGCCGGCCAGTAATTCGCCCGAGGCCGGATCGCTGAGCGTCAGACGAAATTCATCGACCAGCCCGTTGCCGTCGGTCGCGGGATACCAGGCGCGCAATAACTGCATCTGCATGAGCCTGTTCATTGGCCGCGGTGATTGTCGACATTATAACCCCGGTCGTGACCATCGATTTCTAAAACGGGCTTGAGGTCACCGCTGCGGAGCATAGCAACGGTAGGGCCGCGCGCGGTACAGACGCGTATGGGTCAGATCTTTGCGGCCAATGAACTGCACACCGCGTATTTTGTTGGTGTCGTAGACCCATAATTCTTCAGGCGTAAGCACCCACTCGGCATCGGCGAAAAATTCGGCGCCCGACGAAGAAATATAGTTGCAGGTACCCGGACCGTACTTGCGCCGATCTTCGGTCTTGCCATCCAGCACCGCCATCAACTGCTGGCCGTCGCGCCGCCAGATGAAGTCGCAATTGATTGCTGATTCATCGCGCATGCGAACCTCGCTCCACAGCTCCGGATGGTCCTGCAGATTGCGAAAGCGGGCCGCGTCGGCCGGCGGCTGGCCGTTGATCACCACCACCCCGCGCTGTTCATCGATCCAGGCTTTGTAAACGATTTCGGAGCGCGGCAATACCGGTCCGTCGCGGCCACCCATCAGTATCTCGCCGTAAAACACCACCTCACCCACTTGCGGCGCGTCAATCAGCGCGAAAGTCCGGTGCCAGTGTTCGTGTTCACCCTCTTCCGGCAGGGTGACATTGCGCTCGTACCAGATCTGCGGGTAGGAATCCCAGGCGCCGGGCAGCCAGGTCTTGAGGTCGGCCATGATGGCTTCAAGCTGGGCGCGGTCGAAGTCGTAGTTGGGAGCTGCCTGGGCCGGAGCCATCAGCATGGCCATCAAGCCGATTGCCGGCAGCCATAGCTGGCGCGCAATTAGTCTCATAGCGATCCTCCCCAGGGTACTGACATGAGAATCCTTCAAGCCGGAGACCGATGCAAGTCAATGTGACCCGGTGTAGCCTGGATTATAGCGACCTATTTCCAGCTCGCCGGATCGACGCCATAGAATTTGCGCAACTGTGCATATAGGTCCGGCAAGCGCTCGCGCATCAAGGTAGCGCGCTCAAAGAACGTCTCTGTTGCCACCGCGAAAAACTCCGGTGGCGAGGTGGCGGCGTAACTATCCAGTACCCGGTTTTTGCGTCGTTCCACCCGCCGGATAAGCTCGGCAAATTCATCATTGAGGACACGTGCCCATTCAGGATAATCGGCCGACTCGCGCAGGATGGGTAAACCATCAACTACGCCGTTTTCTTCATCAAGTTTATGGGCGAACTCATGCAAAACTACGTTGTGGCCGTCATCCGGATCGGCGATGCCTTTGAGCACGTCGCTCCAGGCAAGCACCAGCGGACCGGTATGCCAGCTTTCGCCGGCGCGCGTCGAGATGCTTTCAGTGACGATGCCGCCGTCAATCTGCCGCTGCGGTGCGACGTAGGTACTGGAATAAACGAGGATTGAGCGGAACCCGGGGAAGTAATCCGGATCACGATTGAGCAGCAGTACGCAGGCGTTGCCGGCGATGGTGACACGCATCTCATCAGTAACTTCGAGACCGTCGCAACCAACGAACTCCTTGCCGGCCAGGAATATATTGACATAGCCACGCAGCTCCGCCTGCAGCTCCAGGGGCATTAGATTGTAGAGCGGCACATTGCGTTCAAGGATAGACACTGCGGCCGGGTCGAGATTCTGCTCGCGCAGGCGCGCGCGACGCCAGCGCCGGATCCAGCGCTGGGCAAAGTAAATCAGCCAGGCAGACACGATCAGCCCGACAACAACCAGAAAGAATTCACGCGGCATGGCGCTAGTCTGGGCTATGCAGGTAGCCGGCGGCAACGCGGAGCCCGCCGTTGGCCCCGATCAACGACATTCGCGCGGTTCAGATCCTGCTCGAAATCAGTACTTCGGCTCAGATATTCGGGCGCAGGGGGGACGCGGGCTTTGCTATCCTCCCCCGGTGAACGACCAGTCCCTCGGCATCCTGCAAAGAATTTTCGGCTACCAGACGTTTCGCGGCGAACAGGAAGCGGCCATTGAGGCCGTCCTGGCCGGTCGCGACGCGCTGGTGCTGATGCCCACCGGCGGTGGCAAATCCCTGTGCTACCAGCTGCCGGCGCTGATGCGCGAGGGCACCGCCGTGGTGGTCTCGCCCCTCATCGCCCTGATGCAGGACCAGGTCAGCGCGCTGCATGAGCTGGACATTCCGGCGGCCTTCCTGAATTCCTCGCTGCTGCCCGAAGAACAGTCACGGGTGATTGGCGAACTCAAGCGCGGTGAACTGAAACTGCTATATATCGCGCCGGAACGCCTGCTGCAGTCGCAGACCCGCGCGCTGCTGCGCGAGCAAACTATTTCACTGATCGCCATCGACGAGGCGCATTGCGTCTCGCAGTGGGGCCATGATTTCCGCCAGGACTACCTGGCCCTGCATGAGCTGAAGGACGATTTTCCGGGCGTGCCACGCCTGGCGCTAACGGCGACCGCCACCGAGCTGACGCGCAAGGAAATCATTGCGCGGCTGGAGCTGGAAGACCCGGCAGTGCTGATCAGCGGCTTCGACCGGCCCAATATCCGCTACCAGGTGCAGCCGAAAACCGACGCGCGCGGTCAGCTGGGGCGTTTTCTGTCCGCGCATCGCGATGCAGCCGGGATTGTTTACTGTCTGTCGCGCAAAAAAACCGAAAGCATTGCCGAGTGGCTCAATACCCAGGGTTATCAGGCCCTGCCCTATCATGCGGGCTTGTCAGCCGAGGCACGCAGCGAGCATCAACGGCGCTTTCTCAACGAAGACGGTTTGATCATCGTTGCCACCATCGCCTTCGGCATGGGCATCGATAAGCCCGACGTGCGCTTTGTCGCCCACCTGGATCTGCCCAAAAGCCTGGAAGCCTATTACCAGGAAACCGGCCGGGCCGGCCGCGATGGCCAGCCGGCCGATGCCTGGATGGTCTATGGCCTGCAGGATGTGGTGCGCCTGCGCCAGATGGCGGAGGAATCCGTTGCCGACGAGCAATACAAACGCCATGAGCGAGAAAGGCTGGATGCGCTGCTGGGCTGGTGTGAAGTCACCGGCTGTCGACGCCGGCCGCTGTTGGCCTACTTCGGCGAGGACATGCCGACGGACTGCGGCAACTGCGACAATTGCCTGAACCCGCCGGTGACCCGTGACGGCAGTGAGGATGCTCAGAAGCTGCTATCAACGGTCTATCGCACCGGACAAATGTTCGGCGCCGCGCACCTGGTAGATGTCCTCACCGGCAAGCATACGGACAAGGTTCATCAGCACAGCCACTCGCAGCTTAGCGTGTTCGGAATCGGCGATGAAAAACCGGCACAGGCCTGGCGGTCGGTCATTCGGCAAATGGTGGTGCAGGGTTTTTTACGCGCTGATGCCGAGCGTTACGGCGCGCTGGTGCTCACAGAGCGCAGCCGGGCGATATTGCGCGGCGAAGACAGCGTGCGCCTGCGCGAAGATGCGAAAAGCGTGCCGCGCAGTCGCCGCAAGGCTCCGGTGGAGCAGGAAATCGCCATTACCGATATCAACTTGTGGCAATCGCTGCGCGATACGCGCCAGCGCCTGGCCAGCGAACACAATGTGCCGCCCTACGTCATTTTTCATGACAGCACTTTGAAACAAATGCTCACGGACCGCCCCACCAGCGCTGACGAACTACTGGAAATCAGTGGCGTCGGACAGGCCAAGCTGGCGCGTTACGGGGAGGATTTTTTGGCAGTGCTGTCCCAACATCCTCACGACAGCAGGTAATTCTGCCGTGCGACGGAATCTCAAACAGCGCTGCGTCTAGAGACCGGCGACAAAGGCATCGGCCGGTGCCGAGGCCGGCAGCCGGTCGATGGGCGCATGCACTTCATTGCGGCGCATAAACGGAACCATCATGGGCGAGTTGTACATGGCGGTATTAATGGCACCGATAATTTCCACATCCGCCTGCTGCAGTCTATTACGCAGTTTCTGTTCTGCCGCGCTGCGGTTAGCTTCCGTCCAGCGACCCGAGTAATTCAACACCGCGACAATGCGTGCAGGCACCTGGCGAACACGCACGCGCGGGTCGCTGGGCTGGGGCGCAGTCTCCAGTGTGTATTGGCCGGGCAACATAAAGGCCAGGCTCCAGCCTTCGGTTTCCAGTGCCTGGGTCAGGCTGCCGGTCATGGCGATCTTCTCGCCCCAGGCCGGTGACTGTTCTACAGGTGCTGTCATGGAGATCTTGTTATTGCCAAGATTGCTGCCGCTGATGTAGCGGAACAGTCGTCTGAAACCTTCATTGCCCGCGGCGGAATAATCAGAGATGTCATCCATCACCGTTTCCGCCACCACGTAGGGCTCGTACTGGCGAT
Source organism: uncultured Gammaproteobacteria bacterium (assembly GCA_963850255.1). Classification (GTDB taxonomy): domain Bacteria; phylum Pseudomonadota; class Gammaproteobacteria; order Steroidobacterales; genus J054. The sequence continues at coordinate 55,448 of CAWKLL010000030.1, forward strand.
ACTCAATGCCGTCAGCTTTAAAAACGACGCTGAACTTGGGTTGTTCAATGCTCATGGCTGTTCCTCCGAAGAGCAGCAGAATCGCGGCTAGCGCGGTTCGCAGGATATTTATTCTCATCATGTTGCAACGCACCTAAGGGCGTGACTACCGACGCAATCTGCGTAGTAAAGATTACGATCGGGAAGCGCCAGCGGATGCAGCCAGCTGTAACAAGCTGTAACGCTGCCAGGGGCGAAAGCCCCGTTATCCAAGGCCTGCAGCCCGCCAGGGGTTATAGTCTGGCTTTACCTGCAGTGGCAAAGCCGATGAAAAAAGTGATTCAACCTGACGGTCTGTTCGACAGTAGCCAGTTTCACTACTCGCAGGTGGTGACGGCCACGGGCGGCACCCTGGTGCATATTTCCGGCCTGGCGGCCTGGAACAAAGACGCGCAGTTAGTCGGCGGCGATGACCTGGTCGCGCAGACTCGGCAAACCCTGGCCAATGTGCAGGCCGGCCTGGAAGCCGCCGGCGCAAGCATCGATGACCTGATCATGATGCGCAGTTTTATCGTCAACTATCAGCCCGAGTACTTCGGCTTGCTGATGCCGGAATTTGCCGCCTTCTTTGGCGACGCGCGACCACCCGCCAGCACCTGGGTGGGCGTGCAGGCCCTGGCACTGCCGGAATTGCTGATCGAAATCGAAGCGCAGGCCGTCGTCCCCGACTAACTCAGCGCCGGCACGATAAATTTGCCGATGGTGCGAATCGCCTCATCGGGCTCGCCGTAAACCTTCAGTGCGATTTCATTCAGACCAGCGGCGGCGAAGGCCTGAAAACGTTCGACTTCACGGTCTATGTTCGCCAGCGACGAGGCAGAGGTGCCACGCTCGACAATCTTGTCGACGATCTCGTCGGGCACGCCTTCGATATGTGGCGTCTTGTTGTAGTAGGCCTTGGTAAAGGCCGGCAGATTGGCCGTAACTATCTGCGCTTCGTCCTCATCGACGACATCACGAATAAAGTCAGGATAAATAGTGCCGCGCACGCACAACCAGATGCGTGACTCGGCATTGGCGGCCGCTGCGTCTTCTTTTACATGCCAGGCCCAGAAATTATTCAGCGGGTAGCCTGGCGGATCAATATCACGCTCGGCCAGCAGCGGGTCGATAGTCTCGCGGGTCCAGCGAATACGCTCGGGGGTAAAGTCGCTGACCATGATGCCGCGTGCATTTCGGGCCGCACTGCGCAACATTTGCGGGCCATTGGCGCCGGCGTAGACCATGGGCGGTGGCTGGGTAACCCAGCGGGTGTCCATCCAGCTGATATCGAAGATTTCACCGTGGTAGTGGGTGGCTTCGCCTTGCGCGGCTAATTCCAGTATCTCAATACACTCGCGCACCGTACGTACGATGCGATGGGGTTTCTGGCCCATGGCCTCGGCAACACCGCCCCCGCCGCCGACCACAATCTGGCCACGACCATGGCTGATCTCATTGAAGGTCAGCAAGGCGATCGCCATTTTCAGCGGGTGCAGTTCCTGCGGGCTGATGGCTATGGGCCCGATCTTCACACGCTGTGATTCCTGGGCCAGCAGTGCGAAATTGAGAAAAGCATCGCGGCCGTTAGCGTTGTTGGCTACCCAGACGCCGCCAAGACCCTGCTCTTCGGCCAGACGGCCCAGACGCGCCACCTCCTCCGGCGTTTTATCGGATTCGATGATGACATCGATGCGCATATTGATACTCCTGCCTCAGGCCTCAGGACTCGTCGTTGCCTCGGCTCGTTCTGTTGCGCGACTCTTTAGACCCAGCGCCAATACAAACAGGCAGCCGGTAACCACGGCCAGAACGGTGAAGGCTGCCTGGTAACCTGCCGCACCGCCGCCGCGCCGCCAACGATGGCCAGATCCAGAGCGCCCATGAGCACACCGAAAAACAGCAGCGCCATGATGCGACTTTCAGAAGCCTGCGCCATGCCTTAGCTGGTCCGCGGCAGACGCTTCAGATCGAGCGCCTGCTCTGGTTCAAGGTGATAGTCCGTCAGCGCAGAAAGCAGCGACAGGTTCGAATTGAGTACCTCGCGATTGACGTTTAACAACGACGAGGTCTCCGCTTCGGGTACCGCCCGCTTGCTCACGTCGGCGTAAATTTCCCCATGCATCTGCTCGTGCCATTCATGCACCTGCTGAATCAGCTCGACAATGTCTTCCGGATTTACGCCGGCTTGCTGATCACGGCGCAGGGCGAATAACTTGACCATAAAGCTGGTCAGCACGCTGCGGTAATGCTCCAGGTAGGCCGCCATGCGCGTGCCGTCTGCATCGGCGAATTCTTCCAGATTGTGGCGAATATCCTTGAGCTGCTTGGTGGAGTGCACTGCCTGTCGTACGGCCGCCAGCAACTGGCTAAGACGACGTGACTGCTCCTCCGTCAGCGGCTCGCTCTGCAGGCGCGCCGCGAAGGTCAGGATTTCACCTTCCAGGCGCTTGGTACCGTCATACATGGCATCGAAAGGCTCGGCCCGGGTATCTTCATCGCTGGCCACGGCCACAGGAAACTGGCCAGGCGGCATCGGTAACGGCGGCTGAAACACCTGCATGTTCTGACGCACAACCCTGGCGATCAGATGCGCCGTTTCCCGATCAACGGCCTGCATGGCAGCATCGCTGACCTGCGGATTTACGTCACTGACATAGTGCGTTTCGTCGGGCTCGGTGATCTGAAAGCGCCGCCCCAGCCAGGTAGCAAACGGCTTGATCACCGGCACGAAAATTAGCAGGCCCAGTATATTGAAAGCACTGTGGAACGCCACCAGCGCATAGAGTGGGTCATTAATCCCCAACGCGCTCACCAGCATCAGGATCGGCAGGCGCAACGCGAAAGCCACCATAGCCGTGACGAAATTAAACAAGAAGTGGGCCACGGCCACGCGGCGCTTTGACGCGCTGCCCTTTACTGCGCCCAGCAGCACGGTACTGGTGGTGCCAAGGTCAGCGCCTATGGCAATGGCCGCGGCATTTGGCAGACTGACAACGCCAGCGTCCAGGGCCGTGAGTGTCACCATGATGGTGACAGAACTGGATTGAATAACGGCTGCAAACAAAGCACCGAACAGCACGTATTGCCAGGCAGATAGTTCTGACAGCAGGCTTATATCAAGACCGTCGGCCAGCAAGCCCACGCTTTCTTTCATAAACTGCAGGCCGAGCAGCAGCAGCGCCAATCCGATGATCGCCTGGCCCACGCGAGCACCGCCGCCGCGACCGAATACGAACAGCAAGCCACCCACGGCAATCATTGGCAGCACTATGGCTTCCAGGTCGGCCTTGAAGCCCAGTGTGGCTACCACCCAGCCGGTGAAGGTGGTACCGAGGTTGGCGCCGAACACGACGCCAAGCGCACTGGCAAGATTGAGCAGGCCGGCAGCCGTGAAAGCCAGCACCATCAGGCTGACCACGGAACTACTTTGCAACAGGGCCGTGGCGACAATGCCGCCGCCCACGGCTTTTAGCGGGGTATCGGTGCGCCGACGCAGGAAGCCCGCGAGGCTGCGCCCGCCCAGGGCTTTAAGCGCGGCTTCCAGCTGGGCCATGGCGAACAGGAATAAGCCGAGTCCGGCCAACAGGCGCCAGAAGTCGAAATCTGCGTTCATCGCTGCCTTAGATCGTTCCCACTCCAATGTGCAGAGTGACACAAGCGGCGAACGGACGGAAAGCTATTGCCAGGCTGGCCCATCATCATCTGCGAGGGGGCCTGGTCACGCCCGTTAATCAGGGTTTTGGCAGCAGGGATCCGCTGCTAGTCCGCCAGTTCTTGTAGTCGTCGCCGGCGCCGTAGTGCAGCTCCTGAGCCACGTCTACCCGCCGCGCCTCGGCAATCATCAGCAGGATGATGTACGACGGCGAAATAACCACCATCAGTGCATCGCCCGCGGTCATCACGCTGGCCAGGCCGGCCACCACCAAACCCAGCTGCAGCATAATCTCGCCGGCGTAGTTAGGGTGCCGCCAGCGACGAAACAGTCCGCTGGTAACCAGTTGATTGGCGTCTTGCTGCTTACCGCGTTGTTTCTGCCAGTCGGCCACGCCCTCGATGACGGTGCCCATCAGCATGATGGCGGCACCAATGATGACGCCCAGGCTGGGCGTCGCCTGCGCACCGGCAAAAGCCGTTTGCGCGCCGGCAAAGGCCGCGGCCATCAAATGAAAGGTCAACAGCATCCCGCACATCACCCACAGGGAAATCTTCGCAGGCGCGGGCATCGCATCATCGGCCTGGTTTATCGCGGCGACTCTCGGCGCATAGCTGGCACTGTTCTGACGAGCCCAGGTAAACCACAACAAGCGCAAACCATAAATCGCCGCAGCACCACCGATGAGCCAGGCCGCCGGCGTATTCAGCCAGACGGCGATCAACAGCCCGTTGATTGCCGCAGCTAACGCATAGCTGTAGTTGAAGATATACACGAAACGCACGAAAACCAGCAGACAGCAGACCAGGGCAACGATCAGCATGGCCCAGTTCAACGCCGTCCAGGCGCCTGTATAAACGCGCCAGGCCAGCAGGCCGAGCATCACCAGCCCGTAAACGGAAAATATGATCTGTATGCGTCTGCCCATGGTTTACCAGCCCATGCCGTAGTAGTAGGCCATGCGTTCGGCAGCCCGGCGGATATGTCGATCGTAGCCGCGCATATTGCGAAATTCTTCCGGCAATACAACGGCTTCATACATAGCCTCACCTTGCAGATCGCCCCGCGCCATGGCGGCTTTGACCGCGCTCATCAAGGCCTCAAGGTAACGACGGCGCTGATTCAGCGCATCACGGCCGGCCACCGGAATACCGTGGTTGCCGGTCATACGCTGCCAACCGTCCAGGGCCTCGATCTCTTTAAGGGTGCGCAGGTAGTCGTCCGGATAATAGTCGGGCATGAACCCCAGGCCGACGCTATAGGGCGTGACCAGGTCATTAACGAACAGGACGTCACTGTTATCCGGCTGCATCACCAGCAGACAGTCACCATGGTTCTTACCGAAGTACAGCAGCCTGAGTTCGCGGTCGCCCAGCTCCAGGCTCTCGCCGCCTTTCACCGTGTAGTCAGGCAGCACCAGTGCATCGTTAGGCCGAGCGCGAAAATGCGCTACGCAGTTGCGATGACTGATCACGGTGGCGCCTTCGTCCTTGAAAATCTGACCGCCAAGTACATGATCCCAGTGCTGGTGCGAATAGACCATGTACTTCACGGGCGTATCGGTCAGTTGTGCAATGGCCGCACGCATCGCCGCCGCGTGCTCGGCATTAGTGGGATCGGTCACCAGTACACCGTCGTCAGTGATCATCACCAGGCTGCGTTCGCCGAAGCTGCCAAAGCTATACACGCCGGGACTCAGCTCCGTCATGCTGCGCGCCAGGATCTGTTCGACAGTGAGGTTTTCATAGGCTGACTGGGCCTGAACCAGGCCCGCCAGCAGGCAAAGGATGAGAATCTTTTTCATCGGTCTAGAATAACCCGATGCGCTACATTGAACCGCTTTTCCGGCCACCCTCTGAGGCCCGTTCGCTGATCCTGCAGGTCACCAACGGCTGTTCATGGAACCGCTGCAGCTTCTGTGAGATGTATACGGCAGCGCAGAAACGCTTTAGCCACAAGCATCAGGACGAGATCGACGGCGAACTGGCGAGCATCGCCGCGGCCGGCACCCCGGTGCGGCGGATTTTCCTCGCCGACGGCGACGCCATGACTCTGTCGGTGCGTCGGCTGCGCGGCATTCTTGCATCGATTCGTCGCTATCTGCCCGACGTGCAGCGTGTATCCAGCTATTGCCTGCCGCGGAACCTGCGTCACAAGAGCGCCGCAGAGCTTTCCGAGCTGCGTGAGCTGGGACTGTCGCTGTTTTATGTAGGCTGCGAGTCCGGCGATGACCTGGTGCTGGAACGGGTCAGCAAAGGCGAAACTTTCGCGACCTCACTGGCTGCGCTAGAGAAGATCAAAGCGGCGGGCGCGAAGTCCTCGGTGATGATCCTCAATGGCATGGGCGGCAGACGTTTTAGCGAGCAACATGCGGTCAATTCTGCGCGCCTGATGAATGCCGCACAGCCCGATTACCTGGCTACCCTGGTGCTGAGTTTTCCGGCCGGTATGCAACGCTACCAGGCGGGCTTCGGCGGTGAATTCGAAGCCCTGGACCAGCCCGGCCTGTTCCGCGAAATGACGGTACTACTGGAAACCCTGCAGCTGCAGCGAACCATCTTCCGCAGCGACCACGCCTCCAACTACCTGGTGCTGAAGGGAACGCTCAACAAGGACAAGGAAAAACTGCTGGCCACCCTGGCTGCCGCCGTCGAACGACCGGGCTCTGTGGACCTGCGCGAGGAATGGCAACGCGGTTTGTAGCGTCTCAGGGCAGCGGACAGGCAATACTCACATCCGGCGGGCAAGTCACCGCCTCGACACCATCCTGGGGTCGAAAGCTCATCACATGAATATCGCGAGCCTCGAAGACCGGGAAATACACCTCGGCCAGGCCCAATGGACCGGGTCGGTCGTAGCGCCAGGCAAAGCCGCCGATGGTGGAAATGCTCACACCTTGCGGATCATCCTGTAACGTCTGGCTGGTATTTGCGCCGTAGTATTCGTTGATGTCGAAAATTGCCGCCGAATCATATTCCCAGCGCTCACTGTCCAGCGGATAGCGCGGCTTCAGAACCCAGACCCGCGAAGCCTCATCGCCGCCCGCCAGGATCCAGGGTTTGCTATTGCCTTCGAGCATCCGCGCCGGCCAAAAGGCCAGGGCGCGATTGGGCGCCAGCCGACCGGGACCGGCCTTGGGCTCAGGAAACGTCGGGTTCGGACGAATATTGTCCTTTAGCACATGCACCTGCCAGTCGCTGTCGAACAGGCGGCCGTCGGCCGGCTGCTCGATGGCAATCACGCGACCGGGGATTTCTGAGCGGGTCACCTCAAAACAATTGTCGCCCTGGTGATTGCTGGTCAACACATCCACGCGACCATCCAGGTTCAGGTCGACGATCTCAACGGCAAAGGGATTGCCCTGGCCGCGCATGATGTCGCGCTGGCGGACGACGGGCCCGTTGCGCGGATCCACATCTGACCAGTTGCCGCCCTCGGGCGCGCCATAGACCGTAATCGCATCGTATTTAAAAAAGTGCGAGGCGATGACTTCCGGCACGCCGTCACCCTCGAGGTCATAGACGTTCATATTGATTTCAGGACCGCCAGGTTTCGGCTCGCTGTCCACCAGCACAAACTCTTGCCATGGCCGGTCAGGTTTCAGCGCTTCACCAGGATTTCGGAACCAGACCAGTTGCCCGGTAGGCGGGCAGAATCCGTCGCGCACGCGAAAACTGGAACGCACGGTAACGATGTCCTTGCGGCCATCGGCATCCATGTCGACAAAATGCGCGTCATGGTAAAACCAGGGCTGGTTATCCTCGCTGCCCGGCGCGCAGCGGGGCGGCTTGAAAGTACTTTGCTCGACGATGTACTCAGTAAGCTCGGGATCGTCCAGGTTAATCAGGCTTAGCCGACCCGGCTGCGGCGTAACCTGGAAGCCCTGCGGAGAAATAACGCCTTCAAACGGCAGCACACCATCCGGTACCCGCGACGTTTCGTTCGGCCAGACCTGGCGGGAGACACCATCGAGGTCCGTCAGAATCCGCGTGTCGCGCCGGCCATCAAACTTGTCGGGATCCAGTCCGTCAAGATCCGCTATCAGTGCCACCAGGTCGCGTTGCGTAATGCGCTCCACCGTGGTGCCCGCAGCGTTCTTTTCCACGTTAAAAAAGCTCGACATCAACAAGCCGTCGGCTTTGCCGCCGCCGGCCTTGTTGAAGCGCTGCACATGCAGAAAGGCCGGATTAAAGGGCACTTCCAGCACGCCACGCGGGTAAACCTCGGGGCAAAAGGCGGCCGGCGTACCAGCCGCCGCAATCAGGCCAGGCAGCATTGCCAGCGTCAATAACAGTTTTTTCATACTCGAAAGCATAGCGGCTATCCCCTGCGTGGACCGCCCGCCTGCCGAACGACCGCGCCGATTCTGGCCCCTGCTAGGGTGGCCGTCCGGCGATTCCTGAGGAGACGACTAAATGGCTGCACATGCCTGGCTGGCGGAAACACCCTGGCCCACCAAACAATTAACCCGCGAAGAACTGCAGGGCCGAATCGAGCATTTTCTCGCCACGCACTGGATGGGCGTATTGTGCACCGTCGGCAAGAACGGGCCCATCGGTACGCCGGTGGAATACCATGGCCAGGGCCTGGATGTTTACATCCTGCCTCAGCCGGGCAGCCCCAAGGTCCAGGCAATGAAAACAAATCCAAAAGTCTGTTTTGCCGTGTATGGCGAAAACAGCGGCTGGGCCAGCGTGCACGGGGCACAGCTTTTTGGCGACGCAGTATTTATTGAGCCCGGCACGCCTGAACACGAGCAGGCCATGAGCATCTACCGCTGGGCGGCGTCCGCCGAGCAATTGGGCAAGCCGCTGGATCAACCCCCGCAGATGCCACTTATCCGCATCGAGCTGGATCGCGTGGTATACACCCAGCAATGGTTACGCAAGGAGGGCTATGGCCCTCGGCAGATCTGGCACAGCAATCCGGACAAAGTCGGCAAGTCGCGACAATACGGACATTGAGGAAGACAAACATGAAGATCGGTAACACCCGCATAGCTTTTGTAAGCGCACTACTGTGCCTGGCCGTGGCCGGCAACGCCCTGGCCGGCGCCCACCGCGGCGGGCCGAAACCCGAAGACATACTGCTGGACCCGAAGGTACGCACCGAGGTTACCGGCACAGTGCTGTTAACGGGCGCCAACCGCGGCATCGGCCTGGCGATGGCAAAGAACTACGCAGAGCGCGGCTGGAAGGTTATTGCTACCGCTCGAAAACCCGACAAAGCCGATGAGTTAAACGCCGCGGCCAAACAGTTTTCCAATATTTCCGTTGAGCGCCTCGACGTCAACGATCAGGCCCAGGTCGATGCCCTGGCGAAGAAGTACGAGGGTACGGCCATCGACGTCCTGTTCAACAACGCCGCCATGCTCGGCGATCGCGACCGTCAGAATTTCGGCGACTATGATTTCGCACTGTTCCAGCAGGTGTTCATGACCAACGTGGCCGGACCGCTGCGGGTAGCCGAGGCCTTTGCCGCGCATGTAGAGGCCAGCGATCAGAAGAAGATCGTCGCCATGACCAGCGTTCAGGGCTCACTGACACTGATTCGTATGGCCGCGATTCAGTTCTATAACGCCAGCAAGAGCGCGCTGAATATGTCCATGCGGGCCGTATCTACCGCCGTTAAAGAGCGCGGCATTACGGTGGTGCTGATTTCGCCCGGCGCCGTGGATACCGACATGATGGCGGAGTCCATGGGCGGCCGGAAATTTCCCGGCCGTCTGATTACACCGGCGCAAAGCGCCGAGGCGGTCATCAATGTCGTCGACCAGTATGGCTTCGAGATGAGCGGCACTTATATTTCGCACGAAGGTGCGAAGATCCCATGGTGAACGGCATGAATCGGCGCAAATTCATCGCCGCAACGGCCGCCGGGGCGGCGGTCACTAGCCTGCCGGCCTGCGGTGGGCGCGAGCCGCCCGAGCGGCCTCCAGGCATCCCACTCAGCAACTTCGGCTTTGAATCGACAGCCGAAGACGTCACTGCCGGTCTGGATCTGTCCGGCATGACCGCACTGGTGACCGGCTCCAACTCCGGCATTGGTTACGAGACGGCGCGAGTACTGGCGCTGCGCGGTGCCCGCGTTATCTGCGCGGCGCGCACGATCGCGAAGGCAGCGGCTACCAGCGAGAGCATCGCCGGTGACACCACAACCTCGGCCTTCGACCTGGCGGACTTCGACAGCATAGTAGCCGCCGCCGAAAAGTTACGCGCGGCCGGAACGCCCATCGACATGCTGGTGCTTAATGCCGGCATTATGGAACTGCCCGAACTCGAGCAAGTGCGCGGCATCGAACGTCAGTTCACCGTCAATCACCTCGGCCATTTCATTCTGACTCACCAGCTACTCGAACTGGTGCAGGCTGCCCCGGCCGGACGCGTGGTGGTGGTGAGCAGCGGCCAGGCTACCCGCAATGCACCACCGGAAGGGATTCAGTTCGACAACCTGTCCGGCGAGGCAGGCTACGAGCCCGGCCAGGCTTACGGCCAGTCAAAGCTGGCCAACGCCTTGTTCTCGCTGGAACTCGCCGAGCGGCTGGGCAACGGCTCGACCACTTCGAACGTGCTGCGGCCAGGGGTTATCCCGACCAACCTGGGCCGGCATATGCCGTTCTGGAAACCACTGTTGCTGAAGACGGTGGGTATGGCCTTTACCAAAACCATTCCGCAGGGCGCCGCCACTACCTGCTACGTGGCAGCCTCGCCAATCATTGCTGATGTGCGCGGTCAGTTTTTCGAAGACAGCAACCCGATTGTTGCCGGCGGATTTACCGAGGATCGAGAGATGGCCAAGCGGCTTTGGACGGTCAGCGAAGAACTGACAGCCGGCTACATTTAGCGACTTTATTCGACCAGCGGCGGCAATTCTTTATCGCGCGGTACGAAGCGCACAGCCAGACCGTTGTTACAGTAACGCAAACCCGTCGGCGCCGGACCGTCATTAAACACATGACCCTGGTGACCGCCACAACGCGCGCAATGGTATTCGGTGCGCGGCAGAATCAGTTTGAAGTCACGCCTGGTTTCGATGTTCTCCGCAGCCAGTGGCTGAAAGAAACTCGGCCAGCCGGTTCCACTGTCGAATTTGCCGCTGGTTTCGAATAGCGGCAGGTTACAGGCCGCACAAACAAAGGTGCCATCGCGCTTTTCGTCATTCAGTGGACTGGTGCCGGCGCGCTCGGTGCCCTCCTCAAACAGGATGTTATAACGATCGGACTCCAGCGCCGTCCGCCAGTCCTGTTTTGGTTTAGAGAGCTTGTCCATTACCTGCACCCAGTAGTCCACTTTCTTCGACACGAATGGCCGGCAGCATGGCACCGACATCCAGTTTAGCCTGCAGTCGGTATTCCACCTGGCCTCCCTGTTTGGTCATTAATGCGTTGACGAAACGCATGGCATCAAGGAGGCTGACTGCAGCGGTGACTTTAAACTCTGCCTCACCATAGCCGGGCACCACCGGCAAATCATTGGCCGCGCCTTCAACAATCTGGTAGTCATCCAACGATACCTGGTAGGACACACCGCGCAGTTTCAGCGCGTCAGCGTTGGGATTAACCACGCGCAAACCGATCTGAAAACGTGGCGCCAGGCCCTCAGAGGGCAAAGGCTGAAATGAGGTTACCTGCACGCTGGGGGTTTCAAAGCCTGGCTTGAGTGAGGCACAGGCTGAAAGCATGCAGACCAGCAAAATACTGCTTACGCGGAGAATCTTCATCGGCGCAGTATAATCCCCCCCATGAATATTCCTAAGCTATTACTACTGCTCGTTTTCTTCATTGCGGGCCTCGCCAATGCCACCGAGGTGGTTCGCTACAGCGGCGAGGAAAACTTTCAGCGCCTGTGCGCTGCCTGCCATGGCAGCGGCGGCCAGGGCGACGGCCCGGTGGCCGAGGTACTCAGTGTGCCGGTGCCGGACCTGACCCGCCTAGCACAGCGCAATGGAGGCGAGCTTCCTCGTGAAACGCTAAAGCAGCAAATCGACGGACGCGATCGCATTAGCGCCCACGGCACTCAGCAAATGCCGGTCTGGGGCTACGAATTCTGGATTGACGAGGGCGCCGGTGCGTTCTCCGAACAACGTGTGTCAGAAACCCTCGACGACCTGGTTGCCTATCTGGCTTCGATTCAGAGAACTTGTCCCTAGAGAGTCCCTCCGTCGCAGCGCTCTGACCACGGCCGGTGCGCGATTAGAAACACTGCCCGGACAAATTATCGCCCGGTCCGCCTGACTCAGCGCACGGACGCGGGCGGCGGCGCTTGCACTGTCGCCGGCAAAACCCCATCGCCCGACATTAGCGGATTACAGTTCTTAATGGTTACCCGGCCCTCCAGCAGATTACCCTTGGAGTACTCGCTGAAAATGCATTCATTCTTTACCGGGTCATAGTTTTCTATCCACAGGTTATCGTCTTTCCAGGTAGCGGTGATGTGATACTGCCCCTTGGGTACGCTCACGTTCATCACGCCACCGTAACGCTTGACGAATATTTGCTGAAAATAAAAGAAATAGGCAGCCCAGCCGACAAACAGCACCAGCAGTGCGGTAATGATTGCGCCTTTCCAGTTGTTAAAACGCGCGCCAAACAAATAAACGAGCGCCAGCGCTGCGGCGAATACCACAGCCCAATAGAGATACGTAACCAAAGTCTTACTCCTTTTTGCTACACAATGGCCCGACGATCTGCTCGGCTCCGGGCAGGCTGTAGTCACGCCACACTGCGATGCGGCCTTGCTTAATCACTAACAGTCCAACGACGTGAAAATGCGTATCGAGCTCACCGTCGGGCGCATAGTAATCCTCGGTTCGCTCATGAATCACCACGGAGCCCATGGCTTCCAGGCGACAAATTCTAAATTCAATTCGAGCAAACTTGGCCATGAATCGGCCGACGGCCTCGCGCACCTCGGCCGGGCCCTGCTTCACGGGTCCGCCTTCGTAAATCATGTAGCGAACATCGGCGGCCAGCAGAGCAATCAGGCCATCCAGATCTCGCGCCGACCAGGCGCGATTGAAAGCTTCAGTCAGTGCAGCATTCTGCTGCTCAAGGGGCGCGAGATCCAAGACGTCAGCGATATCGCAAACGCTTGCAGAAATGCACGTCGCATTCACCGCAGCGAGGGGTCTCTCCACACAAGGCCGAGGCAGTATCGCTGGCAAAATAGCGCAGCGCAGCTTCTGCGCCGTCACCCGCGACGGCAGCCCACTGGCTCAGCAGCGCTGCGGCCTGGCCGGGCTCGGGTACCCGGTGGGTAATACCCAGACGACCAGGACCCAGCAGGCGCGCCAGCAGTTCATCTGGCACTTCGGCAAAATCGTCGGGCCGAACCGGCTGGGCATGCCGCTCAAGAGTCCGGCGGACCTGGGCCAGCAACTCCTGCGGTTGCCAATGCGCCTGGTTGCGACGAAACCAGTAATACGCCTGGGACATGCTGCCACCAACCATTTTGGGCAAGTCTTCAAACTCTTCGCGCGCGAAAAACCGCTCCTGGAACTCGGGCGCGAAAAAATCCTTGATCTGTTCGCGGCTTCTTCGGTTGGGTCCGACTTTGCCATTGGGCTGACTGGGAAAACTGGGATGCCAGTGCAGCAGGACAAAATCACCGTGCTCAGCTACCGCGTCTATGATTCGTTCGCGATAGGCCGGGTAGCGAAGCGGGTCCATGTTGTGCAGCAGGCCGTGGTCGAGCACCAGGTCAAAGGGCTGTTCCAGCTGCCACTCAGTAATGTCTGCCTCGACGGGCGTCACCGCAACGCCAGCCTGCTCAGCACGCTTCTGGGTGAATTCCAGTGCCTTGGGTACGAAATCGAGTGCGGTAACATCCCAGCCACGCTGCGCCAGGTAAACCGAGTCGGTACCGGCACCGCAGCCGATATCCAGGGCGCGACCGGCCGGACGTTGCTTGCACAGCTCGGCCAGAAACAGAGTGGGCTCATCGTGAGACCAGGGCAGCTGACTCCAGTCCTTGGCCCATTCGTAGGTTTGCAGGAAAGTATCTTTTTCGTGTGTGCTCATGCTCAAACCTTAGCAGACCGAAAACAAAAAGGCCGGAGCCCTGACGGGCCCCGGCCGAATTTTTCCCCTTATTAATTCTTAAATTCTTATTTTTTTGCTCGCTTCGCCCGCAGGCGAGGCCCGATTCATCCGTAACAACCCGCTGGCTCCTTACGAAACCGGCCGATGGCGCAGATCGGGATTCTCCAGGAATCACCGTCGCGGTTTTTTGATCGGCCCTGGCAGAGTAGCCTTGGGCGAACCGGTAAAAAGAAACTGCCCGGGACACTGAACACTTGCAACGAAATATTTTTATGTAAAACTCCAGGCCCGGTATTTCAGGGACTTGCACTGGTTCTCTGGTCCGGTTTGTTAATAGCAGCTTGCACTGGCGCGTGGGTTTAGCGCGCCGTTTAGCAGCAAAAAGGCCGCATAGCATGATCAGATTTTCGCTTGTCACCTGCTTTTTGAGCATTTTGCTTAGCACGGCAGTGGCCGAGGATAAGCCTTGGTCTACGGCGGACTGGCCGGAATACCTCGCTTTTTTGGAATCGCTGAAAGATCTGCCTGATCAGGAATTGGCCACCATCACCGGATCACCGCAGGTGGTGTATGGCTTTCTATTGGCTGCGGGCGAGGTTCTGGACGCCATTGCTCTGAGTGAAGACATTTCTGCCTACCCGATCCCGGCGCGCCGCCATGCCCATCGTTGCGCTTATCGCTATTTGTCCGACCGGCTGACCTATCAGTATGGCCCCGGCAACACACTGGAAGAATGGCCCTACGCAGGCGTGGTGGTGGTTGCGCAATCAGCCTTCGATGATTGCCTGGTAATCAATATTGAGTCAGAAGACGCCGACGATCCGGCGCGGACTCGCTACCTGCGCTTTTTGCCGGGTACTAACCGCGGTGATTAGGCGACGCGATCCAGCCGGCCCACGCGAAAGATTCTGTGCAAGTTACTAAAAAAACCGGATCGAGCAGATGGATACGTTTGCCGGTGAGGCTATCAACATTTATTTATCGGTTGTCCAACTTCTTTAGTCTGGCGCTGATCACGGCCCTGTATGCATTCTTCCTGATCAATGTAATGCCTGCGCAAAGCGTCGACAGCCAGGCCTATGCCGGCGACTGGGGGGCACCCGACGGACATTTCTACTACGACGCCGATGAACTCTATCGCGAGCTGGCCAACTGGGATGCCGCCGGTCGCGCTGACTACATCGATTTCAGGTTAAGCCTGGACATAGTCTGGGCGATTGCCTATGCGGGCTTTTTGATGATCCTGATCAGCATAGCCCTGCGCAGCGCCTATCCTGCTAATGATCGTCGCCGGCTGTGGAATCTCGCACCACTGTTGCCCATGTTCTGCGACTACCTGGAAAACGCCCTGGGCATTGTGCTGGTCGCCAACCACGGCCTGCGACTGGATATCCTCGCCAATTTCGCCAGCGCGGTAACCGCGCTGAAATGGATCAGCCTGGTGGCCGCTCACGCTGTCCTGCTTTTTGCTCTGGCTGCGGCGGCGTTATCATTGCGACGTGAGCAGCAATAAAGACAGGCGCGCCGCGCCGCTAAATCTCGACGGCGAAGAATTTCGCCAGGTCGGGCACGAACTCATCGATCGCATCGCGGACTTTCTTGACGGCCTGCCCGAGCAGGTACTGACGCGCGGTGAATCGCCCCGGCAAATTCGCGAACTGCTGCCGCAGGGAGATCTGCCCGAAAAAGGGCTAAGCGCCGAACTGCTGCTGCGCGAAACCGCCCCTCTGTTATTCAAGCACTCGCTGCACAACGGTCATCCACGCTTTCTCGGCTACATCACCTCATCAGCCGCGCCGCTGGGCATGCTCGGCGACCTGCTGGCGGCCTCAGTGAACGCCAATGTGGGCAAATGGGATCTGGCGCCGGTGGCCACGGAAATTGAGGCGCAGTGCATTCGCTGGATTGCGCAGCTGATCGGCTATCCGGTGGACTGCGGCGGGCTGATGGTCAGCGGCGGCAACATGGCGAACTTCATCGGCTTCATGGCCGCGCGACGCGCACAAAGCGACTGGGATATTCGCGCACAAGGCTTGTATGGCAATCCGCAGCGCCTGACGGTTTACGGCTCGCGCGAAACACATACCTGGATCGAAAAAGCCGCCGATCTTTCCGGGCTGGGCACAGAGGCCATCCGCTGGATCGAGACTGACGACCAGCAACGACTAAGCTGCGCCGCGCTGCGTACGGCCATTGCGAGGAGATCGCGCCGCCGGACATCAACCGCTGCTGGTGGTGGGTACAGCAGGTAATGTCAGCACCGGCGCCGTGGACCCGTTGCGCGAAATAGCCGCTATCTGCGCTGAAGAAAAACTCTGGCTACACGTGGATGGCGCTTATGGCGCACCCGCGGCTGCGTTGCCGGAAGCTGAGGCGGATTTACGGGCATTGTCACTGGCCGATTCCGTGGCACTGGACCCGCACAAGTGGTTGTACAGTCCGCTGGAAGCCGGCTGCACACTGGTACGCAATGCCGACGCGCTGAGTGATGCCTTCAGTTATAACCCGGACTATTACGAATTTTCTGCCACCGCTGACGAGCCCGGCAACAACTACTACGCGCTGGGCTTTCAGAATTCACGCGGTTTCCGCGCCCTGAAAGTCTGGCTCGGCCTGCGCCAGGCCGGGCGCGACGGGATCGTGCGCATGATCACTAACGACATCGACCTGGCTGCTTACCTGCACCACTGTGCCGCCGCTCGCGAAGCCCTGCAGCCAGTCAGCCTGCACCTGAGTATCGTCACGCTTCGCTATCAACCGCCAGACCTGGATCCGGACTCAGACGGGGTTGAGGATTATCTGAACGCGCTCAACCAGCGGCTGGTTAACCGACTACAGCGCGGCGGCGAGGCATTTATAAGCAATGCCGTGATTAACGACCGCTACCTGGTGCGCGCCTGCGTGGTGAATTTCCGCACGCAGCAGTCCGACATGGACTTCATCGCGGATTTGCTCGTGCGTGAAGGCGCTGCGCTTGATCATGAGATGCGGCCCGACGCACTACGCTAAGCGCCTTTCTGGACGCGTGGCGCCGTGCAGCCGCATTCCCCTTAGTGCGGGTGCAGCCAGGCAGGAAGCTAGACGGGTCAAGCCGGAAAGACTTGTCGCAGGACACCCGATGCTGCTTTTTTTATGTCGACGATCGCGATATCGATGCCAAGAATGCATTGTCATTCCTTATGGTGTTGCTGAACCTCAGCGCTGCCGGCGAAGATAATCGCGGCCCGGTGGTCACCATCGGCACGGGCAGCTAGACAAGCCTATCCACCTGTCGGATATCGCGGTTTTCCCGTACAGCCAGCCTGCTGCTGATCTCTGCATGCTCCCGACCCATCTCAAGGGAGGACCGCATGTACATCAATTTCTGGTATCCGATCTGCTGCAGCGATGAAGCCGGCAGCGAAAAACCTCATCGCGCCGAAGTGCTGGGTCTGCGCTTCGTAGCTTTTCGCGACGACGCCGGACAAGCGCATGTTCTGCGTGACGTCTGCGTGCATCGCGGCGGCTCCCTGGGCAAAGGCTGGGTGCGACAGGGCGGCATAGTCTGTCCTTATCATGGCTGGCGCTTCGGCGGCGACGGCAAGTGCCAGCACATCCCCACCCTGCCCGACGACAAGCCGCCGGCCCGCGCCAAGGTCGACAGCTACCCCACCGAGGAACGCTACGGCATCGTATTTGCCTTTCTCGGCGACCTGCCGGAGGAGGAACGTCCGCCGCTGCTGGAGATTCCCGAGTGGGATCAGCCGGGCTGGCGGGCCAACGCACTCACGGTGTTTGAGGTCGGCGCCTTCTACGAGCGCTCGATGGAGAACGGACTGGATCCCTCGCATAACGAATTCGTGCACCCGGCCCAGGGCTCACCGAATATGCAGGACAATCTGCGTCGCAAGCCGCTGGATGTGCAGGACACGGAATGGGGCAGTCGTTTTCTGGTGAAGTTTTCCAACGAGGTCAAGGGCACCGAAGCCCTGGGCGAAGCAGAAACCCTGGTACCGGAGGTCGAGGCCGGTTCCGGACATATCGGCCCCAACACCATGATCACCTGGATCAACTTCTCCGAAACTAATCGCTTTTCACAATACTTTTTCGAAGCGCCGGTGAATGAAAACCGAACGCGGATCTTTTTCGTCAACATGCGCGCCTTTTTGCTGGAACCCGAGAATGACGAACGTATTGCCAAGGTAAACCTGGTGGTGGCTCAGGAAGATATCGACATTCTTGAAGAACTGGATCCCGTACGGACCCCAGACAGCACCACCAAGGAAGTACTGGTGCCTTCTGACGGCGCTGTACTGCGCTACCGTGAATGGCTGGGCAAGTGGGATGCGCAAGGCTGGCGCATCGACGCCAAGGCCTTGCGCGACAAGCAGGGCGACGTCGCCTACTCTATTCCCTGCCCGGAGCGTCGGAACTCAAAAAATTGGGTATTGGAAACTGTGCCGCTGGTAAGCGGCCAGGGCTAGCAACTGTCAACGGTCCTTGCCTTGCGCCGTTGAAGGTGCATGGCAAGGAGAACCCGCGCGTGACAGGGAAGTCACTCCCCTTATTCCTGGCAGCATTACTGCTGGCCGCCTGCGGCAGTGGTGGCGACGGCAGGCAGATCGTGGTCGTTGATGATCCGTTCGCGCCTGTCGCAACGGCCCTGGGTAACTCCGTGTTTACGGACCTCGCCGTGGTAGTGGGCGACGCCGACGGCGTCATCTGGGACTACAGCCAGGGGGATTTTCCCCTCGACAGCAGCCACTTCGTTGCCTCGGCCTCCAAGTGGCTGACCAGTGCCACCCTGATGCGACTGGTCGAACAGGGCGTGATGAGTCTCGACGATCGTCCCCAGGACTATCTCGCCTACTGGACCGGCGATCCGGCCGACCCGCGCAGTCGGATTACGCTGCAGCAACTGCTGGCTTTCACTGCCGGCTTTGACCTCGGGCCGACGGATGCCAGCTGCGTGAGCCAAGCCAATCTGAGCCTGGATGCCTGCGTACAGGAACTTTATCTGGCTGGTCTGGCCTATGAACCGGGCAGCACTTTTTATTATGGACCAGCGCACATGCAGGTTGCGGCACGCATGGCCGAAGTCGCAAGCGGTCAGAGCTTCGTCACGCTGTTTCGCCTGCAACTCGGCGATCCTCTTGGCCTGTCGGCCAGCAGCGCGTTTGTATCACCGAGCGCCAGCAATCCACGTGCAGCCGGCGGCGCGGTGTCAACGGCCAACGATTACGCCAGATTTCTGCGGGCACTATTGGCCGGCGAGCTGATCAGCGATCTCGATACATTTGTCGCCGATCGCACTGCGCCACCGGTAGTGATCGGATTTCGACCAGCCGGCAGTGAAGTCAACGGCACGGCCTGGAACTACGCGCTGGGTGCCTGGCGTGAAGATCCTGGTCGCGATCGGCTGTCCAGCCCCGGTGCCTTTGGCTGGTATCCGTGGATTGATTTCGAGTCCGGCTACTTCGTGCTCATCGCGGTGGAGGAATTGCCACTGTTCGGCTTCTCACCCACCATAGAGAGCGTTACGCTGGGCGAGCAAATTCGACCCCTGATCGAAGCCATCCTGGCTGGCCGGTAAAAATACTCGCGCTAAACTCTAAGAATCGTCAATTGGAAAGGACCATGGGCAAGAAGACGACTCCGCCACCACCGGATGTGTTGCGCAAGTCCGGCCCACACAAGGATCGCAGCAAATACGATCGCAAGCGTGACCGTCAGGAACAGAAACGATTACCCACGGGTAACGGCGACAAAGGCGAGTAAAAAAGGAACTGGCCCCCGGCGCGGCGCGACTGCTAAGGTCGGCTTCTTTTCCTGCGGACCATCATGATCGATCAACTGCGTGAGATTCATCCGCTACTGCCGAGTTTTGGCGGTCTGGCGGCGTTGCTGTTACTGGCGATCCTCTCCGACCTGCTAGCCAAACAGCTGCTACTAAAGGTCGTCGTGGCCCTGGCGCGCCGCAGCCAGGTGAGCTGGGACGACGTACTGGTCGAGCAGAAGGTGTTCAGCCGCCTGGCGCAAATTGTACCCGCACTGGTGATCCTGTCTGGCATCGGTCTGATTCCCGACCTGAATGACGAGTTGGTGAAGCTGATTCGCAACGTCACCTCGGGCTACCTGGTGTTGATGCTGACGCTGTCTCTAACCGCCGCCATTAGCGCGGCCAATGCCATTTATGAAACCCACCCGGTAGCGCGCGAACGTCCCATGAAGGGCGTGGCCCAGTTGCTGCAAATAATTATCGTCGTCATAGGCGGCGTTATGGTGGTCGCCGCCATCATGGACCGCTCCCCGTTGTTGCTGTTAAGCGGCCTCGGCGCGATGACCGCCATTCTGCTACTGGTCTTCAAAGACACCATCCTGGGCCTGGTCGCCAGCGTGCAGCTCACCGCCAACGATATGGTGCGGGTGGGTGACTGGATTGAAATGCCCCAGTACGGAGCCGATGGCGACGTCATCGACGTAGCCCTGCACACGGTGAAAGTGCAGAACTGGGACAAGACCATTACCACGGTACCCACCCACAAACTGATCGCCGAATCCTTCAAGAACTGGCGCGGTATGTCTGCCTCCGGTGGCCGACGGATCAAGCGTTCGGTACACATCGATAAGAACAGTATTCGTTTTCTTACCAGGGAAGAAATCAGGCGTTTTAGGGACTTCGCTCTGCTCACGGACTACATTGACGAGAAAGACAAAGAACTGGCCGACTACAATGCCGGTGTTTCGAAGACCGGGGCTACCAGCATCAATCAACGCCACCTGACCAATGTCGGCACCTTTCGCGCCTACATACTCAACTACCTGCGCCGGCATCCGGACATTCATCATGAAAATATGACCCTGCTGGTGCGTCAGCTGCCGCCAGGACCAGAAGGCCTGCCCATCGAGATTTACTGTTTCACCACGACCACCGGCTGGGTCGAATACGAAGACATCCAGGCGGATATTTTTGATCACTTGCTGGCGGTGGCCGGCGAGTTCGGTCTGCGCCTGTTCCAGAAGCCAGCAGGCACGGATCTGGCCGCATTGCAATTCTCCAGGGAGACCGAGGCATGAGCGACGCACCCCCAATGCTGAACCTGGCCAACATCGCACAGGACGAATTTGGCCATGGCAAAAGCTTTGCTGCGAAACTGGGCCGGGTTGGGCGGACCCTGGGTATGCAAAAAATCGGCTGCGGGCTGGTGGTGCTGGAACCGGGCAAACGCGCCTGGCCCCATCACGGTCACTATGCCCAGGAAGAAGTTTTTGTGATCATGGAAGGCAGCGGCAGCATTCGCTACGGCGACGGTGAATATCCCGTCACTCAGGGCGACGTGATTTTTACACCACCGGGTCCGGATCGGGCACACCAGATCGTCAATAGCTCCGACGCGCCGCTCAAGTATCTGGCACTAAGTTCGATGGACAGCCCGGACATTGTGTATTACCCCGACTCGCAGAAAACCGGCGCGTTTCATGTCAGCGATGGCAGCTTCGTCGGCTTTATGTCGCGCGACGACGAACTGGCTGACTACTGGGAGGGCGAAGACTGATTCGCCCCCTGCGTCGCTCTGCACTTAGCTGCTATGGTGCCGCGCGATGAGTTCAAGTTATCCGTCGCGCCGCTACGCCTGGTACATGGTGGTCCTGCTCACCGTGGCCTATGTTTTTTCCTTTGTCGACCGCTACATCCTCGGCCTGCTGGTAGAACCCATTAAGGCTGACCTTGCCCTGACAGATACGCAGATGGGCCTGCTACTCGGCCCGGCCTTTGCGGTTCTCTATGCCACTGCGGGATTGCCGCTGGGCTGGCTGGCGGATCGTTATCGGCGCACACGCATTGTCGGTATTGGTGTCGGCTTGTGGTCGATAGCCACCGCCGCGTCAGCCCTGGCCAGCAATTTCTGGCACCTGTTTGCGGCCCGTGTGGGCGTCGGTGTCGGCGAAGCCACCCTCGCTCCCTGCGCCCTTTCGATGATCTCCGACAGTTTCCCGCCCGAGAAGCGCGGCCGGCCAATCGCTTTTTACACTGCTGCCCAATCTCTGGGCGCGGGCCTGGCTGCCCTGGGCGGCGCCGCAGTGCTGGGCTGGGCTAATTCCGTCCAGCAAATCAGCCTGCCGCTGATCGGCGAACTCTCGGCCTGGCAGTTCACCTTTGTCGTTGTCGGCCTGCCCGGCGTCATAGTCGCCATCATGTTGTTGTGGCTGCGCGAGCCACCACGCCAGCAAACTCACGGTAGCGGCGGCGCCAGCATGCCCGAGACGCTCCGCTACGTCCGCGCGCGCTGGACCAC
Organism: uncultured Gammaproteobacteria bacterium; assembly: GCA_963850255.1. Lineage (GTDB taxonomy): Bacteria > Pseudomonadota > Gammaproteobacteria > Steroidobacterales > J054. The sequence goes on from CAWKLL010000030.1 coordinate 77,436, forward strand.
CTATGCCAGTTTTATCGCCTTCCCGGTGGTGATGACTACGGTGGCCTACAGCCAGAACTGGTATGCGGCCCTGTATATGCGCACCTGGGACTGGTCCATTGAACGCTTTGCCTTGTTCAGCGGCCTGGCCCTGGTCATTCTCGGCCCGATTACAGTAAACGTGGCTGGCTGGATCTCTGACCGGCTGTTCGCTCGTGGCCTGCGCGACGGACCGGTGCGGGTAATGCTGGCCGGCAGCGCCCTGCTGGTAGTAACCGGCATCGTTTCGCCGCTGATGCCCACGGGTGAAATCGCTTTCGCCGTCTGGTTGTTTAACCTGGTGGGCATGTCGACAGTATCCGCGTCGGCGCCCATAGCGCTGCTGAACATTGCCCCGGGACCCATGCGCGGGCAGTTGTCTGCACTGTTTTATATGGTCACCAGCCTGTCGGGCATGCTCATCGGACCGGTCGCCGTGGCACTGCTCACGGACAATCTGTTCGGCGAGGCGAACATTCGCTATTCAGCGGCCACGGTGCCGGCGCTGTTTGGTTTGCCTGTATTGGCCCTGTGGGCTTTCGCGCGGCAGCGCTATGCCAGTGAGTGCGCGGCGGTTTTCGGTACCGTCGAGCGGCCTGACAAAGGACCGGCTATTCAGCCAGGCTAGCCGAGTGCCGGGTGCAAAGTTCTCAGCGGCGCTGTCACGGCGCCCACGCTGTCAGTAGCTGACAATCCCGCCGTTGGGCAGAAACACTGCCCCGCTTTCACCGTCGGAGAAACCACTGGCCCCGGTGATACGCGACTGCCAGGTATTGCTGCCGCCCGCGCCACCTTTTGATCCGGATTGCCGGGCGAGCGCCAGCAGGTTCCATAGCGGCGGACCACCCTCGAAGCCGGCCAGCCCGTCGGGCAGGATGAAATAGCGCCCCGGCAGGATCGGCCCGGTTACGGTCTGCAGCGCCATCACGTCGTAAGGGTGGAGTTCGCGGCCATTGACGAAAATATCACTGCCACCGCCTGACGCAGTCGACTGCAGCGGGCCGCCGAGATCAAGCCCCGGCGCGATAAAGCCGTAGGTGGGGCCGCCGGTTACGCCCCAGGCCCCGAGTACCGGGTCGTACCAGTAGTCACCGGCGGGTATACGCAGTCCGTAGTCACGTTCCACCCGTGACAGGGCGGTAGTGTCGAGGCGCTGACCGTTAATCAGCACTGTGCCAGCCGCGGGGGCGGCAGGCGCCGACGCCGCGGCGCTGCCGGAACGCAGGAATACAACACGCTCGCGGAAATCTTCGTCGCCGACGTCCAGCAACAGGCGATCACCGTCCATGCGCGCGGTGAAGGCCATTTCATCTTCTTCGTCACCGAACCGGCCGATAAGTTCGCCATCCTGTTCACGGCTCGTCACAGGAATCGGATCACCGTCGTCGTATAGCGTGCCGGTGATTCGACCGTCGGCAGCCGCTTGCAGCCTGAGAACCAGTGACGGGTCATCAGCGGCAAGATAGTCGCCCGAGAAATCGGCCGCCTGCGCCGCTAACAAACTGATGAACAAAAACAGGATCACGCTGAGGGTCACGACGAGTTTCCGCATAGCCATCCCTCCGGAATGTTTCAGCATGCCAGGCTGTTTAGTGCTTAGTTGCGCCTGTCAACGATCAACACCTGGTAACGGCCGTCCGGCCCGATGGTCCAGGAAGCGACAGTGCTGACGAGGCTGACTACCAGGGCGCCCAGCAGAGCCGACCAAAATCCATCAACCGCAAAGCGGTCCAATACGGCCGCGACCAGGCCGAACATGCCCGCGTTGATCACCAACAGGAAAAACCCAAGGGTCAAGAGGGTGATGGGAAAAGTTAGAAATACCAGGATTGGCCGAACGATGGCATTGACTAAGCCCAACAGCAGCGCCGCCCAGATCAGCGTAGCGGTGCCCCGAATGGAGACCCCCGACAGCAAATAGTCGGCTAACCAAAGACCCAGGGCGATAATCAGGGTACGAACAAGAATACCGATCATGGCTAATTGTAACGCCAGCCTGCGGATAAACGACAGTCAGATGACGCATCGATCAGCCATCAGCGGCCTGTTCGTGGTATCACTTCTTACCTGAAAATATAGCGGAGCCCTGGGCCATGCCTGACAAGAAAGATCTGCTCGATCTCGATATCCCCGGCCTTTCACGGCGCGAGATCCTCGCCGCCACGGCGGGACTCGCCACGCTGACGGCGGGCGGCACGGCCAGTGGATCGAGCCATCGTGGCTCGGGCAAGCGCAGCAGCAAGGTGCCTGGCGCGCCGTTCGATTCCCTGCGCGACTGGATGGCCGCCATGGAAGCCAATGGCCTCGTCATGCGCGTACCGCGCATTGACCAGGACAAGTATCACGCCACGGCGCTTTTCTATCGCATGATTGACATGTTCGGAAAATATGCCTCGCCGGCCATCGTGTTTGACGAGGTCAAGGTCAACGGCCAATGGATGAAGGGTCCGGTGCTGGGCAACGTGCAGGCGCACTGGTTCTGCGAAAGCATAATGTGGGGCCTGGAACCTGTCTGGGACAATTACTACGACAGCTATTGGCAGGCGAAAGACTATCTCACGGAGATGCTGAAAAATAATAAGGGCCGCTACCCGCAGATTCCGCCGGTAGAAATCAAGGCCAGCGAAGCGCCCGTCAAGGAAGTCGTCCTGAAGGGCGACGAGATCGATCTCACGCGGTTTCCGTTTCTGCAGACGAATCCTGCCGACGGTGGTCGCTACGTCAACACGGGCTCGCATTTCATGGTGGATCCGGAGATGGGCCCGAACTACGGCACCTATCGCTGCCAGTTGAAAGGTCCGCGCAAACTGGGCGTCAACCCTGAACCGAATCAGACCAACTTACAAGATGCTGATGGCGGCACGCGAACGCGGTGAAGAGTTCGCCAAGCTTTCCGTAGTGCTCGGCCAGGATCCGGTGGTCTGGATGATCAGCGGCACGAAAGTCGCGCTGCGCTTCGGGCCGAATGCCAAGCCCATCGACGAACTTGCCATCGCCGGCGGCATGCGCGGCAAGCCCATCGACGTGGTCAAGTCCGAAGACAGTGATCTGATGGTTCCCGGCTCATGCAGAGATGATCATCGAAGGCGTCGGTCCCGCTGCAGGAACCCATGGAGCCCGAAGGCCCGTTCGGCGAGATGTTCAGCTACCTGGGTCAATACAAGGAAGAAAACTTCTGGATGACAGTAACTTCCGTGACCCACCGCAAGAACCCCTGGTTCATGAATGCCTTTACCGGCATGCAGAAAGGCATGGTCACGGCACCGCAGGAAGCCCAGTACGACTTGTTCCTGCGCCGGCGGGTTAAGAACCTGGTGGCCTATCACACGCCCCAGTACGCCATGGGCTGCATCTTCATGAGCATCGACAAAACCGGACCGGGCCAGGGCATAGAAGCCGGCAAGAAAGTGGTCTCTGGTTTCGGCATCGCCAAGGTGGTCATCGTCGTGGACAAGGACGTCAATGTGCTCAATCACACGGAAGTCCTGGCGACTGTCGGTGCACGCTGGCAGCCGGCCAAGGCGCACTACATCGTCGAGGATGGACCCGGGCTATTCACCGACCCGAGTCAGCCGAGCTACGGGCGCACCAGCAAGATTGTCATTGATGCCACGCGCCAGCTACCCGAGGAAGGCGGTCGAGAGGTGTTCCCGGAAACCAACCGGGCGTTACTGGAAAAAGGCGCGCCGAATGCCTTCGCCGAAGTCAACGAAGACCTGGTCAAGCACCTGACCCAGTGGGGCGTGAAAGGCTAGCTGCGCGGACTCCTGATCAGGCGCGCGCGTCGAACAGCGTGCCGCGGGAACCCAGGCTGGCTGCCTGCTTGCGGATGACGCCTTCGACGGCGCCGGCCAGCGTATTGCTCAGACCCAGCTGCTCGCCGCGGCCATTGAAGAACGCGCGTACCTGGCTGCCGCGCTTTTGCAGGAACAGGGCCAGCTTGCGGCGATCAAAGCTGACAAACTCGCCACGCTCCTGGCTGGCCTGGCTGCGATCGAACTTCAGACCGATACCGCTATCCAGGCGGCTCGCCTCGCCCCCCAGCACCCTGGTCACCGCCGCTTCCAGCTGATTGCGCAGCGCAATTACGTCGGAATCCCTGCCGTTGAGCAAGCCGCGGTTGCTGAACAATTGGTTAAGACCATCGGCGACCCCGGCCACCGCATCGCCAATCGCCCTTAGCCGACGCTCGCTAACACCGCCCTGCCGCGCCTGCGGATCGACGCGTCCCTCGGGCAGATTCAGCGCGGCAAACAAGCCTGTGGCGTTGCTATCAATCTCGAGTCCGCCGACCCCGCTGGCAGCCTGAAGAGTTACCTGTCCGGATTCGTTATCGAAACTCGCCGTCGCCCCGGCGCCGGACGCATTGATCCGCGCGAGGACGTCATCAAGGGAGTCGTTGGCCACGTCCAGATCAATGGCAGTGCCGTTGATTTCGAAACTGCCGCTCTGCGCTGCTGCAAACAGGCCGAGTTCGGCCAGCGGGCGCTGATTATCCGGATCCTTGCCGGGCGTCAGTGTGGCCGAGGTCAGTTTCAGGTTTTCCAGCAGCCTGGAAGTATCCGATGACAGGCTGATGGTCGGCGTTGCGCCGGGGGTATTTTGAACCAGCTCGACACGTTCGCTGGCGGGATCAAAACTTGCGGTAACGCCGGCGGCCGATTGGTTAATCCGACTGATCACCGAGTTGATGCTGTCCGCGGTGGTCACGCTGATAGTCTCGTCGTTCAGTTGAAAGCTGCCATCCCGGACACTCGGCAAATCAAACTGCAGGTTGGGATTAACATTGCGCAAACCATCGAAGGAAAGGGCCGGATCAACGGCGCTGCCGACGGCGTCAAAGACCGAGAATCGCGTGGTATCACGATTAATCAGAAACCCTTCACCGACGGTCACGGACAAACCATTATTCAGGCTATAGAGGCGATCCAGCGCATGATTCTCGCGCACCGTGAAGGTGCGAATAATGTTGCCCAGTGGATCGCGCGCGCGAATTCTCGGCCGGTCGACGCCACGCTCGCCGCCTCGGCGCACCTCGAAGGAGATCTCGCCGTTGCCGTCGGAACCATCATAAATTCCGCTGACCGTGAGCAATGAGGTCGAGGCGCCGTCCCAGTCGGGGCCAAAGGGCGCGAACGAGGTCGGCGTTGCATTGACCTCGTCGCTGGCCTGCAAACGCGCAGAATAGCTGTTGAGATCCAGGCCCGGCGCCGGCTCGGATCGGGCCACCGGCAAATCCAGGCGCAGGCTCGATTTACCGTTCACTGCCGTGTCCAGGCGCACGATGGATTCGAACAGCGCAAATAGTTGTTGTTGTGCCTGCAGCAAGTTGGCCCGGTTGCCTGCGCTGCCAGCGCTTCGGCCCACCGGCGAAGTTGAGTCAGGCCGACTGGGCGCGACGCGGACCAGGTTCGCCAGGTTCTGCAGGGTCACTGAAAGAGACATGTTTGTTTATCGGCGCCCTGGCGTCGAATCTGGTGGATGGTTTAACTAAACCCACGCTTGATTGCCGATTTTCAGGAATCGGCTATAACGTCAGGGCCTGGATTGCGGCGGCAAGGCCGGAGCCGGATCGTGGGCAGGCCGAGCGTCGCCGAGCAGCTTCGCTGAGCTGTACCAGGCGCCAGTTCACAAATCCCGCCACAGTTGGTGGCGACATATACGTATTCCTTCACGGCTGTCGCATTGCGACAATGTAAAGATATGAGCCGAATAGCCAGGGATCCCAGGACATGAGTAAAGACACCGCCGACCACAAAATTGCCACCGCAAGCGGCAGCACCGGCCCGTCAGCGGAATCAAATACGGCTAGTAAAATATCTCAGCCCGTCCCGACCAGCAGCCGGCCGCGCGCCGTGAAGAAAAAGAATCCGTTATTGCTGGGCGAACTCCGCCATAGCCCGGAAGAGATTCGCGAGCTGTTTCGCGACGGCGTCTACCCCTATAAAAACCGAATTCGCCGCAATGCTTACGAAACCCATAAGCAGGAACTACAGACAGAGCTTCTGAAAGTACAAAACTGGGTGAAACAGTCCGGCCAGCGGGTTGTGGTGTTATTCGAAGGTCGCGATGCGGCCGGCAAGGGCGGCGCCATCAAGCGCTATATGGAACACCTGAACCCGCGCGCTGCACGCGTAGTGGCGCTGGAAAAACCCACCGACAAGGAAAGCGGTCAGTGGTACTTCCAGCGTTATGTCCAGCACCTGCCAACCTCGGGAGAAATGGTTTTCTTTGATCGCTCCTGGTACAACCGCGCCGGCGTTGAACGCGTGATGAGTTTTTGTTCATCGCTAGACTATCTGGAATTCATGCGCCAGGTACCCGAAGTCGAGCGCATGCTGGTGCGTTCCGGCATTCGCCTGTTCAAGTACTGGTTCTCCGTCACACAGACCGAGCAAGAACGGCGCTTTAAGGCCCGCGAGCATGACCCGCTGAAGCAGTGGAAACTGAGCCCCATCGACAAGATTTCCCAGGACAAGTGGGATGAGTACAAAGAGGCCAAGGAGGCCATGTTCTTCTATACGGACACTGCGGATGCGCCCTGGACCATCGTCAAGTCCGATGACAAGAAACGCGCGCGCCTGAATTGTATGCAGCATTTCCTCGCCGCATTGGACTATCCGGACAAGGATCACCACATCGTACGCGGCCCCGACCCGTTGATCGTCGGCAGCCCGTCGCAGGTGATTGAGAAAGACCGCCACCTCTGGGGCTGATCGGCCTGCGGACACAACCACTGCCCGGCTTGGGCATTGGCGGCATGGGGAGAAGAATCGGTGCGTTGCCGTTTAGCGAGGAATTTCCCATGACCGATCAGAATGACAGCGACGAAAACGCTGCCCTGTCGCGCCGTCAGGTGCTCAACGCCGGCGCCGGACTGGCAGCCGGCAGCGCTGCTGCTTTGGGCGGACTCATGCCCGACCAGGCCGAAGCCGGCGCGCATGGCGCCACTGGCCCGCTGCAACTCACCCGCACGCGTAATTTATCCATACCTCGCGACAAGGCCCTGGATCTGGAAGATCCGGAAACCAATTTCATGGCCATGCTCAAACTGCGTGCTGACCTGTCCGAGAAAGACTGCATGTTTGCCTTCCCGGGCGAGGCCTGGGTAATGCTGCCGCAGGAAGGCAATCGACGCCTGTTTAAGACCTTTGGCATCGGCGCGTCGCGTATTGAAGAGGTGGAGGAAGGCTGGCGGATTTTCAGTCGCGAAGTGCTCTACTACATCGACCCGGAAAGCGGGGAGATCATGCAGACCTGGAAAAATCCCTGGCTAAATGATCGCGAGGTGGAGGTTTTCCATATTGCCAACGATCCGGTCAATGGCGTTTTCGCCCGCCAGGGAAACCCGGTCCTGTCACCGCCCTACCCCTACGTCGCCTATGGCGACGACGTCGTGTTCCAGTGGAACTTTTTCATCTTTAAGCCCGCCGAACTGACGCGTTCTGAGTACCCGATGTACTCGTCTGGCGATAAGGATCAGCACGCTGAACTTTGGGGCATTAAGGGCCGCAAGAGCGAAATTCTTAACCCCGATATCAGCTCGGCGAGTTGCGTCATGTCGTGGACGCGCATTGCCGACTGGCTACCCTGGATGCAGATGGGCAACAATCCCGGCACCATGGCTTTTCATAGCCACAGCATGAAATTGATGAACGGCCCGTCGGACCTGCCGCGCTATATCCTCGACTACACCGAAAAGAATTTCCCAAAGTACCTGGAAGCGCCAAAAGAGTGGCTTGGGCCGGTGATGACCAGCTCGGCGGGTGAATTCAAGAAGGTGATTGACGCGCGCAGCGGCAAGGCAAAGTCAGACTAAGGCGGGTCGCCGCACAGCGTTGCCCAGCGTCGCCGCTGCAGCATGGCGGGCAGCGCGATCGCGGGCAACGGTCTGCCCGCCCAGCCATTCGTCCACCTGTCGCAATTCGTCATCCATCAAAAAAGCATCGGGATTTCGCCAGCCGACGAAGCTTACGCAGGAATCCAGATTCAGCACCAGCGCCGATTCATCATCACCGCGGTTAATGCGGCAGTCGGGCACCACCAGCACAGCTTGAACCGGGCTGCGCACACCCGTAGCAGCCGCAATATCCCTTTGCAGCCCGGCAATGGCATTCAGTGCCGGTCGCACTTCACGATACTGTTCCTGCGGCTGAAACTGCAGACCTTCACCGCGCAACTGGGCGGCGTGAGCTGCCGGCGGCGGCATCACCAGGTGCAGGGCGTAAATACCGTTCGGGCCCGTTGCCACCGCATCAATACAGGCCTTCCCGACGGTGACGGCATAGTGGACGCGATAGCCACGCCGTTGCGCTTCGATCAAGCGGGCTGCCAGCGACTCGTGCAAGCGCAAAAGGCTGACTAAACGGTGCCGATAAGCGGCCAGCTGGACGAGCTTAATCAAGCCGTAGATCGCCGGCACCAAAAGGCTCAGGACAATCACCAGCCAGACCCGGGCAGACTGTTCCGGCCACCAGCCGCGATCGCCCAGCAGCACCAACAGCCCGAAACTTACCGCGAACAACAACATGGCCGTACCGTGTCGTTGCAAACGCCCGTTGGTGAGGTTTAATGCGCGGCGCACGGCTTCGCCCGGCCGGGCGATCAGAAGCTGCTGCTGCCGGGCGGTAGCAATACGCGCCAATCCCGCCAGGCTACTGGCCAGCAGGAGATAAATCAGCGAGACAGCTGTGGCCACAGCGCCACAAACTGCCAGTACAGGCAGGAGTGCAGAATTCACCCGCCCAGATTAGGCAGATGCGCGCGGTTCGCCTGTGAACCCGGTCACAGCTACTGGTGGAAGTGCGGCAATACTTCGCGGGCGAATAAGCGACTCTGCTCAACCATCGCCGCCTGGCGTTCGCCATGCGGGTGCGCCACCGGCGAGCCGCCAAGCAGATAGATATGATCCAGGCCCAGGTCGACAAGTTCCTGCAGACGCTCGCGACACTTGTCCGGCGGACCGCAAATGGAAAACCAGTCGACAAAATCGTCGTTTACTTCAGCCAGGTGCTCACCTTCTTCCTGGGCATGATGTTCCATGTCATAGCCCGACTGCATGTGCTCAGCCAACGGCCGCAGCTGCGCGGGCAGATGATCCAGCGGCGCGTTCTTCATACCGGCGAAATGCGCCACCATGCCGGAGATCATGCGGCCGAGGTTAATCGCCCGCCCCTCATCGGCATCACACACCAGGTTCACGTAAGCACCAATACTGACGTCCTTGCGCGGTCGTCCCGACTCGGCCAGCCGCGCCTTCGCCGTTTCCATCGCCCAGGCTACTCGCTCGGGTGCACTGCCCACAGCGAAGCTGATGCGCTCGCCTGTATCCACAGCCATGGCGATAGTCTTGGGTCCGGTACAGGCGATATCTACGGGCACCGGGTCAACGCTGACCGAGTCGAACCAGCGCAGCCGCGATGCCTGTCCATTGCGATCAATGGTTTCACCACGCGTATAAGCCTGCAGTCGCTGCACGAAGGTGCGCAGTTGCGCGGTCGTACCGTTGCGCACGCCAATATGTTCAGCGGAGGAATCACCCCGACCAATACCGCAGACAACCCGGCCCTTGGACTCCGCCTGCAGGGTAGCCAGCGCACAGGCCGTGACGGCTGCGTCGCGGGTGACCGGATTGGTAACACCGGTACCGAGCTTTAAACGTGTTGTGGTCTGCGCAGCCAGGGCCAGCTGAGCGAAGGGGTCGGGGCTGAGGTTCTGCGTATCCGGGCAGAGCAGATAGTCGAAGCCCAGGGCTTCGATTTCAGCGGCCAGGGGCGCGGTGAAGCCTGGTGAGGCCTCCATCACGATACCGACTTCTGTCATGCGAGCGTCCATTCAGTGGCAGGGAAACGCATGCTAGCGGAAACAGTCGGTCCAGCCAGCATAATCGTCCGCCTATCCCACACGGAGGACAAACCATGCGCAAAGCCCTTATCACCCTAATCGCCCTGTTGTTCGCCGCCCCGGCCTGGCCCGGCGCGCACGATAATTTCAGCAAAGTTCCGGAAAAATTTGACCAGGCGCTGGCCGATGAAATTCAGGCGTTCCTCGATGAATATGCCGAAGTTTATAACCGTATGGACTACGACGGGCTGCTAGCCATGTGGGATGGTGACTTCGCCGGTGCCATCTACATGGCTGAAGAAGTTGATCCGCCGATGCATGGCTGGGAGCGCATTAACAAGTACTTCAACCCGATCCCCGGCGTGGAAATTCTCGACGGCATTCGCAATGAGTATTCCGATGTTCGTGCCAGTTACCTGGCACCGGATCTGGCGGTAGCCACTTACCATCTTCGTTTTGATATCAAGGTAAAGCGGATGAAGCCCATGTCCAGCTGGGATCGGGTGATGGCCGTACTCCGCCGTATTGACGGCGAATGGAAACTGGTAGCCTACGCGGAAGCACCGATGGCGCCGGCGACCATGGTGCGCAAGATGATCGAGGGGCAGGTGCCGGAAGACTTCAACGACTATATCGAGGCACAGAAAGCCAAGTAGCGAGCTAGCTGTCTTCGGCTTCAATCTCAGGCTGAACAGCCTCCGGGTTAACCTCCGGAGGTTCGTTCAGCATCAGGTCGATGGCTTCCTCGCTGGACGGTGAAAAGAAGCCGAGACCGCAGGCGGCCGCCGGCCGCGGAAAGGCACTGCCGAAAGTTTCCAGCACCCGAATAATGTCCGTATTGCACAATCTACTGAGCGATGTGGCATAGCTATAAGCGCCGGCACGCTTTAAGCCAGGGCAACGCCGCGGCAGACTGTTCACGAAAACATCGCCGCCGCGCATGTAGAAAATGATGGTCTGATCATCAACGATGCGCGTCTTTCTTATGCTCTGGAGGCTGACGCAGTTCTCAGCGCCTTCCGGCTTGGCAGACGATGTCGATTCATCTTCCGCGATTAACAGGGCCGGCCAGTTCAGCAGCGCGATGGCCAGCAGGCTGACAGCCAGACCATTTAGGTGAATAGTTTTACGCAGAGCATGCACGCGCCGAGTATAAACCCCGGCGCGTAGCTGCGCAGGTCTGCTGCAGCGCCAGCACAGAGCCAGCCCCGGTCCCGGCCCGAACAGATCCAGGAGTGCCGTAGCGCTGCGGCCGCCACCGCTGTTATCGAAAAAGTAGCCGGCGAATGCAGATCTCAGATAGCCAGTTCAGACATAATCAACCCTTAAGAATCGAATCGAGATCACTGTTTTACTGATCGCTCTGCCCGATTGGGCGTTGCGCGGAGAGTCGCAAGTTGGACCGGCTACCGACGGGTTCGGCCGAGCGAATCGAAAAACTTTTCTGCTAACCAGCCCATCGGCGAGGTGACCCGCATGGCACTGACTCCCTCCAACATGCCCGCATTGGGCCAGGCAGCGGCGGATTTTCTGTTGCCGGATACCGCAGACCAGACTGTCGGCCTGCAAGACTTCGCCGCTGCACCGGCACTGCTGGTCGCTTTCTGGTGCAACCACTGCCCCTATGTCATTCACATTCGCTCGGCCTTTGTCGCCTTTGCGCGCGAATACCAGGCCCGCGGCCTAGCCGTGGTTGCCATCAACGCCAACGATGCAGAGCAATACCCAGAGGATGGCCCCGCTGCCATGCACGCTGCAGCAAAAGAATTCAGCTATAGCTTCCCGTATCTTTTTGATGCCACCCAGGCGGTCGCCAAAGCCTATGGCGCAGCCTGCACCCCCGACTTCTTCCTCTATAACAAGCAACGCGAGCTGGTTTATCGTGGTCAGTTTGATGCCAGCCGACCGGGCAGCGAGCGGCCGGCGGATGGCGCGGATCTTCGCGCCGCCGTGGACGCACTGCTGGCCGGCGAGAAAATTCACCCTGAGCAACAACCCAGCATCGGCTGCAATATCAAGTGGAGACCCGGCAATGCCCCGAACTAAGACTTTTGTGGCAGCCCTCGGCGCCTGCCTGCTGGCCGGCTGCGGCGGCGCAGACGACGCGCGTTTTGCGCTCAAGGAAGTCCCGGAACTCAACGAGTATTGTCTGGCAGCGCAGCGCGTGGTCACACGCACCGATGTGCCTATGCAGCTGGTAGTCCATGAAGACTTCCAGGCCTTCGTCAAGTCCAAGGCGGTCATCGAGGGCCCGGAAATACAGCAATTTAACTGGGTCGATGATCAACAGCGCGTATTCGGCATTTCCTGCAAGCTGAAGAGTGCTGATCATCTCCAGCTGAGCTACGGCGAAGATGCAGCCGGACCCGATGGCCTTTGCCAGGATATGAACCGGGCGATATTCGAACTGGTCGCCCCGCGCAGTCCGGACTTCGCACCGGCCTTCCAGAAGGTCGTGTTTGAGCCTAAGGAAGCGGTTTGGAATGAGGAGGAGCCCGGCATGACCGGGCCGGACTGGCTGGCTCCCTATGAGGCAACCTGGACGGACGACCAGGGCCGGCTGCATATCCGCGCCAAGGGTTTCCAGGTGGACTTCACGGATCCGGCCTTCGAAAAAGCGCCGGCGCGTTTTCGCGGCGTGCACTACTGCCACTTTGTTTCACCCGGTTACCTGGGCGCGCTGATGCGCGGTGAAGCCGAGCCAGGCATAGAGATCGGCCGCAATCCGGATCCAAACCAGGGCAGCGGAATGTAGCCTGCCCAGGCGGTTAGCCGGTCGATCAGGGCAGCGACCCGGCCGGCCCCGGGGGCCCGCCGAAGGTAGATTTGAACAGGGCCAGGTCGGCGAAGTTGACGAGGCCGTCACCGTTCAGATCGATCACGGGGTCGCTGCCGCCGAACCCGGACTTGAAAACTGCCAGGTCGGCGAAATTCACCAGCTCGTCGTTGTTGAAGTCCGCATCGCAGACGTTTCCGTAGCCGTCCGCATCAGCGTCCAACTGACTGTTCAACCCGCCAACCGGCAGCGCAGGACCATTCGCGAACAAACTGCAGTTATCCACCGCGTCCGGCACCCCGTCCGCATCGGTGTCAGTGGCGGCGATGTAGTTGGCCACCAGACTTTGACCGCCCGGCGCGACGACGATGGATTGCGTCGCATTTCCGCCATTCGACCAACCGGCGAAAACCTGGCCCGCCTGGGCAAGCGGAGCAGACACCTGTCGCTCGCCGCCCACGGGCAGTTCTATAGCGAAGGGCGTGACAAAACTCTCGCCGTTGTAGTTTAGCGCCAGACCCTCTGGAACTGTTGCGAACTGGTAATTGCTGATTTCCGGATGCGCCTCGACGCAGTCGCTGCCTGTGCGTCCGTCAAGATCCATTGCGGTCAGGCAAAGCACCAGGTAACTGTTGTCCCCGTGGTCAGGGTAAATGAACGAACCGATGTTGCTACCGGCAAAGTAGAAATCGGGGTGCTCGTGCACATTGTGGATGATCGAACCATCCCAGCTCAGAGCATCCATTGGCAACACGCCGTCTTCGATATCGGTGGCAGACCCCTGCAGCTGCACCTGATCGCCGACGCGCCACAATGCGTTCGAATCGGGCAGCTCGATGGTGACCTCCGGCGCGCTGCCCAGCGCCGGATCCCCGGGCGTGTAATCGATCTGCCAGTCGATCTGCACGGCGTCGCAGCCATCATTGCCATTCGGGCCAAGCGCCACCGTAATGGGCGTGCCCGCTAACAGGTACCCCAGATCGGCATCGATGGCACGGCTCTCGGCCAGGCCGATGATTTCGGTGCGAACTACGTTCGTCCCGGCCAGGATAAGGAGCTCTACTCCGGTGCTGTACTGGCAACCGACATGGGTCACCAGGCTATCGCGCAACGAAAAGTAGCCGTCGCCGTTGACCGTGTAGCGCATCAGCGCATAGCGATCCTCGGCCTCGCCGTTGTTCACGCCGCGACCGGGATGTGCCGTGCCCCCCGCGATATAACCCCAGGAAAAACCAGAGGCATCAGGCAAACCAGGGGCGCCGTCGGAATCGTAGCGCCCCGCACTGTCCCAGAGCAGGTCTGACTCGGCGCCCGCCTCCCCCAGCGAGCCGCTTTCATTCCAGCGGTAAGACCAGCCGGATGCCGGCTGGGGTCCGGTCAAATCGGGCGCGAAGCGGGCAATGGTCGTGCCGCCGGTCTGGCCGCCGCCGTCGCCGGTGTAACGGATCCGTTCAATATCGCCGGTGACAATATTCGCACTGTAAAGATCACCATCGGGACCCACGGCAAGATCAACACTCAGCACTTCGTCTGTGAAGGGGATGACCTGGACCGTACCGCCGCTTAAGCGTGCGTAATTGATTTCCTGAAACGAATAGTCGCTGAGAAATAGCGCATCGTGATACTCAACCGGCCACTTCGCCGCGCGATAGAACTCGCCGGCGATAATCGATCCACCGTAACCGCTGCGATGTGGATAAGAGTAGATCGGGGCCGTCGCATCGTCGCTGGCCAGGTAGGCCTGGCATTCAGCCAAGGTGGCATACCCGGGTTGTTGCAGCAGGCCGGCCGCCGCGCCTTCGTAACAGGGCCAGCCAAAGTCGGCACCGGGACCCGCGCGGTTCAACTCTTCCCAGGCTTCCCAGCCAACATCGCCGACCCACAGCACACCGTCGTCCGGATGAATGCGAAAACGGAACGGATTGCGCAGACCCAGTTGCCAGACGCGCGAGCGATTACTGTTCGCATCGCCATTCCAAAACGGGTTGCCGGGCAGCCCCTGGCCAGTGTCCGGATCAATACGCAGGATCTTGCCGGCCAGGCTGTCCGGATCAAGTGCCCGCAAAGCGCCAGGGTCTACCGTCGTCCAGGTACTCGCATCGCCGCTGCCGACGTAAAGCTTGCCGTCCGTTCCAAACACGAGACTGCCGATAGCGTGACTCAGGCCGTCGGCGGGAATGCAGTCCTCCACGTAGGCGCCGGGAGGGCCGCAGCTGCGGTCTGCGCTAATTTCAGTTTGCTGTGCCGACGGATCACCAATCTCGGACCAGGTGCTGGCTGCGCCCAGAATCAGCTGCTCACTGCCGGAGACTGCGCTGGTGTAGCCCGTGTCGACATCAGCGGTCACCCGTATAAGCCGAGATACGCGCTGGCCCGTGCCGTCGGGTCCCGCGCTGCCACTGCGTCCGATGGTCTCGGGCGGATCGTAGACGAAGACCAGGTAAACCCACGGCGTAGCCGGAAACGCCGGATGCAAGGCCATGCCGAGCAGGCCGCGATCGGAGGCGCGATTGACTTGGCCCCGGATATCAATAAACGGCGTTGGCAGCAGGACACCGTCCTGAATAACCGATACGGTGCCGCGTTTTTCGGCTACGTAAAGCAGACCGGTGGGTGACCACTGCAGATCGACGGGCCGATCAAGCCCGCTGACGAAGTTCTCGAGGATAAAGCCGGTCGGCGGGTTTGCTGCTGCGGGGAGAGTCCCCGCGAGGAACAACAAAAAAAAGACCAAGCTACGCGACATCGACCACCCTTTACAGCTAGTGGCCGGTTTGAAAACCTAGCTTCTTATTATTCGTTGATCTTAATCAGCTCAATAGACATTGTCGACAAATTATTGAGCAACGCACGCGCGAACGGTCAAGGAAATTTCAACAGGCGGCGATTAGATTTCCATCGCCGCGTCTGCCAAGTGGAAGACCAAATCGATAATTGACTCGGCGTGAATCACTGCCCCCTTATCTCGCCGGATTATTTGGCGGCCCTGATGTCAGCGAGGCCGATGCGGGCGTTGAAATCAGCTGCAATCCAGGCCCTGAACAAGGCAGCGGAATACAGACTGCCTAGGCGCTTAGCCGGTCGATCAGTTCGAGCATGGCTTCGGGCGGCTGAGCACCGGATACAGCGTAGCGTTCATTAAAAATAAAAAACGGTACGCCGCTGACCCCCCGCGCCGCGGCTTGAGCAATGAGCTCCTGTACCGCGCCCTCGTCCTTTCCGGCCAGCAGATCCTGACGAACCTGCTCGGCGTCCATGCCGCATTCGCCGGCGATGCGCGCCAAAACTTCAGGGTCACCGAGGTCGTCGCTGTCCACGTGATGCGCCTTAAACAAGCGTTCGGCTACGGCAGATGAATCAACCTCGGAATCCGCTGCAGCCCAGTAAATGAGCACATGCGCCGACAAGGTATTCGGCGAGCGAGCGCCGGGTTTGGTGTGAAATTCCAGACCGTCTTCGCGCGCCGTCTCAGCCATGCTCGCACCGATCATGCGGGCACGCTCCTCACCGAATATCTGTGCATAGTGCTCGGCCCTGTCGCGCCCCTCGCGCGGCATGTCCGGACTGAGTTGAAACGGCAACCAGCTCAGCGAAACCTCCAGATCCGGCCGCTGTGCCAGGGCTTTTTCCAGCCGGCGCTTGCCCAGGTAACACCAGGGGCAGACCGGATCCGAGACGATTTCGATGTGCAGCGCAGCCATAGCCGAATGTTAGTTGCCCAGCAGGGCGACTATCCAGCCCACGCCGACAAAAGTCCCCACGGAACTGCCCAGGTTGGCCATGATGACCACCAGCAAAATGCGCGTCACCCGGTTGCGCCAGATCCCTCCCAGGCTGCTCACATCATCGGCCACGCGCTCAAGGTCGGCTACCCGCGGTTTGCGCAGCCAGGCTTCCACCAGGCCACAAACCCAGCCCGCCGCGATGGTGGGGTTCAGGGAAGTGACGGGCGCGGCCACGAAAGCGGCGAGAATGGTCAGCGGATGCGCCAGCGCTAACAGGGTGCCGATGGCGGCGGCAATGCCATTGGCCAGCACCCAGGCAACAATCATCTGCTCGCCGGTCTCTCGACCGGAGAGCAAAAAGCCGGCGGCAATCAGGCCTGCCAGCAATACGGGAACAGCCCAGCCGATCAGTCGCGCGCTGCGATTCGGCGGCGGCAGGGTTTCCAGGCTGGCGAGATCAATATCCGTGCCGAACAGGCGTTTGATGCCAGGCACATGGCCGGCGCCCACCACTGCGACCACCGTATTGCCGGAACTGGCGAGGATCTTGGCCGCCAGATACTGGTCACGTTCGTCAATCAGCGCGGTTTTTACGCCCGGCAAAGCACCGGAGAATTCTTCCATCATCATGGCCAGCTCATCGCTGCCCTTGAGTTTCTCAATCTGCTCTTCGCTAACCGCTTCGCGATTGAACAGCGATAGCGTTAACGACCAGATCATTTTCAAAGTGGTGCCAAAACCGGCACTTGCCCAGGCGCGCTTCAGGGTGGTACGAATTTCCCGGTCAACCAGGGCAATGTCCGCGCCCACCTCCTCCGCTACCGCCATAGCCCGGTGCATTTCTTCACCGGGACGAATACGGAATTCTTCCGCCAGCTTGCGCTGAAACGATGCCAATACCAGCTGGGCCATCAGCACATAGGCCCGGCCGCTGCGAATAACCGAGAACAGATCGGTTTCCTTCCAGCGCTCCGGGTTGGTCAGGGTCTCGTAGCGCGAATCGCAAAGCTCAAGGCAGACGGTGTCCGGGCTTCGCTCGCGGATGACTTTTTCCACCAGGTCGGCACTGCTCGCGCTGACGTGAGCGGTACCCACCAGGTAAATGCTGCGTCCATCGATCTGCAGCAGGTCGACATTAGGCTCTATGGCGGTGATTTCAGTCATGGCCGCGCATTCTGCCTGAGCGCGCGGCTATCCGCATTTTCCACGGTAGCCCGGCCCCCGGAGCCTGTGGCCCAATAGAGGAAATCTATCGGAGGACTGCCCGTGCTGCATGAAGTTTCCGGCGACATATTGCTGACCAAGGCCCAGGCCATTGCCCATGGTGTTGGCCCCCACGATAACTTTGCCCAGGGGCTGGCGCTATCGCTGCGCGAGCGCTGGCCGGCCATGTATAAGGATTTTCGTCACTACTGCACGGTGCATAACCCGGACGCCGGCGGCGAATGGAGCTGGATGGGCGCCGATGGCACGCGCATCATTAATCTTTTCACCCAGGATCCGCCAGCCAGTAAGGGCCAGCATCCGGGGCGAGCTTCGCTGAAAAACCTCGGCCATTGCCTCAAAGCCCTGCACAAGGTCGCGGAAAAAGAACAACTGAAAAGCCTGGCGCTGCCGCGCCTGGCCACGGGCGTCGGCGGACTGGACTGGGAATTGGTGAAGCCGCTGCTGGAGCAGCATCTCGGCAGCCTGGGTATTCCGGTGATTGTTTACACCACTTTCCACGCCGGCCAGCAGGCCAAGGAACCGCTCTAGCCTGGCGGCACTATTTCTCGAATCGATACGGATTGCGCCGCAAGGCCGCCGCAGGATCTGCGGCAATTTCCGGGTGCACTTCCGTAATCAGCTGTCGGTGGCGCACAGGCAGGTCTCCGAAGCGCTCTGCCTTGGCCCCGGCGCCACGGCTAATCATGCTGCCGGGCCGGCGGCCCATGCGCAGCGGCTTCTGCCAGCTGGTGGTGGACTGAAAAGCTACGCTTGCAGGCGCGCTATAAAGATCCGGATTCTCCAGATCAGCGACGTCGCCCAGATAGGTTGACCAGTCGCTGACCAGGAACGGCGGTTCATCGCCCTCCAGCTGGGTGACCACGGCAGCGTTGTCGTCTTTAAGCCAGACCTGCCCCGCATGCACCATGCCGCTGTTCAATGCGCTGGTCATGCGGATTTTGACGCCCGGCAGCTCAGTCGGTAGCTCCGGTCCCGTGGCGCTGTAATTCACCGTGGTCGGCCCCACGGGTGTGTGCGACCAGGGCAGCAGCTGGCCGGTATAGGGGTTTTCCAGTTCATCGATCAGCTCGCCGGTCTGCGTATCGACGGTATAAATGAGCTCCAGCGAAGTGACGCTAAAGCCATCATCACGTGGCTGCGCCTGGAAGATCGAGGCAATCTCCATGTCATACAAGTGAGTCAGCTCGCCATCCACCACGCCATGCTTGGAAACTCTAAGCCACCAGTAGACCGGCTCCGGGCGCAAAGAAAATCTAAGTTTCTGAAAAGCCGCGAGCAAGGCGTTTGGATCTTCAGGATCGAAGCTGGCCCCCGATGCCGCAGCGGCAGACAGCGGCGCCATTGCAGCTGCCTGAATAATGCGACGGCGACTAAACCGAGCAGATGAAACGATCACCATTCAAGCTCCTCAATCGACAAGACCAGACGCGCGCGGCCAAGGTAATTCTGCACAGCAATGTGAATAGCTTGCTGGCCGGCGTGGCCGCAGGCCACTCAGATCAGATCAGCGATGTCCTGCAACAAACCCTTGTCCTGCGGCGTGGTGGCCGGCGGATAACGCCGGGCAATGCGTCCGTCGCGATCAATCAGGAACTTCTCAAAGTTCCATTCGATGTCTCCGGGAAAACCGTCACGCTCGCTGGTTAACCAATCGTATAGCGGATGCCGGCCCTCGCCGTTTACCTCAATCTTGCGACTTAAGGGAAAACTCACTTGATAGTTGGTCGAGCAAAACTCAGCGATTTCCGATTCGCTGCCGGGCTCCTGGGCGCCAAACTGATTGCAGGGCATACCCAGCACGGCAAAGTCCTGATCAGCCAGCTCTACCTGCAGCTGCTGCAGACCCTCGTACTGCGGTGTCAGCCCGCACTCGCTGGCCACATTAACGATCAGCACAACCTTGCCGCGTAATGACGGCACCAGATTGGTGCTTGTGTCGATAGCTTCAACTTCGAAATCATGCAATGTCGGCATAACAGCTGGTCCGGGGCTTGATTAGGTATGCGGCGATGCTACACCTGCAGGCTGTCGCTGCACACCCGCGGCGGCCGGCACGCTATTATCGGCGTCAGGAACCGGAGGCAAGCATGAGAAAACTGTTCCCCATCGCGATCGCCCTGCTGGCCATGCTGCAGGCATCCCCGGCGCTGGCCGGCGGCGAAACCTATAGCGGCCGAACGGCCTGGGAAATCGGCCGAAAAACCACCTGCGGCACGCTCGCCCCGGGTGTGACCCGCTACGGCATTTTCGAGGGCCGCGCTTACAGTCGCGTGCCTGGTGAAAAAGACCGGCATCTGTTCAATATACTCGGCATAAATACACGGCAATGTGCGAGTTCCTCTGATCCAGTAAAAGGCGACGGTTACCGCAGCGTTTCCCGCGAAATAATGATGTATCTCGACCCGGAAACGAACGCGGTGCTGGATACCTGGAATAATCCGTTCACCGGCGAAGCCGTTGCGGTAATGCATGTGGCCAATGACCCGGTCAATATGCGTGCAGTGCGCTATGAAGCCGATGCCGGTGAGGTTAGCGCACGGCGCTACGGCGATATGCTGGCCTTCGGTAGCGAAATACCGCTGTTTTACGACAACCCGCTGGGCGGAGACTTCCAGCAGTACGTCGGCGGCACCTATCACGCCATGGAAATTTTCAACAATTTTTATCCGGCCAAGGATCTGCTGGAAACGAATCGACGCGTGGAACGCTCGATACTCGGCTGGACGCGGGTTGCGCAATGGCTGCCCTGGATGCGCATGGGCTCCAAGCCCGGCCTGATGGTTATCAATGCGACCGGCACCAGCACCTTTGATGCCGGCGAGATTCCCGACCAGCTGCGCGCCGTGCTGGACGAACGCTACCCGACTTACTTTCAGCCGCCACCGCTGGATGACAGCCGCGAGAATGAAACCAGCTGGACAGTATTCCGCAAGGCATTGGCGGAGCAGGCGCCGTGATCAGGATCCTGATAGCCGCCAGCCTGTTGCTGGGCGCCAGCAGCGCCTGGGCGCAAGGTCAGGACGGCACACCCGCCGAGCGAAACCTGCAACTGATCGCCGAACTGCTGCCCGGTATATATGACAACGCTAACCAGAACTACTTCGATACTCGCCTGAAGCTGGACGAGCAACTACGCCATCCGCGCACCAAGGTCGTTGTCAGTCGGGTCGACAAGCCCGAGCTG
Organism: uncultured Gammaproteobacteria bacterium; assembly: GCA_963850255.1. Taxonomy (GTDB): domain Bacteria; phylum Pseudomonadota; class Gammaproteobacteria; order Steroidobacterales; genus J054. The sequence goes on from CAWKLL010000030.1 coordinate 98,209, forward strand.
GGCGCTGAGGTTTTCCGTTACAGTGCTGACGAAGCCGGCGAGCAACCCACCAATGGCTTGCTGGTGTTGTCGCTTACGGAGGATCCGCAACTGGTCGGCCTACAGATTATTGCCGAGGATCAACGCCTGGCCGGCTGCGACTTGCGCTTGCGACGCGATCTCGGCCAGTTCACCGGAACCGCAGACTGCGGCCTGCGCATGCAGCTTGATCCGACCGGGCTGTGGGTCGGCTGGGCGGATGACAAACCTTTGTACGCTCTGAGCCGGGCGCGCGAATTCAGTTGTTATGTGGATGTGCCCGGGGTGGCCGGCGGGCGTGACGAACCCTTCGATCGTTACCAGATTGCCAGCCTGCATGACCAGGGGGATCTCGCCTGGCTGCGCATCAAGGATGATCGCGAATTGGGCGTTACCCTGCGCAATGTGCAGTGGCCAATGAACAATGAAACGGGGGCCTTCACGCGTAACTCACTGGTCATGTATGTGCTCGAGCGCAGCGAAGAAGGTATCAAAACCCACACGTATGGCTGGACCGAACCGCGCGCCGAGCGGATCGGTTTGAACCTGCAGTGGATGCTGGTGAACTGCTACCGAACCTCCAACCGCGATGTGCGGCCGTTCTTCGATGGAAGTCGATAGCAGCCTGCTGCCGGCTGGCTGGCGGCTCGCGGCTTACGCCGTCCTCGTCCTGACCCTGCTAGCGGCGGCAGTCAGCGCGCCATGGCAACGACTGCGCGAAGCAGAAATGCAGCATGCCTGGCTGGGCGGTATGGTCGCATTGATGGTGCTGTGGTGGATTCGTGCCGGCGTGATCCCCGGGCTGGGCTTCCATTTTTTTGCAGTGACCAGCGTCACCCTGATGTTCGGCTGGCAACTCGCCTGCCTGGCCGCACCGGCCGTGCTGGTTGCCGGAATTCTTACCGGTCACGGCGATTTCCAATCGCTGGGCTTCAATGCCTTAATACTGTTTTGCTTACCGGTGGCCGTGACCTGGCTGACACATAGGCTGGCCAGCCGCTACCTGCCCTGGAATTTTTTCATCTACGTGTTCATCAATTGCTACCTGGCCTCGGTGCTAGCCATGCTCCTGACGACAACGGTAGTGACCACGATCCTGGCCACTGCGGGCAGCGTTTCTGCGACCTACCTGTTCACGGATTACCTGGTGTTCCTGCCGATGATGCTACTGTCCGAAGGCTTTATTAATGGCGCCATCGTCACCGTGCTGGTAGCTACCCGGCCGGGCTGGGTCTGGACCTTTGACGACGGTCGCTATTTGCGTGGCGATTCATGAATCAGGACAACCGACGCAATTACTATCGCCTGCTGCACGTGCAACCGGACGCGCCGACGGAAATCATCAAGTCCAGTTACCGAACCCTGATGCAAAGCCTGCGCATGCATCCGGATCTCGGCGGCGACCACTGGAATGCCAGCCTGCTGAATGAGGCTTACGCCGTGCTCAGCGACGCCGACAAACGCGCCGCCTATGACGCCGGGCGAGACGCGTTGCCGCGCAGCGACGACAGCGCCAATTCGACCGGGGCTGCCGACGCAACGGCCAGCAACCGGGCGCGGCGTGGCTCCACGGCCTTTTGTCCCTTCTGCCACGCCGACATAGACGGCAGGATCGAGTCAGACAGCAACTGCAACCGTTGCACCAGCCCCTTGGTTCGAGCCGAGACATTCAGCCGCCGCGCCGACTGGTTAAGGACGGTGGAACGTGTGCCGAAGGCGGTGGACCTGCGCATTTGGACTGATTGGCCGCAGGACCCAGAGCCAGCCAGCCTGCTGGATCTGTCCCTGACCGGCCTGCGTTTCAGTTTCTCGCGCGGACTGCCCGTTGGAAGTTTCATCAAGCTGGACTGCGAGTTGTTCACCAGCGTGGCGCGGGTCGTGCGTTGCCAGGCGGATGGTCAGCGCTGGCAATTGGGGGCGGAGTTTTACACGCTGCGCTTTCTGCGTTCGCGCGGCGGATTCGTTTCCGCCGAAGCCTGAGTATCGTCATACTGGCCCGGCGGACCAATCTGCCAACAGCCGCCATCATCCTGCTGCACGATCCACTCCGGCACGCGCAGCGCGGCCAGCTTGCACTGGAAAGTCGAACTACCCTGTTCACGCTCGAGATAGCGTCCGCCGACACTGAAATCCACGCAATAAACATTTTTGCGCAAGCCCATCCAGTGATGCGGTTCAACCCCGGCGAACAGGTCTGGCCCGTAGCTGTCCATCATCGCCTTGCCGACGGCGCTGTAGCGACGCCAGTAGTGGCCGACGATCACCGGCGTCGGTTCAGCATAGTCCTGCCACCATTTTACCCGGCTGACCATGCGCCATTTGCCACCGGCCCAGAGTGGCTCGGCCGCCGGCATCTCAGCGCCGGAGGTCAACAAGGCGACCGGGTTAGCCATTTGATGATCGGCATCCATCTGCGCCATGGCCTTGAGCAAGGGCGGCGGCTGCGCCTGCTGATGGAGCTGTGAGCCGAAGCTCCGCCACTCTTCGGCATAGGCCCGAGCCAGCCCACTGGAACGCCAGCGCTCGCGCATACGCCCCACGTAGTCCTGGTAAGTCGCCAGCACACTGCCGGCGGGCTGCCGGCGAAGCTCTTCAATGGCATCTGCTTGCCAGCAGGCGTGCACGACGCGCAGATCATCACGCTCCAGGGCCAACGGCAAAGTGGCCAGAAAAGCCTGCAAGCGGGGCTTTTGCGCCGGATCCACAGGACGGGTGCCCACTGGTGGCTGGTCCGGGCTAACCCACCAGCCGTTGCCGTGCCGCTCTACATCACGCAAGAGATTGAGCTCATGATTACCGAGCAGGCATTGCGCGCGACCGCGCCCGACCAACTGCATAACCCGATGCAATACCGCCGGGCTTTCGGGGCCACGATCGACCAGATCACCGACAAACACCAGCCGGCGGTCGTCCGCATGATCGCCGTTCGGCGCGTACCCCAGCCCGGCCAGCAGGACATTCAAGGCGGCTAGTTCGCCGTGTACGTCTCCGATGACGTCCAGCGGGCCGTCAAACAGGCGGCCGATCAGCGATTCAGGCACGCGCGAGACACCCAGGTCGGGGCAGCGGTGCGAGCGGCAGCTGAGGAGATTCAAGCATGGCGAAGCATGCTAGCAAAATCATCAGCCGGCCACTAAACTGACTGACTGGTCAGTCATTGCTTGAATTCGTGCCCAACGCAGCCCCACAAGAAGAAAACCGTCGCAGTCGCCAGCGCGAAATTAACCCTGAGAAGCTCACCCAGGCCGCCCTGGAACTGTTCATGGAAAACGGTTTCACCGATACGCGGATGGAGGACATCGCACGCCGGGCCGGTGTCAGCAAAGGCGCCATTTATTTGTATTTCGCCACCAAAGAAGACTTGTTTCGGGCCGTGGTACAGGAAGGTATCGTGAGCCGAATTGAACAAGCCGAAGCGGCTTTCGCCGCGTCCACCGGATCAGCGCGCGAGCTGCTCGGCAACTTGCTGCATGGCCTGGTACGGGAATTTTGGGACAGCCCGTCCAGCGGCATTCCCAAACTGGTAATGGCCGAGGCGCACAAATTCCCTACGCTCAGCGCCGAGTACTTTCAGGCCATTGTCTTGCGCAGTCGCAAATTAATGGAGCGCATACTGCAACGCGCTGTCGATAGCGGTGAGTTTCGCCAGATTGACGTGCCGTGCACTGCGCGCGCAATCCTGGCCGCGCTGGACTATCAGGTGATTGCCCAGCATACGCTGGCCGCCCACGATCCAGAGCCGCTGCAAACCCAGCGCTACGTCGATGCGCTACTCGACCTGGTCAGCCACGGAGCGCTGGCGGAGCAACGGCAATGATCAAACGCATGCTGGCGATGTTGCTAGTGGTTGGCCTGTTCTTTGGCGCGCTGTTTGGCTGGAAGGCCTTTGTCGGCGAGCAAATTCGCCTGGCCATAGCTGCCGGCGGCCCGCCGATGGCCACAGTCTCTGTCACCACGGTGGCTGAAGACGAATGGGTGCCGAGCATTCAGACTGTTGCCACCTTGCGTGCTGCGCAATCGGTGAACGTTAGCGCCCAGGTGGAAGGCCAGGTCACTGAAATCCTCTTCGACAGCGGCGCTGAGGTTGAGCGCGGCAAGCTGCTGTTACGCCAGTTCTCCGCCGACGATCGCGCGCAGCGCAAAGCCTTGCAGGCAGACCTCCAGCTGGCGGAAATCGAGATCAAGCGTATCCGTGAACTGGTGAAGGAAAAGCTGGTACCAACGCGCGATCTCGATGCAGCCAGCAGCCGCCTGGAGCGGGTACGCGCCGAGGTGGAAAATCTTGACGTGGCCATCGCCAAGAAAAATATCCGCGCGCCATTCACCGGCCGTGTGGGTATCCGCCTGGTTAACCTCGGCCAGTTCATCGAACCCGGTGATGCCATCGTGCGCCTGGAATCTCTGGATCAGCTATTCGCCGATTTCAAGTTGCCTCAACAGGCACTGTCGCAAGTATTTGTCGGTCAGGGCGTGCAAGTCAGCGTCGATGCCTGGCCGGGCGAGCAGTTCGAAGCCAGCATTGCAGCCATTGAGCCGGCCGTGGATTCCGCCACCCGCAACATCTCCCTGCGCGCCGCGATCAGTAGTGCCGACGGTCGATTGCGCCCCGGCATGTTCGGCGAAATTCGCGTGCAGTTACCGCAGCGACGCAACGTCGTGCTGATACCCCAGGCGGCCATTAGCTTCAGCCCGTTCGGTAACTCGGTATTCGTCCTTGAACAAGAGTCGGGCGAAACACTGGTCCGCAATGCTTACATTGACACCGGCGAAACGCGCGGCGACCTGGTAGAAGTCCGTCAAGGCCTGCGCCCCGGGCAGCAGGTAGTGACTTCTGGACAGCAAAAGCTGCGCGACGGCGCGCGCGTGAATATCAACAATGCGGTGCCGGTCAGCAACAGCGCCGCGCCTGAACCGGCGGAGTCCTGAGCGAGCATGCGCTTTACCGATATTTTTATCGAACGACCCGTGCTGGCCACGGTCGTCAGCCTGCTAATCCTGTTCGGCGGACTGCGCTCGCTGCAGGTCCTCACCGTCAGTCAATATCCAGACAGCAAAAGCGCCGTGGTAACCGTGGCAACGTCTTACGCCGGGGCCGACGCGCAATTAGTGCAGGGCTTTATCACCACGCCACTGGAACGCGAAATCGCCTCGGCCGACGGCATCGATTATCTGCAGTCCAGCAGCCTGCAGGGTACCAGCGTAGTCACGGCATACCTGGAACTGGACTACGACCCCTGGGACGCACTTACACAGATCACCTCGAAAGTGAACCGGGTTCGCGATCAGCTGCCGGCCGGCAGTGAAGACCCGACCATCAACATCGCCATAGGCGAAACCACGGCCGATATGTATATGAGCTTCGACAGCGAGACGCTGCCGCAGAATCAGATCACCGACTACCTGGTCCGGGTGGTGCAGCCGCGCGTCGAGGCAGTGGACGGCGTGCAGGAAGCGGAGATCATCGGCGGCCGCTTTTTTGCCATGCGCATATGGCTGGACCCGGTACGCATGAGCGCCCTGAACGTTACGCCGGGCGAGATTCGACAGGCCCTGGCGAGCAACAACTACCAGGCAGCTGTCGGCCGCACCAAGGGTGAGGCCATGTCCATCAACCTGCGCGCGGCCACAGATCTAAACGACGTCAAGCAGTTTCAGGAACTGGTAATTCGCGAGGATGACGGTGCCATTGTGCGGCTGCGCGACGTAGCCGAAGTGGTGCTGGGCGCCGAAGACTACGACGTGTCCTTCGCCTACAACGGCGGCACGGCTGTTTCCATGGGCATCTATACCTTGCCAGACGCCAATGCGCTGTCAGTGATTCAGGAAATTCGTGAAATGTTTCCCGATATCGTCAGCCAGCTGCCTCCGGGCGTCACCGGGCGCATCCCCTATGACCGGACACTCTATATTGAGGATGCCATCCGCGAAGTGGTGAAGACCCTGCTGGAAGCTGCACTGATCGTCTCGGTGGTGATTTTCCTGTTCCTGGGCAACGCCCGTTCGGTGCTGATTCCGATCATTGCCATCCCGGTTTCACTGATCGGTGTCGCCGCGTTGATGTTGTTGCTCGGTTATTCCATCAATCTGCTGACCCTGCTGGCGCTGGTAATTGCCATCGGCCTGGTGGTCGATGACGCCATCATCGTGGTCGAAAATATCCAGCGCCACATCGAAGACGGCATGCAACCGATGGACGCGGCCGTGCGCGGAGCGCGTGAGCTGTTTACCCCGATCATCGCCATGACAATAACGCTGGTGGCAGTGTATGCGCCCATCGGCTTCTCTGGCGGCCTCACCGGCAGCCTGTTCAGTGAGTTTGCCTTCACCCTGTCCGGGGCAGTGCTGCTATCGGGGGTCGTCGCCCTGACCCTTTCGCCCACGATGTGTGCTCGCCTGCTGCACGATGACATTGGCGGCAATGCGCTGGAAAGATTCCTGGATCGTTTGTTCGGCGGCCTGCGCCGTGCCTATTCCCGCCGCCTGCACAGCACGCTGAACTATGTTCCGGTGACCCTGGTTTTTTCGGCAGCGGTACTGGTGAGCATCTATTTCATGTTCGTCAGCGCGCCGCAGGAACTGGCGCCTGAAGAGGACCAGGGCGTGATATTAATCTCGACCAGCGCATCAGCGAATACCTCGCCTGACCAGCTGCGTCGGTATACCGGCGCCCTGGTTGCCGACTATCAAAATATCCCCGAGGTGGCAGCAACTTTTCTGTTTAACGGCAGCCCCGGCCGTGGCCCGGCAGCCAACAACGTGGCCCTGGCCGGCCTGGTGCTGAAGCCCTGGAGCGAACGCGAACGCGTTGCGGCTGAACTTATACCGGAAGTGCAGCAGCGTGCGGATGCCATTGCCGGCCTGCAATCCGCCGCGTTTTCCCTGCCAACCCTGCCCGGCGCCGGCGGCGGCCTGCCGGTGCAGGTTGTGATTGGCTCGTCGGATTCACCCGCAGCGGTCTACCAGGTAGCGCAGGAACTGCTCGGCCGCGCACGCCAGAGCGGCCTGTTTGTGTTCGCCGATATAGATATGAAATACGACCGCGCCCAGGGCGAGATAATTATTGATCGCAACAAGGCCGCTTCGCTGGGCATTGATATGGAGCAGCTCGGGGTCGACCTCGGCACGATGCTGGGCGGCAACTATGTCAACCGCTTTAACCTCGAAGGCCGCAGCTACAAAGTGATTCCCCAGGTCAGTCGAACCTATCGGCTCAATCCTGAGCAATTAACCGAGTTCCGTGTCAAAACACGCGATGGCGAGTTGGTTACGCTGGGTGCTTTCGTGCGCGTGGATAGCTCGGTACAACCGCAGCGACTGCAGCGCTTCCAGCAGCGCAACTCGGCCACCCTGTCTGCCGTGCCGGTCCCCGGTGTCCCGCTGGGCGATGCACTGGCGTTTTTGGAGCAACAGGCCGCGGAAATTTTCCCGCGCGGCTACGAGCTCGACTACGCCGGGGCTTCGCGACAGTACATTAATGAGCGCGGTACGCTGGTACTGACTTTCTTCTTCGCCCTGCTGGTGATCTACCTGGTACTGGCGGCGCAATTCGAATCTTTCCGTGACCCTCTCATCATGCTAGTCAGCGTCCCCATGTCGATTGCCGGCGCATTGGTATTCCTTACGCTGGGTGTAGCCACGGTAAATATCTATACGCAGGTTGGCCTGATTACCCTGATCGGCCTGATCAGCAAACACGGCATTCTGATTGTGCAGTTCGCCAACCAGTTGCAGGCCGAAGAAGGACTGGAAAAGCGCCAGGCTATTGAGAAGGCCTCGGCAATTCGCCTGCGACCCATCCTGATGACTACCGCAGCCATGGCCCTGGGTGTGGTGCCGCTATTACTGGCAACCGGCGCAGGCGCCGCGGCCCGTTTCGATATCGGCCTGGTCATTTTTACCGGTATGACCGTGGGCACGATGTTTACGATCTTCGTCGTACCGGCCATGTACCTGGTGCTGGCTCGTGATCACCGCACAGTAACAAGCGACGCCAGCAAGCCATCGACGGCTACTGTGACCAGGGCTTCCGAAAGCGCATAACCGCCCGCGAACGTATCGTGGATGTTGGATCCTGATTAACCGGGCTTAATACGTCGCTGTGTTTTTCGTAGCGAAAGCCGGCCGCCTCGAGTGCAGCCTGCACCTGGGCGGGACTGCGACGCTGCCGCCCAGGATCGGGGTCAGCGGCTGCGGCGCTGGCATGTTCGATAACGCCCAGCACCGCGCCGGGTCGCATGGCCTGATAAAGATCGGCCAGCAATTCATCGCCATCCAGCGCCAGCCACTCGCCATCGTCGACGTAATACACGTCCTGGTAAGCCAGCATGATCAACGCCGCGTCGAAACGCCCGGGCGCCAGGATCAACGTGTCGCCTTTGCTGGCAAGCAGTTCAATATTATCCGCCCGGTCCTGCGCCACGCTCTGCATCTGGGCGCGGGCAAAATCCACATAGGGCGTGTTGTTATGGACCACCACCCTGCCCCGCTCACCAACGATATAGGCCAGCAGGTTTGTATAGATGCCGCCGGCGGAATACAGATCCAGCACCGTCATGCCAGGCTGAATCGCAAAAAACTCCAGCACCAGCGGGGCCTGACGTTGCTCAGCCAGCGACAGACGGGCGTCTCTGCGCGTTTCTTCCGAGCGAGCAACGGCCTTTTCAATGGCCACGCTGGAGCCGGGCCGAAAAACATCCTGGGTGCTGACCGTGCCGGCCGTACCGGCGCCGCGCGCCAGGTCTTCGGAAGCGACCGGGTTCAGACCGTTGCAGGCAGCGGCCAGGGTGGCGAAACCGACAATCAGCGCAGCGTGGATATTGCGGGCCATGACGGCCCCCCGGCGGCAGCGAATCCGGAATGCAGGATAACAGTACAGTGCGCCCATTCACCGACTAAATCGGCCGTGGTCGAGAAGTCACTCCCTCGCTGTGGCGGGGAAAACCACTGGCATCAATAGTCTCAAGGTAGGCATGCCAGGTAGCGTGGCCCAGCAACGGAATCACAATGATTAGCCCCAGAAAGGCCGTGGCAAAACCAAACAGGAGACAAACTACGATCAGCGCAACCCAGACCAGCATCGCCGGTTTGTTACGCAATACCGCATTGATACTGGTGACGACGGCTGTCACTGCATCAACATCGCGATGCATGATCATCGGCAGAGAGAACGCTGCCGCAGCAAAGGTAATCGCCGCAAATACCGAACCAATGGCGCTGCCGATGGTCAGGTAGGTCGCCAAGGCTGCCAGGTCCGGATTAGCCTCCATCGGGAAAAACACGTGAACCATGGATCCCGCCCTGGCCCAGACCAGAAATACCACCAGTAACATCAGGGCAAATACCATCTCGGTACCCAGGCGCCGAACGCCGGCCTCGCGCACGCTGCGTCGAAATATTGGCGTTTCTCCCCGCTCCAGCTGAGCAGAGATAGCGTATAAGCCAAGGCAAAAAACAGGACCGACAAAAACAAAGCCCGACAATGCCGCTAGCAGCAGCCAGTAACTGCCGTAACGATAGGCGATAAAGCTCATTAGCATGCTGACCGAGGCGGTCAGCAGCCCATAGGCCAGACTAAGTGCGGGTGCCGCGCGCAGGTCTTGCCAGCCCTTGCGCATCCAACGCAGCGCCGCAAACGTATCGAGTTTGCGGCAGGGCGCAATAAAGGGCAGCGGCTCCTGGTCAGCCTCGCCCGGGGTTTCGACCTTTACCATGAACTGCCCCCCATGCAATTAACCATCTCAGTTTAGCGCGCTTTAGTCACAGGGTCGTGCCAGCAGCCTCGTGTCAACATTTATAGCCGGAAAAACACAGCAACACGCGGGATATCAGGATGTTGCATGCCACAAGAAGCACTGGCCGGGCGCCAATCCCTAGCGGAGTCGGACGCGCGGAAGTGTGACGTGCCAGACCCGATTATGTCGGGTCTGGCACCGCAAGCGCGTTGGCCGGAGTAGATTCCTCAATGGAGGAACTGCTCATGAAAAATAATAACGAAGCTACGAGCATGCCGATATCCAGCTCTGACCAACTGCGCAACCTGGCCGGCGATCTAACCGAAGTACATACCCTGCTTAGCCTGCTCTGCACAGAGCTGGGCGGCGGCGGCATTGTGCCTGCGAGCCAGCTGGAACCGGTCATCGCCAACGCGGTACCGAAACTGCAGAACGCCGTGGCATCCATGAACGCCCTGGCGGCTGGCATCAACAACGAAGACTGCGGCGATCCGCTGGTCGAGAAAAATCCGCTGTTGATGTAGTTACCACGGCCTCTGGTTAAGCATGGGGCCGGCAACACAGGAATAGGACGCTGGGAGACAGCTTCGGTCTTCGCGGCTCGCGGATGAACCTGTTCAGGCGCCGGCCGAATATCACCCGTTCGGCGAGCAATTGATCGGAGGTTCAGCCTGTAAAGCGGGCGGCTTGGCGCTGCTGGCTAACAGCTGCGCGCAGGCAAGCGGACGGCGGCGGAAGCCAAGGCCGTTCAGCCCCCGGCGAGACGCAACGCGGCTGCCTCACTGTCGGCAGCACCGAACTGAAGCTCGGCCAGGCGCGCATACAAACTATCGCGACTCACCAGTTCCTCGTGACGCCCGATGTCGACAATCCGGCCCTGATCCATCACTACAATCCGATCCGCCTGCAGCACCGTCGCGAGCCTATGGGCAATGACCAGCGTGGTGCGGTCTTTCTCCAGATGCTCGAGGGCTTCCTGCACCAGTCTCTCGCTCTCGGCATCCAGGGAACTGGTCGCCTCATCCAGCAACAGAATCGGCGGGTCTTTGAGCATCGCGCGGGCAATCGCTATGCGCTGCTTCTGGCCACCCGACAAACGGGTTCCTCGCTCGCCGAGGAAGCTGTCATAGCCTTCGGGCAGTGCCGCTATAAATTCGTCTGCCGCGGCAGCGCGGGCAGCAGCCTCGACCTCAGCATCGCTGGCATCGGGCCGACCAAAACGAATGTTCTCCCTGGCCGAGGCGCCGAAAATGACCGTTTCCTGGGGCACGATACCGATGCGTTCGCGCACCGCCTGAGGATCCGCCTTGGCGACATCCACACCGTCGACGCAAATACGCCCGCTCTGCGGGTCGTAAAAACGTAACAGCAGCTGAAAGGTCGTACTTTTACCTGCACCGGAGGGACCGACAAAGGCCACCTTTTCACCCGGGCGAATGGCCAGACTGAAATCTTCGAGGGCGCGGGTCGCAGGGCGCGACGGGTAATTGAAACAAACGTTTTCGAATTCTATTCGCCCTTCACGTTCGGCAGGCAAGGCAATGGGCTCGGCCGGTACACGAATGGCTGGCTCAGAGTCGAGCAATTCCAGCAGCCGCTCCATGGCACCCGCTGCCCGCTGCACTTCGCCCCAGACTTCGCTGAGGCTGGCTGCCGAAATAGCGACGAACATCGCATACAGCACGAACTGGCCGAGCACGCCGCCGGTCATTTCCCCCGCCAGCACTGAACGGGCACCTACCCACAGCACCACGATCAGAGCGCCAAACAGGAAAGTCGTGGCCGTGGTCGAGAACAGAGCGCGAGCCTGGATACGGCGTACTGCGGTATCGAAACTTTCTTTCACCATGGCGCTGAAGCGACGGGTTTCCAGCTCCTCGGCGGTGAATGCCTGAATGGTGGAAACGGCATTCAGCGTTTCACCGGCAATGCCGCTGGCGTCGGCAATGCGATCCTGGGAAGCGCGTGACAACTTTCTTACCCAGCGGCCGATAAAAATGATCGGCACCAAAACCGCCGGCACCAGCACCACGATCAGGCCCATCAGTCGAAGGTTGGTGAAGGCCAGCAGCACCAGTGCGCCAACAAACTGGATCGCCGAGCGCAGGATAATCGACAAGCCAACACCTGAAATTGACTGGATCAGGGTGGTATCGGCCGTCAGCCTCGACAAGACCTCGCCGGTCTTGGTGACCTCGAAAAACGCCGGATCCATGCGAATAATGTGCGCATAGACCGAATCGCGCAGATCAGCGACAACTCGCTCGCCCAGCCAGTTGACGAAATAAGCACGCGCTGCCGCGAACACCCCGAAAAGCAGCGCCACAACCAGGAAGTAACCAAAGTAGCGATCGATAGTAGCGACGTCTGCCGAGGTGAAGCCAAAATCGATGACGTAACGTACAGCCACCGGAATCGCCAGAAAAGCACCTGAAGCGACCAGCAATGAGCCCAGGGCCAGCAGCAAAGTGCCGGTATAAGGCCGAATGTAGGGCCAAAGGGAGCGCAAAGGGCGCAGCGAGCGCCCTTTGGGCCGGTCAAGTTCTGAACTCTGGGGCGCCATGGCGCCGGATCATCCCACATTTGCCGGCCCGTCGGGCAAGCAACGTAAGCCAGCCACCAATTTTGGCGGCCAGGCGCACCGCAGCGCACATCCGTCTGCGCCAGGTGCAGAAAGGCCCTGACAAGAAACCTTCTTGACTTACTTGGATGATGAAATTAGTGCATTTAAGGAACTTGTTTGCTATTTTGAAAAAAGAAATCGGCCTTAAATAATAGGGATAGTCGTTAAAATGGTTCCAGATCTTATCTCCGACTCCATGAGCGATTGGAAACCCAGCGCCGAGGCCCAGCAGTTAATCCTCTGGCGGGTGCTGCAAATGTTAATGGCGCGTTACGGCAGCGTTCCCCTGGGCCAGGCCCTGGTCGGGGTGACCAACACGATCCTCAATGAGATGGGTCGGGCGCCGACCGTCACTGAATTGTGCGAAGCCAGCGGCCTGCCCAAATCCTCGATCTCGCGCTACGTTTCCGCGCAAATGGAACAGGGCGTGGTTACCGAAGATATCGATCCCCGCGACCGCCGTCGCCGCATGCTGCGCCAGACCGAAGCGGGCAAAAAAGAACGCCAGTGGATGGTCACTGAAATGCGCAAGATTCTCGCTGAACAACATGCCGCAGACCTGGCCCGGAACGGCAGCAAAGCGGATCCTGACGAGGAATTACGGAAAATGAAGGCCATTTCCGGCAAACCGACGGAGCAGTTTCACATGCGCCGTAAACGCGGACGCAGCGCATCCGCCTGAGCTTTCTGCCGCTTTGCGGCGCAACACTGCCGGGACGATATAACCCGCCGGTATCAGCATCTAATTAATCCCTGTTTGGAGCCTGCCGGGTCCGGACTATGATGTGAGTCTGGAGGCCTGATTGGCCTCCGTCTTGTATCTGTGACCCAGGAACAAAACATGCATCAGGTGCTGACAGCCAATCGTCTCAGCGACGGCCGGGTAGTTTTTCTGACTGCTGCCGGCGAATGGTCGCAACAGTTTGACGACGCGCAGATTGCCATCGACGACGAGAGCGCGGCGAACATGCAGCGGGTCGGTCATCAAGCCGAGGCCGATTGTCGGGTGGTCGACAGTTACCTGGTCAAGCTGCAAGAAGGCAGGTCCGGGCTGCAGCCGAACAGCGTGCGTGAGCGCATTCGCGCCGATGGCCCGAGCGTACAGACCGGAACCGCGTAAGGAACACACGCCATGTACCGCTACGATGAATTCGATAACCAGTTGGTGACAGAGCGCGTTGCGCAATTCCGCGACCAGGTAAAGCGTCGCCTGGCCGGCCAGCTGAGTGAAGATCAGTTCAAGCCCTTGCGCCTGATGAACGGGCTTTACCTGCAACTGCATGCCTACATGCTGCGCGTAAATGTGCCCTATGGCGCGCTCTCATCGGTTCAGCTGCGCAAGCTCGCCTATATCGCCCGGCGTTACGATCGCGGCTACGGGCACTTCACCACTCGCCAGAACATCCAGTTCAATTGGATCAGCCTGGAAGATACGCCTGACCTGCTGGCAGATCTGGCAGAAGTGGAAATGAACGCCATCCAGTCGTCCGGAAACTGCGTGCGCAATATCACCTCCGATCAATATGCCGGTCGGGCCGCCGATGAAATCGAAGACCCGCGCATCTGGTGCGAGCTGATTCGCCAGTACTCAATCCTGCACCCCGAATTCTCCTACCTGCCGCGCAAGTTCAAGTTTGCCGTGACCGGCTCGCCCAATGACCGGGCCGCCGTAGCCGTACATGACATCGGTCTGCGTCTGCATCGCAATGAAGAAAACCAGGCCGGCTTTGAAGTCATGGTTGGTGGCGGCCAGGGCCGCACGCCGGTAATCGGCAAGACGCTGCGCAGCTGGATTGAGCCGGCGCAGATTCTTAGTTATAGCGAGGCTATTCTGCGCGTCTACAACCTGTATGGCCGGCGCGACAATATCTACAAGGCGCGCATCAAGATTCTGGTCAACGCCCTGGGGATTGACAAGTTTCGCGAACTGGTGGAAGCCGAATATGCACAGATTCGCGGCAGTGAGTTGACAATTCCTGCGACGGAAATCGAACGTATAAAGGCCTACTTTGCGCCTCCGGAATATCGTGAGTCGGTGAGCTTGAGCAACGAACTGGCAGCGCTGCGTGCGGCCGAGCCGGCGTTTGACGCGTGGATGCGTGCCAATGTTGCCGATCACAAGCAAGCAGGCTACAGCATCGTAAACCTGTCGCTGAAAGCGCCGGGACGCGAACCCGGCGATTTGTCGGCCGAGCGGATGGAGGCGGTGGCAGATCTGGCCGAACGCTACAGCTTCGCGGAAGTTCGCGTAACACATCGTCAGAACCTGGTGCTGGCCGACGTAGACCAGGCCGACCTGCACAGCCTGTGGCAGGAACTCGATGCACTGGAGCTGGCGACACCAAATATCGGACTGCTAACGGACATTATTGCCTGCCCGGGACTGGATTACTGCGCGCTGGCCAATTCCCGCTCGATTCCTATTGCCCAGGATATCGGCCGGCATTTCGCCGCCGTCGACAAGTTGCAGGAGATTGGCCAGCTGACCCTGAACATTTCCGGCTGCATGAATGCCTGCGGCCATCATCACGTGGGCAACATTGGCATTCTCGGTGTCGAAAAACGCGGCGAGGAGTTTTTCCAGTTAACCCTGGGCGGTGCTTCCGACCAGCACGCCGCGCTGGGTGATCGACTGGGCCGGGCCCTTCCCCAGGCCGAGGTACCTGCCGCCATTGAAAGCCTGGTGGATACTTTTCTGGCGCATCGCCAGGCACGCGAGAGTTTTGTCGACACTTATCGACGGGTAGGTATCGAGCCATTCCGGATCGCTGTCTATGGCGACCAGCCACACAGTCGGAGAGTCGCCTGATGGCACTGATCAGAAATCACCAGCTGGTTGAAGACCCCTACACACGGGTCAGCGCCGGCGAGCCCTGTCCAGACGCCGGCGCGCTACTGGTCAGCCTGGATCAATGGCAGGCGGAAAAGCCCGCCCTGCTCGCGCGCAACCAGGATCTTGGTCTGATACTGCAGAGTGACCAGCATCCTGAATTGATTGTCGACGATCTTGATCACCTGCAACTGGTGGCGCTGGAGTTTCCAGTGTTCCGCGACGGCCGGGCTTTTTCCTACGCTCGTCTGCTGCGCCGATTTGGCTTCAAAGGGGAAATCCGCGCGATTGGCGATGTGCTGCTGGACCAGTTGCACTATATGCAGCGCGTCGGCTTCGATGCCTTCGATATCATCGCAGCGGACCCGCTGGCGGCCTATCAGCAGGCCAGTCAGGAGTTTGGAGTCTGGTATCAACCGGCAGCGGATGGTCGCCCATGGGCCAGCGCATTGCGCACAAGCGGCAGCGACTAAACAGCCGAGACGGCGGTCGGCTTCTCCGGCCCCAGGGGTTTAAAAATCACCAGCAGCAACGGCAACAGCGTCAGATTCGCAAACATCGCGAACAGCATGGCGAAGCCCGTAAACAAACCAAAATAGATCGTCGGAATAAAGTTCGACAAAACCAACACGGCAAATCCCGCCGTGACAATCACCGAGGTATAGAACATCGCCAGGCCAATGCTGCCATGTGCCCGGCTGACCGCGGCCAGATAACAGGCATCGCGCTCGAATTCCTGGCGGAAACGGTGCACATAGTGAATCGAGTCATCGACACCAATACCCACCACGATAGCCGCAATGGTGATCGTCATAATATCCAGCGGCACGCCCAGCCAGCCCATCAGGCCCAGCACCGCCAGCGCGGCGAACAGATTCGGCACCAGCGTCAGCGCTGCCAGCGACAGCGTGCGGAACAACACCAGAAACATGAAGAATATGGCCAGGAATACAAACCCCAGCGTGAGAATCTGCGAGCGATACAGGCTCTGCAAAACATTGTTGTAGAGCACCAGCATACCGGTGATTTTTACCTGCTCCGGTTGCAGGTCGAACTGCTCCCCCAGGTCGCTGCGGATCCGCTGCAGCAGCTCACCGCGACGCAGGTTCGGGTCAGATTCGAACACCCGCACGGACAACCTGACCTGGTTGCCGTCGGCTGACATATACGGATCCATCAGCACAGCTTTGACATTCTCTGGCAAACGCTTGTAAAGAATCGACAGGAAGAATGTTCCCGGCGTTTCGCCCTGATTAACCACCCGCAGGGTCTCCATGGCGGTATGCAATGACAACACCTTGCCGGTTTCCGGCAGACTCTCCAGATATTCGTGCACGCGAGCCAGCTGGGCCAGGCGAAAACTGTTGTACCAATAGCTGGTGGCGCCGAGGTCGGACGCTGCGTCCGTATCGTCGTTCGACAATAGTGCAGCATCGGCAAATTCGTCTGCCGCGAATTCATCATCACCGAACTCATCAGCCGCTGCGTTGGCTTGCGCTGAATGCGGCTCGGCAGCTGCGGCAAAGAAAGCCGGATCAGCGTCAAGAATTACATCAAAAGGCGTGGTCCCGCCGAGCTCCTGGTCGATGGTGACCAGGCCCTGGTAGATCTCGGTGGTGTCCTTGAAGTTATCTATAAAACGATTTTCCACCTCCAGCCCCAACAAGCCGAGCAAGCTGAGCAGCCCGATCAGCGCATAGGTCCACGCCATCGGGCGAGGCCGTTCCCGGACCAGGCGGGCCAGCGAGTTCGTGACCGACCCGGTCAGGTTACTCTGGGCCTGCGGCTGGCCCGCCGGCAGCAAAGATAAGGCCGCAGGAAACAAGCTAAAGGCCAGCGCCAGCACCACAAGCATTCCGATGACCATCATCCAGCCGAAATCAATCACCGGGCGAATGCCACTAACGATCAGCGAGGCAAAAGCGACCATGGTGGTTGCTGCCGTATAAGCGCAGGGCTTGAATTTATCGCGCAGGGTCTGGCTAACCAGCCAGGACTGTGCTGCCTGCGGATGCATGCAGTGCAATTCGCGGTAGCGAACAATCAGGTGCACGGTCAATGACAGTGAAAATATTAGCAGCAAGGCGACAAAATTTGCCGATACCACCGTCAGAGGCCAGCCCAGCAGCGTCAGCAAACCCAGCATCAGCAATACCGACGCTAAGCAGCAGCCCATCGACAGCAACACCCAGCGCGGCCGGCGAAAAACCAGCAACAACAACAGGGTGAGAAACAGCACGATACCGGTACCGAATACGATCACATCACGCAAAATGTAATCGAGCATGTCGTCGACGATCATCGGAATACCGCCAGCGTGGATCTCCGCCACTGCACGATGTTGATCAAGAAGACTGCGAATCGCATCTAGGGTTTGCCGCTGTTCGGCCGTCACGGTCTCACGTCGGTCCACGATTTGATCCGTGAGGCGATTGATCTCGACAGCACCGGCAGCATCCAGCTCGCCGATCAGATCCTGCTCACGCAAGCGGTCGCGCGCGGCAAGCAGCGCCAGGTACTCAAGGTCGAGGGACAGCTGGACCAGCAGGGCCGTGGTGCGTTCATCGGTGCTCATCAGCAGCTGCCGGTAGAGCATGCCCTCGGTCAGTTCGCGACGCGCCAGTTCGCGATCGGTGCCGGCGCTGAGCAGATTGGGCACTTCGGACTGCAGGGCTTCGAGGGTAACCGGCGGACTGGCCACCAAAGGCACATCCAATATGCTGGTGACTCGCTCGACGCCGGGTGTTGCGCGAATCGCATCGCGCAATTCAAGCAGGTCATTGAGCGCCGGATCGCTAAACAGCGCCTGGTTGGGCGCATAGGTCACCACCAGGTAATCGTCTGAACCGTAGCGAGCGCGAATACCCCGGTAGTAGCGCAGATCCTGATCATTCTCGAGCAACAGGGAATCAGCGGACGCATCAAGGCGGAAATCAGTGGCAAAATAGGCCGCCGCCGCCGCCAGCATCAGCAGGACGGAAAGCGTCAGGCCGGGACGGCCCAGCAGTATCCGCTCCAGGGCGGTGGTCAAATCTCGCATCGGCGCTATTGTGTATCGACTTCGCTGAGACTCCAAACCGTATCTTCGAGCGGCGCGAACTACCCATGGCCAATGTCGTCACCCTCACGCTAGCCGGATTTCTGGCCGCCTTTGGCCAGGTCACTATGGTGGTGCTGGCTGGCATCATCGGCGCACAACTGGCGCCCGATGCCCGACTGGCCACCCTGCCCGTCACCAGCAGCGTCCTTGGCGTGGCCATGGCAACGGTTCCGGCCGCACTGGCCATGGCGCGCTTCGGCCGCAGACGGGTGTTCATGGGCGGTGCATTGCTGGCCGCTACGGGTTGCTTGCTGGCCGCCGCAGCCGTCGAACAGGGCAACTTCTGGGTGTACTGCGGCGCTAACCTGATGATCGGCGCGAATCTCGCTTTCACCGCACAGTTTCGCTTCGCCGCAGCCGAGAGCGTCAGTGTCGAACGCGTCAGCCGGGTGGTGGCCTGGGTGATGCTCGGCACTCTCGCCGCTGCAACCGTGGCGCCACGATTGCTGGTAGCAGTGCGCAATGCCAGCGAGGTCGAGTATGTCGCTTCATTCTGGGTACTTGCCCTGATCTACGTATGCAGCGCCGGGGTGCTATCACGATTACAAAACCCCCAGCCATTGCAGCCGACGGCCGGCGAGATGCCGCGGCCCCTGGGTGAAATCGCCAGACAGGGCGCATTTAGAATTGCCGTACTGGCAGCCGCCGTGGGCTACGGAATCATGGCGCTGATCATGACAGCCACGCCCCTGAGCATGCACGTCATGGAGGGTCATAGTGTCGAAGCCACCGCGCTGGTCATCCAGGCGCATGTCATCGCCATGTATCTGCCCTCTCTGTTCAGCGGCCTGCTGGTTGCCAGGTTGGGGGTGATGCGAATGCTTTTTCTGGGCGCTCTTTGCGAAGCCGCCTGCGTGGGCTTTGCAATAGCTGGTTACGACGTTTTCCACTATGCCGGCGCTATGATTTTGCTCGGCGTGGGCTGGAATCTGCTGTTTGTGGCCGGCACCACGCTGCTAACCCGTTGCTACCGGCCTAGCGAGCGTTTTCGTGTACAGGCTTTCAATGAATTCACCATGTTTGCCGTGATGGCCCTGGCGTCGCTGCTGGCGGGTGTGCTGATTAACAGCATCGGCTGGCGACTGTTAAATCTACTGGCCCTGATTCCGCTATCGATTTTGCTGCTGGCAATCCTGATCCATGGCCGCCGCAGCGACTCATCCACCGGCCCGGAGGAGCGCCAGCGGGCCGCGTAAATCCTGCCACCTGGGCACGCCCAGCCCAATAAACAACAGGGTTTTTAACATAATCTGGCAAGCAGGCCGATAATAGCAGTCTGCGGCGGCCCATCCGTGATCCATTACACATAGTGTCAGCCTTGCCCCGGCTACGATACTCATGCCAAGGACTGTACCCGGAGCCTGTCGACGAGTTTA
>CAWKLL010000031.1:0-5749 GCA_963850255.1 uncultured Gammaproteobacteria bacterium
AGTTGCCGTGCTTGTCTCACGCGTGACAGGGCCTGGCACTCCAGCCGTACTAGGCTCCTCGTCACGTTCACGGGAGAGGATTATGTCGAGCAAGGTCAGAGCCGGGACAAGGATGCTGTTCGTCTTACGCTCGGGTCACACGAAATAGCAGACGAGATCTGGCAGCTGGGCCTGAGCGAGGCCCCGATTTCCTACTCGTACACCCCTGTTTTTCAATCGATTTTGTTCCAGGGCCGCAACCTGGTCGACTGCTGACACGGGTGTCGCCCCCGTGACAGGCGGCCTTGCGCATTGTTGCTAAGCTTTCGAAAAATTCGGGATAGCCACACGCCGTGGGTGTCTCCGCACCTGACATCGATATTCCTATTGGGGGAAAACCATGATGCACCGTCTGCAAAAGAGCTCGGCCGTACTGCTGGGTATCGCGATCAGCCTTTCTGGGGTCTCCGCTTATGCGCAGGACCAGTCTCTGGCCATCGAAGAAATTGTCGTTACCTCGCAAAAGCGCGAGCAGAGCCTGCAGGATGTACCAATCTCTGTAGCGGTCATTACCGGCGACAAGATTGTGGAGGCAGGCATCGATAACATGGATGACCTCGCCGTCTACGTCCCTAATTTCAGCAAGGGCGAGTCTGGCGGTGGATCGATTTTACAGATGCGTGGTATCGGCACGGGCTCCAACAGGGGATTCGAGCAGTCCGTCGTCATGTACATGGATGACATTGCGCTGGGTCGTGGTCCGCTCGCGCGCATGCCGCTGATGGATCTCGAGCGTGTTGAGGTTTTGCGCGGTCCACAGAATGTGCTGTTCGGCAAGAACAGCATCGCCGGCGCGGTATCCCTGATCACGGCGAAACCCACCGATGAGTTAGAAGGCAACGTGTCGCTGCGTTACGAACCGGACTACGGCGATACCGAAGCGATTGCCGTATTGTCAGGACCGATGTCCGACAAGCTGAGCGGCCGCCTCGCGGTTCGCTACGCGGACTATGGCGGCTACTACCAGAACGTCAGCAATGGCCGGGACGAAGAGCAACGCGAAGAGATGGCGATACGCGGCACCCTGAGGTGGGACGCCGGTGACGATGCCGAGGTGATCTTCAAGTTCGAGAAAAACACGGTTGACAGCAAGGGCGAGGGCTACGAGTCGATTTTCGGCTACGCGAACCCGTTCCCGGCGTCTGCGCTTAATCCCCTCGGTGGCCTGGATTTCTTTCAGTCGGTGGCCGCGATTCAGGGTGCCTACAACGCTGCCATTGGCGCTTTCGGATTGCCACCGGTCGATGTTGGCAGCGACGAGATCAGTCAGGACCGGGTTCGCAGTTCCGCTTTTGATGCGTACCAGGAATTGGATCTCAACAAATTCCAGGTGACCTACAACCAGGACTTCGACGGCTTTACCTTTACGTCGGTGACCGGCTTCATTGAGTATGAAGAAGACAGGCTTGCCGGCGGTCTGTCGGGCATCGATATCACCAGCACCCTGACGGATGAGAAATATGAGCAATTCAGCCAGGAATTCCGGTTCACTTCCGCTACGGGCGGAGACTTTGATTGGATAGCCGGTGGCTTTTTCCAGACCTGGGATCTGGATGTTGCTGGCAGCACGTTTGTCGACGAGATGAACCTGCCGGTCTTGCTCGGCGTCTCGGGCGCGTTCCCAGGCCTCGAGATTGTCGCAAACTCGACAAGCCCGCAGACCTACACGGGCGATAGTGCGACCTACGCCGCGTTCGGCCAGTTCACGTGGCACATGTCGGATACGGCTCGTGTCACCCTCGGCGGCCGCTACACGCATGAAATTAAGAATGGTCGGCGCACCCTCGATATTGTCGATACCGCGACTGGTGACTTCGATTTCACGCAGGCAATATTCGCATCCTGCGGCTTCCAGAACGATTACGACACGCTGGGTCAGGCCTCGGCGTTCTTTCCGCTACCTGACTGTGTTGGCAATCCACCTGCCATCGGCGCTTACAGTACCCACGATGCGAAGAGCAGGCGGAGCGAGGACGCGTTCACGCCTTCACTCATCGCTGAGTTCGATATCGGCGATAGCAGCATGCTGTATGCGTCAGCGTCACAGGGTTTCAAGGCTGGCGGTTTCGATGCGCTGGCAGGCCGGGAGAAAAATTTTGAATACGAAGACGAGCAGGTTCTCGCTTTTGAAGTCGGGCTCAAGAGTTCCTTCGCCGACGGCAGGGCGCAAGCCAATATCGCGGTCTTCCATTCCGATTACAAAGACCTGCAGGTCAGTACCTTCGACGGCGTCGCCGGGTTTTTCGTCGGCAACGCGGCCGAGTATGGCGCCCAGGGTGTCGAGATGGATGGCATCTGGCGCGTCACGGAGGGTCTGACACTGTCCGGGTCGTTTGCCTACATCGACGCCCAGTTTGACAAGTACGAGAATGCTACTTGCAACGCCCTGGAGAGCTTGCTTACCGGAGCGACTGTTTGTAGTCGCACTGGCCAGCAAGCCAGCAACACGCCGGAATTGTCGGGCAACCTGATTGCCGATTTCCTGACGCCGGTTTCCGCCGATATTTCTTTCAGGGCAACGCTGGACGTTCTTTATGAAGACGAATATTTCACCGAGCCAACCAAGGAAGTCGGAACCATCCAGGACGCGTACACCAAGTACAACCTGCGGCTTGCCCTTGAAGCCGACCGCTGGACCTTCGCCGTGCTCGGCAAGAATTTGAGCGATGAGAAGGTGCTCGAGTTCAGCGGCATTATTCCGCTGTCCGGGTCGGAACTGTCGGCGCCTGCATACTATGGCTACATGCACCCACCGCGCACGATTGCAGCGCAATTCGACTATCGCTTCTAGGCTAGCTACACGAGCGTGGCGCCCTCTAAGGGCGCCGCGCCTTCTTTATGGCCAAGACTGAACCGCTCTCCACCGGCATCAAAGCCGCCTACGGATTTGGCTCCGTTGCGTTCGGCGTCAAGAACGGTGGATTCGACTACTTCTTGCTGTTGTTTTACAGCCAGGTTATCGGGTTGGACCCGCGCCTGGTCGGCATTGCGATAACCGTTGCCTTGATTGCAGACGCGCTCAGTGACCCTGTCGTCGGTTACTGGTCGGACAACCTGCGTTCGCGTTGGGGCCGCCGCCATCCGTTCATGTACGCTTCGGCGGTGCCCGTTGCGCTGAGTTACTTACTGCTGTGGAATCCACCGGCGGGCTGGTCACAAACCGAGTTGTTCTGGTACCTGCTGATCCTTTCAATTTTCGTTCGAACGTTTATTACTATCTACGAAACGCCAAGCGCCGCGCTGGTGCCTGAATTGACGGACGATTACGTTGAGCGCAGCTCTCTGCTGGGTTATCGCTCGTTCTTTGGCTGGACGGGCGGCAACGCCGTCACCGTGCTGATGTTCTTCATCATGTTTCCTCTCATGGCGACCGATGCTATCGCGGACGGGCGTTTCAACCGCAGCAGCTACGAGTTGATGGGCATCATAGCGTCCGCCTTGATTTTCGTTTCGATCCTGGTGTCTGCGCTCGGCACGCACTCCAGAATAAAATACCTGAAGCAGCCACCACCGGCCCGGCAAATCACATTGAAGATCGTGTTTCGGGAAATCTTCGAGACTGTGTCGAACCGGTCATTCCTGGCGTTGTTCGTTGCTGCGCTGTTGGGGGCCCTCGCAACGGGACTGGCTGCCGCGCTCAGCTTCTATTTCTATACCTACTTCTGGGAATTCACGTCGATAGAGACCGGCCTCATTACCATGGGCGTGTTCATTGCTGCCGTGATTGGCTTCTTTCTTGCGCCTGCCGTAACGCGTCGGGTAGGCAAACGGCGCGGTGCCATGGTCATCGGGATCATCGCTTTTCTTGGCGCTCCTTTGCCCATCATGCTGCGTCTGGTCGGCCTGCTGCCCGAGAACGGTACGCCGTTTGTTTTCTGGTTCGTGTTTATCTCCGGCGTTATCGACCTCGGACTGATCATCTGTTTTCAGATTCTGTATACGTCGATGATGGCCGACCTGGTCGAGCACAGTGAGTTGGAAACGGGGCGTCGCTCCGAGGGTGTAATTTTCGCGTCCATTACTTTCGTCAGGAAATCGGTGCAAGGTTTCGGCCTGATGTTCGCCTCGTTAGTTCTGCATTGGGCAAAATTTCCGGCGGGCGCCGCGGTGGGCCAGGCAAGCGATGAGGCTGTCTGGCGCCTGGGCGCTTACTATGTACCGACGATACTGACTATCTGGCTGCTAATGATGGCAGTCATTTCCCGGTATCGTCTCAATCGTGCTGATCACGAAGAGAACCTACGCAAGTTGGCCAAACGGCAAGAAGCCCCAGGGCAATAACGCGGCACCGCCGGCGAGCCCGGATCGTCGGATCTCGTCCGTTAAGAATCAAGGGATGACTATGAGAGCAGCAAGACTCGTGAATCGCCTGTTCGTTGTCACAGTTTCAGTGGTTAGCTTGCTCCTATTTAGCTGGGCAACGCACCTGCTGGCTGCCGAACCAACACCGTTGCGCATTTTACTGACGAACGACGACGGTTACGATGCACCGGGCGTGAAAGCTGTCCATGAGTCTCTTGTCGCTGGCGGGTATGACGTGACCCTGGTGGCACCACTAAGTAATCAAAGCAGCAGCGGAATGCGTGTGACCACGCAGGGCACGCTTGATTACAAAGAGCAATCTACAGGTGTCTGGTCCGTGGACGGATCTCCAGCGGATTCAGTGCTGGTGGGCGTCCTTCACATCATGAAAGATGAAGCACCGGATATTGTGGTTTCCGGGGCCAATTTCGGGCCGAACCTTGGATATGCCTACAGCTCGGGTACGGTCGGTGCCGCCACTATGGCGATGTACGTGGGACTTCCGGCAATTGCGATCTCGGTTGGCGTCGATCCTGCCGAGTATGGTGCCAAACCGATCGCTTTTCCCAGTACTTATAAAGCGTTCGAAGGTGCCGCCGAACTCGCCGTGAAGCTCATTGATAATTTGCAGCAGGGTCGCGTTGATAACGGTAGCCTCCTCCCGGAGCGTACGATTCTGAATGTAAACTATCCTCCGGCAGATCCCAAAGAAATTAATGGAATTCGAGTTACGCAGGCGACATGGGATTCTGGTGTTCGTCTTGCCTACGAGGAAACCGGGGAAGCGGGACAACTCAATATCCGGTTACAAGTGATGGAATCGGACCCGGACAACAGCGATGATGTCGACTGGCAGTGGCATTCTCGTGGATACGTCACCATCAGCGTCCTCGATGGCGACTCGGATGCAGGAGAGTCGTTGCGCGAAGCTATCTCACATCGACTGGCGATGATCGGACAACAGTGACGGCGCTAAGAAAAACAATCGAGTCTATCGCCCAAGCCCTCACCGTCAGAATTCGTTGCCGAGTTGGACAACGACAGACCACCAATTTCATTGAACGTATTCACATTAACGACCGCATAGTTCTTCCCGTCAATCGCGCTTATTACGAACGGAACCACGCCGCATCTTGAGCACACGAAAAAGTCCGCTGTCTTCGTACCAAAATTATATTTCGACACAGACGAATAATCGTCTAGTTTTTGCCAGCAGCTCAGTATCGCGATGAGACGTCCACGCGCCGTTACGCTTTTTGCGAAAAGAGCAGCTGCACATTCTGACGGGGATCTCGGTCACCGCATTTGGCCATCGCAGGACGAAGCGAATATTTCCGCAATGGCAGGCTCCTTCGATCGGTTTAGGTTGTTTGATCATTCGTCCTCTTCGCCATTTCCAGCAGCTTGG
>CAWKLL010000032.1:0-12342 GCA_963850255.1 uncultured Gammaproteobacteria bacterium
TGGTACGAAATCACGCCGGCTATCATCACCACCAGGAAGGCGATGATGACGGTCCGCGTGCGGCCAATGGCCGCTTCGATCATGCGAATCATTGCGCGATTTCGGCTGCCAGCTTGGCGTCTTTATTCGCGTAGACGGCTTCAACTTCATCGCCCACGGCTACGTAACCCTGGCCGATGGTGATCACGTTGGCGGTTTCAGGCAGTCCGGCGACCCATATTCCGTCGCTATCGGTACGCGCTATCTCCACCGGATAGAAGCTCACGCGGTTGAACTGGTCGATGGTTTTCACGCCGATGCTGCCGGCGCTGTCCAGCGTCAGCAACGAGGGCGAGATTTTCTGCGCCAGCATTTCTCCGCCGGGTATACGCATCTCGGCAGTAACCCCGGCCGGCAGCGAGCCTTCCGGGTTGGGTACTTCCAGTTCCACCAGAAAGGTCCGGGTCGCCTGTTCGGCTACCGGCGCCATATAGCGAATTCGCCCGGTTACTTCCTGACCCGTGACCAATACGGCATTGGCCACGATGCCCGCGCGCACATAACGCGCATCCTGTTCGGCAACGCTGCCGGTAACAATGATGCTGGTGTTATCCACGAAACTCACCACTTCATCGCCTTCGCGCACGAAGTCGCCCACTTCAACCTGGCGTTCCAGGATTACGCCGTTAAACGGCGCGCGTATGACCCGGTAATCAAGATCAAGCTCGGCGCGGGTGAGCTCGGTGCGCGCGGTTTCCAGCTTGGCCAGCGTCTCGGCAATCTGAGTATCTGATATGTAACCGTCCGCCTTGAGTTTCAGCTGACCTTCGTAAGCCGTTTGATGCTCCTTTACGCCGGCCCGTGCCTGCTCCATACGCGCTTCGCGATCGCGCATATCCAGGGACAGAATGGCTGCTCCGCGCGACAGTCTTTCGCCGCGTCGCGCGTTGATGGCTGTCACGCGACCTTCGGTTTCGGCTTTCATTTCCACTTGCCGGGCGGGTGCCGACCGCCCGTAGACGCTGATGTAGCGGGTAATGGGTTGCGCCGCCTGGGTCTGCACCTGCACGCGTGCAGCAGCGGCAGTGAGCGCCGGCGTCGTTGCGCTGCCATCGGAGATCGCCATTTCCTCGCGACCAATGGTTCCGCTGGCGACCCAGGCGGTTACGCCGATGGCCACGCTGACGGCCAGTATCCAGGGGCGTTCTTTTATGGTCTTGCGAATGCTCATGCGCGATTCTCCAGCGTGGCAACGCCGCTGCTTTGAGCGCGTGCACGCCGCTGTTCGGATGGTCTGCTTTGTTCCAGCAAAGCTTCACCATGTTGTTCGATGTAGTCGGCAGCGGCTTTGGCCACTGCAGCGCCAAAGCCCGCTACGAAGCGCTCGCCCGCAGGTGTTTCGTCATTCCAGCCCGACTCGATGCGATGGATATGCTCGAGGGTGCCGCGCAAATCGGTAACCCGCTCCTGCAGCAAAAAAGCAAGTCGCTCCGGCTGCATCATGCTGGCGAAATAGACCGTGGCCAGAAACTCCGAGCGCAGCTTGTGGCGGGGTTTCGAGTTTTGCAGGGCCTGGCTGAAGCGGCGTCGGCCGGCTTCGGTAATGCGGTAGACCTTGCGATCGGGTTTGCTCTGCTGCGGAATCAGCTCGCATTCCACCAGGCCATCGGCGGCGAGGTCGGCAAGAGCCGGGTAAATAGAGCCGTAGCCGGCCGGGAAAAAGTGCTTGAACAGGGCCTCAAACTCCTTTTTGAGGTCATAGCCACAGGCGTCGCCTTCGGCGAGCAATCCCAGGCAAAGAGTTTTTACATCCATGTTGTCGTCCGTCCGAGTAATTCGGCCAGGCTGCGAGCAACCTATATCGGGCCGATGGATTGGAGAAACAAGGTTAAGGGCTCAAATCCCGGCGGGCCAGCAATCGGGTAGCCGCCATAAACGCAAACCTGCCTGGCCTCAGTGTCGGGCTGGGCTAATCGCTGCCCAAACAATCACTTGGCTCGCCCCAATGCGCCCACGGTTACTTGTAACACTTTGTAACCGGTTGAAGAATAGGGGTTTTTTAGTGTCCCTTTGCGCTGAATCAGCAAGCTTCAGCCGAGCGCCGCGGCCGGTTCGCTCAGGTGGAAACGCCCCGTGGTCCGGAACATGTCATCGGCGGGTAGTATGCGCACGCGATTTCTGCCGCCTTCTTTGGCGGCGTAGCAGGCCGCATCGGCTGATTTGAGCACTGCCGAGGCCGAGTGCATGCCGGTCTGGCCGTAGGTAACTCCAACACTGGCGCCAACGCTAAATGATTTGCCATCAAACTCCAGATCGAGGCTGCTGATTTCGGCGCGCACCTGTTCGGCGATTTCCATGGCCTTCTCGGGCGGGCAATTTTCCAGCAGCAGGGCAAATTCGTCGCCGCCTACCCGCGCGGCGGTATCGCGTGAGCGAGTGTGCCGGCTCAACACGCCGCCCACGGCTTGCAGCAGAGCATCGCCCGCGGCATGCCCGCCGCTGTCATTGACCCGCTTAAACAGATCCAGATCGATAAACACCAGCGCAAAGTCCAGGTGTGGTGCGCTCTCACGATCTACCAGTCGATGCAGCCGACGTAAAAACTCACCGTGGTTTATCAGGTCTACAAGGCTATCGTGGGTGGCCTGGTGATGCAGTGCGCGGGTCAGTTCCGCATTGCGTGACTGCAGTTCGAGCATGCTGTAGAGGGTCTGCCCGGTTTGTTGCGCAATGCGATTCATGATGACGACGAACATCGCGACAATACCGGCTGTGAGCTGCCCTTCGACACTGCCATCCATTAATAGCCGCGCAACCAGGGGTATCAAAGCGGGTAGGGCGAACATTAGAAAGCCACCGCGCAGCGGTGCATAAACGGTGACCGCGCCGGCGCAGATGCCGCTCAGAATAAGCGCAATGAACAGCTGGTGTGTCATCGACTGGCTTGGAAACAACCACACTGACACGGCTCCCCAGAGCAGGCCCGACAGCACAACGCCGGCCGCGAATAACTGCAGCCAGCGGCTGGGATCCGTGTTCTTGGTGCCGACGTGCTGATAACGCTGCTGCACCAGTAGTCGCGTCAGCGTCAGTAACGACGCTGCGCCAAGCCATAACAACAAGCGCTCTTTGGGTACATGGGCCCAGAGCAGAAACAACAGCGCAAAGGCGCAGAACATGGTTCCGCACAGCGTCAGCGTGGCATGCTCAAACAGCAGCCGAACCTGTTGCTGGCGCAGCCAGTCCGGATTGTCCGGAACCTGGCGCAGGGTCAGATCGTGTGTTTCTGCCAGTTCATTCATGTGTATGCCTTCGACTTATTATGTTCTCTCGCCGCAGCGCCAATGGTTGTGACGCCCGTCTCAAACCCGCCGGAAGCACTGGCTGAAACACTCGCTGCAATACGGCATATCCATGACCCGGGCCAGGTCGAGGGGTATAATAAAATTTCCTTCGACAGAGGCTTATCCGCATGTCTCAAAAATGCTCTTGTCGACGCATGGCCTTGTTAGTGGCGGGCCTGCTCATAGCCGCCGGCGCGCCTGCCAACGAGGCTTATCAAAGCAGCACGATCATTGGCACCCAGCCGGATTTGGCAGCGGGCGCGCGCGCGCTGCAGCTTCGTCAGTTTGACGATGGCGTTCGCCTGACCTTGCAGGGCCTGAAACTGGAAGTATCCCGGCGACAGCGGGCATCCGGCCTGAGTAATCTTTGTGCCGGCTACGCCGCACTTGAGCGCTATGACGAAGCCATCGAATCCTGTAATGCGGCGCTGGATCTGAATGCGCCGCGCTGGCGCGTATACAACAATCGAGCGCTGGCACTCCTTGGCAAGGGGCAGGTCATAGCTGCCCGTCGGGACGTTGATGCGGGATTGGCGTTGAATCCCGATTCGAACTCGCTGCGAAAAGTTCTACAACTGGTAGAAGTGGCGGAAATTTCCCCGGAAATCACCATTGCTGCCGTAGCGCCTTAGCCGGTTTTCTTAGGTGAATCTACGGATGCCGGCCCGGCCACGGCCTGCTAGGATCGCGTTCGCCAGCCATTAATCGAGTTTTTCCGGCTGCATTAAATATGATTTTTGCCCAGGCCCAGTATTGGAGCCGGGCTTATACGAATGACTATAGACAAGGAAATACGCATGTCGAGCCAAAGCCTGAACCGTAGAAAGTTTCTGCAACACGCCGTTGCTGCGCTGCCCCTGGGCGCGGTGCTACTCAATCAGTCCGTTCGTGCGCAAGATCTGCCAAAACTGACCGCAGACGATCCCGCCGGTGCAGCGCTGCTGTACGTGGATGACGCCGGCGCCGTGGATACTTCCAATCCGCTGGCCGCGCGTTTCGAAGCGGGCCAGGATTGCGCCAATTGTTCCCAGATCCAGGGCGAAGACGGCGCGGAATGGCGGCCCTGTGGGATCTTCCCCGGGAAACTGGTTAATAGCGCCGGCTGGTGCAGCGTCTGGGCGCCCAAGGCCTGAGCCCTACAAACTAACGCCGGCACTGACCGGCGCAGACAACGGGCACTGTCTTCAGTGCCCGCTTTTTTATGCGTAACACTGACCGCGACACAGTCAGTCGGCTAGCATCCCTACTTTGTTTCGCAAGAGGGTTGCCGCCGTGGAACGCAATGCACTAAAACTCTCAGCGGCCGGTGCGCTGTTGATGGCGGCACTGGGTATTGGCTTTGCTGTCACCACTGGTTCGTCGGCAATCCTGCTCGACGGGGTATTTTCGCTGGTCGGCTTTGTGGCCGCCCTGGTTTCCCTGCGTATTGCCAGCATGGTGGTGCAGCCGGATGACCGGCATTTTAATTTCGGTTACGCGAGTTTCGAGCCCTTGTTCAATCTGGCCAAGGGCATTTTGATTGCGGTAATCGGTGTTTATGCCCTGGTCGATGCGGTAATTTCGCTTTTGCAGGGCGGCCGTGAAATTCAGCTGGGCACGGCAGTCATCTATGCGCTGGTTGTGTCGCTGACCTGCTTTATTGTGGCCGCGGTGCAGTATCGCACCGCCAGAAAAGTTAATTCACCGCTGGTAGAAATTGACGCGAAAAACTGGCTGGTGGATGGCGTGCTGACGGTGGCCGTGCTGGTGGCCTTCGGCATTGGCTGGTTTATGCAAGGCACCAGCTTTGAGTCTTTCACCCGCTATGTGGATCCGGCCACCATCGCTCTGCTGGTGTTACTGACCGCGCCGGTGCCCTACGGGATTGTGCGTGACAGCCTGGGCGAACTACTGCTGATTGCGCCGAGCCCGGAGCTGCAGGGGAGGTGGTGGCGGCCTTGCAGCCGAAACTGGATGCCCTGGCGGCCAAAGATTATCTGGTGCGCATGACAAAGGTGGGTCGTGCACTATTTGTAGATGTCAGCGTGCTTGCCGATAGTAGTAAGCCCCTGGGTAATCTGGCTGAGTTGGATGCGCTGCGTGAACGCTTGCAGGATGCCCTCGACAGCGTCATCAATAACGCGTCGATCGAAATCAACTTTACCGCCGACCGTCGCTGGCTGGGCTCGGTGGCCGATAACCTGCCTGGAAAGGCGCGGGGCTAGGTCCCCAGGCAGACCAGTCGATCATGGCACACGGCCACCGCGATGATGTAGCCGAGCGTCAGCAAGGCCGCCACGAATGCGCTTGATCGAATGGCCAGGCTGGAGCCTCGCCGCAGCGCTATGTGGCCGAGCAAAATGTAGGCGATCAGGGCAAGAAACTTTGTCGTCAGCCAGTCGTTTACGAACGGAAATTGTCCGAGCAAGGTCGCCGTGCCCAGCGCACTGAGCAGCAATATGGTGTCGTTGACATGTGGTGCAACGCGCACTATCGGGTTTTGCAGCCATGGCGAGTCGCGGAGCATCCAGAAGCCGCGCAGCAAGAAAAGGCTGGTGGTGATAATGACCGCGGTGATGTGTAGCGATTTTAAAGTGCTGAACGCGTTCATGGCAGAATGTCAGCATGCGTGTATTCGGAATTGCAGGATTTAAGAACGCCGGTAAAACCACCCTGATGGTGGAGCTGGTGCAGGAGTTTGTGCGGCGCGGGCTGCGTGTCGCCACCATTAAGCATGCGCATCATGCCTTCGATATTGACCATCCCGGCAAGGATAGTTTTCAGCATCGCCAGGCTGGCGCCCAACAGGTAATTGTCGCCTCGGCCAAACGCTGGGCGCAGATTACCGAACTTGAAGAGGGCCGCGAGCCAAGCCTGTCGGAATTGCTCGATCGCATTGATGATGTCGACCTGGTGCTGGTTGAAGGCTATAAGCGCGATCATCACCCGCGGCTGGAATTGCGTCGCGACGGGCGCGAGGCGCCGGAGCTTGCCGGCACCGATGCGGGTATCTGCGCCATTGTTGCTGATAAAGATATTGCGGCGGCGCCGGTGCCGGTTATTTTGCGCAGCAACCTGGCAGCCATCGCGGATCTGGTGTTTGAGCATGCGCGGTCGCCGTCTGAATTCAATCAGGCCGGGCTGGCGGGCCAGCGATCCGGATAGAGCCCGGCCACCTGCACCCTGGCACCGACTGGCAGACTCTCGCTGCCTTCTTCAACCACGGCCCAGCAGTTAGCCTGGGCCAGCGGCAATATGCGAAATGATTCCTGGCCAGGCAGGACCTCCACCTGGAGCTGACCCTGTGCCGAAACGCTGGCGCGTGCCTTGGCGAAAAAACGCGGGCCCGGGCGCTTGCGCACCGGGTTGATGGTGGTTGCCAGCGGCCACTGCTCGGCACCCAGTCCGTTTAACGCGCGCAGCAGCGGGACACCAATAAAGCGCAAACCAACGGCTACGGCCATGGGATTGCCGGGGAGTCCCAGCAGCCAGGGGCCTTCCGGCAGTTGCGCCAGCAGCACGGGCTTGCCCGGCCGAATGGCCAGCTTGTGAAAAATCGTTGTGCCGCCCAGTTCGGCGACTGCTGCGGGAACCGCGTCGAAACGGCCGGCGGAAACTCCGCCGCTGGTTATCACCACGTCGGCATCAGCCGCTGCCGCGGCAATGGCCTGGCTGATGACTTCGATGCCGTCGCCGGCCAGTGCGTGGCTTGTCAGCAGGGCACCGCAGGCGGGCAGGGCGCTGCGCAAATACGGGCCGTTGGCGTCACGGATCCGCCCGTTGCCGCTGGGCGCGCCGTGAGCCGCCAGTTCCGCGCCGGTGTTGAGCACGGCCACGCGCGGCAACGGACGCACAGCCAGTTGGTCAAGGCCACCGGCCGCGCAAGCCATCAGCTGTTCGGGGCCAAGCCGTTGTCCGGCGCAAACCAGTTCTGTATCCGCAAAAAAGTCCTCGCCCGCCCGGCGCACATTCTGTCCCGGCCGCGCGGCTGCGGCGAACTGCACTTGCGAGTCACTGTCATCGCCCAAGGCTTGTTCCAGCGGCAATACCGCGTCGCAGCCGGCCGGCAGGGGCGCGCCGGTCATGATTTCAATCGCCTGGCCTGCCATCAGGCCGGCGCCGGGCGCATCGCCGGCAGCGACCGTTGCGACGCGGGTCAATGTGATCGGCTGGTCTGCACGGGCAGCTGCGGTATCCACCGAGCGCAGCGCAAAGCCGTCCATGGCCGCATTGTCAAAGTCCGGCACGTTCAGCCGGCTGCGTAATGACTCGGCGCTGACCAGGCCTGCCGCCTGCGCCAGTGGTAGCTGCTGCGCCGGCAGGGCAGCGATGCGTGCGATAAGCTGCAGGGCTTGTATATAACTGATCAAGGGCTGGGCTGGGCGAGCTGTAGGGCAGGCTATGTTACCCGTCCCGGCGTCCGCGGGCCGAGAGCCCGGCGAGATGATTTTTGTCATGCCGGACCTCAGCGGCGGCGCCAGGCGGGTTACCGCTAGATCAGGCGGACAGGCATCGGTATGGTCGCAGGCAGGAAAACGCTTCGGGACGCTGTCAATGGTGGCGTCGCGTTAAACTTTTGCGTTGCGCCTGCGGCTGTTTGTATAACCGCAGCCCAGCTTTGCACCCGCAGAAAAATCTAAGAGGCAGTGAGCGTATGAGTGACGGCGCGGCAACCAAGGCCGAGCAGCCGAGCAGGCGGGTCCACGGGCGCGATGACAGCGAGCTAGCGGCGCTGCGTTGCGCAGCATACGGCGCCTGCTCCGAGTTGATGGCCTCGCCACACGACCTCGATACCCGGAAAAGCCTGCGCGAAAAAATCGGCATCGGGGCGTTGTTGCCCGACGCCGCTGGCCTGGATGAGGTTCTGGCTGAACTGGTCGAGCTGGATCTGGATACGCTAAAACGTGACTACAGCAGCATATTCGAGGTGGGCAGCGACGGCCCGCCGGTTTCAATTCGTGAAGATCTGAGCACCGGGCAACGGGCCGGCACACGGGAAGACCTGGTCCGCTTCTATGACTATTTTGGCTATGCGCTGGCCGAGCGATTCGCCTGGGCGCCGGATCATTTGTCGGTGGAGCTCGAATTCATGCA
Organism: uncultured Gammaproteobacteria bacterium; assembly: GCA_963850255.1. Taxonomy (GTDB): domain Bacteria; phylum Pseudomonadota; class Gammaproteobacteria; order Steroidobacterales; genus J054. Next base: position 8,397 of record CAWKLL010000032.1, read on the forward strand.
CTACCTTTGCTACGGCGAGGCCAGCAGTGAATCAGACCCGCAGCCCTTCCAGCTGGCGCAGGCAGATTTCGCTCAGCGCCACTTTGGCTGGCTTGAAGACTGGTCTGCAAAGGTCAGCGAAATCCGGCCCGGCTCCCTGTATGCCCGGGCCGCCGCCGCTATTTTAAATTTCACCGCGGCGGATCTGCGCTGGCAGCTCAGCACCATCTCCGCCGCCGATCAGCCCGGCACTGATAATTGATCAGATCAGCATCGCGCTTGCCGCTGCTGCACAGCGATATCCGCTAGGTAAATCTCCCTATGGCGAGCTTCCGCCTGCGGCGAAATACTGATCTATGTTCCTAGTCCCGGTTGGCAGGCGCTTTAGTGAATCTGCCGTTCGCCCATGCAGGAAATCCTGGCTCAAACTTATACGGTTTTACTGGTTGATAACGACGCGCGCAGCAATGCGGCAGTCGCCGCCAGCCTGCGCCGGGCCGGGTACCACATCCGTGCCTATGATCGCGCCGAGACGCTGCTGGAAGATCTCGATCAGGTCACCCCGCCGGCTTGCGTGATTGCGGAGTTCGAGCTGCCCGGCATGAACGGCATCGAACTCAGTCTGCAATTAAATCAGCGAATGCCGGTGATAATTCTTACCGCCACGGGCGACGTTGCTACAGCGGTCCGTGCCCTGCGCGGCAATGTCGCTGATTACCTGGTCAAGCCCTATGTCGAGCGAGACCTGATCATGCGGCTGCAATTGGTCCTGCGCCGTCACGCCGAGGCTGCCTGCAACTAGTCAGCTGCACACGCTTGCCAACTAACCGCCGCGTGGCGCTGAGTATCGGCGGGGCTTTTGCGCGGCCTGCTTTGTGCCAGTATCCTGCGCCAGTCAGCGCCGAGCCCTGTTCATCATCGGCCTGCGGGGGAATCAAGCATGCAGCAAGCTAGTCAGGCCGATACCCGGCCTTGGCCCAGCCCGACAAAGGCCTGGTACGCGGTCTTTATCCTGGTCATCGCGTTCATATTTTCGTTTATTGACCGCATCATCATTGCGCTGCTTGTCGACCCCCTGAAGGTAGACCTGGGCCTGACCGATACCCAGCTGGGTGTGCTGCAGGGCCTTGCTTTCGCCGTTTTTTATGCCCTGGTGGGAATACCCATTGGTCGCTGGGCCGACCGCTATAGCCGTCGCACGATCATCGGTGTCGGAATTTTTCTGTGGAGCCTGATGACTGCGGCTTGTGGTCTGGCGTCGAGCTTCTTCCAGCTGTTCCTGGCCCGTGTGGGTGTCGGTGTAGGCGAAGCGGCTCTCTCGCCGCCGGCCTATTCAATGATTTCTGACATGTTCCCGCCACGTAAGCTCGGCCGCGCCATGGGCGTGTACCAGTCCGGCGCGTTTTTCGGTGCTGGTATCGCCTTTCTGGTCGGCGGGCTGGTGATTCAGATGGTGTCAGGAACCGAGGCGATGTCATTCCCGGTGCTGGGCGAAGTGCGGCCCTGGCAGATGGTGTTCTTTGTCGTCGGCTTGCCTGGCATCCTGGTGGCCTTGCTGATGTTTACCGTTACCGAGCCGCTGCGGCGCGGGACCTTGGCCGGCCAGGAAGGCGGAATTCCGCTCAGCGAAGTGATTAATTTCGTGAAGTCTCGTGGCCGGGTTTTCGGCGCGCATTTTTGTGGCTTTGCCTTGCTCGCGGTACCGATCACCACGATCTTGACCTGGGCGCCGACGCATTTTATTCGCGCGCTGGAATTCGCGCCGCCGCGTGCTGCATTAACGCTTGGCACCATCCTGATTTTGCTGTCGCCGCTGGGGGTGTTTGCTGGCGGTGCCTTGTCAGACTACTGGCAGCAGCGCGGCCATAAAGATGCGCCGCTGCGGGTTGGCATCCTGGCTGGGTTACTGCTGGTGCCACTAACCCTGACGGCAACCCAGGTAAGCGATCCGCAGCTGGCTGTATGGTTGTTTTGCCCGTTTATTTTTTGTGCCAGCCTGGGTCTCGCCATGGCGCCTGCGGCCTTGCAACTGGTGGTGCCTAACCAGATGCGCGCGCAGGTTTCGGCAACCTGGATGCTGGTGTTGAATATCGTGACGGCCGGCATCGGGCCCACAGCTGTGCCCTTCATCAGCGATCTGTTTTTTGCCGGGCCGGCCGGCATCGGCAAGGCCATGGCCCTGGTCAACACGGTTTGTGTGCCGCTGGCCGCGCTGGCCCTGTGGTCCGGTCTGAAAGCTTTCCGCGAATCTGTGCGGCTGCCTGACGCCGGCTAGTCCTGTTAACACCGTAGCACTTTCGGGATGCATGTTGTTAAAGCGTTGATCGAATAGGCTGATGCGATCCGGTCGTAACAGCTTGGCTTGGCGGCCGTGACAGTCAAAGCCGCCAAGCGGTGGAAAGGGGGGGGGTGCGGTGGATCATTCAAACAGGCCTTGGCTTGGCGGCCGGGCGCTATTCTCTTTGCTTCGTCATCCTGGCGCTGCCGCTGCCCCGCGCAGCAGATCGACGACATTGTCGTCACCGTGCGCAAGCGCGAGGAAAACCTGCAGGATGTGCCGTTGCTTTGTCCGGCTTTCAGCGCCGAGGATCTGCAGCGTCGCGGCGTAGAAAATGCCTACGACCTGGCCTTGTTCACGCCCAACTTCAACACGCAGAAGCAGGTAGGCAGAACCCTGGATCGGCCAACTGTTCGTGGCATGGCGAACTCATCCACCCAGGGCGAGCCCAATGCCTCTTATTTTATTGACGGCGTATTTGTCTCCAGCAGCGTGGCCTCGGCAACCACCAACACCATTGAACGCATCGAAGTTGGCGTGGCCCGCAGTCGGCCCAGTTCGGCCGCGCCATGTTTTCCGGCGCCATTAATTACGTAACCCGGCAACCCGGCAATCAGTGGGAGGCAGAGCTCAACACCAAGGCCGGTAGTGATGAAGAGTACAAGGTCGCCGGCTGGGTCAGCGGGCCCCTTATCGATGATCGCCTGTCTTTCCTGGCGTCGGGCGCCTATGAAACTTACGCCGGCCAGTGGCAGAACAACCTGCAGCCCGGTGCGGCTGTTCCGCGCAACTGCGCGAGACTGTTCAGTTCATGAGCGTCTGCAAAGCTCATGTTGACATCCGAGCATGGGCCGGGACATCTGTACGCGCCCTGAGAAAGCGATGAAGGGTCTGATCGAGTACATCGCGAAGTCTCTGGTGGACGAGCCGGAGGACGTCGAGGTCACCGAGATCGAGGGCGAGCAGTCGTCCGTCCTCGAGCTGACGGTGGCCCAGGATGATCTCGGCAAGGTCATCGGGAAGAAGGGCCTGGACGACCCGGGCCATGCGGAGCATCTTGAGCGCCGCGGCGACCAAGGTGGACAAGCGGGCCACGCTGGAGATCATCGAGTAGGGCCGTGTCTGCGACCGACCCAGCGCAGAGGACGGGCGCAGGCTCGTCGGAACCCTTGGGTTCATCCGCAAGGCCGACGGCATCGCCTGGGTGAGCTGAAGCTGGGGTTGCACAACCCGGACTCGGAGACCATCGGCGTAGGCACGTGGTCCCTCGGGCCGGAGCGCCGAAGGGGCGCTGGCCTTGCACGGTGCGGGCGCTGCGGGGAGCCGTTGACGCCCGTGTCTTGGCCCTCGAAGGGGTGGTGATCCGCAGCGCGGCCGACGCCTCGCGGGTCGAAGGTGTTCATCCGCGGGGGGAGCTGCCCTCGCTGGAGGAGGGAGAGTACTACCTGGCGGACTTCGTCGGCTGCTCGGTGGTGCGGTCGGAAGGTGAGCCTCTGGGGCGTGTGGAGTCCATCTTCACCAGCCCGGCGGGCGCCATGCTCATCGTGGCGACGCAGCGAGGGCGAGGTCGTGGGCGCCGAACAGGCTATCGTCGACGCGACCGAGGGGCGCATCGAGGGCTTCAGCTGCCCCCCGAGGCGTTCCGGCGAGCCTTCGCTTCGACGTGGTGACGTCTTCGCGGAGATGTTC
>CAWKLL010000033.1:0-10814 GCA_963850255.1 uncultured Gammaproteobacteria bacterium
TTTCGTCATCGCCGGGCACAGGGTCGAAGCGACCTTCGCGCCAGTCCTGTTTTGCTTGCTCAATGCGCTCGCGCTGGCGGGCAACGAAATTCCAGTAAAGAATGCGATCACTGGCCAGCGGCTCGCCGGCCACGATGATCATGCGTGCGTCACTGGACGAGCGCAGCGAATCGACACCGGATTCGAGAATCAACATGCGACCGGGCGCATAGTTTTCGTCGGCCACTTCGACCTGGCCGGCCACTATATATACGCCACGTTCCGGAAAATTGTCCGCCAATTCCAGTTGCCGGCCAGCTTGCATATCCACCTGGGCGAAGCAGAGTTTTGAATGCACCTGCACCGGTGAGTGCATGCCCCAGCCGCTGCCGGCGACCAGCTGGATAGTGACGCCTGGCAGTGAGCGAGAGGGGATCTCAGCGCCGGGGTAGTGCTGAAATTGTGGCGCGATGTCTTCTTCGCCATCGGGCAATGCGACCCAGCACTGAATACCGTGCATGCTGTGGGCCTGGCCGCGCAGGTGATCAGGCGTGCGTTCCGAATGCACGATGCCGCGCCCGGCCGTCATCCAGTTAACTTCACCCGGCCTGATGGGCTGCACGTAACCGAGGCTATCGCGGTGCAGTATTTCGCCTTCGAATAACCAGGTGAGCGTGGATAGACCGATGTGTGGATGTGGCCGCACGTCCATGGCCTGCCCTGCGGCCAGTTGTGCCGGACCCATTTCGTCGAAGAATACGAACGGCCCGATCTGGCGCCGGGCCGCTGCGGGCAGCACTCGGCGCACTTCGAAATTGCCAATGTCCCGCGCTCTTGGTTCAATAATCGTGGCAACCGCGCCGCTGGCATTTGTGCAGACCGGTTGCAGGCATTCCTGAAGGCTCATGTGTTCTCCATGGGTCTATGCCCGGCATCGGTGCTACCGACCTGACCGACTGTCGGTCTGGATGGCGGCTATTTCGAATTGCCGGCTCTGCGATAGCGAATGGTTCGAGTGGGATGTGAAACTATAATGTATCGCAGTATCGGTCGAGCGCCAGTTCGACCCAGGCTTCGCAGTTTGGGAGAGAAAAGCATGTTCAGAATCACCAGCCTATTGGTCGCTGCGGCGACCAGTCTTTTGTTCACCCTGCCGGCGGCCGGCGGGGCGCATTACGGACCGGGCGAAATGGAGCCGGATACGTTTGCCCGCCGCAGTGGCTTCAAGGGCAGTGAGGAACAGCTCGGTGCCGCCGTTGCGGCTGCCATTAAAGCAGCGAGTCCCACCGGCCAGCCTGGCCATGATTTCACCGGCCGGGAAATGGAACTGGGTATGGCCGTCGAGACCCTCATCAAGGCCCTGAACAATCGTACGCCTTATCAGCACGAGCCTAACGACGCGCTGATCAAATCCACCATGACCAGTATCCAGTTCGCGAAAAATACCGGCACGCTGGAAGAGAAAATCAATCACGATGTGCTGACCCAGAGTCCGATGATTTTGCGGGTTGGCAAGATGATAGAAAAGACCGGCAACACGGAATTAGCAATGCTGGCTCTCACAGAGCGCACGGCCTGTTTTTACCAGCTGGTACTCGACTATCGGCGCGAGGGTGATGCCATGGTCTGGAAATCACCCTATGGCAACGTGCTCGAAAAGAGCGGTAAATTGGGCCAGCATGATTTTTCCGAGCAATGGATTCATGAGAATTACACCATTCCCATGATGACCAGGCAGGCTGCTCTCATGAACATGGAAGCGCAGATAACGCCCTGGCAGGACGATGGCTGGATCACCATGCGCCTGGTGCCCGCCATGGAGCCCATGGCGGCCAACTGAGCGAGCACAAAAAGTCCGGCGGGCAGCGCTGTCCGCCGGACTTTTTTTGTCCTGGATAACGCCTTTAACAACGCCGGCCGCTGCAGACAGGCTTGTATTCTCAGGCGACTAGACGGGTTCCGGCCGCCCATCCATGGGTTTGTTGCGTAACGCGAATGCCAATGACAGCAGCACCGCCCCAGCCGAAGCCGCGCCGATCACCATAATCATCGCGCGCGGATCCACTTCGCCGGGTTGCAACCAGGCCATCAGCTGCAGCCCCGTCGCGCCGGCCATTACCTGGGTAAAGCCGCTCAGACTGGCCGCGGTACCCTTGGCCTGGCCGGCGCCGTTCATGGCGGCCGCATGGCAATTCGGCTGGATCAGACCGTTGCTGGCGGCCAGTACCGTAGCCGGGCCGAACAGCGCTGCCACACTCCATTGTTCGCGCAACACAAACCAGGCGAGTACGGCCCATGAAGCGGCAAAGGTCAGCAGGCCGAGCATGATGGTGCGGTCTGTGCCGAGCCGATGCGCGATGCGCGTGGAGAGAAAATTGCCACCCAGGAAACCGAGGGTGAGCATGACAAAGAACAGGCCGTACTCCGTGGCCGATCGCTCCAGCAGGTCTATGACGATGTAGGGCGAGGCGGAAATGAAGGCGTAAATGCCGATCTGCGTAGCGACCAGGGTGCCCATATATAGAAACAGGCGTCCGCCCGCCAGCGCATCGGTCCACGGCGCTCGAGCGCCGTCTTCGGTTTTGCTGCCGGTCTCCGGAACTCGCCAGGCCAGCAGCGTGGTCGCTGCACCCAAAACCATTAGCAGCAGCAGTACGCCCTGCCAACCCACGTTGTCGGCGATGATGCCGGCCAGTGCCGGCGACACCATCGGGCCGATCACCATGGCCATGGTCATATAGGCAAAGACCTTGGACAGGTCAGCGCCGGCGAACAGGTCGGCGGCCACCACGCGTGAAATAGTCGACGCGGAGCCGGCGCCAATGGCCTGAATGACTCGTCCGACAATCAGCCACTCAAGGTTCGGCGCCAGCCAGCTCACAGCGGAGCCGAGGGTGAATACCAGCATGCCGCCTATCAGCAGCGGCCGCCGACCCAGCGATCGGCCAGCGGCCCGAACACCAGCATGGAGAAGCCCAGCGCCACGGAAAACGAGGTGACAATCCACTGGGTCGAAGCAATGCTTGCGCCGAGGTCGGTGCGCACATAGGGGAGAATCGGCAACACGATTTGCAGCGCGATGGGGGCAAGCGCACCGCAGGCGGCCATCACGGCAACAATCAGAAAACGGGAATCTCGAGTGGTCATGCGGGCGCTAGCATAACCGCATTGCGGCGCCGCGGCGGCGCGGGAATTCCATCGGCTAAATCCCTTGCGGCGGTTTTGCTACTAGACGCGGAACCGGGTTTTCGCGACGTGGGATTCGCCAGCGGCCTGGGCTTGAACCAAAGACGACTATGCGGATGCCGACACAGGCACAACCAAACCGCCCCCCATCATGCCGGGAGCGGCTGAGTCGGTGGGCGCGGCTCAGCGCGTCGTAAGGCGGCGGCGAACGCCCAGCAGCAGGCCGAGGGCCGAGCCGAACAGCCAGGCGGCAGCGGGAACGGGCACGACGTTGATGGTGGCGCCGTTCAGCGTCACGTTCATCAGCGACGGTGTATCGAGGCTGCCCTCACCGACGGCGGTAAAGAACCCTTCCCAGGCCGAGTTGTGCGCCAGGCCGAGATTGCCGGTGCCGAGGCCGACCAGGTTCAGCGTGATCTGGCCAAGATTCTGCAGCCCTTCCAGGCCGTCGAAACTGCCGGTCCGGATCAGGTAGTCGTTGTCCGCACCCGTCGTACCATGCCAGTTGAAGGTCGGCTCGGTATCGATCAGGTTCTGGAAAAACGCGCTCGGCGCGAATCCCGCGATACTCAACGGGCCGCTGACATCGATATCGATGCTGCCGCCGATGGTGGGTTCGCCGGTAAAGTCCAGGATGATATCCAGCACCGTGGTGCCGGCAGCCAGGTTTACCGTGGAATCGTCGGGCGAAATGCTGACAGATGCTGCCTGTACAAGGCCAGCGCTCAGCAAGAGTGCTGACAGCAGGGCCCCGCGTAGCAGGGACGTAGAGAAACGCATGATCTTCCCCTAACAAACGGTTTGTTTTAGTTACTGACCGTTCGTCAGGTGCGTCATCGGAACGGTTGTACTAAATGTACGCCTCCGCGCGAGGGAATACAGCCTGATTTAACAAAATATCGAGAGAATTTCTTTCATATTCATAGGCTTGAAAAGAAAAAACGCCCATCGCTTTCGCGACGGGCGCTGTTTCCGCAATAAGGATCGGCCAGGTCAGTCAGGCGGGGGCGATGGCCGGACGAGCACTGCCTGGTGTAGTTAGTCCGTCAGGCTGCCAAGCGACGACGCACGCCGGCCAGCAGGCCCAGTGCGGAGCCGAACAGCCACACGGAGGCGGGTACGGGGATAACCGCAATCTCGAAACTGGCTCCGTTCAGCGCGACTGCCTGTTCTTGAAAGGTTGTGGCAGAAGCAAAGGGGCCGGCCTGGGAGTTATTGGCCAGGGCAATCGTGCCCTGACCCTCGCCGAGAAGATTAAAAGTCAGATCGCCGAGTTTGCCGCCGGTAGTGCCGGCAAAGTCGCCGAATACAATCAGGAAATCACCGTCTGCAGCAAACAGTCCGGTGACGTCGCTGGTGCCGAAGCCAGTAAAGGACGGATCCAAGCTATCGTAATAAGCGGTTGGCGCGAACCCGGCGAAAGAAATAGGTCCGCCGAACGTCAGATCAATGCTGCCGCCGACGGTGGGATCGTCGGTGAAGTCAGCGAAAAGTTCCAGGGTCACCTGACCATCGTCCAGAATTACGGTGGAATTGCTCGGCAGCAGATCGACTGACAGCGCATGCGCGCTCGAGAAGCTCAAGAGCAACAGTGCGCTGCAAAAACCTATAAAGGTCTTGTGCCAAAAGTTAGTCATCGTTATTCCCCTTATGCGAGTGAGAACTTCTTTGGCTCTCATTGCTTAAATCCATATACAGCACTCGCGCGTCATCAGGAGTGCAGATTCAATATAACTGATTATAGTGACAATTTTCTGGCGTAGTTAACTTAATATCCCAGATAATTACTTACGGCGTGGGCCCTGTGGCCCCGGGCCCCGGCGGTTGTCCGAACAGGGCCTTGAATCGACCGAGATCCAGGAAGTTGACCGGCCCGCCGCTGCCGTTCAGGTCCGCATCCGGGTTCACGGTGCCAAAGGCCGCCTTAAATGCACCCAGATCCAGGAAGTTCACGGGGCCACCGGTGTTATTGAGGTCCGCATCGCACCAGTTTCCGAAGCCGTCGCCATTGGTATCTAGCTGGTTCTCGTTGGTCGCCTGGCTGCAGTTGTCGCAGGCATCTCCGATGGTATCCCCATCGCTGTTCGCCTGGTCCAGGTTGGATACCAGCGGGCAGTTATCCAACTCGTCCGGCACGGTATCGCCGTCGGCATCCGGCACGAAGTCCGGATCGTACTCGACCACGATGATATTGGAGCCCAGGGTAGTCACGCCGCTGCCGAGATCCTCGGCCAGGATGAAGTGGTTGAGTCCGGCGTCCGGCCCGGCGTCCGCGGTCGGGGTGCGAATCAGCAATACCGGCACGGAAGCGTTACCGCTGCCATCCAGGGTGCCGGCGTAGCTGCTACGCGCCTGTACCTGGTTGGCCTCGAAGGGATCGATGTCGAAGCCGCCGCCTGGCGGCAGGCCGGCGTCAATATACAGGCGGCCGTCGAACTGCAGCAGTGCAAAGGGCGCATCGGGCGTGCCTGTCACATCGACGATCTGGCTGCCCTGGTTGACGATGTCCGGTGTGGCGATGCCCTGCAGCGCGATGATCGGGATGGAAATCGCATCGAAGCGCGGTGCCAGGTTGGCCAGTGCTTCGCCCGTGGTCGCACCATTCCAAAGCGGTTGGGTCAGCGTCAGTCCGTCGGCAAAGGTCACGGAGACCTGGGCGCCGATAATCTCGAAGCCGCCGATGGCGCCGGCGTCACCCGAGGTCACGTCGTTCTTGATGCTGGTGGGGTCCAGGTCCACGGAGAAGCCGAACTTCTCGCCCGCTTCGAACTCCGTGAAGGACAGCGACATGACGTCATAACCTTCAGCGTTGTCTACGCCGTTGTGCGGCATGGAGAACGGATCGACGCAGGGATCGCCAGGCACCACATAGCCCGGCGGCCCGATCTGGCTGCCGGGTTCCAGGCACTTGAAGCCGGCGTCGCCGGCGGTGCCGGCCGGGTCGAAGACCACGTCAGGCAGTACACCCGTCGACAGGTCGAACTGCACGCTGGTGATGTTGACCAGACCGGTATTCTCGATCTGGATGGAATCGGCGGTGAAGGTGCTGAGTCCCGGCGTCAGTGCGGCATTCGGGTTCACCGTAATTTTCGCTGCCGCGCCGCTCACCGTCACCTGGAAACTGTCTTCAACCAGGGCGAAACCGTTGTCTACCGCGCGCAGCGTGATGCTTGCGACGCCGGAGATAGCCGGGGTGAACGTCAGCTGCACATCGGTGCCGACGATAGCCGCGGCCACCAGGCCGGGATTGTCGTTGCCGGACACGCTAATCGTGAGGTTGCTGGCATCGCCATCCTCGATATCGCTGAACACGCCGAGCAGCGTCAGCGACTCGGGAGCGCTGTTTACCGGCACGATAATGTCGGGCAGCGGACTGTCCACAGTGGGCGGGTTGTTGGCCGGATCCACTATCTGAACGGTGCGGCTTTCCACCGCTGAGTTGCCGGCTGTGTCCTGTGCCGTGTAGGTCACCGTGAACAGTGCCGCAGCGACGGTTGTTACGGTATCGCCGCCAATGGTCACGCTAACGGGTCCGTCCACGTTGTCCAGTGCGGTTGCGTCTGGTTCAAGGTAAGTGTCACCGATATTGAGTACCAGCGGGTTATCGCCATTCAGGGTGATTACCGGTGCGGTAACGTCGCCCACCGTGACGGTGCGAACCACCTGGATGGCCGGGTTGCCGGCCAGGTCGCTGACGTCATAGGTGATTTGGTAACTATCCGGGATGTTGGTATCAACTGTGCCGACCGCCACGATGCGACTGGTGATGTCGCCTTCAAGATTGTCGTTCGCCGTCGCACCGGGGTCCAGGAAGCTTTCGCCCACGTCCAGTTCGATGGTTGCATCGCCCAGCAGATTAATCACCGGTGCTGTGATGTCGCTGAGCAGCGCCGGTTCCAGTTTCACGATCCACTGGTTGGAAACGCGGCTGGTCTGGTTCGGCAGGGCCGTGGTGGTGATCGCCAGCAGCTGGTTGAGTCCGCCGTCCGGCGAGCCAGCCGGCGTGGCGGGAGTGGCCAGCAGGGTAATCGGGATTGTCAGGCTGCCGAAGGCGTCCAGGGTGCCGGTGTATACCGTTTTGCCGGACATGGCCTCATTGGCGTAGTAAGTGGGATCCGGCACGTTGAAGGCCGGGTCACCCGACTGGATCCACAAGCGAGAATCCATCAGCAACAACTCGACATTGGCATTCGCCGGGCCGGTAATGGTGACGCTCTGTGCGGCATTGTCGACAATGGTCGGCGTGCCGGGTTGCCCGTCCAGGGAAATAGTCGGTGGTTCGCTCGCGCCCGGGGCGATTACCGTCTGGCTGCCGCCGAGACTGCCGTTTTCCTGCCACAGGCTGGCCTGCAAGGTTTCGCCGTTATTAAAGGTGATGGTTACGGTTGCGCCGCTCAGTTCATAGCCGGAGACCGCGCCGGCGGCGCCGGCACCCGCTACACCCTGGATGCTGTTCGGATCAACGTCGGAACTGAAGCTGAAGCTTTCGCCCGGCCCAAAGTCGTTGAAGGCCACGGTCACCACGTCGAATCCGCCCTGACGCGGTTGACTGAAGGGGTCGATGCAATTGTTGCTGTAGGCCAGTAGCCCGACGATGACGCCTTCGGCAACATCGGGGCTGAAACACTGGGCCGTGGCATCACCGCCGGTGCCCACGGGGTCGAAAACCATATCCGGCAGGATGCTGGTGCTGAGATCAAACTCGATGGTTTCGATCGCGATGGCGCCGCTGGAGTTATTGGTAATCTGGAATTTCTCTGTGCCGCCAAAGACGGTGCCGCCGAGACCGTCACCCGGGGTGACCTGCACCAGCACACTGGGTGTGCCGCTCACAGCGCTCTGCGGAATGACTTCGATGGCCTTGATGGCGGGGTTGTCAAAGGCCGTGCGCAGGAATTCAATGTCCAGGGTGCCGTCGCTGACCGTAACGATGCTGCTGACCATCACGCCGACGCCGGCGTTGTTGCCGGCCAGCGCGAAGGGATCCAGGCTGGCAAATTCTGGCGGTGTTACGCCCTCCAGGGAGGCGCTGAACACACGCTGTCCGGGCGCTGTTACCCCATTGAAGATTTCTGCGAGGAACAGGCGTACTTCGTACGCACCCGCCGCAGCAATGGGTAATTGATAGAGCATCTCGTCGGCGTCGTTAGAGTCCCAGCGCTCGGTCTGGAAAATCTCCAGCGGGGTAGTGGCAGGCACGGACCCGTCCGCGGCCAGCACCGGCACACCGCTGCCTGAGCTGCTGGCAAAAGTATTGTTGCCGCCGGCAGCGGGCAGCGGCAGATCACCGCTCCAGTCCGGCAGCGGCGCATCGCTGGCCGTGACCGCGGGTCCGCCGACGTTGATCCGATAGATCGGATCTGCCGGGGGCGCTGTGCCATTGAGCTGCACGATCTCGATGCCTTTTACGGCCGGGTCTTCGATCACGTGCACGAAGTCTATGTCGAGATTGGTATCGGTCATGATGAGCTGGTGTGTCAGCACCACGCCCGTGTCTACGCCGTACTGCGCAACAATGTCCAGGTTTTGCAGGTTGGCGGGCGATGCGCCTTCGATGTCCACACTGAATACACGCTGGCTCGGCTGGGTAAAGAAGTACTCGGCGAAATACAGTCGAACTTCAATGTTCGCGCCCAGCGGTACGGGGAAATCCCATTGCATTTCTGGCGAGTTGGAGGCATCCCAGCGTTCGCTCTGGAATAGCGTTGCCGGCGCGCCCTGGCCGGCGGCCCAGGCGATGGTCTTGCTGGTGGAGCTGCTCTTGTTGCGCGGATCACCGGCCGGAAGCCCGAAGAATGAGGACGGCGCTGCAACCGTGTCTGCGCTCCAGTCCGGCAGCGAGCCGTCGCCGGATGCCAGGGCCGATCCGCCGTTGTTGATGCGGTAAAGCACCGTTTCGGTGGGTTCCACGCTGCCGAAATTAACCTGGCCCGGCGTCGTCCCGGACAGCACGCTCGCGCCGCTCATATGTGGATTCGGTGATGCGCAGGGGCGAGACGCTGTCGTCGAAGGCGAAGGTGATGTCAGTGCTGCCGGTGGCCGTGCCGGAAGCGATAAAGTCGATGCTGAGTAAGGTGAGGGTGCCGGACGGGAAGTTTGAAAACGTACCGGCCGCATAGTCGATAGTACCGGCAACATTGTCGAAGGCGGCCGCAACCAGCGGTAACGGCAGGCTGGGCGCGCCGGGTATCACGCTGACCACTTGCAACAAGTTCGGATCAAAATCCAGGTGCACTTCCGCCAGGTCTATTGGCTGAGTGCCAGTCTCGACGATCACATCGACACTGAAACTCTGGCCGGCCTCGATATTGGTGACTGACGGCTGTATCGCCATGGAGACCTGTGCGAGCACAGCGGGGCTCGCCAGCAGGCCGGCAAGGAGCAGGGCAGCCGTGGTCAGCCAGTTTCCTAGTCATGATCAGTTGCTTCCCGTCATTCATCGTTTGCTTGTCCTTGTGCTGGCGGAGTCCCGGCCGGCTGCCCCCTAGCAGCCGGCCGGTACCGCCCGGGCTGACCCGGCTCGCCGGGTATCCTCCAGTCCTAAAATTCAACGCCGATCTCTTCGCCGCTCGGTCCGGGCGGCTGGCCGAACAGGGATTTGAAGATTGCCAGGTCGGCAAAGTTGGTCATCCCGTCATCGTTCAGGTCCGTATCCGGATCTTCAGTGCCAAAGCGACTGCGGAAGATCGCCAGATCCCCATAATTGACGAAGCCGCTGTTATTAAAGTCCGCGTCGCAGGCATTGCCGAAGCCGTCACCGTCGGTGTCGGCCTGTGTGGCATTGTCGCGTTCGGTGCAGTTGTCCAGCACGTCGGGCACCGAGTCGAGGTCGGTGTCGGTATTGCCGGGCGCCGGTAAGATCTCAATGCCCTTGATGGCCGGGTTTTCGACGTTGTGCAGGAACTCGATGTCCAGCGTGCCGTCGTGGACCGTGACCAGGGTCGTGACCACGAAGGCGCCCGCCGGACCGGCACGGTCGAAGGGATCGATGGCCTTTAGTTCTGGTCTTACGGCGCCTTCGACGGCGACGTCGATCAGGCGCTGTCCTGCCGCCGTGATGCCGTTGAACAGTTCGGCAAAGGCGAGACGGACCTCATAGGTTTCGCCGGCATCTACCGTAAACTGCCACAGCATTTCGGGCGCCGCAGCCGGATCCCACCGCTCCGTGTCGAAGATCGCCAGCGGCATGTCGGCAGGAATCGACGGATCGCCGCCGACGATGGGCTTGTAGGCCGACCCGCTGCTCGTATCGAAGTTATTGGGCCCGCCGGCAATCAGGTATTGCGACGGCGTCGGATTGGCGTCTGCGCTCCAGTCGGGCAGACTGAAGTCCAGCGGAACAACCGTCGGTCCGCCGGCGTTGACGCGGAACAGCGCATCGCTCTGTGTCCGGGTTCCCAGCACGACCTCGATGCCCTTCAGCGCAGTGCGCTGAACGTCCTGGATGAATGCTATGTCGAGTATCCCGTCGGCTGAAACCGCGACCTGCGCTGAGCGCATGATGCCGGCATCGGCGCCAGCGGCCGCGTAGGCGTCGATGTCGGCGATCACCGTGCCTTCGACGTTGACGTCAAACACACGTTGTCCTGCCGCCGTGATGCCGTTAAAGATCTCAGCAAAGTACAGTCGGACTTCGACCACCGTGCCGG
>CAWKLL010000034.1:0-19096 GCA_963850255.1 uncultured Gammaproteobacteria bacterium
GTCTTTGCAGGTGAAAAAGGTGCCGAGTTTATTTTGCTGCTACGTTACTCGCGGCTTCAGCTCCAAGAAAATAGACCCGGCACCTTTTTGCGGCACCTTTTTGGCAGCAGATCAGTTAGCCCCGGCAGCCGCTTGTTGTCTCGACCGTTTTCTACCGGTCATGACACGTCTATAATGGGTTCTACTAAGTGATAAGCGCGCCGTGCCGAGTCGATCGTCTTTGGCTAACAGCGGGTCCTGCACCGGGAACATAAGACTAAAGCCAAGACAGACTCTTCCTTACATGGGTAGAGGTCAATGAATCTCTGTAGTTTTTTGGATTCGCAGGCAGAATCAGAATATTGATTTTCAATAAGTCGGCCGCTACCAAGGCTAGGAAGTTCGAGCCGAAGGCTATGGCGTGGCTATTGATGTGCCTTGTCTCGGTCATCGTCTCAGCCTGCAGTGAACCGGGAGACTACAAGCCGGCGGAACATCAGCCGGTAGCCTCGATCAGCATTACACCGGCCCAATTGACGTTACAGACGGGTCAATCCGTTCAATTGACCGCTGTAGTTGGCGACGCGGCCGGTAATGCGTTGCCTCAACGGAGTGCTTCACTGAGCATTGCCGGAGACTCGTCGACAACGCCAAGCTCCACCATTGCGGATCGGACAGGTCGCTCGGGAATTAGTATCGTGTGGAGTGCGACACCCGGTATTACCCGGATTGACGAGCGCGGCATGCTAACCGCCGAGGCAGCCGGGACGGCGACCGTTACAGTGGCGGCTGAGGGGACGACTGGAAGCACAATCGTTAATGTCATGTCATCCGAGCCCGAGCCGATCTTGGTTACCCCCGTGCGTGCAAGCATAGCTATCGGTGACTCGCTTCAGCTGATCGCCACTCCGATGGATTCGACTGACCCGGAGATGGGCGAAGCTGTCGTATGGTATTCGGAGGACCCGTCTCGACTGATGGTCAGCGAAACCGGATTCGTCACGGGCGTAGCAGCTGGCACGACGATGGTTCAGGCAACCCGTGGTCCGGATTCATATTCCGCGACCATTACTGTCTCAGATTCGCCAGAGATCCGCGGCCTGGATTTTCCCGGGAGCGCAACCGTCAACGATACGATGCGATTCGAGTTCAATTCACCGATGGGGCCCTATCCAGCGACTTACATTTGGCGAGCGTATCCACGCCAGCAGCGCTCCTACTACACCGCTTTCTTTTGGGGTAACGGCGGTGAATTCTATCCTGATAACACTTACTACGGATTCCATCCCTATCCGGACTGGGATTCCGTTTCCAGACACTTTTGGGAGATCGCCGCCCCGCCTGGCAAAGACATAGTCAGCTCGGACGATGTCATTTATGACCGTTGGTACCTCCAAGTCGTCGTTTGCAGCGAGGTTGATGGGGTCAGGGTCGAAGAGTTCTACTGGGACTGGCCAGACACGACCAAGGTCCTGCGACACGAATCTGCGTCGTTTCCCGAACCGCCTGATCCCGTCCTGGTTGTGGGTGACGCTCCGTGGAATCCAGGTAAAGAGGTTTGGAACGGTGTGCTGAGGGGTTTCCAATTTTACGATGCAGCGCTCTCAATGGATGAATTACAAAGAGAGATCGCCATGCCAGGATCCGCGCGTACCCCTTGGTATTTGAATGTTAACCCGACGCCAAGCGATATCGCGGACAAAAGTCTGAGTGGCAATGATCCCGTTTGGATGTCGCCATCGCGCCCGTCGCTTTGGATAGGCCGCCAGCGTGCCGGCCATACGATACAAACAACTGTGCGGCGGCGCTGACCAGGGTTGCTGCAATATCCTATCCGGCTCAGGGCGAGGCTTCAGCACTTCGGAGGTCGAGCCGATAAGAACGCTTTTGATGGATTCGACACCTGGAAAAAGGTGCCTTTTTGCCAGCAATCAATGCGATCGCAACGGCCGTACGAAACACGGGATAAGCCGGATTCTATCGGTCGACGCGTGGCTTCGTCAGAATCGGCCAGTAGACCCATGCGAACAAAACAAAGGCGACCATCCAAATGGAAGCGGCCGTCTCCACCGTTAGTATGTACCAGTCACCCAGCAGCGGCCCGCTCAGCCTGACCAGCACAGTCAGCATCCACAGAACATAGACCAATACGGTAATACGCGCCGCATGCAACGGCCGGCCCGTGTGCCCGAGCGCGACGCGCGACATCATGGCGATGATCATGCCCGTGATCACACCGATGGTCAGGCCGTGCAAGGCAGCGCTCGGGAGGTAGGCGCCGAACGCGGAGAATGCCGCCACCGCATAGCCGAGCGGAAACCACAAGTAAGCGATGTGCAGGACTAACAGCATGGGTTCGCCGACGGTACGCAGACCCGACCACTGACTCAGGCGCAGCGCATGCACGAGGGCAGCGAGTAGAGCCAGGGCTCCGCTAACCGGGCTTATGGGCGCGAATGTGATGGCAAGACCGGTGACGATGGTCAAGGTGATCGACGCAATATCCAGTACCGGTACGATACGTGGCATCGCCTCTTCCCCTGCCCCCTGTGCCCTCAGCCAGTTGCTCGTGAAACTCGGGATGATGCGGCCGGCAATGGTGGCCACCAGGACCAGGATGACATGCACGGCCAGCAACAACGCCGCGCGATCCAGGCCCGGCGAGATGCTGGGTCCGACGTGGAATAACAGGTTCAGCGCTGCCAGCAGTGCGACGACACCGACCAGCGGCGCGTTGCGCCGGTTCCCGGCGGCGAAAATCTCCCTGCCGAATACGAGCGTTAGCAAGCAGGGAAACAGCATGTCGGCGGCGGCAACAATGAGCGTCGGCCAGTGGCCCGTGTACGCGAGGGCAATGCGGCCGATGATCCACGCCGTGACGAGTACGCCCAGCTCTGCGCCGTGCACACGGGTTCGGCCGGTCCAGTTCGCGGCCGCTGTCAAGGTAAAACCCGCGATGATCGCGAAGGCGAACCCGAACACCATTTCGTGCGCGTGCCAGTAGACCAGGTTCGGATGCCCGACGAGCGGGCCGTAACCGAGCAACGCGAGAGACCAGAACAGGATCACGCAGAACCCGCACAGCGACCCGAACAGGAAGAAGCTGCGGAATGCATAGCTCAGCAGGGTCTGGACGATTTCACGCATGCTTGCGGCGCTTATTGCAGACGGCAAATAACGATGCCGAGATTCGAATCTCTGTACTCTATCACCATCAAAGCGCCTTCTTACCGCACACAGGCGAAGCAGACTCCAGCTTCAGTGTAATCCGCCACAGTTTTTGAGGTCCGGGAGATACACCGTACAGACACAGTGAAATAGCATTGGCAGCGCTATTGTCTACGGATTAGCTTTTGGGCTTGGTTATTCGCAGGGGCGTGATCAGCCAGGGTTCAGCGAGGAAGCACCGCTGATTGACTCGATACGCTTGTTTTTCTTAGCGCTGAGCATTGTGCTTTGAATAACCGGCGAGCTTGTCGCCCCGCCACGAGCCCTCGGCCGGCAGGCCGAAAATCGGACGCTGCATTTCGAGATGGCGGCCAGTAGTTCTGGACCGGCCCGGAATCCGGCGTCCTGCGTGTTGCACCACTGGTTCCAGGCGGTTTGCGCAGCCGCCGGATCGTGACGGCGGCAGGCACGCAGCAGCCTTCTCGCGGCTCTGTCCTCGGGGGGATTCAGCCGCTTCCAGAATTGCGCCAATGAGATCGTAATTCGGCGCCGTTGCCAGACGCCCAGGCCGAGCACCAGCCCCGCTGCCAGCAGCCATGGCCACGCGCGGCGGACCGATAATTTATCCGTGCTCGCCGAAATGCCTGGCAACGCTGCGACATCGACCGTCACGGCAGGCAAGGTCTTTGATAGCAGCTCTTCGTCATCCGGGTTCCACCAGACGTAAGTCAGCGCGGGTAGCTCGATGCTGCCCGGCGTCTGCAACAGATAGGTCAGCGTCTCGCGGCGTTCGCCGAGGAACTCGCCCCGCTCGGTTTTATCGGTCAGTTCAGGCTGGTCCGGATAAACACGAACGCCGTCGGGCGCCTCGGTCGGCGCGACGGCCAGTGCCATCCCGGTCATCTGGGCTGCGCGCTGCACGATCGTACGCTTGAACACCGCGCCGACTTCCGCCGGGCCGGGTCGCGGCTCCCAGGCCTCGGTGATCTCAAACGAGTCGGTGGTAACCAGGAAGCCAAGATTTTCGCTGCGCGGCGGACGACGAATCTCCAGGCGCGCCCCAGGTACCGCAAGCTGCTGTTCCGTCACCGGACCGGTGAACCCATCGCGGCTGCCGAAGCGCACCTCGGATCCGGGAATCTCCACCGTTCCTGACTGCTGCGAGAAAACTGCGAACTCGTGCGTCTGCACGAACCAGCTTTCGCCATCGATCTCCCGCGAAGACACGATCGGGTTTCCGATCTTCAGGATCACCGTGCGCGGAATTTCCGGCAGCGAGAAACTCGCCGATCCCGCAAACGAACCCGGCGCGCGCAGCTCTACGAAAAACGCAAGGCGCTGACCGGTCCACGCCCTGGCTTCCGGTAAAATAATCGCCACGGGAGCGACTTCTGCTCGTGCATCGACGGGAACAGCAGAAATATCAGGGGAATGCAGAGAAACCTCATCTTGCTTCCGGTTCCACGGCGTTTTGATAGGCGAACTTCGCCCTCAGGAAGTCTGCAGGCCTCGTCTGCACGCGCCGCAGCCACATAGCCTGAACAGCGGCGTCGGAGATGGCCCGCTCGCCGGCCATCTCCGTTTCCTGTCCACCCGATTTCTTTGTCTTGTCGAAGACGATGTCGTCGGCGCCGATCGTCTGATCGCCCATCTCGTCGCCGGTCCGCTCCACCAGTTTCGCGCGGGCCTCGGCAAGGTCGCGGTTTTCGCGTGCTTCGCGCCACTCCGGGCGTCTCTGCAGAGCCCGGTCATAGCTGGCCATGGCGGTCTCGTACTTGCCGCGCATCAGCCAGGCGTTGCCCTGGTTGAAATCCGCCTCCGCGGTGTCGCGGCGCGCGAAGGCCTGGGCAGCCTTGTCGAATTCGCCGGCGCGATACCAGGCAGCGCCCTGCCACATCGGATCGCGAAACGACTGCGCCGCGGCTGCGTACTCACCGCGCTCGAATTCAAGCTGCCCCTGCTGGTCCGGGGTTGACCAGAGACTGGCCCAGGTGATGGCTACAAGAAACGCGAGCGGCTTCATGCTGCGGCCTCCGCCGGCGAGGCTTCGCGCCGGAACGAACCGGCGAAGATCAGCGCAACGATCGGAACGAGAAACCAACCGCCTTCCTGCCAGCCCGCGCTCGATTCCCCCGCCTTCGCCACCGGCGCGCGTGCGGCGGCCCGGGTGAGCGCCTGCACGTCCGCGTCGTCTATGGTCAGCGGCTGCACCGACGCGTCCAGATCCTTCGCGGCGCCGCGCAACGAATCGGACTCGGGAGAGCCAGGCGAATTGATCGCGAGGAAGTTCACCGGGAAGCGCTTCGCCGCCTGGTAAGCCGCGTCGATCGCCTGCGGATCGCCGCCGACCGAATCGGCAATGACCAGCATGCTGCCAACGCTATCGCCGCCATCGAGAACTTCTGCGGCTTTGCGCAGCGCCAGGTCGAGGCGATCGCCAGTCACGGGCATGATCGCCGGGCTGATCTCGGCGGCCATCTGCGCGACCACCGCGGTGTCACGGGTGGGCGGTAACACGAGGTGCGCGGAACCCGCGTAGGCGATCAGCCCGAGCGGCTGGCCTTTCCGCGCTGCCGCGAGGTCGGCGATCTTGAGCCGCGCACGTTCGAGTCGCGACGGCGCCGGATCGGGACGATCCATGCTGATGTCGGCTTTCAACAGGATCATCAGTGGCGTCGCGTCGTCGGCAAACGGACTGGGTTCCAGCCGCCAGGTCGGCCCCGAGATGGCGACGACGGCGAGCAACCACCCGACGAGCAACCAGCGGGCGGGACCACGCGTGCCAGGATCGCGCCCTTCGGTCAGCGCCTCCAGCAATTCCGGATCCATCTGCTCGCGCCAGCCGCGCAGCGGATCGGAGCGACGCTGCCAGAGCCACCAGAGTCGCCAACGCCAGCGGCGCGAGCAGCAGCCAGCCGGGCCGGATGAAGTGAAAGTTGGCCAGCAGCAGCATTCATGACGCCACCTCCAGCTTGCCGGTGACGGGATCGACGCGCACCGATCCCTGCGCGCGCGGATCGCCGTGGAGGCGCTCGTGCGTGCCGGATGGCCCAGCGCCTTGTCGAGGAGCGACAACAGCAGCGCAGCCAGCAGTGGCCAGTAGAAAATATCCCGGCGCGGACGATGGCTGATGACCTTGATCTCGCGCGTCTCGATGCGATCCAGTTCCGCATAAATGCCGGCAAGTCCCTCGCGATCCGCGGCGAAGAAGTACTTGCCGCCGGCCACCTCCGCGACCCGACGCAGCACGGCTTCGTCGAGCTTTTCCTCGCCGACGGTCTGTGGATCACCGATGGCGACGGTATGGATGCGAATACCCCGCTGGGCGGCCACGCGCGCGGCTTCGACCGGCGGCACCTGGCTCTTGGTGTCGTTGCCGTCGGTAAGCGCGATGATGGTCTTCGCGGGCGCATCACTGTCATCGAAGAGACCGACGCCGAGCCCGATCGCATCGCCGAATGCCGTGCGCGGCCCCGCCATGCCGATGGCGGTCTCGTCGAGCAGGCGTCGCGAAAGGGTAAGGTCAGTGGAGAACGGCGCCTGCAGGAAGGGCGAATCGCCGAACACCACCAGACCGACCCGGTCGCCTTCCCGGCGCTCCAGGAAGTCACCCACCACCTCCTTCACGGCCGTGAGCCGGTCCACCGTGTCGCCCGCGGCGTTGAGTGAAGTCCTCCTGTTGCATGGAACCCGGACAGATCAACGAGCAGCAGCAGGTCGCGGGTCGGCAGGTTCTTGGTCAGCGGCGGCTCGATCCACTGCGGACGCGCCAGGGCAGTCAGCAACAGCACCCAGATCAGGCACGGCATCAGCCAGCGCAGGGAGACGCGTTTGCGCGTTCGCCGGCAGGAGCCGTGGGCGAGGACCTCGCGAAGTCGATCACCGAAAGGCACCCGCACCGCCAGCGGCGACTGACGACGCGCTGGCAGGATGAGGCGCAAGAGCCAGGGCAGCGGCAGCAGGACGAAGACCCAGAGATGGCGAAGGTCAGCATCAGGTGCGGGTGCGTATCGGCGGCGATGCGGCGGTGGCTGGAGATCCATCGGGCGGCGTAGTCGCGCAGTGTGCTGATGTCGCGCTCTCGCGTGGTCCGCGCATAGACCCCGCGGGTCAGGTCTTCGCGCATCTCCGCTGACAGGACACCGACGCCCCGGGACTCCAGCCAGTCCAACCAGTCGTCGCCGGTCTTGTCCGCGATGTCCGCGCGTGGCGCGATGACCAGCGCCGTGCGGCGAAGGATCGCGGCCACGCCGGCGGCGTCACGCGCCGCGGCAAGCTCGCGCAAGGCGGCGCGGCGATAAGCATTCGCCCGCCAGGATCGCCAGAAGCGGAACGCCAGCCAAGCCAGCAAGACTGCGGCAACAGTGAGCACTACATACCAGCCGGGTGCCAGTGGCCACCACGGCACATCCGGCGGCATCACGATGTCGTGCAGGCGGTCGAGACTGGTAGCGGCTTCGTTCATCGCGGGCGAGTCGCTCGCCGAAAAGGGTGCGCAGTTGCTGGGCGACCGGCTCGGCGGTGGACACGGGAATCACCGGTACCCGCAGGGCACGAAAAATATCGGTCCACTCGTCCAGCTTGTCTGCGAACACCTGACGGAATGAATCAGTGAAGCCGGCCCCGGATGGAATTTCCCAACGGCTGCCGCGATCCGTCGCCATCATCCCGGGCTGCCCCGCGAGGCAAGCGCCCAGCGGATCGTAGGTGAGCACGGCGAGCACGTCGTTGTGCGCGGCGAGCAAGGTGGCAAGGCGGCGCGTTTCGTCGTCGGCGCCATCCAGGTCACTGATTAACACGACCAGATGATCGTGCGTCGCACGCCGGGACGCGGCTTCGAGCGCGCGGTTAAGCGTGAACTCGCCGCGCGCGACGGGTTCAGCGGCCAAGCGCCTGGTTGAAACGCACCACTTCATTGAGCAGGCGCAGCACGGTCGTCTGGCTGCGCTTCGGACGTATTTCTACCAGCTCGGCTTCATTGAATACGATCCCACCCACCCGATCGCCGACACGCAGCGTACGCCACGCGCTAAGCGCAGCGAGCTGCGCGGCCACCACTGATTTCATCGCGTGGCGGCTGCCAAAAAACATCGGCGTGCGCTGATCGACGACGAGCAGTACCGGGCGCTCGCGTTCTTCGCTATACACCCGAACATGCGCAGCACCGCGGCGCGCGGTCGCCCGCCAGTCGATGGAGCGCACATCGTCGCCGGGCTGATACCGGCGCAGTTCCTCGAAGGCGAGTCCACGACCGCGTAGACGGGATGCATGCCGGCCGGCAAGCAGCGAGTGGACGGGTTGGCGCGGGAGAAAAGAATAGCCGTGCGCATCGGCCTTTAGCAGGATCAGCTCGTCGAGCGTGATGGTGACGCGCGCGCTCATGCCAACACTCACACGGAGACGATAGTTTCGAGCAGTGTTTCGATCACATCGCTGCGCGTCTTGCCGGCGGCCTCGGCCACGTAGCTAAGGTGAATGCGGTGGGCCAGGCAGGCGGGTGCTACGGCGCGAATGTTGTCCGGGGAAACGAAGTCCTGTCCGTTCAGCCAGGCATGCGCGCGCGCAGCGGCATCGAGGGCAATGGTGGCGCGCGGACTGGCGCCGAGACGAATCCACTTCGCCAGGTCGCCGCCGTGTCGCTGCGGTTCGCGGGTGCCGATGACAAGGTCCACGATGTAGCGCTCGGCCGCTTCCGCGACATGGATTGCATTAACTTCTTCGCGCGCGGCGAATACCGTCTGTTGCGGAATCGCGCCCGAAGCTTGAGCGCTTTTGCCGGATTTTTCACTGCGCACGAGACGCAGGATAGCCGCTTCGTTGTCTGCGGGCGGATACGGCACGTTCACGTAAAGCAGGAAACGGTCCATCTGTGCTTCGGGCAGGGGATAGGTGCCTTCCTGCTCGATGGGGTTCTGCGTGGCGAGGACGAGAAACAGATCGGGCAGCTATGGCGTTGTGCCGGCGACCGTGATCTGGCGCTCCTCCATCGCTTCGAGCAAAGCAGCCTGCACCTTGGCAGGCGCGCGGTTGATCTCGTCGGCGAGGATCAGGTTGCCGAAAATGGGCCCGGGCTGGAAATCGAAACTGCCGCTTTGTTCGCGGTAAATCTCGGAGCCGGTGACATCCGATGGCAACAAATCGGGGGTGAACTGAACCCGGCTGAAATCGCTCTCGACCAGCGCACTCAGGGTCTTTATCGAGCGGGTCTTGGCGGTGCCCGGCAGCCCTTCCATGAGGACGTGACCGTCAGCAAGCAGGGCTATCAGCAGGCGCTCGACCACGGTTTCCTGGCCGATGATAGCCGCCTCCATGGCGGTTTTTATCTGGAGAAAGGCATCGCGTGTATTCATTGAGCGTCAGCTTTGTTCTCTGGATTGATGGCTGTCAGGTAACCCCAGGAGCTGTTTTGCAAATGTCTTAACGCCTGACCGTGGGCCCAGTCGATCAGCAATCTGTTTAGCTATACCTAAAATTGACGCGGGCTGCCCGTTGCAGGGCAGCCCGCGTAGCTCGCAACCGCAGTGGGTTGATTCAGCGCGGCACTACTTGTCGCCGGCACCCCTGGTAATCGACTCCATCACGCGATCGAGGTTGAAGCTGCCGGGTTTCTGGCGCGGCGGAAACTCGCGGAAGCTCTGCAGCCATGCGCCGATATAGGCAGACTGCGGGCGCAAACATGAACATGTGGTCTACCCACCATCGGGAGTAGCCAATACTTTCATCCACGGCGCGTTCGAACGGGTCCATGCGCAGGTTGGTCGAGCATCGGGTGCGCGCAGCTCGTAAGGCTGGTCTCCCAGACGGCAATTCCATCTGCGTTCTGCCTCAGGAACGTGGTCTTCCAGTTGTTGTAGCGCAGCGCTGCGACGCTGCCGTCGTCGGTCCAAGTAGAGGAACTCGCTGCGCGGCCACTCGCCCCCGTTCTTCAGCGTGGGTAGCAGGTTGTAGCCATCGAGGTGGACCTTGTAGGTCATATTGCCGACCGTCTTGCCCTTCAATAGCTCTTTTTTGACATTCGGTGCGCCGGCCGCCGCGAGCAAGGTGGGCAGCATGTCTTCATGCGCACCAATGTCGTTGATAACGGTGCCGGGTTTGATAACGCCGGGCCAGCGAATCACGGTCGGTACGCGGAAACCGCCTTCCCACTGCGTGGCCTTCTCGTTGCGGAACATTGTCGAGCCGCCATCGGGCCAGGAGAAGAATTCAGCACCATTGTCTGTGGAGTACATGACGATGGTATTTTCCTCGATGCCCAGCTCCTTCAGCTTGTCGAGTAACTGCCCCACCATCCCATCGTGCTCAACCATGCCGTCCGCATAGATGCCCAGGCCCGTCTTGCCATCGGACTCAGGCTTGAGATGTGTCCAGATATGCATGCGGGTACTGTTCCACCAGACGAAGAACGGCTTTTCTGCCTTGTTGGCGCGCTCCATGAAGTCCAGTGCAGCAACGGTGACTTCCTCGTCCACCGTTTCCATGCGCTTTTTGGTCAGCGGGCCGGTGTCCTCGATCTTGCCATCAGCGGAAGATTTAATTACGCCGCGCGGACCGAATTTTTTCTTGAATTCGGCGTCCTTCGGATAGTCGGGATGCTCCGGCTCCTGTTCGGCATTCAAGTGGTAGAGGTTGCCGAAGAATTCATCGAAGCCGTGGTTCGTCGGCAGCATCTCGTCACGGTCGCCCAGGTGATTCTTGCCGAACTGGCCGGTCATGTAGCCCTGCGCTTTGAGCAGACCCGCGATGGTCGGATCTTCCTTCTGCATGCCTTCCGGGGCGCCGGGCAGACCCACCTTGGTCAGGCCGGTGCGCATCGGCGACTGCCCGGTGATAAAGGCCGCGCGGCCGGCGGTACAACTCTGCTGTCCGTACCAGTCAGTAAACACCGCGCCTTCTTTAGCGATGCTGTCGATGTTCGGCGTCTTGTAGCCCATCATGCCCATGTTGTAGGCCGAGACATTGAACTGGCCAATATCATCGCCCCAGATAACAAGAATATTGGGCTTGTCCTGCGCCATTGCGGCAGGTGCTATCGCGACAGATAGCAACGCGATAATTGCCAATAAACGTGTTCGTCTCATGCTCATTCTCCCGGTAAGAATTGAGCCTGGGGGATATCTAGGCTTCAAGTTTGCATTAGCTACTAACATTAACATTTATTTTTCGGCAATCGTATTGGCATCAGAGCCGGCTCGATCTAGTCGAGCACGGCGGTCAGTGCCGGATGACTTTCGATCACCATCAATTCTGATCGAGCCCGATGCGTTTGAATCCAGACAACGGCATCGAAAAGAAAAACCTATCCATTGGCGACGCGCCCCGGGGTTATCAGCATCCACGTGCAGGCTGAGTGATCGTGCGTAATCATGCCGCAATGCGGCGCAGACAGGGCCGGCGATCTGCGTTTCGCAAAGCGGCCCCAAACCCCTTGGCTGACTGGCCGGACGGGCTGAGATAAGTCTTTACTTGTTGCCCGACTGGGCAGAGACTTCGCTCCAGTATCATTCCTGATTCTTAATTCCCATCCCCCATCCCCCATCCCCCATCCCCATTCCCGCTGCCCCCGGGCAGCCAGGCATAGCCGAGGAAACTAGATGAACACAACCGCACGATGGTTTGCCGCAAGTATTGGTTGCTTGCTGGTGTCGACGTCGGTCGCGCAGGATCTGCGCAGCACGCTGTTTCAGGAGACCGACGCAGCATTCGAGCGTGCGCGCGCTGCCGACCTGCCGCTGCTGGCGCCGCAGAACTTCGCCAACGCCGAAAAGTATTTCCAGCGCGCGGACGACAACGTCAAACGCGGACGGAGCATCGATAAGATTAAGGAAGACCTGGTCGAGTCCAATGCCTATCTGCGCGCCGCCGAAGAATCCAGCAAGCTTGCCCGAGTTACTTTCTCAAGCACACTGCAGGCACGCGATGCCGCCGTGGCGGCGCAGGCCAGCCGGCTGGCGGAAGAACAGTGGGGCAAAGCCGAGGACCGCTTCAATCGCGGTGCCAGCGCACTGGAAGATGGCAACGTGAACCGCGCCAAGAGTTACGCGGGCGATGCACTGGGTATATATAAGGAGGCCGAACTGACGGCAATACAGGGAACGATTCTGAATCGGGCCCGTGAGCTGATTGCAGCGGCGCGCGCCGACAAGGTTGAAAAATTCGCGCCCAAAACGCTGGGCCGTGCCGAGGCATTGGTGGCAAAAGCCGAAATCGACCTCACCAGGGATCGCTACGCTACCGAGAAGCCCCGGGCGATGGCACGGGATGCCGAATATGAAGCCACACATGCGGCTTACATTGCGAGCGTTGCCACCCGGGTTAAAGACAAAGACCTGACTACAGAGGAACTTGTTCTTGACTGGGAGCAGCCGCTAATCGCCATCGCGGGGCAGTTGGACAGTCCGAAGGACCTGAGCAAAGGTTATGCGGGTGTTAAGGATGCTTCCCTCGCACGTATCGAGAAGCTGCAAACGACTAATGCAGGCCAGGAAGAGGAAATCAACAAGCTGAACCTGCGGGTACTGGATCTTGAGCAGTCCCTGGGCATCACCACTCAGCGCGCCCAGGCTAGCGAAACCCGCCGCCAGCAGGTCTCCTCGCTTGAGAAGCTGTTCTCGCCGTCAGAGGCCCGCATCGTTCGCGAAGGGCAGAGCGTCATCATCCGGCTGATCGGGCTGCAGTTCGACAGCGGCGAGGCTGTGATCCAGTCACGCTACTTCACACTGCTGCGCAAGATTTCGGAAGCCGCCGACGTTTTCCAGGGGGCAACCATGATCGTCGAAGGCCACACTGATTCGGTGGGCAGCGAACAGCTGAACCTGGCCTTGTCAGAGCGTCGCGCGAACTCCGTGCGTGATTACCTGCTCTCCAGCACGGTACTGGGTGCTTCCCAGGTGCAGGCTGTCGGTTATGGCAAGAACCGGCCCATCGCCAACAATGAGACCGCCGACGGGCGCGCAAAGAACCGCCGCATCGACGTAGTCATCGTGCCGGACCTGCGTTAACAAGACGAAAAAGGCGGCTGGCTGCGGAATACTGCAGCCAGCCGCCGGATTCGTTTCCGCACTGTTGTGCCCTGCGCGCCTCAGGCTGCTGTGTCGAGGTTGCTGTCGGTGCCTGCTTCCTCCGCTTCCGGCTGCGGCACATTTCCTTTTGCATCCAGCGACAGTTCGTCCTGCACGGTGGCCAACCGGCGGTTTGCCTTACGCGTCTGCTTGAGGATCCGGCGCAACAGGCTGCTGTAATGCAAGACACCGTCCATGCTGGCCACGTTCAGCCGCCCCACCGCCGCCGCATTCAGCGCCTGTTCCTTCAGGGCTGCGTATTCTGACTCCAGTACCTTGAACGCCGGCTCGGCGGCCCCAGGCGGCGTGTCCGGCGCGGTTGCTGCCAGTTGATCGAGTACACGCCCCGCTGCCTGCCGGAATCCGCGCAAGGCTGTAACAACGTCATCGTCCTGCACGGCAGACGAGGCCGCCCGCGCATCAGCCAGTTCGCGCAGGGATTGCAGTACCGTCGTGAACTGCTGCGTGGCGCGGATCAGGTTCGGCAACATTCGGGCGATGTCTTTCGGCAGGGTAGTGCGACTCAGGTCTGCGGAATAACTGCCCACGGCATTGGACAGTTTTTGCGCCACTCCATACAAGGGCTGCTTGCGCGGCGTCGGCTGGTCAGACAGCGCCTGCCGGAGCTCGGCCAGTGTCATTTCACGGATACGACTCACTTCCTTGGTCAGGGCCTGCAGAGCTATAGCCGGCAGCGCCAGCACATTCTTGTCCAGGTAGCGGGGCTGAGACTCCAGTTCTTCCCGGGTCTGGAATCGGCCGGACAGAAACTTCACCAAGCGGCCGGAGACGGGCCAGATCAGCAGTACGCCGAGTACGTTAAACAAGGTATGGAATAACGCGAGGGTAATGGCTGGCGAGCTGCCCATGTTCAGCAGCTCGCGGAGCATATCCACCAGCGTCAGCAGCGGCGTGATAATCACTGCGGCCACCGTGGCCGTTACTAAATTGAAGGCAACATGGCTGAGGGCCACGCGTTTGGCCGTGGAAGTGGCGCCCCAGACAGCCAGCAGGGCCGTGGTCGTGGTGCCGAGGTTGGCGCCGATTACCACCAGGGCAGCGGTACTCACTGGCAGGATGCCGCCCTCGGCGGCGCTAAGCGCAATCACCAGCGCGGCACTGGAGGACTGCATGAGACTGGTCAGGATGAAACCGACACCAACATAGGCCAGCACCGACCAGAGCCATGGCTCCTGGATTATCGGCAGGCTGATTTGCTCACCGAGATTGGTAAAAGTGTCCGCCAGCACACCGATGCCGAGAAACAGCAGGCCGAAACCCACGAAGGCCTGACCGATATAGGCCCGTGCGGTTTTTTCGCCGGTGAGCTTCAGGATCATCCCGATGCCCACCATGGGTAAAGCAAAGCTTTCCACCTTCAGCTTGAAACCGATCAGCGCGACGATCCAGCCGGTCATGGTGGTGCCGACATTGCTGCCGAAGATTACCCAGACCGACTGGGAAAGGGTCAGCAGGCCGGCATTCGCGAAACCGATGGTGGCTACTGTGACCGCACTGGAGGACTGCACCAGACCGGTGATCAGAAAACCGGCGCCGAGGCCACGCCATGGCGTGTTCGTCCACAGCGCCAGAATATTGCGCAACGCATTGCCGGCGGCCAGCTTCAAGCCATCCGTCATCATCGCCATGCCCACCAGCAGCAGTCCGATACCGCCCAGCACGATGCCCGCATTCAGTAGAAGACTCATGGCGTCGCCCGTAACAATTTCGAGTCAGTCATGGCTATCAGCTGTGGCAGTGAAGCTGTCCGCGTCAATACCGCGCAATAGCCGACCCAGCAGGTCGGCACCGGTGATGACGCGCCGGTGCTCAGGTGTCCAGAGCAGCACGATGTCACGATTGATGGCAGCGTCGTTGCGTTGGTCGATTCCCGCCTTCAGCGCGCCGATGATGTGCCCGAGCGGGCTACGCGGGTCGGTGACGACAATCGGGCGATGACAATGGGTGTAGGCGTCCACCCTGCTGCCGTCGGGCAGCACGGAGCGCAAAAAGGCGTCGGCGTCCAGCAACAGCAGGGGGTCACTGGCTGCATTCGTGAGGATCACCCATTTCTTGCCCGAGGCATTTACCCGTCCGACGAATTCGTCTCCGGGTTGCGAATTTTCAGGCAGCACGGGCAGGTCAACGCGCGTGGGCAGGGCGATGATGCTGGCTGGGTCCACCGGCTCGCCTTCCTCGGAGATGGGCACGTCGTCGATGTCCAGAAAGTTAAGCGCGCCGCGGCCTTCCACGTAATCAATTTCCGCGTGATCCGACAGGATATGCTGCTTGATCACGCCCTTGAGCTGGCGTTCCTTCAGGAAGATCACCTGCTCGAGGCCCATGAACCGGTCCAGTATCCAGGCGCTGGGCTTCGCCACGGGATAAAAAACATACTGGTAGAAGCGCATCACCGGGCTTAGCAGCGAAGCCATGCGCATCGCCCGCCTTGAGAAATAGGCCTGGGGCATGATCTCGCCGAGGAAAGTGATCACCACGGTGGAAAATCCGAAAGCCACCAACCCTGTCATCACTGAATTGGACAGCAGCGTGAGCAGCACGTTGATGCCGACGTTGCCCCATAGGATGGTGGTCAGCAAAAAATTCGCATCCTCCCGCAGTTTAAGTACCTTCCGGGCGGCGTCGTTGCCCGCCGCCGACTCCGCCTCCAGCCGTAAACGGCTGATGCTAAAATAAGCCAGGTTGAGCCCCGAGAACATAGCTGAGTGGGCAAGGCACAGGGCGATGCCAATCCAGATGACGCTGTTCATTGCTGTTCTCTCTTGTGTCGCTTGCGCTGCTTGTGGTGCCAGCACATAAGGGCGCTATTATGGCGCAACAGCTGTGTAGTACTGGCGGAAGAACGACCGTCGGCGAGGCTGCACCGTCTTTCACCCCGGGAGTCATGCTGATGGAATCCGCCGAGACCGCCGCGAGTCGCCCGTTCTTCGATGCTCTCTGGGCGCAGATCGAGCGCGGCGGAGATTACCTGCCCAACCTGCTGACCGCCATTCTGGTGCTGGTGTTGGGCTGGGCCATCGCTCGCCTGGCTCGCAGCGGCGTGCAGAGACTGGCGCTTTCCTCTAATCACCTGCTGTCTCGGGCCTTCCCGCGCGGCGTGCTGGCCGGCACCCGCATTTCCACCGGCGCGGCCACGCTGCTGGGGGAGCTAGTGTTCTGGGTGGTGGTGCTGGTGACGCTTACCGTGGCGGCCCGCATGGCCGGCCTGAACGCCATCACCGGCTGGCTCGACCGGATCACTGCGCACCTGCCGAACCTGATTGCCGGCGGCGCGATTTTTATCGTTGGCTATTTCCTGAGCGTGTATGTGCGCGAGCAGCTCGCACCGCAGTCTGCCGCCGACACGTCCCGGCAGCAGCTATTGCTGGGCCGCGTAGCCCAAACGGTGGTGGTGGTCATCGCGCTCATAGTGGGCCTGGACCAGGTGGGCATCGACGTCGCCGTGCTGGTAGGGCTGGCCGTGGCTGCGGCGGCCGCGGTGGGCATCGGCCTGGCCGTGGCCTTTGCCCTGGGTGCGCGCGAGCATGTAAGCAATCTCATTGGCGCGCGCGTGGCACGTCAGCAATTGAGCGAAGGCCTGCATGTGCGCATCGGTGATGTGGAAGGCGAGGTGCTGGAAATTACCGCCACGCAGATCGCACTGGATACGGATGCCGGTAAGACACTGCTGCCGGCAAGCTGCCTTGATCAAGGCCGGGTGACTATCCTGGCGCCCGACGCGGCAGCGCGGCGCATCGATGTTTAACGCGCCCGAACTCAGCATTGGCTTCATCAAACGGCGGCCCGCCTCCGCAGCGCGGGTGCTTTCGTGCCTGCCGCCGGCCGACGCCGCGGGTTTTCTCGGCGCCATCCCCACGCGTTTCGCTGCTACTGCGCTGGGGCGCATGAGCCCCTGGCCCGCGGCGCAGATCGTCAGGCAGCTGGATGCTGTCGTCGCTGCGGCGGTGCTGCGAGAACTGCCCTATGCCGAGGCCGCGAAGATCCTGCGCTTGGCGCCATCCGACGCACGGCCTGCATTGTTAGCGGAGCTGCCGCACCGACTGCAACGAAGTTTCGAGCTGTCGCTGAGTTTTCCCACCGACAGTGTGGGCGCGAACATGACCACGGAAGTGGCGACACTGATCTCCTCCGATGGCATTGCCCAGGCCCTGGAGTTGGTTCGGCGCTCGCCGCGCGACACCACCGAGCTGCTGTTTATCACGGACGCGCAACATCACTATCAGGGCGTGCTGCGCGCCTTGAACCTGCTGCGCCATCCGGAATTCTTTAAGTTGGCGGACCTGATAGACACCAACTGTCCGACGCTGCCGGCGCAGGCGCTTGTCGATCGTATTGCCCATCTGGATGCGTGGAATGACTTCGGTCAGCTGCCGGTGGTAAGTCGTTCCGGCGAACTGATTGGCGCACTGCCGCGCCGGGCGCTGCGGCGCATAGAGTCCGGCGCGCAGTTGGCTGGCGGCACGCCGTCGCTCGCTACGTCCCTCATTGGCGCCTTGACGGCGAGCGTGACGGGGCTCGCAAGGCTGGTGACAGATGACACCCGCACGGACTCGGGAGACGCTGGTGGCCGCTGATCCAGTTATCGTTGCTGATGCACTGAACCGGCAGTTCTTCGTGGAGCACCCGCTGGATGCCGCACGGGAAATCGAAGTGCTTTCGGTACCGGACGTCGGCTGAGGCCGCGGCACGCCAGCCGGCGAAGATTCTGGCGCCGGTGTGGCAGCTGCTGATGCCCGACAAGGCCGCCGTGTTTTGCAGGCTATGCCCGACACGCTCGCGGACGAACTGCTCGAGGAAATGGCGCCACCGCGTGCGCTCCGGCTGCTCGGTTTTCTGCGGACGCCGATCGCGAACAGCGCGTTGCGCGGCTCAAGGCCGCAGGTGCGCGAAGACCTCGAGCTCATGATGTCCTTCCCGCCGAACACGGCCGGCACGCTCATGGACACCGGGGTGGCCGCCTATCGCGAGAAGATGAGTCGGCAAAGCATTGGAACTGCTCAAGCTGCGGCGACATGAAGACCGCGCGCAGCCTGTTCCTGGTGGACGAGAGCCATCGGCTCACCGGCAAGGTGAGCTGCAGCAGCTGGCCCTGGCCGCCGCGGACGCGACACTGGGTGAGCTGGAGGAACCGCTGGTTGCCGTGCTGCGACCGGTCGATTCGCTGGAGGAGGTGACCGCCGCGTTCGAGGACAACAGAGTGCTCGACATACCGATCATCGATATCGACGGCGTCTTTCTGGGCGCCGTGACTCACGACAGCATCGCCCGCACCGTGCAGCAACAGTCGTCGCTGGACATCCAGACGATGGTCGGCGCGAGCAAGGATGAGCGCGCGCTGTCGAGCCCGCTGTTTACCGTGCGCAAGCGCATGCCGTGGCTGCAGATCAATCTGCTGACGGCGTTCCTGGCCGCGGCGGTGGTCGGGATCTTCGAGAACACCATTGCCCAGGTGACCGCGCTGGCCGTGCTGCTGCCGGTGGTCGCGGGTCAGTCGGGCAACGCGGGCGCGCAGGCCCTGGCGGTGACGATGCGCGGCCTGGCATTGCGCGAGATCACCGTCCGCCAGTGGTTCCGCGTGATGCGCAAGGAAGTGGCCGCCGGCTTCATGAACGGTGTGGGCATCGCCATCACCTGCGGCATCGGCGTCTACCTCTGGAGCGGGTCCCTCGCGCTGGTTGGCGTGATCGGAGTCTCGATGGTGCTGGCGATGGTGGCGGCGGGTTTCGCCGGGGCCGTGATTCCGATTATGCTTGACGCGCTTGGGGCAGGATCCGGCGACATCGTCGTCGATCCTTGCTGACCACGGTGACCGACGTGGCCGGGTTTTTCTCGTTTCTCGGCATTGCGACGATGTTTATGCGCTTCCTCTA
>CAWKLL010000035.1:0-97665 GCA_963850255.1 uncultured Gammaproteobacteria bacterium
AGCGTGACTTTGGAGGCCAGGTTGGAAAGATATAGGGCTTCTTCAACGGCGGTATTGCCACCGCCGACTACGGCAACTTCCTGGCCCCGATAGAAGAATCCGTCACAGGTCGCGCAAGCAGACACGCCGCGACCCTTAAAGGCTTCTTCGCTGGGCAGCCCCAGGTAGCGGGCCGAGGCACCGGTGGCAATAATCAGGGCATCGCAGTGGTATTCACCGCTGGATCCCCACAGCTTAAAAGGGCGCGAAGACAGATCGGTGCGTTCTATGTGATCACTGACCAGTTCGGTTTCGAAACGTTCGGCATGCTGACGCAATTGATCCATCAGTTGCGGGCCCTGCAGTCCGTGTGCGCCGCCCGGCCAGTTATCGACCTCAGTGGTGGTCATCAGCTGGCCGCCGGTTTCCAGCCCGGTTATCAGCAGCGGTTTGAGATTGGCGCGGGCGGCGTAAACGGCCGCTGAATAGCCGGCGGGCCCGGAGCCCAGAATGATCAGTCGCGCATGCCTGGCTTCAGTCATGAAATCGTCCCAAAAGTGTTAGTCACGGCGGCGCCGGAAACGGCTTCACCAAAGAGCGCGCTAGTGTAGGTCATAGCTCCGGTACCGGCAAAAACCGCCTCAATGTTCCGGGGGTTGTCAGCAGCCCGGGTGTTCCTGCTATTATCACGATCACTATTTGCTTACCTTTGAAGCAGATAGCTGTTGTTGTTGTTGTGTAGTCTGATTTGGCCAAAGTAGCTCGTCTTCAGGGGGCGGCGACTAGTCCCGCCTCATTGCCGCACGCTTTGCGTGAATCGGCGCTATGGGTATTCGGTGCCCTGGCGCTGATCATGCTGGTGGCTTTGCTGACCTATGATCATCGCGACCCGGGTTTCAGCAGCACCGGCGACGGCGATGCCATACATAACCAGATCGGCGCCGCCGGTGCCTGGTTTGCCGACGTCAGCTACAGTATTTTCGGCACCCCCGCGTTCCTGTTTCCGGCCATGATGCTGCTGGCCGGCTGGCTGATATTCTCGGCCCGCGATAGCAGCGAGCCGCTGGATCGCAACCTTCTGGGCACGCGCTTTGCCGGATTCCTGCTGGCCCTGGCGACCAGCTGCGGCCTGGCAACACTGCACTTTACGAATATTGATATGCCGCAATCCTGCGGCGGCGCATTCGGCCAGCTGGTCGGTGGTTCCCTCGCAGCGGTGCTGGGTCACCTGGGCGCTACTGTTCTACTGCTGTCGTTATGGCTGGCTGCTGTCTCCCTGTTCACGGGTATCTCCTGGCTGATGGTCATGGACCGCACCGGTCATGCCGTACTCGGCGGGGCAGAGGACTTGCGCACGCTGATTCTGGCGCTGCGTGAAAAAGCGGCTCAGCGTCGCGCCAACCAGGAACGTCAGGAAACGGTTAAGGCGGTGCGGGAAAAGACCTCGGCACGCGCGAAACCGCGCATCGAACCGGTGTTACCGGCACCAGAGCCTGGCCTGCGGGCACAGAAAGAGCGGCAGAAACCACTCTTCGACCCGCCTATGGAGGGCGAGCTGCCGCCCATGTCTTTGCTGGACGATCCGCCACACCATGGCCCCGGGCATTCGAAAGATGCGCTGGAAGCCATGTCGCGGCTGGTCGAGCTCAAGCTGCGCGATTTCGGCGTTGAAGTGGAAGTGGTTTCGGTGCACCCGGGTCCGGTGGTAACGCGCTTTGAACTATCGCCCGCTGCCGGGTGTGAAGGTAAGCCAGATCAGCAACCTGGCCAAGGATCTGGCCCGCTCGCTGTCGGCCATTAGCGTGCGTGTCGTCGAAGTCATTCCGGGCAAACCCACGGTCGGACTGGAAATCCCCAACGAGTCACGGGAAATAGTCACGCTGGGTGAAATCGTTCGTTCCAAAGCTTATGAGGACCTGGGTTCGCCGCTGGCCCTGGGTCTGGGCAAGGATATTGCGGGTAAGTCGGTGGTCGCCGATCTACAGCGTATGCCGCATCTGCTGATTGCCGGCACCACGGGTTCCGGTAAATCCGTGGCCATTAATGCCATGGTGCTTAGCCTCCTGTACAAAGCCAAGCCCGAGCAGGTTCGGATGATCATGATTGATCCGAAAATGCTTGAGCTGTCGGTTTACGAGGGCATCCCGCACCTGCTCTCGCCGGTGGTCACGGATATGAAAGATGCCGCCAACGCCTTGCGCTGGTGTGTCGCTGAAATGGAACGCCGCTATCGCCTGATGGCAGCGCTGGGTGTTCGTAACCTGGCAGGATTTAATCGCAAGGTTCGCGCCGCCATCGACGAAGGCAAGCCGATTCCCGATCCGTTGGCCGCCAGTCTGGCCGACAGTGAGAATCTTGCCGTGTTAGTCGAAGACCTGCAGCCTTTGCCGCAGATCGTCGTGGTGATTGATGAGCTGGCCGACATGATGATGATTGTCGGTAAAAAGGTCGAAGAGCTGATTGCCAGGCTGGCGCAGAAAGCGCGCGCGTCGGGCATTCATATGATCATCGCGACCCAGCGTCCTTCGGTGGATGTCATTACTGGTTTGATCAAGGCCAATATTCCCTGCCGCATCGCCTTCCAGGTTTCCGCCAAGGTCGATTCGCGGACCATTCTCGATCAGGGCGGCGCGGAAGCACTGCTCGGCCACGGCGACATGTTGTACCTGCCAGCCGGTAGTTCTTTGCCGCAACGTGTCCACGGCGCCTTCGTGTCGGATCAGGAAGTGCATCGGGTTGTCGCTCGCCTGCGTGGCAGCGGCGATCCCAGTTATATAGATGACATTACCAACGGCCCCAAAGAGCCTATTCCCGGCATCTCCGGCGAACCGTCTGCCGGCGTAGGCGAAGTGGATGGCGAGACCGATCCCCTCTATGATCAGGCGGTGAAGATCGTCACCGACACCCGTCGCGCCTCTGTCTCGGGCATCCAGCGGCGACTGAAGATTGGCTATAACCGGGCCGCGCGCATGGTTGAAACCATGGAAGCGACCGGACTCGTTGGCCCGCTGCAGTCGAATGGTTCCAGGGAAGTCCTGGTGCCGCCGCCGCCTGAAGGCTGATCGCCATGCAGAAAGCACCGCTGCCGATCGCTGGTCGGCGCATTGTCCTGTGCGCGCTGCTGAGCATGCTGTTGCCCTGGGCCGCTGCAGACGATCAGCCGGTTTCCAGTGATGTCACGCGATTAGAGAACTACCTGTCCGAACTACAGAGTCTGCGGGCTGACTTTACTCAGCAGGTGTTCAACCGTGATGCGGAATTGGTCGAATCCGCAAGTGGACGCCTCGCACTGCTCAAGCCGGGTCGCTTTCGTTGGGATTATCTGCAGCCCTTCGAAAGGGTAATCGTTGCGGACGGCGAACGCGTCTGGTTGTACGAGGCCGATTTAGACCAGGTTACGGTGCAGCGACTGGATGAGGGACTGGGGGAAACACCTGCTGCCTTGCTCAGTGGTAGCGTTGATATACTGCAGCGCTTCGATTATCGCGGCAGCGAAACGCGCGAAGAGATGACCTGGCTGCGGCTCGGTCCGCGCGGCGAGAGCACGGACTTCGACGAGATCAGGCTGGGTTTTTCAGGCCAGCAGCTGATTCAGATGGAGCTGGCTGACCGTCTCGGTCAAACCACCCAGGTTAGCTTTAGTAATATTGACCTTAATCCCGGTATTGATGCTTCTGTATTCAGTTTCGAGGTGCCGCCGGGCGCTGACGTGATTGGCGAAGATGAGCTCTAGACCGCGGCTACCCCGAACGCGTTGCAATGCTTGATCTGCGTTTTCCCAGGGCCTGGCTCATTGTCGGCCTGTTGCTCATGGCCCTGACGCTGGGTCTCGCGCTGGCGCCGTCCGGCCGCATGACAACCCTCACATTCCTGTCCGACAAGGCGGGACACTTTCTGGCCTTTATGTTTTTAATGATCTGGTTTTGCGGGGTATTTCGAATGCCCTATACGCCGCTGGTTGCGCTTGGACTGCTGGGCTTTGGCATTCTTATCGAATTATTGCAAAGCCGGCTGCCTTATCGCTCCGCAGAATTCGCCGATGCGGCTTTTGATGCCGGCGGAATCTTGCTCGGCTGGGTTCTGGCCGGTATTGGCCTGAGTCGCTGGACGGCTTGGCTGGAAAAATTGCTGCCGGAGACGTTTCAACCATGAGCGCGAATGCCGGTGTGCCGTGGCGGCCGCTGGCAGATCGAATGCGCCCACAAAATCTCGCAGAGGTGTCCGGGCAGACACATTTGCTGGCTGCAAATAAACCCCTGTCCCGACTGGTGGCTGCCCGCCCATTGCACAGTGCAATATTCTGGGGCCCTCCGGGGACCGGAAAAACCACGTTGGCGCGCTTGATCGCGCAACAAAGCGAAGCCCGGTTCCTGTCGCTTTCGGCGGTGATGGCCGGCGTAAAAGACATTCGCGCAGCCGTAGCGCAGGCTGGCGAGCATCCTGACGAACCGACGCTGCTATTCCTTGACGAGGTGCATCGCTTCAACAAGTCGCAGCAGGACGCGTTTCTGCCGGCTGTGGAGGATGGCACGCTGATTTTCATTGGCGCCACCACCGAGAATCCCTCCTTTGCCCTCAATAACGCCTTGTTGTCGCGGGCTCGGGTCTATGTGCTCAAGCCCCTCGCCGTAGAAGAATTGCTGGTGTTGTTGCGACGCGCACTAAGTGACGCTGAGCGGGGACTCGGGCTGCAAGCTTTGACTATTCACGATGATGCGCTGCTGGAACTGGCACGTGCGGCCGATGGCGACGCACGCCGCGCGCTTAATTTGCTGGAACTGGCCGCCGGTCTGGCTGCGGACGATCAAGTGATCAGCGCAGAAATTATTGCCGAGGTCTGCAGCGGCGGCGTGCGGCGCTATGACCGGGCCGGTGATCTGTTTTATGAGCAGATTTCGGCCTTGCACAAGTCCGTGCGCGGTTCCGATCCGGACGCGGCCCTGTACTGGTTTGCGCGAATGCTGGATGGAGGCTGTGATCCTCGATATATTGCGCGCCGAGTGCTGCGCATGGCCTCGGAGGACATCGGCAATGCCGATCCTCGCGGGCTGCGACTAGCGCTGGACGCGGCCGAGGTATTTGAGCGCCTGGGCAGTCCGGAAGGTGAGCTGGCGCTCGCACAGGCAGTTGTCTTCCTGAGCTGTGCAGCGAAAAGCAACGCGGTATACCAGGCTTTCAATGCGGCGGCTAAAGATGCCCGTGAACAGGGCAGCCTTGAGGTCCCATTGTCGTTGCGCAACGCGCCTACAGCATTGATGCAGAAACTCGGGCATGGTGAAGGTTATCGCTACGCCCACGATGAGGCGGACGGCTTTGCCGCCGGTGCGGAATATCTACCGGAGAGCCTGATCGGACGGCGTTACTACCAGCCGGTTGAACGCGGGCTGGAGACGGCCATCAAGGCTAGACTGGATACCTTACGGCAGCAGAATGCGCAAGCCAAGAAAGGTAAAAAGGTAATAAAGACAAATAATTAGGACTTCTAATTAATGTTAGATCTACGTGACTTGCGGCAGCAGACAGAAGCCGTCGCACAGAACCTGGCCCGGCGCGGTTTTGAGCTGGACGTGACCAGCTACCTGGCTATGGAGCAGGAGAGAAAAGCCCTGCAGGTGCAGGTTGAGGACTTGCGCAACACTCGCAACGTCAAATCCAAGTCCATCGGACAGGCAAAGGCCGCGGGTGAGGACATTCAGCCATTGCTGGCTGCGGTGGAACAATTGGGCGGTGAGTTGAAAGCAGTTGAAACCGGACTCGAGCGGGTTCAGGCGAGCCTGCACAATCTGCAGATGGGCTTGCCCAACTTGTTGCATGACTCGGTCCCGGCCGGTTCCGGAGAAGACGATAACCCGGAGGTTCGCCGCTGGGGTGAGCCTGCCGAGCTGGGTTTCCGGCCGCTGGATCACATTGATCTTGGCGGTCGACTTGGCTTGCTGGATTTCGATGCCGCCGCCAAGCTCGCCGGTGCTCGTTTTACGGTGCTGCGGGGCGCTTTGGCCCGATTGCAGCGTGCGCTTATCCAGTACATGCTCGATGTGCACACGCGCGAGCATGGTTATACGGAAATCTACACGCCCTATATAGTGAATGCCGCGGCGCTGGAGGGCACTGGCCAGTTGCCGAAATTTGGTGAGGATTTGTTCCGGCTGCGCGGCGAACAGGATTTCTATCTGATCCCCACGGCCGAAGTGCCGCTGACCAATCTGGCCCGCGATGAGATTTTTGCCGCGGAAGAATTGCCGCAGCGACTGACGGCACATACCCCGTGTTTTCGATCCGAGGCGGGTTCCTACGGGAAAGATACCCGCGGCATGATTCGTCAGCATCAGTTCGAAAAGGTTGAACTGGTGCAGTTGGTTAAACCTGAGGATTCTTATGCGGCCCTCGAGGAGCTTACCGGCCATGCAGAGCTGATTTTGCAGCGCCTGGAACTGCCCTACCGCGTGGTAAGCCTGTGTGCCGGAGATATCGGCTTTGGTGCCGCCAAGACCTATGATCTGGAGGTCTGGCTGCCGGGTCAGAATCGCTACCGGGAAATTTCTTCCTGCAGCAATTGCGAAGCCTTTCAGTCCCGTCGGATGGGTGCCCGCTGGCGCAATCCGGACACCGGTAAGCCCGAGCCATTGCATACACTCAATGGTTCCGGTGTAGCTGCGGGGCGCGCATTGATCGCCATTATGGAGAACTATCAAACCGACAGCGGCGCGATTCGAATTCCGGCGGTGTTGCAGCCCTATCTTGACGGGCAG
Source organism: uncultured Gammaproteobacteria bacterium (assembly GCA_963850255.1). Lineage (GTDB taxonomy): Bacteria > Pseudomonadota > Gammaproteobacteria > Steroidobacterales > J054. Next base: position 6,729 of record CAWKLL010000035.1, read on the forward strand.
ACGATCATTGAAGCTTAGCGGCTCGTGGCGCTGGCAAGGGTTTTTACTACTGCTGTCCTTAGGCGGTTGTACCAGCTTGTCTGAGCAGCCCGGCAACGTCGTCTATCCTGCGGCAGCGCGTGGCAACCAGGTTGACGACTACCATGGCACGCGCGTCGCTGATCCTTACCGTTGGCTGGAAAAACTGGAATCCGCTGAGACCAGGACCTGGGTCGATGCCCAGAACGCGACGAGCAGAAGCTATTTGGACAGTCTGCCGCAGCGCGCGGTGTTTGCGGAGCGGATGGCCAGGCTGATCAACTACGAACGCGTTGGCCTGCCGGACGAGCAAGGCGGGGTCTACGTTTTTGACTACAACGATGGCCGTATGGAGCAGGAGGTGGTCAGGGTCAGCGATGATCCGACACAACTTGGCCGTGTGGTGCTGGACCCCAATAGCATGGCTGCCGACGGTTCCGTCAGTGTGGGCGGCTATGAGCTCAGCCCGGATGGGCAATACCTGGCCTACAGCTTGTCGTTCGGCGGCAGCGACTGGGATTCCTGGCGAGTTATGCGCCTGGGTGAGGACCTGGAACTCGGCGATCGCATAGAGGGCACGAAATTCAGTGCGGTAGCGTGGATGCCCGATGCCAGCGGTTTTTACTACAGTCGTTATCCGGCCGGTGCTGACGGCTTCGATGACAGCCAGCAAGTGCAGGTTTACCTCCATCGTCTGGGTGAGCCGCAATCTCAGGACCGTCTGATATTTGCCGTGGAAGACCACCCGACGCGTAATCCTTATGCGGATGTAACCGAGGACGGCCGTTACCTGGTCATCGAGTTGTTTGACGGTTACGAAACCAACGGCGTTTATTTGCAGCGCCTGGGTGACGATGGACTACCAATTGGTGAGGTGTCGCGGATCCTCGATGCCTGGGATGCTCGCTATGACTATCTCGGCAATCTTGGCGAGCAGTTCTTTTTTCAGACCACCAAGGATGCGCCACGCGGGCGCATCGTTGCGCTGGACCTGGCTGCGCCGGGACACTGGGAGGAAATCGTTGCTGAATCCGTGGAAACCATCGAGACAGCCTCGTTGCTCGGCGGGATCTTATTGGTCGAGTACCTGGCCGATGCGCATTCGCGTCTGCGCCGCTTCGAACTTGATGGCACGCCGCTGGCGGATATTGAATTGCCAGGCCTGGGGACGGTGGCGGAGTTAAGCGGAGAAGCTGATGAGCCGCAGGCCTTTTTTACCTACACGGACTTCACGACACCGGCCAGCAATTACCGACTAGATATTGCAACGGGTCAGCTGGAGTTGATGTTTGCACCCGAATCGGGCATTCGCTCCGAGGACTACCGCACCGAGCAGGTCTTTTATACCAGCCTCGACGGTACCCGCGTGCCCATGTACGTCATTGCCCGCCGCGATCTGCCGGTAGGCCAGCCACGGCCCCTGGTTTTATATGGCTACGGCGGGTTTAACGTCTCGTTGCTACCTGGCTATTCCACCGCGCGCATGGCCTGGCTAGAAGCCGGTGGGGTCTACGCGGTGGCTAACCTGCGCGGTGGCGGTGAGTATGGCGAGACCTGGCATCGGGCCGGAACCCGTTTGAAGAAACAGAACGTATTCGATGACTTTATTGCCGCTGCCGAATGGCTGATCGACGAAGGTCGCACCAGCCCGGAGCAACTGGCCATCTCGGGCGGCAGCAACGGCGGCTTGCTGGTTGCAGCCGCTGCAGAACAACGCCCGGATTTATTTGCCGCGGCGGTGCCGGCCGTGGGCGTGCTGGATATGTTGCGCTATCAGCTGGCCAGCGCCAATGCGCGGCAGTGGTCCAGCGATTACGGCCTGAGCGAGAACGCCGAAGAATTTGCGGCCCTTTACGACTATTCCCCCTACCATCGCCTGGTTTTTGGGCAATGCTATCCGGCCACGTTGGTGATGGCCGACGCCAACGACGATCGGGTGGTGCCCTGGCACAGCTACAAGTACGCGGCTGCGCTTCAGTACGCGCAAAGCTGTGATCAGCCAGCGTTGATTCGCGTAGAGACCAATACGGGTCATGGCGCCGGTGCATCGACGTCTAAAATCATCGATGAATACGCCGACCAATGGGCGTTTATCGCCGCGTTGACGGGGCTCCAGGTCAGCGAGTTACCAGGGCAGGATTTGCCCGTCGACGTTGATGAATTTGCCGGCGTCATCGCTACTCAGTTGATCGATCAATAGGGCCATGGCCGCAGCCGACTCGGCAGGCCGCGACAATTCCAGGTCGCCGCTTTCGATCAACGGCAACAGTGGCTTGAAAACCTCAGGCACCGGGTCGCCCGGTTTAAGGTCGAGCAGACCCTTGGTGTCAACCAGCCCCGGATTGATCAGCGCAACAATAATGCCGCGCGGGGCCAGATCCATGGCCATTCTATGCGCGGCCAGATGCAGACCAGCTTTGCTGCTGCGATAGGCATACAGCTGCATGCCGGGCCCGAGTAAGCCGTTGGAACTGGCGGCACTGCCGAGAATGATAATTTTCTTTTGCTGACTGGCCAGCACCTGGTCGAGAAATGCTTCGCTGACGCGCAGGGGTCCGAGCAGGTTCACATCGACAATATCGGCAAATAGTTCGTAATCAAGGCTGCCGAATTGCTGGGGCTCGGTGGCGCCAAGATAGGCCGCATTATTAATCAGTACATCAATGGCCAGGTCGGCATAGCGTTTGTCCAGTTCGACGATCTGCCCGGCATCCGTAATGTCCAGGGCTTCGACGGTGAGCAGCGGATATTCACTGGCCAGCTTGTTGAGGGCTGCTGCGCGAGCGGGGGTTCGACAGGTTGCGATGACTCGCCAGCCACGCTCGGCGTATTCACCAGCAAAGGCCAGGCCGATACCGCGGTTGGAGCCGGTGATCAGGACGGTGCCTGGCGCTTCCGATGCATGACCGCCCGAAAACGCCTGGTCGGCTATGCTGAGCAAACCGAGAAAGGCACAGAGTAGTAACAGGCTGGATTTCATTTTGCGCTCCGGCAGCAAGTGACCCGGTCGATAGTCTAGACCCTGTCGGCTGATTAGCGAACCAGGGAGACCAACAACAACACGAACAGCACAACGCCACCGAGTGCCAGTAAGGCTGCCGGCCAGTCGCCACGCTCCGCCTTGGGGCTATTGGCGCTCCACCATCGGACTGCCGGGATCATGACCACGATAAACATGATTAGCAGCCCGGCCTGTCCAATCCTCATCCAGTCAGGGTCCATGTCTTGATTCTCCGCGATTCATGCATAAAAAACCCCGGCACCGGGCCGGGGTTTTAGTGTCTCAGGTCAGCAGAATCTCAGTCGTCGCCGGCAATACCCAGCAGTGCGAGGAGATTGATGAACAGATTAAAGATGCTCAGATAGATGCCGTAGGTTGCCATGATGTAGTTGGTCTGGCCGCCGTTAATGATCCGGCTGGTATCGAACAGGATAAAACCACTCATCAGCAAAATGATGGCTGAAGAGATGGCCATGGACAGCGCCGGGATCTGGAAAAACAGATTCCCCAGCGCGGCGATCAGCACCACCATGAAGCCGGCAAACAGGAAGCCGCCCATAAAGCTGAAGTCACGTTTGCTGGTCAGTGCGTAGGCCGACAATCCCGCAAAAATCAGTCCGGTGCCGCCCATAGCTGTGGCGATAATTTCCGGCCCCTTCGGCAGGGATAGATAAGAGGTCAGCAGGGGACCCAGTCCCAGTCCAAGCATGCCGGTAATCGCGAAGATCACGGCAATGCCGGCGCTTGAATTGGCCGTTCGGGGTAGCACGAAAATACCCAATACCATCGCCACGCCCACTGAGATCAGATAGGTCATGGGCGGCAAGGCCAGCGCCATGGATACGGCGGCGGTAATTGCGCTGAAAAATAGGGTTGCGGCCAGCAATATGTAGGTGTTTTTCAGTACCTTGTTGGTAGCCAGCGCAGATTCCTGCACTGTGGCCTGGCGAATCGCCTCGACACCACCACTGCTGCGTATGTAATCCCGGTCAGACAAGCCCATCTATTTACTCCAATTAGGACCTCTTTAGTACGACATGAATTTTAACACAGGGTTCAGCGCCGGCGCGGTGGCTTGCCACGAGTTTCCCGATTCAATACGACGAGAAAAGGGCGCCCCGAGTGGGCTAATATTGCGCCCCGCGGTGGCCCTGATGCCGAGCAAAACTCGAGCAAATTGGTCAAGGCGGGCCTACTAAGGGTAAACAGTTTTCGAGAAATAGTACATAACATATTGTTTTAAAAGGAGAGGTGGCAGAGTGGTCGAATGCGGCGGTCTTGAAAACCGTTGACCCGCAAGGGTCCGGGGGTTCGAATCCCTCCCTCTCCGCCATTTAAAACAACGGCTTACGATAAACCGCCTTCGGGCGGTTTTTCTTTGCTGGTGACTTTTTGGCTGACGGGCCTGTATCAACTGGATCAGTTCATGCAGGCCCGTCAGCGCCGTTTTCAGGATCAGGCGGTTCTGCGTCTCACCCCGGCCAGCAGACCGAGCGCGGCGCGCCACTTACTAGGGACGTGGTTTACCTGCAGGGGTTACTCGAGGTGCACAGTTTTCTGCGTGCCGCCATGCAGGCCGGTTACCCCTTGGCTGACCCGTCTGCTGCTTATCGGTAAATTCGATCTGGCAGACCTGGATGCCATCCGGATGCTGCGGGACGCCGGCCTGCTGACCGAGCTAAAGTACCTGCCGCCGTGGGCCACTGACCTGCGGTTCTTAGCCAGCTACCTGGCGTATTCCATGTTTCTCAACGAAATAGACCTGGGGCCTGTGCTCTTCTGATACAGCGATCTGCTCTCGGCTCCGGACCCAATTTAGTTTGCAAAAACTGAGGGTCGGACCGATTTTCTAACAAAAGCAATCGGTTCGACCCTTTTTTCGCACGTGGCAAGTCATCCGGCGGCCGCGCGGCGGGCCTCCATGGCGGCGACCATCCGCTCGTGCTGTTCCCGGTGGAAAGCCAGCGGGTGCATGGTCGGCGAGACGCTCGGCCGCGCGCTCATCGCCTTGAACCAGCGGTGCAATCGCGGCGTGTCGTCCGGCCAGTGGTAGCCGGTGAGTTCTTCGTAGAGCGCAAGGCGCTCGAAAAACGGTAGAAACTGGAAGTCGATCAGCGTGATCTGCTCGCCGCAGAAATACGGTCCGTCGCCCAGCTTCGCCAGACCCTCGCGCTCGAGAAAATACAGTGCGTCGTCCAGGCCTTTCTTGGCCGTCGCTTTCTTTTCTGAGGTTTCGCTATCCCAAAGCAGCTTGGCCGCGGCCGGTCGCATGTGGTTATCGCAGTAGTCCATCCAGATGCGCGCCTGCGCGCGTCCGACCGGGTCGCCGGGCAGCAGGGCGGGCTGCGGAAACACCTCGTCGAGGTACTCGTTGATGATGGTCGACTCGTAGATCGACGTGCCTGCGTGTCGCAACACCGGCACCTTGCCGTACGGGGAGATCTCGGACCACCCTGCCGGCTTGTCGAACACGTCGACCTCTACGAGCTCGTAATCGACGCCCTTTTCCTCCAGCACCATCCGCGTACGCTGCGCGAAGGGGCAGGCGTCATAGCTGTACAGTTGAATATTGCTCATGTCTGGCTCTCGTCACAGGTGATCGCGAATGGTCAGGGGATTCTCCCAGAAACTCTCGATGCGACCGCGCTCGAAGGCGACCGGGTCGGCGGCGATGCGCTCGCGCATGGCCCGCGAGCCGGCCGCGTAGACGTCCGTGTTGCCTTGTGCCATGGCGTCGAACACCTCGCGCGCGTGTTCCTCCGGCGTCACGCCGCCGCCGCTATAGCCTGCCGGCGCGGCGCGGGTGTCGACGCCACCGGTGAAGATGCTGGCAACCAGCACCGGATCCCTGTCGAGTTCGGCGCGGACGCCGTTAGTCATAATCATGGCCGCCGCCTTGGAGATACTGTAGCCCGTGTACTCGGGCAGGCAGAACCAGGACGCGGCCGACAGGACGTTGGCAATGGCGCCACCCCCATTCGATACGATGATGGGAGCGAACAGGCGCGTGAGTTCCGCTGGCGACCAGCAGTTGGTTTGAACCACACTCATGCAGTCGTCGAGCGACGACGCGGACAGGATGCGCCGTTCCTCAGGTTCGCGGCTGCCCGGGTAGGCGGCGTTGTTGATCAGCCAGGTGAGGTCCGTTGCTGCAGCCGCTGCCGCCGCCCGATGCTCGGGGACGTTGACATCGAGCTGCAACGGAACGACCCGATCCGGATCCAGCGCCACGAGCTTGGGGAAATGTTCCGGGTTCCGCGCGGTGGCGTAGACCTTTTTTGCGCCTCGCTCCAGCAGAATTTTGACGAAACCCAGTCCGACCCCCCGGTTGGAGCCGGTGACGAGCGCGACGCAGTCCTTCACCTGCGCGGTCTTGCCGGGTGTCGCGGAGCGCGCGGGTGCGGTGTCCTGGCCCACGGCCGCCGGGGCTGCGACGGCAAACGCCGCGCTGGAGAGCAGATCCCTTCGTTTCATCTTGAGGCTCCGGCTTCAGTCGTGTCGATCAACGGTTCACACTAATACATCTGCCACTCAGCCGGCATTCATTTCGTTGCGCCCGCCCGCGGTCCAGAATCTACCGGATTTAGGCGACAGTTTACTTCTAACCGCATCAATGAGCCGTCTCCAAAACGCCTCGAAGGTGCCGGGTCTATTTTTTCCCACGCGATTTTTAGAAAATGGACCCGGCACCTTTTTACGGTCGAGGCGAGCATGGCCGATGTCCGCTATCGGCTAGCAGCTAGCAGCGGACATCCGCCAGACAAGAAAAACCCCGCACTCGGCGGGGTCTCTTGGCTTGCTTCCAGTGGCGCTTAGACAAACTTCTTTCGTCTCACTAAGCCGAGCAGGCCTAAACCAGACCCGAACAACCAGGCCGCGGCGGGGATTGGCCCGACCGCTGCCTCGGACCACGCAGTCGAAAATGGACCTGAGAGGAGCCCGACGAAATTCGGATTCGACCATCCAAAACCGAAGTTAGTACTGCTTGCGCCTGTATAACTGGTCCCAACGATAGTAACCGTGGCACTGTCGAGGACGGTGAAGCTCGTTGAGGTGGAACCAGCGGATCCGACACTGGTAGGTGTTGGGCTGACAGCATTGAAAGAGTCGGACTGTCAACAAAAATTGTCAGCGTTACGTTAAATGCAGTGACAAGCCGCGCGATTAAAAAATCTGTGGCCACTCGGTGGCCCTATTATTTGTTACTCAGATAGTGCTGGTGTATCGCTATGTAAAGGCCGCGTGATGCGTTCTAAACAAAATTCGTAGGCCCAATGTTCCCCGTGATCACCGAACGCTCAGACGCCCTGCGACAACCTGCGCCGGCATTACTCCCAGGGCAACCCGCTGCCCTCGACCCGCAGCCTGGCGTCGGGTCTCTTGAGCAATTCGCGCATTGTTTGCCGCAACTTTGTCTCGAATGGCCGGATTCCTGAGAAAAGTCGGGTAACATCCAAAACTAGTCTAATGTCGGAATACCAAGCACTGTCAGTGTTTCTGCATGTCTGAGTTTTCTGTGCTGTATGGAGAGGCGGACTTGAAAAACGTTGACCCGCAAGGGTCCGGGGCTTCGAATCCCGCCACTTCCGTCGCGGTAGCTCGGCTAGTTCGCCATGCTTTGCCCGTCTTGTTACTGCGTGGTCGTCAGTCAGTTTTCTTTTGGCTGTGCCTCCGGGTCTGCAGCTGCGGACGCTGCCGGCAGCGCACAGCCGTTGCCGGTTGCCGGTACGAACAGTTCTCCCGGGAGACTATCCATGTCACAGCCGCTCAAGGCCTGTCCTGATTCGCCGAATTGCGTCTGTTCGGAGCACGCGGACGGAACGCACGAGATAGCGCCGCTGGCCTTCAGCGGTGATCCTGATCTTGCCTGGGCCGATGTTATTGCCGCCGTTAAAAGTCTGCCGCGCACAACCATCGTCGAATCCGGAGCCGCCTCCCTGCAGGCCGAATCGCGGAGTCTGCTGTTTCGCTTTGTGGACGATCTGGAGCTGCGGCTGGATGCTGACGCCGGCGTTATTCATGTCCGCTCAGCGTCGCGAGTCGGCTATGGCGATATGGGAGTAAACCGCCGACGCGTCGAGCAACTGCGCGGAGAGTTCACCGCGTTGCAGAGCAAATCTCGCTAGTTCGCCCGCTAGAGGCCGTCGCCGGGCCGGGCTGTTAATATTTTTATGGAGATAAGCAGGAAGCTGATGATGAGCACACAGACATCCCGTCAATTTGTCCGCTGGCTTCTCTGCGCCACCTTAATACTGCTTGCGCAGACAGTGCAGGCTGATGCCAACCGGGGTGAACTGGCCGGGCACCGCCTGGGCGAGCGCGTGGCGCTGGACCTCGTGGCTGCCAGCAAGCCGCAGCCGGATGGCAGTCTCAAAATTTCAGTGGCGGGAGCAGGGGACGAATTCGATGCCGTGTATCTTTACACCACGCCGATCAGCGGCGCCGTCGGCAAAATCGCGCTGTCGCGCACTGTAGCGACGATGGAGGCGGCACGGGCTCTGGCCATGGAGATCAAAGGCCGCGCGGAGGCTGATTACCCCGCCTGGGAGCGACTGCGTGCGCCCGTGTCGATGGGCAAAAAGGGCGGTGAGATGCTCAGCCGCCTGCAACAACCCCCATATGCGTTAATCGTGTTCTACCGTCCGTCGGCAGACAGCTTCGAAGTCGTCCTTGAGCTCGAATACTCCGGAAAAGCGAAACAGCGTAAGGCCTGGCGAGCGCTGGCCGGCCAGGAACGCGACAGTCTCGCAGCGCCATGAGGCTTTTCAATTTTGATCGCGCGCCCAGTCCGCGCCGGGTGAGGATTTTTCTGGCTGAAAAACAGCTTGAGATACCGCGCATCAATGTTGATTTGTATGCCATGCAGCAGCTGTCTGCGGAGTTCCTGGCAATTAATCCGGGCGGCACGGTGCCGGTGCTGGAAACAGACGATGGCAGTTACCTCACCGAGGGGCTGGCTATTTGTCACTACATCGAGAGTCTCTATCCCGAGCCACCGCTGCTGGGTAGCGGCGCGCTGGAACAGGCCCGGGTGCTGATGTGGAATGGCATTTGCGAGCAGGAGGGGCAGCCCGCCGTGGCAGAAACCCTGCGTAACCTGTCGCCGGGTTTTCGGGATCATGTTTTCCCGGGCCCGCTAAACATCGCTCAGCGGCCGGAGTTGGTGGAGCGAGGTAAAGCGCGCATGCAACAGTTTTTCGCCCGCATCGAAGATCAGTTGGCCAGCCATCAATATCTCGCCGGTGACAATTTCAGCTTCGCCGATATCACTCTGTTGACCACCGTCGACTTCGCCCGCTGGGTGCGCGTGGACGCGGGACGTGGTAACCCGGCGCTCGCGGCGTGGCACAAAAAGGTGAGTGCGCGTCCCAGCAGTGCCGCCTAGTCGGCTAAGGCAGCTGCAGGTTTTGGCGCTGCCCGGCAATCCGGCAATACATTCGGTCTGAAGCTTGCGTTACGTAGCGGCGTCGAGCTGGAACGTCAGCGAGGCCCAGAAGCTCTCCCATTCAGCATCGGGGTCGTTTTCGACTTCAATGATATGCACGGACTTGATCAGCCAGGTGCCGGGTGTATCCAGCTGTAATACGGCGCGGCCATTACCATCTGTGCGTATTTTCTGCTTGGCCTGGGGATTTTCTGCGGTGAACGCCACCACCAGCAGGTCGCCGATAGGGCGTCCCAGGTAGCGCAGTTCAACGGGCAAAGCCGCACCTGGCGCCAGCGCGTAGGGATCGCGTAAAGGAATCAGTTCCAGTGTGTAGCCAAGTTCTGTGTCGAAGCCTTCGCCATTTGCGGCTGCGCGGTCGCGCACCAGCGCCTTGGCGCAGCGTGAATAATACTCGCGGGCGTCCTGCTCACCCTCGCCACGTTCCTCGCGCACCGTTTGTACCCAGTCGAGCCCTTCCTTGTTGAGGTAATTGTTGAAGGTCGGCGGATCAATCTGCACGAAGGAGCGCGTGCTTCGGTAACCGATCAGCTCACTGCCTTTGCCCGTGGCGATAAAGTGTCCGGCCGGATCATCGCCGATCATGCCCTGCACCGGCTGTTGTCCTGCGGGTCCGGTCACTGAATAATCAGTAAACCAGTTGGGGATCAGCGGCTGGCTGGTACCGGTAAAATCCTCGCCCACGCGCAGCCAAACGGAAACCTTGTCTCCGGCGGCGGGGCGAAAATCTGACGGTTCGACCCAGAAGTCGTGGGCCATGGCATGGCTGGTGGCAAACAGCAGGGCCAGCAGGCTTAAACCGGCAAGCCTCGGCCGAGCATTGAATACAGGCAGTTTAGAGTCGCTCATGGCAGCAAGAGTCGCATGAAAGCAGGTAGTTTGAGAAATCCCTTTTGGGGGAGGCTGGCCTTAGCCTTGTTGCTGAGTGCATTGCTGGCTGTTCCGGCTTCGGCTCACCGCCTGCGACCGGCCATCGTGACGATCAGCTTTGATGGCACCGGCGGCTACCAGCTTGACCTGGTGTTGAATCTGGAGGCCGTGCTGGCCGGCATCGGACCTGAACACCAGGACACCAATGAGTCGCCCCGGGCTGACCAGTACAACGCGCTGCGTGAACTGCCGGCCGAGGCGCTGCGCGAACGTTTTGATGCCGAGGCGCAGCCGTTTCTCGCCGGCATCGAGCTGCGCTTCGATGACCGCAGGATTACGCCAGAGTTGCAGTCACTGTCGATTCCGCCCGTCGGCGACCTGTCGGTGGAACGACTCACGACTATCAGCCTCGCCGGACAGGTGCCCGCCGGCGCCGGCATGTTTAGCTGGCGTTATGCGGAAGCATTCGGCGAGAGCGCGTTACGCCTGGCTACACCGCAGGCGGGAGTAGTTCGAGCCGAATGGTTAATGCCCGGCCAACTGAGCGAGCCGTTCCCGTTGGATCCCGCCCTGGTGACCAGCCGCGCGCGCGGCGAGATTTTCTGGGATTACCTGGTGCTGGGCTATACACACATCGTGCCCAAGGGCCTGGACCATATTCTGTTCGTACTCGGGATTTTCCTGCTGAGCCTTAAGTGGCGCCCTTTGCTGTACCAGGTTACGGCTTTCACGCTGGCTCATTCCATCACCCTGGCGTTGTCACTTTATGGCCTGGTCAGTGTGCCGGCCAGTGTGGTTGAGCCGCTAATTGCGCTATCGATAGTTTATGTTGCCGTTGAAAACATCATTTCCCAGCAATTGAAACCCTGGCGTGTGTGGGTGGTATTCGGTTTTGGACTGCTGCATGGGCTTGGCTTCGCCGGCGTCCTGACCGAACTCGGCTTGCCACGTAATGAGTTTGTTACGGCGCTGATAGCCTTCAATGTAGGCGTCGAGTTCGGCCAGTTAAGTGTCATTGCGCTGGCATATTTTGGCGTGGCCTACTGGTTCCGAAATTCCCCCTGGTATCGACAGCGGATCGTTATTCCCATGTCTGCCATCATTGCTTGTATCGGCGCCTTTTGGACCGTGCAGCGGGTGCTGGGCTAGGGGCTTTGACTAGGTCCCGGTGGCATCGCCCAGGCTCTCCCGGGAAGTCAGATGCCGCAGGCAGACGTTCCATTCCCATACGCCAAATAAGCCGATGTACAGATTGATTCTCTGTGCAACGCAGCCGATTTTCGCGGCTACCCGCAGAGATGGGTAATTGAAATAGTCGACCACGCTTAACTGGCTGCGGATACCCTCGCTTTCCAGCTGCCGGCTGACCAGTCCGATCAGCAGGAAGGCAAGATTCTGGCCGCGCCTGTTGTGCAGAGTGAACATATCGTAGGCGTAGGCCTCGTCACTGCGCAGCGGAAAGTTATCGTTTCGAAAGCTGCAGCTTGAAAGGTCCAGCCAGTTGAATGCCAGGAGTGTGTTGCCCTCGAACAGTCCGAAGCAGCGATGGCCGCGTTGCAGGCGCGCAGCAAACTCCTGCGCATCGGCATGCACCATTTCCATGCTGGCCATCTGAGCAATATCGCAGTGCTGAAGTTGTCGCAAGTAGAGCTCGCCGGGTTGCAGCGATTGGCGCGTATCAGCCAGCACGCGGTTGAAAAGGTAGTACGGAAGAATCGTAACGCCTAGTCGCTTAAGGCCGTTCAGAAACAGGCGGGGCAGGGGGTTGTAACGCCACTTGTAGGCAATGGTTTTTAGTATTTTCATGGGCTAAAAGTGATAACCAGTTCTTTAGCGGAACCGCAGCTTTTAAATCGTATCCGCTAGCTTGCCGGATTACGTTGCCCTGCTAGGCGAAAAACGAAGTCTTTTTCGTCCTGATTTGACAGAACGTGGAAATAGATGCTCATCGGCGGCCAAAGAGCATTGCGTCGGAAAAATACTTGGTTCATATTCTCCGTGTTGAAAAGGTAAACCCGGTTAAAGCCGGGGGCACAAAGTTACCGGCCTAAGGGAGTGATCCTAGGGCAGCGGGATTGCCGACCAGGGCTCAGTCGATCATCGACTGAGCCCGGCAGTTTTGTTGCCTTTCGCTACCCGCCGGTTTGTACGCCATAGCGAGTAAACGATATGCAACGGACTGCATTTTCCACCGGTCAGTTTCGGCGACCATCACGCCAGGCAGCGCGCAAGGTGCGCCCGACCAGGCCGCAGCAAATTGTCGAAGTGTTGCAGGACACGCAACGGTTTCCGTCACCGCTACGCCCGCTCGGCGCGAATAGTGGTAATCCGCGTTGTACCCTGGTGCAGGGGGGTACTTTGCTGGACATGTCCGGTATGAACCAGCTGGTACAAATTCGTCAGCGAGCAGTAACCGTCCAGTCCGGAATGCGTCTGCGCGACCTGGTTCGTACCCTGGCAGATCAAGGGCTCGAACTGACCGCCAGTTTTGAGGAGCCGGACCGCAGCATCGGTGGTCTGATTTGCAGTGGTTTCCTCGCCTGCGATGGCGCAGACGACGAGGGCGGCGCGGCTGACTGTGTGCTGGGATTGCGGGTTGTTACACCGGATGGCAAACGCCTGTATTTCGATTTGCGTAAACCTGAGATATTGCGGAAATTGCGCGGCAGCCTGGGCCTGGTCGGGATCATCTATGAAGTGACCTTGCGATTGCGGCGTATCCGACCTTACAAGGTGCGCAGTCGGCGTACCACTATCGGCGGGCTCGCCGGGCTGATTCCCGATATTGCCGAATCCGCTGGCGGGATAAAGATTTTCTTGCTGCCGTTTAGGGATCGGGCATACATAGAGATGCGCGAGCCCTGCGAGCCGAGAAAAAAATCGGGTGATCTGTGGTGGCGCATGCGCGATTGGCTGGGTAACAAATTTCTGCCCGACTCGGTGCACCTGCTGGGACAAATAATTCCCATTCGGCGCCTTAGAGGTTCGTTGATCGATGGTTTTAGCGAAGCCACTCAGCTGCTGGCAAATACCCGCCTGACGGACGCCGGCAGCAATGCCATGGAACAGACCGGAAAATTTCGGCGCATCGGACCGACGGCTCGCACCCAGCAATGCTGCTGGTTTTTTCCTGCTGAGCGTTTTGGCGCCCTGCTGTATGCCTACCGCGAGTTTTGCCTGCGACACTACCGCCGTGATGGCTATCGCTGCGACTTGCCGGCGGTGTGCTATCGCATAGCTCAGGATAGCAACGCACTGTTGTCACCCAGCCATCATGGCCCGGTCTTTGCGCTAAATCTGCGCTCAACTGACACGCGTGGCTGGGACGACTTTCTCATGGACTTTGCCGAACTGGCCGGACACTTCCAGGGTCTGCCGGTGTTTAACCAGACACGCTGCTTTACTCGCGCTCAGGCGGAAGCGGCTTACGGCCCGCGGCTGGAAAAATTCCGTGCCATGCGCCGCCGCGCCGATCCGCAGGATCGCCTGCTCAATCAGTTTTTCGCTGAATTCATGCGCTGAGACCAGTCTGCGCGACGGTCGTATGCGGCTTAGTCTGCGGCCCGCGAAGCATCCAGAAGTTGCCGGTACCAGCGCCGGAAATGCACGGTTGGCGCATCTGTGCCAACGGAAATCTCATCATCCGCCAGGGCCACGTCGCCAGGTTGTGACTCAACGATTTGGCGGTCTTCATTCAGGATGTGGTGGTCCACGCCTGCCGCACGTTCCGACCAGGCCAGCGGATCTTCGCCCGGCGGTAGTGCGCGTACCGTGAGTACACGCGTCCGCCTTGTGTTTATCGGAATGGAATAGACGTGCAATTCATGACCCGGGCCGAAGTGCAGACGGGTCATGTTGGGGGCGTACCAGTCGGCGACAAAGCCATAGCTGCGGCGGCCCATGTGATTAATCATGGTCATGCCGTCGGCATGTTCCTCGATGGCAACTTCGGCCACGCCGCCGCGCTCGGCGAAATCGTAGCTGTAGGCGCCGATGGTGTCGCGATGCGCATAGGGCGGATGGGTAAAGTCGATGAAATTTTCTACCGCCCGGGTCCAGTGAGCGTCCCAGTCCTGGTGGTAGGTACCGAACTGTTGCGGCGGGCCCTGCAGTGTTTCCGGCAAGGCCGGTTCCTGATCAGGCTGCTGACCGGTATACACCCATAGACAGCCCGCCAGCTCTCGGCAGGCGATGACCGTGGCGCTGATTTTTGCCAATGCGGCGTCGCTAAGCTGATTGAATGGCACCTTCAGGCAGCGTCCCTGGCCGTTGAATCGCCAGCCGTGATAACGGCACTGCAGAGCGCCTTCTGCCGTGACTTCACCCAGCGACAGCGCCGCGCCCCGATGCGGGCAGCGATCCAGCAATACCTGCCAGGGGCCTTCCCTCTGGCGAAATGCCACCAGTGCTTCGCCGGCCAGCTCAAAGCCCTGCAGCTGGCCGCTGAGTGCGCTTAGCGGTACGGCAGGGGTCCACTGGTTGGGCATCATGTCGAACAAAGGCGGTTTCCTCAGGTGACGGATAAGGCTGAAGCGCGCGCCGCCGGTTATGCTGTCGCGCTTGCGACTGGCAAGCAAGCCGATCCTGCGGAGGAATCTGATGAGTGGACTTTCCCTGCTGCGCGCTACGGCCGCGGTACTGATATTGAGCCTTGGGGTCGCCCAGGCGGACGAATTGTTGCGGCCAACGGTCATGATCACCGGCGCCAGCCGCGGTATTGGCCTGGAGCTGGCCCGTCAATATGCAGAGCGGGGCTGGGGCGTGATTGCCACGGCGCGCAATCCGGCCAGTTCCAGCGAGTTGCAGGCGCTTGCCGAGCAGTCGCCGGGCGTGGTGCTGGAAACCCTTGACGTCACTGACCAGGCGCAGATTGACAGCCTGGCCGAAAAACTCCGCGCGCAGCCTATTGATATCCTGATCAATAACGCCGGGATACTGGGCGATATCGACGGTCAGCGCTTCGGGCAGTTCGATTTTGCCGTTTTCGATCGGATCATGGCGGTGAATACCAAGGGTCCGTTGCGGGTAACCGAGGCCTTTATTGATCATGTGGCCGCCAGCGAGCAGAAGAAAATCATGAATGTGTCCAGCGCCGTGGGCTCGATCAAACTGGCTTTCGGTGGCCAGACTTTCTATCGCTCCAGCAAAGCGGCGCTGAACATGGCCATGCGTAACCTGTCCAAGGAGATGCGTCGCTCCAAGGACCCGAATCGCAAACAGCTGATCTTTGGTCTTATTGATCCCGGCGTGGTCGACACGGGGTTCGCCAAGAATGTGCCGATACCCATGATCAATGCCGACGAATCGGCGGCCGGGGTGATCACGGTGATTGATGCCTTCGTGGACCGTCGCCAGTCAGGCAGCTTTTACACTTACACGGGTAAGGAAATGCCTTGGTAGCAGGATCTTTGATAGGTTGTCGTGAAAGATCAGGCCGCAGGACTTGCGCAGGACGACTGCAAAATACCCAATAAAATACTATATGAAACATATATTAATGACATTTTATTAGATTTAACTTTAGTATAAATCCGGTTTTCATCAGGCTGATGCCACCGCAGTGTGCACAAGCCTTCGGGAACCACTGGGCCGAATCGCGGTCAAGACTATCGTTACCCACGCCGCGCGCTGAGCACAACGCGGCTCTGTACTTATCAACTCTAGGGGAGTTTCTCCATGACCGTAAAGAATCGTATGACGGGAATCGCGCTGGCTACGGCCGCTGCAGCTTTGTTCGCCACCGCACCATTGACCGCCACTGCCGGCGCGCATGCGTCTTCCGGTGAGGAAACGGCCGGTAAGTGTATTGGCGCCAATGGCTGTAAGGGTCAAAGCGCCTGCGCCACGGCCAGCACCAGCTGTGCCGGCCAAAACTCTTGCAAAGGCGAGGGTTGGACCACCACCACCCAGGCCGAATGTGATGAGGCCGGTGGTCAGTTCGAGTCTGCCTGAAGTTCGTAGCCGGGCAACGACTGCCCCGCAGCAGTCGGGCCGACCCGAACGGGTCGGCCCGACTGTTTATTGCGCGCATCTAGCCTGTGTCCAAGTCGCTCGATAACCCTGGCTTCGGCCTGGGCCTGCGTCCGCCGCACTATGAGGCCATTCTGGCCGACCGACCGGCGGTGGACTGGTTCGAAGTGCTGAGCGAAAACTACCTGGTTGATGGCGGCAAGCCGCTGCATTTTCTTGACCATATCCGTGCGGACTACCCGGTCGTGTTGCACGGCGTTTCCATGTCCATTGGCAGCAGCGCGCCGCTGGATTTTGACTATCTTGAGCAGCTCAAGGCGCTTGCATCGCGCGTCGAACCCTTGTGGATCTCAGATCATCTGTGCTGGACGGGTATAGCCGGTCGCCACCTGCATGACCTGATGCCTCTGCCCTATACGACTGAGGCCATTGCCCACGTCGTCGAGCGCGTGCGCCGCGTGCAGGATTTTCTGGGCCGGCAGATCCTGCTGGAGAATGTTTCCAGCTATGTGACCTACCGGGACTCGGAAATCAGCGAATGGGATTTTCTAACCGCCGTTAGCGAAGCCGCTGACTGCCTGATTCTGCTTGACGTCAACAATATCTATGTCAGCAGCCAGAATCATGGCTTTGACCCGCTCGCCTATCTGGATGCGATGCCTGCTCACCGCGTGCAGCAGATTCATCTGGCCGGCCACACGCACAATGAAACGCTGCTCATCGATACCCATGATCAGCCTGTGCCGGACCCGGTCTGGAGCCTGTATGGCGAAGCCTTGCGGCGCGTTGGGCCGGTGGCGACCATGATCGAGCGCGATGACAACATTCCGCCGCTGGATGAACTGGTGGCTGAGCTCGGTCTTGCGCGCGACTGGGCGCGCCGCAGTCTGGAGGCTGCCGCATGACCCGACTCCAGCGTTTGCAGTCGGGCTTTCAGAACTACCTGAGCGATGCTGAGGCGGATTTCACGGCAGCCGTCGTCGGTGATCAGCGCGCTTCAGCAGAGCAACGCCTGCGGGTTTACTTTGATGCCTATCGGCTGCGTCTGCTGGGGGTATTGCGCAATGATTTCTCCGGGCTCGCGGCCATGCTGAACGAGGCCGAGTGGCAGGAGATGGGCCTGGCCTATCTGGCGCAGCACCCGAGCGGCAATCCTTCCGTGCGCTGGTTTGGTCACCAGTTAGCCGGCTTCCTGAGCGTCGCCGAGCCCTGGTGTCAACGGCCGGCGCTGGCCGAGATGGCGCGTTTTGAGTGGGCCTGGGGCCGTTCTTTCGACGCCGCCGACGCAGGCCAACTCGCGTTGGAAGAGTTGCAGCGCCTGGCGGCCGATGACTGGCCAGGCCTGGTGTTTGGGTTGCACCCGTCGCTGCAACGGCTTGAATTGCGCAGCAACGTGCCCGCGATCTTTCAAGCTGTCAGCGAGCAACAAACGGCGCCCGAACTGGTCGTTGCGGCTGGGCCAGTCCACTGGATGCTTTGGCGCCATGAGCTCAAGGTTTTATGGCGATCGCTGGCTGAGGACGAGGCATCGGCGCTGTCCGTGGCGCAGGCGCAGGGTAATTTTGCTGCCATCTGTGCTGCCTTGAACGATTATTTGCCGGCCGACGAGGTGCCCCTGCGCGCCGTCGGCCTGATTCAGCAATGGCTGGTCGATGGTCTGCTGGTCGGGATCGAACCGGGAGCAGCGCCGGCCTGATTCGCTGCCAGCGCTCTGTTTGCCGCGTGGTCGCCTTTCAGTGGCCTGTTTGCGGCAGAAATTCTGACCGTTAACCTGTAACGCCTGCCTGCCGATGAGACGAGCTTTCAAGGTCTGGCCCGGCCGTTTACTTCAGGAGACAACCGTTGCTGAACAGAAGAACAATACTGCAAGGCCTCGGCGGCGCGACGCTGGCAGCCAATACCCCGGCCTGGTCTGCCGGCCATAGCCTGGATCTGAACAAGCGGGCCGACTTTTTAACCGCCATCGCAAAAATGCGCGGTAGCACAGATGATCAGTTAGTCATTGGCTATGTGATCGGCGCGCGCTATGCCGTCGTGGACTACCAGGCGATTCCTATGATGGGGATTCTCGCCGGCACCTTCAGCCGTTACCGCCGTCTGGATGCGGAAACCTTCGAAGCACGTTCCATTGAAGTGGCGTATTTCACCGATATGCAGACCGGCAAGCTGCTCGAAACCTGGGATAACCCGGTAACCGGCAAGCGCGTCGAAGTCCAGCGTACACGCATGGGCCCGTCGACGATTCTGATGACGGCTGACGGTCTGCAGGTTGATGCCGTTGGCGGTATACGTCTCGAGCACTTTTTCCGTCCGGCCGTCGAGCAGGCCGGCGAAGTCTGGATTACTGAAGAAATTCGCGTCAACAGCCGGCCGCCGGATCGCAAGCCTTTCGTTTACAACGAGATGACCACCTACCAGGCCAATCGTGCTGACCTTAATGATCCGCAGCAGGCTGCGGTGCCGACGCGCGTGCAATACACCAGCGTAATTACCTTTCGCGACTGGATGGGTTTCGGCGACACGGAGGGCCTGACCAATGCACGCGGCATCGGTCGGCGCGCCGCACGGGTAGAAGACCTGCCGCCTTACTACCTGGAACTCACCGAGCGCTATCACCCGGACGTGCTCAACGATCCGCTGGCGGTGCTGGCTGCCGACAGCTGATATGGCAGGGGGCGAGAGTCCGCAAGCCTTCCTGTTGCAACTCAGCGGGCAGCTGTTGCTGCTGCGCTGCGTGGGCGTAGCCGCTGACCTGCGGTTGGCTGATAAATTGAGCCATGGACCATTAAGCTGCGAGCAGCTGGCAGAAACTTCAGGCATCGCCCCTGGGCGACTGTTCCGGGTGCTGCGACTGCTGGCCAGCCACGAGATTTTCGCCGAACAGGCCGACGGGCGTTTTGCCCTCACTGCGCGCGCCGAATGCCTGCAGGAAGACCGTCCGGGTTCGCTCTGGCCGCTATTCTCGCGCGGCTGGCAGGACATCAGCTGGCAAGCCATCGGGGCTTTACCCGCCGCCTTGCGATCCGGCGAAACCGCCTTTGAACTGGCCCACGGCGCGGCCTTTTTTGACTATCTCGCCGGCAACGCAGAGTCGGGTCAGGCTTTTGACCAGGCCATGGCGCTGGTTGCCGCTGCGGAAAATCCGGTGATTGCGGCGAATTTCGATTTCTCACGCTTTAGGTGCATTGCCGACATCGGCGGCGGGCGCGGCGGTTTGCTGGGGGCCATCCTGGCTGCGCATACGCAGCCTGAAGGCGTGCTTTTCGATCAGCCCCAGGTACTGGAAGATCCGCGCGACCTGCTGGCTGCTGGGGTAGCAGAGCGTTGTCGACTGGTAGCCGGGGACTTCTTCAGCGCTGTGCCGGCCGGGGCTGAATTGTATGTATTGAAGCGAATCATCCACGACTGGGACGACGCGGACGCTATCCGGCTGCTGGGCAACTGCCGCGCAGCCCTGGGCGACAAGGGCCGGCTGGCCATCATCGATGCGGTAATGACGCCGGGAAATGCCCCGGATCCCAATAAGGGGACGGATGTCAGCCTGATGGTATTAACCGAAGGACGCGAGCGCACAGCCGAGGAATTCGCGCAATTGCTGCAATCGGCGGGCCTGCGCCTGGTGGCTATTCATGGGCTGCCGGCTCCGGCCAGCTTATCTATCATTGAAGCCGTTGCTGCAAGTTAACTCGCGGCGCTGCTGCCGGTAGAATGCAGAGATGCCCCGTGTACGCTACATAGCCGTCAACCCGCAAACAAGAAACCCCTTCCTTCAGCTGGTCGGCCTGGTGATCGGCCTGGGCACCCTGGCCATCGCGTTCGTATTCGGGGCTTTTCTGCTGGCAGCATTCCTTGGCCTGGGTTTGATCGCTGCGCTGTTCGTGTACCTGCGGCTTTGGTGGTTGCGGCGAAAGATGCGCGATGGCGGGCCCGGGGCAGGGCCTCAAGCCGGCCCTGGCGGGGGCGAGTTCATCGAGACCGAGTACAGCGTCATTAATCGCTCGCGTCCGGAAAAAAGCGACGATGACTAGCAGTATGGATCCGAAACGCCGCAAGCGTCGGCGCAATCGGCGAATCACTGTCGCGGTATTATTTTTTTCCACGGCCCTTAGCCTTGCCTGGTTTTTTGAATCCCAGGCCACCACCACCGTCTTGTTTGTGCGCTATGCCGACCTGGCGGATAACGGCCAGGCCAATCCAGGTTTGTCGGCTGCTGGACGTCAGCGTGCTGAGGAGCTGGTCAGACTGCTGGCCGATGTCGACGTGGTTGCCGGCGTGGATGCGATCTTTGCAACACGCTTTCGAAACACCCAGGAAACGGCCGAGCCGCTGGCAAAGCAATTGAGTTTGCCGGTGCAGGTGGTGGATGCCAAAGACATCATCGGCCTGGCCGATCTGATTCTGAAAGAATACAAGGGCAAGATCGTGCTGGTGGTTACTGACCGCGATGCTTTGCCTGAGCTCATTGATGAATTCCATGGCAGTAAGAAATTACCGCAGATGGCCGATGGCGAACACGACAATCTCTACATTGTGAGTATTCCCTGGTACGGCAAAGTGAAGACGCTGCGCCTGCGCTATGGTCTGCCTTACCGACCCTGATCAGTCATCCCGATGCAGCAGTTTGAAATTGCCCTGCAGACCCGGGGCCGCGGCACGCATGATCTGACTGACCAGGTGCAGGAGCTGGTGAATAGCTCCGGGCTGCGTGTTGGCCTGTGCCAGGTATTCTGCCAGCACACCAGTGCCTCGCTGATGCTCTGCGAGAACGCCGATCCGGATGTGCGCGCCGATCTGGAATCCTTCATGCAGCGCCTGGTACCCGATGGCGATCCGATGTTTCGTCACATCGCCGAGGGTCCCGATGACATGCCGGCGCACGTACGTACCCTGGTCACCCAGTCCGGACTCAGTCTGCCGATTCGCGACGGTCGCTGTGCGCTGGGTACCTGGCAGGGGATCTATCTGTGGGAGCACCGGCATAACGGGCATACGCGGCGCCTGCTGGTGACCCTGCTGGGCGAAGCCTGAACTATTCGGGACGTGATCTGCCGCCGCCGCCGCCGCGTTTCATTGGGTTATTCTGACTATATGCGCGACGCAACCCTGTGCGAAAACCCGTGGCTTGCAGTAGTTCTGATAGCAGGACTGCTGTCTGCCTGCGCGCCTGACGCCGGCAGCGATGCGACCGCGGAGCCGAGTGTGCCGGGGCGCTGGTACACCGCCAGCCAGCTGGAATCGGGGCGGGCAACCTTTCAGACCCACTGTGCCGGCTGCCACGGTCTGCAGGCGCAGGGCACTGCAGACTGGAAGCAGCGTGACGCAGCGGGCAACCTGCCGCCACCTCCGCTAAATGGCAGCGCCCACGCCTGGCACCATCCGCTTGCCCAGCTAACCGACTACGTCCTCGCCGGTGGGGTCCCCCTGGGCGGAACCATGCCGGGTTTCGCCGGCGTACTCGACCAGCCGCAGGCCACTGCCGCCGTCGCCTATTTCCAGTCGTTCTGGGATCAAGATATCTATGCGCGCTGGATATCCATGTATCCGGTCCAGACTGGTAGCGAATCCGCCGCGCTCTGAATGAGCATGGAGCGGGTTGTATTGATTCGTTGGCTGGTGTGGGCGTACTGGCTGATCGGCAGTCTCGATGTAGCCGCTGCCATGTTTCTTAGTGACTATTTACCAGACCCGTTGCTTGCCTGGCAGCAGGCACAGGCCGCGCTGAACACGGGCCCCGCGAGCTGGCTAAGCGGAGGCTGGATGATACTGCTGTTGCTGGGTCTGATCGTTGGCAGCCTGGGAGTCCTGCAGCTGCGCAACTGGGGTCGCTGGCTGTTCGCTGCTACCAACCTGCTGATGTTCCTGTCCTATCCGTTGTTGAGCGCGATGGTATATACGTGGTTCGGCGGTTTGTTCGCCGATTTATCGCTGGTCCTTACCGGCGCGATTCTGGTCTTGTGCTTCGGACCCGCTGCCAGCGTGCTGTTTGTAGAGACTGACGTGCCAACAAAAGACTGACTTGTTGTTCGCGCAGGTGAGCAGGGCCGCGCGAGGATTCTGTGTATCGTCTAACCAGCTTCTATACCGCGGACTTTGATAACCTAGCCGCCAGCCCCGGTAGCTCAGCTGGATAGAGCGTCCGCCTCCTAAGCGGAAGGTCCCAGGTTCGAATCCTGGTCGGGGCACCAATCGCAAGCGCTTGAACAAGAAAAAGCCCCGCAGCGGCGGGGCTAGTCTTTATCTTTCCTGTTGCTGGATCAGGCGACGCGTTTTCTGAACAGGGACAGCGGCACGAGTGCACCAAGCATCAGGATCAGGGCACCAGGTAGCGGGACAACCGTGAACGAGGTGTCGTCGACAAAGGCCACATTTAAGCCGGCGGGGCCGGTCTCGCTCTGGAGAGCGAATACCAAGGTCGCTAGGTCGGCCCCGGGTGGCACGATCCCTGACAAAAAGAACTGCTCGTAGCTTTCGCTGGGCGTCGGTGTGAGGTTGCCCGTCCGGCCGATCTCCACACCGCTGGCAGAATCAAACCACTCAATGCGGATCTGGACGCCAGAATCAATGGAGCCGCCCTGGGAAGCACCCGCCAGCCAACCTCTAAACTCCACCGGCAGGCCGGGCGATAGATCGATAACCTGCTGCAGGACGCCGACGAAGGTACCTGAAAAATCATTAATGTAGATTTCCAGTGATCGATCGCCGGTGCGTGGATTATTGTCGCTGGAAAAGGCACCCCAATTGACAACTGGCTCTGCGCGAAGATCGCCGAATCCCAGCCAGTTGAAATCAAAGGGTTGCTGCCCTTCGTAAACAATGTCTGACTCAAAACCCGGGTTGGACAGCAAGTTCTCGCCAATCGAAACAGCGGACGCCGAGGTAGCGGCAAGCGCCAGCAAAAGCGCAGTGAAAATCGCTGTGACAGCTTTCATCAAGGTGTTCCCCTTGTTTTTCTAAACATTTTTTCAAGATCACAATCACCCAAGGAAATTTCAATGTCAATTGTGCATTTACATAACGTCGACCTTTCGAGAACTGAGTTAATCCAATACAGCGGCAATACGACGGTTACCGAGGCAATCTATTCTCGACCAGCCGCTCATTCCCCAACTTCCGGAGAATATATGTTCGCTCTGGTCATCGGAGAACCTTTCAGCCTAGTAGCTCTCCGGCAATCCGCGGGCGGTTCATCTGTAATTGTTTCGTGCGAAAGATATTGAAGGGATGGCGCCCCTGGAGCGCCGGTCCAGGTTTTGCTGGTTCTCGGATTGGGGCTGATTAGCAATTGGCAGAATAACATTAACAAATATTTTCCACTTTCGGCATCTGTTGGAGATACGGACCTGCTCATAACTACGAACAACTTTTATGTTGGCGGCTTTGGTCAATTCCGGGTTCAGAGAGATATAGGAGAACTAAATGTCTGTGTCGTGGCTGGAACGGGGGGTAGCACGTGCATCGTTGCATCTAATGATGTAGGAAGGGTCAACAATAACCCTGGTAGCTGGTCAATTATCCCCATCCCCGCAGCCGCCTGGCTTTTCGGCTCGGCGCTAGGGCTGTTGGGGTGGTCGAGGCGCAGAGCCTTCTGAACGGAACGAACTGAGACAGAAGACCCGGCCCGCGTGCCGGGTTTTTCTTGTCTTGGGCTGCGGACGCTGAGACGTATTCGTTTTCGCAGGCAGCATTCCCAAAAAGGCGGACGGACAAAATGTCCTACGGGGGTGCAAATAGGGTGCAAAGCCCTTTTTAGTGAGGTAAAAAATCACTATAGACAGTGTATTAGGGGTACGCGTGTCCGCCTCCTAAGCGGAAGGTCCCAGGTTCGAATCCTGGTCGGGGCACCAATCTGGATCTGGCCGCGCTGATCGCCGCGACGCCCGTCATCGCTCGGAACAGGAATTGCTCGTAGCGCGACCGCAGAGGACAGCACGAGCAAGCTGCATGTATTCAGCCGCCTGGGGCGACTAGTGCTGCGTGACTTCGTCACTGCCTGTCGGCGGCTGAGTCTCTCGATGAGACTGCCTGATTTTGTAGCCGAATACTGGAAACAGGCTGACGCAAAGGAGTGTGACGATCCAGCGTGGGGTCGTGGCCATGCGCGTCTGCCAGGCAATATCCGGTTTGATCGTCACGCGGCCGACATTGAAGCGACTTGGATTGCCGCTGATGGAGTGTTGCATGCTGACATCGACCTCCTGGTCGCTATACCACTGCAATTCCGGGTCGCCGATGCCGCAGTGATCAAAGATATCTGCCACTGTGCTGCGCGGCTCGTTACAGAAATCCTCGTAGCGCACGGCCAGGTAGTTCGCCCGGCGTCGCCAGCGAAACAGCAGTCCCAGCAGGTTGAATCCCGCCCAGTACAGGCCGCTTTTCAGGCCGGAGTAACGCGGCAGCATTTCGTCGGCTGCTTCTTTGCTGGCGCGCTTGCGCGACCAGGAATAGGCCACCGCACGCGGGTCGCGAATCAGGTGAATGAAATAGAGATCGACGTTCTCGTTGGTGAGCAGATTAAGCGCGTAGGGCGGTGTCTTGGAGGCGTCGATAATGATATCTGCATCAGCGACAGCGCCAATACTGTTGTAGAGGCTATCGAGGATCGCGGTTTCTTCGAAACGGCGGCGTCGATAGCGTCGGCCGCCGGCCGTCAGCATGGCGATCAATTGCGACAAGGTTGCGTCACTGCCCACGCGCTCGGCGTAGCGGCGGCCCGTCTCGGGATTCGCACTGAGGCTGGCGTGATTGAGGACGGTGGACCAATACTGGCAGCTGTCGAATGCTTCGCCGCAGCCGCACAGCTTGTTTTCAACCATGCCGCGATCCCACAAGTAACGGAGCTCGCCGACGGAAACAGCTTTCGGGCTTGAACCCAGTATGTTGGCCAGCAAACTACTGCCGCTGCGTCCCCAGCCGCCGATGTAAATCACTTTGCGACGGGGCGCAGCACTGTCTCTTTGCCGTTGACCGTCTGCCTGCTCGCGCACCTGTGGGAGTTTTCCGAACAGCTGCAATTTCAGCCAGCGAACGACGCCATGGATCTGCGGTACCGCCTGTCCGCATACATCAATCAGCAGGCGGCCGATATTCCAATCCACCAGCCACCAGTGACGCAGGACAGATTGGCAGCGACGAAGCTCTGCCGGATCCCGTACATGGCGGGTTACGGCCTCACGGTAGTCCTGGAAAAGTCTCCAGGTCGGATTGGCCATGCTGCCGACGGCTGAACCGGAATGCCAGCTTTGCCATTGCCTGGGCGCGACGGCGCGCACAAAGCGGTCGGGATGCTCGCGGTTCAGAAATAGGGGTTCCGGGACTTTCAGGAAGCGACCGAGCAGAGACATTTCTGCCAGCATGGCCCGGTCGCCACCATAGTAGGCGCCGTGTTGCTGGCTGCTGCGTAATGCTGCCGTGCGCATGACGCCGAACATATCGGTGCACAGATGTCGGTTAAGGATTAACGCTGCGAGTCGCTCGTCGACGCGTGCCGAGGCGGCGCCTATTAATTCGCTATCGTAGGTCGCAATGGGCCGGTCATCGCCGTCGATAATTGTGACCAGGCTGTGACAAAGTACGGCATTGGGCTGCGCCAGGAGTGTATCGACGCAGCGGCGCAAGTAGCCGGGCGCCAGCAAGTCATCGTGTGCCGCCCACTTGAATAATTCGCCGCGAGCCAGCTCCAGGCAGCGATTAAAATTCGGTGCCGCGCCGATATTCTCAGCATTCCGATAGTAGCGAATGCGCGAGTCGCGGTCCTGATAGTCCTGACAGATTTCGGCGGTACGGTCGCCGGAAGCGTTGTCGCAAATAATGAGTTCGAAATCCTCGAAGTCCTGAGCGAGGATGGAATCGAGGGCTCGTGCAAGGTAGTTCTCGCCGTTGCAAACCGGCAGGCCAATACTCAGCAAGGGCGGTTGGCCGCCCCGGGTGATTCTAGCTGCTGCCTCGTTGCTGCTCATTCTGCTTTTCGCTCATCGCCGCGCTTAGCATCGCCAGGTCCCATGGACCGGTGATTTTCAGGTTGCCGGGCCGGCTTTCAACAAGCTCAACGTCGTAGCCGAGTTCCATGGCCAGATCCGTAGTCGTATCGCTGGCAATTTTTCGCTCGGCCTGTGCTTGCAGCACAGCGCGAAGAGTCCTTGTCGGAAAAACCGTGGGGTCGCAGGCGGTGGCCACCTGTTGCCTTGGCAGCATTTTCTCTGCCAGAACGTCTTTTTTCAGGAACTGTGTACGGGTTTCGGGGATATATGCCTGGGCGACTCGGCCTTTCCTGGCACTTTGCAGGCAGGCCTGCAGTGTTTCCCGATCAGTATTGGGAGAGGCTGCATTGTGCAGAACCAGGTAGTCGAAATCTCCGCCTGGACTGATCTCATCGAGGGCGCTAAGCCCGGCCCGGATGGATAGTTGCCGGCTTTCCCCACCGGCTCGTATGGCAACCGGTACGGACATGTTTTGAGCTGCGAGGTCACGTTCGACCGTGGCCACTTTGTCCGCGGGCAATAGCAAAATGACCTGGTCGACCAGGTCCGGATCGAGATAGCTGTCCAGTGCATGCAGGAATACGGGCTTGCCGTGCAGGTCGAGAAACTGCTTGGCTACGCTACCTGCTCCGAAGCGCGTGCCCTGGCCTGCCGCTAGCAGAATCACAGCAATCATGAAGGTCGTCGCGAAATTTCGTGCTGCGTGCTGCGGGTATTCATGACCCATTCAATGCAGTCTGCAAGGCCTTCGCTGAGGTTTCGCTGCGGCCGATAGCCGAATAGCTGGCCGGCCTGGCTAATGTCACCGCAACTGCGGCGAATCGTATCGGGCGAGGGCTCGCGAAAGCAGGCGTTAATCGAATAGCCCGCTAACTGGCTGAGGTCATCGACCAGGGCGCGTAATGTATGTGATCGCCCCGATGCAGCGTTGACGACGGTCATCCCTTCCAGTGGCTGCTGGATGCAGTCAATTAATAGCTGCAGAAGATCGTTTACATGTACGAAATCGCGGAGAAAGTCAGGCTGGCCTGGCAAAATCGGGTCTACGCCATTGCGAATGGCTGCAAGCAACATGCCCACATAGCCTGTATCCAGGTCCTGGCCGGCTCCATAGACGGAGAACGGGCGCACCATGGCAACTTCCAGGCCATGATTCAGGTGATACTCGCGACAACGCTGTTCGGCGGCCAATTTAGATGTGGCGTAGGGGTCTAATGGACGTAGCGGGTCTGACTCTCGGCTGGGCATCCGTGCCGGCTCGCCATAGAGTTTTGCCGTTGATATATAGACGAAACGCCTGACTCCGGAGGCGGCGGCTGCGGCCAGCATATTTCCTGTGCCACCCACATTCACGTCGACCACCGCCTGGGGTTGTTTACGCACCTGGGTGGCCTGATGAACCGCAGCAGCGTGCACTACAAGCTCTATGTCGCGGCAGAAGCGTCGACAGTCCTGCAGGGCGGCGACGTCGCCTCGGCTCTTGCCACGGCCGCGCAGGTCCATACCACGGACTTGATGGCCCGCCGCTTCCAGCGCTGACCGCAAACAGTTGCCTATAAAGCCTTCGCTGCCGGTTATCAGGATTCTCACTAGTCGACTTCCTTGGTGGCCAGGGTGAGTAATGCGTCTGGTCGATCGGGTAAAAACTGCGCATGGATGGCTCGATAGGCTCGCTGGCTGGCCGAGCTATCGCGGTAGCTGTGGAAACGCTCCAGAACCTTGCGATATTGATCGGCCCACTCACTCTCGGGGTGTTGGTGCAAGCGCGCAAGACTCGCCTCCAGATCCGCAAAGCTGCGCAGTTTGGGGCCTGGTGTGACGCTGGCATAGTCGTAGTACAGACTTCTTGAGAACTCCAGAAACTGTTTTTCATCGGGAATGAAAAACAACACCGGCTTGCCGGTCAGCATGAAGTCATACACCGCGCTCGAGTAGTCACCAATCATTGCGTCGGCGGCACCGAACAGGCGATTTGCGTCGGCATAGGCGTCGGCCAGATAGAGATTGCTAAGACTTGCTGCATCGGCGCCAAGGCCGCGTTCAGCATCGACGTAGTGCAGCTTGACCATAAACTTGATGCCCAGTCTTACGCCGATCTCATTAAGCTGATGCCAGCCAAGCCGGAAATGCGCCTGGTTATCGCGGAAGGTAGGCAGATACAGGACTACGCTCTGTTGCAGGGCTGCTTGTTCAGACAGCCAGCGAAGATCAAGATCACCGTCGTTAGCCGGCTGCGGAGCGAGTATCTGATCATTGCGGGGGAAGCCGGTGATCACAAACTGATCAGGATGCATGCCGTAGCACTCGGCACCCTGAAGCAGATGTTCAGGCGAGGTTGCCAGCGCGTAATCAGGCTTGGCCAGATGCCAGGGAATGGCAAAGCCCCAGAACAGTTTTTGCAAAAGCTTGCCGTGAAACAGTTGGTAAAGCCGGTGGTGCGGGTGCTCGATGCATCGCTCAATGCGCTTGATGCCGACGCCGTGGCGCAGGAGCACGCGTTTGGCGCCGCGTGAGAGCCAGTGATTGATGTCGCGAGTCAGGCCATCATAGATGAACACGCCGCCGCGCAGGCAGTGCCAGATGCCGCGTGGTGACCAGGCCAGGCAGACGGGTAATCCGCGCGCTTTCAGTGCCGCTGCAATGTCGCGTTCACGCGTAATCCACAGCGGGGTGATGCTGTCGTCGGGGAGGGCGCTAACGTATTCGAACAGTGCCGCTGCATTGTCAGCGTAGCGGCGGCCGCTCCAGCTACCGAACAGCCAGAGTCGGCGATCCCGCGGCATGAAGCCGCTTAGCCAATAGCTCAGGAAGAGCAAAGGTCGCAACAGCACCGCGAGCAGATCGCTGACCCTGGGCGTCATGCTGCGCAGCATCTTTTTGTTATGTCGTTGTTCTGCCAAGGTGTTTGATACGCACGGTGCCGGTGATGGCAGCAGGCGCATTCTGTAGCAAGAAAATGCATCACTGATTTACCATAACCATAGGGTTTTTATAGACTTTTCTTCTCTGGGCTCATAGTATCTAACTTGGCTCGGCAAGGCGAGTGACGCCGTTCAAACTTGTCGACTACAGGACATGGAAATGCTGCCGTCCTGACAAAGAAAAATAATAAATAGGGATAGTTATGGTTTCCAAAGCCGAAACAGTTAATTCAGAACTACGCATACCGATAGCGCCGCGGGTGCGGCTTTCTCAGAGTATTGTTGCCGGTCTGACGGCTTTGGCCGACTTGCTGAGTATCGTTGTAAGCGGCTGGTTAATTTACGTGTTTTACGTGGCCAAGGATTATCCTGAGCTGGGCCCGAGTTACCTGGTTGCCATCGGCTTGCTCGGACTGGTTACCCTGCAGTCGTTTTATCTCGCAGGTCTGTATCGTTTCAGCCGGCTGATTCGTCCGCTTGGCCAGATCGGTCGAATCGCCGCGATTCTAAGCACGATATTTCTCATTTTCCTCGGTTGCGCCTTTGCCCTGAAGGTTTCCATACTGTTTTCCCGAGTGTGGGCATTTAGCTGGTTGCTCTCCAGCCTGACGCTAGTTACGGTGGCCCGTTTCGGCGTTGCCGCACTGGTTCGTCATTGGTCTGCCACAGGCTACCTGGGTCGCAACATCGTCATCTACGGTGCCGGTGCTCAGGGCCGCGCGCTCATTGAACACATTCACTCCGTGGATGAGCCCTGGAATCGCATCATCGCGGTATTTGATGACCGCGTGGAGCGCAGTGATGCAGAAGTCCTTGGCTACCCGGTAATCGGTAACCTGCAGCAGCTGGTGCAGTGGGCTCGGCACAATCGAGCCGACGAGGTCCTGGTCGCGCTGCCCTGGAGCGCCGACAAGCGCCTGCTGGAAATAATCCATTTGCTGACGGTGCTGCCGGCGAGCGTGCGGCTGGCGCCGGAGTTTGTCGGCACTGACCTGCTGCATCGACGCACGACGTTTCAATATGGTGTGCCCATGCTCAGCGTGCTGGACAAGCCGGTGACGGGTTGGGGTGCGCTGGCCAAGCAACTGCTGGATTTCGTCCTGGGCGGGATTTTCCTGTTAGTCGCGTTGCCGCTGATGGCGGTTATCGCGCTGCTGATCAAGCTCGAGAGTCGCGGTCCGGTGTTTTTCTGCCAGCAGCGCTGCGGCTTTAACCACAAAATGATCGACATGTATAAATTCCGCACCATGTATACCGATCAAATGGACCAGGATGCTGACAAGCTGGCGCGACCCGGAGATCCCAGGATTACGCCGCTAGGCGCGGTATTGCGTCGCTTTAGCCTTGACGAGTTGCCGCAATTGTTTAACGTCATTCGCGGTGAGATGTCGGTGGTCGGGCCAAGGCCGCATGCGCTTAAGGCTAAGGCCGGCGATACCCTGTATGAAGATGTTATTGATGAATATGCGGTGCGACACAAGGTCAAGCCGGGCGTCACGGGTTGGGCGCAGGTCAATGGCTGGCGCGGCGCTACTGATACCGAAGCCGATCTCCTTGGCCGCGTTGAGCATGATCTTTACTACATTGAAAATTGGTCGGTCGCCTTTGACCTGCTGATTATCGCGCGTACGTTCTTCGCTGTGTTGGGCGGCAAGAATAGCCACTGACTGCCTTGTTGCGCTTGCCCCTGGCTGGCGACTAGTTGGCTTCCTCAGGCAGGCACTGGCTGTATACCTCTAAGGTATCCAGCACCATCTGGTCAGCGGTAAACGACCTGGCCACTTCCAGACTACGTTGCCCCATCCTTTCGCGCTGAAAGTCCTGCCTGATCAGCTGTAAAAGGCGCGCGCTGAGCGCTTCGGCATCCTGCTGGGGCACGATGAATCCGTTAACGCCTTCGCGTACCACCGAACCTGCGCCGCCGGTGTCGGTCATGACGATCGGCAGGCCCCGTGCTGCTGCTTCAAGTAGCACATAAGGCAAGGCTTCATAGCGACTGGGCAGAGCGAAAATGTCGAAAGCGCTCATCAGCTGCGCGCCATCTGCGGAACCTGTAAATACGATTCTTGAGCTCAGGCCGAGGTTGTCGGCCAGGCTATCCAGCATAGCTCTGTCAGGACCGTCGCCGACAATCATTAAACGCGTCTGCGGGTCGTCGGCGACACCCATGGCGAAGGCGGACAGCAGCCGCTCCGTGGCCTTCTGATGGGTCAGGCGGGCGACGCAGCCGATCACCAGGGCCTGTTCGGGTATGCCGTACTGTGCCCGTACCCGCGCGCGATTGGCGGCCGGCAGACTACTGATTCCGTTATGGACGACCCGCAGGCGCAGGGGATCGATTCCCAGCCCGCAGGCGTGCTCATACTCCGTTTCCGAAACGCAAATAATGCGCCTGGCCAGCGGTGCCAGCAGGCGTTCGGCGCTGGAGTAGAGCAGATGCTTCAGACGACCGATTTCCGGGTCGAGCGTGACGAATGCATGCGGCGTATACAAACAGGGGACGTCGTGTCCACGAGCGGCGAGTCGCAGCAGTGCGCCCGCCTTGGAACTGTGGCCATGCAATAGATCAAAGGGCCCCAGACGAGCAATCAGGCGGCGCAGATCATGGACCTGCCTGAGGTCATGCCAGCCAACGGCTCTGCGCATCGGCAGCTCATGGGCCGAGACATCTCTTAGTTTCGCCAGGCGTTCGCAAAAACTCTCGTCTGCCCGTTCCGGCGAATAGACGACGCAGACATTGTGATTCCGCAGTCGCAGGCCATCAGCCAGATCCAGCACATGCCGCCCGGCGCCGCCGCCGGCCGCTTCGATGGCCAGCAGTATGCGATAGCGTCGGCTGGGGCTGTTGCGCCTGATTGGCGTTACCTTTTTGGTCTGCTGCACAGGCTCGCTCATGGTTTTGCAGGTCCGCTTATCCCGCGTAGTACTTTTCCAGATCGCCGCTATAGGCGCCGGAGTCGCCATAGGAATACTTGGCGTTGCGCTTGACGTCGACCATCGATAGCAGACCGCCGGCCAGTCGCGCGCCGGCTGACTCAAGTTGCCGTACAGCCAGTTTCGCGACCGGGCGACGTGTCTTGCCCCAGCGTACAACCAGCACCGTGGCATCGGCGACGCGACTCAGTATGCGTGCGTCAGCGGCGGCCAGCAGCGGCGGAGAATCAATGATCACCAGGTCAAAGCGGTCGCTCAGGTCACGCAGCAGGTCATTCATTTTTTGTGAACCCAGCAGGTTCGGTGCGTGCGGGCTTGGCGTGCCGGCAGCAATAACTTTCAGCCCGGACCACTCGCTGGTGCTCATTACCTGCTCCAGGCTGGCATCGCCGGCCAACAGGTTGGTGAGCCCCGGCTCGCGCTCCACGCCGGTGAGTTCATGGCAGGTAGCGCGGCGAATATCGGCGTCGATCAGCACCACACGCTGACCGGCTTTGCTTTGCGAGGTAGCCATGGAGCTGGCGATGGTTGTCTTGCCTTCGTCGGGTAACGATGAAGTCACCAGAACGACCTTGGGCGGTTCGTCCGGGAACGCCAGCTTAAGGCTCCAGCTTAGTGTGCGCATGGACTCACCAAAGGCAGAGGCCGGGCGTCCGGCGACATAGCCGGGCAGGGTCTTATAGTCATCAGGCTTGCGTGTCATAGGTACAAAGCCGATGGACGGAATACCAGTGGCCTGCTCGAATTGCTCGCCGCTGCGAAAACCGCCGTCGATGAGTTCCAGGATCAGGATCAGCAATAGTCCCAGTACGCCCGAGCCAATTAATGCCAGGCCCAGCAACAGGGCTGGTTTTGGGAACGACGGTTCTGACGGTATGCCGGCCGGTGAGAAAATATTGGCGTCCGGTTGCTGAAAGTTCATGTCATCCTGGGAGAGTGTTTCTTTCTGCCGGATCAACAGGGTATCCAGCAGCGATCGGTTCGCTTCTGCTTCACGCTCGAGCGCGCGCAATTCAATATCATTCTTATTGGCCACGCTGACGCGGCCCTTGATTTCATCCAGGCTCTGCTGTAGCGAAGATTCCCGGGCGCGCGATACATTCAGATCATTCCGCAGGCCGGCAACAATCTTGTTGATCTCGTTGGTAATTCGCTGATTCAGGTCTTGCGATTCCGCACGTAATTGAATCATGCGCGGATGCCGGTCGCCCAGCTCGGTGGATAGCTCTGCAACGCGTCGCTGCAGTTCCGATTCCTGTTCACGTAAACGCTGGATTAACGGCGAGTCCAGCACCTCGCTCACTTGTGCTGCGCCACCGCTTGAGCGCAGCGCACGTTCAAGCTCCTGCAGCTTCGCCTGGGATGCGGCGCGCTGAGAGCGAGCCATAACCAGCTGAGTGTTCAGCTCAGACAGCTCCTGGGCGGCCAGAGTCAGTCCATTGCCTTCCAGCAGTCCCAGATCGCCGCGCGCAAGTTCTACGGCAGCTTCGGCCTGGTTCACATTCCGGCGTAGCTCGTCGATGCGCTGGCCAATCCAGGTGTTGGCTCGCTGGGTGAGTTCAAACTTGGTTTCCAGCCGAGATTGCAGGTACTCGTCGGCCAATGCGTTGGCGATATTGGTGGCTTTTTCCGGGCTGGCCGAAGAGAAACTGACTGAAATCACCCGCGAGCTCTCCAGCGGCATGACCTCCAGGCGGGCCTGAAACTTATCGATCACCGCACTGTAAGCCACCGCAGATACCGGCTGTCCGGGGTCCTTTTCCAGCTCACTATTGAACTCAACATCACGGTCGAGACCCAGCTTTTGTATAACGCGATCGGTCAAGGCAGGGGAGTTCAGTACATAGGCTTCGCTTTGAACCGACTCCGCATCGCCGGAAAGGCCGGCCACTACGGAGTCCAGTGACACAATGTTTTTTGTGCCATCAGGTTCAATCATGATCAGCACTTCTGCGGTATAGCGCGGTGTTAGCAGCACCAAAGCTGCGACGGCCAGCGCCAGGGCAGGAACCATGACAGCGGCTATCAGCCACATTCGGCGGCGCAACACCGAGAAAATCTCGGCCAGGCCAACGTCGTCTTGACGCATCTCTGGTCGGTACATCGGAGTAGGGGTGTGAGATCCAGCGGTCATGTCATGCATCAGAAAAAGCGCTCCGGAACTTCAATGACGTCACCCGGCTGCACCGGGGTATCCATCTCTGCAGTCAGCTCGACGGTGCCTTCACCGTTTTCGCGGACAATTTTGATGCGGCCCTTGCGGGCGCGATAAGTGAATCCGCCAGCCACGGCTACCGCATTTACCACGGACATGCCGTTCACATAGGCGTAGCTGCCTGGCGTTGATACCTCGCCAATAATGTAGAAAGGCCGGTAGTCGAGCATTTCAATGCTGACCCGCGGGTTTTTCAGATAATCGGGCTGCAGCGCATCGATAATGGCAGTTTCCAGTTCCGTCAGGTTCTGGCCGGCTGCCATGATTTCATCGATCAGCGGTAGGGAAATCTCGCCGGTGTTTTTGACTTCAACTTCGCCGGATAAATCTTCATGACCAAAGACTGAGATTTTCAGCTTGTCGCCGGGCGCCAGGCGATAGTTGTCATCGGCGGTCCAGCCGGCCGTGCTCCAAAGAAGTCCGACGGTTACCAGCAGCATGCTGACAGCAGCAGCCAGATGTTTGCAGGCCGTGTCGTATTGCGAGTCCGTTTTCATTACAGCTGTCCCACCACGCGAACGAAGATTTCATTGATGTCGAAAATGCGGCCACCAGAGCTGTCGGGTTGCGTGTCCCGATCCCGGAAGCGATAACCGAACAGAACCTGCATATATCGGTTCATCAGGTATTTTCCGCCCAGGCTTAGTTCAGTCAGATCGTCTTTGCGATCTATGTCTTCAAAGTCGTCGCTGCCAAAGCTTAGATCTGCGCTCACGATCAGACTGCGCAGCAATTCATGGTCGGCGCCGAAAGTCAGGCGCGATTTGGTGATGCCGGCGGCGCCCAGCACGATGGTGTTGTCGATGGTCCGTTCACCTTCAATGCGCAGGGTGGTCAGCCCGGTTACGTTCCAGCTGACATCGGCGCCGAAAGTTGGTCCACTGGCTTTACTGAAACGGCTGTCATCGTATTCCCGGTCCAGGTAACCCAGGTAAAAATCGCCAAAGGTTTTGCCGGTTAAGTCGAGCAGCATGCCCAGACGTGCTTCGCTGCCTTCTGAACTGCGCCGAAAGCCGTCACGGTCCTCGCGCTGGTCGAAGTCGATGCTGTCAAAACGGGTCTCGAGGTAAATGGCATAGTCGGGTGACAAGCCATAGCCGAGGCGGAAGCCCAGGTCGGAGCGGCTGCGATCCCGATCATCGTTGTTTATTGACCCGATGCCCATGGGCATGTCGGTCGCCTCAAAGTCCAGCGTCGTATAGCGCAGGTCTGCGCGGAGCAGGAACCGGCTCGGCGTCCAGGTGTAGGCAATGCCGGCCCGATTGCGTGCGTACTCGGTCAGGCCTGTGCAGATAATATCCTGGCCAATCTTTGCGCAGCCAAGATCGTCGGGCGAGGTACGCTCCTGATGTAACTGGCTCAGACGCAGTTCACCCTCTATTTCGCCGGCGCCCAGTTGCATGTCGGCCAGCGCCCAAAGACGGGCATCGTCATAATCCTCGCTGTCACGATCGGAATAGCGAGCGACGTCCGCATTGGCGCCAATTTGTGCACGATGTCGCTCGGAGCGTGAGTTCAGCGACAGTTCCGGGCTGAGTATGAACGCGGTGTCGTCAACCTTGAGCTCATCATCGGCAAATATATTGTCAATGAAGCGCAATTCACCGCCCAGGGTTGGCAGTAAATTCAAGCCGCCAAGGTCAATGCCATCCGCATCGAAGCCGGGCCGCTGGCGCTGATCGACCGTGTCGCGACGCTCCAGTTCCTGGCCGAAGGCCGACTGTCCGTAAACAAACAGGCATAGGGTCAGAGCCATCGCGATGCGCGAAAAGTCCTTGAGTCTTTTTAATATCGGCATGGGCTTCCTGCCCTTTTGTTATTTTTGTTTTTTGTTGTTCTGCCTTCTCATTCCCATGAGCCGACAGTGCCAGAAGATTATTGAGCGTAGCGCCTCGCGGGCCGGTTCGCTGCCGGACTAGACATAAAGGTGGGCGTTAGCTCGATAAACTGTGAACGGCGACACACTATGATCAATGCCCAGGCCACTGCGAACAGCAGCCATAGATGACGCCAATGCGTACTGTCGATAAACAGGCTTTGAAACAGAACCCCGATCAGGCAGGCGAATACCGCAATGGTTTCACCGCGAAAACTTCGGGTGTTGCGTATCGCTCGGATCAATTGAAATCCGGTCAAAAACAGGAAGCTCAGGAAACCGAAGCCAGCCAGCCAGCCGCCTTCCACCAGGATGTGCAAATAAAGGTTATGCGGTTCCAGGCCAAACTCCACGGCACTGCGACCGGGTCCTACGCCGATAGGGTTCTCGGAAATACTGTTAATTGCCGCAGCCTGCGAGGCAAAACGACCGCCACTGGCGGTGTCGTATTTTTGGGTGAGCACAGCGCGCTGAAAAAACCGCTCGCCGATGCTCTCTACGGATACCGCGCTGGTAATCAGCGCGACCAGAAGAGCGCTGGCAAGCAGCCCGGCGAGCAGCCAGTTCAGGCGGCCGCGCAGGGTTTTTGTATACGCGATACTCAGCATGACGAACAAGCCTGTCGACAACAGCATGTTGATCCAGGCACCGCGCGAGAAACTTAGCAATACGCCGAACAGAAAAAACAACAGCAGGGGCCCGAAAACCAGCGTTCGCAACCCGCCAGCCCGGGTAAGTCGCAACAGGCAGTAAACGGCGGCCGGCACTATGAACGGCCCGAATACATTCGGGTCCTTGAAAGGCCCCTTGGCGCGCAATCCGCCTTGCCAAAGCTCACCCTTAATCAGGCCGAAGTACTCCAGGCAACCCCAGCCGACGGCAATGACAGCAGCCACCAGATAACCGGCCCACAGCGCCCTGAGCATGCGCTCCGGGTTAAGTACGATCAGGCTGGTGAGCAGCAGCCAGGCCAGCACCATGTAAGTTCGTATGCTCAAGGAGCGCAGCGCCTGGAGCGGATCGGGCGTCGCCGCGGCGGCGAGAATGTTGCCGGCCACGAACAGCCCCAGCAGCACCGTTGCGCTATGCAGTTCGCGGGGAATTCGCAGTCCATAGGCAAGCAGGCCCACAAACAAGGCAATAGCCAGAATGTCGTAAGGTGCTGGCTCCACAAACACCAGTGATCCCAGTGCCATCAGCAGGCCCAACAGCCACGCCTGAACCTGACCCGCCGGGTTTACGGCCTGGTGATGAGGCAGCTGCGCAGCGACTCCGATGGCTCGATTCATAGGTGTTTGAAGCGTGGATTGAGGCTCAAGAATCCAGTTCTTTGAGCGTGTTATCGTTATTTTCTCAAACTTTAATCATAATAAGTCCTCGGCTCGCCCGTGGCAACGCAGTTAAGTTGAAACGACGAGCTTTTTGCCCGAAGTGGGACTCAATTCAGGCCCGGAAGTCGATCAGATCGTGAAATCCAGCGATAGCTCATCCGGGCCGAAATCCGGCCTTCGCCGAATGCTCGGCGGCTCGGCGTTTATTTTTGTCTGTCGAATCGCCGGCGCTGCCCTGACCCTGATAACCCAGATTTTGCTGGCGCGCTGGATGGGCGCGGAAGAACTCGGTGTTTA
This sequence comes from uncultured Gammaproteobacteria bacterium, assembly GCA_963850255.1. Classification (GTDB taxonomy): domain Bacteria; phylum Pseudomonadota; class Gammaproteobacteria; order Steroidobacterales; genus J054. The sequence goes on from CAWKLL010000035.1 coordinate 44,584, forward strand.
CGTTATTGCGTTTTCCTGGTGCCTGCTGCTGGCTACCGTGGCAAATCTGGGCTTGCCCATGGCGGCCGTGCGATTTGTAGGCATTGGTCTTGCCCAGGGCCGCCAGGCCTACATCCAGGGATTTGTGCGCTTTGGCAGCCGCACCACCCTGCTGGCGAGTCTGTTGGCCGCTGCGATTGGCCTGATTCTCGTCTGGCAGCTGCCCATTCCGGATGGCTTCCGGTCGACGCTGAGTTTCGCTTTGCTGACCTTGCCGGTAATTGCCGGACTGCAATATCAGTGTGGACTGGCCAACAGCTTTTCCAATTTCGGTCTGGGCTTTATCCCCAGCAATGTGGCGCGTCCGCTGGTATTTTTTAGCCTGGTTGCAAGCTTCTGGTTAATGCGCATTGAGCTTAGTGCCAGCGCTGCCATGGCGCTGCAGCTTGCGGCCGTTGCCGTGGTCGCCCTGGTTACCTTGTGGTTAGTGCGAACTTTTCTGAGGTCCCGTTTGGGTGATGTAGAGCCTGAATATCATGGCCGTGAATGGCTGCGCGCTTCGGTACCGATGCTGGCTACGATTCTATTTTCTGGCTATTTCGCTGAAATCATTATCATTTTAATTGGTTTCGCCCTGGCACCTGAGGAGGTGGCGCGTTTCCACGTTAGTTTCCGGCTGGCGCTGCTGATTAGTTTTGGCTTGTTTGCCATCGACACGGCCACCGCGCCGGATCTGGCCCGCCACTATGCCGCGGGTGACTTCGCTGAAGTCGACCGGGTAGTAAAGCAGGCCACGCGTCTGCGTATCGCCGGCGCCCTGCTGGCCACCGGCGTTTTTGCTGTTGCCGGTCGCTGGGCCCTGTCCTGGTTCGGGCCGGAATTTGTGGCCGGATATCCGCTGCTGCTGATACTTGCCTGCGGTCAGTTAGTGCAGTCGGCGGTCGGGCCCGCAGCCCGGCTGATGAGTATTTCCGGGCACCAGGACCAGGCCCTGGCCGTCTCGGCCGGTGCCCTGCTGCTGGCCATCGTACTGGTGATCTTGCTGGTGCCGCGCTACGGGGCACTGGGTGCGGCCGTGGCCGCGACCCTGGACCTGGCTTTGTGGGCCTTGACCATGCGTTTTATGTTGCGGCGAAGCACAGGGCTGAAAATTCGGGTTTTCTAAGCCCTGCCGCCCGGTCAGTTCGGCACTGAGGCGCAATCCTTGAGCAATACCATGGCCTCGCCGCCGGCCAGTTGCAGGCTTCCGGCGCTGCGCCCGCCGAGCGCGCGATAATCGCCGGGCACCACCAGGCTTGTGCGCCGGCCACCGGGCTGATTGAGCAGCACGCGCCCACAGGCAAAATCCCGGCGCAGAAGTCCGCGCCATGACTCACGCGGGCCCAGCGCCGCACCCAGGTCGAGCCGGTAACCCGGCCAGAAAGTCTCGGGCCCGGTCCAGTCCAGCTGGTTGCTGCTCAGCAGATCGCGACCGTTGTTGACCAGCAGGTAGGCGGCCAGGCCGAACTCACGCTGTACTTCGCTGCTGCCGTAGTCCATCAGAATTACCGCCCGACCGCGTTGGTGGACCAGATCAATGAAACTCAGAAAGCGTTCAAATCCGAACCGTCCATCGCCATAGCGCAAGCCGCTGTCCGTCGCACCACGTTCCAGGTTGATGTAATCCGCGGCGTCTATCTGGCGCAGAATTGCAGGGTCGTCGAATTCGCCGGCGTACCAGATGGCGTTGTGCGCGAGCTCGATATCCGGCAACGCGGCACGCAGCGCCTCCATGAATTCAGCAAAGTAGCGACGCCAGTCTTCCAGCAACATCGGCTTGCCGGTTCTGGGATCTATGGGCTTAACGTGCTGTCCCTCGCCGTCGCTCACCCGCCAGGTCAGGTTGACATCGTCGACCCAGATGCCGTCGATAGCCCGGCGCAATTTTCTCGCGCGCCTGTTCTATCCAGTGGGCCTGAAACTCCGGGTTGCCCATATCGGCAGCAAATTGCGGGCAGCTGCCCCGTTGGCAGCCCCAGGGGATATATAACTGATTGCCCTGCGCATCGCGTAGCACCCAGTCGGGCTGCTTACGGTACTCCGGCCAGTGCGGCTTGAGCGCATAACTGTCTTTGTACACCCAGGCATTGGGATACCAGCGCAAGCGCTTATCAAAATAGGGGCTGTAGGTTTGCATGCGGGTAAAGGCCGCACGCATCCAGGCCTGTGTGCGCTTGTCCGGGTTCTTCGAATAACGATCAAAATCCGAATCTGCGATGTTGTAAAAGCGCACCTTGCCGGCGGGGGCAGGATCCAGTGGGGGGGAGGCCAGGCCCAGGTCGCACAGGGCAAAAATACCCAGGAGCACAGCAAAGCCGGCCGCTATCCGGGAAAAGCGGCCGGCTACCTGTCGCGAGGAAAATTGCTTTGGCATAGGGCATAGTTTAACGGTCACCGGCTGGTAGCCAGCGCCAGACTTGTCTTAAGCACAATAATTGGACGTTTCGGCTGCCGCATCGGCAAGCGCGGGGCGAGGGGGCCGAAGTGCTGCAACTGATAAGAAAATACCCGTTGCCGGCCTACGTGGGTCTGGCCTACGCGATTACCTGGAGCATAGCCCTGCCTGGGCTGCTGATCAGCCGCGGCTACTTGAGCGGACCCGACCTGCATTTGCTCGAGCCGGTGGCCGCGTTCGGTCCGTTTGTCGCCGCCATGCTGGTGGCCAGGGCTTGCTTCGGACGCAGCGGACCGGCCGGGATCCTCAAGCGTCTAAGTCGCTGGCGCGTTGGACTGGGCGTTGGAATTCTGTCTGTGTTGAGCCCGGTCGTGTTGTTGCTTTTGGCGTTGTTGGCAGTGGCGCTCACCAGCGGACTGGCCATTGAGCCGGACAATGCCCGGCTAAGCCGGCTGATGAGCGTATCGGGTCTGGTCAACCTGGTGATCGTTGGCGCGCTGCTGCAAGCCTGGGGTGAAGAGCCCGGCTGGCGTGGTTTCTTGCTGGCACGTCTGCGTGAGCGGCGCGGTCCGCTGGTCGCCAGCCTGGCACTGTTTCCTGTCTGGCTGCTCTGGCACTTGCCGTTCTTTCTAAGCCGTCCGGAGTTCGGCCTGGCCCAATGGCTGGGATTCTCGGTGGGTATCCTGTCTGCCTCGATCTGGCTGACGCTGATCTGGGAAGCCAGTGGCAGCGTGCTGATGGCAATCATCTGGCATGCCATGGTCAATATTTGTCGCGGTATCGCGCTGGCCGTTTCACCGCCGTTGTTCCTGGCCATGAGTAATGCCGTATTGCTGGGCGCGGTGCTGATTGTGATTTACTGGTTCTGGCGCTCGCGGCGAGACAGGCGTCCAGGTTCGTCGGCAGAAACCGCTGCCGGCTAGCCCGGAAACGAGCGGTCACGGTTGGCCGCTAGCCTGAAAAATTTGCACTAAATCCTGTGCGCAGGGCCTCCACAGCGGCTCCGGGTGAGCCATTGAGTTTTTCCGGATGCATAGGTCGCGCAGCGTTTGCACTATGGTCGCTGAGGCGGCAGCAATCCCGTCGACAGCCAGCCTGAGGCTGAGTCATTTCAACAGCCAAACGCGCCGTGACTGTGACTATTTAACATAAAAAACATGAACTTGGCTTTACTAACTTACGCTGATTCTCTAATCTGATTTCACACACAAGTCAGCCTGTAGCAACTACTTCACCTCGCGGGCACTGGGAGCAATGTGTCGCAAGATCTCATGGGCCGCGGCGATGGACGCCTTAGACAGGGCGCCGAATTAACGGCTGTTGCTGATGGCCTGCCTGGCGGCGAGCGCCGCGCGGGTGATGACCGGCGAACCCACAGCTTGCTCTCCTTTACCTACGGCGGCCTGCGACCGCGACGCCGCCTGGGTCGCCGCGACGGCGATGAGCACCGCATTTTTCTTGACTGGCATGAACCGCGGGTACTGTATCTGGCCCTCGCGATACTGCTAATGAGCTGTCTGGACGCGCTGCTGACCCTGAACATTCTCACCGTGGGCGGCCGTGAATTGAACGGCCTCATGGACTGGCTGATTCGTAGCGATGTGGCCTGGTTTATCGGCGTCAAGATCGGCGTTACTGGGCTCGCTATCAGCCTGTTGGTGGTCGCCGTCAACCGGCACCTGCTTGGGGTCGTCCCGGTGATAAGAATCTTGCAGCTGGTCTGCCTGGGCTACCTGTTGCTGATGGCCTGGGAGCTCTATCTGCTGATGGGCATGTTCCCGAATTGGCTCAATCAGCTGCTGGGTGTCGAGCTTTTTTCCCTGCACTAGATCATCCGACCAGCCTTAGCGCCTTGCGCCAGTCCGGCGACGGGTGGTCAAAATCGGCTGACAGATCACGTTTTTTCTGACCGTTGCGCGTTTCCTGACGGCAGGCCTTGGGCTACACTACGGTCGCATTGCTGCTCTTCTTGCAGCGCCCGCGGACTTCCGCTTCAGTCAAACTACTAAGCCAGGGCCATGAGCCAAACCCTAGAGTACCGATATGCCTGGTCGCCGTTATTCGGCGGCAACGCCCTATATGTAGAAGATCTCTACGAGACCTATCTGCGCAACCCCCAGTCTGTGCCGGAAAACTGGCAACGCTTTTTTGCCGGTATTGGCGGTGCAGCGCAAGATGCCGTCTCGCATCGCGAGCTGCAGGCAGCGCTGGCCGCCGGCAGCTTGCCGGCCCTGGCCAGCAGTCAGCCTGCGGCGCCCCGCGTAGCGGCCGCCAATGCCAAGCAGGCCGCGGTGTCGCGGCTGATCCAGGTGTATTCGCTGCGTGGTCATCAGATTGCCGATCTGGATCCGCTCAAGTTGACGCAACGTCGGATGCCGGCCGTGCTGAAGCTGGACTATCTCGGCCTGACCAAAGCCGATATGGACACGGAATTCTTTGCCGGCGGTCTGGCGGGCAGCGGAGAAGGCCGCTTACCCCTGCGTGAAATAGTGCGAATCCTCAAGCAGGTTTACTGCGGCAAGGTGGGCGCCGACTTTGCGCATTTGTCACGCGGTCGCGAGCGCCTGTGGATTCGTGAGCACCTGGAACGCGGCATGCTCGGCGAGCCCTTTAGTGAAGAGGAGCGTCGCGGCATTCTGGAACAGGTCACCGCCGCCGAAGGCATCGAGCGTTACCTCCACACCAAGTACGTCGGCCAAAAGCGCTTCTCGCTGGAGGGCGGCGACAGCCTGATTCCGATGCTCGATCACCTGATTCAGTGGGGCGGTAGCGCCGGCATCCAGGAATGCGTTATCGGGATGGCGCATCGTGGGCGCATTAATGTGCTGGTGAATGTGCTCGGCAAGGCCCCGCAGGAATTGTTCAGCGAGTTTGAAGGTGATTTCGATCTGCAGGCGATGACCGGCTCGGGTGACGTTAAATATCACCTCGGCTTTTCTTCGGATATTCATACGCCAGGCGACAACGTGCACGTAGTGCTGGCGTTTAATCCCTCGCACCTGGAAATCGTTAACCCTGTGGTCGAGGGCTCGGTTCGCGCCCGCCAGGAACGACGGGGCGATGACTCGGGCACTGAGATATTGCCGGTTCTTATCCACGGGGATGCGGCGTTTGCCGGGCAGGGTGTGGTTACAGAAACCTTCCAGCTCTCCCAGGCGCGCGGCTTCAGCACCGGCGGAACCGTACACATCGTAGTTAACAATCAGGTCGGCTTCACCACCAGTGATCCGCGCGATGCGCGTTCCACGCCGTATTGCAGCGATGTGGCCAAAATGATCGAGGCGCCCGTGTTTCACGTCAACGGTGATGATCCGGAAGCCTGTGTCTTCGTTACACAACTGGCCATGGACTATCGTCAAACCTTCCACAAGGACGTGGTCATTGATCTGGTCTGTTATCGCCGGCATGGGCATAACGAAGCCGATGAGCCGTCGGCCACCCAGCCGCGCATGTATCAGGTCATCAAAAAGCATCCGACGGTTCGCCAGCTCTACACCACCAGGCTGGTGGAGCAGGGTGTCGTCGACGCCACCGAGCCGGATCAGATGGTCGAGGCCTTGCGCGACCGACTGGACGCGGGCCAGCCGTTACCCGTTGCGGTTATCGGCAATATCGGTAACGAGTACACCGTCGACTGGACTCCCTATGAAAAGCCGGATCCGGACGTCGAGGTCAAAACCGCGATTACACAAGCCGAGGTGGATTTTCTCGGCCGTCAAGTCACCCGCGTCCCGCGCGGCTTCACGCTGCATCCGCGGGTTGCCAAAATAGTTACCGATCGCGAGCGGATGGCCTCGGGCGAGATACCCATGGACTGGGGCTTCGCCGAACTGATGGCCTACGGTAGCATTCTCAAGGATGGCTACAGAATTCGACTGACCGGCCAGGATAGTCGTCGCGGCACCTTTTTCCATCGCCACGCCGCGCTCTATGATCAGAACACGGGCCGCTCATATTTGCCGCTAGACGACATCGATAATCGTCGCGGGTCGTTCACCGTGACGGACTCCTTGCTCTCGGAAGAGGCGGTAATGGGTTTTGAGTATGGCTATGCCAGCACAGACCCCGAGACCCTGGTCATCTGGGAAGGCCAGTTTGGCGATTTCGCCAACGGAGCCCAGGTAGTGATCGACCAGTTCATAACCTCCGGCGAGGCTAAATGGCAGCGCATGTGCGGCATGGCATTGTTCTTGCCGCATGGCTACGAGGGGCAGGGTCCGGAGCATTCTTCTGCGCGTCTGGAGCGTTTCCTGCAACTTTGCGCCGAGAACAATATTTACGTCTGTGTGCCGTCCAATCCCGCACAGATGTTCCACATGCTGCGCCGGCAAATGTTGCGGCCCCTGCGGCGACCACTGATCGTACTGACGCCGAAAAGTTTGCTGCGCCATCGACTGGCCAGTTCGCCACTGAGCGATTTGTCCGGTGGCAGTTTCCAGCGCCTGATTGGGGATATTGATGCGCCCGATCCTGAGCAGGTGAAGCGGGTGGTGTTCTGCAGCGGCAAGGTTTTCTATGACTTGCTGGAGGCGAAGCGGAGCCACGAGGTTAGCGATGTGGCGGTAATTCGTATCGAGCAGTTGTATCCGTTTCCGATTCGCGAATATGCCGAATCCATTGCCGGCTATCCGAATGCGAACGAATTCGTCTGGTGTCAGGAAGAACCGCAAAATCAGGGTGCCTGGTACCAGATTCGTCATCGTCTCCAGGAGCCCCTCGGGCCGGAGCATCATCTGTATTACGCCGGACGACCGCATGCCGCGGCCCCTGCATCCGGAATTTTTAAACTGCACGTGCAGCAGCAGCAGGCCCTGGTGGAAGCTGCGCTGCGCATTGATCGCTAAGCGAGGAAGTCCAAGCCATGAGCGTGGAAGTTAAGGTTCCGCAACTACCCGAGTCGGTCTCCGACGCCACCCTGGTCAGCTGGCACAAGGCGCCGGGTGACAGTGTCTCGCGCGACGAAAACCTGGTCGATCTGGAAACCGACAAAGTGGTGCTTGAAGTGCCGGCACCGGTATCCGGGGTGCTGGCGGAAATCAAGATTGATAACGGCGCCACGGTTACCAGCGGCCAGCTGTTGGCAATATTGGAACCCGGCGAGGCCGCCGCCGAATCTCCGGCGGCCGCACCCGCGTCGGCAGCGCCGGCTGCCGCACCCGTAGTGGCAGCAATCAGCTCACCGGCAGCAACTGCCGGCGACGATGATGATTCGAATAAGGATAAATTGAGTCCGGCAGTGCGGCGTCTGCTGCAGGAGCACGATGTCGACCCTGCGCAGGTCAAGGGGACGGGGCGCGGCGGTCGTATTCTAAAATCTGACGTCAGTGATTTTCTTGACCGGCGCTTACAGCCCGAAGGAGACACTGAGGATATGCCCGTGGAGTCCGCACCCGCGGAGTCCGTGCCGGGCGAGCGGCGCGAACACCGCGTGGCGATGAGTCGCCTGCGTACGCGGATCGCCGAACGTATGGTGGAAGCGCAGCAAACGGCTGCCATGTTGACCACTTTTAACGAAGTGGATCTGACCGAAGTTATTGCCCTGCGCAGTCGTTATAAGGAAGCCTTTGAGAAACAGCACGACGTGAAGCTCGGTTTCATGTCGTTCTTTGTGCGCGCCAGCATTGAAGCGCTGCGCCGGTTCCCGGTGGTGAATGCCTCTATTGAAGGCAATGAGGTTGTTTATCACGAGTATTACGACGTCGGTATTGCAGTAAGCAGCGAGCGTGGCCTGCTGGTCCCGGTTATTCGCGATGTCGATCGAATGAGCTTTGCCGATATCGAGAAGTCCATCAGTGCCTATGGCCGCAAGGCGCGCGATGGCAGTATCAGCATGGACGAGCTCACCGGCGGCACCTTTACTATCACCAACGGTGGTGTTTTCGGATCCATGCTGTCGACGCCGATTCTCAACCCGCCCCAGAGCGGTATTCTTGGCATGCACAATATCCAGCAGCGTGCCATGGTGGTAGACGGCCAGATTGAGGCGCGTCCGGTGATGTATGTGGCACTGACCTATGATCACCGCATTATTGACGGTCGCGAGGCAGTACAGTTCCTGGTGGCAGTCAAAGAGGCCCTGGAAGATCCGGGCCGGTTGCTGCTGCAAGTCTGATTCCGCCCGCGAACCAATAGATTCGCCGCGCGCAACGCTGTCGTGGCGACGGGAGATATTCCATGAGCAGAAAATTCGACGTAGTGGTCATCGGCGGCGGGCCCGCAGGCTATGTGGCGGCAATACGCGCCGCTCAGCTCGGGCTCAACACTGCCTGCATCGATGCCTGGCTGAATCGTGACGGCAGCGCTGCCTTTGGCGGTACCTGTCTGAATGCCGGTTGTATTCCGTCCAAAGCCTTACTGGAGTCGTCCGAGCTTTATCATCGGGCCAAAGAAGAATTCAGCAATCACGGCATTGGCGTAGGATCGCTGGCCCTGGACCTGGCTCAAATGCAGACGCGCAAGGCCAAAATTACCAGCGAACTGAGCGGCGGCATCGAAGCGCTGTTCAGAGCTAACAAGGTGGTTGGCTTGTTCGGCCGTGGCCGCCTGTTGCCCGACAATAAGGTGGAATATTTTCCGCATGACGGCGCGACAGAGCTGCTGGAAGCCGAGCACGTCGTGTTGGCAACGGGTTCAACCCCGGTAGAGCTCAAAGTTGCGCCTTTTGACGGTGAACAAGTTGTCGATTCCTGGGGAGCGCTGGACTTCACCGAAGTGCCGGGTCGTCTGGGTGTGATCGGCGCCGGTGTAATCGGCCTGGAGTTGGGCAGCGTCTGGAGTCGCCTGGGCGCCGAGGTCACGATTCTTGAGGCAATGGATCAATTTCTGTACATGGCTGATGCGCAGGTGGCTCGTGAAGCGCAGCGCCAATTCAAGAAACAGGGCCTGGATATTCGCCTGGGCGCCAAAGTGCAAGGCAGTGAATTTACCGACGCCGGGGTGTTGCTCAAATATGACGATGAGCAGGGCGGACATGAAATTACCTTTGACAAGGTCATTGTGGCTGTCGGGCGTCGACCCTATACCGATAATCTGCTCGATCCTCTGGCGGGTGTCGAAGTGGATGAGCGTGGTTTCGTGGTCGTGGATGATGAGTGCCGTACCACCGCCGCCAATGTATATGCCGTAGGCGATCTCGTGCGCGGACCTATGCTGGCGCACAAGGGTTCCGAGGAAGGTGTCATGGTCGCTGAGCTGATTGCCGGTGAGCCGGGCGAAATGAATTATGCGGTGATCCCGTCGATCATCTATACGGCGCCGGAAATTGCCTGGGTCGGAAAAACCGAAGAGGAACTCAGTGCGGCCGGCATCAGCTATAAGACAGGAACGTTTAACTTCGCAGCCAGCGGTCGCGCCAAGGCCATGGATCAGAATGCCGGCATGGTTAAAGTGCTGGCCGATAGCCAAACCGACCAACTACTTGGCGTGCATATCGTCGGGCCGCTGGCCGGTGAATTGATTGGCGAAGCCGTCCTGGCGCTGGAGTTTCAGGCCAGTACCGAGGATCTGCAACGCACCATACACGGCCATCCGACCCTGACCGAGGCCGTGCACGAAGCGGCTTTGTCGGTGGATCGTCGAGCAATTCACGCGATAAATCGCTGAGCCATGCAATAAATGAAGTTGGCCTGGCGCTGGGGCGCTGCCGTCGGGTCGGGTATCATTGGCGCGTTGTTGTTGAGGAGTCTGGGGATGAGATTCTTCCCTGTCGCGTTGGCCACGCTATTGTGCGTCGCGCCGGCTTATGCCGATGAGCTAAAGCTAAGTTTTAATGCCGACGCCTTTCGCGTCGAATATGCCCGGCCATTCACCAGTAACGCGCTGGAGTGGGGGCTGGGCTGGTTACGATCTTCGGACGATGGTGATGTCGTCAACGGTGACCTCAGCCTGACCGGGCAGGTGGCCGAGGGGCAAAACCCGCTGACCGGTGGTCTCGGACTGCGGCTGGCCTACGTCAACGGTGATGTCTCGAAGCAGGACGGACTGGGCGTATCCATCGGCGGATTCTTCAAGTACGCGTTTCCGGCATTTAACCGTCTTTTTGTCGGTGGGCATGTTTATTTCGCACCGTCCGTGCTGAGTGTCGGTGAACTTGACGGCTACCAGGATCTGGACGTTCGCATTGGTTACAACATTCTTCGCGAAGCCGATATTTACCTGGGTCTGCGCTATGTCGAAGGCAAATTTGATGATCGCCCGAAGGCCAAGTTTGATTCCGGCTTGCACCTGGGCGTGGCTTTGCGATTCTGATTAACGCCCGGGGAGCGTAGCGTGGCAGGTCATAGCAAATGGGCAAATATTCAGCACCGAAAAGGTGCCCAGGATAAGAAGCGCGGCAAACTGTTCACCAAGCTGGGTCGCGAGATTACCGTCGCCAGCCGGGTCGGCGGACCTGATCTGAACTCGAATCCACGATTGCGCCTGGCTGTTGATAAGGCCAAAGCGCAAAGCATGCCCAAGGACAATATTGAACGGGCCATAAAACGCGGCTCGGGCGCATTAGACGGCGCTGACTACGAAGAGATCACCTATGAAGGCTATGGTCCGGGCGGTGTTGCAGTAATGGTCCTGTGCCTGACCGACAACCGCAACCGGACCGTCGCCGAAGTGCGCCATGCGTTTACTAAATTCGGCGGTAACCTGGGTGCCGATGGCAGCGTCGCTTATCTGTTTAATCACGTAGGCCTGATTAGTTTCCCCGCTGGTCTGGTTGAAGACCAGGTTATGGAGGCTGCGCTGGAGGCCGGCGCCGAAGACGTGCTAAGCAATGACGATGGTTCTATTGATGTGCTTTGTGAACCCACAGATTTCGACGGCGTTCGTGACGCGCTGCTGACGGCAGGGCTCGAGCCGGAGCTGTCAGAGGTAACTCACCGCGCCACGCTGTCGGCCAGTCTGGGCGAATCCGAGGCCATCAGCATGTTAAAGATGCTGGACATGCTCGAAGAGCTGGACGATGTGCAGAATGTATTCTCCAATGCCGATATTCCCGAGGAGGTGCTGGCCAAGCTATAGCCAGCAGAAATCTTGAAAGCTCTCCTTAGCGCCGGGTACAGGTCATCGTGGTAACCGCGATTCGAATTCTCGGCATCGATCCCGGATCGCGAGTTACCGGATACGGCATTGTCGATTGTCTGGGCGCCAAAACGCGCTACGTAGCGAGCGGCTGCATCAGGACCCGTTCGACGGATATGGCTGGACGTCTGGAAGAAATTTTTGCAGGTATCGCCGAGGTTATGGGTACGCATGCACCCGCTGAAGTTGCTGTAGAGCAGGTATTCATGGCGCGCAATGCAGACGCCGCCCTGAAACTGGGTCATGCAAGGGCCGCGGCGATTTGCGCGAGCTTCGGATACGACTGCAGTCTTTACGAATATGCCGCGCGCGCGGTTAAACAGGCCGTGGTTGGCCGAGGTGGTGCAGACAAAGCCCAGGTTCAGCATATGGTCCGTGCGCTATTGGGGTTGCGCGGCGAGTTGGCGCTGGATGAATCAGACGCCTTGGCCGTCGCCTTGTGTCATGCGCATAGCCGGCCGCTGGCAGGGAAACTGCGCAAGCTGGCGGGAGTCGCCTCTTGATCGGTTTTTTGCGCGGCAAGCTGGTACACAAGGAGCCACCCCAGCTTCTGGTCGACGTGAATGGTGTCGGCTACGAACTGGAAGCACCGATGTCGACAATTTTTCAGCTGCCGGCACTGGGTGAAGTGGTACAACTTCGCACCCACCTGGCGATTCGCGATGACCAGCAAACCCTGTACGCCTTCGCCAGTGATGCAGAACGTCGTCTGTTCCGTAATTTGCTCAAGGTTTCCGGTGTTGGCGCAAAAATGAGCCTGACCATTCTGTCCGGTATCAGTGTGGCCGATTTTACTGACTGCGTGCAGAACGAAGACAAGGCCGCGCTGACACGCTTGCCCGGGGTGGGTCGGAAAACCGCCGAGCGTCTGATCATCGAGATGCGCGATCGGGTCGATACCAGGGAGGGTGGCGCCCTGGCCGCCGGTGGCGCGCTGCCACGTTCCGCAGAACCGCGGACCGAGGCCTTTAATGCCTTGGTCTCGCTGGGCTACAAACCGGCCGAGGCACGGCGCATGCTGGATGCCGTGGGCGCTGAAGCCGAGACCACCGAAGACTTGCTGCGCCAGGTCCTGCGGTCCGCCGCACCATGATCTGCGGCACAATGCGGTTATGAACGAGCAGGATCGCATCGTCAGCATGGACGAACTGCCGGAGGAGGAGGTCATCGAGCGGGCCATCCGTCCGGCGCGGCTGGATGACTACATCGGCCAGGCCGCGGTAAAGCGACAGATGCGCATTTTCATCAGCGCCGCCGCACAACGCCAAGAAGCCCTGGACCACGTACTTATTTTCGGGCCACCCGGTTTGGGCAAGACCACCCTGGCCAACATTGTCGCTAACGAGCTCGGTGTGAATATGCGGCATACCTCGGGCCCGGCCCTGGAGCGGCCCGGCGATCTCGCGGCCATGCTTACCAATCTCGAGCCCCGGGATGTGCTGTTCGTTGACGAGATTCATCGGCTTAGCCCGGTGGTCGAGGAAGTCTTGTATCCGGCCATGGAAGATTTCCAGTTGGATATCATTATCGGTGAGGGGCCCGCAGCCCGATCCATAAAGCTGGATCTGCCGCCGTTCACGCTGGTCGGCGCAACCACCCGCGCCGGCTTACTGACCTCACCGTTACGCGATCGTTTCGGCATCGTGCAGCGCCTGGAGTTCTACTCCCACGATGAATTGCATGAAATCGTGACCCGCGCCGCGGGGATTTTTGGCATGCCCATCGACAGCGCAGGTGCCAGCCAGATCGCGGCGCGCGCGCGCGGCACACCGCGAATAGCCAATCGATTATTACGCCGCGTGCGCGACTTCGCCCAGGTTGAGGCCGACGGCCGCATTGATGAGGCCGTTGCCGTGTCCGCCATGGACCTGCTCGAGGTGGACCCGCACGGCTTTGACACCATGGATCGGCGCCTGTTGTTAACCATTATCGACCGTTTTGACGGTGGGCCGGTGGGCATCGAGTCGCTGGCTGCCGCGGTGGGCGAGGAACGCGGAACCATTGAGGATGTGCTGGAGCCGTATCTGATTCAGCAAGGCTTTTTGCAACGCACCGCGCGCGGCCGCATGGCTACCCGGCGTGCCTATGAGTTGTTTGATCTGGCCATGCCAGCCGGCACCCTGGCCGCCACCGGCTCCCTGTTCGAGCGCGACTAAGCCGCCAGCCGGACCGCTTATGCGTCTGGTGAGTCCCGGGTCCCTCCATTACTATGGGCACCGTTGTTGTTGCGGCCGCGGCCGCTAACCCGGCGGGGGCGTCGGGACGAGTGCCTTATGAGTGATTGGCATGACTGGCCGGTTCGCGTCTATTACGAAGACACGGACGCCGAAGGCGTGGTGTATTTCGCGAACTACCTGAAATTTATGGAACGCGGCCGCACGGAGTGGCTGCGCCAACTGGGCGTGGAGCAGGATCAGTTGCGTCGCGATCGGGGGCTGGTATTCACGGTTACCGGTACCGAGGTGAAGTTTCGCCGGCCGGCCCGCTTCAATGACGAATTAAGGGTGCGTACAGCGCTGCTGTCACGCGGCCGAGTGCGCTTTACGTTGTCACAAGATGTATTTCGTGCGGGCGAAGCGGAGGCGCTGGTGACAGCGCAGTGTCAGGCCGCCTGTGTCGATGCCGAGTCATTTCGTCCGCGCCGTATACCGGGAGGCATTCTCGACGGTATTCGGCCGCGGGCCTGAAGCTAAGGAAGGTTTTCTATGGGCGGTGATCTGTCATTAATTTCGCTGGTGCTGGCGGCGAGTCCGGTGGTTCAGTTGGTCATGCTAATGCTGCTGGCCGCATCGGTAATGTCCTGGGGCATCATTATTCGCAAGCGTGGTGTATTGCGTCAGGCTGTAACGGGCTCGGACAGTTTTGAGTCGAGTTTCTGGTCGGGCGGCGATCTCACCGAGATTTATCGTGAAATTACCAAGCGGGGTGACGCACCGGCGGACATGGCCAGCGTTTTCGAAGCCGGTTTCCGCGCCTTTCGACGTCTCACACAACAGCCTGATGTGCCACCCAGCCAGGTGCTGGAAGGCGCGCAGCGTGCCATGCGCGTAGCGCAAATGCGTGAGATGGATCGACTGGAATCGAACCTGGCGACGCTGGCAACGATTGGCTCCACCAGCCCCTACGTGGGCCTGTTTGGCACAGTCTGGGGGATCATGAATTCCTTCACCGCCCTGGGAAACGTGCAGTCAGCGACGCTGGCCATGGTCGCGCCGGGTATCGCCGAAGCGCTGATCGCTACGGCCATGGGTTTGTTCGCCGCTATTCCGGCGGTCATTGCTTACAACCGATATGCCGATAAGGTCACTCGCCTGGAAGTTCGCTACGACGGCTTCGCCGAAGAGTTTGCGACGATTCTGGAACGGCATGCCCGCACCCGCGCCAAGGCAGGCGCAGCCTGATGGCGCGCGTGCGCCGTCGGCGCCTGATGGCCGAAATAAACGTGGTGCCCTACATCGACGTGATGCTGGTGTTGCTGATCATTTTTATGATCACTGCGCCGTTGCTAACTCAGGGCATTGAGGTTGAGTTGCCCAAGGCGGCCGCACAACCTCTCGATCCGGACCTGATGCGGGACAATGAGCCGCTGATCCTTTCGGTGGATAACCAGGGCTTGCTGTATCTGAATGTCGGCGACAAAGAGGATCTCCCGCTGGCGGGTGCCGAGGTGCTGAAGCTTGCTGCGGCTGTGATCCGACGGCAGCCGGCCACACCGGTGCTGGTAAAAGCAGACCAAGCGGTCAGCTACGGCCGCGTGGTAACGGCCATGGTGATTCTGCAGCAGGCCGGCGCGGCCAAGGTGGGCTTCCTGACGGATCCTGCCGACCTCGACCGCGCGCTGGCGGATGCGGGACTGGAAGGCTAGCTGCGAGCGCATCCAGGTGGCCATAAGCATTTCGCGTCAGTCTGAGGCGACCAGCCTGTCCCTGTCGGTGCTGGCGCACCTGGTCGTGGTCGCTGCGCTTACGCAGAATTTGTCCCTGTGGGAGCAAAAGCCCGCGAGCCCGGTTCGGCTGGCCATTGATGCCTCGCTTGTGCTGGATAACTCGGCCCTGCAGGAACGCCAGCAACTGGCCGAGAGGGAAAGACAGCGCGAGGCCGAGCGGGTTGCGACCGAACGTCAGCGCCAGGCTGACGAACGTGAACGACTCGTTGAGCAGGAACGCCAGCGCCAGGCCGACGAGCAACAGCGTGAAGCGGCCGCCAAGCTGGAACAGCAGCGTCGCGCTGATGCCGCCGAACGGGAAAAGGCCGAGGCCGAAGCGCAGGCCAAGGCACAGGCTGAGCGCGAACGGGTTGCCGCGGAGCAGGCGGCCAAGCGCAAGGCCGCGGAGGCTGCTGCCGAGGCCGAGCGCCGTCGCCTGGCCGCTGAGCGGCAACGTCAGCAGGAAAGCGAAGCGCAGCTTCTGGCGCAACTGGCGGCCGAGGAAGAGCGCGATTCGGCGGTGTCGGCTGGACAGTTGGATCAATGGCGCGAACTGATTCGCCAGCGCATTCAGCGCAACTGGGTGAAACCCGCCAGCGCCGGCGCGGGCATCAATTGCGAGGTGCGCGTGACGCAGATTCCCGGCGGCGAAGTCATAGAGGTCACCGTCGGTCGTTGTAACGGTGATGACGCGGTCGTCCGTTCGATTGAAAATGCGGTATTGCACGCTTCGCCGTTACCGCCACCACCCAATCCGTCGTTGTTTGAACGACGCCTGATACTCGATTTTGTTCCGGAAAACTAATTGCCATGCTGAAGAGATTGTTATTGCTACCCGCCCTGGTCTTTATGGCTGCTTTTTTGCCGCTGACCTCGGCATGGGCAGAGTTACGCATTGAAATTCGCGAGGGCGTTGAGAAAGCCGTACCCGTTGCCATCGTGCCGTTCGCCTGGACCGGCCCCGGGGCCGCGCCGCCGGGCGACGTGGCGGCAATTGTGGCCGCCGACCTGGCCCGCAGTGGTCGCTTTGCCCCCATCGACACCGCCGACATGCTGCAGAAGCCCAGCATTGGCCGCGACGTGGACTTCGATGACTGGCGAATCCTCGACGTCGATTACGTGGTGGTAGGTCGTCTGGTCCCGGCCGGCACCGATCAGTACACCATTCAGTTCCAGGTCTTCGACGTTTTGCGCGGCGAGCAATTGCTGGGTTATCGGCAACCGGCGAGCAAGAATAATCTGCGCGCCACCAGCCACCGCGTGGCCGATCTGGTTTACAAAGAGTTGACCGGCATCGAGGGCATTTTTTCCACGCGTATCGCCTATGTCACGGCCACGGGTGCCGCCGGTGCGCAGAATTACCGGCTGGTCGTGGCCGATGCTGACGGCGCCAACGCGCGCATTCTGGTAGAAAGCCCGGAACCCATCATGTCGCCGTCGTGGTCACCCGACGGGCGCAAACTCGCCTACGTGTCCTTCGAGTCGAAGAATTCAGCGATCTATGTGCAGACATTACGCTCCGGTGCCCGTCAGCGGGTATCAGCCCGCGCTGGCGTCAATAGTTCGCCGGCCTGGTCACCCGATGGCCGCCGACTGGCAGTGACGCTGTCGCGAGTCGACGGGAATCTCGATGTCTATATCCTCGATTTGGCGAGCCAGGTGCTCACCCGGATTACCACCCGGCCGTCCATCGATACGGAAGCCATCTGGGCAGCCGATGGCAAGAATCTCTATTTCACCTCGGATCGGGGCGGTTCGCCGCAGATATATCGCGTTGCAGCAGATGGCAGCGGCAGCCCCGCCCGGGTGACCTTTGAGGGCAGTTATAACGCTCGCCCGCGCCTAGCCCCGATGGTCGTCAGCTAGCCGTGGTGCATAACGACCGGGGCAACTATAGAATTGCCAGCGTTGATGTCGCGCGCGGCTTTACCCTGGTGCTCAGCGATGGGCGCCTGGACGAGTCGCCGAGTTTCGCGCCCAACGGCGAGACCTTGATTTATGCCACCCGGGAGGCGGGCAAAGGCGTGCTGGCAACGGTGTCTGCGGATGGTCGGATTAAGCAGCGGATTTCGGCGCTGGAAGGTGATGTTCGCGAACCGGCCTGGTCACCGTTACCTAGAAAGTAGTTTTCGAATAATCGGTAAGGCGTTGTTTTACTGAAATTTGTGCGTTTGAGGCTTGATGAAATGAAGATTTTTAAATGGATCGGCCTGGCCGTATTGCTGGGTTTGCTGGCCGGCTGTGGCGGTTCGTCCGGGACTACCCAGCCCGATGATGACTTGTTCGGCGCCTATGGCGGCGAAGGCGATCAGGATGGCTCAGCGACCAGCGGGATGGGCGGTGACGGCGTTGCCGATGGCAGCGAATTCGGCACCGACGGCGGCGGACCCATGGCAGGTCCGGGCGCCGACCTGGAAAACCGGGTCATTTATTTCGAATTCGATCGCAGTGATGTGCCGGCAAATTACGTCGACTTGTTAAAGGCTCACGGCGAGTACCTGGCAGCGAATCCTTCCGCGCGGATCCGCCTCGAAGGTCATGCTGACGAACGCGGCAGCCGTGAATACAACATCGGGCTCGGCGAGCGTCGTGCGCAGGCTGTGCGCCAGCTGTTGTTGCTGCAGGGCGTCGGCTATGCATCCCAGCTGAGTACGGTCAGCTACGGTGAAGAACGGCCGGCGGTACTCGGCAGTGACGACGAGGCCTGGGGTCTGAATCGTCGCGTGGAACTGGTTTACGGACGCTAACGGCAGGCCGTGGCTATGCATGTTAAAACTTCTAGTCTGGCTTCAGTTGGTCTGGTGACACTGCTGAGCGGTTGTGAGTTGATGACCGCGCCGGAAGATGATCCGACCTACATTCGTATGACCGAGATGGACAATCGGCTGAATAAGGTCGAACGGGTTATCGACAATGACGGCCTGATCAATTTGTTATCTCGCCTGGAGACGCTGCAACAGGACGTCCAGTCGCTGCGCAGCGATATGGAGACGCTGCAATACCAGGTACAGCAGTCGGGCGATCGGCAGCGAGGAGTTGTACCTGGATATCGATCAGCGATTGCAGGGCATTAGAAGAAACGGCCCTGCGCGCCGATCAGGCCAGCGTGCTGGAGGGTGGCTCGCTGACGCCGGGCCAACTGCCGGTTCCGGGCGGCAACGATCGGGCCAACTACCAGGCCGCTTTCGAATTGCTCAAGCAGGGACGCTATGACCAGGCGGGACTGGCGCTGAAACAGTTTATGGTGGCCTTTCCCGGAAAGCGAGTATTCGGATAATGCGCAGTATTGGCTGGCCGAAACCTACTATGTGACGCAAAAATATGCGGATGCACTGAAGGCCTTTCAGGTCGTGCTGGATCGCTATCCCGACTCGCGCAAGTTGCCCGATGCGCTACTCAAGATCGGTTTTTGTAACTATGAGCTGCAGCGTTGGGATGGCGCCCGCGCGGCGCTGGGCACGGTCGCCGATCAATACCCTGAAACCACCGCTGCGCGCCTGGCCAACCAGCGCCTGGAGCGCATGCAGGGCGAGGGCCGCTAGAGCAGCGGATTCCCGGTGGCCGAACCCGCATTGTCACCCGTCGCTCGCGCCGAGCGCCTGCGCATCACCGAGGTGTTTTATTCCTTGCAGGGTGAGTCCCTGCCTGTGGGCCTGCCGACCGTATTCGTGCGCCTGACAGGCTGTCCGCTTCGCTGCAGCTACTGTGATACCGAGTATGCGTTTCATGGCGGCCAGGTGCTGGCCATGGACGAGTTGCTGGCGCAGATCGGTACTTTCTCTACGCGACGGGTTTGCGTGACCGGTGGTGAGCCGCTGGCTCAGCGTAACTGCCTGGTGCTGATGAAAGATCTCTGCGATGCCGGCTACGAGGTTTCGCTGGAAACCAGCGGTGCACTGGACATTTCCGCAGTTGATTCGCGGGTGACCATTGTGATGGACATCAAGACACCGGCATCCGGTGAAAGCGAACGCAATCGCTGGGCAAATCTTGATGTCCTGAAGGCCGACGACCAGATCAAGTTTGTCATCGCCGATGCTGCTGACTACGACTGGTCCGTGGCGAGACTCAAAGAGCTGGACCTGGAGCAGCGCTTTCCGGTGTTGTTTTCGCCGGCCTGGGGTCAGCTTAACGCTACCGACCTGGCTGACTGGATTCTGCACGACAACCTTGACGTGCGCTTCCAGATGCAGCTGCACAAGCTGCTCTGGGGTGAGGAGCCGGGGCACTGAATAATTCCTTAACGCCGCCTCGCGCCGTCGTGCTGTTCTCCGGCGGTATGGATTCAGCCACCTGCCTCGCCCTGGCACGTGCCGAAAACCTGGCCTGTCATGCGCTGAGTTTCGACTACGGGCAGCGGCACTCGGCCGAGCTGGCCGCCGCCGGGCCGTCGCCGCAGCAGCTCGGCGTCGTCAGCACATCGAACCCTGCGGATAGATCTGGGAGCCATCGGTGGTTCCGCGCTCACCGATGACCGAGTATCGCGGTGCCGGAGACAGCCAGCGAGGGTATCCCGGTCACCTATGTACCGGCGCGCAATACGATCTTTCTGGCTTTTGCGCTGGCGCTGGGCGGAGGTGCTCGAGCGCGCGACTATATCTATGCGGGCGTAAACGCCATTGACTACTCCGGCTACCCGGACTGCCGGCCGGAGTTTATCCACGCATTTCAGGCGCTGGCCGATCTGGCCACGCGACGTGGCGTGGAGGGCAGCGACGTCGAAATACGCACGCCGCTGATCGACCTGAGTAAGGCAGATATCATTCGCCGCGGTCTGGATCTGGGCGTTGACTACGCGCTGACAGTATCCTGCTACCAGGCCGATGGATGGGCCAGGCCTGCCGGCGTTGTGACGCCTGCCGGCTGCGCGCCAGGGCTTTGCCGACGCCGGGTAGTCCCCGACCCGACCCGCTACAAGCCTGATTGGTCGGCAGCAGGTATCGCGTATGATTGCCGCCGCGGCGCAGCTATGAGCGGGCCCGTCCGCGATCGATCACAAGATTCCCAGCATCCACGGGCCGTTAGCTCAGTTGGTAGAGCAGTTGGCTTTTAACCAATTGGTCGTAGGTTCGAATCCTACACGGCCCACCATTTTGCCTGGCCCCCGCCGGAATCCGGCCGGCTGGGCCGCGCGGCGACGATTCTGTGACCCAAGCTATCGCCATCCCGGCTGCAAATGGGATAATTCACCGTGTAACGCCGGTTTCCACCAAAAAAACTAACCTATTCATAAAGTACCGGGCCTCAATAGCATGGCGCAATCACCCGCGGTTTTCCCCGATCTCAAGTTGCCTCCTACGGCAGGTATCGGCATCTTTGGGCATTATGGCAATGAAAACCTGGGCGATGAGGCCATTATCCAGGCGGTTATAGAGCAGACTCGCCGGCGTCTGCCCGAGGCTCGCATCGTCGGTTTTTCGATAAATCCGGCCGAAACCAGCGAGCGACATGGCATACCGGCCTTTCCCATTCGTCATGGTTTAAAGGATCGGCGTCCTTCGAGCACTCAGGCGGTTGGGCGTCGCCCCGTGCAACAGCAGGCCTCGGCACCAGCGGCGGGAAGCGGCGGGCTCAAAGCCCGACTCAAAGGAATTCCAGGCCTTGCAGCGCTGATTCGCCTGCTCGGGGCTGGCCTGCGCGGTGGCCGCAAATTCGTCGGCGAATTGGGCTTCCTTTGGCAGGCTTATCGAAGCCTCAGTGACATCGACTTGCTGATGGTCACGGGTTCCAACCAATTTCTGGACAATTTCGGCGGGCCATGGGGTTTTCCCTATACCCTGGCCAAATGGGGCTGGCTGGCGCGCCTGTCGGGAACCTCGCTGGTTTTCGTAAGCGTGGGTGCCGGACCGATCAAGGAAGATCTCAGTTTTCGACTTATCCGTATGGCCTTGGGCGCCGCCAGCTACGTGTCTTTGCGCGATACACCGTCGCGCGAACTGCTGGTGAGCGCAATGGCTGGAATAAACCGGCCCAGGTCTGTCCGGATCTTGCCTTCAGCCTGGCCGGCAGTCTGCCCAAGGCCGACAAGCCAGCTGCGGGTTTGAAGGCGGTAATCGGCATTAATCCAATGCCTGTTTACGATAGCCGCTATTGGCATCAGTCTGACGACGGGCTCTACCAAAACTACGTGCAGGCCGTGGCAGAATTTGCCCGCGACCGAATGCAGGTGGGACATCGGATCATCCTCTGGTCAACGCAGCCACGCGATGAGCTGGTCATCGATGACATTCTCGATCGCATGGATCAATCTGGCGATAGCCCCGCTGATCGCGAGTCCATCAGCAGAAAACCGCGCAGCGTCGCGGAGCTGGTGGCCATATTGGGGGAACTGGACGTGGCGGTTGCTACACGCTTTCACGGTGTGGTGCTATCTCTATGGGCGGGCCTGCCGACGCTGGCCATTTACTATCACCGCAAACAGCGCGACTTACTGGCGGAGTTTGATTTGGGTGACTATTCGGTAGCCTTCGAAGACGTTTCCGCAGCGCATCTAAATACCTTGTTTGCCGGCTTGCAGGCCAGGCATGACAGCGTATCTTCAGCAATCCTTGAGCGAGTGCGTGATTATCAGCGGCAACTTGATCAACAATATGATGGTTTGTATGGCGTTCATTCTGAAACACTGCATTCGAAGTCTGCCTCCCAGGCGCTGATCGGTTAATGGCTGTGTTTGCGCGAAAACATGAACGAGTAAATTCGGGCTTTGGTTTTCTTTTATTTGACGGCCGCGAATGGTCGAGCGAGGAGTAGGGATGCGAGTTCTGGTAACCGGCCACAAGGGCTATATCGGCACGGTGATGGTGCCGATGCTGCAATCGGTGGGGCATGAAGTTGTCGGGCTGGACAGCGATCTGTATCGCAACAGCACTTACGGTGAACTGGTGCAGAACGTGCCGGAGATGATCAAGGACGTGCGTGATATCGACAAAGCGGACCTCAAGGGTATCGAGGGGATCGTCCATCTGGCCGGCTTGTCCAACGACATGCTCGGCGACCTTAATCCCGAACTGACCTATGAAATTAATCATCAGGCCTCCGTACGCCTGGCCGAAATGGCTCGTGAGTTGGGCATTCGTCGCTACGTGTTCGCATCATCCTGCAGCAACTATGGCGCCGCGGGTGACGCCATGCAGACAGAAACCGCCGAGCTGCATCCGGTCACAGCCTATGCCAAGTCCAAGGTGATGGTAGAACGTGATGTGCGCGAACTGGCGAGCGATGACTTTTCGCCGACCTTTATGCGCAATGCGACAGCCTATGGCGTGTCACCACGCATTCGCTTCGACGTGGTCATCAACAACCTGACGGCCTGGGCCTACACGACAGGACAGGTGCGGATGAAAAGCGACGGTAGTCCCTGGCGGCCACTGACGCATATTGAAGACATTAGCCGCGGGGTGATTGCAGCGCTCGCAGCGCCGCGTGAAACCGTTCATAACCAGTCTTTCAACGTGGGTCTTAACACTGAGAATTATCGTATTCGCGAGCTGGCCGAATTCGTGCGTGAAATCGTCCCCGGCTGCGAAGTGACGTTTGCCGATGGGGCCGAGCCCGACAAGCGTAATTATCGGGTAGATTTCAGTAAATACGCGGAGGCATTTCCTGATCACCCCTTGCAGTGGAATGCCCGCGCCGGCGTTGAAGACATTTATAAGTCCTACAAGCGCATTGGCCTGAACAAGGACGACTACGAAGGCCCCAAGTACAAGCGAATCGCGCAATTGAAAACTCTGCTAGCCAACGGCGAACTTGATCAGTCGTTGCGCTGGACTCGCTAAGCGCAAACATGAAATTTACGCCGACAAATGTTGCTGGTGCCTGGATCCTTGGGCTGGAACCCATTCGCGATGATCGCGGCTTCTTTGGCCGCTTGTGGTGCGAGCGCGAGATGGCCGCTCAGGGCCTGGTAACGAATATTCGTCAGACCAATGTCGGCTTCAGTGCCCAGCGCGGCACCCTGCGCGGTTTGCACTACCAGTTGGCACCCCATGCCGAGGTTAAGATCCTGCGTTGCACCCGGGGCGCAGTCTTTGATGTGGTGGTAGATCTGCGCACCGATTCGCCGACTTATCGACAATGGCATGGCCTGGAGCTGAGAGCTGATAATCATTGCGCGCTGTATGTACCGGAAGGCTGTGCTACGGGGTATTTGACGCTTGAGGACGATAGCGAAATTTACTATCACACCTCGGAATTTTATGCGCCGGAGGCGGCGACGGGTGTACGCTGGAACGATCCGGCGTTTGCCATCAACTGGCCGTCGCAACCCCAGTTGATGTCGCCCCAGGACAGTGATTGGCCGGACCACCAGGCCGGCCCGAAATCGTGAGTTAAGGAGTCAGACCAGTGATATTCGTAGATCGTGCTTTGCAGGCTCGCGTTGATGCCGGAAATCCTATCAGGCTGGCCCTGGTTGGTGGCGGCTATAGTGCGCGCAATATTGCCCACCAGGTGCAGCATTCCTTTCCTGGCATACGGCTAGTCGCCATCGCTAATCGCACCCTGGAAAATGCCCGCGATGCCTATCGCTTTGCCGGTACCGACGAGGTGCGCGTGGTGACCTCGCAGGCGGAACTTGGAGCGGGCTATTGATGAGGGTGTGCCGGCAATTACCGATGACGCCGATCTGGTCTGCCATGCCGGCAATGTCGAGGCGGTGATCGAAGCGACCGGAACTATCGAGTACGGTGCCCATGTGGCCCTGCAGGCCGTGACTCACGGCAAACATACGGTGCTGGGCAATGTTGAGTTGGATGCCACCGTGGGGCCGATTCTTAAAGCCTATGCGGACAGCGCCGGCGTTCTTATTTCCAATAGTGACGGTGATGAGCCCGGCGTGGCGATGAACATGTTGCGCTTCGTTCGCTCCATCGGGCTCAAGCCAGTAGTGACGGGAAACCTGAAAGGTCTGTACGACCCCTATCGCACGCCGGAAACGCAAAAAGCGTTTCGCCGAGGCGAACAATCAAAAAGCCACCACCATGACCTCGTTTGCCGACGGTACCAAATTGTCTATGGAGTTGACGGTGCTGGCCAATGCGACGGGCTTTCGGGTTGGCAAGCGCGGCATGTACGGGCCGTCAGCTGGATCATGTCAACGACAGCCCGGCCTATTACCTGGATCGCTTGTTAGAGGGCGGCATGGTTGATTACTTATGCGGCGCGGCGCCTTCAAATGGTGCCTTTGTCCTTGGCCATTCAGATGACCCGGTTAAGCAGGCCTACCTCAAGTATCTGAAAATGGGTGAGGGTCCTCTGTACGCCTTTTACACGCCGTTTCACCTGCCGCAATTGGAAATACCGTTGACCGTTGCACGTGCTGTATTACTCGACGATGCAACGGTGACGCCGCTGAACGGACCGGCCTGCGATGCCATCTGTATTGCCAAGCAGGATCTCAAAGCCGGCGAACATCTCGACGGCATTGGCGGATTTGCGTGCTATACGCTGATCGAAAACTACGATGTTGCACGCAGTGCCAAGGGATTGCCCATGGGTGTTGCAGAAGACTGTGTGTTGCGCAGGGACGTCGCCAAGGACACTCTGGTTACTTATGATGATGTTGTGGTGCCGGAAGGGCGCCTATGCGATCGTCTGCGAGCCGAACAGGATCAGCGCTTCGGGCAGGTGGCACCGGCTGCCTGAGTGCCTATTTACCGCAGGGTCGGAGATGCCCCTGGCTGACGGCGGACTGACAGAACTCCGTCAGGAAAGTGTCCAGGGCAGCTTCGGCGCTCTGCAGGCTGCCTTCGAATTCGAGGCCAGCGGCGACCAAGGAGCTGCTGGGGGTCGTGGTCGCAAATAGCTGTCGCACCGCTTCCAGTTTGGCCGCCTCCGGACGCGGCAAGACTTCGCCGTCCAGCAAAAACCAATAGCGCAGCAAGCGTTGCCGCCCCTGAGCGCGAATTTCCAGCTGGTTGTAGCGCAGGCCGCTTGCTCGATGTTGCCGGTTGCGCTGCTCGTTAACCCGACGCCATTGTTCGCGGTCATAGATCGCGTTGCGCGCATTGACCAGTTCCGCGCCTTCTGACTGAGTCGTGTAGGTCACCAAGAACACCTCAACGCTTCCATAGCGTTGATAGGTTTCCTCGCTGGCGCCGCGATAAAGCGGCCGCCAGTCCGCTGTGTTGTTTGTCGCCAGTTTTTTGGGTGAACGACTTAAAGCAGGTAGTGCGGCTGTCGGACCTGCTTTGCGCGCGCCGATACGCTCGAGAGCAGTGGGTTTAATCAGCGGGCCCGCGCAGCACAGCAGGATCGCCACGGCCGCGCTGGAAAACAGGACAGCCGGTTTCGGCGCCACCGCATGCTGGCTAGCAGCCTTAGGCCCGGGCATCTCGGTCAACGAGTCCAGGTCTGAGTAGCGGATTGCCAGCAGGCAGAGGATGAAAAATATTGCCGAAAAAAATACTTGTCCGATCAACACATGATCGGCGACCAGGCGCATCTCGCTGAGGTGGCCCAGTAAAACAATGCCGTAGGCCCGGAGTCCATTGGCCAGCAGCGGGACCAATATTGCCGTTGCGATGACGAGCAGCCGAGATAGCCAGCTGGAGAACACCGCGCCGGCCATGAAGCAGCCGAGTGCCAGTGAGGCGAGTAAAAAACGTACGCCGCTGCAGGCCTCAATGATTTCGAACGAGCCACTGGGGATGGTCAGCTGCATACCCTCGCGAAATACGGGAATGCCCGTTGCTCTTGCTGCTGCGGCCGTAAAATCGGCGGTCCAGTCCATCAGTACCGGGATCAGGAATTCGCCTTCGGGCACCATGAATAGCAAAAAGCCCAGTGGCCAGCTCAGAGCCCAACTTAAACGGTGACCGATAATCAGCCAGCAGGAAAAAATCAGCAGGCTAACGGCCGCCAACTGACGGGCTGCCTGAATGTCGGCAAGACTGCCCGTTAGCCACAACAGGCCGGCGGCCAGTATCGGCAGCGATACGCTCCAGGCCGGACGCGCAGCGTAGCGCTGCAGGACTGCACGTCGCTGCCAGGCCAAAAATAACGCGCCGGGCGCGATCAGGAACCCATAGGTAAACGTGGCTGATCGCCACCACAGGGAAAGCATGGCGGCAAAGTCTGCGCGAAACAGCAGCCCGATAAAGATCCAGCTGGCCAAAATTGCCAGGCCGATGGGCCATAGCCTGGGCGCCGGCGTCGAGTGGGGCGCGAGTGGCGTGGCGGCGCTCATTAGAGCCGCTGGAGTTCCTCGCGAGCGGCTTCAAGATTCTCGAACTCCAGTCCGGACTCCACCAGTAGGGTGAGTTGTTCGCGGGCCCGATCCGTGTCGCCGCTTCTCGCGCGCGCCACGGCCAGGTGGAACTGCATGTCCGGATCTTCCGGCTCCAGTTCGACGGCCTGCTCGAGGCTTTGCAAACCTCTCGCCAGCTCGCCCAGTTGGACTTCCGCCCATCCATAGGTATCGGCCACAGCCGCGTTGCGTCTGGCCAGTTTGTAGGCCCGACGTCCAACGTCCACCGCGCGCTCGTCATTCGACTGCAAGT
Source organism: uncultured Gammaproteobacteria bacterium (assembly GCA_963850255.1). Lineage (GTDB taxonomy): Bacteria > Pseudomonadota > Gammaproteobacteria > Steroidobacterales > J054. The sequence goes on from CAWKLL010000035.1 coordinate 71,495, forward strand.
AGATCCAGGCCAGGTTGTTTAATGCGCCCACGTGCTGCGTATCTTCTTTGATAATCCCTTCGTAGAGTTCGCCACTTCGTTGGTAATCACCCATGGCCAGGGTGATTTGCGCCAGCGCGTGCCGGGTTGGCAGATCGTCAGGATTGCGGGCAAGCCAGTCCTCCAGAAATTCCGTGGGCTTGGATATTGCGCCGCGTACCCGTGCTTCGGCGGCGCCGGCGGCGGGTTCCGGTCCGGCTTCGAGCGCATAGGAGCGCGCATAGGCGAGGGCAGCTTCGGTAAACTTCTGTTGTTGCATCAGCCAGGACGCCAGTAAGTTCTGGGCCCAGGGTTCCTGGGGATAGCGCTGGGCGAGGCTACGCGCTTCACTATCGGCTTTGTCAAAGTCACCTTTTTGTACATAGGACAGCACCAGCGTTGTGCCGCGCACCTCCGGTGCTTCGCGTTCATCCAGACTTTCCAGCAGCAGAATTGCCTCGTCTGTGCGCAGCGCACGCAGATAAGACAAGGCCTGGCCAAGGGCAAAGCGCCAGTCATCCGGAAATTGTTCCGCGCCGGCGCCAAAAATTTCCAATGCCCGATCGACGTTACCGGCCTGCAGATTGGCCTGTCCGGCCAGCGCCAGGAAACCGCTCTGGCCGGCTGTGAGCAGTTGCGATTCGTCACCAAGGAGATCAATAGCTTCGTCAGGCTTGTCCTGTTGCATGCGCACGGCAGCCAGGAGTCCCCGCGCTACCGAATCACGTGCATCGCTGTTTACGGCCATTTTCAAATATAGCTCGGCGAGATTCAGGGTGCCTTCCAGCGCATAGATGGAGCCGAGCAAGCGCTGCGACGGCGCATGCTCTCCGAGGTCGCCGAGAATACTCTGCAGTAGGCTACGAGCGTCGTCGAGTTCACCCTTCTGCGCAGCCAGTTGGGCGCGCAAGTAGCGTACTTCAACGGATTCGCCAACCACGTTGCCGGCCTGATCAATGCTCAGTGCTGCCGCTTCGGTTTCGCCCGCGAATAACTGAATCTCGGCCAGTCCGGCCAGGGCTGATATCCAGACAGACGGGCTGTAGCCCTGTTCGGCTAATTCTGCTGCGCGCGCCAGGGTCGTTTTGGCCTGGCTCATTTCGCCGGCGGCGAATTGCCGGGTGCCGAGCAGAATCAGTGCCGGTGCGTAGTCCTCATCACGATTCAAGGCCAGTTCAATATTCTGGTCCGCGAGATCACTGCGATTCAGCAGCAGCAGCAGTTGCGCCAGATCGGTGTAACCGTTGGGCGAATCCGGATTTTCCTCGACGGCCTGATTGAAGGTTGCTTCCGCGTCGACCAGCCGGCCAAGGCCCTGGAAGGCGTAGCCGCGCATTCCCAGCGCCGTGGCCTGGTCGAGATCTTCGGGCAGTGGATCGGTGGCTTCGAGCAATTCTTCGTAGCGGCCAACCTGCAACTGTGCGCTTAGCCAGTCGCCCCGAAACACGGCCGGGTCAGCGCCGCGTCGTGCCGCGGCTCGGAAGAAGCGTTCCGCAGTGCGGGCGTCGCCGGCAAAGCTATACAGTTTGCCGAGTCGCACCATGGCCTCGGTGTTGTCCGGATTCCGCTCCAGAACATTGCGCAGGTGGATAAGGGCAGCACGCGGGTCACCGTCCTCCATGGCCTGCTCGGCCTTGGCCAGCAACACGTCGGGTGATTCGGGTGCGCAGGCCAGCAGGCTGGCGACCAGGACCGCGAACAAGCCGTTTTTCCACGCCAGTCTGCAAACGCTCATACTTACTAATGCCTCCGGAAAGCCGATCTGGATTATCGGCCCAAGCTAGCTTGCAAGCCGTTATCCGGTCGACAGTTTAGCGTCCCAAGCGTACTACCGGGGAGGTAAAAAAAACCGCCCTGGCGGGCGGTTTCTGGTTGAGCGTGTTGGCAAGCAACCCGGTCAGAATCGATATACGCCCGAAAAAGTTGAGATCCAGACAGCATCAGTATCCGGGATGTCGAACCATTGGAACTCGAGTCTCAGGGATATGTGGTCCGTGGCATCAAAGCTTCCGCCAAAGCCTAGCGTCAGGTCTTCGCCATCAACACTCTTGTTGATTAATGGATAATTGGCCGGTAACGGGCTGGGCAGCGGCCGACCAGGCGCAACAATGACTTCGTCAAAGCCCGTGAGTTCTGATTCCCAGAAAAAAACGCCGACCTTCGCGAAAAGATCCCAGCGCTCGGCAATCGGCAATATGCCCATGGCTTCAAGGGTCCATCCGTTGATAGGCGCGCTCACGGTCCATGGGTTTCCCTGATTGAAGAACTGCGGCGGCAGAAACGGCTGCGGGGCGCAATCGCCGTCAGTGTTAAGGAAACAAGCCGATTGTTCGGCATCCCCAAGATCGACATAGCCCAATTCCAGGGCCAGGAAATCGAAAAATTTATAGCCGCCGAATCCCTTGAATACGAACCCCTGACCCTTAAAACTGTCTGTGCCAATGTTGTTTGAGTTCGGAGGGGACTGTGGGGGCGGCAACAGCCCAGCCTGCTCCAGGTCAAACTCTACTCGCGCCAGGCCAATACCCGCGCCAACATAAAAACCACTATCGGCGGTAACCAAAGCCGGCGCCGCAAGCAAAACCACAAGCAGCATGCCTGAAATTCGTTTCATTGGTATTCAACTCCCCTGTTTTCCGGCAGCTCCGGAAACGTTTTGTTCTGGCAAATGAACAAGCCTTTGCAGATCAGCTATGATCCGACGTGCGACCCCTAGGTTATCCCGGCAGGACTATAGCTGAATACGCAGACTTTACGCCACAGGCTGCCGTCACCAATGGGTGGTCACGGAATACTTTCTCGCGTGGGGTATTTACGATATTGTCCTCGCGGTTAGCAGGGGGTTCCGCACAACCATTATGGTTCAGTGTTTGCTTCCCCTTGATATCGAATTGGGATCGATACAGCAGATTGTTGCATGTCAGCAACGATCTGCTGAGAGCGTAAGGCGAAACCGGCAAGGGATTCGGCGACGCGAAGCATAGAAACGGGGAACAGGGGATACTCAATGTCCAGACTGAAGGGAATCGCCGGACTGTCGGCCGCCTTAATGGTGGCAGCGCCGGTACTTTTGACCGTCCCGGCGACCGGGTGGGCTCAGATTGACGAAATTGTGGTGACGACGCGCAAACGCGAGGAGAGCCTGCAAGATGTGCCGCTGTCGATAACGGCGCTCACAGGAGAGACCATCCAGCGTCTGGGAATCAAGTCCCTAGGTGACGTTGTTAAATTGAGTCCAAGTGTTCAATTTGATAATTCCTTCGGCCCGGCCGATACGCGGATTACCGTTCGCGGTTTATCAAATACTCGCGGTCGCTCGAACGTCGCCTTTCTGGTTGACGGTATCGACGTAACCACTGAAAACCTGGTGACCGCGGGATCCGGCTTGCTGGCCAACCGGCGCTTGCTGAATGACGTTGAGCGTATCGAAATCGTAAAGGGGCCGCAGAGTGCCCTCTATGGACGAGCCGCGTTTGCTGGTGCGATTAGCTATATCAGCAAGGAGCCTGGTACGGAAATAGAGGGAAGTCTGAGTGTTGATGTTGCCGAGGACGATCAGCGTCGCTTTGACTTTTCTTATGGTGGCCCGGTTAAGGGCATGGAGGACGTACTGGGCGCGCGCGTATCCGGCGTATTCTGGGATGAAGCTGGGCGCTTTACCAACTCGATATCCGGCAATGAGGTTGGCGGAAGTGACGGCTTCGGCGCGGCTCTGACAACAGTCTGGACGCCAACGGACGAACTCAAAATCAAGGGTCGAGTGGAGTATACGGACGAAAACTATCAGCCTCGTGCGGTGGCGAGAGTGGGCGGCGGCCTGCCCGAAGAGTTACTGCCGACGTCAGATGGAAGCCAGGACAATACCTGGCCTTTTGTCATCAATCCTGACAACACTCGAACTACGCTAGATGCGAATAATGACGGGTTCCCCGACGTCAATCTGAGCGACTATACCTGTCCCCAGGGCAGCGAATTCAAACTGTACCCGAAGAGTGCGCTGGATGCCGATTTTGGCGTAGGCCAAAGCTTTGCATTTAGTTCCCTTGGCCTGGCGGATTTTGGTCCAGGATTTTGCCTGCCTTCTTCTTTTGGTAGCGCCGATAACCTGACTATCGCGCAGAGCGAGGATCCGTTCACCGGCCAGGATTATGCGGGCACCGATCAACAAACGTTCAGAGCTTCCATGCAGGTAAGTTTTGATACCGGGGTGGGCCAGATTTCTTCGTATACGGGCTATACCGATTTTCGCAGTTTCGATACCTATGACCAGGACTATCAGGCGGTCAGCAGGCCGGATACGTTGCTGGGCCTGCAGAATTCACGGACCCTGAATGAAACGGAGCAATTCAGCCAGGAGATTCGCTTTACCAGTGATTTTGACAGTCCGCTGAATTTTTCGCTGGGTGGTTTCTTCTGGAAAGAGGATCGTCGCCTGACCGATCAAAACTATATAGCGTTCTGTTCGCAGGTTGCCAAAGTACCCGGGCCCAATGGCGTTAAGTATGGTGTGCCGCGCGCCGGCCCCCTCGAGGAGGCTGTCTGTAACGGTCAAAACGGCACTCTGGCAACTGCGCAGGAATTGGCCCGAGAACTTCCGGTGAGTGCTGCTACGAACGCGGCTAATGGCTTACCGCCAATAGACGATCCTTATATCGCCGGCACAATCTGGGACGCTGATACGGATCACTGGTCTTTTTACATCAACTTCGAATGGCAGATCACTGATTCGGTAAAGATGAGTTTTGAAGATCGATTCGTTTGGGAAACCTTTTCTTTGCGGAAACCTGCAAAGAGTTCCTGTACAAACGCGGCGTTTGCCGGCGGTCCCCAGAGTACCTGGTCGGCTGTCGATGGAAACGGTCAGGAACTGGTGTGCGAATCAGAGCGATTGCTGAATCCGGCTTTAAACCCGGTTCAACCTGGTGTTTCCGATAGCTGGCAATACATTCAGGGAAGTCAGGATTCGAACTTCCAGACCCCGAAAATTACCCTCGAGTGGGCACCCACGGATGATGCCCTGATTTACTTTTTCTGGGCCACTGCGCAGAAGCCAGGCGGTATCAGTCAGGTGACAGGGGGCGGTTTCGCTGAAACCATCGAAGATGGTCGCTTTGATGCAGAGAAACTTCAGGCATGGGAGTTCGGTACAAAAACATCATGGGAAGCGGCTGGTTATCTGCAGGTTAACTTTTCCGGTTTCTTCCAGGACTACACGGATAAGCAGATCGGTACCCAGGTACTGGTGGATGATGTGCTCTCACCTCGTATCATTAACGCCGGTGGTGCGGAGATTCTCGGGATTGAGCTGGACGCCGTCTGGCAACCCAGTTTTCTGGAAGGTCTTACACTGACAGGCGCTTACACCTGGCTGAGCGCTGAATACACTGAGTACTTTTTCGAATCAGCGTCACTTCAGCGGTCAGCCCAGAACGGCGAGTGCAACGTAGTAACGATCGCGGAAGGGACCGCGGATGAGTCTTTGACATGTCGTTATGATTTCGCCGGCAACAAGCTCGAGCGCACGCCTGAGCATGCGCTGGTCCTCACTGGAAACTTCACCCGGCAGTTCTTCGCGCAGGATTTTGACTGGTTTGTCGAGGCTAACGGGAGCTACCAGGACGAACGTTTTGCAGAAGACAACAACTTCATAGTTTTCGACTCCTACTGGCTTGTGGACGCTCGCCTCGGGCTAGAAGGCGAGAAGTGGGATGCAGTATTCTATGCGGAGAACTTATTGGATAACGATACGCTGTTGACTGGCGGCTCGGGACCCGATTTTGGTGACCAAGTCACCTATACCGGCTTTACTGCCGGTTTCGGTATTTCGCATTTCTTCGGCACCCTGCCGCGACCACGCACTATTGGTCTGCGAGCCTCATACCGCTTCTAGAAAGCGCGCATGTGAATCGCCCCTGGCCGCACTAGCGGGCAGGGGCGTTTTTTGTGGCCGATTCGGCGTCCAACGCTTGTCTGATGGCCGCTCGGTATGCTGCGACTGCGCAATACGTATAAACCACACAGCTTCCGCGGATAGAGCGTATTGGGCGACGGAGTTCGCCTGAGTATGGTGCGCAGCGTGCGCGGCCAAGGGAGGTCGCGAACTTGTAACTTCTATTTAGGGAGTTTTTTTCGCATGAAGCGCATGTGTTATCTGGCCTTGGCCACAGTCCTGCTGGCCAACGCAGTTTCCGCACAAAATATTACCCGTCAGGCGGGTGACTGGTTGATTCGCGGTGGTGTCGGCAATGTTGACCCCAAATCCAATAACCTGGCTGTAGCACCGGGCACCAATCTGCAGGTTGATTCCCAAGTTGCCTTGTACCTGAACGGGACTTACATGATCACCGACGCCATCGGTGTCGAGCTGCTCGCGTCGAGTCCGTTCGAGCATGACATTTCTCTGGATGGCGCCGGTAAAGTCGGCTCAACCAAGCAGCTGCCGCCAACTCTGAGCCTGCAGTGGCATACGCCGACCATCGGTCGCATTCAGCCTTATCTGGGTGTCGGTATTAACTGGACGCTGTTTTTCAGCGAGTCAACGTGGCACTGGCGGCGCCAACCTGGATCTTGATGATTCATTTGGTCTCGCGGCGCAGGCCGGCTTCGACTTTAATCTCAACGAAAACTGGTTTCTGAACTTTGATTTTCGCTGGGTGAATATCGAAACTGACGCCAGCGTTGACGGGGAAAGTATTGGCACCGTCGAGATTGATCCGCTGGTATACGCCTTGAACGTCGGCTACAAATTCTAGTGTTGCCTGGCCAGGAACCCGCTCGATTTACACGCCTTTTCGGCGCTGTAAAACGGCGGGTTGCTGGTGCTAGACTCGCTGCGTTTTGCATCGTTCGTCATCTGAATTGAGGTATGGGGATGGAGAAGTCGCAGACCTATAACGACGGGGTGGTGAGACAGTTCGCCATCATGACCGTCGTCTGGGGAATCGTGGGCATGCTGGTAGGTGTGATTATTGCCGCCCAGCTGATCTGGCCTGCGCTAAATACGGAACTGCCCTGGCTGCATTTCGGACGCCTGCGTCCTCTGCATACCAATGCAGTGATTTTCGCCTTTGGCGGCTGTGCTCTGTTCGCCACGTCTTACTACGTGGTTCAGCGTACCTGTCATGTTCGCCTGTTTGGCGGGCCGCTGGCGGCCATCACCTTCTGGGGCTGGCAGCTGGTCATTGTACTTGCGGCCATTACCTTGCCGCTGGGCCTGACCCAGGGTAAGGAGTATGCCGAGCTCATCTGGCCCATCGACATACTTATCACCGTAGTCTGGGTGACCTATGCGATTGTGTTCTTCGGCACCATTGCGATGCGCAAGGTCAAACATATCTATGTGGCGAACTGGTTTTATGCGGCGTTCATTATTACCGTAGCCATTCTGCATATAGTGAATTCGCTGGCGGTTCCTGTCGGCTTCCTGCAGTCCTATCCGATCTATAGCGGCGTGGTCGACGCCATGGTGCAGTGGTGGTATGGCCACAATGCCGTGGGCTTTTTCCTGACCGCCGGCTTCCTTGGCATGATGTATTACTTCGTGCCGAAGCAGGCCGGCCGACCGGTGTTTTCCTATCGCTTGTCGGTGGTGCATTTCTGGGCCCTGATCTCTATCTATATGTGGGCCGGTCCGCATCACCTTCATTACACGACACTGCCGGACTGGGCTCAGTCCCTGGGCATGGTGTTCTCGCTGCTGCTGCTGGCACCCTCCTGGGGCGGCATGATCAACGGCATCATGACCCTGTCCGGTGCCTGGCATAAGCTGCGCACGGACCCGATTCTGAAGTTCATGATTGTGTCCTTGTCTTTTTACGGCATGTCGACTTTTGAAGGTCCGATGATGTCTATCAAGACCATCAACGCGCTGTCGCATTACACCGACTGGACCATTGGTCATGTGCATTCCGGTGCGCTTGGCTGGGTCGCCATGATCTCCATGGGATCCTTGTACAACCTGATACCGCGAGTGTTCGGTCGCGACGGCATGTACAGCACCAAGCTCATCGACCTGCATTTCTGGGTCTCGACCATCGGCGTGGTGTTGTACATCGCTGCCATGTGGATCGCCGGTGTGATGCAGGGGCTGATGTGGCGCGCAGTCAATGAGGACGGCACGCTCACGTACTCCTTTATTGAGAGTCTGCAGGCAACGTACCCGTACTACGTGGTGCGGCTGCTCGGGGGCGCGCTGTTCCTGGTCGGTACGCTGATCATGGCCTACAACGTCTGGAAAACTGTCGCCGGTGCCGAGAAAAACTCGGTCACTCCGGTGGCGGCACCGGCCTAGGGGATAGCGATGAAACATGAAGTAATCGAAAAACGCGTCGGTCTGATGGGCGTTTTGATTGCCCTGGCCGTGAGTCTCGGCGGGCTGGCTGAAATTGTGCCGCTGATGGCAGACACCCAGGCCGTAGAACCGGCCGTCGGGGTCTCACCGTACACGGCGCTGCAGCTGGAAGGCCGCGATATCTACATTCGCGAGGGCTGCTACCTGTGTCATTCGCAGATGATTCGGCCGTTTCGTGCCGAGACCGAGCGTTACGGCAGCTACTCGCTGGCCGGCGAGTCCGTCTATGACCATCCGTTCCAGTTCGGCTCAAAACGCACCGGTCCGGACCTGGCGCGGGTCGGCGGTCGCTACTCCGATGAGTGGCACCGGGTGCATCTGCTGAATCCCCGTGACCTGGTGCCGGAATCCAATATGCCGTCGTTTCCCTGGCTGGCTGAATCGACGCTGGATGCGGACATGACGGGCCTGAAGATGGAGCGCCTGCGCATGGTTGGGGTGCCGTACAGCGACGATGAAATCGATGCTGCCGCCAAGGCCGTCGACGGCAAAACAGAAATGGACGCGCTGATCGCCTATCTGCAGGTGCTCGGCATTTCCTCCCGGCAGCGTTAAGTCAATGGATGCCGGGACCTGGCGAGGTATTTTTACCGCAATCATGCTGCTGCTTTTTATAGGTGTCTGTTTCTGGGCCTACAGCGGCAGGCGCAAGCAAGACTTCGATGAAGCTGCCCAGCTACCTCTGGAGCCGGACAGCGAAAAAGTTCATGGCCCGACGCGCAACTCCTAGCGTGTGGGTATAGGGAGAGTTTCATGAGTGGTTTCTGGAGTTTTTTCATCATCCTGTTGGTGGTGGTCCAGGTGGTCGGCGCTTTGTGGTTGCTGATGTCTCTGACCCGTAATCCCGCCGACGAGGGCGAGGGCGATACCACCGGGCATACCTGGGATGGCGACTTGAAGGAGTTCAACAATCCTTTGCCGCGCTGGTGGCTGTGGATGTTCTGGCTGACCGCCTTTTATATGCTGGTTTACCTGGTGGTGTATCCGGGTATGGGTAACTTCGCCGGTGTTACCGGCTGGGACCAGCGCAATCAATATGAGGCTGAGGTGGCCGCAGCCGAAGCTCGCTACGGCGATATCTATGCCGCTTTTGAAGGCATGAGCCTGGCTGATATGGGCAAGGATCCCGATGCGATTCGACTGGGCCGTAACCTCTATCTGAATAACTGCGCAACCTGTCACGGCTCGGATGCGCGCGGCGCCAGGGGCTTCCCGAACCTGACCGACGGTGACTGGCTCTACGGGGGTGATCCGCAAGCCATACAGACCACCATTAGCAATGGGCGCATCGGGGTAATGCCGGCGCTTGGCGCGGCATTGGGTGAACAGGGTACCGACCAGGTGGTCGAGTACCTGCTTAGCCTCTCCGGTCGTTCCAGCGACACGGCCGCGGCGGCCGAAGGCCAGGCCAAGTACATGCAATTTTGCTCGGCCTGCCACGGCCCGACGGCACAGGGTGTAGCCGTACTCGGTGGCGCTAAACTCAGCGACGATATCTGGTTGCACGGCGGCAGCGCCGAGGATTTGCGCAATATCATCATGAACGGCCGAGTCAATCAGATGCCTGCGCAGAGCGCCTTATTGTCTGAAGATCGCATTCGTACGCTGGTGGCTTATGTGCTGAGCGTAGGCCGCGCGGACTAGGGACGTGAACAAAGAAGCACCCGGCGACGGAGAGGATAGCGACGACCTTGCAGTGATTCCGGAACAGCTGCCCTGGAGTCGGAGCGCACAGGCCATCGCGGCTATTTTATGGCCGTCGTTTCTGGCCGCCGGCTTGGCCACCATGCTGTTTTTCGCTTTTGTCGATCCCGAGTCGCTGAGTGACAACATGGTTGACTCGCTGGATTTTGGGCGCATGAGCGGCTATGCCCTGGGTTTTTTCTTCTTTTGGTCGATCACCCTGGTATCCAGTGCGATTTCTGTATTTCTGCTGCGCACTGCCAGACGCAATGGTTCATCACCTGACAAGGACAGTTAAGCATGACCGAGACTGCGACAGGGAATAAGTCGCTCTACGTCAAACACGAGAAGATCCAGGCGCGCGAGGTTGACGGACTCTATAGCCGCTTTCGTAAGGGGGCGGCGCTGGTCTTACTCGGCATTTACTATTTTTTTCCGTGGATTTCCTGGTCCGGGCGTCAGGCCGTACTTTTCGATCTGCCGGCGCGTAAATTCTACATTTTTGGTATTACTCTGTGGCCGCAGGATTTCATTTTTCTGTCCTGGCTGCTGATCATGGCAGCGTTGCTGCTATTTTTGTCGACCTCTGTTGCTGGCCGAGTCTGGTGCGGGTATGCCTGCCCGCAGACCGTCTGGACCCAGGCTTTCGTTTGGCTGGAACGCATTACGGAAGGGCGTCACAGCAAACGAAAGAAACTCGACAAGGCCCCCTGGGGCGCCGAGAAGATTCTGCGCAAGGCCAGCAAGCGCATATTGTGGATACTGTTTGCCGTCTGGACAGGCTTCACCTTTGTCGGCTATTTCACACCGATAAAGGAGCTCGGCGCGAGCTTAATCAGCTTTCAGTTGGGACCCTGGGAAACCTTCTGGGTATGTTTTTACGGCTTTGCCACTTACGGCAATGCGGGCCACATGCGCGAGCAGGTCTGCAAGTACATGTGTCCTTACGCGCGCTTTCAAAGCGCGATGTTCGACCGCGATACGCTGATCGTTTCCTATGACAGCCAGCGTGGCGAACCGCGCGGCCCGCGCAAGCGTGGCAAGCCCTCGGCAGAAGCGGGCCTGGGTGATTGCGTCGACTGCAATATTTGCGTGCAGGTGTGTCCTACCGGGATAGATATTCGCAAGGGCCTGCAATATGAATGCATTACCTGCGCCGCCTGCATTGATGCCTGTGACACGGTGATGGATAAAATGGGATATCCGCGTGGTCTGATTCGCTATACCACGCAGAATACCCTCGAGGGTAAGCCGACCCGGGTGTTTCGCGGCCGAACCCTGTTTTACGGGGCTTTTCTGACGGCTTTATTTGCAGCCTTTTTGTTCGCCCTCGCCAATCGGTCTCCGCTGGGTCTGGATGTTATTCGCGATCGCAATGCAATTTACCGTGAGACCAGCAGTGGGGAAATCGTCACGGTTTACACGCTGAAGATTCTGAACAAATCAGAGCTGGCGCAGACCATAAACCTGAGCGTGGAGGGTTTGCCCGGGGCGAGCCTGGAAACCGACCCGCCGCTGATCCAGCTGGAGGCCGGCGCCGTGGCCAGCGTCATCGCACGCGTTCAGATAGCGCGTGATGCGGCGAGTCCCGGTGGGCACACCCTGACGTTTCGTGCCCGACGCGCCAGCGACCCGGAAGTTGAGGCCAGCCGCGAATCACGCTTTATCATGCCGCTCAACTGATGCGTCATGAGTACACTTGCTGTTATGGCTGAAGGCCACGAAGAAAAGCCCTGGTACCGGCATTTGTGGCCGTGGCTGGTCATGATCCCGCCTGCTGTGGCCGTGATTGGTGGCCTGACGACGGCCTGGCTGGCGGGCGGTCCGCCCGCCCTGGTCGTGGACGACTATGCTGACATCGCCCGGGTGACGGTTGAGCGTGCCGAGCGTGATCTGCGTGCCCGGCAGCTGGCTTTGTCTGTGCGCCTGGAGCTGCCGGCGGCAGACGCAGACGATGGGCGCCTGCGGGCTTATCTGCACAGCGGCTTGCCCGGTTTCAATCCGCCGCAACAGCTGAACCTTGAACTCATTCATCCCACGCGTGAGGAACTGGACCAAAGCCTGCGGCTGGAGCGCAGCGGCGAGGTTTTCAGCGGCGCACTCCAGCGCCCGCCAGGGCGTTTTTACATTCAGCTCAGCGACCCGGACGCCGGCTGGCGATTGGTGGCTGAGCTACCGGCAAACGCCAATCAACTGACCCTGTCAGCACCGGTTGCGGAGTATGACTAGCGGATCTGTCTGTTTTCATTGCGGTGCGGCCTTGCCGGCCGATTCGCCCGCTACGAGTGTGGATATTGACAACCAGGCTCGACCCATCTGCAGCGAGGCTTGTGCGCGCACCGCCCGACAGATTGTCGAGCGCGGCCTGACGGAGTTTTATCGCTATCGCGACGGACCCACCGGAACGGCTGCCGGGCGCGATATCACCGCGCAACGCTGGCTTAGCTACGATCGTCCGGCGCTGCAGCGGGAATTTGTCAGTGTTGAGGCTGATGGCAGTCGGCGCGCGCAGCTGTTGGTGCAAGGTGTGCGCTGCGCCGCCTGTACCTGGCTGATCGAAAGTAGTCTGGCGACGCTGCCTGGCTTGCTGGCGGTGAGCGTCGATCCGCTAACCACCAGAACTTCGCTGCATTGGGATCCTCGCCAGCTGGCGCTCAGCGAGCTATTGGCCCAGTTGGCGCGACTCGGCTACACGCCGTTTCCGTATACTGAAGACGCCAGTGACAGGGCTGCGACTGTGGAACGTCGCGCCGCGCTCAAACGTCTGATCATCGCAGGGCTCGGCATGATGCAGGTGATGAGTTTTGCCGTCGCCCTGTACTCGGGTGCCTGGCGGGATGCCGAGATCGAAGAATTCCTGCGTCTTATCAGCCTGATCGTAGCAACCCCGGTGGTGTTTTACGCCGGCGCACCCTTCTTTCGCGGTGCCTGGCAGCGGCTGCGCCTTGGCGGCCTCAGTATGGATGTCCCCGTTGCCCTGGCGGTGGGCAGTGCCTGGCTGGCCAGTGTCTGGAACACCTTTGCCGGGCAGGGAGAGGTCTATTTCGATTCGGCCACCATGTTCGTATTCTTTCTCTCCGCTGCGCGCTTCCTGGAAATGACCGGGCGCCATCAGGCCCTGAATCTCACCGGTGCCGTGGCACGGCACCTGCCGCGGGTCGCAACCCGGCTGGTGGAGGGTCAGCCGCAGGAGGTCGGCGCGATGGAATTGCTCTCTGGTGACCTGGTACTGGTGGCGCCTGGTGCCACCGTGCCGGCCGACGGCCGTTTGCAGAGTGCGCTCGCCGATCTGGATGAGTCTCTGCTGACGGGTGAGTCGACGCCGGTAGCGAGACGGCTGGGAGAGAAGGTGCTGGCCGGCAGTGTGAACGGGCAGCGTGCGCTCGAAATGACAGTCAGTGAGATTGGCGCGGATACGGTGATGGCCCAGATCGGTCGCCTGGTAGGCGATGCCCAGGCGCATAAACCGCGGCTGGTAGCGACGGCTGATCGGGTGGCATCCTACTTTGTTGGCGGCGTATTGCTGGCGGCTGCGCTTACCGGTTTACTTTGGTGGTCTCTAGAACCGGCGCGCGCCTTCGAGGTGGTGCTGGCGGTGCTGGTGGTCACCTGTCCCTGTGCGCTGGCGCTGGCTACCCCGGCCGCATTTACCGTAGCCACTGCGGCGCTGGCCCGACAGGGATTTATGCTGCGCAAGAGCGGGGCGCTGCAGACCCTGGCGCAGGTGACCGACCTGGTCTGCGACAAGACCGGTACCTTGACGGCCGACGCCATCGAGATCGCTCGTGTCGATACCTTCACGGCGGCGAATCAGGCGCAGGTGCTGGCGATCGCAGCCAGTCTCGAAAGCAAGTCTGAGCACCCGCTGGCGCGCGCATTTCTCGGAATTCCCGGCGCGACTGCCGCGCAAGCCGTTAAGGCGGTTCCCGGGGCCGGTCTATGCGGTCTAGTAGACGGGGAGCGCTGGCGAATCGGAACCCGTGAATACGCCGCAGGCCTGCTCGACCAACCTACAGAGCCGGATTCCGAGGACGGCAATGAATTGCGGCGCGTTTACCTCGGCAATTCGTCAGGTTTGGTGGCGGTGTTTGAGCTCACGGAGACCGAGCGAAGCGGGGCGCGGCTAGCCCTGCAGGGACTGCGCGAGCGGGGTTTGCGCCTGCATGTGGCCAGTGGTGATCGAGCCGCGCCCGTGGCCAGTCTGGCCGCGCGCCTGGGTATCGAAAGTTGGCGCGCGCGGCAGCAACCGGCGGACAAACTGGCTTTTGTCCGCTCCCTGCAGGCCGAAGGTGCTTGTGTGGCGATGCTCGGTGACGGCATCAACGACTCGCCCGTGCTGGCCGGCGCCGACGTTTCCATCGCCATGGGTTCAGGGACAGCCCTGGCCCAACATTCAGCCGATTGCGTGCTCATGAGCAACGCCCTTGAGCCGCTGGATGCAGCCTTCCAGATGGCGCGCAAGACGATGCAGGTGGTGCGTCAGAATCTCGTTTGGGCCATTGGCTATAACCTGATTGCCTTGCCCCTGGCGGCCAGCGGCATGCTGGCGCCCTGGATGGCGGCTCTGGGTATGTCGGCGAGCTCTCTGCTGGTTACGCTGAACGCCCTGCGTCTGGGCCACCAGCAGCCGGCCAGATTGCCGCAGGCAACGCCAGAGGCCGACGCACCGGCCGCTGGCGGCTGCTGTAAAACGACAGCCAGCCGCGCATGAACATCATTTACTACCTGATTCCCCTGGGCCTGGTTTTGCTGATCGCAGCCATTGCGGCTTTCTTCTGGGCGGTTCGCTCAGGTCAGTTTGATGACCTTGATACACCAGCCTGGCGCATCCTGATGGATGACGACCGCAAGCCGCCGGAGCAGTAGTCCGGATCCTGCAGCGCCGGCCTTCGGTCGCAGCGTGGCCGGGCGTTTGTATTTGCTGCAGCGCGCGTGAACAATAACTCGCCTGTGGGTGGGGATTGATCGTCATGACTCGAAGTGCTACCGGCTTGTTGCTGTTGCTGATTTTGTTGCCGCTAGGTCTGGCTATGGGCGCTGGCGCGCTGGATGGCGCCAACGACGGTCTGACCCTGTATGAGCTGGTGCTGTTTATGCACCTGATGCTATTTGTCTACTGGCTGGGCCCGGATGTGGGCGTCTATTATCTCAGCGGTCGAATTTGCGATACTGCGCTGAGTGACGGGCAACGCCTGGTGGCCGCGCAAACCATGGCGCAGATCGATCTGGTGCCACGTATCTGCATGAGCCTGATGCTGACCGTCGGCGGCATCCTTACCGAGTATGTGGGCATTCCCCATCCGCCCTGGCAGTGGGCCGGCATCCTGTTGCTGGGTCCCGTCTGGCTGAGCAT
Organism: uncultured Gammaproteobacteria bacterium; assembly: GCA_963850255.1. Classification (GTDB taxonomy): domain Bacteria; phylum Pseudomonadota; class Gammaproteobacteria; order Steroidobacterales; genus J054. The sequence goes on from CAWKLL010000035.1 coordinate 86,899, forward strand.
GGTCTTGATCATTCATTTCAAGGCCGGCACGCCGCTGGGCGAAACGGCAACGCGCATCGATTTCTATTTTCGCTTCGCCCTGCTGTTCGGCATTCTCGCCTCCGTGGCCTATTCCTGGAGCACCGGCCGCCTGGATGGCGCGCCCTGGGTGGCTGGCAAGCTGATTTTATTTGCCGCCATTATCGTGTTCGGGCTGTTGATGCGAGTCGCCGTCAAGCCGCTGATAGCCGGTATCGGCCGGATGGCGCAGGAGGGCTCTTCTGATGCGGTCAATCAGCAGATGAGCGGCAGCCTGGCGCGCACCAAGCCGTTCGTCCTCGGCTTGTGGATCTGCCTGTTACTGGAGGGCTTCCTCGGCGTATTCCAGCCCGGATCGCCCCTCGGCTAGGGGGTTTTCTGCAGGCGGTTTTGCCCGTCGAGCATAGCGGCAGGCTTTACAGCACCTTGGTGGCGGCGATAAAGGCGACCAGTGCGATGGTGCCGTAAGTGGCCCAAATGATCACGGTGGAACGACTCATGACGGTGCTGATGGTCTGTTCCAGTTCCGGGGTCGAGCCTTCCACGGCCATGCGGCCAAACGCGGCGCCGAGCGGATCGAAGACCAGGATCATAACGATGACCATCAGGTTGATCAGGCCATAGAGGCCGACCTTCCACAGCAGCCAGGTGGCTTCGGCATCGAAGGGACCGTTACCCATCCCCGACGAGATCGCCAATGCAATCAGGCTCGCGCCGACGATCCCCGTAACCACGTTGTTTGCCTGGCCGAGCTTATGGCCGATGGCTTGATCATATTTGTAGGCGCCGGTCACGCTCAGCGCGGTCCAGGCAAGGGTAAACAGCCAGACCAGTGCAATGCCGGTGCTGCCCAGGTCCAGCAGGCCCATATCCACGGATAGCATGACGCCCAGGGGCAGCGCCGCCTTCCACATGACGCGCGGCAGCAGTTCGATGCGCAGTGCCCAATGCAGCAGCATGACGCGGCTCTCAAAGCTGAGCGTTGGATCTGCGGCGCGCCGGGCGGACAGGAACACGCCCAGATCCGTACCAATCCAGAAAACAAACATCAGAACGTGCAGATAATTCCAGGCTTCAAACGTGCTCATGCCGGCAGGCTCCTCCAGACACACCCGTGCGTCTGTGATGCGAACATTACTACATGGCCGGCTTTCCAGGGCGTGCTTGTCGTCGCCGACGTCCATACCGCGGGACCGTCTCAATGGGCAGTTGCAACCGCCCAAAAAACGCCCGATAGTCAGTCTGCTGAACGCCCCGGCGGGGGCTCTTGCTTCAAGGAGATACTGACGTGCGACCTCATGTAGAACTGATTCAGGAATCTGACCTCTGCTGGCATCCGGCGGAGTTACCTGGCGGCGAGGGTAAGGTCCGCCAACGCAACCTTTCCTATGATGAAGAGGACGGTTCAGCCTCGACACGTTTGATTTTCGATGGCGCCTGGCATCGCCCGGGCGGCTATCACCATGCCGATATTGAGTGGTACGTGATGCAGGGCGCCGTAAAGCTGGGCAACCAGACCATGGGCAAGGGTGCCTATTTCCGTTCCCCAGCCGGCCTGCGGGTACCCGAGCTGTCCGTCGCCGAGGGCTCGGAGATCCTGATTTTCCGCGAATATGGCGACTGGGGCTTCACCAAGTCCGATAAGGATCGCGACGGCTTTGTTTCCCGCGGCGGTAACACCGCTTCCGACGAGAAGGGCGAGCTGACGCTGGTAGACAGCAGCCGCATGGAGTGGATGCCGAATGTCTACGAGGGGGATACCCAGCGTTTCCTCAAACTGAAGTTGCTGTACCTGGATCCGGCCTCACCGGAAAACAACAACAGCGGCTTCGTCACGATGCTGGCCTGGGCACCGCCGGGCTGGTCTGACAATCGTATGGTTCACCACCCGGTGTTTGAGGAAGCCTATAGCCTCGACGGGGTGCTCGACTACAACTTCGGCAAACTGGATTCGGGCACCTATTTTTTCCGCCCCGCGCTGGTTAAACATGGCCATTTCGTGGCCGGCGAAGAGCGCGGTTGGAGTGGCATTTTCCGTCTCGATGGCTCGCTGGTTAACTGGATCACTGTCAATGAGCGGATAGTCATTGAAGGCGATGCGATCAACTACGATCCGAAGACCCAGGCGCCGGTGATTGCCGGTCTGCCCGTGCGTTCTCGTTCATCCGGCGATTGGGATCTGGACGGGCAATAGGCGCGCTCGGCAAGGCCGATTCACTCTTAAGAAGTTACGTGAGGTACCATGTCCGGCGCCATTGATATTGTTTGTAATTTGTACACGCCAGAAGCTGTAGACAATGGCTGGACAGGCCTGGACGATGAGTTCAAGGCGCAAGTCCGAATGCCGGCGGAGATGCGCGCCGGTGTATCCGTAGACAATTACCTGGCGCGTATGGATCGGGCCGGGATTGAACGCTCGCTGCTAATTGCCGTGCGCGCGGGTGATATCAACAAGGCCGGCGGTTTCGAATTGCCCGTTGAGGCCGTGCATGCCGTCTGCCAGGCACATCCGGAACGCTTTTCCGGCCTCGCCGGCATTGACCCGTTTCGCGGCATGCAGGGCCTGCGTGACCTGGAACACGCGGTCAAGGCGTGTGGCTTTGTCGGTGCGCACCTGTATCCGCACTGGTGCGAATTACCGCCCGATCACGCCAAGTACTATCCCTATTACGCCAAGTGCTGCGAGCTGGATATTCCCATCATGATGCAGGTGGGTCATAACCTCATTTACTCCCGGCAAAGGCGCCTGCCTAGCGTGGCACGGCCGATTCTGCTCGACCAGGTGGCCATCGACTTTCCGGAGTTACGCCTGATTGGTATTCATATCGGTATCCCGTGGACGGACGAGATGATTTCCATGTGCTGGAAGCATGAAAACGTCTACACCGCCGGCGACGCCTATGCGCCCAAGTACTGGCCATCGCAGTTCGTTCACTACGCCAATAGCTACGGGCGGGAAAAGGTGATGTTTGGCACTGACTGGCCGGTTATTGATCCGGAACGCGCCGTGCGCGAAGTGGACGAACTCGGCTTTCGCGACGAGGCCAAGCAGATGTTGATGCGCGACAATGCCCTGCGGGTCTTCAAGCTGCCCGGCTGAGCAGCCTTATTGTGAATAGCGTGCAACTGCCGGCGGCTTTTCGTCACCTGTCCATCGCTGACGGGGTGCGCTCTGCCGCATCCCGCAATCCGGCCAAGCTGGCGTATCGGCACGGGCATGAAACGCGCAGCTACGCCGCGCTGATCGATCGTATCGATCGACTCACCACCGCCCTGAGCGCTGATCTGGGCCTGGGCATCGGTGATCATGGTGCCATTGTTGCCAAGAACTCCATCGCCTATATGGAAACGGTGATCGGCGCCTCGCAGGCCGGCGTGGGCCTGGCGACGATTAACCCCAAGCTGGCGGCGGCTGAGATCGCGGCTATTTGTGACGATGCCCAGGCGCGCGTGCTATTTGTCGATGACGACAGTGGCGCGGCGCTCAAGGATGCCAAGCTGGCGAGCGTCGAGCGGATAATCCACCTGGGCGGGGAATTCGATCAGTGGCTGGCAAGCAGTCAGCCTGGCGAGCCGCCCGAAGTGCCGGAGTGGGAAGTATTCACTATTCCCTATACCTCCGGGACCACCGGCAAACCGAAGGGTGTGCTGGTGCCGAATCGATCGCGGGCGCTGTCGATGTTTGCCATGGCCAGCGAATATGGCTGCTATTCACCCGACGATCGCTTCCTGGCCATCGCGCCCATGTGTCATGGCGCCGGGATGATATTCGCGCTGGCTCCGGTGTTTTTCGGTGGCCACGCAGAAATTATGGCGGGCTTCGATCCTGAACTCGTGATGCAGCGACTGCGCGAGGGCAAAATGACCGGCTTTTTCGGCGTTCCCACGCATTTTCATGCGCTGATGGGTCTGCCCGCGGAAACGCTTGAAAAATTTCGTCCGCAGCAGCTGACCACGGTCATTTCCAACGCTGCGCCCTTGCCACAGACAATGAAGGAAAAGCTGGTGGCCTATTTCGGTCCCGGCATTCTGCATGAGACTTACGGCTCCACCGAGGCCGGCATTGTGACTAATCTGCGTCCTGCTGATCAGCTGCGCAAGCAGGCTTGCGTGGGCCAGCCTATCCCCAGCACCCAGGTTGAAGTGCGGCGGCCGGACGGCAGTATCTGCCAGCCCGACGAAGTGGGCGAGCTGTTTTCCACCAGTCCGTATCTGTTTAACGGCTACTGGCAGAAACCTGAAGCGACGGCTGAAGCCTTCCATGACGGCTGGGTGACCGTCGGCGACCTGGCCCGACGTGATGACGAAGGGCATATCTATATTGTTGATCGCAAGAAAGACATGGTGATTTCCGGCGGTATCAATATTTATCCGCGCGAAGTGGAGGAGGTTTTGCTGACCCATCCCGATATTCGTGATGTCGCCGTGATTGGCGTGCCGCATGAGAAATGGGGCGAGAGCCTGAAAGCATTTATCGTGACCGGCGGGGCAGTCCTGGATGCCGAGGCAGTGGCAGCTTTCTGTGAGCCGCTAATTGCACGCATGAAAATCCCGCGTGACGTCGAAACCATTAACGCGATTCCCCGTAATGCCGGCGGCAAGGTATTGAAAACCGCGCTGCGCGCGCGCGAAGCGTCCTGAGTTTGCTGGTGCAGACCGTCGCGTTCTATTTTGATTTCGCCTGCCCCTGGAGCTATCTGGCCTGTGTGCGCCTGCGCGATATGATCCTGCGCAGCGGCGCTACGGTGGATTGGAAACCTTTGTTGCTGGCGGACCTGGCCGAAATAGCCGGGCCGGCTTTTGACGCCGGCCAGTTTGATGAAGGGCCGCGGTCGACCTACCAGGCGGCTGATCTGGCTGCCTGGGCGCATTACAACAATGTGATTATTCAGCGCCCGCCTGGCAGGGTACCCGACTCTCGCGCGGCACTGCGCGGTTTGCTGGCAGCGCAGCGACATGGCCGGGTCATGGAATACAGTCTGGCCGTATTTGCCGCCTGTCACGGCGCCTGCGAAGATATCAGCGATACGGGTTTGCTGATGAGCATCGCGTCCGAGGCAGGTGTCGATGGCAATGATTTTTCAGCGGCCATGGTAGCCCCGGAACTGGATCAGCTTTTGGCCGACAATGCCCGTGAGCTGGTGCAGCGTGGCGGCTTTGGTTCGGCGACACTATTCGTCGACGAACAAATGTTTTTCGGCCACATGCGCATGCCCCTGGTGGAGTTTGCGCTAGGTCAGGCCAGCACCCGGCAATTCGTTATGCCGGGCCAGCATGGTTAGCAGGACTTTGAGGAGAACAACTGTGAGCAGCGTGCAGACAACCAGCCGGCGCGGATTCCTGGCTGCCAGTGGGGCGAGTGCCCTGACACTCAAGTATGCGCAGCCGGCTGCGGCACAGGTCGGTATGGATGCCCCGTATGGCGCCTGGGAAGACCTGATGCGCGAAAAGTGGACCTGGGACAAGGTCGTGCACGGCACCCACGGCACCAATTGCCAGGGTGGCTGCGCCTTCAATGTCTACGTCAAGAACGGCATCGTCTGGCGCGAGGAGCAGCAGGGCGAGTACGGCAAGTCGGACCCTGACGCACCGGATTATGGGCCGCGCGGCTGCCAGAAAGGCCTGCGCCACGCCAAGTACATGTACGGCCAGCAGCGGGTGCTCTACCCGATGAAACGGGTTGGTGAGCGCGGCGCCGGGCAATGGGAGCGGGTCAGCTGGGAGCAGGCGCTCGCAGAAATCGCCGACCGTTTCATCGATACCTGCAGCGAGCACGGCGCCGAGTCCATCACCATGGGCCTGGGCACACAGATGGCGATGAAGCGGGCTTCACTGATGGGCCTCGGTCGCTTCGCGACCATTACCGGCAGCCCGCTGCCTGAGGCATTTGCGGGCGTCGGAGACCTGCCGACGGGTATTTATCTGACCGTCGGTGAACCGCTGCTCGGCGACACTGCCGCGTCGATCTTCAAGTCGAAAGCCTGTTTCGTCTGGTTCGCCAATCCCGCCGTAACCCGAATTCCGGACGCGCATTTTTTCTGGGAGGCACGCTACAACGGCACCGAAGTCGTCGCCATCTCGCCGGAATTTACACCCACGGCCATGCACGCCAGCAAATGGGTAAACCCGAAGCCGGGCACCGATGCGGCGCTGGCGCTGGGCATGGTGCAGACAATCCTGGCCGAAGGGCTGGAGGATATCGACTACATTCTCGAGCAGTCGGACCTGCCGTTCCTGGTCAGAACGGACAATCGGCGCTTTCTGCGGGCCACAGATTTTGGTGCGGACGGCGACAACAGCGAGCAGATTTTCTATTTCTGGGATACCGAGGCCAATGCGCCGGCGGCGGCGCCCGGCACGGGCTTCGAAGTACCACCGCCGGGCGTACCGGTTCCGGAGCATGCAGAAAAACTTAGCCTCGGCGGTCTCAAACCGGCCCTGACGGGACGCTGGACCATCGAATCAGCCGGCCAGCAGATCGAAGTTACCACTGTGTATCAGTTGCTGCTGGAGCACCTGGAGGCCTATACGCCCGAGCGCGCAGGCGAGACAACGGGCCTGCACCCGGACGTGATCCGCGAGCTTGCGCGTACCTTTGCTAACGCCAAGCCGGCAATGGTCTATTCCGGCTTTCGAATCTCGAAGTGGCTGCACGGCGATCTGTTCCAGCGGGCAACCATGTTGCTGCTGACGGTAACGGGCAATCACGGCAAGCCGGGTGGCGGTCTGCAATTCATGAACCTGGCCAAGGATCAGGACCAGGCGGCGTTCTGGTTCGACGGTCTACCGCCGACCTTGCGGGTCGCGACACTGTCGCGCTGGGACTACGTGCATGCCGATGGCAAGGAGCTGAACCGCCAGGTCTACGGCGACCAGGTCGCCGAGCATTTCGATCGCTACTTCCAGGAGTCGGTGAAAAAGCGCTGGTTTCCGGACTACAGCAAGACGCCCTGGAAAATGGGTTTTTACATGGGCAGCAACGCAGCAAACTGGCGCGCCTCGGGCAAGCGCTGGCGCAAAGAAGCCTTTGAAAAGCTGGAGACCATCGTTACCTGCGCCACGGATATGGGCGTAACGAGTATGTATTCCGATTACGTACTGCCGATCGCTCATCATTACGAGCGGCAGGACATCGTGCTCTGGCAATGGACGCCCTACCTGCAGGTGCTGGATGCCGCCGTGCCGCCGCTGGGTGAAGCGGTTGATGATTTCGAGCTGTTCGTGCGCCTGTCAAAAGCAATCAGCGATCGCGCTTCGGCCCGCGGCATAGCGCCGATGCAAGACAATTATTTCGGCATGCCGGTCACGCGTGACTTTACGCAGTTCCATACCATGTTCACCAAGAACGGTGCCTATACCAGCATGCGCGATGCGCTGGACTTCCAGCTGCAGGTAAACCCGAACCTGCCGAAGGAATCCTTCGATACGCTGGCGAAAAACGGCCTGACCCGGGTGCCGGATTCCGACGGGCTGGTTTACGGGCCCAATTCACCCTACCGCGACACCATGAGTCGCAGTGTCGTCGACAAGAAGCCCTACCACACGCTAACCGGCCGTCAGCAGTACTACATAGACCACGACTGGTTCCTGCAGGAAGGTGAAGCCCTGCCTACCCACCGTGCGCCGATGGGCGAGAAGGGTATGCCGCTGCGACTATTGATGGGCCATGCCCGGCACGGCATTCACAGCATGTGGCGCGATGACCCCTTGCTGGTCGGCATGCAGCGCGGCGAACCGGATATCTACGTAAACCCGGATGACGCCGCTGCGCGCAGCGTGACCGATGGCGACCTCATCCGGATCTTTAACGGCTATGGTTCGTTCATCGCCATGGCGCATGTGTCTTCGTCCATGCAGCCGGGTATGACCTTCATGTACCACGGCTGGGATCCGATGATGTTCCGTGGCCGGCAGAATTTCGGGGCGGTGACATCCGCCGCCGGGCTGATCAAGCCGACGGGCCTGGCTGGCGGGCAGGGCCATATCAACTTCCGAACTTTCCAGTTCGAGCCGAATGCCGTGTTCCAGGACGTGACCTGCGATTTCGAAAAGTACGCGGCCTGATTAGTGGCCGCAGAACTGGATGACCTGCTGACCGGGTTCATGCGCAGAATCAGTGAGAAGGTAGATTTAGAACCACTTGAATTAGAAGAAGAAATAGCCAGACCCAAGGCGTTCCTGAAAGTCCTCGATGCAGAACATTTCAACTGGCAGGGTGGGCCGTTTCGGAAGCTGTTCGCCATGCGATTTCGCGTCAAGCTGCCGCCGCTGGACCAGATCAACACCATCTTTTATCCGCAGCCTGACTATTCGGCGCCGATATTTATTTTCTTCTGCCTGCTTACCAAGCGCAAAGCCATCGGTCATCTGAACGTCAATTGTCCCTTCGATGATGCGGACTATCGCGCACGCTGGGTCGATCCCTTGCTGGCCCTGCGTGATCGCTATCCCAGCTTCGAGTGCGACGATCGTTATCCTGAATGGATGAAAAAATATCGCAATGACTGCACCATTTACGGCATGTTTTCGCGCGATCGTTATGCTGACCTGCGTGACTGTGCCATCGACTACCTGGCCTATTATCTTGAGCAGCTGGAAGACCTGCAGCCGGAAACCGACCCCGCCCGGCTGGCCAGAATCGCCGGCTTTCACGCCGGGTTTGTGGATGACATCCGCACCCAGGACAAGGCCCAGCGCATGATCGCCAAGATGATCGGCAAACAAAAAGCGCGGCGTATTTTCTACGAAGTAACGACTTGATACAGGGGTTCAGCGGGTTTCAGGTAGCGGCGCGAACGGTGGGGATTGGTGAACGACTATAAGGCGACCTTTGAGGCGCGCGGTCACGACTACAACGAGGCCGGGCGGCTGTGCCCGGGCGCGCGCGAGGCCGAGCGGTCCGCGCTGTTGAATCGCGCGAAGCTTCAGCCGGGCTTGTCGATCCTTGACCTGCCGGCAGGGGGAGGCTACGTCGCTGACGGTGTGCGCGAGCGACTCGGTACCAGCGACGGCGTGGTTTGTGTGGAGCCGTCGCCGCGCTTCGGAGAAAGCCTTCGACAGCACTACCAGGCGCGACACGAGCCTATTGATGAAACCGGTCTGCCGAGTGCGAGTTTCGATCGAATTCTGAGTCTGGCCGGGCTGCATCATCTGCCCGAACGCACGGACGTTTATCGGGAATGGGCGAGGTTGCTAAAGCCCGGTGGTCAAATTGTCGTGGCCGATGTGGCTGCCGGCAGCGGTGCCGCGGCTTTCTTGAACGAGTTTGTAGATCAATTTACGCCCGGTGGTCATTGCGGCTATTTCATTGCTGAGCAGGAATTCACTGCGGGACTGGAAGCGCAGGGGCTACGGGTGCTGGAGGATCAGTTGCTGGATGTGCCCTGGCGTTTCCCTGATCGCCGAACATTGGGCGAGTTTTGCTGGAAACTATTCTCTTGCCGGGACGCCAGCCCAGAACGAGTGGCTGACGGCCTGGCTGAATTCGTCGGCATCCACCAAGAAGCAGATAATGAGATGCTGCTGCACTGGCAATTACGCTATGCCGTCGCCATCGACCAGCCGCAACACTGAGGCGCCATGCGTATCCACTCTGCTGAACTTGTTGAAGAGCGTGGCGAAATGCGCGCCCAGGCTCAGGCTGAGTATGCCGGCGAAGCTCACAGGCTGTGGTTCTCCCTGCCGCTACCCGAGGGCCGGGAGCTTCTGACCGAGCGTCTGGATGGTTTTGTAGTTGGCCTGTTACTCAAGGCCATGCAACTCGGTGAGGACATCGATGCCGACGGTGAAATGTCCGCGCGCCTGGTTTACAACCTGAATCACTATGTGGTGCCAATACTGGCCGAACAGCTGCCGCAATTTAAGCGCGTGCGCATTAAGGCCCGCCATTGCAGTGGGGAGCCGATAAACCAAGGGGCGACGGGGGTAATCACCGGCTTCTCTGCGGGCGTAGACTCCTTCGGCGTGCTTTACGACCATTCGCGTAAGGATATACCGCCGGGTTATGCCGTAACCCACCTGTTATTTCACAACCTCGGTTCGAACGGAGATTTTGGTGGCGAAGACGCCCGCCGGCTGTTCAATCAACGCTATGAGTTGAACAGGGGCTTCCCGGAAGAAATGGGTCAGCCGTTTCTCAAGCTGGATTCGAATCTAAGTGAGCTGCTACAGATGTCCTTCGAGCAGACCAATCCGATTCGCAGCCTGGCCGGCGTGCTGATGTTGCAGAAGCTGGTGCGGCGTTACTATCTCGCTTCCTCTTTCCGTTATGCTGATGTCTATATTGCGCCGACCTACGACATCGCCTTCGCCAGTCCGGCCCTGGTGCACTTGCTATCAACGGAAAGCCTGGACTGCGTGGCCAGCGGTAGCCAGTACACGCGCGTTGAGAAAACACGCCTGATTGCCGAGCTGCCGGCTGCCCGGCGCTGGTTAAATGTCTGCACGACGGTCGCTGCGCAAGGCCGCAATTGCTCGCGCTGTACCAAGTGCCTGCGCACTATGTTTACCCTGGAGATGCTGGGTCTCGAGCAGTCGTTCAGCGATTGTTTCGACTGGCAACTCTGGCCGCGGCTGCGTAATCGCTACATCTCGGGTTGGGTCCTGCAACCTGATCAGCTGCCACTAACCCGCGAGATGCAGGAGTACGCGCGTGCCAGCGGTTATAGATTTACAGTGTGGCAGAGGTTCATGGCTGTGGTATTGCGGGCGACGCCGAACCCGCTACATAAACTGTTTTCTTCACTACGA